>CBDAUE010000010.1:0-11297 GCA_965200595.1 Thermodesulfobacteriota bacterium | reverse complement strand
TTGCTAATGCGTTGTCGAAGACAATCTAAATTTGATTCTTAATTTTGTAGGGTTAAGCAAAGGAATTGGCATTTTGGTCGCTCGTCGCTTTGAATTTGACGCAAGACTCAATTGGCTGCTTTGCGCAAAATCGTAAGCTGAAATTGGAATTCCAAATCGTACAGCTGCTCTTCGTGATGCACATATAAGAATTTGGCTGGTTAGGCTGGGTTTGCAACTCTCCGCATTATATCGTCTTTGACGTCCCCACTGACGAGACCGCTTGTATGATTTAAGGACCTTTGTTCGGTCAGGCCCAGGATAAATTGGGTGTTAGCAGGCAAAAAAATTGAACTTAAGTAATATATTTTAAGACTTTTGCAAATTCCTCGACGATTCCGGCCTGCGAAATTCCGGTCCGCGGTCGCCGCCGCATTCATTTTGCCTGCAACTCCGCTGCTCTGATACGCCGGTTCACAAGACACCGCGCGGCGCTTTTGGAAGAAAGAAAAAAACCCGTTGCCGAACCACACTCCTCAATTCCTGGTTTTTCCACTCGGCCCCGCATTCTGTCGATGCCGCGAAGGACCTTCCATGACGGTGATGCGAACCGGCAATGAACTTCGCCCCGCGCCAGAGAATGCTCTGCGCAGCCGAATCCGCCGGGTTCGAGGCCTAGGCTGTACCATGCGGGAAAACCGCAGGCCGCGCTTGGGGTTTCAAGTCCGGTCGGACCTGGCTGATCTATGACAAATGCCGGAATGAAAGTCTGCCGGTCAGATGGATGGCCAACGGAGCAGACCGGATCTTGGATATCGGATGCTGCTAGTGCAACACCTGAAAAATAGAGTTGGCACAATGAAAAAACACAGCCAAACAATTTTGTTTGAGCCATACTTGTCAACTCTCCGTGATCTTGTGGTTTTTCCATTAAAAGATACCACGGATGGCCCAGTCCTCAAAACCCCGTATCCCCTCGCTCGCAGCGTTTTCTCTCAGAAACCCGAGCGCGCGGCCTATCTATTGTTGTATAACTCAGTATACTTTGGTCGGAGCAGTTACATCAGGAGTTTGATTTGTCTGCCACTTTCGGCGTTGTTGACCTGTTTGCCGGTCCAGGTGGACTTGGTGAGGGTTTTGCATCGGTAATCAAGGATGGAAATGCGCCGTTTCGAATAGCTATTTCCGTCGAGAAAGAAGTTTTTGCCCATCGAACCCTGACACTACGTGCATTCTTGCGCAACTACCGATTGCGGTACAGCACCTTGCCCGAACAATTCATCGATTTTCATGCTGGCCTTGTCCCGGAACCGGATTGGTCTACGGTCGACCAACATGCGTGGAAGCTCTCTATCAACGAAGTTCGTTTACTCACTCTGGGAACGGAAGTTGCTGCCACAGCAATAAATGACTCAATTGAGAATTTGCAAAGCAGCTACGACGACACGATTCTAATCGGTGGTCCACCCTGTCAGGCTTATTCTTTGGCTGGACGCGCACGGGTCAAGGGTAATGCTAGTTATGTGCCCGAGAATGATGAACGGCATTACCTTTTCCGTGAATACATTCGGGTGCTCGACAAACTTCGGCCCGCCGTGTTCGTTTTGGAAAATGTCAAGGGCATGCTCTCCTCGAAGGTCGAAAGTCGCCTTGTCTTCGAGATGTTGATGGAAGACCTGTCCTCGCTGGGAAAACGACGCGGTCATCGATACGAAATTTGCGCTGTGCGGCTAGAAGCTGGGAGAGCTAGTCTTAAAGTGGCGACGAAAGCATCTGACTTTATTGTACAGGCCGAAAATTTTGGTGTTCCCCAGAGACGGCATAGGGTGATAATTGTCGGAATAAGGACTGACATTAGAAGCAAGGCTTCAGGAGCTGATACCACGGTTTCCAATATTCCACGAACTGTCAGTGACGCCATAGGAACAATGCCTGCGCTGCGTAGTGGAATCAGTCGCGGTCAAGACAGTAGTTCGGCATGGCAAAGGGAAGTTTTCGCGGCAGCGAAACAACTTGCAAGAATCTGCAACGGGAACGACGCCAGTCCGCTCCGGGAGAAATTTTGTTCCGTTGCCATGAAAATAAATATGGAGGCCCCGAATGATCGCACGGCATCGTGCCTTCCCGAACGCTACGGCACCTCACGTGACGAGCTTCTGTGTTGGTTGGAACGACCGGAGCTACGGGCAATCGCGCAGCATGAGACCCGTGGACACATGACAACCGATCTTGGACGCTACCTGTTCACATCGGTGTTTGGGGCCGTTCATGGTTACAGCCCGAAGGCGCACGATTTTCCGTCGTCACTCAGCCCGCAACATCGTAACTGGAATACCGGCGTCTTCAATGACCGATTTCGGGTGCAATTAGGCGATGCGGCCTCAACAACGGTCACAAGCCATATTTCCAAGGATGGGCATTATTTCATCCACCCTGACCCCATTCAGTGCCGTAGTCTCACCGTACGTGAAGCCGCCCGGTTGCAGACCTTCCCTGATGATTACCTTTTTTTTGGTAACCGAACGCAACAATACGTCCAAGTAGGAAACGCCGTCCCACCGTTTCTCGCAAGGCAGGTTGCTAAGCTTATCCTGCAACATTTGCAAGGGTAGATCTGGTGATAACGTATAGAATCTTTCGCACATTTGCATTTGCTGGTGGTTCCTTTCAGACAGAGAGGACTTACAATGGACGGGAAAGACGACAATCCGATGGGAAAAGCAGTTCACATCAATGAGGCGAGGATCAAGGATCACCTGGGTGAAATGGTCAGGGACGCGGTTGAGGAGACGCTGAACACGATGTTGGATGCCGAAGCCGATCGACTTTGCGGCGCGGCGCGATACGAACGAACCGAAGCGCGCAGGGACACCTGCGCGGGTGGTTATGACCGCAAGCTCCACACCAAGGCAGGCGAGGTCAGACTGAAGGTTCCGAAGCTTCGCAATCACAAACAGCAGAAAATTCTATGCAAGGTAAGGCTTGGAACGGCAGAATCAGCTTTTCCAGCAGACACTAGCTTAGTTTATCAGCACTGTGTGTCTTGGCACATCATTTTCTAAATCAAAAGGCATTCTCATCGGCGTTGGATGAAAAACCTTCATCCTTCAATTTTTCCAAAGTGCTCATTGCAATTGCACACTGCTTATCGGACGGAATTTTGTTAGGCATTGCGGCACAGTATTTCAAAACTCCATTCTCGCGTGGTGAAAGAAGACGGCGTTCGTTTGCCCAGTTGTGCGCCTGAGTCCAAAAGGTCGCTCCGAGACGATGGACCTCTAGCGTCGCGTCTACACCTTTTTCGAGAGCTTTGTTGGCTCGTGTTGCTCTTACAAGTTCGTTTGCGATCTCTGGGTCAATCAGAATTTTGTCGAACTCTTCAGGGTAATGCAGCTCCCGGTCAGAAAGTGCTTTCCAGCACGCTTGCTGCTTTGCCCATTCACTGAAGTTTCGTACTCCCATAGGTGGATTAGTGATCACGTTCTGAGCTTCGGCACCGGCAAGTAGGAGAACATTCTTGAGGTTCGACGGAATTTGTTGATTTAGCCAGATTGCGTCGAGATCGATTGCCATTCCTTGTGCGTTGGTGTCATTTACAACTTTGGCAATTGCATAGGTAACGATATTCGCACGATATCCGCCTTCATACCATTTAGCACCAGAGACCAGTTTCTCGGTTGCTCGGAACACGATAGCCTTTGCGATCATTCGTTTGAACCATAGCTCATTGAAGTCTATGCTATTCGATTTCCATCGTTCGCTGATGTATTGGGCAAACTTCACGAAATTCTTTTGAGCACCAAAGCTCACGAAATGAGGCAGGCAACGCCACGTGTTTTCAAATTTAGAGAGATCGGTTTTTGTGAGGAACTGGGAACGTGGAAACTCGGCATCGAACTTTCTGCGCTCCGCAACAGTTCTACGTCCTCGTTCGTCAGCATACTGACCACGTGCACGCTCATAGAACCACTTGGTGTCTCGATATCCGTCTTGTTCACGCACTAATACCCTTCGTGACAATTCCTCGATTCGGATATGAAATGGATGGTTCGAGAAGAAGTCGGCCGCATTAACCCTGTTCTGGGTGTTGGCGTATTCTGATATACGAGGCACCACTAATTCCGATTGATCAGATGGGACGATCGTTAGTTTCATCTGAACGTGAACCTGTTCCAACTGTTCCAAAAAGGCCTTTCGTGCTGCGTGTATCGAGGCCATTGTCTGCCCGCCGTTCACGATCTGCAGATTTTCTGCCCGAACGAGACGCAGACCTTGGTTGGTCTTTTCCACCTCAATGGAATCTGCTGTGGCACTAAGACCATTGTTGTAGGGAAAAAACATATGTGGATCATCGCGTATGGTGTTACGAATACCTCTGTTCACTTTACCACGAGCCTGAAGAAAACTTCTGACATTCGATTCAAGCAAGCGAGTCCCCCACTTATCATAAATCTCCGCCAATTGTCGGCCAGGAAAAACTGCGAGATAGCTTTCGAGAGATGTATCGCTTCCAGATGCCTCAAGGAGTGGGATGCTACCCCCAAAGTCTTGCTCGAATTTAATTTCCAGATTGGCACGGGCCTGACCTTGCTCCATATACTGTTGGAGGCGCTTGAGGTCCCAAACACTGAGGGTTACTGGCTTACCCTCAAGTTCCGTTACCTTGATCGCGTCAGCTCGAGTTCTCGATTCAGAATTCGAAACAATGATCAGTTTGATTTTCTCGACGCTCTTCCATGTCGTACTTATTAGATCAGCAACACCAAATCCCGAACTGGTTTCCTCGAGTTGCTCCCTAAATTCACGCTTCCGGCTTGCCTTCAGAAAACGGTACAATGAATTTAGCAAGACCTGAAGCCTGTCCTTGTAGATCAAACGAATGTCATCGGCGATAGAAAAATCGCAAAGGATGAGGCTTAAGATTCCATCGCCGTCTCTTGGATCGCCACCGTATCCGTCGATACGAGTGGGATGGCCCGATACCGTTCCCTCATAAAACGCACGATTAGCACTGTCCAATTCACCAGCTTCGGTCAGCAGCTCGCCTATCTTCTCAAAAAATGCTTCCACAGTGATAAGGCCAAACACATCTGCTTCCACTTGGATATCCGCGAGAAGCTGGTGATGAAATTCCTCGAGATCACTCATATCTTTAATCCCTTTCGGACAACCTCGATCAAATCGTCTTCAAATTTGAAAGGTTCGCAGGCTTCGAGAGAAACCGAGTACCGAGCGTTTTCTACGCCTTGTGGAAGGGGTAATGAAATTCGAGGGAAACCGTCGACTACTTCGTAGTTTGTTGCCTCGCCTAAAAGCCAGCGTCTGTCATCGTAGTCATTCTCCGGATCATATCCCGTTGAATACAGTGCTTCTTCCCACGCTTCGATTGCACCTGAGTCTTCCTCTAAGAGGTCAGCTGTCAACCGCACATGGTCGTGCAAGTTCCGTCCTTGCGGCAAGACTGCAGACGCTACATTGACTACATGCAGGAACAAGCGACTCCCCGCTACATCGGCCAACTGATCTTCGGAAGAGATCGTCACCACTGGTTTAGCGGAAACTCGACGAGATTTAACTTCTATGCATGTTCCAATGAGCTCGAAGTCCTTTGTCGACCCTGTTGGTCCCGTCCAAGCCTCGATTGCGGTCGTTGACCTGAACGCAGACAGAAGATTGCGCAAAAGGGCTAATTCACCAACGAGACCTCTTTGCTCTTCGACTGACAAGCCAACTGACTTCCCGCTGCGCAGAAGATGATGCCATCGAAAAGTGCGTTGTATTGCCTTGGAAAGTGCTTGATTCCAATCCTCACCCGCTTCTCCAGCCTCCACAACATTTAGGCAAAGAGTTTCAAAAAGCTCGATTTGACTTCGCTCCTTGAGGCCAATTACGAAAACTGATCCACTAGGTGCCGCTTGGATCGATGTATCTAGGTATTTTAGCTTCGGCAAACGCGGTTTGGGATGTGGAAAGGATGGCAGCTTAAGCATGAGCCCCGGCCTTCCAGCTTCCAGAGCAACCCAGAAAAAATCATACCGACCTTGAGAGTCAACCCGTATGGCGTCATCGGGTTCGAGACTTTTCCAAGGATCACGCGGTTTCAAGGACTGCCTCCTAGTCTTCGTCTTCGTCTTCGTCCCCGAACAGTTCTTGCAAACGGACAGTGTTCACCACGTATTCTACCGGTATTTCTTGTCGTGCTGAAACCGGAAGACTAATGCCCCACGCCACCACTGGTTTGGTCGGAATCAAGTTCGTATCCTTCGAATTTTCCTTTCCACGAGGGGCCGTAGCCTTTACCAAATACAGGATAAATAGTGGACGATCTCTTTGTCTCCGGTATATCGTGTCGGGATAGTTTACGAGCTCACCGTCGCTAACGCCCTTGTCCCGACGGAAGAGTGCTTCCGCAAGCTTTGCCTTAGCCGAGTCGACGCCAGCTTTTTCAATACCCCGTGATCCCACTCGCATTTTCCTGCCGCTGAACGACATAAATGCATGCTTCAAATCATTCAGATCTATATGGCGACTAAAAGGTACGACTGGTTTTCCAAGCGTTAAATCCAATTTTCTGTTATCGGTCTTGAGGCTTGAAATGAGCACGTCCCAAGTTTGGAGTTCGTCGGTCTTCCGTGCTCGGATATAAGCGCGTACAAGTTTCGGATCGGTGATGACGCTTTGTTCAGTATTCCGCCAGCCAGCCAGGAACTCATCAATAAAATCGACTGGGACGCTACTTACCAATGTGCCCCAAGACGTTGACTTGTCGTGATATTCTCCATCGTACAGTTTTGAAACGAGTAATCTCGCGATTTTGAGATTTTCTGACAAATCATCCGGTTTGATGCTAACTTTCGACGTTTCGACGAACTTGTTTGAGAGTCCGACAAGTGCCTTGACCCTCCGGCCTGAACCCATTTTGTTGCGGGCGGTCACGAGTAGAGAAGCGGGATGGCTCCTTACCTCGAGACCGAACATTTGAGGCGTTGCTTTGGCTTTTTCCATCGCTCGGAGCTCTTCGTGTAGTTCTTCAGCCGCGTTTGTGATGAAAGCGTACCATTCGATGGCGTCAGCCGGCATCCATATACGACATAAATCTATATAACCATCCCGATAACCGAACCAGCGTCCCATTTGCATAAGCGTATCATACATCATGGTATTACGTAGGAACCATGTGACCGTCAGCCCCTCAAGTGTCAGACCACGCGAAAGGGAGTAACCACCTACGGCGACAACGGTTTGACCGCGTTCTCCGGAATTAAGATAGTCTAAATCATTCGCCCGGCTATTCACCTCGACGACCTTTGCGGACGCGATTGCGTCCATCAGGTTTGATTGGATTGTCTCCCAGTCTGGCTTTGTTTTGGAATACTCATCCTTCCAAATTGCATGGATTGCTGCGATTTCTGGATCGTTCAAAGCCGTAGTGCCTCTACTTGCATTTATCCGTACTGCATTCTTAATTCGTTCGAGCTTCTCGTGAAGGCGGTTGCGCAAGCGACCCTGAACTGCAGTAAATCGACTTGCGTTGACCAACATAGAACAATGCTCTGCTTTTTGGCCGCGCAGGTTCCGGATTGTCCTAACCAGCAGGAAGGTGGCCAAAGCCTGCGTCAGGGAAGGCGGCAGCGATTCTATCTCATAATCTATTTTGTGTTTGATTGGCAAAGAGTCTTCGTTGTCGTGGATATACCGTAACCAATTCGGAACGCCTACATTCGGCAAACCATCGACGAATATCTTTGACGGGCCAAAATAGTTACTAGGGGCATCAAGTCCTATGATGAAGTCTCTCGGGAAAAGGTCTTCATTATACATCTCATCGATTTGATCGGGATCAATAAAGATATTGGCGAATGGCGTGGCCGTGTATCCGACGTAGCAGCTCCGATGGAACATATTCAATAAGTCCCGAATCTGACCGTTGATCTTAGTCACGCTCTGACCGTTGATCTTAGTCACACGTTCAGTGCGATACTTCGTGTTGATCGATGCATTGTCTGCTTCGTCATCGATCAAGAGCATAGGTTGGTCGATCATCTCATGATCACCCCGGGCATTGTTATCACGTAGCCAGTCAAGCAGGTTAGCAAGCGTGTGGCTATTTTTTTTGATCACGAGGACGACAGGAACCTTATATGAGTCGATTTCACTCGTGTTCGTCCAAGCTGTGTCCTTATTGAAATCCTTAAAGGTATTGGTGAGACTGACAGGTGTTTTACCCGGATTTAATAAACCGACACCAACAAGGTGCTTTGCACCACCCCTTTTTGTTTTCTGAGATTTTCCTGTATCCCTACCAATAAATCCCTCGTCGATTCGCGATTGCGTCTGGTTGCGTAGGTTATTGTGTGTTCCAGCAATTACGATGATTAGCCTGTATCCAGCATCCGCAGCTTTGCAGATTAGGCCTGTATAATTAGCAGTTTTACCACTTTGGACGTGCCCCACAACCATTCCGCGCCGATCCCATTGCTCCTGCTTGCCAGGGTTGCCAAGCCGACTGAGAATCTTGTCGGTAACCTTTTCCATCGAAATCACTACATCTTTCGGCAATCCTTTGAGCACGAGCAGTCTTTGATAACGATTCCAATAAAATGGATCGATATCCGGTTTGGCGTCGTCTAACCATGGTACAAAGTCCTCGCTGTCGACGATAGCTCCCAAACCAGCTTTGATAACATGTTTAGACTCGATTTCGCGCGCCATCCGGTCGATCTCCGATTCGTTCATGCCAGAAGAAAGCAAAGGGTTTTCGGCAAGTGAGCGGATATAACCCCGTAATTCGTCTCCAGTTTTTTTGGGTTCCCAAAACAAAAGCATCTCGACCTTGTTCTTCAACTCATTGAATGCTATGTTCATAAAGCATGTTTCCTAATAAATTCTTCTAGTATCGGAGCTGCTGCATCCCACTTTGTTTTCAGAAAAGGGATGCTCTGTAATGTTTCGGACAAATAAGTTTTTGACACGCCGTTTTCCACCAAGGTATCAGCAAGTGAATGGATCACCGCTTCGAGGTCAGATGCAGATGTTTCAGCAGCTGTCACGGATTCTGCATTCCCAAACAGTTCCGCGTGCAATGCATCAATTGGCAAACCTGCGCCTACAATACGCAGGCAGCGCTCAAAACCTTCACGTAGCCCATCGGGCAATTGATTGGCGTATTTTCGAAATACCGGATGTTCCAAGTTCGGTTGAAAGATAATCAGGCTGTCCTTCTGTAAACGGCTCCAAATAGGAAAACGTGTGTGGTCGACAAGCTTATGCCCTCGCCTTCGATAGGTGCGTTTAGAGGTTCCGACAAACCTTTCGACCACCTTCTTGAGGCGTTCTCGAACCACCGGTGGAAGCTGTGCAGAGGCCTTCTTGACGTCGATCTTCCATTCCGAGTCCATTGTGTTCGGAATGTCGATAGCAATCCGGCAGAGCTTGGTCAATTCGGTTTGTCGTGCGAGACCTAGCCATCCGCCTGAGATGATCAGGCGGTTCTCGCGATATACATATAGCCCCTGTGACTTCAGATGTCCTTCCGGCCCACCTAACTCTTCCCATTCCTGCTTCGATATCATCTTGTGATGAGGAAGAGTTCGACACCGAATATTGATTGTGCCTCGGCTCAAGACGATTTCTTCAAGCGGGTCCCATTGTCCCGATGCATAGCTTGCGCCTAGGGGGTCTAATGGCTTTAGAGCCCTTCCATTGATCAACAGGTTCAGGTGTGGTTCAGCTCCTTCAAGGAATCTGTGAAATACCAGTCTAAGGTGGCGTTCAGCACGAGACAATTCAGCATTTATATGCTGTATACGTTTGACACGGTCCTGCGTGTATCCACCTCCCAACCGGTCAAGTTTTTCCCAGATGACCACTGTTCCGTTATCAGACAAAAGATCATACCCAGTCACTATTTCTGAATTGTCAATTAGTTCAAGGCTCCAATCGTTGCGCTTTGCTACACGGTCGAGGTCCCAACGGGCGCATGAGGTCTGACCGCTTCGACGAGTTAAAACTGTCAATCTCCTGCATTGCGAGAAGCTAGCGCTTTTTAGGCCAAGACCGAAGCGGCCGAGATCCTTTGCATCCCTTGTATCAGTCGGGTTCTTTGAACCCAGCCGCATGGCTTCAACTAGTTCCCGTTCGGTCATCCCGGTTCCATCATCGGCTAATGCAATCCAAGGTTTATCCGCCAATGTGTCCGCATTCAGCTTTACAACGCTTGCGCCAGCTGTAACTGAGTTATCAACGATATCAGCCAATGCAGTTTCGAGGCTGTAGCCGAAATCGCGATGCCCTTCGATGAGCGATGCGGCGTAGGGTGTTGCGTCAACCTCGCGAATTTTTGAATGCTTCACAACGTTCTCCAAATTTTAGAATCTGCTTGAAGTTGGTGCCTTCAAAAAGCCTTTGCCCTTAAGTTCTGGCCGCCTGAGACAGAGGTCACGAGCAAACTGTGAATCGCAATCCGGGGAGGATCCAAACAAATGCAAAGATTGCCTTGGTTTCATTGATGATCTGGAGACACAAAAGTTGGGACACAACACAATTAGGAATTACTGTGAATCTCGTCAATTTGAAATGCTTCGTGTTACGCTTTGCTTCTGTTGGCAAGTGTTCAAATAATTCGGCCATTTTGTGTGCCGAACAGAGGTAATTCTACTTGATTTGCCCATTGAACATTTGATCGAATCGACAGAAGTCGCGTGTTACGTGCTTTATGTACGGCATGAAATCGCGATGAACCGTGAGGCTTTGCAAAATTCCTCGACGATGCCGGCCTTTGGAGCTTCGGACCGGCTGACGGCAGCCGCGAGACGGCGGGTGAAGCGTCGGCAGGGGGGACTGCGTACAAGGCTAATAAGCCCCGAAAATGGTTTTATCGGGAGTGCCGAGACCCTCGAACCGGTCGAAGGCAAAACGATGCGTGTTGTTCTGGTTAGACACGCACCGGCTCCCCGGGGTCCGTGAACCCCTGCACGCATGAAAGTCCATCGTCGGGACCTAGTAGGGATTGTCGCTGTCCCCGGCCGCGAGGCACGCAAAGGAAAGAATGGGTTTCGAAACCAATGACGAACGGTGGCAAAAAGTCGGATTCGGCCATGGCAGCGAAGAAGCGGGAGAATAAGGAATGCATCCGTCCTGCGGAGCCAAGGGCCAGACCCAAGGAGAATCCGAAAGGCCAAAGCACGGGGCCGCGTGCAAAACCCAGAAAGGCGGGTCTGAAACCAGCCGCAGAATGGTCGGTGGCTGAAAATCCGGCCAAACTGCCTACAAATCAGCCAAGCCTGGCGGAACCCGCGTCGAGGCCAACCAGAATTTCT
>CBDAUE010000009.1:0-1790 GCA_965200595.1 Thermodesulfobacteriota bacterium | reverse complement strand
GGAATGCCTGTCGTTTGCCAGCAGATGTTCCCAGTTTTGCATTGCCAATCTCCTCCCTTGTCCCCCATATCGAATGTGATAGGAGATTGTCTTGGCTTGCCGATCCACAATCGGCTCGATCCAGGCTTCCTTGCCTTTCTTGGAGCAGAGCAGGAAGGTGGAGACAATCGGCACCTGCACATCCGCAAAAGCCGGGTCTGGACTAGGCACTGTTCGCGCCCAGATCCAGGCGATCACGGTGGCCTTGCCGCCGCCATGCTCCTTCGGCAGATCCACCTGTGGATAGAGATGGCAATGCATTGCTGGGCCTTCTCCCGCATCCACTGGCCGTAGTACTTCACATCTTCCGCTAAACCTTCGGCATTGCAATAGTGGGTCTGCTCAGGGGCGCCCGGATGCACTGGTGGTTTGTCTTTAAACTTGGGCGGGATTTCAATCATGTCCTTGCCAATCATCACCACCACCGGATTCAAGTCCGACCCATAGGCGGGCAACCCCAGCCGCTGTGCTTCCAAGGGGATGGACCCGCCCCCTGAAAATGGATCGTACACTGGCGGCAGCTTCCCCCCACAGCTTTTACGGATCTCGGCCCGTGCCCGCTCCAGCACGGTTTCGTTGGTGGACTTTTCCCACTTTACCAAGCCTTCAATAATCCCGAAAAGCCGCTTGCGCTCGGCCTCTACCGCGTCATCGTTCGGGAACTTGTCCGGGTGGTGGCTGGAGGGATCATCCACCAACTGGGCAAACAACACTGCCCGACAGGTTGCCAGCGGCTTGCGAGACCACCACAGGTGCAAGGTGGAAGGGTGGCCATGGCGGATAGATTTCTCCCGCACGGAAGCCTTGTTGATGGCCTCAAGAGGAAGGGCCACCTCGATGAGTTTTTTCTTGGGGGGTGGGGTCATGGGGGAGCCTCCTGGATACACAAGCTTTTATGCAAAAGCGGGTGTGTGGCGGCATCGAAGAAGAATAGCTTCACCTGTGGTAAGGCAGCACAGATAGCGGCTTTCTTTTTGCGAATGTCCTCAGACTTACGAACTGATATTGCAACAGGCCTATCCGTATGAGCGTTGATGGCATTGGCAATGTGCTGATCACTACATCCAAGACTATGTCCTAAAATAACCAGAGGATTATTAGAGTCCTTCTCAAAACAGGAAAAAAGAAATGATAAATAATCAGACTGGTGAATAGATTGAAGCTTATATTCAAATGTACCTTCAGAGATAAAAAGGGGAACTTCGCTCCCGAACATTCCCAAAAGATCTCTCCCATTATTTTTTTGCTTAAACGTTTTACCAATTATGTTCTTATATAAATGTAAGCCTCCATGAAGAAAATATATCCCAGATCTATCCTCTTTATTCCAAATATCGGTATCTTGAATGTCAAATTTATTATTTTTCCTTGACCAGAAATAGTCAAAGAAATGATTTGGGTAATTATTTTGGTATTGCATTATAGACCAGTATATCAAAAGATCATAATTCGTATAATAGATTGACATATATTTAGCCAGCTCATCGGCAATTATTGTGCGACTTTCTATAGAGAAATCTGAAAAATTAGCATGCACACTATTCACAGAATCTAGTAATATTTTTCGAATTCTATTTTCATGACTCTCTAGGAGTTCATAATTTTGATCTAAAGCTCCAGAAACAGCTTTGCTTATCGCAAGAACATTCAAGACCATTTCGAAGTTGTCAGTTTTGAAAGCTTTGAAAATTGCCCTATCTCTGTCAGTCAGTGAAGCTTTCTTAAAAAGCGAATTATAGTTAAAGTCAGGC
>CBDAUE010000008.1:0-161858 GCA_965200595.1 Thermodesulfobacteriota bacterium | reverse complement strand
CTGATTCTGAGGGAGATATTCGCTGGTTTGCCGACTTCGAAGGCCATCCCATTCTGGGTTCACTGTTCTACGATGCTGGAGTCGAACGTCTGGCCAATGGTGACCTCTTTTTTGGGGACGGGAGCAGTGACAGAATTGCCTCCATAGATATGCTCGGCAACGTCACGAATCAATGGCCTATCCCCGGGTATGGTTTTCACCATCATGTCATGGAGATGGTCCCGGACGGAAACTTGCTCGCTACCGTCAACAAGCGGGGACTCCCCACGATAGAGGACCATATTATCGAAATCGACCGCGCTTCAGGAGACATTGTTCAGGAGTGGGATCTGCGACAGTCTCTCGATGACTCCCGGAAAACGTGGACGAACAACTTGCGTGACTGGTTTCATGCTAACGGCTTGGCCTACGATGTTCAAAAAGATGCCATCATCGTCAGTGGCCGTGTTCAGGGGACGGTTAAGCTTACCCGTACCAACGACGTAATCTGGATTATGGCGCCCCATCGGGGCTGGCTAACGGCCGGTAATGGTGTCGATTTGAATACCAAACTGCTTACACCTCTGGATGCTGGTGGCAACCCTATCACTGATCCCGATATCCTGGATGGGAGCACAAATCATCCCGACTTCGAATGGGCCTGGTATCAGCATGCCCCGGAAATTTTACCCAATGGTGACCTTCTGCTCTTTGACAACGGTGACAACCGCAATTTCGGCAACAGTCCGAATTACAGTCGGGCCGTGGTATATCGAATTGATGACGATAACATGACTGTTCAGCAAATCTGGTCGTACGGCAAACAACGCGGTGGCGAGACGTATTCATCGATTGTTTCCGACGTAGACTACCACATTACTGAAGACAATATTTTCTTTATGCCAGGAACTGTTTTTGACGGAATAGGCGCTTTGGGACGCATGGTAGAGATCGATGTCAGTAGTCGTACAGTGTTATACGAAGCCACTGTCAGACTCCCTGAGGGGCAATCCGGAATTACCTTTCATCGGGTAGAACGTCTTCCATTATATGCTCCGAATAATTGAACCCCGGAAATGATTCCCCTCGGGAAAATCCCCTAGGAACTTTCAGCCTTTCCGAAGCGCGATCAGAATTCTTCTCCATCATAGGCGCTGCCTCTATTACCGATCATCCAATATCCATATTCCAGAGCATCTTCCTCCGTTGATCCAGTAATGAAGACTGTCCCATTCCAAAAAATCACCCCTGATTACGTAGGGCAGTTGCTTCTTCTGACATCATATTTTCTTACTTCCAGTAATGCTGACACTGGAAGTCACTGCATGTGATAAGGATTCTACTCTTCCATTACTGATAGGCAACGATCTCATCACCGAGGAGAGGGTGGTTGTCAATCCCACTGGTTATGTGCCACTGGCAGCCGAAATTACGCTCACAACCTTCCGCTCAGTGCAGATCGAGATCTTCATTCCAGGACGCCGTAGCGCTTCGGGCAATGTGGGACACAGATTTAAATAAGTTGAACTCTCTCATGTAATCCCCATCTTGGGTTTCTATCCAGACGCTGAAATGAGGCTTCCCTGCATTTTTATGAGAATCGGGAAATTCACTCGGGGAAACAACCCGAACAATAATTTCAGATAGTCTGATTGATGGAATGCCCTCCATATCTGTAGATGTCAGAAGACAGGGCTCTAAGCCGGGAACCAACCTTTTGAGCTACTATGGCCCTACAGGTGCCCCCCGAATACTCCCTTGATCTTTGATTTGGATGGAGATTTCGAAGCACACCCCTTGTTATCCTCCTTAAGATTTTTTAATAGGCCGAACGGAGGCCAGTAGAGACCTGCTATTTGGTGACGGACAAACCGATTGGATTATGTCTTTTGACATGCTCAGTAACATCACGAATGAATGGCCGATCCCGGGCATTTCTTTCATCATCATGTCCTCGAATTGGTCCCCGATGGGAACCTGTCAGCTACCGTTATCAAGCGGGGTCTAACCACAATAGAAAGCTAAATCTAGGAATCGGCCGATTTTCTGGCAACATCGTTCATGAGTGGGACTTGAGAGAGTGCGTGGCGCATCAGTGCAAAAGACTGGTTCACGGCAACAGACTGGCCTATGATGCTATCATGGTCAATGGCAGTGTCTTGGGGTCGGTAAAGCTCACCCGCGATAACAAGGTCATCTGGATAACTACCCCTCATCAGGACTGGGACAGAGCAAGGAATGAAGTCGATCTGAGTACCAAGCTACTCCCTCCCCTGGATGCTGCAGGAATTACTATTACCGATCCAGAGATACTAAATGGGAGCACAAACCATTCCTAAGTTCGAGTGGACATGGTCCAACAGCACCCGAATTACTTCCTAACGGCGACCTGCTTATCTTTGATAGCGGTGATTACCGTAATTATGAAAATAGCCCCTCCTACAGTCGGGCCGTGATGTGTCGCATGGATAAAGACGTAATGACCGTGAGCAGGTATGGTCATACGGAAAAGAGCGGGTCCTGGAAACGTACTCCCGCATAGTGTCTGAAGCTGACTTCCACAGAAACGAAAACACCATCCTGTTTAAGAGCAGGAATGTTGATAACGGCCCACCCAGTTTCGGTCGTTTGGTCGCAATCAATGTCTCAAGTGATCAAGTGGTGTACGAGGCCACGATGCATCTCCCCGATGGGCAGTCTGGCATTACCTATCATCGTGGAGAACTTCTACCCTGTATCCTGCCGTAAATTGAATTCTCAGGCCTCGATTGATAAAACTTCTCCCATGCCTCGTATCTCTCTAACTGTCATTCTTTTCTCTGTTCTCAGTTCCAGCCTTGCATTTGGACAGACCAGAACTGTGGGAATCTTTACTAACGACGACGACAGTTTCGGGGGGTTCACCCTGATGTCTCCGCTGTTTCACCCGGTCACTTACCTGGTCAATGAATACGGAGATATGGCTCACAAGTGGACCCACGACTTCAACCTGGGAGCAAACGTTCACCTTCTCGAGAACGGTAATCTCTTACGTGCTTCAGGAGCACCAGACTCCTGGGTAGTACAAGGCGGTCAAGGGGGTCGTCTTGAAGAAATTGAATGGGACGGAACCGTCGTTTGGCAATTTGACTTTGTCGATTCGGTTGTCACGATGCATCATGATATTGTGCCCATGCCCGATGGCAATGTCCTCACAACGGTATGGGAGCAAATACATAAAGACTCTTTGGATGCGGTGGGATACGATCTCACCGAACTGACCGCCGACACCACCTTGTGGTCCGAGAAGATCATCGAATTCAAACCCATTTACCCCGACTCAGCAGAAATAGTGTGGGAGTGGAGCGCTTTTGACCACCTCGTGCAGGACCATGATCCCGCAAAATCGAACTATGGGGTAATCAGCGACTATCCCTGGAAAATCGATGTCAATACCGGGCATGGTGGTTCCTGGCTGCATTTCAATGCCCTGGATTATAACGAGGACCTGAACATCATTATGGTCAGTGCCGGCTACTTCAGTGAGGTATGGGTCATCAATCGAAACAGTTCTACTGAGGAAGCACGGGGACAAAAAGGAGACCTGATTTATCGTTTTGGAAATCCCCAGATGTATGGCGTAGGCGACGATGACGATCGCTTCCTCCACTTCAACCATTCTGCCCACTGGATCCCCGCAGGTCTTGAGGGCGATGGTCATGTTCTTGTTTTTGACAATGGGCGTTTTCTCCCTCCGCCTCAGTTCTCTACGATTCTGGAGCTGGCACTACCCCACAATGTAGACTACGACGGTAATGTTTTCTTCGATATTGGCGCTGACGGAGCCTATGTACCTCCCTTTGATATCTGGAGCTATAGTGACCCCTCCAATCTGTATTCCCAGATCGCGTCCGGTATGCAGCGACTCCCGAATGGACATACGATGATCCTTGAGGGCATGAATGGAAGAATAATTGAAATAGACAAAAATGAGAACATAGTCTGGGAGTACGTTAACCCGGTAATTCGTTCTGGCCCCCTGCCAAGAGACGCGCCCATCCCCACATTCATCCCCAACGACCCGAATCCATTTCCCATCCTTCAAAACAGCCTTTTTCGCACGTACACGTTCGCAAGGGATTATCCCGGACTTCAGGGAAAAGACCTCTCCGGAAAGGGACCCATTGAGCTGGCGCCTACTGCTGTCGAAGACCTGACCGATGCCCAGAAGGGTATAACGCTATATCCAAACTATCCCAATCCTTTCAATACCTCTACCCAGATAAGCTTTTCGCTGGATAAGCCCGGTCCTGTCCACGTTGCGGTGTACGATATTCTGGGACGGGAAGTACGTGTTCTCGCTGATGAATTTCGTGGAACTGGGCTGCACACTGTGTCCTTTGAAGCCGAAAATCTTGCCAGTGGGCTTTACTTCTACCGCCTTAGAGCAGATAACACTACCTACCAACAAACGCTCTTGCTGACTCGATAAACTCCCAGACAGAACTGGTGCAGCCTACGCTTTTTTAAAAGATTTCAATCACGACGCATGCCCCTTAGAGATCTTCGTTCACAGGCACAAATGCTCTGTGGAGAAGCCCTGATCAAGCACCTCAACGCTTTTGAGCTGCAGCCTCGCTTTTCTGCAGGAATCTGGTTTTTCTCTCCGCCCGATTCTCGCTTTCATGGAAAGTACAAACCTGATTTGTCTATCGAGGAGCGCCTGGACATCGCAGCAAGTCTTCGGGATTATGGACTGGAAGGTCTGGAGGCCCACTACCCCAATGAAATCAACGAAGACAATGTTGACCTGTGGCAAACTTTTTCGCAAGACACCGGCATACGTCTGATCACAGTCATTCCATTGCTTTTCTATGACGCAAAATTCGAGTTTGGATCCCTCTCCAATCCTGATTCAAAGATCCGCCAGATGGCGATCGATCGCACGCGTCGCTCGCTAGCCCTTGCCAAAACCCTGGACTGTGACTTCTCTGTGGTATGGCCCGGAATTGACGGATACGAAAATCCTTTGGGCATTAATCTTGCCGTCATGCGTCACCGTTTTGCTTCCGGACTGGCTGAAGCAATGGATGCTGTCCCCGGGGTACGTATCGCCTTCGAACCCAAACCCTACGAGCCGCGCGGTCACATCCTCTACAGCCTGACACCCGAAGGCGTCCTTTTAGGTCGACAGGTAGAGTCCATGCTGAATCATGAAGAAAATCTTCGCCTGATGAAGGAGGGACACTCCTTGATGTGTATGAATCCGGAGATTGGCCATCTGCTGATGGGTTTCGAAGACGTGCCCTATGCCTTGAGTTGGCCCTTGTCCGAAGGGCGACTGGCTCACACACACTGGAACAGCCAGCCCCTGGGTAACTACGATCAGGACCTGAATGTTGGTTTGATCTCTCCTGAACAACTGGAAGCGGGACTGTATACCCTGAAGATGCACGGCTATGATGGCTACTATGGTCTGGATATTAATCCGGAGCGCATGCCTGTGGATGTGGCACTGAAAATCTCTATGGATGCCATTCGGGCTGCATGTGACCGCGTAAACAGTCTGGATCATACGCTGATGGTCTCCGCAGCCGAGTCCCCCGCCCAGCATCGCGGAACGCGTGAGGCCTACATGGTCCGCGCCCGCGCATCAGCACAAACGCAGCTCCCCCCACTTTCGAAAACCTTATCTACCGTCACCTAGAAAGAAGAACGGCTTATATGATTATTCAGCCTCGCGCCGGATCAGTTATTGCAAAGCCCTTCTCTCGATGGCAGCATCCTGGCATTTCCCCTCGTTAATCACTATAACGCCTGGACCCCGATTGCATTTCTACAAACTCTATTCTGTCGCGCCATAAGAAAAAAGTTATGTGCAACCGACCGAACTACAGTATGTTGAATTAAAGATTGCATTATATCAGCTCATGTCGCAAGAGACCACTATTCTCAAGAAGACCGAGAAACTTTCCGACGCCACTATCCTGTTCGCTGGCGATTCCGGAGATGGAATGCAGCTTACCGGTACGCAATTCACGCTAGCCACAGCCTTGGCGTATAACGACCTAGCTACACTCCCTGACTTTCCTGCGGAGATTCGTGCTCCTGCTGGGACAACCTATGGTGTTAGTGGTTTCCAGCTTCATTTTGGCTCTTCGAGCATTCGCACCCCCGGTGACGAGGTGGACCTCCTTGTTGCCATGAATCCTGCTGCGCTGAAGGTCAACCTTTCGCGCGTGAAACCTGGGGGTGCAATCATGGTCAACAAAAATGCTTTCAAGCCTCACAATCTGAAGCTTGCAGGCTACGGCAAATCCAATCCCCTTGAAGACCCCAAGTCTCTGGAGGGCTATCGGGTTTTTCCGGTAGAAATTTCCCACATGACCGATGAGGCACTCAAGGACTTTGGGATGGACAAAAAGTCCATGGATCGGAGCAAGAATATGTTTGCCCTGGGCCTGGCACTGTGGCTGTACTCGCGTCCAGTCGAGCCGGCCATTGAATGGCTGGAACGAAAATTTGCCAAGAAGCCCAAGATTCGTGATGCCAACGTTCATGTCCTCAAGAATGGATTTCATTTTGGCGAAACCACCGAGGATTTTATCGTCAATTATGATGTTGCCCCGGCATCCCAACCTCCGGGTCGGTATCGTCTGATTCGTGGTGCCCAGGCGCTGGCAATGGGCTTGGTAGCGGCAGCTTCAAAAAGCAAGTTGCACCTATTATATAGCAGCTACCCTATCACCCCGGCCTCGGATCTCCTGCATGAGCTCAGCCGGCATAAAAATTTTGGCATCCTCTCTTTCCAGGCTGAAGATGAGATTGCCGCTGTAGGGGCTACGATCGGCGCAAGTTTTGGAGGCAGCCTGGGCGTCTGCGCCACCAGTGGTCCCGGAATGGCCCTGAAAGCAGAAGCCGTCGGACTGGCTGTGATGATGGAGCTCCCCATGGTCATTGTCAATGTTCAGCGCGGCGGACCTTCCACGGGCCTTCCAACCAAGACGGAGCAAAGTGACCTGTTGCAGGCCCTGTTTGGCCGCAATGGAGAGTCTCCTCTTCCTGTACTTGCTCCTTCCACTCCAGGGGACTGCTTCTTTATGGCTTATGAAGCGTGCCGCCTTGCCGTCAAGTACATGTGCCCGGTGATCCTTCTTGCAGATGGATACATGGCCAATGGTGCTGAACCATGGCGTATTCCTCACTCCAGTGAGCTGTCCCCCTTCAAGGTGAAGTTTGCATCCAAACCTAACCGCGTGGTTGATGGCCAGCCTGCATTTCTGCCTTATGCGCGGGACAATAACACGCTAGCACGCTCGTGGGCACGACCCGGAACGAAAGGCCTCGAACATCGCCTGGGAGGACTGGAAAAGCAAAACGAAACAGGAAACGTTTCATACGACCCTGAAAATCATCAGCTGATGACGGACTTGCGTGCAGAGAAGGTTGCACGTGTGGCCCAGGATATTCCGCCTTTGGAAATTTACGGCGACCAGGAAGGAGACATCCTCGTTGTAGGCTGGGGCTCCACTGAAGGCTCCATCCGCGTTGCGGTCGATAGGGTCCGAAGCCGAGGCTATAAAGTGGGGGCCGTACAACTCAAGTTCCTTAATCCACTGCCCCCGGACCTTGGAAGAATTCTGACCAGCTTTGAACAGTATCTGATCCCCGAGATGAATACGGGGCAGCTCTCGATGCTGCTGCGAAATAAATTCCTTCTCCCATTTGTGGGGCTTAACAAGGTTGAAGGTCGCCCATTCAAGGCGGGCGAAGTTGAAAGAGCCATTCTCGATCTAACGTAATCGATCATGTCCGGACCAAAAAAACCGACGCTTCCCCCCGGATTCGCCAAACCAAGGCCCAAACGTCCTCCAAAGGGCAGGCCACCCATGGGGATACGGAAGCCCAAACCCAAAAACGGGCTTACGCGCAAGGATTTTACCAGCGATCAGGATGTTCGCTGGTGTCCCGGATGTGGCGACTACGCTATCCTGGCAACTGTTCAGAGACTGATGCCCAAGCTGGGCGTCAAACGGGAGAAAGTGGTGTTCATCAGCGGCATTGGGTGCTCCAGCCGCTTCCCCTACTACATGAACACCTACGGGATGCACTCAATCCATGGACGAGCCCCTACGCTTGTGACGGGCTTGAAAGCATCCAGGCCCGATTTGGATGTGTGGGTCGTAACCGGAGATGGAGATGCCCTGTCTATTGGGGGAAACCATTTCATCCATATCCTGCGACGAAACGTTAACTGCCAAATACTGCTGTTCAACAATCAGATCTATGGGCTAACCAAGGGACAATTCAGTCCAACATCCGAGTTCGGGAAAATCACCAAAAGCTCCCCTTACGGGTCGATGGCCCCCCCCTTCAACCCCGTATCGCTGGCCTTGGGCGCTTCTGCCAGTTTCGTAGCACGATCTGCGGATCGTGACCCGAAGCATCTCACCACCATCCTTAAGCGGGCCCATAAGCATAACGGGGCATCTTTGGTAGAGATTTATCAAAACTGCAACATCTACAACGATGGGGCCTTCTTCGAATTTACGGACAGAGGCACCAAGCCCGATCGCACGGTATACATCGAGCACGGGAAGCCATTGGTGTACGCCAACGGTACCCGAGGGCTGCGTCTGGAAGGATTCAAGCTGAAATCAATCGACCTCACCAGCGGTGATTGGTCTGTCAATGATGCCATTGTTCATGACGAAACAAGTCTGGATTTGGCCAGCATTATCTCCAGACTTTTTGGAGACACGGACTTGCCTCGCCCCTTCGGGGTTTTCTACTGTAGTCCTCGTGTTTCATACGAAGATAGCCTACACAAACAGTTGGACCATGTCGTGAAGCTGCGCGGAGAGGGTGACCTGGATGCACTTCTTGGACTCGGTGACACCTGGGAGATCACTTGATTTAACCAAGGATGTCCTTGTAATTTCTACCTATCCTGCGGTAATCCCTCACGCCCAGTGGATACTCTCTCAATTCTATGAAACTCGGTACTTCCTCGGTGGTCGTTGCAGCCTTTGTTGGTCCAGGGACTGTTCTGACTTGTGCTACCGCAGGGATTGAGTTTGGATACACGCTTGGCTGGATACTGGTTTTTGCTGTTGCTGCGACATTCGTTTTGCAGTCTTTTTCTGCTGGTGCCGGCATCCTCGCCCGCAGGGGTGTTGGTGAAGCAATGCGTGAGGCGGCCAAGACACCTCTAACACGACTACTGGTAGCCGTTCTGGTAGTCGCGGGGCTTTGGATGGGTACGGCCGCCTTTCAAACAGGAAACCTTCTGGGTGCTTCCGCTGGAATTGAGTCTCTACTCGATGGCCAGACAAATCGCATAGCCATCCTTCTTGTTCTAGGGGCAGTTGCCGCTTTTATCCTTGCTCTAAACCTTAGCATCCTGACGAAAATTCTGGGAGCGCTGGTTGCCTTGATGAGCGTGGTATTTCTGGTCACTGTCTTTTTGGCACCAGTTGACTGGGGAGCAGCACTCGATGGACTATTCCTTCCCCGCCTGCCAGACGGCAGCCTCCTCAAAGGCTTGGCCCTTGTTGGGACCACAGTCGTGACCTACAACCTGTTCTTGCATGCCAGCGCCGTCAAAAAGTACTGGAATAACACTGTATCACAGAAGGCCTGGCGACGCGAAATGATCGGTATGGCGATTTTTTTGCCTCTTGGGGGGCTGATCTCTATCGCTATCCTTTTGGCTGGGGCGACACTTACGGTACCGGAAGGAGGCATTGGAGGTGTCGCTGATATAGCGCCTATCATCGAACCAGCAGCCGGTGGTGCCGCAAGACTTCTTTTTGGACTGGGACTTTTTGCAGCAGGAATCACTTCTGCGGTAACGGCCCCGCTGGCTGCAGCATTTGGGGTGCGAGAGATTTTTAACTGGCCCGATGACGCTAGTGACTGGAGATTCAGGGCCGTGTGGATTTCCGTCCTTGTTACCGGTCTGGCATTTGCACTGGTAGGGCGCAATCCCCTCGAAATCATTATCGCTGCCCAGGCTGCAAACGGGCTTCTGCTCCCTCTAATGGCAGGGTTTGTTCTTTACCTCACTTCTCGCCAACGGGCTGTCACTCTCCCGAAGTGGTACAAGGCTTTGGGTGTCGCAATCGTGGTGATTACCGCTGGCCTCGGTGTTCGCACACTCATGTGGGTAATCGACCAGATTGCCCGATAGCACAATTCCTCTCTCCTCCTAGGCCTGCTTCCCTCAGGACAAGGCTTTCTCCATTGCCTTATCGCGGCGCTCAATAGATACCTTGGCCACGATGATCGAACCTTCGAATAGACCCATCAGAGGCAACCACATCAAAAGCATGGTAAAGGGGTCCTGGGGCGTCATCATAGCTGAAATAATCATCAGCCCAGGAATGGCATACTTGCGACTGGCACGTAAGCGCTCCGGTGTTGCAATACCGAGTCTCGCAAGAAAATAAATTGCAACAGGGAGCTCAAAAAGCAGGCCAGCACCAAAGACCCACCACATCAGCATGCTGAAGTAGCGGGTGATATCAAACTCGTTGACAATGATCGGTGATATTTGATAGTTATTAAAAAACTGAAGTGCCAACGGGGTAGTAATGCAGTACCCAAAGGATGCGCCGACCAGAAAGAACAGTGACGCTGACAAAGCCGAATAGCGCATGCCCTTTTTCTCCTTGGGATACAGTCCGGGCTCGACAAATTTCCACAGATAATAGATCAGAATAGGAGAACCGGCCAAAAAGCCAACAGCCAGGATGATCCCCATGTGGGCAAAGAACTGACCTGTTGGGTTTCGGCTTTGCAGGACAAGTGTTTGGGCCTCAAAATTCAGGAGGCGATACATAAAAAAGTCCTCTCTGGCTGGGCCCATCAGCAGCTCTTCCACAATCCAGTTGCTGAAAATTGCCGCAAACACGATCATCACAAGGACACCTGCTCCACCTTTGATAAAGGTCCACCGCAGGTCTTCGAGATGCTCCAGAAAGCTCATTTCACCACCGAGCTTCCTCTCTTTGGGTTCCTCCGCAGCCGTGGCGCTCCCTTTCTCGGGAGCCTCAGCATCGCCTTTTCCAGCAGCTTTATTATGCTGTCGTGACCGCTTGCGCCGAATCAAGCTTAAAAAGCTGCGTGCCATGAACTAAACCGAATCTGATCTGCTTTTACTGTTCTCACTACCGATACAGAGGTCAACGAGGGATTCAACCCATAGTCCCTGTTCCTCAAGACGCTTTCTCCCCTGACTCCATGTATACTCGAAGACTGCCGCGACCCCCTTTACCTGGTATCCCTCTGTTTGTAACGCTTCAACCGCATAAACCGCGCTGCTGCCACTATTGAGAATATCGTCGACAACCACAATCGGCTCATGCCTCTGGAGAGGTCCCTCTACCAGACGATGCCGACCATACTTTTTTCGCTCTTCACGAATAAATCCTCCCCGTAGTGGCGGAGACCCCGGTGCATTAAGCACCGAGCAAACAACAGGAAATGCCCCCAGCCCATATCCGGCAATCTGCGTCGTGCCACGAGCTCGCAACCGATCGGCAAGGGTGATCCCCACATCTCTTGCTGCTTCCCCCATAAGCATCGGAACACGGGCATCCAACAGCCAAGCAACCGGAATGCCATCGGGACCGGTAAGGAATTCCTCATCCTTGCGTACCAACGACAGATCAAAAAGCCGCTGCGCCAATTCCTTCGGAAATGGACGATCTATTGTTTCTAACACCGCCTTCTTTTCCAGCGTGACCCCCGTTCTACAGAAGATTCTTTTAGCGGTTCAAAGGGTGCTATAGTCGTAGAGGGGATAAGCCTCGGTAATGGTCCGGACTTTGCTCCGCACCGCGGCATGGATCTCAGAATCAGTCGGACGCTGGAGCACCGCATCTATAAGAGAAACCACCTGCCTCATCGTGTCCTCGGAAAATCCCCGAGTGGTCACCGCCGAGGTACCCAAACGGATTCCGCTTGTCACAAAGGGGCTCTTTGTATCGAATGGGACCATATTCTTGTTAACGGTAATCTCGGCCTTCTGAAGTGCTCGTTCGGCGACCTTGCCTGTAAGTCCCTTGTTTCGCAGATCAACCAGCACCAGGTGATTGTCTGTGCCTCCGCTAATAACCTTGTAGCCTCTTTCCAGAAATGCCTCTGCCATTGCAGCAGCATTTTTCTGAACCTGTAGCGCATACTCCTTGAATTCTGGCTTCAAGGCCTCACCAAAAGAGACCGCCTTGGCAGCAATCACATGCATCAGGGGACCACCCTGCGTTCCCGGAAATACTGCCGAATCAAAAAGCTCACTCATGCGCCGCACTCTTCCGCTCTTCGGTGCGACCTTCCCCAGGGTGTTTGGAAAGTCCTTGCCCATAAGGATCATTCCCCCTCGGGGACCACGTAGTGTCTTGTGTGTCGTAGTGGTGACTACATGGGCGTGAGGTAAGGGATCATTGAGCACCCCAGCGGCAATCAATCCTGCAGGGTGTGCCATGTCCATCCACAAAAAAGCTCCGACTTCATCAGCGATTTCTCGAAAGGCCGCGTAGTCAAAATCGCGGGAGTATGCACTGGCGCCGATAGAGATCATTTTGGGACGAATCTCCAGCGCCTTGTCTCGGACACGGTTCATATCTATTCGGCCTTGCAGGGGGCCATCGCGCTCAACACCGTAGTACTCGGCCTTGTAGAGTATCCCGGAGAAATTCACCGCACTTCCATGTGTCAGGTGTCCCCCGTGAGCCAAATCCAGTCCCAAAAAGGTATCGCCGGGTTTGAGGAGCGTAAGGTAAACCGCAGCATTGGCACTGGCGCCGGAATGAGGCTGCACATTTACCCACGCGCAATTGAACAGCTTCCGTGCTCGATCCCTTGCTAGATTTTCGGCGGTATCCACATGAGCACATCCCCCGTAGTAGCGACGACCGGGGAGACCTTCGGCGTATTTATTCGTGAGGGGCGTCCCCATCGCCTCCATCACCGCCATGGAGACGAAGTTTTCTGAAGCAATCAGCTCAAGTCCCTCGTTCTGACGTGCAACTTCCTGCTCTATCGCAGCAGCGATGGCAGGATCAGCATGCTGTAAACTTTTCATTACCAAATCGTGAGTTTATCGAGTACCAGTCATTGCGTAAATGAGAATATTGGTCCCCATCTGAAGCGCCTGCTCGCGTACTTCAGGGGGATTATTGTGTACGGATTCCGGCTCCCAGCCATCCCCCAGGTCCGTCTCGTAGGTATAGAAGACACATACACGCCCTGATTCGTCAAAAATTGCGAACCCCTGACTGGGTTTGCCATCATGTTCATGAATCTTGGGAAGCCCTCCGGTGAACGAATAATGCGCTGCATAGATCGCATGATCAAAGGGCAACTCAACAAAATTCTGTTCCGGAAACACCTTTGACATCTCGCGACGTATTGCAGGATCAAGTCCATAGTTGTCATCGATATGCAAGAATCCGCCCTGCTCCAGATATCGCCTCAGTCGCTGCGCCTCCTCCGTTGTAAAAACAACATTACCGTGCCCGGTAAGGTACAGGTACGGAAAGGAAAAGAGTCTGTCGTTGGACAACTCCACAACTTCGGGACGGGGCGAAACATTCAGGAGCGTATTGTCCCGAACAAAAGAGAGGAGCTCGGGAAGAGATTGCTCATCGCTGTACCAGTCGCCCCCACCACCGTATTTAACGCGTGCTATGGACATAGCATGCTCTTGCGCCCATACAACTGACGGCCATAAGATCGTCAGGAGCAGTAGAAACAGAGGCAGAAGGTGTGCCCCGACTCTACACAAAGGAATGTTAAGAAATTTGTACTGGCACATTTCTTGTATCCTGAGTGAAAAGACTACGTATAGTCGCATACAAATTCACTGACCAATTAGTCACTTTAAACTATCAAGTCATGTTTAGATCATTTCTAATAGGACGTTTTCTTCAGAGTCACGCAGGAGCTTACCAGTATCATCCCAAGCCCAAAGCGAATGTCCCGCATCTGACCAGGGAGACGCTGGAGCGACGTTTCAGAGAGCGTGCCCACCGTTTCAGGATGAAGCGTCACGGCCACCTTTTTACCTTGCAGGCTGGGTTTGCCTTTGCCCTGATGATCATTATCGGTGCATTTAACCTCGATTTGCGCCCCCAGGAAGCGGAGCCCATCTTTGCTGCTGAGCAGGAGGTGGTGACAATGCAGGAGATTCTCCAGACACGACAGGAGATCAAGCCACCCCCACCGCCGCCGCCACCCATTCCTATCGAAGTCCCCGATGACACAATTCTGGAGGACGATGAGCTCCCCCTGGGCGATCCGCTGGACTTTTCTGAGCCTCTGCCCCTTCCGCCCCCACCTACTCCAGACCCCGTCACAGAATTTGAGGAGGAGTTATTCACCGTGGTTGAAGAGATGCCTTCAATCGTCGGCGGTCATGCCGCACTCACCGCTTCACTGAATTACCCGCTGATCGCACAACGGGCCGGCATAGAAGGGATGGTTGTCGTTCAAATAGTCGTAGATACCGATGGCACTCCCACCGACCCGGTGGTTGTTCGCTCTGCTCACGATGTTCTGGACAAAGAAGCCGTTGCTGCGGTAATGCAGCAGCAGTTCAGGCCGGGCCGTCAGCGGGGCAAAGCCGTTCGCGTGCGCATGTCAATTCCGGTAAAGTTCAAGCTCCAGTCATAGCCTAACGGAGCCTTGCAACCTGTCCAAACCTGTCTGGGGCAACATAGCGTGTATGATAGTTGACCCAGTCCTCGAAATGGCGTTGGTAAACGGGGTCGTTGCGTAGCTCACCGGGAATGTGCCAGTAATTCGGCTCATCATGTGAGGGCAGAGGGCGTAGATATTTTCCCGCCGTGGTGTTCAGGTTACCATCCTTCACCCAGCCGTCGCCCACCAGTACATAGTCTCTGGTCCAGCCCTCCTTGACAGGCCCAGCCTCCGGAAACAGCAGCACCAGTTCATCACCAGCGTTCATAATCACGTAGCGGTCATCAACCTGGGAGAGCAGCTCTCCCACGTCTCCAAACCGGGTGTAATAGCCAATCAGGTCACGCCAGATAGGGGCGGTTCCCTCCAGGACTCCGTATTCCGGGAGCTCCGGAGATGATCTGTCAGCCTCCTCGGCCCTGGAAAATCCTCGGTAGCGCAAGTGAGCCGACCCTGGAGCAACCGGGGTGATCTGGGCTTCTTCCGATGACGCTTTTGCCGCCCAATGGAGCGCATCCCAGAATATTTCGAGGTTAGTATGGAGTCGAATGCGGCGTGGATCATTGCTTGCGAAGATGCCCTCCAGATCTATCAATATCGTTTTTGTCTTGCCGGACGGAAAGCCGAGGTTGGGATATACTGTTTCCCAATTTCCATTCTCGCGGAGCACGTCTATACGCAAGGGGCTGGGTGGTGGCTGAGTGCCATGGCTGATGGCGACATTTATCGAGCTGTCCGTAGGACGTAGCCACCCGTTAGCGACCAGCCAGGAAGATTCCGGTAAGTCCGGACCAAAATCCAATTCTATGTAATGGTCTCTGGTAATGCCCTGGTAATTTCCTCGACCAAAGAAGTCCAGATACTGCGCATCCATCTCACTAACCCTTTCAGAGGCATCTTCTCCGGTATCTGTTATCACGCTTACCAGAGACTGCAAGGGCTGCGTGACCTGAACGGAAAATTCTGGGGGAGGAAATGCAAACCGCTCATCAAGAAATATTTCTGTATCCACGGGATGGTCTACCACCATCAGATAGATGTGGTCAAAAAAGTGCGACTCCCATAGCTCACCGGTAATTCGAACGTCATAATTGCCGTTTTTGGGTTGAAGCTGATCTCCCCGTATTTTGACCCAGTCCTCCGTAGTCATCACCCCAGCGGTCTCCTGCGCATTGATCGCTAGCCCAAGGGGAGAGCGCCAGATAAAGTCCGTAACAAACTGCATCTCAGTACCGTCATAGGCAAACAGCCATGGGCACGAACCCGACAGTCGCTGCTGGGCAGAAATAACCGATCCGGACTGGACATCAAATTCCGCCTGCACAGTGCCATTGGGCCAGGTAATTCGAACCACATCAGCCAACAGATCATTACCCAGCCCAAAATGAATGATAGGCTGGGTAATAGGCTGCTTCTGGTACAGTGCCCCGGCCCGTATCTCTACCTCACCACCTATCCCGAAGGCATTGATCCGCTGATCACCAACGGCAGCGGCCGCACGGGGGCGAATTTCTTTCCAGTGATAATCTTGTGGGGAGATCACTTCTGCACGCACCGGCTGCCCACTTTCGTCAAGCCCTGCCAGATCCAGCGTGCCCGCTCGCCAGAGTGCTACCACGGCCTGCGCTTCCACCTCAGTGGTTTGGTCATGGATATGAAAAGAATAGTCTTCATCTTGCAACCAAACGGTACTTCCCCCAGAACCGGAAAAGATGATGTCCACGCCTCCGTTATTGTCCAGATCTCCTGCCAGAATGCGGTCTGCTCCTTCGGGAGCATTGCCCAACCCTTCCAGAGACCAGCCCAGCTGGTATTGGAGCCTACGGACTTCACCCCCGTCAGTTAATAGTAACAGATCGATCACTCCGTCACTATTACTGTCCGTTGCCACCAGGTCAACGACACGCCCTATTTCATCTGGAGTATCTGATTCCGCAAAGCGTGCCTGACGCTCGTTGAACATGATGTGCAAGTCCCCTTCTTCATCCGGCCAAACAGCATCGGAATCTCCGTCACTGTCTATATCTGCCCAGAGAAAATTAACCGGCGCCGGACGGTCACCGAAATAGTCTACCTCTATGAAGGTACCGTCACCATTGTTGCGCAGCAATCGTACTCGCTCCGCTGCCAGAATCAAATCCATATCCCCTTCCAGGTCCAGGTCAGCTGCCCAAATACCTGTATAGGCATTCTCCAGAACGCGGGTGTCCAACCCCAGCGTCGATGTCACATCCGCAAAGGCTTCCGTGGAATCCTGGGCGAGAATTCGCAGCCCCTCGCTTCCGACAAGACCTAAATCGGTACGAAAATCAAAGTTGTAATCAACACCAAGAATAGCATGGCGACTGGGTACGCCCGGAAAAGGCCATGCTTCGCCCCGAACAGTCAACAGCGAATCGCCGTCGGTAAAAAACACAGCCGGCAACATGCCATTACCCAGTGCTACAGGAGCCACCACCAACTGCTCAGATATTGCTTCCTGCATGAGCGGAAAGGTTTCAAACCTTAGGGAGTCGTCCTTTGCTGCCGGAGTTGGGGCTGGTGCCTCAATGCGACGAAATTCTACCATCGGATACGCGATCACCTCCACCGGGGCCCTCACGGAAAGCAGGTCCTGACGAAAAACCGGATCCTGCAAAAGCACATTGCGCAGAAAGCTCAGCTGCATCGTAGCGCTCTGAACGTCCCCTTCCGATGAGGATTGGAGTGCGTCTCCCAACATCTGGGCTGTTTCTGCAGAGAGGCGATTCATCAGGGACTGTGCACTGCCGCGTTCTCCCTTTGCCACACCCTGTCGCACATCTGCCAGAAGTAACACAAGATTATCCGGAGCACTGCGTCGCATTGCCGCGAGCAGAGCAGCAGATTCCACATCGTCTTCTCCCAGGGATTCCCACAGTGCATACGAGGCGCGAAGGTTGGTACTATCGGCTGCCACCGCATCCCTTAAATATTGCTGTCCCTCTTCTGTGCGGCCTTCGCGCAGTGCCATAAGACCTGATAGGTATGGGACATAAGTTCCCTCCGGATCAACGGCCAAAGCCTCCGCCAGGTGGGCTTTAGCTGTTTCCATCTCACCACGACGCATCGACATCAGCGCCCGATTTGCCCATCCGGCAGGCTCAAGAGGAGCAAGCTCCGTAACATATTCAAGTTTGGCTGCGGCGCGAAGATCTTCTCCAACTTCCATGGCTGCCACACCCGAATAAAAGGCAGAAATAAAATCTCTGTACTCTACCGAACCCGGCTGCGGCACATCACTACCACATCCGATGATCAGTAATGCCAGTAGCAGTGGTGCCCCGAATGAGGTTTTTCTCATTTTATTTTACTGTTTACCCAAAGAGTTACGACGTTCCAGCAGGAATGCGGTAAAATAAATTCTCTTACGCTATCCTTTGAAATACGGGCTTTCATTTGATGCGAATTTTCACCATATACATACTTCCGCCAGCGATGAAAAAATCCTTGCTCTGGTTTCTGCTGCCATTCCTTACGCTCTCCTGTATCACCGCATTCGCTCAGGATTATGACGATGTCATAGGGTCCTCAGAAGCACTCATCCGAACCCAGATGACAGAGAATCCTGTGCCGGGGTTCGCTATCGCCGTCATGGTGGATGGAGAAGTGGTTTGGTCTGATGGCTATGGATATGCTGATTTGGAGCAACAAGTACCTATGACACCCTATAGTAAGCTTCGTATCGGAAGTGTCTCCAAGCCAATGGCCGCTGCTGCGGCCATGAGGCTGTTGGATCAGGGAAAGCTCAACATCAATGCACCTGTTCAGGAGTACGTTTCCTATTTCCCCGAAAAACGATGGGAGGTAACAACAAGACAGATTGCAGGGCATCTGGGAGGGATCCGACACTATAGAGGTGAGGAGTACCTAAGTACCCAACCGTATGCAACTGTTGAAGAAGGCTTGCAGGTCTTCCTTGCTGATACATTGATGCATTCTCCGGGATCGGCGTTCCTGTATTCCAGTTATGGGTGGAATCTGGTCAGCGCGGTGATTGAAGGCGCCGCCAATGCCTCCTTTTTGCAAGTGCTGGAAGAAGAGGTTCTTGATCCATTAGGATTGGAACACACAGCTGCTGACTACCCTGACAGTCTCATTACCCAGCGAGTGCGCTTTTACGAGCGCAGCCCCGGAGGGTCATTCATCAATGGCCCCTATGTTGATAACAGCCTCAAGTGGGCCGGTGGTGGGCTTCTTTCCAGCGTGATCGATCTGGTGCATTTTGGGGATGCTCACCTAACGGAAGGATATCTGTCCGAAGCTGCGCTAGAAACCCTATTTACCAGCCTCACGCTTCCAAACGGCGAAGCTACCCGATACGGGTTTGGATGGTTTACGGAAATGCGTGCGGGGCGTCCTTACTACTGGCACGGCGGTAGCTCTGTTGGCGGATCCACAATGCTCATCATGCAGCCGGAAGCACGTGTGGTAGTCGCAACCCATGCGAACCTGACTGCAGCCAGCATCCCGGGACAACTTGCCAATGAAATTCTCGCCCTGTTTATCGAAGCGAGAGAAAGCTCCGAAGAATAAGGCCGGGGGCAATGCGTTTCAGCTATTGGCAACATGCTAACTGCGTAACAACTATGCCCAATTTCTGTATACCCCGTTTGTATTGTGACATTTATTTCCTCGTTCATGCAACGCTTGCTCCTTGCTTTTCTGGGTCTCGTCCTGCTGATCCCTGCGGTAAAAGCTCAGGAAGAGACTTCTCTTCCTATTTCTCTTCCAGAGATCCCCTACGAGAAGTTCACCCTGGATAATGGTCTGACACTTATCGTACATGAGGATCACAAGGCACCGATCGTAGCGGTCAACGTCTGGTATCACGTCGGCTCAAAAAACGAGCCCGAAGGCCGGAGCGGATTTGCTCACCTCTTTGAGCATCTCATGTTCAATGGTACCGAAAACTATAACTACGAGTACTTTGAACCACTCGAAAGGGCCGGTGCTACCGATATGAACGGTACCACCAACCAGGACCGCACCAATTACTTTCAGAACGTTCCAAGAAATGCACTCGATCTGGCTTTGTGGATGGAGTCCGACCGCATGGGACACCTTCTGGGGGCCATCGACCAGGATAAGCTGGATAAACAGCGGGGCGTAGTCCAGAATGAAAAACGTCAGGGAGAAAATCAACCCTACGGGCAAGTTTTCAACAGAATCACCAACGCTACCTATCCAAAGGGCCACCCCTATGCCCATACCGTCATTGGCTCAATGGAGGACCTCAATGCTGCTTCCCTTGAAGATGTTTACGACTGGTTCAATGCTTTCTACGGCCCCAACAATGCAGTGGTATCTATCGCAGGAGCGATCGACACGCAGGAGGCAAAAAATCTGGCCGAACAATACTTCGGAGACATCCCTCCGGGGCCGCCGGTAATGCATTTTGACACGTGGGTGGCTAAACGCTCCGGCCAACAGCGTGAGATTATGCAGGATCGCGTTCCGCAAGCTCGCATCTACAAAGTCTGGAACGTTCCGGAAATCTATTCTGAAGACTATCACTTGCTGGATCTTGCTTCTTCCGTTCTCGCCAGCGGAAAAACCTCCCGCTTCTATGAGCGCTTGGTTTACACCGAACAGACTGCTACCTCTGTTTCTGCTTTTGTAAGCGGTGGCGAGATTGGCAGTCAGTTTATCATTGTCGGCACGGCACAGCCCGGCGCGGATCTTGGCGCCGTAGAAGCTGCGCTGGATGAAGAAATGGCTCGCTTCCTTACTGAGGGCCCCACCCAAGCCGAGCTCGACAGGGTTATCACTCAGGATAAAGCCGACTTTATTCGGGGTATTGAACGAATAGGCGGGTTTGGAGGAAAATCCGATATCCTCGCCTATAGTGAGGTGTACGGCGGCACACCGGACGCCTATAAAACCGAATTTTTTCATAAAGACGCCGCTACCCCTGAGTCCGTGCGTGAGACCGCCATGCGCTGGCTTTCTGACGGTGTCTACGCAATCGAAGTCCATCCATTCCCTCCGCTGAATGCATCATCTGAAGGCGCCGATCGAAGCGAACTTCCTGCTGTTGAATCCCCCGCGGATGCGGTCTTTCCACAAGTAGAAAGCGCTACGCTATCGAATGGCATCAACGTCCTACTGGTCGAACGTCAAGCCACCCCGATCGTGGATATCACCATGATCCTCGATGCAGGCTATGCTGCAGATCAGCATTCCACCCCTGGCACCGCAAGCCTCACGCTCAACATGCTCGATGAAGGGACCACCAGCATGACTTCTCTGCAAATCAACGAGCACCTGGCCAATCTGGGGTCTTCGATTTCGACAGGTTCCTCCGTAGACGGCTCTACTGTTTCGTTGTCTTCCCTTACTGACAATCTGGCACCTACGCTGGACCTGTATGCGGATGTAGTGCTGAACCCTTCGTTTCCACAGGAAGATCTGGACAGGCTCAAGCAACAGACTCTAGCAGGTATTCAGGCGCAAAAAGCTTCTCCCGTCCAGTTAGCGCTGCGAGTCTTCCCGAAAATCCTCTATGGTGAAGGCCATGCCTACAGCAATCCCTACCAGGGCAGCGGCAATGTGGCTTCTGTTTCCGCACTCACCCGGGATGATCTTATCAGCTTCCACCAGACGTGGTTTCGTCCCAACAATGCTACCCTTGTCGTCGTAGGTGACATCAGCCTCGATGAGGTTGTGCCCATGCTTGAATCGAGCTTTGGGAGTTGGGAATCCGGCACGGTTCCCGAGAAAAACATCGCCATGGTTGGCCACAAGGATGAAACAGTAGTATACCTGATGGATCGTCCGGGTGCTGAGCAATCGATCATTTTAGCCGGACATGTCGCCCCTCCAAGAAATACGCCGAACAACCTGGCAATTCAAACGATGAACACGCTCCTGGGCGGCACTTTTGTTTCCAGAATCAACATGAATCTGCGCGAGGAGAAGGGATGGTCCTATGGGGTGTCTTCCCTATTGCTCAATGCCAGGGGGCAGCGTCCATTTATTGTGTTTGCTCCTGTTCAGACCGATAAGACCGATGATTCTATTGCAGAGCTTTTGAAAGAACTCAATGGCATTCTTGGAGACAACCCACCGACTGAAGACGAGGTTCTCAAGTCACAGGAGACGCTTACCCTAACCCTTCCTGGGCAGTGGGAGACCAATTCGGCCGTTCTGGGGAGTATCTCCACCATGATTCAATACGATCTCCCTGAAGACTATTATGACACTTATACCTCGCTGGTTCGTGGCCTAAATGTAGAACAGGTGACCCATGCTGCCCATGAGGTGATCAAACCCGACAACCTTATCTGGATCATCGTTGGTGACCGATCGCTCATAGAAGAAGATATTCGTGCCCTGGATCTTGGTCAAATTCACTTTCTCGATTCTGACGGTAACCCTATCGCAGATTAGGTCTTAGTATTCTTTTTTCTCACTTAGCACTTTCCCCGCATGTCTGAAGCAGGCGTGTGGGGATTAGTATGTTTTATCAAATTCTGATGATAATTCCCGAAATAGAATACCAGACTTTTGTTCTTGGCAACGGACTAAGGGTCGTAGTGCATGAAGATCACAAGGCACCCGTTGTAGCGGTCAATGTCTGGTACCACGTCGGATCAAAAAATGAGCCGGCTGGAAAAAGCGGTTTCGCCCATCTCTTTGAGCACCTCATGTTCAACGGGTCGGAGCATTTTAACGATGACTATTTCCAGGCCATGGAGCGCGTGGGGGCTACTGAGCTCAACGGTACCACGAACCAAGACCGAACGAACTACTTCCAAACTGTCCCGCGCAACGCGCTGGAACTCACACTATGGATGGAGTCTGATCGTATGGGTCACCTTCTCGGAGCAATAGACCAGGCGAAGCTGGACGAACAGCGCGATGTGGTAAAAAATGAAAAGCGGCAGGGTCAGAACCAGCCCTATGGACGGATACAGGATCATATTGTCAATGCCACTTATCCCAAGGGGCATCCATACGATCATACTGTCATTGGCTCCATGGAGGATATCGATGCCGCCACTGTCGAAGACGTTCACGATTGGTTCAAGTCCTATTACGGCCCCAACAACGCGGTTTTGGCCCTTGTCGGAAATATTACACCTCCGGAAGCGCAGGATCTTGTCGAACAATACTTCGGTGATATTCCACCCGGCCCTCCGGTAGGGGGATTCAAATCATGGATAGCCCCACGGTTTGGAGAGCAACGGGAAATCATCCAGGACCGTGTGCCGCAGGGACGGCTGACGAAGGTCTGGAATGTTCCGGAAACTGATTCCGATGACCATGACTCTTTGGCGCTGGCTGGATTTATTCTGAGCATTGGAGTCACCTCTCGTCTTCATAAACAACTGGTGTATAAAGACCAAATTGCCATTCATGCATCTGCCGATGTAAGAAGTGGGGAAATTGGCAGTCAGTTTATCATCGATGGGCTTGTTTATCCCGGCGGCGACCTGAAGAAGCTTGAATCCGGGATTGACAATGTACTTCAGCAATTTCTCTCTGAAGGACCTACTGAACATGAACTTCGCCGGACCATTGCCGGACTTGAGGTATCCGCTGTTCGGGGAACGGAAAAAATTGGTGGATTCGGTGGAAAATCATCTATCCTGGCGAGCGGAATGATGTACCACAATAACCCTGGCGCCTACAAAAGGTTACTCGAGCATCATGGCAATGCCACACCTGAGAGCATCCGTGCTGCTGCAGCACGATGGCTGCAGGATGGCGCTTACGTACTGGAAACTCATCCTTACGGATCTCCCAAATCTACGACTACGGGAGTCAGTCGCGACCGGCTCCCAGAAATCTCCACCCCACCTGACGTAAGGTTTCCTGATGTTAAGCGCGGTTCGCTATCGAATGGTATTCCCATACTATTTGTTGAGCGTAATACTGTGCCTATGGTGGACACTACGCTTCATCTGGACATCGGCTATGCCGCAGATCATAATGGCACCCTTGGTACTGCATCGCTCGCCGGAAACCTCCTGAAGAAAGGTACCAAGCGACTCAATTCTATGGAAATCAACGACCACACAATGCTCTTGGGTGCATCCGTAGGAGTGGCGATAACCGTTGATGGTCATATAATTGACCTTCATTCTGTGACTGATCGACTGGAAGAGTCTCTGGACATCTTTACTGAAATCCTGTTCCAGCCTTCTTTTCCTGAAAATGAGTTTGCGCTGGCGAAGCAACAGCAGCTCGCTTACATCCAGAATGAGAAGTCTACCCCTAAAGGCATGGTGATGCGCGTGTTTCCCAAACTGCTTTACGGAGAAGGGCATGCTTATAGCATCCCGATGTCTGGCAGCGGTACGATAGACTCAACCCTAAAGCTTACCCGTGACGGCATAGTCTCTTTTCACAACACGTGGTTCAGTTCTTCATGCGCTACATTAGTCGTGGTCGGTGATACCACCCTCGACAAGATTCTACCTGTGTTGGAAAGCAGATTCTCCGGATGGCAGGCTACGCCGGTACCCCGGAAGAATATTGCTGAGGTTTCACATCGTAACGAGCCCTCGGTCTATCTCGTTGATCGCCCCGGTTCAGTACAGTCAATAGTCATTGCGGGACATATCATGCCGCCTCGTAATGATTCGAATCATCTTGCACTTGTCTCAATGAATAGCATCTTAGGAGGCTCTTTTACTTCCCGAATCAACCTGAACCTCCGGGAGGATAAGGGCTGGACCTATGGTGCCGGATCTAGGATCACTACCACCAGAGGTCCACGACCATTTATCGTGCATACGTCTGTTCAGGCGGACAAGACCATAGACGCGATGAAGGAGATCTATCGCGAGCTGAAAGATATTCGTGGTGAGCGTCCACCTACCAAAGATGAGGTTCACAAAACAAGACAAAACTTAACGCTGTCTCTGGCAGGGGAATGGGAAACTATGGAAGACGTTTCCGCTTCTCTGGGCAGTATCGTCCAGAACCACTTACCCGATGACTATTTCCACACCTATGCTGACCGTGTAAGGGACCTGGATGTCGATCAGGTAGCTGAAGCCGCCCGAAAGTGGCTACGTCCCGACCGGCTGATCTGGGTGGTTGTTGGCGATCGTAAGGCGCTGGAATCAGACCTGCGTGCCTTTGCAGGGGGTACGATCAGTATTATCGACGCAGACGGTAACGAACAGGAATAGGCTCAGCCGCTTTCTGTGTCTGCTGATTCCCCGTTAGTGATCGAAGCCCGACGTAGCATTCCTGCTACGTCGATACCGGTGGAAGCCTTGAGGCTTTCCAGTAGCGCAGGAGTTGCTCCGGCGATCTGGTTAAAAACCGCTGGCACCCCCGTGCCCTGCCCACTGTCCACTACAGTCAGTTTGTCAATTTCCAAACTGTCTACGGTCTTGACTACTTGACTCAGGATATCCGGAAGCATCTGGATCAGAAACAGGCGTTCGGCATCGGGGCCAGCGTCAACCCAGAGCTGAAGTTTTTGCCTTAGCACTTCCACTTCTGCCTTTCCGTCTTCAAGGATTCGTGCTGCATTCCCTTTGGCGACCTGCTCCTTCGCTTCTCTCTCTGCTTCCGCAGAAACGACCACCTGGGCTCGGACACGTTTTTCGGAAAGCTTGATCTCTTCTTCAGCGAGCTCCTGTTTCGCTTGAGCCTCAGAAACTGAAGCTGCCACCTCTATGCGTGCTTCTTCCGCCCGAGCTTCTGCTGCTAACTTGGCTTTTAGTACCCTGACTTCATTTTCAGCCGTCTCAATAGCTTTTTCGGCATGTGACTCTGCCAGCCTTGCTTCTTCTTTCTTTTCAGCCTCAGCAACCCTTGCGGCTGCAATAATATGTGCGGTCTGCTGTCGTCCTATGGCATCAAGGTAGCCTACCTCGTCCTCTACGCTCTGAATCTTCATCGTATCGAGCTGCAGCCCCAGGTTGCTCAGATCCGAGTCTGCTTCATCCAGAAGCTCCTTGCCGAATTTCAGCCTGTCCTCGTTGACCTCCTCAGGTGTTAGGGTGGCAAGCACACCGCGCAAATTGCCTTCAAGGGTTTCCTTGGCGATCTCTTCAATTTCTCCAAGCCCCTTTCCGAGCAGTCGTTCGACAGCATTGGCCAACTCAATCTCATTGGAAGCCACTTTAACATTTGCTATTGCACGCACCGTTAACGGAATACCCCCCTTCGAGTAGGCATTGGATACCGTGAGGTCGATTGGAATGGTGTTGAGCTGTATTCGGTCAACCCTTTCTACCAGGGGAATTTTAAAACCGCGCCCACCCTGAACAATGCGGTACCCTACTGGCGTACCATCTTCCAGTGTTCGCTTTCGACCACTAAAAATCAGGGCCTCATTAGGCTGGCACAGGTGGAGGTTTGACTTGATGATTCCGAATATGGTAAATAGGGCGACTACAATTACGCCTCCTATGATCACTCCTACTTCCATTGAACAGTAGTTTTTTTAGTTTGGTTTTAGTACTTGTGCGACCGCATCCTTGACATGCATCACTACCACCTCGTCTCCGGTGGCAAAATTCTCTTCGACATTTTCATAGGCACAGGCGCGGAGCTGTACGCGCCGCCCCCTGCTGATTAATTCAACCTTGCCCAGATCGTCACTGCCAAACGGGATCAGCACCTTGGCTGTATTTCCTGCCAGATCTCCGGAAGTCAGTGTGCTGGATACATGCTCATAGCCGATGCGCTTTATTACCAGGTTACCCACCAGCCCAACGCCCAGTCCGGTAAACAGGGAAATCAGCCCTCTCGCCAGCTCACTTATTCCTGTCAGAGAAAGCAAAACACCTGACAGACCAAAAAATGCGGCAAAGAGAAAAATGGTTCGGAGCGAGAAAAGGTCTACCCAACCAACACCCCCATCAGCATCCATGTCCACGTCCGCATCAGCGTCCACATCGACTTCTGCCTCAACATCAGAATCGGTTTCACCGCCACCAAAGATTGCGGCCAGCACAAAAACCCCACCTACGATTAGCGTTGCCCAGTATAATGTATCCATATTCGTTCGGTCGTCCGACCGAGTCATGCTCCCGGCTACACCATAGTTTACGCCGGTTGTGATAGCCGGTTGCTGGCGGGATGTAGCCCTGGATCGCTACTCTGTCAAAGGCACAACTAGTGTCAGGCGATGCGTCCAGACGCGAGCATCAATCAGGCCCAATGCCCCAGCGGGAGCAGCCACAAAGCTGCTATTGTTCAGGAGGCCATCTCCTGCTTCGGAGAAACCCCGATTTAAAATCCCTGGCTGACCGGTGCCCCATGTCAGAATACTCAAGTACTTCAGCAGGAATCCTTTAAAATCATATCCCAGGCTGGCCGTAAGTGTCCACTCTCCCCACGATTCATCCAGAGTACGCTCAAATCGACCGACAAAATTCTCCTGCTCCAAGCGATAACTGATTGCGTGCAGATTCAGCCCCATCCCAAACTCTATCCGTGAACCCTTCTGTTGGACTCCAATCCGAAAGTGACTGTTATTGAAGCGAAAGAAGTTTTCGACAGCTTTCTCTCCAGCCTTGATGGGAGGTAAATCATCAAACACAATATCCTCTTCAGCGTACGCCCAGGTGTGACTCCAAATGGGCTCATAGATCACATCAAAAGCTAACGTGGTCTTTCTGATAACCCGAGAAAAACCTATCCCTACATTGTAGGCCCCGGTGTTTCCTGGACCTCTCGGTATATTGTAAGCTCCGGTATTTCCTGGATCTCTCGGTATCTGCATCAGGTCATAGTTGGGAATCTTGGGGTGTGATTTCCAATCCCCAACCAGTCGGGCCCCGATGGTCCACCCTTTTGAGAGTGGCTGGGAATAACCAAGCCTGAGGGCTACGCCATTGGTCTCGTCCTTCTCCAGACGCTGTTCCGAGCGCCACTGACCATCGTCCCAGTCTCCATCCCAAAACACGGATGTAATGGTATGGGACATTTTGAACCGATTATGTTGCAAAATCACTTCTGCTGTGCGGCCACTCTCCCATCGCTGACTGAGGCCGACCTTGTATGTCGCCATTCCGCCTTCCTGATCGACATCATCTCCCTGACCATAGAGCAGCTGCACGCCTTCAACCCCTGCGAGGCCGGCTGCGAAAACACTGAACCCGACACTTAGCCCTTTGCTTAGTTCCTTACCTCCAAATAGTGTGAGATACAGGTTTCTCCGCGAGATCCCTCCCTGTGGCGCCACGTCCAACAGGGTCGCGAAGGAACTGGTCAAAGACTCCGAAAATACCCAGCAACAGTCATTCTGCTCTTGGCGAGTCATCTCCTGCCATGCCAACCCAATCCCCCCAAAGTATTGTCTATAGCGACCTAACACGGTGACGGGCAAGGTGTAGGCGGAGTGGCCCAACCCACTGGTTGACCTTCCTATGGAATAGAATTGTGGGGTCGCTGTGAAAATGCTGCTGGAAATGCCACTACCCTTGGCGGGATTAACGAAGGGGTCGCCCCAAGGGTCATCAACAGCAATACTGACACCCCCCATTGCAGCTGAAACTGAGGGATACAGTAAAAACTGACTGCCCGTCGCTATGGGGATAGATTTCACAGACACCTCCTGGCCGAAAACTGCGGCCGGAAGCAATAAAGCAAACACAAGCGCTATACTTCGCATAGAAACCAGTTTTGAACGATGTGCCTGGAGGTACATCAGGAAAGTTAGCTATACCCAACACCGAATGCGGGTTCACGCTATCCGACCTTTTGCAGGTCCGAATCTAGTCCGCTGTCATCACAAACAGGGGGACGCCGTCAAAGGCCAGATAGTTTGGACATAACCGTTCCTGATTATAGAATCTGTTGACATCTACGACCTTGTGGGGGGCGTTGATACACTCCAGTGAAGTGCTTCCGTAGATACCATCGTGGATATTGACCAGTTTACCCGATACGCCCTCCAGAAGGAGATCCAGTGCCAGGTTACCGAAAGCCATGGGCACGATACAATCCAGTGCATCGGGAGCACCGCAGCGCACCAGATAGCCCAAACGCTGGTTCACGACGTTGATCCGCTTTCCATTGTTGTACTTTGTCGACAAGCGCTTAAGCTCGCTTCCTACGCGTACGCCGATCCCGCCAAGCTTCGCATGACCGTACTGGTCCTTCTCCTGGCCCAGGAACGACATAGCCGCATCACCTTTAATTTTTGCTCCCTCCGAAATAAGTACCACAGAGTATTTGCTGCTACGACGGTTTCTGTCGTAGACCATCAGCTCTGCCAAGTGTTCAATATCAAAATCTACTTCTGGAATCACACACCGATCGGCAGCACCAGCCATAGTGGGTAGCAGGGCCGAGTACCCTGCATAGCGCCCAAAAACCTCGATCACCAGAAAACGTTCGTGCGATCCAGCAGAGGTACGTAGCGTATGTGACAGTTCCAGGGTACGCGTGACGCACGTCCCGAACCCTATGCAGTAGTCTGTTCCCGGGACGTCGTTATCCATGGTTTTCGGTATTGCCACCACTTTGACTCCCTCCTTGTGCAACCTGTAGCCATAACTGAGCGTGTCATCCCCCCCTATGGGGATGAGATAGTCCAGGCCCATAAACTCGATGTTTTTAAGAATCTCCGGGGTAACGTCATTAATTTCATCGGTATACTTCGACCTTAGATGCGGCGGAACATTCGTCTTGGGCAAATGGCTGGGACGTGTGCGAGAGCTATGTAAAAAAGTCCCCCCGGTACGGGCAGCGGGATTAACAATCGTTTCCGACAAAACGATAAAGTTTTCACTGTTATCTGCTTCCGGATCGGGAATCACCTCTACTAAACCTGCCCACCCTCTTCTAATGCCAATTACACGATACCCTTCGTGCATGGCACGGACGGTAACAGCGCGGATTGCAGGATTCAGACCGGGGACATCCCCGCCGCCTGTGAGAATTCCAATTGTACCTTTGTAGCCCATTGTCAGTCTTGATGATTTACTTAAAGAGACGCCATTATAGCAGAATAGTAATACACAACTATAGTATCTATAGTATCGTTCATGTTGTTAAACGTTTTTTGATGCAAGCGTTTGCAAAATATATTTCCAGTTGGTGGAAAGAATCGGGTCTTCGATGAATCTATATACTAGTTTCGTTTCTCACATTCTCTTTTCTCGTCATGAAAGTTTCTGTAAACCTTTTTTCCTTCTTTTTCCTCTCGCTAATGTGCGCGACTGCTGTCTTTGCTCAACAGCAGCCCCGGAGATCTCTTGCTCCTGGTGCTACGGCTGCTCGGATGGCTGAGCAAACTGAAGCGGTCATCAAGCATCTGGAACTTACCGGAGAGGTAGCCGACACGGTCCGTTCTGTCCTTATCGACAGAAACGAACAAATAATTGCTCTCCAGGCAAAGATGCGGGGAGAAAGAGGAAGTCGCATGGGCATGCGTGAGGCGATGGGTACTATCGACACGAAAACTGAGAAAACCCTTGCCACCATTCTTTCTGAGGAGCAGATGAAAGCTTATAAAAGCTTTCTCCTGAGTCAACGCGAAAGGCGGAGGCCTAGACGAGGCCAATAGCGGAAGATTTTGTTCTGTCGGCTTTTGGCTGAATTGCTCCCCTTCTCATCCTGATAAGATGAATGGCGTATGATCTCTTCTCCAGTGGATCCTGAGACTGGATCATGGATGTTCCCGGTAGAAAACTTGCAGTCGGCACAGCAAGTTTTTCCTGGTACCTGCTGTGCTGGAAGTTCAACGGTACATTTGATGACTGAGTGGGATCGCATCGTTTTAACGGGAAACAAATCATTTCATAGCTGGAAATCCAGCTTGGCGCTAGCCCGAAATGCAGCATTTTCAGTCAAGGCAGCAAGCCTGTACCTTACCACTGGTTACCACTAACTGACATGAAAACCCTCACCTACTTCAACGGTAAAGGGGACCTGTGTCAGCTTGATCCACTGGCTATTGCGGCGTGTTTCATTCTGGCACACCCTGAAGAATCGGCATCCTCGAAGACAAGAAAAAATCGGGCTGATGTTGCTCATTTTTTAGGGGACATCATTAATGCGGTGCGAAAAAAAGTGTCAGCTAACAGAACAGTTCAGGCAAAGTCACTCCGCATACTATTCTGGCATGATGTGCCCGGCTGGCGAATCTGGGTCTACTGGCGAAAGTCCTTTCACTTCGAACAGGCCGGTACAGCTACACGCTACCCGAAATTTAATCCTGCTCGGAGGAGAGATAGATTCAGTGGCTCCACCTGGATTTTAGCAGTAACACCACCCCAAAATCGCGTACCCGTGGGAAGAGTCTCCCTTTTTCAATCCTTAGTGGATTCGTTGACTATCCGTCCCTTCTCCTCGCTTTCTCGAAACATCACATCAAGGTTGGTCTTATATCTCGGACCCTGGTGGTAGTCATTTATTACTCATAACCGTTATGAAGCAATTTGTTACGATAGTCGGGATAGTTGCCGTTGTGGGCGTAGGTGTGCTGTGGTATATCAACCGCGGCGCAGCAGAGGTTCAAAGCCCCTATCGCTTTGTAACACTGGAACAGGGAGATCTGGAGGCTATCGTATCCAGCACCGGCACACTTAACCCGGTCACCACCGTACAGGTGGGTACCCAGGTTTCAGGAATCATTTCCCACATATACGTTGACTTTAATGACATTGTCCGCAGGGGGCAAATCATCGCACGTATCGATACGACACTTCTGGTTAGCGCCGTACGTGACGCTGAGGCGAATCTTGAGCGTATCGAGGCTCAGCGGAGGCAGGCACAACGTGAGTTCGATCGCTTGAAACCACTGTTTGAGAAGCAGTTTACTACCGAGGTAGAGTACAATCAGGCGGAATACAATCTCGACATCGCTATTGCTTCATCCAAATCTGCTCAAATCAGCCTTGAGCGGGCCCGTCAGAACATGTCCTATGCCACAATTTTTGCACCTGTCTCTGGAACAGTCATCGAGCGTAATGTAGATGTGGGTCAGACAGTTGCTGCCAGCTTTTCTGCGCCTCAGCTGTTCCTTATAGGCCAGGATCTCACCAGTATGGAAATTCTGGCATCCGTGGATGAAAGTGATATAGGAACTATTAAGCAGGGGCAGGCTGTCCGATTTACCGTTCAGGCCTATCCTGAGGAAACCTTTGAAGGCATTGTTCACCAGGTACGCCTTCAGTCAACTACGCTGGAAAACGTCGTGAACTATACCGTGGCTGTGCAGGTTGATAATTCTGACGGTCGTCTTCTCCCTGGCATGACTGCCACTGTGGATTTCCTTATCGAAACTGCCGGTGATGTCCTCAAGGTTCCTAACGCCGCTTTGCGCTTTCGTCCTACGGAATCCATGTGGGCTGATCTTCGTGCACGCATGGAAGCTCGTCAGGATTCTGCTGGCAGGGGTGGAGGTGAAGGACGAGAAGGTCGTGAAAGAGGCGGAGGTGGTGGCTTCGGTGGATTTGGCGGTGGCCAAGGAGGATTCGGGGGTGGAGGTGGTATGAGCGATTTTGCCATGCTTTGGTATCTGGATGAAGCTGGGGCAGCCACTATGGAGCCCGTACGTACCGGAATCACGGACGGCACGATGACAGAAATTGTCTCCAGGCGGCTAACCGCTGGAATGGATATTATCGCCGGGGTTACGGTGGTTGAAGAAGGAAGAACACTAAATCCTTTCCAGCAAAACAACACCCGAAGACGTCCAGGCGGTTTTTAAACCCGACATAATGAGCGATGATGTGGTGATGCGTACGCAAGGCGTACGCAAGGTTTATAGCATGGGCAAAAATGAGGTGCACGCCCTTCGCGGGATCGACCTCACCGTTCGGCGTGGAGAAATGATTGCTATCGTCGGCGCTTCCGGCTCAGGAAAATCTACCCTGATGAATATCATCGGTTGTCTGGACTATCCCACCGATGGCACCTATGCGCTGGATGGAGTCCAGGTGGAGAAGCTTGAAAAAAATGCCCTTGCCGATATCCGCAACCAGAAAATCGGTTTTGTTTTTCAGGGATTCAACCTGTTAGCCCGGACCTCTGCTCTTGAAAATGTTGAACTTCCGCTCCTTTATGACCGTAGCGGTCGTAAAATCAAGATTCGTGCTCTTGCACAGGAGGCCTTGGAACGTGTAGGGCTAGGAGATCGCATGGATCACGAACCAAACGAACTTTCGGGTGGCCAGCAGCAGCGCGTTGCCATCGCTCGCGCCCTGGTATCTTCCCCCGCGATACTGTTAGCTGACGAACCGACCGGTAATCTCGACAGCCGTACCTCAGTAGAGGTACTTTCGCTGTTTCAGGAGCTTAACAATCAAGGAATTACTATTCTTATTGTCACACACGAATCAGACATCGCTGCCTGCACAGGTCGAATCATTGAGCTTCGGGATGGCTTGATTATTCGAGATGAGCCCGTTTTGAACAGACGCGATGCCAAATCCGACCTGGCGATAATACCTGACCCCAAAACCACCGCACTGACATGAAAGCCTCCACCCTGATCAAGGTCGCCTCCCAAAGCATTCTGAAAAACAAGATGCGGACTCTGCTAACGATGCTTGGTATCGTTATCGGGGTAGGCGCTGTCATCGTGATGGTCGCAATCGGGCAAGGAGCACAAGGCCAAATTCAGGATCAGATCAACAATCTGGGCACAAACCTTATGGTCATCACTCCGGGATCCAGTTCCTCAGGTGGGGTAAGTCGTGGAGCTCAAAGCTACAACCGACTCACGATCAACGATGCGGATAAGATTCGCAGAGAAAGCCTGTATATCAATGCGGTTTCTCCCATTGTGTGGACCCGTACCCAAGTCATCGGAGGCGCTGGAAATTGGCGCACCTCCATCAACGGAGTTTCCGAAGACTACCCCCTGATCAGAGACTGGGACCTGAAGTACGGACGCTTTTTTGACGCCAGCGAGCTTCGTTCACAGCGCCGCGTCGTGGTGCTGGGTCACACTGTTTATGAGCAACTTTTTCCTGGTGAAGACCCCGTAGGTCGCCGAGTACAAATTCGTAACGTGCCTGTGGAAATTGTTGGCGTACTAGAACCCAAGGGGCAAACACCCGATGGCAACGATCAGGACGACGTCATTCTTGCCCCTTATACCACGGTACAGACACGTCTGAGCGGATGGAGCAGAATCTTTCAGATCATGGCCAATACTTCCTCACCGAAAGATATTCCTTTGGCGCAGGATGAAATCACTCTCATCATGCGGGAGTCGCATAAGTTATCGGAATGGGAGGAGAACGATTTCACCGTTCGTAACCAGAATGATCTTGCCGACGCGGCCCAGGGCACCACGCAGGTTATGACGATGCTTCTCGCTGCTATAGCCTCGATCTCTCTGCTCGTTGGAGGTATTGGAATCATGAACATCATGCTCGTTTCGGTTACCGAACGGACACGTGAAATTGGCATCAGAATGGCCATTGGCGCTCGTGGACGGGACGTGCTAACACAGTTTTTGGTAGAAAGCATCGTGATGAGTTTAATTGGAGGCCTTATCGGGGTTGGTATAGGCTTTGGTGGAGCGCGTATAGTAGGCGGTGCTACGGGATGGAGTACGACCATTTCCCCTGAGACTGTTCTGATTGCGTTGATTTTCTCTGCAGGGGTGGGAATATTCTTCGGGTTCTATCCCGCCAGGAAAGCCGCTGCACTGAACCCTATCGACGCACTACGCTACGAGTAGACTTCTCTCCGTGGCAAAACGAATTCGATTTCTGGTTTTTATCACCCTCCTCGTTACGCTTGTCGGGACGTTAGTGGAGCTGGGTCTTCTTGAGCACTATTTACAGCCCGCTCAACGAATTCCTATTTTCATCCTGGATATTGCCATCCTGGTGACTATCTGGTTTAGAATTCAGTTATCCGGGGCGTGGAGTGGGCGCATCTTTTTTGTCTGTATGAGCGCAATGTTGCTCATTGGTGCCGTGGGAGTTGTTCTTCATTACAACAGCAACATGCTGTTTGCCCTTGAATACCAGCCTTCCCTATCGGGAATGGAGCTCTTTTCTGAGTCAATGACTGGTGCCACCCCGACGCTTGCTCCCCTAATGATGACCTTCGTCGGTTCACTGGGAATTATTTATTTCCTCCTTGTGAAACACCTTAAAGTATAGTAGCTGCCGATCGTGTCGTTTTGAATGGATTGACTTCTCATCGCATTCTGTGTCGGGAAATTCCTTAGATAGTTGCTTAGACAAAACTCACAGTCTCTCTCTTTAACCTCTAAGAGAAGCGAAGCATGCCAGCTTCTCCCTCTGGCTGTATGTCCTTACCCCGTTGAAGCGCATAAAAATTGAAAACACCCGGTCCTCGAAAAAATCCAATACGTTCAATTTTGCGGAAAATACCCGCGATCGCGGCTCTCTGGTAATAGATCTGATGAAGGAGCGACGGTACTACGTGTCAGAAATAAGCCAGGCAGGCCCAAATCTCCATTAGATTCTTCTTCTGTAAACGAGAATCACCTGTGCGGCCTCTGCCAGCATGCAGGTCATCTGACACTCCTTCGGATGCCCAATCAACTGAATCAGCTTCATTGGAGCGTAAATTTTTCTTTTCCAAACCCATCCTGGGAAACATGCAGTCCGAATTCACCACCAGAGGCGCTTAAATACCTCTATCTCTTATAAAGAGAAACCCTCAGGCTTGTGTTGAATCGAAAATTCCTGGTCATTCCAATAGTCTCTTTTTTTTTCTCTCACAGTCAAACTTATACTCTGTTCTTAACCCTCTACATTCACTATATATTCGTCCTCAGACAGCCTGAACAGGTCGGGATGATCGGTATTTTTCTATCTCTGTTTGTAGAGCGATTTTCTGAGGTTCTACTATAGCATTTATAGCATTTTCGGCTCACTGCAGGGAAAATCTGATCCTAATTCTTAAACCTTCGATTTTGGTACTATGAAATCTGCAGTATTGTCTTTGGTACCCGCTCTCCTTTTCCTTGCGGCTTGTGCAGCGCCTGAAGTTCAGCCTGAAGTAGCATCAACTGACGATATGCTCAACGCCAACATAGCTTCAGTTGAAGCTTTGCAAGCCGCTGTGGGCGAAGAATTAGCTATGGCAATCCTGAATGCCAGACCATTCCACTCCCTCTCTGATCTCCATTCTACCCTCTCGAATGTTGGAGTGTATGACATGATGCCCATGGAATCTGACTCTATGGAAATGGATGTTACCCTCGAAGAAGAAACACCTGAAATGCCTGTTGAGGAAGAAGGCGCTCCGGCTGATAGTGGTGCAGCAGAAGCCAACAACATGGCCATGCAGCATGACAGTTCTTCAAGGGCTGATTCTCTCCTGGCAATTGTGAGTATCCCGATCAACCTCAACTCTGCCTCTCGAGAAGAAATTCTTGCCATCCCTGGTGTCGGAGATCGCATGGCTTATGAATTCGAAGAATACCGACCCTACTCCCATATCGGACAATTCAGAAAAGAGATCGGAAAATATGTTGACGAAGTAGAAGTTGCCAGACTGGAGCAGTATATCTTTGTGCCAGTCAACCTGAATCACGCAACCGATGAGCAAATCCTGGCCATCCCCGGTGTCGGTCCGAGGATGATGGGGGAATTTAAAGAATACCGACCCTACTCTAACATTGGCGAATTTCACCGTGAAATAGGTAAATACGTCGATGATACAGAGCTGGAGCGCCTGGCTCGATTTGTGACGCTATAAATCGTGTATTCCGGGATTTTTTCTCCTGGAATACTTCATGTGTGAGTGACTTTTCCTGGCTGAAAATCTATGGGTGAGAGACACCTGTTTATCAGGAACACCGTTGTCATGGGTGGACTACTGATCATATTGGGCTTCGGTACCTGGGCTATGGTACAGGAAGGTGAGGCACATCTCATGCTTCCTTCGCTTCTTGGGTTTGCTTTATTGATCAACGCGATCCTTCTCAGAAGAACAAATCAATATCAAACCGCGCTTGTCTGGTTATCAGTCTTGATAGCCACTGTACCAGTTGCTAAGGGCGGCCCCATTTTCTGGCTGCTTATTAGCACCGAATACACACCCCGAAGCCCTTTATGTATTCAGCAGTGTATCCTGGTGATACTGTGCGGAACTTTCATATTTTGCTCTCTCAGCAGGCTTCTGATACACCGATTTGGCACGGCAACTCATTTCTAGTGGTGCTCCCTGGGAGTCCACAGTAGGTTACAGCCGAGCTGTACGTGTGGGGCGGCATGTTTTTGTTGCCGGTACCGCCTCGGTTGATTCGTCGGGGGTTGTTGTTGCACCCCACGACGGATACGGCCAGACCAAGCATATTCTCTCTATAATTAAGAAGGCTCTCGAAAAGGCTGGATCAGGGTTGGAAGATGTGGTACGTACCCGCATCTATGTGACCAATATCGCTGCTCATGCGCACGACGTCGGACGTGCTCATGCTGAGTATTTCCAAACAGTGAAGCCCGCCTGCACAATGTTTGAGATTTCTGGCCTGATTGACGATAAAATGGTCGTCGAAATTGAGGCCCAGGCACTAATGGAGTAGCGGTGCTACAATGACATTATCCCTCCTTCGGAAGGGGCGGATACCGGTGATACAAAGTTGAGTGAGCCGAATGCTCGGTGGTTGCGGTTGGTAGTTATCCGGCAATAGCTACCGCTTCCTTAAACTGTACCCCCACGACACGGGATATCCCCTGATCGCGCATTGTAATGCCGTAGAGGCGATCGGCCAGCTCCATCGTCCGCTTGTTGTGGGTGACCAGAACAAACTGTGTGCTTCCTGAAAACTGACGAACAAGATTCATGAAGCGGTCCACATTCGCATCATCTAAGGGTGCATCAACTTCATCCAAAAAACAAAAAGGGCTGGGTTTCACCTGATAGATGGCAAAAAGTAAAGCTATCGCCGTAAGAGTTTTTTCTCCGCTGGACAATTGAGAAATACTGACAGGCCTTTTGCCGCGAGGCTGGGCCATTACTGATACCCTCGATTCCAGCACGTCGTCTTTGGTGTTTAGTCGCAGATCACCTACGGTATCCTTGCCGAAGAGCTCTCGAAAGAGATTTTTGAAGCTGGCACGAATGGTCTCGTAAGTTTCCATAAAACGCTTGGCGGCGGTCTTGTTGATTGCATCAACTGTTTGCAACAAAGCCGTTTCGGATTTTTGCAAATCCTCGTATTGTTCCACCAGGAAGGTATGTCGCTCTTTTTCAACCCTGTACTCCTCTTCTGCGAGCACATTTACACTTCTCATTCTTCCCAGCTCATTTGTAGCGTGGTCAAGATCCTTGCGCATGGCGTCTTCATCCCACCCTTCAGGAATCAATGAATCATTGAGCGTCTCCCCATACCGCTCTTGTGCGGAAGCAACAATTCCCTCCATTCTTGTGGACAGCGCTGTAAAGTGAACTGACAACGCCCTCTCCTCCTGATGGGCAGCATCTGATTCTCGACGTAGGGTTCTGAGGGATCGATCGATCTTTTCTATGGCCACCCTGTTTTCCATCAATCGGGTTCGGGCTTCACGAACGGGCTGTTCGAGAGAATCGCGACTTCTCTCTTCATCCAGTGATGTTCTTATGCTGTTCTGCTCCTCCTCCAATGAAGAGAGTGTCTTATTCAAGGTTGTTTCTTCTTTCCGAAGCTCCTTAACACGAGATCTGGACGCCGAAACCTCCCGGATCACATTCCCAATCTCATGATCTATCCGCGCCAGTTTATTTTTTAAGTCCTGAGCCTCCAGACGAGAAGCGGTGAATTGATCTTGAGTGTGATTGCTCCGTATTTCCAGAGTCGACACCTCCTTTCGGACACCATCCATTTGGCTTACAATCTTCTTCAAACTCTCTCCTGCTGATTTCGCAGCATCACGGGGCACCTTTGCCTCGGCTAATAAAGCCTTTATCTCTTCTTTCGTTGATTCTTGTGATCGCTCCAATCTGGCTTGTCGTCTCAATAGCTCTTTTTCCTCTCGCTCGAGGCGACTCATTGCCTGTTCTGCAGATGTCAATGCTACCCGTGCATCGTATTGACTTTTCTGTCTGGACTCAAGATTGACCTCCTGGTGCTGCATGTTGAGAAGGTCCAGATTGCCTTTGCCCCTGGCATAGCGCTGCCCCAGCGTGGTGAGCTCCTCGGTTACCGAGGCCAATCGCTCCTTTCGGTCCATATGCTGGACCAGAACCTGTTCTGTTGAGTCGCTTCCTCCGCTGATTATTCCACGACTATCTATCCATTCACCGGTGTCAGTTACCACGCGTGCTGATTGTCCGTTCAGTCTCTCGAATGAGAGTCCCAAATAAGTATCCTGCAGCAGCAGGGTAGCCAGAGATTGGTATCGATCGTCGGATACTGATACGAGGTCAACAAACGGCACCATTTCAGGAAGGGGCTCAGGAGCAGGAATACCTGAAGGAATTCTCTCCAGTACAATAAATAGGGTCCGGCCCTTGTCCTCTTCACGCAGCAGGGAGATCGCTCGACAAGCTTCCTGTACAGTTTCAACAACGATCGCTGAGCTCGCCGTCCCCAGCACCCCTGCCAGTGCAGTCCGGTACTTCTGGTCGGTACGAAGAATATCACTTACAATAGTCAGCTCTTCAAAATTATCAGCTAAAAAACGTGTAGGTACAGGAAAATCCACATATCCCTGAACAAGTTCATTGACTAACTTCCTCTCCGCCAGTAAGGCAGCACGCTGTTCGGCCAAAATTTGTAACCGACTCCTTTCTTCGGAGATTTCTCCCTGCAGCGCATGTGATCGCTTTTCAGCTTTCTTTAGCGATTCTGTGGCGCTGTGCAAGGCTGTCGTTGCTGCTTGCAGCTCAGTACATGCCTTCGTTTTCCTCTTTCTACTCTCTTCCCTTGCCTGTTCCAGTAGTTGAACCTCCTTGCCTAGCCTCCTTTCCTTGTCTTTGGCGAAGGTTGCTCGATTGGTGATCCGATCATACTCTCTAAGGTGAGATGATTCTGAAGCGGTCAGCGTGGCATGCTTTCGGGAAAGGTCGTCCAAATCCCTGCGCTTAATGGACAGGGCCTCGCGTGCACTATCTCGGGCTTGCTGTAGGGGCTTCAGCTTTGTGTTTGCGCTTTCGACCTTCGACAGGACGTCCACCCTCTCTTCGCAAAGGTTCTCGCCTCTTTTCTGCTGTTCTTCCTGTCGCTTTCTCCATTGGAGGCATCGCTTACGGGTGCCAGAATTTTCTGCTTTTACCGAAATGCGACGCTCATTAGAGAGCTCCAGAGAGGCGGTCAGGTCCCGTATGTGGTTGCGATGGTCATTCAGTTCACGATCACGCCGAACAACTTCCTGCTCATAGTCGGTATGCTTTTTCTTCTTGTCCTGCAGCAGGGCTTCTCTTCGTCCCTGCACTGCCTTGATCTTTGTGAGCTTATCTCTGAGCTCCTTGAGGCGGTTCCCAATAGACTCTGTTTCCAGGGTTAGTCCCCTGTGCTCTATGACAGCCAGTGCCAGGGTGAGTTCACGTATCCGTGCTACCAACTGGCTATGCCGCGCCGCAGCTTTGGCCTGTCTTTCCAATCTCTTAACGCGCCGTCCCACCTCACTGGCGAGGTCCTGAATCCGAGTTAGATCCGACTGGATTCCCTGCAATGTCCTGAGGGCCTGTCTACGCCGATGCTTATACTTGGTAATCCCTGCAGCCTCTTCAAATAAGCGACGTCGGTCCCCAGCCTCTTGCGAAAGGATGGTCTCTACCATCTTGAGCTCGATTACCGAATATGCTTCTGCACCCATGCCTGTGTCCTGAAACAGGTCTTTGATATCCTTCAGGCGGCAGATGACACCATTGAGAAGATATTCTGACTCACCAGAGCGATACAGGCGTCGCCCTAACGTCACTTCTGAATACACTGTCGGAAGGATTCCGCGGGTATTCTGCACTGTAAGCTCTACGGAAGCCATGCCCAACCCTCTTCGGGTAGCCGTCCCGTTAAAAATCACGCCACCCATCTTGTCAGACCGCAGAATGCGCGACCGCTGCTCCCCTACAACCCACCTAACGGCATCAACAATATTGGATTTGCCGCATCCATTAGGACCTACTATTGCCGTGATTCCGGAGTGAAAGAGCAACTCTGTGGGATTAGCAAAACTCTTGAATCCATGGATCAGAAGCTTGCTAAGATGCATGAGGGACCAACATTACGTTTTGCAGCGTAGCTGAGGGGTTGGAGCTATAAGGGGCTCGACATCAATCAGTCTCTCATACCAATTTCAGATACGCTACCAGCAACGACACATGGCCATTGGTGCGTATCTAGCACCAAAACTAAGATACGCTATTGCTTTCTACACCTACCTCAGTTGGTCAAAAAACCACATAACCACCGCTATCAGCAAATCAATGAGGCCCTAAGGGCAGTCCTTTCACCGGACGGGCACTGTTTTCTTCATGATGTTTCCAGCACAATCCCTGATTTGTCCGGGGCCATGCGCACCGTAATATGATGTCCCGGCTGGACCCAACCCGACAGTATTCCCTCAGCGAGCTTATTCGCTACTTCGCGCTGCAATACCCGCTTTACAGGGCGTGCTCCAAAGGCTGGCTCAAACCCCTTTTCAGCAAGGAACGAAACGGCATCGTTTGCAAGCTTCAGTTCTACGCCATGAGTCTTTAGAACCATTTCCTGGAGGCGTGCAAACTGATTTCTGACAATCTCTTCAATGACAGACTTGCCGAGGGCATTAAACAGAATGGTCTCATCGATCCTATTGAGGAACTCCGGACGCAAACGACTTTTGAGAAGCTGGAGCACGGACTCTTTCAATCTTTTTTGCTCCTGGGGTGTCAGGTCTCCGTCTGAAGACTCCATTTTCTTCATCAGCAATTCTGACCCCAGGTTGCTGGTCATTATGATGATGGTATTCTTGAAGTCGGTGGTTCTACCCTTTCCATCTGTCAGCACGCCGTCATCCAGAACCTGCAGAAGCGTGTTAAAAACCTCTGGGTGGGCCTTCTCGATCTCATCCAGCAGGACCACCGAATAGGGGCGTCTTCTTACCGCTTCTGTCAGCTGTCCTCCTTCTTCGAATCCTACATATCCCGGAGGGGCACCCACGAGGCGGCTGACACTATGGCGCTCCTGATACTCACTCATATCAATTCGTACCAGCGCATTTTCCTTGTTGAAGAGGAATAGTGCGAGCGTTTTTGCCAACTCTGTCTTTCCTACTCCGGTCGAACCCAGGAAGATGAATGACCCTATGGGACGCCCCACTTCCTGTAGCCCTGCACGCCCACGACGAACTGCATGCGCTACTGTTGTAATGGCCTCGTCCTGACCGATCACCCGCTTTTTGAGTTCTTCTTCAATTCGAACCAGTCGTGTGCGCTCACTTTCCATCATACGAGATACCGGCACCCCAGTCCATTTGGAAACTATTTCGGCAATATCTTCGCCCCCAATCTCCTCCTTCAGCAAAGCCCCCTGAGATTGAATCTCATTAAGCTTGGCCTGGGCTTCGTTGATCTTTCTCTCCAGACCGGGAATCTGACCATACTGAATCTGTGCTACCTCGGCAAACCTGCTGTTACGCAGCATTTCCTCGGCCTTAATGCCCAGCTTTTCTATTTCCTCTTTTGCCATTCGGATATCCTGAATGAGCTGTTTTTCTTCTCCCCAACGAAGGTGGAGCGCCGTTCGCTCTGTTTCCAGATTCGCCAACTGGTTATTGATATGTTGAAGCTTCGCTTCATCATTATCTCTCTTAACAGCTTCACGCTCTACCTCCAGCTGCCTGATCTGGCGTTCCAGTCCATCGATCTCCTCTGGCATGGAGTCAATTTCGGTTCGCAGCTTTGCCATAGCTTCATCAACGAGGTCAATGGCTTTGTCCGGTAAAAAGCGATCGGTTATGTACCGCTGGCTCAGCTCTGCAGCTGCCACGATTGCTTCATCATTAATTCGAACCCCGTGATGCACTTCATAGCGCTCACGGATGCCCCTAAGAATGGAGACTGTGTCTTCAATTGTGGGTTCATCCACCATTATGGTCTGGAAACGACGTGCCAGGGCCTTGTCTTTCTCGAGATGCTTGCGATACTCATCGATCGTCGTTGCACCTATTGTCCGCAAGTCTCCCCTTGCCAAGGCGGGCTTCAGGATATTTGCCGCATCCATGGCCCCTTCAGCGCTCCCAGCCCCTACCAGTGTGTGAATCTCATCGATGAAAAGAAGGATTTCTCCATCTGAATCGACCACCTCCTTTATCACTGCCTTCAGCCTGTCTTCGAATTCCCCACGATACTTTGCTCCGGCGATCATGGCACCCATATCGAGGGTATGGACCACCTTGGATTTAAGGCCTTCTGGAACGTCCCCCTGTACGATCCTTATCGCGATCCCCTCGGCAATAGCCGTTTTGCCGACTCCTGCTTCACCAATCAGAACAGGATTATTCTTTTTGCGTCGGGATAAAATTTGAAGAACTCGACGAATTTCCTCGTCTCTTCCGATCACCGGATCGATCTTGCCTTTTCGGGCCATGTCATTCAGATTGCGCGTAAAGCGCTCTAAAGCCTGATATCTGTCTTCGGCGTGCGGATCAGTGACCCGTTGACCACCGCGAATGCCTTTCAATACATTGGCGATGCTTTTCTTTGTGATGCCCTGCTTTCGGAGGGAGCGTCCCAGTGGCGTTTCCGATGAGGCAATTCCCATTAGCAAGTGTTCACTGCTGACATATTGGTCCTGCATCGATGCAGCTGCTTTGGAAGCCAGGTCGAAAACCTGCTTGATCCCTTCTCCCAGATAAGTACCAGATACTGTGCTTCCCGAGACTTTGGGGAGCTTTTTCATCGCTTCTTTTACAGCCACATCTACGAGTGGCATGCTGGCATCAAGCTTCTGGAGAATTGCACCGCCAACGCCGCCTTTCTCAGCCAACAAGGCCTCCATCACATGGGGTGGCTCCAGCCCCTGGTGCTGGTTTGCCGCGGCAATTGACAGGGCACTCTGGACAATTTCTTTCGCTTTTACTGTAAATCTGTCAAGGTTCATAGTTCAGGTTGTCAGTTTGTCTTATTGTTCTTGCAGTATGTGCTGCGTTGTATCAATTGACGGTAAGAACTAAAAACGTACCAGTGTCGTGAGGTATGACAAGATGGCAGACTGTGGCAACGTCTCGCCAGGGATTTTGCCAGGGGCTATTGTTCTCCAGCACTTTATTGTTCTTTGCCAATGCAGCCACACCGGAATAGACAATTTTTGTCGCTCCCGCACTGAAAAACTATTCAGGTCTGTCAATTCCCCGACACAGACCAACAACAACGAGACCCTTGCGTAGGGGTATATGCCCTGGTTTTCAATGAAAAATGCTTCGGCACAACAAAATCTGTAATAACGACCGAGAAACCACCGAAGAAGGTGTCTTAAGACCACCTCGATCCTCAAGAATGGCAGCGTAGAGCCTGATAACTGCTTTTTACAACCTGTAATCCGCAGAGAGGATCACTAACTATTGGATCGAAGCGAAAAATCCCAGGTTGAGCAACATCATGGATATTGATTGGGGGGAGAGAGATTGTCAACCCCTCCTTCAACGAGCAACACCGCGGCCACGCATCAAAGCTCTTTGATCGTGATCAAAGAACGATTCCCTTCAACACTTGCGCCACGACAGCAATCATATCGGTAGCTGTCATTGCCCGTCCCGACCTGTCCCGGCAATAGTGATCAGCACATCGGCCTCCCAAATGTAGTGCGGCTACCGCTGCATTTATAGGGGTTAGCCCTTGAGCCAAAAGTCCCACACACATTCCAGCCAATACATCCCCTGATCCTGCCGTCGCTAATGCACTATTTCCGGATCCACAAATAAATACTTCCCCGCTAGGAGCAGCCACGAGGCTCGGCATTCCTTTGGCCACAAGAACTACATTCCATCGCTTGGCCCATTTTCGGGCAGATTCAATGCGATTGGTTCTATCTGCATTTCCAGTCAGCCTATCTAACTCTCCGGAGTGTGGAGTAAAAATCCAGCGTCCCTGGGAGTGACTAGATAACTCTTTCGTGTGACCTATCCAGCTGTTCAGCCCATCAGCATCAATCACAGCCGGTTTCGAAGACTTTCGCAGAAAGTCCCGAACGAATAACTGTGTGCCCCTACCACGACCCAAGCCCGGTCCGACAAGAACGGCCCCGGCTTTACGCAGTGTTCCTTCTAATGCTGGATGATTAGGGACCGATGCTAGATTCCCAGGAGTCTCTTCGGGAAGAGCAATTGTTGTGGTAGCAGTAAATCGCGAGGCTAAAATGGGATAAACAGACTCAGAAGTAGCACAAGTCACATAGCCAGCCCCAACTCGGGCCGCAGCTCGAGAGGCCATGATAGCAGCACCTGTGAGGCCGGGAGAGCCACCAATGACCAGTGCCATTCCGGCAGAGTATTTGTGTACATCACCCGGGCGTTCAGGTATCAGTGCCCTTACTCCGGCGTCAGTTGTAAGCCAAATCCCACCATGCTTTCCAACTACTTCGCTAAACACATGCGGCGGAATTCCAATATCCACCGTTTTGATACTGCCAGCATGGTCAGGGCCTTCATTCAATAGAAGCCCCGGCTTCAGCGCTGCCATGGTCACCGTGCTCTGGGCCCGAACCGCCGCGCCAAGGACCTCACCTGTATCAGCGTGTAAACCCGTAGGGATATCAACAGCTACTACTGGGGCACGCTGGGCATTAAGATATTCCACTACGCTGCGGAGATTGGGGCGAAGGGGTCTGGATAGCCCTGTCCCCAACAGGGCATCAACACAGAGGTCCGTTCTGAAAGAAACACTGCCTGTTAAGGGATGTATCGGCAACTCTTCATCGGATGTGTGGCAAGCCATTTCTTCTACCAACCTCCGATGATGCGCTGCATCCGGCGGCATCTCATCAGCAGTTCCCATGGCCCAGATTCGCACTCTCGCCCCTCTTGAATGGAGCACACGGCCTATGACATAACCGTCCCCTCCATTATTGCCCTTTCCTGCCAGTATATCGACTTGTTTTCCAGCAACAGTCCCCAGAAGATGCTCTATATGGGATGCCACCCCCCTGCCGGCCGTCTCCATGAGGACCACGCCAGGCAAACCAAATGATTCGATGGTCAATCGGTCAGCTTCTCGCTGGGCCTGGGTACCCAGTACAGGTTGCATGGCTTTCATCAGTAGAGCATTACCGGGGTGATTTGGCTGCCTCAATGTGGAGGACTCGCCAAGAAGGGTTAGCTACTTGAATCGGTTTAGTCGCAGGCTGTTTGTCACCACGGACACGCTCGAAGCAGCCATCGCAGCCGAGGCAATCATAGGATTCAGCATCATTCCCAAAGCCCCGTACAAAACTCCAGCAGCGATAGGAATACTCACTACGTTGTATGCGAATGCGAAGAAAAGATTATGTTTTACAATTCGCATGGTTTTTCGAGACAGCCGTACAGCGTCACCCACTGCCTGCAAGTCATCTCTCATTAATGTGACGTCCGCTGCTTCCACAACTACCTGACTGCCAGTACCCAAGGCAATTCCGACTTCTGCCTCAGCAAGTGCTGGGGTATCATTGATTCCATCCCCTACCATTGCAACCCCATCTCCATCTTCTTGCATCTCACGAACAATTTGAGCTTTATCACCGGGCAAAATCCCCGCAGCCATTCGCTCTATCCCCGTCTCCTTTGCCACCATTCGGGCATTAGCAACAGTATCCCCAGTCGCCATAGTTATTTGTAGCCCAAGGGTATCTAGTGACTGTACTGCTGAAGGAGCTGAGGATCGAACTCGGTCAAATAGTCGAATCTTCCCAGCCAAAACGCCATCCACAGCAACCAATACCGTAGCATGCTTTGGCGCTACCAGCTCCACTCCATGCTCTATTAGATGGGCAGCGTTACCTATTACTACTTCTTGCATATTCACATGCGCCGTTATCCCCAGACCTGTTGTAGACTGAAAAGTCAACACCGGAAATAACTCCAGTCCCCGCTGCTTTGCCTCAGAAACAATAGCCTTCCCGTAAGGATGCTGGGAGCGAATCTCCGCTGACGCTGCCAGGCGGAGAAGTTCATTTTCCTCCCAACCATTGGCAGTCGTTACTGATTCTACGGTTGGTTTCCCTTCGGTCAGTGTCCCCGTCTTGTCCATTACTATCTGACGAACCGAAGCCAGCCGCTGTAAGGTTTCGCCACCCTTGAAGTGCATACCACGCTTGGCACCCACCCCTGTAGAAACAACAATGGCTGTTGGTGTCGCCAGCCCCAAGGCACACGGGCATGCAATGATCAGTACTGATACAAATGCCACCAGTGCTCGTGATAAGGAGGGTTCAGGGCCCCAGATCAGCCACGCAATCAGCGTAATTACAGCAATCCCAAGGACCACCGGCACGAAAACACTGCACACCTTGTCAGCCAGATGCTGTACCGGCGCTTTACGCTCCTGTGCTTCGCGTGTCATGCGAACAATCTGTTGAAGTGTGGTCTGGTCACCGATCTGGGTGACCTGGACCACTATAGAGCCATGGGTATTGACCGTTCCACTCAGCACAGTGCTTCCCTGAGCCTTCTCAACAGGCAGGGGTTCTCCACTAATCATGCTCTCATTGACCGCGGAAACTCCCTCTACTACCTCACCATCCAGAGGAATGCTTTCGCCGGGGCGAATAATAATCCTGTCTCCCACTTGCACTTCACCAACCGAGATGTCCTCAACCTCTCCGTCCCTTAGTACGTGAGCAATGGAAGGTTGCAGGTCCATGAGTGCTTCCAGCGCGACATTAGTCTTGGCCTTACTCCTCCCCTCCAGGTGCCTCCCCAAGAGCACCAAAGCCACGATGACGGCAGCGGCCTCAAAGTATACGTCTGGAGTGGTGCCTGCACCAGCAACCCATGAGGGCCAAAAAGTGGCCACTACACTGTACAGATAAGCCGTGCCAACTCCGAGCGCCACTAACGTATTCATATCAGAAGAGCCGTGACGCAACGCTTGTGCGGCTCGAACAAAAAACTCTCTTCCTGTCCATACTACCACCGGAGTGGTTAGAACAAAAAGGAGGAATGGCAACCCGGAAAACGCTATTCCGGGGACCATCGAAAGCACCAGGATCGGGACACTCAGAATCGCCGCAATGATAAAGCGTTTACGCTCTGCAACATATTCCGGAACGCGATCACCAAGAGGTTCTTCATGTGCTTCGGCAACATAGCCCGCTTCACGCGCTTGGGATTCTATTTCCTCACGGCTTACAAGTCCCGAGATAAACCTGACCTTTACCTCCCCATCTGTACTTGTGCGGACATCACGAACGCCTGGCATGGTTTCGAGGGCGGGCACTAACTTCGTGCTGCTACCGGCTGTAAGGATCATGGAGTCATATCCTACTCCAAAACCAGCCTGTTCTATTGCATCAACGCACTGAGCGGCATTATTGACTGATTCCTGAGAGACCGTTGCTGTACCCGTTGTAAAGTTTACCTGCGCATCCTGCACTCCAGGAACTTCTTTGAGCACTTTTTCCAATCGCGCAGAACAACCGGCACACGACATCCCTGTTACCTTCAGCGTGGTACTGGACGGTGTGGACATGGGAATATTAGATTGTAGTTGTCGTTTTAACCCCCGTTGGTTTCATATGTTGAAGTGGATCACTAAGCTCACCCCGTCGTGTCAAAGTCCTGCCTGATCCATAAAGAGATATTCCCAGACTCTCCGAGCTCCCTCTTTGCTGCCATGCACACCCCAAGGGCTATCCGCGGATGGTGGGGGGCTTCCACCGCAATTGTAGTGGCCCGAAAAAACGGATACTACATTGCCGCTTGGGGAGATGAAGATGACCCGACCTACCTCTCCTATTCGAAGATTGCTGAGTTTGACGCCCCACACCGAATTGTTCTAGTCGACTTTGAGTACTACGCCAAAGACGGCTATTACCCCGTGGATGCAGAATTCGTGGTTACGTTTGAGGTTTTACCCCATGAAAAAGGCTCAGAGTTGAGAGTTATTCATGATGGATTTCCCCCGGGATCAGAGGACTTTTTCGAAGCCTGCGTACGTGGATGGCAGGATACCTGTGCAGGAATTCAGCGCTATATGGCTGAGACACGAAATTCCTGATTTGACTACGGTGTATCCAGAAATATCAAAAAATGTTCGTGCGATCCAGCAGAGGTACGTAGCGTATGTGACAGTTCCAGGGTACGCGTGACGCACGTCCCGAACCCTATGCAGTAGTCTGTTCCCGGGACGTCGTTATCCATGGTTTTCGGTATTGAACACCTGACAGACCAAAAAATGCGGCAAAGAGAAAAATGGTTCGGAGCGAGAAAAGGTCTACCCAACCAACACCCCCATCAGCATCCATGTCCACGTCCGCATCAGCGTCCACATCGACTTCCGCCTCAACATCAGAATCGGTTTCACCGCCACCAAAGATTGCGGCCAGCACAAAAACCCCACCTACGATTAGCGTTGCCCAGTATAATGTATCCATATTCGTTCGGTCGTCCGACCGAGTCATGCTCCCGGCTACACCATAGTTTACGCCGGTTGTGATAGCCGGTTGCTGGCGGGATGTAGCCCTGGATCGCTACTCTGTCAAAGGCACAACTAGTGTCAGGCGATGCGTCCAGACGCGAGCATCAATCAGGTCCAATGCCCCAGCGGGAGCAGCCACAAAGCTGCTATTATTCAGGAGGCCATCTCCTGCTTCGGAGAAACCCCGATTTAAAATCCCTGGCTGACCGGTGCCCCATGTCAGAATACTCAAGTACTTCAGCAGGAATCCTTTAAAATCATACCCCAGGCTGGCCGTAAGCGTCCACTCTCCCCACGATTCATCCAGAGTACGCTCAAATCGACCGACAAAATTCTCCTGCTCCAGGCGATAACTGATTGCGTGCAGATTCAGCCCCATCCCAAACTCTATCCGTGAACCCTTCTGTTGGACTCCAATCCGAAAGTGACTGTTATTGAAGCGAAAGAAGTTTTCGACAGTTTTCTCTCCAGCCTTGATGGGAGGTAAATCATCAAACACAATATCCTCTTCAGCGTACGCCCAGGTGTGACTCCAAATGGGCTCGTAGATCACATCAAAAGCAAACGTGGTCTTTCTGATAACCCGAGAAAAACCTACCCCTATATTGTAGGCTCCGGTATTTCCTGGATCTCTCGGTATCTGCATCAGGTCATAGTTGGGAATCTTGGGGTGTGATTTCCAATCCCCAACCAGTCGGGCCCCGATGGTCCACCCTTTTGAGAGTGGCTGGGAATAACCAAGCCTGAGGGCTACGCCATTGGTCTCGTCCTTCTCCAGACGCTGTTCCGAGCGCCACTGACCATCGTCCCAGTCTCCATCCCAAAACACGGATGTAATGGTATGGGACATTTTGAACCGGTTATGTTGCAAAATCACTTCTGCTGTGCGGCCACTCTCCCATCGCTGACTGAGGCCGACCTTGTATGTCGCCATTCCGCCTTCCTGATCGACATCATCTCCCTGACCATAGAGCAGCTGCACGCCTTCAACCCCTGCGAGGCCGGCTGCGAAAACACTGAACCCGACACTTAGCCCTTTGCTTAGTTCCTTACCTCCAAATAGTGTGAGATACAGGTTTCTCCGCGAGATCCCTCCCTGTGGCGCCACGTCCAACAGGGTCGCGAAGGAACTGGTCGAAGACTCCGAAAATACCCAGCAACAGTCATTCTGCTCTTGGCGAGTCATCTCCTGCCATGCCAACCCAATCCCCCCAAAGTATTGTCTATAGCGACCTAACACGGTGACGGGCAAGGTGTAGGCGGAGTGGCCCAACCCACTGGTTGACCTTCCTATGGAATAGAATTGTGGGGTCGCTGTGAAAATGCTGCTGGAAATGCCACTACCCTTGGCGGGATTAACGAAGGGGTCGCCCCAAGGGTCATCAACAGCAATACTGACACCCCCCATTGCAGCTGAAACTGAGGGATACAGTAAAAACTGACTGCCCGTCGCTATAGGGATAGATTTCACAGACACCTCCTGGCCAAAAACTGCGGCCGGAAGCAATAAAGCAAACACAAGCGCTATACTTCGCATAGAAACCAGTTTTGAACGATGTGCCTGGAGGTACATCAGGAAAGTTAGCTATACCCAACACCGAATTGCGGGTTCACGCTATCCGACCTTTTCCAGGTCCGAATCTAGTCCGCTGTCATCACAAACAGGGGGACGCCGTCAAAGGCCAGATAGTTTGGACGTAACCGTTCCTGATTATAGAATCTGTTGACATCTACGACCTTGTGGGGGGCGTTGATACACTCCAGTGAAGTGCTTCCGTAGATACCATCGTGGATATTGACCAGTTTACCCGATACGCCCTCCAGAAGGAGATCCAGTGCCAGGTTACCGAAAGCCATGGGAACGATACAGTCCAGTGCATCGGGAGCACCGCAGCGCACCAGATAGCCCAAACGCTGGTTCACGACGTTGATCCGCTTTCCATTGTTGTACTTTGTCGACAAGCGCTTAAGCTCGCTTCCTACGCGTACGCCGATCCCGCCAAGCTTCGCATGACCGTACTGGTCCTTCTCCTGGCCCAGGAACGACATAGCCGCATCACCTTTAATTTTTGCTCCCTCCGAAATAAGTACCACAGAGTATTTGCTGCTACGACGGTTTCTGTCGTAGACCATCAGCTCTGCCAAGTGTTCAATATCAAAATCTACTTCTGGAATCACACACCGATCGGCAGCACCAGCCATAGTGGGTAGCAGGGCCGAGTACCCTGCATAGCGCCCAAAAACCTCGATCACCAGAATCCGCCCGGACAACCGTTCGAAAAAAAACGGATGTCTCGGCCTAATCGATCCTACCAAGGCCGGATTTACAGTATCCAGCTCTTTTCGGATCCTAGTTTTGTCCTTCGAACCGAAGGGTAAAGTCGCCTTCGTATCTGACTGCACGAAGGCTGTAAGCTAGCCTCTTCATCCCGAAAGTGCAGCTTGGGGCATGCCTCAGGCAGTTCCATTCCTCCCACTCAGGATTGTCGGATACAGGAAACACTAAGGGTGTGCTTATGCAGAACGGCATCCTTATCACTCAAGTCACTCGTGATTTCACTGCACGATGCTTCGAAATCGAAAGAAAACGGGGAATATCAGCGAAGCTATCATCAGACAGCTCTTCATGGAGCTGGCCCCTCCCTGTCAGTGTTCCATTGGTTGTGCGACAGTAATAACTCTTGGACGCACTTCTATAGTTCACTATGTGCTGGGTCTCTATGTCCCACCCTGTGGCCTCATACTCTTTATTCTCCGAAAACGCTTCTACCACTGCTTCAACTTCGGAGTCCAGCGAATTAATAGCGCTCTCCAACTCGGTGGCAACCCCGGGGATTAGTCCTTCTTGCATGGCATCCACAGGAAAGCGCCCTATCATCAGAATATAAAGTGGCCTATGTACTGGCTGGGGCAAAGGAACCCATCGCTGCGGTTTCATTCCCTCATTAAGCCAACATCGATTACTGCCACCACACATTCCCTGCAGGCCCCAAAAAGTCAATTTTACCCCCATCATCACCACATCCAGCTCTTGTAGCACGAGCCCTGAGAGGAGCAATTCCTCAGAGACAGAATTTTTTATCAGGTACATGGCACTGGGTGGATCTGGAGAAACCAGCATGTCAGTAACAAAGACTGACAGCTTCAATCTGCCCAGCATGGAGATTTTGGATGACACGATCGAGCGCAAGATTCATTTGAGAGTCTCCACCTACAAAGTCCTCTCGGCCTAAACTGAAGCTGCCACAATCACCGGACGACGTAATCGGGACCCTCGTACTTGTACCTGTCTCATACTTACTGTCAAGTATGTCCTCAAGAACCTGGAAAACATCTGGAAGAATGGAGCTGTCCGGTTGAGTACTCAGCTCAAAATATCTCAAAATATCCCCTGAGGGGAACTCACACATCCATCAAAATCTCGGAGGCCCGGGATTGGACCTCCGCATACTGTGATGTGGAATCAGGCTAATGATCCCATTTTGGCTGTAACTCGACCAGGAAGTCCTCCATTGAATCACTACTGACTGGGTCTGGCGTACCCCCACACGCTCCCAAGCCCAAGAGTATAAATGCACACAAAATTTTGGTAGCCAGTCGATGACTATAACAATTATCGGAAACAACTGCCATTCTTTGAAGGGGTTTGCTGTGGCAGAACGGACTCAAAACTGCTTTGTCTCCTTTTTGTACAGGGCTTTTACCTTGCAGCAGCATGTCGGTTAAGTCACTATCAAAATAAGTGCACAGCCTTCAGTTCATAAAGCGATAAAGCTTCATCAGAAAGAAAGGAATAATAAGCGCCCTTCTATTATTATGGGTTCCAATGTCATCTGAACACAAAGCGAACTCCCATGACGATGATTTGTCGGAGATTAATTCTTGACAAATCTGAGGAATTTGGCATACCAGCCAATGCCGGGTAAGCGAAATCGATTGTTTTGAACTGTCCCTTGCATCGCCAGACAATTTGATGAGCCGCACTGAGCAGGACTATCTACCGTCCTCCGGAAAAACCGCCCGAGACGAAAACTTTCCTGTTGCATCTGTTTTCTTTGGTTCAATGGAACGCAAGCACGTGAAGGTATTCTACAGATACGCTCGCGCAGCTGACGACATTGCCGACACCGATACTCTCAACCATACAGAAAAACTCTCCAAACTTTCTGCTTTTACCGATGGACTGGATAATTCTGAGGCAGACAGCGTCCTGTTCAAAGAAGTAGCTGAAATGCGTGTTAGCCTTCAGAAGACTGGTATCACCCCACGCCATTGTCAGGATCTCATACGTGCGTTCTCCCAAGATGCCACGAAGCAACGATATGCTTCATGGTCGGAGCTCATGAATTACTGTTCTCTGTCTGCTGCTCCGGTTGGGCGATACCTGATAGATTTACACAACGGGCCTCCCAGAGCATATCCTGCATCGGATGCTCTGTGCAATGCGCTACAGGTCCTTAACCATCTGCAGGATTGTTCAAACGACTTTCTGGAGCTTGACCGTGTGTATTTACCACTAGATTGGATGCGTCAGGAAGGTGCTGCGCTCAGTGCCCTTTCCAAGAAGCATTCCTCACCCGAGCTGCGTCGGGTATTGGACCACTGCCTGTCCGGAGTAGAATCGCTTCTTAAGCAAGCTGCTCCTCTTTCTAAATTGATTCACAGTAGGCGTCTCGCTATGAACGCTTCTGCGATACTGGCTATCGCCTGGAAACTCACCGAAATACTTCGCAAGAGAGACCCTCTGGCAGAACGGGTTACCCTAAACTTCTGGCAGTTTCTGTCCTGCATGATTTCCGGAAGTACCAGGGTCGTCTGGGATCGTACTATAGGTACTAATCGAGCTTCTCTGTAAGAATGGCCTCCACAGCACCGGATAACTGGGACTATGTTCACCATATCGTGGGCAAAGCTAATTCATCATTCTGGTGGGGAATGCGAATATTGCCCAAGCGGGGCCGCAAGGCTATCTATGCTGTTTATGCTTTTTCCAGAATCGTAGATGACATCGCCGATTCCGATGATTCACCCGAATCAAAGCAGCGTCAGCTGTCAGGGTGGCATCAGGAAATAGACAATCTTTTTCAAGGCAAGCCCCAACACCCCGTCACAAAAGCCATTGAAGAGGTTTTACTGCACTATCAGTTACCGCAGGAAGAATTTCATGCTCTGATCCAGGGGATGGAAATCGATGCAAAGATGGAGGTGCGTATGGAATCCATGGACGACCTGCTACGCTATTGTCGTCGGGTAGCAGGCGCAGTAGGAATGCTCTGCATTCCTATCTTCGGACTCGTTCGGTCACCTGCCCCACGCTTCGCGGTAACGTTAGGTAACGCCTTTCAACTCACCAACATTCTGAGGGATATCAAGGAAGACCTCGCCATTAACCGGCTATACATTCCATCCCATCTGTTACGTAAGTACGATGTGAATCCTGACCTTTCCGGATCGCTAATTCAGCAAACAGGGTTTGCGGGTGTTTGTGATTTTCTTGCCGCGTACGCCATATCCGAGTATGAAAAGGCCGAGCGACTCATGAACCAGTTAGGCTGGTGGCGCACACGCCCACCGGCGTTAATGAAGGCCGTATACAAAGACATTCTGGATCGTTTAATCTCTCGTGGATGGACCAACTGGACCACTTCTATAAGACCCAGTAAGCTGGAGAGACTACAGCTTATGGTTCGGAACGGACTAAGGTGACAGTCCATGTCATCGGCGCCGGTCTTGCGGGGCTTTCAGCCGCGGTCGCCTCAATAGAAAATGGGTTTGAAGTTCACCTTCACGAGGCTGCCCGGTTGGCAGGTGGGCGATGTCGATCCTATCACGATAGACATCTTCACCGAACGATCGATAATGGCAACCATCTTTTGCTCAGCGGCAACAAAGGTGTCTACAGTTTCCTGAAAACAATTGGAGCCACCGACGGACTGATCGGTCCGAAAAAGGCAATCTTCCCATTTATTGACGTCCATACCGGAGAGCGCTGGGAAGTTTCCCCTGATGTTTCATCAGTGCTAGACAAAAGGAAGAGAATCCCCAATACCCGGCTGCGAGATTATTCCTCCGTGCTACGAATGGCTTTTGCTCGACCTTCGGACACGGTCCACGAATGCGTTCGGAATTCCGGTCATCTATACGAACGCTTCTGGGAACCGCTTGGTGTCGGAGCTCTAAACACCGACTTGGCCGAAGGATCTGCTCAAATTCTTTGGTCTGTAATGAGGGAAACCTTCCTGAAAGGGGAAAAACAATGTCGCCCCAGAGTAGCCAAAGAAAGCCTGACAGACACTTTTATCACTCCCGCTCTGGAATGGCTCCGCAGACAAGGGGCTAAACTCCACTTTTCTAACGTCCTTCGGCATCTTGTTTTTGCAGAAGATTTCGCAGCTGGGCTGGACTTTGGCACTGAAATTATCCATCTGAGCAAAAAAGACTTCGTTATCCTTGCTGTGCCTCCTTGGGTGGCTTCATCGCTGATTCCCCACCTCACTGTTCCTGACGAATACTGTGCTATCGTAAATGCTCATTATGTTCTCCCCGCGCCGTTACCTCCCTGGATAGACCCCCCACTTCTGGGAGTTGTCAACGGAACAGCCCAGTGGATTTTCTTTAGGGATGAAATCGCCTCGGTCACTGTCAGTGCTGCAAACAATTTGGTCATGAAGACCAGTTCTGAAATAGCTCAAATCCTGTGGAAAGATGTTGCTGTAGCCTTAGGCATGACACATAACACCATCCCGAACTACCGAATTGTTAAAGAAAAGCGCGCCACATTCAAGCAAACTCCCCAAAATGAGTGCAAAAGGCCCGGACCCTGCCTTCTCATTCCGAATGTGTTCCTTGCAGGTGACTGGACTAACACGCAGGTGCCAGCCACTATCGAGGGTGCAATCCGCTCCGGGCAGGCTTCTGTTAAGGCTTTATTCCAGCGCCTGAGAGAGATCGCGCCATAAATCCTCCGGATCCTCCAACCCTACCGAAAAGCGCATCACGCCTTCTCCGGCATAACTGCGGTAAGACTCCAGATTACCTCCTGTCAGATGAAAGGAGGTTCGCATCATACTATCCGTATCGAGATAGTATATCAGGCTGTGTACATGCCCCAGCGATACCGCATACCTGATTAGTTGCATTTTCTTGTGGAGCTGCTTCGCCATCGAATCCCCATCACCAACCTGAAAAGTGAGCATTCCACCAGGATGAGTCATTTGAGCCTTTGCCAACTCACATTGGGGGTGAGAGTCCAGCCCCGGATAAATGACTTTTTTCACACGGGGATGGTCAACCAGCCTGGTTGCCAGATACTCGGCACTCTCACAATGTGCACGTACTCTCAGAGGTAACGTGGCAAGACCTCTTGAAATCAACCATGCATTGAACGGGCTAAGCACACTTCCCGCATGGATTCCTATACGTGTACGAATCGGGGCGACCTTTTCAGCGTCTCCCACAATCACGCCTCCCAGCGCATCTCCATGACCACCGAGATATTTTGTCAGAGAATGAATCACATAATCTGCGCCGAGCTCCAGAGGGCGAGTGATAATTGGTGAGGAAAAAGTTGAGTCTACCGAAAGGGCCGCACCAGACCCATGTGCCAATCTTCCTACTTCTGCTATATCCGTCAATCGAAGGATCGGATTGCAAGGAGTCTCTATATGAATAAGCTTCGTTTCCGGTCGGAGCGCTTGCCTTACCGCTTTAAGATCTGACGTGTCAACATGGCTGACAGAGACGCCCATCTGTGGGAGTAGGTCAAAAGTATACTCGGCAGCTCCAGCGTAGGCCACATCAGACATCACCATATGATCCCCAGCACCCAATAGATGGGTAAACAGACCAGTAATAGCTGCCATACCGCTACTAAAACACAGCCCCTCTTCTCCACCTTCCAATGATGCCAGCCGCTGCTCCAGCATTTGAACGGTGGGGTTTCCCCAACGGGTATAGATGAATGGTGAATCCGGAGTCAGATCCTCAGCAGAGAAACTCACATCCGGGGATGCCATAAAGGAGTTGGCCATGTGGAGGGGCGGGGAAATTGCGCCGCCCCTGGAATGATCAGGTTCCCCTGCATGAATGGCGCGTGTGCGTATATGAAATGGCTTCATTGAAAGCTTGGCTGCTGCTTCACCTTAAATCGACAGTTATTGCCGAAGACTGCCAGGGAAAATACTATTCTCCATTTGTGGGGAGTTTTCATTCTGTTAACATCGTGGGGATTTCATTCTCCTCTGCCGGACTTCGACAAATGCAAGGCGTAGAAAAGTTACACATACATGGTAACTGCCTTGTTCATTCGCCCCGAATTGTTCGACTTTCTTACTGAGCTGAAAACGAACAACAATCGCCCTTGGTTTGCAGACAATAAGCATCGTTACGAGGATCATATCAAAAAGCCTCTTCTGATGTTTATCGAGACTTTCGCGCCTCTTCTGAATCAAATCAGTCCACACGCTCGGGCCGAGCCAAAGTGGGGGCAATCACTCTTCAAGATTCACCGCGATATTCGCTTTACCAAAGACAAGTCACCGTTCAAGACCTTTGTTGGGATCAGATTTCGACATGAGTCGGCCACAGAACACTTTGCTCCCTCCTTTTACCTGCACTTATCTCCTGAAGAATGCTTTGCGGCAGGAGGAATTTGGAAGGCGGATACCAAAACTCTCACCAAGATCCGAAATTTGATCGTCGATGATCCCGAAGAATGGACCAATCTAAAAAAGTCATTGGCAGAGTCCGGCTTTGAAATGGCACACCTGGGCGCAACCCTCAAACGTGCACCTCGGGGTTTTGACAATAAACACCCCTGTGTAGAAGACCTGAAACGGAAGCATTATATCATCTCTACACCTTTGAATCGGGAGGAAGTGCTGCATCCCCGGTTCATGAGCAATCTTGCCGGAATCTATCAGAAAGGGTCCCCTATGATGTCCTTTTTGGCTTATGCCGTCGATTTGCCGTGGTAGTAACCTAAGTGTCCCAAACACGGTATATATCGAGAGTGCCTTTTTATGCAACTCTTTCGAACTTCATCTTATAGCGCAGGATGAATCCTTTCCTTACTCACGGGGCGATCAGCTGGAATGAATATCTCGCTATCGACCCTTCGGAATCTCTAGACTTCTATGCCAAGGTCATTGGTTGGAAACCCTACTCCATGGAAATGCAAATGGAGGGGGGCGGCACGTACCACGTAGTCACCGTGGAGGACGGCACCAATGCTGCCGGCTTCATGAAAAGACCCCATGAGTCTATCCCTCCTGGCTGGGGGTTCTACGTTACTGTTCGGGATGCTCGCTCCTTTGCCGACAAGAATGCTTCGAATTTATTCATTCCCTATACCGAGAGTCCTGTTGGGCCTTTTTGTGGAATAGTAGATCCGCAAGGAGGAATGATCCAGGTCATGCAGTATCACCAGCCGGAAGGTGAAGCGGAAGGAGTCACCAATCATTCAGCAGTTTATAGTACCCCTGGCCTATTCAGCTGGTATGAGCTTAGCACTCCCGATGGTGCTGGAGCAGCAGCATTCTATAGTGACATTTTTGGATGGACCTACAAAGAAAACAAGATCCCAGGTGGTGTGTACCGGCACATCGTCGTAGATGGCACTGAAATAGGCGGTATCGCAGAAATGCCTGACGTTGAGCAGGCGTTCTGGCACGGATACATTACCGCCAAGGACATAGATAAGCAAACCGAGATCGCAGCATCTCTGGGATCCACCATTTTGGTTCAGCCTTTTGATTTTCCTGACGTGGGAAGAATGTCTTACCTGCGTGACCCACTAGGGGCGCACCTGTCGCTGATGCAGTACGGGGATGATTTTAAGGTTTGACCCGGGATCGATGCTGCCTGGTGATCTTTAACTCTAATTACATGTTGCCCCTATTCACTTAATAAGTGATAACACCTTTCTACTTCCTCTCCGGGAATTCACGTAGTCTTCTCCCTGTACTGGTGGGTAGATGCATCGGGCACCACGAAACCCACTAAAAAGGCCTCTGGTTACTTAAGATTCAGGCACGGCGAAGGGGTGATTTTATTTTTCCGAAGGTCGTTGCACCCTAAATCTATAGATGCGAGTAGCCAGGTTAGTCTCCTTGAGACGGAGCCCCTTTCCAATCGTTATTGAAGAATCAATCAGCTAAGTGGATTGACCGGAATGTGCCGTTATCCCATGACACAGATTCCGATAGAATAGGTGCAGGGTATAGCTAAATAATCCCCAGTAGAGACTTATCAACTTTCAGGAATTGCCCTTGAATCACTCCTAGCCTCGAAGGCTTCAAGCTTGCCGAATCCCTCTATCAGTCTTTCTACAAAGGTTCACTTTTCTGCCACAGAGAATCACGAATATGAACCCTACCCCGCCAGGATCTTCTCCAAGTCTCTGGAATCCTAATCCTGAGACTCAGAGTCCCAGGATTTTCACGGGAGTAAAGAGGAGGGCTATCTGAGCTTGGCCAGCAACAGGGACATTCCATTCAGGAACAACAGCAGGGCCCACCGAGACTGCGAAAGTGACAGACTCGTTTCTGAATACTCTTCCCGTACCGTAGGTATATGCAATCGCAGTACCGGAGCATCATACCAACCTAAATTCGGAGCAATAATAGACGCACGATGATATCCTCCCCATGTCTTCCCGGGGATAATGGCATCGACGTTCATAGTAATCAAGGTATACTCGAAATCACTATAGTGATGTGCTCCGATGCTGCCAATGAGTTGCCAATTTTGTGCTTCTGACTCGGTTGTAATGACAGAGCTGATGACCAAATAAGAAAGCCAAAGCCGAGTGCAGTAGAGCTTTTCATGGGCTTTTTCATCTCCAGCAGGTTTGTCCCTGTTTGCGGGCATCCCTTGACTTTCGATTGGTGTTGTGGTACTTGATAGCAAGATTCATCCCAATTGGGATTGGTTTCACTCTTCAGTTACAGGTTGCCGCTTAGGTCGCGGCTCAGAAAAACAAACGGGGTGTAGGATGCCTATTCAGGATGGTGAGACACTCCCCTGTCATAAGACGTTTCGGGGACAATAGTTCAGCTGAACCTGAACCAGGCGCTCCTGTTTTGAAGACCATATCTCCCAATTGCTCTGCTTCATAAGCTTCCCGAATTCATGCCAATAGGAACCCGGGATTCAGTACAATCATTATCCATCTATGGGATAATATTGTGAAGGATTCAAATAAATTAGCATAGGTTCTGCATGATATTCTTGTATCAGATTTCAGGTGGAACTCACCCGCTCTGAGAATTTTGATTATTCACTTCATCGTGAAACAACGACCGACCTGGCAGGGCAAGAAAAATCGGTCTCTCCTGTTGGAATTATTCATCGACTAACTCAACGAGTATCTACTATCCGAATTTGATCTTGGCAGGTTTCCAGCTCAGCCTTTTGGGTTCTTTTTTACCCTCCTCTGGAGGCCCTGGAAGTAACATTTTTCTCTCAGATGGGGTAAACGGTTGGGGGCAATGTGCACACCGCAGTCTCATCTTGTTTGTGTACCACTAATTTTATCGATCCTTTATTGTGAATCCCTTTGTAACTCATGGTGCTGTTAGCTGGAGTGAGTATCTCGCTATCGATCCCGCCAGATCTCTTGACTTTTACTCTAAAATCAGCGGATGGCAGTACCTGACCATGCCTATGCAGGATGGGAGCACCTACCATATCGCCCAACAGGGTGGAATTAACGTGGCTGGACTAATGAAGCGCCCTCAAGAGACTATCCCGGCCTGCTGGGGCTTCTATATCACCGTCAACGACGTAAAGGCATTCGCCGCAGAGCATGCTTCGAAACTGTTCATTCCCTTGACCGACACCCCCATGGGGCCTTTCTGTGGTCTGGCAGATCCACACGGAGGAATGGTCTACGCCATGCAATACAACCCCCTTCCTCCTGGCTCTGAAACTCAAGGCGTTACCAACTTCTTGTCCACCTTCACTACTCCGGGTCTTTTTAGCTGGTTCGAGCTTCACACTCCGGATGCTGTGGCTGCTGCAGCATTCTATGGGGACATTTTTGGCTGGACATTCAAGGAAATGGAGATTCCCGGTGGTGTCTATCACCAGATTAATGTAGGGTGTACTGCTATTGGCGGGATTGCCCAAGTGGAAGTCGAACGGGCCAATTGGATGGGCTATATAACCTCCTCCGATGTAGACCGACAAACTGATTTAGCCGTATCGCTGGGTGCCAAGGCGCTAATGGGCCCATTTGACTATGAGGGCGTCGGACGAATGACGCATCTTCTCGATCCGGATGGTGTGCTCCTGGCACTGATCCAGTACGAGAACATGTTCTCTGAATAATCCCGGTGAAGATGCGGGTACTTTGATACTCGTTCGTCTTGCCGCGCCTCTCCGGATTATTGCTCCCCTTCGTATTGCGCCTGCGAGTTGCAGCATTCCCGTTTTTTCGGGTTGTGATTTACAGCCCGTGGTGGCGACTCCTGGAGCATGCTACACGCTCTTACCATAGCAAACACGACTGTGGCCTCGATTCAGTAACACCAAGCCCCCTTCTGTATGGTGCTTGACCGGGTCTGGTAATGATCACATACATTTGGTATCTTTCCAGGGTGGTTTCTGTCCGGGATGAAAAATCTGTCATCCCTTCATATTCGGAAGATTTTTACATTGCGCCGCTTTGGGTCACGTTGTTCATTGGTCCAGTCCAGAAGGGGCCGACTCTTGTCCGCAGTTCTAAGCATCTGCCTCTTTTTCGGCGGCCTGGTTCCTCTAATTCACTCCACATGTAACATGAAGGGGGCGATGGAACATGCCTCCCCGAACTGCCACAGTGGCGATGGGACCACAGCATCTGAAGGATATGGACATGATCATCCTCCCACGCACACGGCCTCTGCTGACAATGATCGGAATAGTCTTCCAGTAGAGCCACAGAATAACCATCGGTGTTGTTTGGTTTCCTCCATTCCGGACATCCCGACTCTTTCCAAAGCCACCACAACTTTTGATCATTCCCGGGCGTTAGTGCTTGCTTTTTCCGCCCTTGTGGCGGCGGTATCGCAATTGAATCAAGCGCCTTCTTCCCCAACCCCCGTTTCCTGGGCGCCACCCCCAACAGATAGTCAAGCCCTGTTGGCCACCTTCCTGATCTGATACCCGACCCTTCTTCCGAAGCCGCCTCTTAACTGAGCGCCGGCCTCACTCCCTCGGGCATTCCTTTCCGGTCAGGTTTTTATGAACTGGTACGCTTTACTCAGCGCCTTGGGCGCTACGCTTTTAATTCCAACAATCTCAGCAGGGCAAGCTCCTCTTGACGTTCCCGCTGATACCTTGCTCACTCTCGGGGAGCTTATTGAAGAGGTTTCTTCACTTAACCCCTCGTTAAGGGATTCCCGATTGGAAAACCAGGCGCTCCTTACACGGCACCGTCAGGTAACCTCCTGGCCCAACCCCAAGGTGATGGTGAGCTTTCAGCCGATTCCCATCCTCACCGCTCGCGGCTTTCAGCGCAGTCAATGGCGCATAGAGCAGATGATCCCCAATAGGGGTGCACTGCGACTTCAGGAAAAAATCGCTGACCATTCGGCAGAAATTGCCGGCTTTGAAGCTGAGATTCTCGAAGAAGACCTGATGCTGCAGGTGAAAGAAGCCTACTACGATCTCTATCGGATACAACAGCAGGAAGTGCTCATCGATGCTTTTAGGCAGCGACTGGAAAGTTTTCAGGATATAGCCTCAGCACAATATGAGGTGGGCATCGGAATGCAACAGGCCATCCTTAAAACCCAACTCCAATCCAACATGCTCACTGGAATGAAGCTGAAGCTTTCATCTGAGAGACGCACTGCTGCCCGAACCCTTGCGCGATTGCAAAACAGCTACTCTCTGGACGCTTTGGATTCGCACATCACCGTGGATGCGCCCCCCTTTCCTGATTTTCAGAATCCTGAGGTTCTTGTTTCTGCCTATCGGGATAGTCCCGAGGTGGCTGCATTCGAAGCAGCTTCACAACGTGCTGATGCGCAAGTTGCTTTGTCGCAGAAGCTATTCAGGCCTGATATTGGATTTTTTGCTTCATACTTCGATATCAGTAGGAGCAGCGAAGTGCCCACAGGCACTGGGAGAGACGCATTTTCTGTCGGTTTCGTTGTCAGCATCCCAATAGATCGGGATCGTTTACGCGCACGAGTTGAAGAAGCAGAAATCAGGAAGGACCAGGTTAAGGTACGCCAGGAATCGCTCGAGACGATATTTCAGACCCGTCTCTTTGACTTCACCCACTCACTGGATGAAGAGCGTCAGCAATTGGACCTCTACAAAACCGTGCTCATTCCGCAGGCAAACATCGCCCTAAGTGCAACTCTCAGCGCATATACCACAGGGCGAACCGACTACATGGACCTTCTTGATGCTGAGCAAATGCTATTTACGCTAGAATTCCAGTACGAGGATCTGTTCTCCCAATACCTGAAGGGAACCGCCATGCTGGAGAACATTCTCGGTGTCACTTCTCTTTCTGACCTGGAAATCCCTGCACTTATGGACTAATTGATTAATGATTATGAACCCTCTTTTTACTCGATCCGGATTGATTTTACTCCTGGCAGTCCTGTTGGCAGGGGCATTTTTGCTCGGTCGTTTTTCTACCGATTCGCAGCCAGCCCCTTCAGAAGATCCTTCGACCGAACGAACGGTGCTCTACTGGAGAGCCCCGATGGATCCTACAGAGATATATGATCAACCCGGAAAATCCAGAATGGGGATGGATCTCATCCCTGTATACCAAGCGGATGGGGAGAAGCCATCATCAGATACCGCTGTTCGAATAGGCGCTGCTACCGTTCAGAATATGGGTGTCCGCTCTGCTGCTGTTGAGCGTATGGATTTATCGCACACCATACGAACAGTGGGTAAAGTAGAATATGATGAGGAAAGCATCTATATCGTTAACTCTAAAATCTCAGGATGGATAGAGCAGATGCATGTCACTTTTGAAGGCACTCACGTTAATAAAGGCGACCCCCTTCTGGAATTTTATTCCCCTGAGCTGGTTTCCACACAACAGGAGTTTGTTCTGGCCCTCGAAAATTTTCGTCAGGTATCTCATCTTGGCGACACCTCAATCCGGGCAGACGCAGAAAAACTGCTTGAATCTACCCGTAAACGATTGGAATTCTGGGATTTTCCTGTTAGAGAGATAGAACGACTTGAGAATCATGGTGAGGTAACCAGAACGGTTTTACTCCGATCCCCTGCAGATGGGATAGTAATCGAGCAACATGCTGTTGCCGGAGCATACATGCAGGCCGGGATGGATTTGTATCACATTGCAGACGTCAGCGAAGTATGGGTTGAGGCGAGCGTGTACGACAATGACCTCCCCTGGGTCACCTTGGGCCAGCAGGCTGTGATGGAGCTGTCCTACATTCCCGGAAGGATCTATAAGGGTCGAGTTTCCTACATCTATCCGTTCCTGCACGAACAGGAACGGGACGTTCATATCCGGATGGTCTTCGGCAACTCGGACTATAGCCTTAAACCGGGAATGTTCGTCGATGTAGAGCTCCTGAGCCGTCCCTTGCCCTCTACCATTGTAGTTCCTTCGGAAGCTGTGATCCGTTCCGGAGAGCGAACAATGGTCTTTGTGGTGAAAGAGGAAGGCACCTTCGAGCCCCGCGAGATGCTCATTGGTCAGGAAGGTGGACCCGGCGCAGGCTTTGTACAGGTGTTGTCGGGTCTTACGGAGGGAGAAGAAGTGGTCATTTCCGCCCAATTTCTTCTCGACAGCGAAAGTCGTCTTCAGGAGGTCACTCAAAAAATGTTACAGGAGCGCACCACTTCTGAATAGCTGCTACGCCATCCTACTGCTTCCCACCCCTCCCCCAACTACACTCATCAGGATGGCTGTGTTACATCGCTCCTCTGAAAAGCCATGCTAGAAAAGATTATCGAAGCTTCGGTCAAAAACCGGACCCTCTTGTTAATCATTACCATTCTGCTCACCATCGGTGGGGTCTTCGCTCTGCTTCGTACTCCAATCGATGCTATCCCTGATCTCTCGGACGTTCAGGTAGTCATCTTCACAGAGTATCCGGGTCAAGCACCCCAAGTTGTCGAAGATCAGGTTACCTATCCACTGACCTCCTCTCTCTTATCCGTTCCCTTTGCTAAAACGGTCAGAGGATTCTCTTTTTTTGGATTCTCGTTCGTCTACATCATCTTCGAAGATGGCACCGACATCTACTGGGCACGAAGTCGTGTCTTGGAATATCTCAACTACGTGTCCAAAAGCCTCCCCAGTGGAGTGACTCCTTCTCTGGGACCAGATGCTACCGGGGTAGGGTGGGTGTACGAGTACGTCCTTGATGGTGGGAATAAATATGACCTACAAGAGCTCCGATCCTTGCAAGACTGGTTTCTCCGCTATGAGCTGATGAGCGTCCCAGGAGTGGCCGAAGTGGCTTCGATTGGAGGATATGTCAAACAGTATCAGGTTGAAGTTGACCCCAATAAGTTGTTGGCTTACAACATTCCGCTCTCCAAGGTGCGTTCCGCTCTTCAGCGAAGCAACAAAGATGTCGGAGGGAGAATCATTGAGATGGGAGAAACGGAGTTCATGGTTCGGGGACTCGGTTACATCCAGTCCATAGAAGACATCAATAACGTCCCGCTTGGCGTAGATAAAAACGGCTCTCCAATATTGATCCGAAACGTTGCCCATGTTCACCTGGGACCAGAGCTTCGGCGGGGACTGGTAGACTGGAATGGCGAAGGTGAAGTCGTTGGTGGCATTGTAGTGATGAGATATGGTGAGAATGCACTCAAAACCATTGAGGCCGTCAAGACAAAGCTGGAAGAACTCAAGAGTGGTTTGCCCGAAGGAGTCAGCGTCCAAACAGCCTATGACCGTAGTGGTCTGATATTGCGTGCCATTGACAACCTCACAGACAAGCTCCTTCAGGAGTGCCTGATCGTGTTATTGGTCACGATGGTGTTCCTCTTACATTTTCGAAGCGCTCTGGTAGTAATTATCATCTTGCCACTGGGAATCCTGATCGCCTTTATGATGATGAACGTTCAGGGTCTCAATGCCAATATCATGTCGCTGAGTGGCATTGCCATTGCCATCGGAACGATGGTAGATGGCGCTATTGTGATGATTGAGAATGCCCACAAACACCTGGAAAAAAATACAGACAAGAAAGACCATTGGGACGCCATAATCAGAGCCTCAAAGGAGGTGGGGCCTGCACTGTTTTACTCACTTCTCATTATCACCCTCTCGTTCCTGCCGGTGTTCACCTTGGAAGCGCAGGAGGGACGCCTGTTTAAGCCCCTCGCCTTTACCAAATCCTACGCCATGGGCGTATCGGCCTTTCTTGCTATAACGATCGTGCCGGTTCTGACGGGATTTCTTGTTCGCGGCAAGATCATCCCCCAGCATAAAAATCCAATTAATCGCGTTCTCATTAGTGTCTATCTTCCAGTGATTTCTGGTGCTTTACGCATTAAGGGTCTGATTCTCTTGTTAGCTTTTCTGCTTATGGGTGCCACTATGTACCCGTATATCAAACTGGGCGCTGAGTTCATGCCACCCCTGGACGAAGGGGACTTGCTTTACATGCCTACAACAGACCCTGGAATTAGTATTGCCAAGGCGAAAGAGATTCTCCAGCAGACAGATAGAATCATTGCATCTTTCCCTGAGGTGGAGCATGTTTTCGGGAAGGTGGGCCGTGCCGAAACAGCAACAGACCCTGCCCCATTGTCCATGATAGAAACGACCATTGCCCTCAAGCCACAGAATGAGTGGAGGGAAGGCATGACGATGGACAGACTTGTTCAGGAGATGGATGAGGCCGTCAGTTTTCCCGGATTATCGAATGCGTGGACCATGCCCATTAAAACCCGCATCGACATGCTATCTACCGGAATCAAGACTCCTGTAGGAATTAAAATCATGGGCCCTGACTTGAATGTACTTTCGGATCTGGGGGAAGAAATTGCTGCCGTTGTTCGAACTGTTCCAGGGACATCCAGTGCTTATTCTGACAAAACAGTGGGTGGAAACTATCTTGACTACAAGGTTCGTCGCCTTGAAGCCGCTCGTTACGGACTCACCGTCGGTGATATTCAGGATGTTATTACCTCTGCCATAGGCGGTGTCAACGTAACGCAGACCGTTGAGGGACTGGAACGCTACCCCGTAAATATTCGATACAGTCGTGAGCTCAGGGATAATCTTCCAGCTTTACGTCGAGTGTTAATCCCGACCCCATCGGGAATACAGATTCCTTTAAGCTACGTGGCAGACTTCGGGATTGTTAAAGATGCCCCTGTCATCAAAAGCGAAAACGCACGTACGACATCATGGGTACACGTCGATATCCGTGACATCGATCTTGGAACGTACGTACATAATGCTCAGGCCACCGTTGAGGAGGAGGTAAGTCTGCCTGAAGGCTACAGCCTGGTCTGGAGCGGCCAGTTTGAGCACATGGAGCGGTCACAAGATCGCTTACGGATCGTCATTCCTCTCACCTTGATAATCATCTTTCTGTTGCTTTTTCTGAATTTCAAGAATGTAACGGAGAGCCTTATCGTGATGCTGTCCTTACCCTTTTCGGTAATCGGGGGCATTTGGTTGATTTATCTCCTCGATTACGACGTCAGCATCGCTGTATTCATTGGCTTTCTCGCTCTTGCAGGTGTTGCAGTAGAAATAGCACTTATCATGCTTACGTACCTGGATCAGGAATTCAACAGCAGGGTGGCCAAGGGGGAAATGACCGGCTTGTCTGACCTTCGGGAAGTAGTAATCATGGGGACATCCCAGCGGCTCCGCCCTATTGTGATGACGGTCACCACGGTGATCGTGGGGCTCTTGCCAATTATGTGGGGCTCAGGCACGGGCATTCAGGTCATGAAGCGGATCGCAGCACCCATGGTTGGCGGGATGATTTCCACCACGATTTTATCTCTTCTGGTTATTCCAGCGATTTATTTTCTGTGGAGAAGCATAGAGGTTAGGAGAAAAAACAGAGAGGTGATTTCAGCTTAGTGCTCTCTACTCCCCCTTACTACTGTTTGAATTTGCTTCTCCCAGTATGGACTCTTCTCGGGAAAAATCATTGCTTCGAATTATGCTACCTTGACCGCCCTTCTTGATCCTTGGTGCTCTTTGGGTGCTCCTAATCTTCATCTCATGAAGTATTATTTCGATTCAACAGCAGTCGTATGTTGCTCCAGTTTCTCGTCTAATCCTTCTGTATCTCATATTTATCCAGTTTACAGTTTTAGTTGATCCTGCACTTTTTCCAATTCAGTCATACAGATAATTACGTCCGATACTGAAATCGTCGGGCTCTACTCATAGATAGTCCCGTACATATTCTTTCCTGCATTGTGGATAGATAACAATTATGGCATTTGACCTCACCGGCATTTCGAATGAGAACGAGTTCTACTCAGACCATTATCTGAGGGAGATTCTCCACAAGAAGGACCTGAAGGACTGGGTAAAGGCCACCCGTGAGAAGGATCGTGATGCGCCCCGCTGGGAGTCCCTCCGCCGCTTTGGCCCCACCTTCCTCCAGCAGGGCCTGCGCTATGCCGATGACCCTTCCCTTCGCATCCAGCGGGAGGTCCTGCACCAGATGCTGGGCATTCTGGGCTATGATTTTGACCCCCATACCCTGGAGCTTAAAGAGGGCCCGGTGCCGTTTCTCAGCACCGTTACCGATCAGTACCACACCCATGTCCACGTCATCGAAGCCTTCGACAGCAAGCGCTCCGGCTTCGAGCTCCTGCAGCTAACCGTCGACCCCTTGCAGGTTAACCGCACCCCCTCCGAAGAGCATAGCCTCGAGAAACTCGTCAAGTCGATCTTCTTTGGGGAAGACCCTCCCCGCTGGATCCTGGTCACTTCCCTCCGCACATGGATGCTCTTCGAACGGGGCAAGTGGTCGGGACGACGCTCCCTCCGATTCGACTGGCGAAGACTCTACAACCGTCGCACCCCGCTTTCCACTTTCCAGTTTCTCTGCATGCTGCTCAGCCGGGACAGCCTCTGCCCCGGTGGGGGACAGTCCCCCGTGCTGGATGCGATCGATGAACAGTCCCGCGCCCATGCCCAGGGCGTCTCCGGAAGTTTAAAGTATGCCCTCCGCGAAGCCGTGGAGCTCCTCGGCAATGAGTACCTCTACCAGACGGGCAACACCGAGGTCGAACCTGAGGTGCTGACCCTGGAGTGTCTGCGCTACATGTACCGGGTGCTGTTTCTCTTCACCGTAGAAGCCCGCCGTGAGCTGGGCTACCTGCCCATGAATGCCAAAGTGTATCGCGAAGGGTACAGCATGGAGCAGCTGCGGGAGCTGGAGATGGTGGCCCTGACCGAAGAGAACAGCGGCGACGGCTACTTCTTTCATGAATCGATCCAGATGCTCTTTGCCCTGGTCTATGAGGGCCGCACCGAAGAGCGTCAGGTGGCGCTCAGTCACAGCAACTTTGATACGTTCTCCATTGCGCCGCTCCGGTGTGATCTCTTTGATCCGGAGAAGACGCCGCTTCTGGGTCGTGTGCGTATCCGTAACCGGGTATGGCAGCCCATCATTCGGGGGATGTCCTTGGGGCATGCGGAGGGTAAGGGCCGAAGGGGCCGGGTGTCCTATGCCCAGTTGGGGGTGAACCATCTGGGGGCGGTCTATGAAGCTTTGTTGAGCTACCGCGGCTTCATTGCTTCGGAAGACCGCTATGAGGTGAAGAAGAAGGGGACGAAGCCGGACAAGCTGGACCCGGCCTATTTCGTGAACCGTGCAGCCCTGGAGGCGAGTTACGGTGAAGCGGAGCGGATCCATGACCGGCAGGGCCGACTGGTGTGGTACCCCAAAGGCACGTTCATCTACCGCTTGACGGGACGGGCGCGGGAGGAGTCGGCTTCGTTCTATACGCCGGAGAGTCTGACGCAGTGTGTGGTGAAGTATGCTTTGGAGGAGGTGCTGTCGGGGAAGACGGCCGATGAGCTTCTGGGGATCACGGTATGTGAGCCGGCGATGGGCTCTGCGGCCTTTTTGAATGAGGCGGTGTCGCAGCTGGCGGAGGCGTATATGGAGCAGAAGACCCGGGAGCGGGGCGAGACGCTTTCGGTGGATGAATATGCCGAAGCACTGCAGCGGGTGAAGCTGCATCTGGCGGACAACAACGTCTATGGGGTAGACCTGAACCCTGTGGCGGTGGAGCTGGGGGGCGTGTCGCTATGGCTGAACACGCTGGTGCCGGGCGGCTTTGTGCCATGGTTTGGTAATCAGCTGAAGTGTGGCAACTCACTGGTAGGGACATGGCGAAGGGTCTATACTAGCGCCCAGACCCGAGCCGGCAAGTGGTGGACCAGGGCCCCCCAGGATGCAGGATGGGGATCCGGCACAAGCGCCTCCAACACCATCTACCACTTCCTTCTGGGAGACCCCGGGATGGTGGACTATGGAGGCAACAAGGTCATAAAGCAGATTGCTGCTCAGGAGCTGGGTCGTTTCAAGAAGTGGAAGCAGCACTTTACGTCTGCGCTCAGTGCTGGGGAGTTTGCGGTACTGGCCAGATGCTCTGAGATAATAGACACCCTATGGGCGGAGCATGTCGCGGTGCTGAGAGCATTGGAGGAGGCGACCACGGACCCTTTCCCCATCTATCCGGAAGAAGGAGCTGGGACCCAGGCGAGGACCAGCACCCGGGTCAAGGATGAGCAGATGGCCCGTGTCCTGATGGGCGGCGCAGGGCAGAATGCCAGTGCCTACTACCGCTTGAAGATGGTCATGGACTACTGGTGTGCGCTATGGTACTGGCCGATAGACAAAGCAGCGCTGCTTCCGACCAGACAGCAGTACCTCAGTGACCTGCGTCTGATGCTGGCGGGGAGGGAGGAAGTGCTGCAAACCAGCGTGGCCGAGGTCACCGAAGATGTCCGGGATGAGATTGGAGAGATCGACCTGGTCACGCTCACACAAACACATCCTCGTTTAAGCATTGTATCGGAGCTCTCCCAGCGTCATCGTTTTCATCACTGGCAGTTGGAGTATGCGGACCAGTTTGCAGACAAAGGCGGCTTTGATGTGGTGCTGGGGAATCCGCCATGGAAGAAAGTGCAATGGATCGAGCAGAATATTATTGCGGATACGGATCCAAGGATGGCGACCCAAAGAATCAGCGCCACAAGGGCAGCGAAGCTTCGTGAAGCTTGGTTAACCCAGCCAAGTAATTGTACACAGTACCTGCGAGAGTTTGCAGCTGTTACTGCAGAGAAGGCCTTTCTGAATGCAGTGGGGAACTACCCCTTGCTGAAAGGGCAGCAGACCAATGAATACAAATCCTTTTTGACCACAACATGGAAGCTCTCATCTGGATCGGTCGGGCTGCTCCACCCGAATGGGGTGTACGATGATCCGCGAGGAGCAAGGCTGAGAGAGGAACTTTATCCGCGGCTGAGACAGCACTTCAGATTTGCCAATGCCCTGAAGCTTTTTCCTGAGATTCATGATCAGGTAGCATTCAGTGTGAACATCTACGGGCAGCCCCGAGAACCTGTTGCGTTTGATACGATTTCCTATTTGAAGCACCCGGCCACGGTCGAGGCCTCCTTAAAGCATGCCGGGTTTGGCGCGGTGCCTGGCATCAAGACAATTGACAACAAATGGGATCATTCCGGACATAAGGATCGCATCGTGCGGGGAGATGATGAATCATTAGCCCTCTATGCACAGCTCTATGATGCGCCGGGGACTCCGTGGGAGCAGGCACAACTACCCGAGATTCACTCCCAGCCTATCCTGAGAATCCTGCGGAAGATCAAAGATGCAGAGCGGTTGGGGAGTCTAAGAGATCAGGTTCATTCGTCGCAGATGTGGGACGAAACATACTCGCAGAGAGACGGAGTTCTGCGCAGAGACACACAATTTGTCAATTCTGCCAGAAACTGGATACTATCAGGCCCCCACTTCTTCGTGGGCAATCCCTTCTTCAAAACGCCGAATGAAGGATGCAAAACAAACGCTGATTACTCGCGATTGGACCTGACCCAGCTACCAAGCGACTACCACCCCCGATCGAATTACGTCATAGCGTGCAGCGCAGAGAAGTATGATCGATTGATTCCCAGTACGCCTTGGGGATCACCTCATACTTCAGCCTATCGCGTAGCATGCCGAGCAATGCTAGACCCGTATAGTGAACGCACTCTGCATTCCACTATCATCCCCCCAGGTCCAGGTCATATCGACGCAGTACAGACTATGGCCTTCCTCAGCCATCACGATCTTTTGCGAACAGTGCATGGCTGGATGACAATAATAATAGATGGTTTTCTCAAAACCAAAGGAAAAGGTCGTCTCGGGAAGAATACCGTCTCCTCCTTGCCAATCCTTCCTTTTGATCCCGCAGCCGCTGGACGGGTGCTGGGTCTGCTATGCCTGACAAATGATTACGATGATCTTTGGAATGATTTCACCACTGACATACCCATCACCCCATGGGCTAAAATAGATCAACGTTTGAATCCAAAATTCTTTGGACACTTTCAGCACAAATGGCGCCACAATAGTGCCTTGCGTACAGACTATGAGCGGCGACAAGCTCTGATTGAACTGGATGTACTTTGTGCTCAGGCCTTAGGCATTACCCTGGAAGACCTTTGTGCCCTTTACCGCATCCAGTTTCCCGTGCTTCGTATGTACGAAAACGACACCTGGTACGACCAGAAGGGACGTATCATATTCTCCAGAAAGAACGGCGAAGGCCCATTGCCCCGAAAGAAAAAATCCAAATTCAAAGCTTTTGGCATCAAGGGAAAAAGCCATGGGATAGCATTGGGATGGGAAAACGTTCGTCACATGAAGGAAGGTGTTGTGACGTACACTTTCATGGACAATACTCTTCCCAGTGGCCCTAAAGAAAGAATAATCGAATTTCACGCGCCATTCGACCGATGTGACCGTGAGGCTGATTATAAAGAGGCCTGGGACTTTTTTGAACAAAGGTCGAACAATTAGTCCCTGCTCCGAAACCCTTTCTCGCTAATGCCCGATGTGCGCAAATCGTTAACTGATTCTGGCCAGTCGTCTATTCTCAACCTTACGTCGACTGGGCTTCGCTAACCCATGCTTCGAGATATTTTTACCGGAATCCGTGAAGGAGCAAGTTACCAGTCCATGGTGTAAATCATACGGGCGCTTGCAACTCGCCCAGTCTTGGGAACTCCCAAAAGCTGCCGGTGCTCATGCTCAAGCAGATCGGAAATCTTCACGTGCGCCCTCAGACCACTACCAAAGTCATATCCCAAATCAAGAAGGAAATAAGAATCGACACTACCCACATGTGCCCCTGCATCCTGCTCAAAAGAATCTATATACCGACCCGATGCTGACACCGATAAGCCAAAATCAGACCTGAACGATGCCCCAAACTTGTACTTTTTCGTAGGAGCATTAAGCGGAATTCGCCGTGAATCTTCACCCGTATCATCTTTCACATTGCCAAAAGATTCACCGCTGACCCAAGACAGTTTCCAAGGAGCGACACCTGCTCCGAAACCAGTAACTGCACGCCAATATCCGCCCCGAAATAGGATATCCTTCCGTAATTCCTGCTGGAGACCAGTATTTCTGGAAGAACCCCTCACCAATATAGTGCTCCACAGGCTGTACAAGTCCGATAGGTGTAGTAGGAGTGGGGAGGCTCCCACCAGCCAAAACGACAATGAGGGCTGCCGCCTGTTCAGTAGTAACTTCTACTCCGCTCAGACTCGCCAACGTATTCAAAAACGTTAACAAATCAGCGTTGTTTTCCATTCCGGAACCAAATCACGCACAAGGTCTTCCGAGAGAGTGGGTACGGTTAAAAACGGAGTCACCAGGGTAGCGGACACCAGAGCGTTATCCTGTTGGGCATAATATATTCCCCTGATACAAGCAAGCGATAGGCAAGAATTCCGCTATAACCCAGCTCCCAAAAACGGGACTCCTGAGGCTGGGTAGCTCCAAGATTTTCCAGGTCAGTACCAACAGGAGAAATAGCGCCGGTTGCGAAATAATAATTCCCCAATAGCCCCTGACTAAAACCTTCCGCGACGGTATGGGCAGGATTAAGAAGCTCCTTAAGTGTTGCTATATGCGGAAGAAGTAATGGAAGTGCAGTGGGGTCAAGTCCCAACGCTTCAATAAGAACAGCACCTAAGACTGCATCAGCTGTCGCATTAAGTCCACTGTCATATAATCCATAAACCAGGCCCGTCTCCATACCCACGGGGAGATCGGCCCCGAACGACCCGAGAATAATACTTGAAACTACCAGATCACTCGGCGCACCAAGCGCGAGATAATCAGGATTACGATTCCACTATAGTCCGCGATTATTACCAAGCGCTCGAAGGTTGATAATTCAAAGAGGAGTCGAATTTTGCGTATAGACAATATCCAATAACAGCTCCCAAGAAGCAGGATTGACTATTGTTCGATTGTATGTTGCCCTGAAACTGTACTGGGGACTGGGCTTGTACACCAAACCTAGCCTGGGCGAGAAAAACACATACTCAAACCGGCTGCGTCCATCACCGCGCACCGCGACTACAAGTTCAATTTTACTATCAGATTGATCTGATGAATGAACATAGCCACCTATTTCATTAACATTGTTTTCTCCCTCGAATCGACCGTGTACCGTGCCACGGTTATCAGGTACAATAAAATCACCATCGAGCCCAAAAATTACCTCATTCAGGCTTCGTGTACCAAAATCAAAAGTGTACTGGACCTGAAACTGGGTTTGGCTGGAAAAATCCTCCCACTGAAAATCTCCATGACAAAATGGGAGCCTTCTGTATCATTCCAATCGGTAAAGGCTTGTGCGAAGAATCAATTACTGTGGAATCGCGCCTGAGCATACAGGCCCTTCAGGTTAACTGCTCGAAAAGTTATCCCACCAGTAGGGAACGTTGCGGCAATATTTCCTAGTTCCGCAGTCAAATTAAGCGACGTACTGCTGCTGAATCGGTACTCGGCAAATCCACTGAGCACCCACCTGCAATAATTCGTGTTTCTTTCTCCCCCGTCAATGATAAACTGCTGTGCATCCTCTGGGTCCGGGCACTGATCCAGCATCAAATTCTGACCAGTTCTTCATCATAGGGTTCCAACTCGAAATCCCTGCCACTGAATAATTTCCAAGCACCTTTAGTCCCAACTTACCCCCCAAGACTCCCGCCACTCGTCCGTGAATGCTCAGCAACGATCGCTGACCGCCCCCAACGCTTAAAGTGGCGCCTGGGTATGAAAAAGCGTATTACTGATGTAGTGTATCACACCACTGTCCACACCGGCTCCATACAGAGCGGAGGCTGCTCCTCTGACCACCTCTACCCGCGCAAGATCAATGGGAATTGATGGCATGACGCTGTGCCAATTTCCTCCATCCGCCGCCAGTCCGGCATTACGATAATCAGTGAGGACAAGAACTCTACCACCACCAAAGCCCGAAAAGCCTCGAAGTGCTTCCTCGTCATAGTATAAATATTTGCCTGTAACTCTGGAATTTCTGCGCTCCTGTAATCTGTAAGAACATACTGTCTTCACCCGGCGACTCCGGAAAAGCCCCTCACAGCTGCCACATACCGATCAATACCAATTTGCAAAAAAATCCACTCCGGGAACATTCCGCAGAGCTTCAATCGCCGTTTGGCTAGGATCGACCTCAATATCACCTCCAGTGAGGATAGAAATGGAGGATGGAGCGATCGGAGTCAGTTCGCACCTTCCCCCGCAGTGACCTGGACGGCGTTCAGCCCAATTCCTTCTACCAGTTCAACAGTAATCGATGTGGTTTCACCACCGACTACCTCAACAACAACCTCATTCTCTCGTACCAGGCAAAATCTCTGCCAGAGCATGCTCCCCGGGAAAGGTTGGAGATCTCAAAAGTTCCGTCCTGATCAGAGACAGCCCCACGGCCCTCATCTACCAGGAGAATTTGCCCCCCCCTGAATCGGCTCCCCATCTGCCGCATCCACCACCGTTCCAGAAATTGAGCCTTCCTGAGCCCAGACGGGCTGAGCAACCAAAACAAAAAGTGCCAAAAAGAACAATCCGTTCCTCAAACCTGACCTGCTTAACAGTTTACTCAACGCCCAATAATAATCCAAGGCTGCTAGCTGTGAATAAAATAATTGAGTTAAATACCTAGTTGCGTTTCAATTCAACGCCTACACACAGAAGACTAAGTTCTGTAAAAAAACAACACAGGAAAGGACACAAACCTTCTTAATACTATACTTCTAATCAGACCCACGATCCAGCCTGAATATACCCACTGATTTACCAGTCCATTGAGTAAAGCATTCGGACCGTGCCAATTCGCCCGATCTTGGGCGATCCCAGAAACTGGCGATGCTCGTTGTTTAGCAGATTGGAAACGTTTAGATCCGCCCTGAATCCACCACCAAAGTCATATCCCAACCCCAAATCCAACAGGAAATAAGAATCTACTGTGCCAACATACCGCCCGCTCTCCATTTCAAAAGAATCTACATAACGGCCAGAGGAAGAGACCGAGAAACCAAAGTCCGTCCTTAAAGTGCCACCAAACTTGAACTTCATAGCTGGTGCATTGAGGGCCACACGGGGCGAGCCCTCTCCCCCACCATCATCAACGTCGTAAAAAATATCATCACTTACCCAGGAAAGGTTTCCAAATAACGACAGCTGATCCGAAACAAGAAACTGCGCCCCTATATCAGCACCAAAGTATTGGATTCTACCAAAGTTGTAACCGACTGAAAGTAATTCAGGAATTACTCCCGGACCGAAGTTATTCTGAGTGGGCTGGACAATCCCTATCGGGGTAAAAGGACTGGGGAGGTTGGCTCCTGCCAATCCTACAATAAATGCAGCAGCCTCTTCGGCTGTTACCTCCATGCCGACAACATCTCCCAACGCATCTAAAAGCGTAACAAGTTGCGTGTTGCCCCCTATTCCCAAAGCCAAATCCTGCGTCAGATCTACTGAAAGCGTAGGAGCCACCACCAAAGGGGTTATCAATCTGGACCCTCTTAACGCATTCTCCTGTTGGGCATAGTAAACATCTGCCGACATAAGTAGACGATCGCCCAGAATGCCCGTATATCCCAGCTCCCAGAAACGGGACTTCTCAGGCTGAAGCTCCGAAATATCCACGAGGTCGGTCCCAATGGGGGTAACTCCACCAGTCTCTGCATTGAAGTCCCCCAGTTGTCCCTGGCTAAATCCCTGAACACGAGTCATGGAAGGATGCAAAAGTTCCTTCAGTACTGCCATCTGGGGAACCAGAGCAGGAAACAAGGCGGGATTAAGCCCAAAAGCTTCAACCAGAGCTCCGGCTAGAGCAACATCAGGAATTCTCTGTATTCCTCCATACAGCAACCCATAAACCATGCCCGTTTCCATCCCCAAAGGAATGTCTGTCCCTTCCATGCCCGGGAAAAGGCTGGAAGACACCAGGTCAGACGGTGCACCAAGATCCAAGTAGTCCGGATTACGATTCCACGTGAATCCACCAGGATTCCCAAGACCTCGAATATTGATGCCCCCGAATGGGGTCGGTATTTGTGTGAATACAATATCCAGAAAGAGGGCCACAGAGCTGGGAGTGACAGTTGTGCTATTGAATGTTGCCCGAAAACTGTGTGCTTGCCCGGGTGTGTACACCAATCCCAAGCTCGGAGACCAAAACAGATAATCAAAGTGATTATGCTGATCACCACGGAGAGCAAAAACAAGGTCCAGCTTATCGCCCAGATTTGTTTTTGAATGGATATAGCCACCTATTTCAGTGATATCATCGTTGTCCTCAAAGCGACCATTCACCGTTCCACGAGTGTCTGGCGTAAGTAACTCAGCATCAGCCCCCACAATTAACTCCTGTCGGTCCCAGCCTAAATCAAAAGAATATTGGGCCTGAATCTGTGTATGGCGTGAATAATCCAGATACTCAGCACCGCTACCATAGATATAGGAATCACCAGTATCATTCCAGTTCGTGTATGCTTGCACAAAGAACGGACCACTGTTGAAGCGCAGCTGTCCGTAGAGACCCATTAAGTTGACGGCCTGGATTGGGCCATTTTGGGTTAATAAAGTCGTGTTAGTGGTTGCTACTCCTCCGCTCAAATTGAAAGAGGTGTTTCTGCCAAAGCGATACTCCGCAAATCCACTGAGTATCAGCTTGTTGAAATCGGACTCTCTCTCTCCATCGAGTGCCAGCTGCTGAGCATCCAAAAAGTCTGGACACTGATCAAACATCGAAGACATAAGCAGATCTTCTGAACAAGACTCCAGCACAAAATCATTCCCTCTAGCGTAACTGCCCAGCAGCTTTAATCCCAGCTTGTCCCCAAGAACTCCCGCTACTCTCCCCTGAATGCTGAGAAGAGAACGCTGACCTCCTGCAACAGTAAGCACGGCGCCAGGATAGGAAAAAGGATCCTTGCTGATATAGTGTATCACCCCGCTATCCACCCCGGCCCCATATAGGGCAGAGCCGGCCCCACGTACCACTTCCGTGCGCTCAACATCTATCGGAACGGAAGGCATGATGCTATTGATGTTTGCACCAATGACTGCCATGCCGGCGTTACGGTAATCGGTAAGAATATGAACCCTGCTGCCGTAAATACCTGAAAAACCACGCAAAGCGACTACATAACTGTCAATGCCCAGCTTAACAAGATCGACGCCCGTGACATTCCGAAGAGCATCAACAGCAGTTTGACTGGCTTCCAGTTCTATCTCTTCTCCGGTAACTACAGATATAGAGGCCGGAGCCTGAAGAGTTTTTTCCCGCTTCCGCCCAGCCGTCACCTGAACAGGATCAAGCTCAATTCCCTCTACCAGCCTAGCAGTGATTGATGTGCTCTCACCATCAATTACTTCAACAACAACCTCAAGACTCTCATACCAGGTGAAGCTGATAAGTATGGTATACTCTCCGGGGGCAAGGTTCTTTATCTCAAAAAAACCCTCTTGATCCGAGACCATCCCATATGTTTGTCCTACAAGCAGGACATGTGCCCCCTGAATAGGCTCTCCACTTGCTTCATCCTCCACCATACCCGAAATTGAACCTGTCTGGGCCCAGACAGGCATTACGAACACTGACACTACGACCACAAAAAAGAAGCATTTATTTCGGAAGCTCATCAATTTTATGGCATTAATTTCCAACGCGCCGTGGACACGATTCAACAATATGAGTGCTGGATTGCATCACCGCTCTCCTCCGCATGTGAGGAGATAGAACAGACAACTTGACCGGCTGTTGTCAAGCAGCACGAGGGCAGCCCGTCATCTGACGAACCGCCAAACTCCCCGAAAGAACGCCTCCGTCCCTACCAGTTCATCGTGTACAGCATCCGCGCCGTAGCCACACGACCCAGCTTCGGTGCTCCGATAAACTCACGATGCACATTGTCCAGCACATTCGAAATATTCACGTCCGCCCTCAGACCACCACCAAAATCGTAACCCAACCCCAAATCCAACAGAAAATAGGACTCCACCTTGCCTATGTATTGACCACTGATCATGTCAAATGAATCGATATAACGACCCGAACCCGTCACCGACAAACCAAAATCAGTCGTATACGTCGCCCCAAGCTTGAACTTCATCGCCGGAGCATTCAGCGACAACACCGCCGTCTCAGACACCTCACCCGTCTCTTTATTGTCAAAGAAATCATCACTCACCCACGACAGGTTGCCAAATAAAGACAGCTTCTCCGACGCCAGCACCTGTAGCGCTACATCAGCACCCCAATACGTGATCTCCCCAAAATTGGGATAACCTACCAGCAACTCAGGAATATTGCCCACCCCGGCATTGTTCTCAACCGGCTGTACAATCGCCACCGGCGTCGTCGCCGCAGGAAGAGAACCCGCAGCCAGATTCACAATCAGCGACGCCGCAGCCTCAGGCGTCAACGTCAAACCAGCCACCGCACCCAATAAATCCAGAATGGATAGCAGATCTTCGTTGCCCTCTATACCTGCACCCAGATCCCGCGTCAGGTCCGCGATCAGGTCCGGAACCAGCACAAATGGCGTAGCCATCTGTAAACCACCAACAAAGTTCCGCTTCTGGGCATAGTAAACATCGGCAGACAAAAGCACCCGATCCCCCAAAATACCCGTATACCCCAACTCCCAAAAACGAGACTTCTGGGGCTCCAGCTTCCGAAGCTCCTGAAGATCACTGGGACCAGGATCAATCTGCTGGGTCGTAAGATTCAGCAGCCCCAGCTGACCCTGGCTGAATCCCTGCACCACCGTCTGATCAGGATGAAGCAGCATCTTGATGGTACCAATCTGACTCGTCAGCAAAGGTGCCAAAGCCGGATCGAGATCCAAAGCAGTGATCAGCGCAAGGGCCAACTCATCATCCGGCGTAGCCGCCAATCCACCATAAACCAGACCGTAAATCGTGCCCGTCGGCAAACCCACCGGAGTATCCACCCCCTCCATACCCGGAATAAGGCTCGAAGCCACCAAATCGGTAGGCGCACCAATGTCCAAATAAACCGGATTACGATTCCACGTAAATGCCGCCGCTCCCCCGCGAGCACGAATCGGTATATTTCCCGTAATACGGGCTGCAATGAGATCCAGAAACAGAGCGGTCCCGCTCGGATTAACCACCGTCCGGTTATAGGTCGCCCTGAAACTGTGGGAGGTGGAAGGCTTGAACACGAGGCCCAAACGAGGCGAAAGAAAGATCTCCTCAAACACACTGTGGTGATCGCCCCGAATCGCCACTACCAGGTCCAGCTTGCTGCCCAAACGAGTCTTGGACTGCACATAGGCCCCAATCTCGGTGATGTTGTCATTCTCCTCATTGCGACCAAATACTGTACCCCGAGAATCCGGATTGATGAGCTCCAGATCAGCACCAACAATCAGCTCCTGACGATCCCCACCAAAATCGATCGTGTACTGACCCTGAACGTTGGTCTGACGTGAAAACTCGGTCACAGGATCACCATTGTACACATAGGAATCCCCTGAATCATTTCCGTTCGTATAGGCCTGGAGAAAAAACGGACCGCTGTTGAGACGTACCTGCCCCCAGCTCCCAATAAAATTATCTCCCTGAATCGTCCCGATTCCACTGAGAATAGTGCCGCTCAGACGGCCCAACCCCCCGCTGACATGCAGCGAAGTGCGACTCCCAAAACGATACTCACCATATCCACTGAGCACCAGCCTGTCAAATTCACTCACTCTTGGACCATCAATAGCCACCTGCTGTGCATCATGCGCATCAGGACACTGATCAAAAAGTCCCATCTCAATCAACTCCATGTCACAGAACTCCAGCTCAAAATCATTACCCCGACTATAAACACCAGAAATCTTGATCCCCAGCTTCCGACCCAACACGGCTGCGACCCGACCCTGAATATTCAACTGAGACCGTTGCCCTCCCCCTACGGTGAGCGTAATGCCCGGATGCGTAAAGGCATCCTTCGTGATATAATGAATAACCCCGGCATCTACCCCCGGACCATATAAAGCAGCACCCGCACCACGAACCACCTCCACACGATCAATATCCAGAGGAAGTGCCGGCATGATACTGTGAATATTCACCCCGATGACCGCGGCATTGGCCTGACGATAATCGGTGAGAATGTGGGTAGCACCACTGAAAACATTGGCAAAACCGCGAAGCGCGACCTCATGCCGGTCAATACCGGTCTGGACGATGTCCACACCGGCAACATTGCGCAGCGCACGAACCGTCGTCTGGGGAGCTTCCAACGTGATCTCACGACTGTTAACCACTGAAATCGAGGCCGGAGACTCCAACACCTTCTCCTGACGACGTCCCGCAGTAATCTGTACAGGGTCCAGCTCTATACCCGCAACAAGCTCAACTGTCAAACGGGTGTCCTCACCATCCACAACGTCCACCACCATCTCAACATTCTGAAATCCCGTATAGCTGAAAAGCAGGGCGTACGAACCCGCATCAAGACCGGAAAACATAAAATTGCCATCCAGATCAGCCGTCGTTCCCTGAGCAGTTCCGGCAATAAGAACGTTGGCACCCGGAAGAGTACCGTCATCCTGCGACGAAAATACCGTGCCCGAAATAGACCCCGTCTGGGACCAGACAGGGGCCACCAACAATAACGCGAAGAAAAAGAAAAATGTATAGCGCATAAAAAACCTCCCTTATGTTACCCGCTCCTGGCTTACATATTAAGCGGACTAATATAACCTATATACCAGAATTACCTTGCTCTTTCCTTATCCCGAATCCTGGTATTTATCAATTTAACCATTTAAAAATATTGTCAACGGAGTTCGCGAAAAGGCTTATAGAAGCTTCTCTTGCTGGATCACGGAAGCTCGAATCCATCAAGATTATTAAAATGTTGAATCAAAATGACTTCTGTGTCGAGGGATGAACACAGTACAGGTAGTTTCCCTGTCAAAAATAATCTTTTAGAGTGCGTTTTCGCTTCTGTAAACGAGAGGATAAACGTTTCGCAGCCTATCATCTGGTGATACGACCATGAAGCCCCGACTCACAGAAAACCATAAAAAATGCACTGATACAAATCATTGCCCTGGTATGCCAAAGCCCTGTATGTCTCAATACTGTTATAATGCTCCATGGGACCTTCTTGTAGAAGACTATTTCGGCGCAATAAACAACGACCTTGATGCGCTGTCGAATTAAACTGTTTGACAACAGGAAGAACAGATGCTTATTTGCAACAATGACGACTAGGCTGCTGCCACTGAGGAAGTCGTGTTCCTATCTTTATACGCCAGTCTAAGTATCTCATACAGAGATGGGAGCAGGGGCAATGACTTGCCAGAATTGTTCCTGCAAAGAGGGAATTATCTTCTGGACTCCATCTTCCTTTGGTGCCTCAATTATCTCCATCTGAGTCCCGCTTCATCTAAATTCTCATCCAGGATTTTTTTCTCCCGATCTCACCCTTGACGACTGGTTATTCACACCCCAAGATCTGATCCAGACGCATTGATATCTCAGTTTGAGAACGGCCTTGTAAAATCCAGCCGGCACAAAACTCAAATAGATTCATCTGCCTGCTTGAATAGAGAACAGCTGCTTCCAGGCCCGAGATAGATGATTTGAAGCAGGAAAGGATGAAGCTGCCGAGCCGCTTTTCAACCTCAAGTGGCTATCACCCAGCTAAAAAAAAACCAGACCCAAAAGACGCTCTGGTACAGCTGGCTTACCAGTTCAAAGTGTAAAGCATTCTCGCCGTTCCTATACGTCCCAACTTGGGTGCACCGATAAATTCACGATGCACGTTGTTGAGCAAGTTGGACACATTAACATCAGCTCTCAACCCTGTTCCAAAGTCATACCCCACCCCCAAATCAAGCAGGAAGTAAGAGTCTACAACTCCGATATACTGGCCGCTGATCATGTCATAAGAGTCCACATAACGCCCGGAGATGGTAACAGACAGGCCAAAGTCTGCTGTATAGGTTGCGCCAAGCTTAAACTTCATCGCTGGTGCATTCAGTGATAGCACTGCTGTCTCCAACTCCTCTCCTGTTTTTTCATTGTCAAAGAAATCATCACTCACCCAGGAAACGTTGCCAAATAGAGACAGATTTTCAGATGCGAGGACCTGCAGGCCTACGTCACCCCCCAATAGGTGATCTCCCCAAAATTAGGGTAGGCTACCAATAGCTGCGGCGCATTTCCTACCCCGGCATGATTCTCGGCAGCCTGAACCACAGCGATTGGAGTCGTCGCACTCGGAAGTGACTCCGCAGCTAATCCCACAATAAGAGAAGCGACCGCCTCAGGGGTAAGAGACTATCCAGAGACCGCATCAAGAAGATCGAGCAAGGAAATCAAGTCCTCATTGGACGTTATGACGGCAGCAAGATCTATGGTGAGATCGGTTTCAGGTCGGGCACCAGAACAAAAGGGGTAGACATCTGCAGTCCACCAACAAAATTCTTCCTTTGGGCATAGTACACATCTCCGGAGAGAAGCACGCTCCCCCCGATGATACCGGTATAGCCCAGTTCCCAAAATCTGGATTTTTGCGGCTCAATTCTCCGTACTTCCGTAAGATCATTTGGCGCAGGACCTATCTCCAGACTCGATAGGTTTAGCAACCCCAAAGTGCCTGCACTAAATCCTTGCACCGGTGTCTGATCAGGATGGAGCAACATCTTGATCGTTCATCCCTGGGATGTTAGCAGCGGAAGCAACGCCTCGTCAAGCCCCAGCGCACCGATCAGTGCCGCAGCCAGTTCCTCATCAGGGGTTTCAGCAATCCCGGATTATACGAGCCCGTAAATCAGATCGGTGGGCAACCCCACAGGGGTATCCGCCCCTAGATAATCGGGATTACGATTCCAGGTAAAAGGTTGCACTCCCCCTCGAGCTCGAATGGGCGACTACCTGCAGAAGGAGGAAGACGGGCGGCAATGATATCCAGGAACAGGGATGCTGCAGTGGATTCACCACCGTCCGATTATAGGTTGCTCGGAAACTATGGGATGGTGAAGGTTTGAATACAAGACCCAAACGAGGGGAGACAAAAATCTCATCAAATACGCTCACATGATCCCCGCGTATAGCGGCGACCAAATCCAGCTTATCACTTATGCGGGTCTTCGATTGAACATAAGCTCCTGCTCTCTGATATTATCATCATCCTCGTTACGACCAAACACGGTTCCTCGTGAATCCGGTGTGATCAGTTCCAAATCAACTCCAACAATAAACTCCTGGCGATCCCTTCCTATTGCTATAGTGTATTGACCCTGAACGTTGGTTTGACGGGAATACTCGGTCACAGAATCCCCATTGTAGACATTAGGAATCCCCGGAGTTATTCTTGTTTGTGTATGCCTGCACAAAGAATGGGCCACCGTTAAAGCGGACCTGCCCCCATGTAGCGAAGAAATTCGCAGCCCGAGTGTCCCTATGCCGCTAAGCACCGTGCCGTTCAGGCGGCTGACTCCTCCACTGATATGCAGAGAGGTGCTACGGCCAAACCGATATTCGCCATATCCACTTAATAAAATCCTGTTATACTCGTTGTCTCGTGGCCCGTCAATATTCAACTGTTGCGCATCAAGTGGGTCCGGACATTGATCAAAGAGCCCCATCATGAGGAGATTGGAATCACATGATTCCAGCTCTTAATCATTACCCCTGCTAAAGGCACCAGTGACCTTAACACCCAACCTTTTTCCTAGAACCGCTGCGAGACGCCCCATCATATTTAACTGGGTGCGCTGGCCGCCTCCCACAGTCAAAGTCATGCCAGGATGAGTAAAGCATCCTTGGTGATATAGTGAATCACCCTAGCATCTACCCCAGGTCCATTTAGTGCAGCGCCAACGCCACGAGCCACTTCAACCCGATCAATATCCACAGGAAGTGCAGGCATGAGACTATGGACATCGACATCAATAACTGCTGCACTGGCCTGACGATAATCCGTTAGGATATAGGTAGCACCACTCAATTACGTTTGCAAAACCCTGAAGCACAACCTCATGCCGATCAATCCCCGTCTGCACTATGTCAACACCGGTGACATTTCAAGAGCTCTGACGGTGGTCTGGGGTGCTTCGAGAGTAATCTCCCGACTGTTAACTACCGAAATAGAAGGCGGAGACTCCAGCACCTTCTCCAGCCTTCGTCCTGCCGTGATCTGAACAGGGTCTAGCTCGATTCCTTCAACAAGTTCAACCGTCAAATTGATGTCTTCCCTGCAAGAACCTCAACTCAATCTCAACATTCTGAAATCCTGAATAACTGAACACCAGCGAATAGAAACCGGCACCCAGACCGGAAAGCAAAAAGCTCCCATCCAGATCGGCAGTGGTTCCCGGTGATGTTCCCTCAATAAGAACGTTGGCGCCAGGGAGTGTCTGGTTATTCTCCGAGGAAAGCACCGTCCCAGAAATTGATCCGTTCTGAGCTCAGACCGATGCAGCCACCAAAACCGTTGCTAATGGAAGTAGGAATCTTCTCACGATAACCTCCGCTGTGATCAATTCAGTTTGGAAAAGCGCGAAAAAACTGGTGGAAGAAAGCCACCCGTCATTCGGGACACAATTCCGAAGTCCTTTTCTCAAGGCTTAGCTAATCAACCTTGAAAAAATATGTCCACACCCCGCTTGAATATGCGCATCCAATGCTTCCTCGCCCTATATAATCGACTTACTTGATTTAATCACCGAATCTTCCAGAACCGTACCGCCATATGACAAAAGATGCCGCACCATTTCGTGTCCTTCGCTTGCAGCTGGAAATGGCGAATTGTCGCTTTGTGTGGGGTTGGGCTGGGGCACTTCGAGTGAATGATTGATCTTCACCATGCCACCACTTCAACTGGACAATCAAGCCTGCCCAGCGCATTCCCTCACTGGGTAGAAGGGAGGGATCACAACATGCATTCGATAGCCAAAGTAGCCGGTCTCCTGTAGCTTTATTCGCTTTCCTGGGACTCAGCTGACCGCATCGTTTTGATTCCCACTTCTTTCTGGAGTATCAAGTCAGCATACATCTCGTTATACCTGAATCCTTTGGTTGCCAGTTCAAATTCGCAAACCCAGACACCAATCGGAAGCTGAAATCCCATTTTTTGTGATTCACCGCAGAAGAGCACCCTTCCCCACATTTTCCGATCGAATTCAACTTTATCCTATCTCTCCCCGACTAGGAGCTTCCAAGCTCAAACTCAATTCGACCTACTTTGTGGATTCTCTTCCCGAACACACCCGACACAGGCTTACTCCACCAGCTCTACAAAAGCTCTTTGCCTTGACCTGAGGCTGTGTATCGGACGATCTTACCGGCTGTTGTCAAGCAGCACGAGGGCAGCCCGTCATCTGACGAACCGCCAAACTCCCCGAAAGAACGCCTCCGTCCCTACCAGTTCATCGTGTACAGCATCCGCGCCGTAGCCACACGACCCAGCTTCGGTGCTCCGATAAACTCACGATGCACATTGTCCAGCACATTCGAAATATTCACGTCCGCCCTCAGACCACCACCAAAATCATAACCCAACCCCAAATCCAACAGAAAATAGGACTCCACCTTGCCTATGTACTGACCACTGATCATGTCAAATGAATCGATATAACGACCCGAACCCGTCACCGACAAACCAAAATCAGTCGTATACGTCGCCCCAAGCTTGAACTTCATCGCCGGAGCATTCAGCGACAACACCGCCGTCTCAGACACCTCACCCGTCTCTTTATTGTCAAAGAAATCATCACTCACCCACGACAGGTTGCCAAATAAAGACAGCTTCTCCGACGCCAGCACCTGTAGCGCTACATCAGCACCCCAATACGTGATCTCCCCAAAATTGGGATAACCTACCAGCAACTCAGGAATATTGCCCACCCCGGCATTGTTCTCAACCGGCTGTACAATCGCCACCGGCGTCGTCGCCGCAGGAAGAGAACCCGCAGCCAGATTCACAATCAGCGACGCCGCAGCCTCAGGCGTCAACGTCAAACCAGCCACCGCACCCAATAAATCCAGAATGGATAGCAGATCTTCGTTGCCCTCTATACCTGCACCCAGATCCCGCGTCAGGTCCGCGATCAGGTCCGGAACCAGCACAAATGGCGTAGCCATCTGTAAACCACCAACAAAGTTCCGCTTCTGGGCATAGTAAACATCGGCAGACAAAAGCACCCGATCCCCCAAAATACCCGTATACCCCAACTCCCAAAAACGAGACTTCTGGGGCTCCAGCTTCCGAAGCTCCTGAAGATCACTGGGACCAGGATCAATCTGCTGGGTCGTAAGATTCAGCAGCCCCAGCTGACCCTGGCTGAATCCCTGCACCACCGTCTGATCAGGATGAAGCAGCATCTTGATGGTACCAATCTGACTCGTCAGCAAAGGTGCCAAAGCCGGATCGAGATCCAAAGCAGTGATCAGCGCAAGGGCCAACTCATCATCCGGCGTAGCCGCCAATCCACCATAAACCAGACCGTAAATCGTGCCCGTCGGCAAACCCACCGGAGTATCCACCCCCTCCATACCCGGAATAAGGCTCGAAGCCACCAAATCGGTAGGCGCACCAATGTCCAAATAAACCGGATTACGATTCCACGTAAATGCCGCCGCTCCCCCGCGAGCACGAATCGGTATATTTCCCGTAATACGGGCTGCAATGAGATCCAGAAACAGAGCGGTCCCGCTCGGATTAACCACCGTCCGGTTATAGGTCGCCCTGAAACTGTGGGAGGTGGAAGGCTTGAACACGAGGCCCAAACGAGGCGAAAGAAAGATCTCCTCAAACACACTGTGGTGATCGCCCCGAATCGCCACTACCAGGTCCAGCTTGCTGCCCAAACGAGTCTTGGACTGCACATAGGCCCCAATCTCGGTGATGTTGTCATTCTCCTCATTGCGACCAAATACTGTACCCCGAGAATCCGGATTGATGAGCTCCAGATCAGCACCAACAATCAGCTCCTGACGATCCCCACCAAAATCGATCGTGTACTGACCCTGAACGTTGGTCTGACGTGAAAACTCGGTCACAGGATCACCATTGTACACATAGGAATCCCCTGAATCATTTCCGTTCGTATAGGCCTGGAGAAAAAACGGACCGCTGTTGAGACGTACCTGCCCCCAGCTCCCAATAAAATTATCTCCCTGAATCGTCCCGATTCCACTGAGAATAGTGCCGCTCAGACGGCCCAACCCCCCGCTGACATGCAGCGAAGTGCGACTCCCAAAACGATACTCACCATATCCACTGAGCACCAGCCTGTCAAATTCACTCACTCTTGGACCATCAATAGCCACCTGCTGTGCATCATGCGCATCAGGACACTGATCAAAAAGTCCCATCTCAATCAACTCCATGTCACAGAACTCCAGCTCAAAATCATTACCCCGACTATAAACACCAGAAATCTTGATCCCCAGCTTCCGACCCAACACGGCTGCGACCCGACCCTGAATATTCAACTGAGACCGTTGCCCTCCCCCTACGGTGAGCGTAATGCCCGGATGCGTAAAGGCATCCTTCGTGATATAATGAATAACCCCGGCATCTACCCCCGGACCATATAAAGCAGCACCCGCACCACGAACCACCTCCACACGATCAATATCCAGAGGAAGTGCCGGCATGATACTGTGAATATTCACCCCGATGACCGCGGCATTGGCCTGACGATAATCGGTGAGAATGTGGGTAGCACCACTGAAAACATTGGCAAAACCGCGAAGCGCGACCTCATGCCGGTCAATACCGGTCTGGACGATGTCCACACCGGCAACATTGCGCAGCGCACGAACCGTCGTCTGGGGAGCTTCCAACGTGATCTCACGACTGTTAACCACTGAAATCGAGGCCGGAGACTCCAACACCTTCTCCTGACGACGTCCCGCAGTAATCTGTACAGGGTCCAGCTCTATACCCGCAACAAGCTCAACTGTCAAACGGGTGTCCTCACCATCCACAACGTCCACCACCATCTCAACATTCTGAAATCCCGTATAGCTGAAAAGCAGGGCGTACGAACCCGCATCAAGACCGGAAAACATAAAATTGCCATCCAGATCAGCCGTCGTTCCCTGAGCAGTTCCGGCAATAAGAACGTTGGCACCCGGAAGAGTACCGTCATCCTGCGACGAAAATACCGTGCCCGAAATAGACCCCGTCTGGGACCAGACAGGGGCCACCAACAATAACGCGAAGAAAAAGAAAAATGTATGGCGCATAATGGGCTCCTTAATATTAAAAGCCTAAGGCAAATGCCTTATTGCAATCAAGAAAACGGTCGAAGTAATATATGTGCCGTCTGATCAAGATGCACTTCCTTTTTCAGATAGCAGGATTAGATCAATCCAAGACGTTGGAAGATAGTGTCCACATTTCTCAGATGATAAGAGTCATCAAACGCTTCCCGGACCTCAGCCGTCGAAAGGTTCGACATGACCAGGGGGTCCTCCAGAACCAGCTCGATGAAAGGCTTTCGCTCTGTCCACGCTTGCATCGCACGGGGCTGAACCATATCGTAGGCCGTCTCCCTGTCGAGACCTTTTTCAACCAGTTTGAGGAGAAGCCTCTGGCTGTTGTATAAACCGAACGTGCGCGACATGTTGAGAAACATGTTCTCGGGGTATACGACGAGGTTTGATACAATCCGACTCATGCGATGCAGAGCATAGTGCACCAAAGTCGTAGCATCGGGCAAAAGAACCCGCTCCGCACTGGAATGTGAAATATCCCGCTCGTGCCACAATGCTACATTTTCATATGCGGCGACCATATAACCTCGCAGCAGCCTTGCACAACCCGTAATATTTTCCGATCCGATCGGATTGCGTTTATGAGGCATTGCAGAAGAACCTTTTTGTCCTGATCGAAACAGCTCTTCGGCCTCGCGCACCTCGCTACGCTGTAGGTGGCGAATTTCCACGGCAATCTTTTCCAGGGTGGCGCCAATTAGGGCAAGGGCCGCCACATAATGCGCATGTCGGTCCCTTTGGACCACCTGCGTAGAAATGGGATCAGGACGAAGTCCCAACTTCGCACAAGTATATTCTTCTACTTCCGGGGGAATGTGTGCGAAAGTCCCTACGGCACCAGATAACTTTCCTACTGCAAGCGCTTCAGCGGCAGCAACAAATCGATCGCGGTTCCGGCGCATTTCTTCCATGTAGAGCGCCATTTTGAGCCCCATTGTTGTCGGCTCGGCATGAACTCCATGGGTTCTGCCCATCATCAGGGTATGCTTATGCTGCAGGGCTTTTTGGCGAAGAACATCTATGATTCTTCTGATTCCATCAAGAATCAGGGCGCTGGCTTCTTTTAATCGAACGCCCCAGGCGGTATCGACCACGTCAGAAGATGTCAGTCCATAGTGCACCCATTTTCTTTCTGGTCCCAGAGATTCACTCACCGCTCGGGTAAAGGCCACCACATCGTGCCGGGTTACCGCTTCGATCTCATGAATTCTGGCGACGTCAAAAGTGGAATTGGCACGCAGCTTTGCTACATCCTCGCGGGGAATTACTCCGACGTCGGCCCAAGCTTCACAGGCAGCAAGCTCTACGTCCAGCCAGGCAGCAAACTGCGCATGCTCACTCCATAGTGCCCGCATCTCGGGGGCAGCATAACGATCGATCACATCGACTTCGTTTGGTCAGTAGTCGAGACTAAAGAATGTCCCTCTTGTCCCTCAATAATCTGTATAGCTGTCTTCGGGCACGAAAAATATGTGCTTTCACTGTTCCGAGAGGAAGGTTCAACTTCTTGGCAATCTCGTCATAGGACAGCTCTTTCTCATGACGCAAGATAATCACCCTTCGATATTTGGGGGGAAGCTTTTGTATCGCTTCCTTTATGATCAGGCGCCTTTGTTTTGCGATCAAAGCTCTATCCGGCTCCTGACCAAGATCAGGAATAAGAGATACCATAGACCCATTATCTGATCCGATGGGATCATTTATAGGAACGGTCGGCAAACGTTTCCTCCGGAAGGAGTCAATGGCATGGTTGGTGGCAATCTTGTAGAGCCAGGTCGAGAAAGCGTATTTCGTAGAGTAGGTGCTTAATGATTTGAAAGCCTTGATAAAGCTTTCCTGAACCAGATCATCTACGTCAACGGACTGCTTGACTCTAAGGGAGAGGTAGCGATGGAGAGATCTCGAATACTTCTTGACCAGCGCGGTGTACGCGCCCTGGTCCCCACTCAGCGCACGTGCAACAAGGTCTTTGTCTTGTGCTCTGGATAAAGACCTGGATGAAGCGTTAGAAGCTACCATTCAGTTCGCTGGATGGCTATACAGTCGCAAGAAGACGCTTTGGCCTGAGAAATCAAACCTTATAAAGTCGTGCGCCGGGCTTCTCGTTACAGCGAAACACGAAGTAACATCAGTATCCGGTAGATCCCTCATCACAGGGAGAGGAACTGTTATGTCATACGACTTGTGAATTCCAGCCTTAAAGAGAATAATCATCTCCAGGCTGTAACATTAATATTGCCATCTCGGATCCACCACACAAGTTACGTTCAGTAATCAGGATCCCTGCAGGTTTACGGAAGAATCGCCACAATACGCAACGGCCCCCCACTGGCTCCCTTGATTTTCATCGGTAACGCCACGACGCTAAACCCATAAACAGGCAGACTATCGAGGTTGGCCACATTTTCGAAAACGGGAATATTATCAGAAAACAGAATCTGGTGAGCCTCAAAAAGGGACGATTGTCCGTAGTCTATGCTTGGCGTATCAAGCCCGATGGCATCAATGGAACGCTCGGTTATCAGCCAGTGTGCAGCGTCCGGATGCAAGCCAGGAAAATGCAGCTCCGCTACTGCTTCCGAACCCATGCGTGCTGTTCCCATATACTTTTCCCGGTCAGGCCAATATTGTCCGTAGCCCGTTTTGATCAACACAATTACTCCATCCGGGAGTTTACCATTTTCAGCTTCCCATTGAGCAAAATCTTCTACCGAGACCTGATAATCCCGATTTTGGAGCGCCCTTTCCGAGACATCTACCACAACCGATGCGCCTATCAGACGCTCCACCGGAATTTGCTCTACGCTCCACTGACCTTCAGAAAAATGAACCGGTGCGTCCAGATGTGTTCCACCATGCTCTGCTGACTGGAAGGAATTCGCCTCATAGTAATAACCGCCGTCCTGATACCCTTTGGGACCCTGCATCAGCATAAAACCGGCCTCAGTGGGCCAATAAATCGTTGTCGAGTCAAAATCATGCGTGAGGTCAACAAGCCTTCCCTGAGGCCATAATCCTTGCTCCGCCGGCTCCGGGGGCTGGCATGCTGGGAAGCAGCAACAAAGTACTGCGGCGAAAAAAATGTGTGCTCTATCCTTCATGAATCCATAAATCACTGAACGCGTAAGGATGCTTGGGCCCATAGCTCAGTTGGTCAGAGCAGCGGACTCATAATCCGTTGGTCGGGGGTTCAAGTCCCTCTGGGCCCACACGAAGATACGCCAGTTGTGGCAGGCTTTCACCTGCCAAGTCCTTCAACAGGCAAATTTTGCTGCTACTGGGTCAGGAAAATCCCAACAGCAGTCCACCCTGATACACGATGAGTGCCGCAACGTAGGCCAGGATGGTCATGTAAAACCACATTACTGTAGGCCAAATCCAGGAATTGGTTTCCCGTCGCGCTATGGCCAACGTACTCATGCACTGGAGAGCAAAAACGAAGAAGGTCAGCAGGCTTAGGGCTACCAGTGGTGTAAATACGGGACTTCCATCCGGATATGTATCATTCTTCAGCTGATCTCGTAAAGCAGGGCTCTCTTCGTCCGCATCCTCCCCTACGCTATAAATGATGCCCAACGTACTGATGATCACCTCTCGTGCAGCAAAGGCGGTGACGATACCAGCACTCATTTTCCAATCGAACCCCAGTGGAACCATCACGGGCTCAATGGCTTGTCCCATCCACCCTATGAAAGAACCTCTTATCTGGGCGGCCTGAATGGCGTTGGAAGTGTCCGCAGGTGTTTCTCCAACCATTTCGGACAGGTCTACCGAGGCAGGATCTGTCTTTGGAAAGCTGGCCAGGAACCAGAGCACCACGCTGCAAACAAAAATGATCTTCCCTGCCCGTACAGCAAAAATCTGCGTTCGCTGCAGCATTCGCTGAACCACTTGCCCTAGTCGTGGCCGGCGATAAGGTGGTAATTCCATCACAAAGTAACCCTGTGTCCCCTTAAAGACGAAGCGCTTCAGTACCCATGCGGCGGCCACGGCCATCAGCGTACCCATCAGGTACATCGTGAACATGGTAAGTCCCTGATAACCCACAAAGCCAAACAGGCGTCCCGACGGAATAAATGCTGCGATAAACAGGGTGTAAACCGGCAAGCGTGCTGAGCAGCTCATCAGGGGCGCCACCATGATGGTGATCAGGCGATCTCGTTCGTTGTCCAGTGTTCTCGCCGCCATGATTCCGGGAATGGCACAGGCAAAAGAGCTCAGCAGGGGGAGCACTGACCGCCCACTGAGACCGAATCGCTTCATGACCTTGTCCATTATAAAGGCCGTTCGAGCCATATAGCCCGTATCCTCCATTAACCCCAGGAAAAAGAATAGCAGCAGAATCTGGGGAAAAAACACGACCACGTTGCCCACGCCGGCAATGACTCCGTCTACAAGAAGGTCTACTGCCCATCCCGGTGAAAGCACGGAGCGCACCAGTCCTCCCAGCCCTCCTACTCCGGACTCGATCAGGTCCATCGCTGGCACCGCCCACGAAAACACTGCCTGAAATACCAGCCCTAACAAGGCGACGAAAATAACCGACCCCCAGAATCTGTGGGTAACAACTGCATCTACCCGGTCAGTGAATGAGGATGACCCTTCCTCTTTGATGATCGTCGTAACGTTGTGAACAATGGGTTTTATCCACTCGTAGCGCCCCCCTACTTCAGCAAATCGATACGGCACATTTCGGCCGTCCAGGAAGGTTTGTGCCTCCTCAACGGCTGCCGCAAATCTCGGTCCCTTTTCTTTCCATTCTTCCAGAACGGGAGATTCGCTCAGGGCCCTGAGCACTTCCATTCGGTGTTGCGACGCCGGGAAAGAGCTTGTCTCTTCTGCCAATGCCTTCATCAGAGCAGGAAGGCGGGCTTCAACAACCGGCATCAATGACCATCTCCAGGCCTGAGGAGCACTGGGTGGGCTCAGGACATGACTTCGCAACAGGTCTAATCCATCACCCCGTCGTGCAATCATCGGGACAACCGGAACGCCCAATGACTCGGCCAAGGCCTTCTCATCGATCGCATAGCCTTCTTCTTCGGCTACATCGATCATATTGAGTGCTATTACCACCGGGATTCCGAGGTCCATGACTTGTGTCACCAGAAAGAGATTCCTTTCCAGGTTGGAAGCATCAATTACACAAACCACTACATCAGGGGCGTGCTCGAGACGGCCGGTGAGCATCTCAAAAGCAATTTTCTCATCCAGCGACTTTGGCGCGAGACTATAGGATCCGGGAAGATCGATCACCTCAACTGAGGCATTCCCCACCAAGCGGCCGCTTTTCCTCTCTACCGTCACCCCCGGGTAATTACCTACACGCTGGCGCAAACCTGTCAGTAGGTTAAAAAGTGTGGTCTTTCCTACGTTGGGATTGCCAACTAGGGCAACTCGTGTGGGGCTGCTGCCGCCGTTGGACGCTTTTGACACCTATGAGACTTGTTCGTGCTCCACCGTGATCTGTTCTGCCTCCACCCCGCGAATAGAAAGCCGATATCCGCTCACCCTCAGCTCCATCGGATCACCCAGTGGTGCCAACCGAATAACCTCGACTTTGGTGCCGGGAAGGAGTCCCATCTCCATCATCCTTCGTACTCCTTTTTCCCCCAAAAATCCTGTAATGACCGCCCTTTCTCCGGGCCTAAGATCCTTGAGAACCATTGGGACTCAGTACCGAAACACCGTAAACCTTGCAGGCCACTTCCTCGCGCAGTCCTACACGACAACCTGCTACCCGGACAATTACGTCTCCTCTATTCTTGAGCATGTTCACCACCGCTCCCTCGCAGACCCCTACATCACGAAGGCGACCAGCCCCTTCTCCATGAACCGACTGGACCCGAAAACACTCTCCCTTCTTACAGGACGTCAAGGCACAGACTGCGATGCAGTGTTGTCGGGATAAATGATTCACGGCACAATAATAGCTAATTTAGACTAATTATAAATAGTGGCCACAGGAAATTCTTTTTCACTTCCATTCAGTGTCGTCAATTGTGATACTTGCTCTGCTCATAATTACATCACGAAGCATTAAGTAGATCTTATTTCTCAGCAAGCTTTATCCACGCAGATTTGTCGCTTCAACCAAGTCTGAGTTTCAGATTCAACCTGAGTTTTTCTGCGCACTTGGGAATAATTCCTCCTCCATCGAAATGCATGAGCTTGATTCACTCACTTGCGTCCCTTTCATTCCGATACTCCATAGGATAGACTGAGTCTCACCCTAAAGATGGAGTGTGGCAATAATTGAGCAACACTTTTGTTCATCAAACCGAGCCATGGAGCTAATGGAGACTTAATCACTTGTGAGGATTCAGTCATCTAATACCTATGTCGATGATAATGCTGTCCAGGATAGACCCCTGCTTAATCACAGACCTATGACCCTGAATAATGCACTGATGGAACTAGGTTGTATACAACCATAGAATTTTATATATAAAATATATTATTTTTGACAATATCATTCTGTGTGCAGAGATGGATTGCTCTACAATTACATCAAGGCCGTCCTAATCCCATGCCAAAAGAGTAGACAATACTTACTAAGTAATTGAATAACATTAAATAAACACAATAATTCGATTCCTCCATAGCCGGTGGATTACATCAACTTCTTCATGATTGGACATAAATACTGAGATTTTTCTGGAATAACTGAGAGATTTCGCGAATATATCGTATAACAATTGGCAATTTTCTATCATTGACTTTATATCTACATGGCCATTACAACTTATATACCGGATAAGCTACCGCTTGAGAAACTCAATTATGAAAAAATCTTCAGTTTGACTGGCAGGGCAAACGCAGAACTGGCTCGATACGACGGGTTGCTGCAGGTCATTCCAACCCACAGGTATTGCTTTCGCCTTTTGCCTTGCAAAAGGCTGTACTGTCTTCAAGAATTGAAGGTACTCAGGCAACTGCTAATGAGGTCCTGGAGCGTGAGGCCAGATTAACCAAGGAAGGAACTAAATACAAAGACATCCAGGAATCATTAATTATCGTTTGGCTCTGGATTATGGAAGGGATTACCTGAAGAACTATCCCATCAGGCTTCATTTCTTTCGGGAGCTCCACAAAATATTGATGGATAACGTACGTGGTCGAAATAAACAACCGGGTGTATTTCGATCTGTACAGAATTGGATAGGGCCTCAAGGTTGTAAGATAGAATCAGCAACTTTTGTACCCCCTTGACCATTCAGTTTGAACATTTGCCTCGATGAATGGCAAACCTGCCTTGAATCTGATGATAACGACCCTCTGCTTCAAGCAGCAATTTTGCATGCTCAGTTCGAGTCGATTCATCCATTTCTGGACGGAAACGGACGAATCGGGAGGATTCTTATTCCCTTATTCCCTTATTCCTCTATAAAAAGAGGGTGTTTTCGCATCCGATGTTCTATTTGAGCAAATGCCTGGAACGCAACCGGGAGGATTACTCTACCCGCCTGCGGTTGATTTCAGAAAAAAGTGACTGTAACGGTTGGATAGCGTTTTTTTTAGAAGCAATTTTGAGTCAGTCCCAAAGCGACATTCAGACCATCAGAGCTATCATTGCTCTTCATGAAAAAATGAAGTCACAAGTGCATCTCGTCACCGGCTCTAAGTATGCGATCTTTCTCGTGGATGCCATCTTCACCAAGCCTTTCTCAAAACTAGTGAGTTTTCCAAACTCGTTATGGTGTTCATGATAAATCTCCATCCAGATGGATGAGACAACTACGGGACAGCGGGATTCTCTTCGAACTCAGTCCTGGAAAAGGGCGCCGTCCCGCGGTTTTATGCTTCCCAGAATTGTTGAGCTTGGTATTCGGAAGTGGAGATATCGAGGACTAACCCCTGTCGACACCATTTGTGGAGCATATTTCAGTATGATGTTCCTCATAACATTTTGTGTCGCATGCACGCTACTCAAAAGTCGGTTCTGATTCAGATAACCTCAAAGACTTTTTCCAAAACCCACACACCTGCGGGACTTCCCCTCAGAGGGATGTGCTTACGAAGAACTACACGCATTAAATGTGCTTCCTCGATCACTCATTCTGCACTTCGGATGGGACAAGCATCAGCGATGCAACGATCAGTCTGGAAACTTCGGTCAAACCGCCCAATTCTGATCATCCCGTGGATCAGGGGTGGAAAAACTCTTTTTTGCCTCGCTCAATCATAATAAGTAAGACCGTCAGCAGACCATTGTGATGCACAAGAAAGAATACCAGCAGGTAAGAACAGAAATGTGCTGTATTAACGGTTCGCATCCCCAAAACCATTCACTTAATTCCGGTCCTATCGATGTGAATTCTGGGGAAATGCCCCATCTGATGGGTACACTCGGGATGGCTAGTTTACCTTTAACCGCCAATTACAAAATCATTCATGCGCCTTTCCGCTTTTTTTGGTCAAACGCTGCGCGAAGTTCCTACCGAGGCTGACACCGCCTCCGCAGAAATGCTTTTGCGTGCCGGATATATCCGGCAGCTGGCAGCTGGCCTCTTTTCCTATCTCCCTGCAGCATGGCGCTCATTGCGCAAAATCGAACAAATTCTCCGAGAGGAGATGGATGCCATTGGTGGACAGGAAATGTGCATGCCCGTGGTACATCCTGCTGAAATTTGGCAAGCGAGCGGGCGCTGGTATGAAATTGGCGACCCCATGGCTCGCCTCAAAGACCGTCGTGGACGAGACCTGGTGCTTGCCATGACGCACGAAGAAGTTGTCACTACCCTCTGCAAAACAGAGGTCCGCTCCTATAGACAACTCCCTCAGATGGTCTACCACATGCAGACGAAATTCAGGGATGAGCCCCGCGCACGTGGAGGTCTCATAAGAGTCCGTGAATTCGTAATGAAAGACTCGTACTCACTGGACCTTGATGCCGAAGGATTGCAAAAACAATACGAACGCCACTACGACGCCTACTTTCGTATCGGCGCTCGCTGCGGACTTAATCTCGTCGCGGTACAAAGTGACCCAGGCATGATGGGTGGTAAGATGGCACACGAGTTTATGTACGTAACGCCTATCGGGGAAGACTCTCTTGCAATCTGTGAAGAAACCGGCTATGCCTCCAACCTCGAAATTGCCGACTTCCGTAAAACGCCCGAAGACAACGGCCCCCCAAAACCACTAGAGAAAGTTCATACCCCCGGAACCTCCACCATCGCCTCTCTGGCTTCCTTCCTCGGCATACCGAAAAGCCAAACCGGCAAGGTGGTGTTTTTCATGGGTGATTTTGGTCCTGACCAGCCCGAAAAACTTGTAATTGGAGTCGTGCGAGGGGACATGGAAGCCAACCAGCTGAGGTTGTGCTACGGAGCAAATGCGCGAAGCTTACGCCCAGCCGAAGCGGAAGAAATCACCGCCGTCGGAGCAGTGCCAGGGTTCGCCTCACCGGTAAATATTGACAGAGAGAAGGCAATGGTCATTATCGACGACCTGGTCGCCTCAACTACCAATCTTGTTGTTGGGGCAAACGACGAGGATTATCATTACCTGGGAGCCAACTATCGCCGAGATTATGTCGCGGACGTGGTTGCCTCCATTGCAGCTGCATATGACGGAGCCCCAGACCCCATAGCCGGAAAGCCTTTATCAATTGCCCGCGGCGTGGAAGTAGGCAACATTTTTCAGCTGGGAGTGCGGTACAGCGAGTCCATGGGCGCCCTGTATACCGATGAGCAAGGTGCTGATCACCCCATCGTCATGGGCTCCTACGGCATCGGTGTGGGCCGAATGCTTGCCTGTGTCGCTGAGGAATACAGTGACGAATACGGTATGGACCTCCCCGTGTCCGTTGCCCCATGGCATGTTATCCTGGTTTCTCTGGCACGAAAAGGCCCAGATCTGGCTAAGGCAGAGGAGTTATACCAGTCTCTGCTCAAAGCAGGCGTAGAAGTCCTGTACGACGATCGTCATACCAGCCCCGGAGTAAAATTTGCCGATGCCGATCTCCGCGGCATTCCCTTCCGAATCACGCTTTCCAAGCGTTCTCTGAAGCGTGGGGGAGTTGAATTCGGACGACGAAGAGCTGCACCTAATGAGCGTGAAATTATCCCCCTTGATCAAATTGTAGGAAGGGTGCAAACGGCTATTAAGGATGCCTTTGATGCCATCGAGCACTCTTTGGCATCATTGCCGACCTGGGAAATGCACAACCAAGCCTAACTTCTCTCTTGTAGGGCCAGCGAATTTCCTGGTTAATCGTCTTGAACCAGAGTCACGAACTCTGACACCGTCATCGCTCCGCAGTCTTTGCCTGAGCGGTGGCGGACCCGTATCGTCCCACTTTCGGCCTCCCTGCCCCCAACTACCAGCATATAAGGGACTTTTTGCTGCTGCGCTTCGCGGATTTTATAGCCTATTTTCTCACTGCGTGCATCAAGATGAACGCGAATGGAGGACTCCATTAACTGTTCATAAACTGTTGCCGCATAGTCTCTGAATCGCTCAGAAATAGAAAGTACCCGAGCCTGCTCCGGCGCCAACCATACCGGAAATGCTCCCCTGCAATGCTCAATCAGCACACCTACAAAGCGCTCCAATGAACCAAAGGGTGCCCTGTGTATCATTGCCGGTTGGTGCTGACGGTCGTCTGCTCCGGTGTAAGTTAGACCAAAACGCTCCGGAAGGTTATAATCGAGCTGGACGGTGCCGAGCTGCCATTGACGCCCCAGAGCATCCCGAACCATAAAGTCCACCTTGGGTCCATAAAAAGCAGCTTCCCCAAGCTCCTCCACGTAGTCCAGATCCATCCCCTGAACGACTTCCCGAATAGCATTTTCTGCGCTCTCCCATACCGCTACACTGCCAGTATACTTTTGATGATTATCGGGGTCACGAAGCGACAGTTGGACACTGAAATCTTCAAAGCTCAGCCGACGTAACACCTTGAGGCTAAGATCAATAGTATCGTGGATTTCCTGCTTGATCTGATCGTGACGACAAAAGATGTGCGCATCATCCACAGTGAACCCGCGCACGCGTGTAAGCCCACTCAACTCCCCAGTCTGCTCATATCGATAAACCTGCCCAAATTCCGCTAACCGAACAGGCAACTCTCGGTAGCTCCTCCGCTTGTAAGCATAAATCTGGATATGGTGAGGACAATTCATGGGCTTAAGAAGGTACCCTTCTCGACCATCCGACCCCTCCTCGGCCATGACAGGAAACTGGCTGTCCTTATAGTAGGGATAGTGTCCACTGGTGTGATACAACGCTAATCTCCCAATATGTGGGGTGATTACCGGTAGGTATCCCCGTCGAAGCTGTTCTTCTTTAAGGAAAGCAACAAGAGTTTCACGTAAGGTGGCACCCTTGGGAAGCCATAAAGGCAAACCCGGCCCGACCGCCTCGCTAAAAGTGAACAGCTCCAGTCGTCTCCCAATGACCCTGTGATCGCGTTTGCGGGCTTCCTCGATTCTCTCCAGATAAGCATCCAGCTGGGTACGATTCTTCCACGCGGTCCCATAAATACGGGTGAGCTGAGGACGAGAGGCATCCCCTCGCCAGTAGGCTCCCGCGGTTGTCATCAGCTTTACCCCATTGGCCTTGATATAACCTGTATGGGGTACATGTGGACCTCTGCAAAGGTCTACAAAAGTGTCTTGCTGATATACAGTCAGCTCAGGATCTTCACCATTGGCCCCTTCAACCAGCTCTTCAATTAGTTCGAGCTTGTAGGGGTTGTCTTTAAAGAGCTCCTTCGCTTCTTCAACGCTGATTGCTCGTACCAGGAACGGGAATCTTCCTTTGATAATTTTCTTCATTCTCGCCTCAATCCACTGGAGGTCACTCTCCTTGGGGGCTGAGGGAAGATCAAAATCGTAGTAAAACCGATCTTCTATAGGCGGCCCTATGGTAGGCTTCGCTTCAGGGAACCGCTCAATTACGGCCTGGGCCATAATATGCGCAGCCGAATGCCGAATCTTATACAACCTCGGGTCATACCCTTCCGGAATATGATCTTCAGCTCTGACAATCAGTTCCCTTGACATAATACCTTCTTAGCATTGGACAGGCCGAATATACAGGTCTCTTACGCCCCATATCTAACGACGGGTGCGTAGCTCTGATTTTCTATAATATTTTGAACTTCTTCATTCTCAATCGCTGTGACCTGAACAGATGATGTTCGTCTCATAAGGACATTCATGACCACTTGGGAAGTAGCAGGAAAAAGACATCTTACTCAGACTCAGGTGTAGGAGATGTTGTTTAGAAGTTTCAGTACCTCAGTCCTGTGGACTCCAGCCAAGTTTCACAAATAGTATTCGTTGAGGGAGACAGTTATCTGCTCCAATCCCGATAGTTTTAGGCCGCACCTGAGGCCCGGTTGAATGGTGTATCGCTCGGTTGTCTGGATACTCTGCATAAAAGAGTGGCTGCTGCTGACATGGCCCATTATCATTCTTAACGATCATTTGACCTGATCGATGCCAGTGTCCCCAGGATCAGGGGGTTTACCTTTATACGGGTATCAATAGTACTGTAACAATGGGTACACGAGCACAATGCTACTAAACACCAAGCATCTAAAGTTGATCTGAAAATATTATTGGGCGGATGCATTCGGTTTTGCATAATTCTGATGGATTATCAAACCAAATACATTCAAGTTGAAAAGCATCACTCAGTGCAGTAGCAGTCAAGAATTCCCTTCCCACGAGTTATTGCGCCGAAATAACATTATGCGAATGCCTCGATCCATGCTGCAATTTGGTAACAACATTATTCTGGCCTTGCCTTGAACTACTAACTTCACAGCCTTCATCGATTTTCATGATTACTCCCGAGGATATCAGGCGAGACATTTTCAGTGCTCATCTTCGTATCAAGAGTCATATCCACGAAACTCCTACCCGGTTATCCCCTTTCCTTAGCGAAGCAGTTGGCGGCGAGGTCTTCCTGAAACAGGAGAATCAGCAAGTCACTGGTTCCTTCAAGATTCGTGGTGCACTAAACAAGCTGCTCCTGGTAAGGGATTCAGGAAACCACGTTGTGGCAGCATCCACCGGGAACCACGCTCGTGCCGTTGCGCATGCGTGTGCGATACTGGGACTAGGTTGTGACCTTTTCCTTCCGGAATCCGCAAATTCGCATAAGGTCCGCGCCTTGGCTGAATATCCCTGCACGCTACATTTTGTCTCGGGTGATGCGGTAAATGCGGAGCTGGAGGCTCGCAGTCATGCCGTATTTCACAATCATGTATTCGTGTCGCCCTACAACGATCCTGACATCATCAGTGGTCAGGGGACCATAGGCCTTGAGCTCTTTTCTCAGGTACCTTGTCTGGATAACGTTTTAGTGACTGTAGGGGGTGGTGGAATGATCAGCGGCATCGCAGCAGAATCAGCACATACAAGCCCGGAAACGCTCATTACGGGATGCTCCCCAGTCGCTTCTCCAGTGATGCAGGAGTCGGTCCGTCATGGACAAATTCTCTCAATGCCTTCGGGGCCGACGCTGTCCGATGGCTCCGCAGGGGGGCTGGAGCCTGATGCCATCACCTTCCCATTGTGCATGGCATTAGTAAAACTCTGGATTCATGTCAGCGAGTCACAAATCGCTCACGCTATGCGCATTCTGTACCAGGAGGAAGGTCTGGTTGTTGAGGGCTCTGCAGCTGTTCCTGTTGCTGCTCTTGCCAAGAACGCAGCCTTTTTCAAAAAAAAGCGGGTAGCTATCGTCCTATGCGGCGGCAATATTCACCCCGACAAGTTTCGGGACGCAATTACCTGAGATGAAGAACTTGCTATCGATTCATAACTGCTATGAATTGCTATTTCTCTGATTCAATGGATACGGTGGTACCCCCATATACCGATAAATTAATTCTCCTAAATACCATGGTGGTGCATCACACTTTTCCTGAGCCTATGACTAAAATCTTATGTGAATAGGGTAAGCGTTTGAGTTACCCTTCGAGTGTTCGTTCCCAAATCATCTCCACAACTAAATGCCCCTTTCTTTCTTAAGTCCTCAATCAACCTCTTGCCCAGTAACCTTACTGATATGAAATAAGCATGAGAAAAACAGGCCTGAGATTTCAGAAATATCTGCCCCCCAACAGTCATATACCGAATCTGGTCAGTAGCCCTTTCATTTGAGATCAGGTTTGGAGTTTATTTTACAAAAATTTTAAATCCTTAATTATCATTATTTTGAACAGAAAATATGAACATTTCAGTATCGGCTTGAAACATCATTGCTATTGCATTTTGGGTTACCACTATTCAATCTTATCAAAGAAGACTCCCAAGTAGACTCAAACCAGTATTCCCGGATCCTCAGCGACACTCCTGATTACTTTTTAGGTTAGCACAGGGCTTCATGTCGGATTTAGTGCTTGGCTAATACTATTGAAGTTGTTTTTTCCTCTAGTTAGATTCACCGGACTGTTCTGTCCAGGTTGGACTACTCGTAATTCACTCACCTCTGTACAGGAGTTTCTCACTTGTTGATTCGATTTTATCTCTCAGGTTACTTTGGGCAGCCGGATATATGATGGCAGATGACTCCTTGATATGGACGTTGAGCAGGTATTCTCTTCGGTTTATCACGGTTGCGTTACTCTCATGCCTTCCGATGTTTACCGCTCCTTGGTAAGCGGTACCGGGACAAGCACCACAATAACGAGTCTCAGCAGTGGCACGACGTATCAGGTTTAGGTACGTGCCACGAACAGTATGGGTACGAGTGACTGGTCGGCCTCGGTTACAGGGACACCGGGGGCAGGCGCCGGATGTCCCCAATGCCCCTTCGATCACGGCCGGTCATCTGTCTCTGGGGGGTTCGTGGACGGCGCCCTCGTCTAATGGCTCCGACATCACGGATTATGATGTTCGGTATTGCGCCGTCTCGGGGAGTAACTGTGGCACCTGGCAGGATGCGGGCTATACCGGTACGACGGTAACGACGACGATCACGGGACTGACCAACGGCAAGATGTATCAGGTACAGGTGCATGCGACCAATGACGAAGGTACCGGGGACTGGTCTGACTCGGCCTCGGTGGTGACCCGCACCCCGGAGGCGCCCGATGCTCCTGTGGCTCCGACGCTGGTATCGGACCATGCGTCGCTGGATGTTTCATGGACGGCCCCCCGGCCAATGGGTCATCCATCACCGATTATGATGTGCGCTACTGCGAGGGTACGGGTACGTGTGCTGCTGCGGACTGGACAGATTTGAGTTTTAGTGGTACGGGGCTGACGACCACGATCGCGGGGCTTACCAATGGCACGTCGTATCAGGTGCAGGTGCAGGCACGGGGGACTGGTCCGCTTCGGCTACGGGTGCTCCGGCCGTACAGGCGCCTTCGGCCCCTGCGGCGCCCACGCTGGTCTCCGGTAATGCCCTACTTAATGTATCGTAGTCGGCGCCGGAGGCCAATGGGTCATCTATCACCGACTATGATGTGGAATACTGCACGGGTGGCTACACGACGTGGACGGACGCCGGTGTCAGTGGTACGGGGCTGACGACCATAATCAGTGGCCTTAACAAATGAACCCTTCCTGACAGATCGAAAAGAATAATGGACTAGGAATCGAAAGATCCCGTCGAAATAAACCCAAAAACAGGAGTGTATAGCCCCCTATTCTACAGTTGTCTGACTGGATAGAGCAGACGTTTGGTTGTAGTGAGTACGCACCGCCTTCACTGCCTCCTCAGCATTTACAACGCGACCGACCTGAGGAGTCGCCGCAACTTCTGTACCTGTTTCATAAAGAATCTGATAGGCGTCTTCTGCAGACAATTTGGGATTTAGAGACCGCATCAGTCCAAGCAAACCTGTTACTACCGGCGTAGCCATTGAGGTGCCGCTTTTCGGGGAATATCCATTGTTTGGCGTCAAAGACAGAATGTCCACTCCTGGGGCAGCAATAGGTCTGGACAAGGTGCCAACCGTGTTGGAAAACTTGGCCTTCTCAAATGCCTGATCTACAGCAGCTACAGCAATAACACCATCGATGTTTGAAGGAGCGTGTCGAGCAGCGTCCCTATTACTATTTCCCGCTGCCGCAGCAACGATTGCCCCATTACGAAGAGCAAATTCTATGGCTTTGACCCAAGTCCGGGGTGGAGAAGAAACGGGTGCACCCAAAGACATAGAAAGTACATCGGCGTCGGCCTGAGATGCGTCGATAATCGCCTGGGCTATCTGTTCTGTCGTTCCCATACCATTATCCCCCAATCCTTTAAACGAGAGGATTTCGATGAAACGCCCCTCCCAGTTGAGAGAAGCTACCCCACGGCCATTGTTGGTCACTGCACCGGCAATACCAGCACAGTGGGTGCCATGACCATGGACATCTCCTGAAATGCTCTCAGCATCGAGCTTGCTACGCAGCCAGTCCAGAATCCACACTACAGTACGATCCAGTAAGCGTCGAAACATGCCTTTTTCCTTCGTTGCCCCTGCCACGACCTGCAAATCTTCATGATCATGATCCACACCGGTATCAATGATGGCCACTCGCGCAGTGTAAGTAGGCTCTACATCGTGGAGCATCCTGTGCACCGGATGAACTCCGATTGCTTCGAGGGCCCATTGCTCATTCACCATAGGGTCATTTCCGAGATAGTCAGATGACGACAAAACCGGCACCTTCTCCCCGGAAACGGGCGGCCATAGTGAGACCTCGCCATTCGTCTCGACAAAATCCACATTCTCTCCATCGGCACGCAAAGCGGCAGTCAACTCATCAATGTCATCCTCATCAACATCAACAAGATAGGTCTGAGACAGATCTACGTCCATCTCGAATGACACTGAGGGAAAAGCCTCCTCCGCAGACGCCCCATATGAGTCCAGAATCGATTCTACTTCGCCAATCGTGTCGTCCGGCCCCAGCTCTACCAGAATCGATGCGGTGTGATTTCCCTTGAAAGATCCAACCACGACCTGGACCAGGAAAAGTACACCCCACAAGGCCAACGACATTAATCCCAGCATAAAGAACGAACGCACTCCCCTATCCGCCTTGCGTAGCGTTAACCACCCCGCCGAAAGTACAAGTGCTATTCCAGCATCCCGAAAAAGCTCAGTCGTGACACCAAAAAAACCGCCACCGCTGAACAAACGCAATAGAATGCATACAGCAATGACCACAATCCCCGAAAAAGCGGTCGTAGCGCTGTAGTAGCGTCCCGTAACCCCGGTGACCAGTAAAAGAAATCCTACCGCTGTGACGACTGTTAGTAGATCCATTGCTGTCTACTGTTTTTTCAAAAAGAGTATGACTTAACGTACGAACCGCTTTGGCAGCTGTTGCGTCCTTGATGCTACGTATATTGGGTGGTCCTTCGGCTTTCTCATGTCCTACATTCTAGCCATTGATCAGGGTACTACCAGCTCCAGAGCGATCATTTTTGATCGTGAAGGCACCCCTGTCAATGTGTCTCAACAAGAAATCCAGCAGATTTACCCTCATCCAGGATGGGTTGAGCATGACCCAACAAACATTTGGGAGACCCAATCATCTGTTGTTAAGGAGGTAGTTTCCAACAGTGGACTACTAAGTGATGATATTCGTGCCATTGGCATTACCAATCAGCGGGAAACTACCGTAGTGTGGGACCGCAACACCGGCCAATGTATCTATAACGCAATTGTTTGGCAAGACCGACGGACCGCCTCCCTCTGCGACCAGTTAAGAGCGAACGGACACGAAGAACTCTTCCAGTCACGTACTGGCTTAATGCTGGATCCCTACTTCTCAGGCACCAAGCTGAAATGGATCCTCGACAATGTCGATGGTGCAAGAGCCAAAGCAGAGCGTGGTGAACTGGCATTTGGAACCGTCGACTCATGGGTAATCTGGACCCTCGGTAACGGACAACCCCATGTGACCGATCCTTCAAATGCTTCCCGTACTCTCCTATATAATATTCACACCGGGGACTGGGACGACGAGCTCCTGGCCGTCCTCGACATTCCCAGAAACATCCTTCCTTCTGTTGCCCCTTCCAGCGGCATCGTGGCTGAAACAGATATTCTTGGTTCCCGGATTCCTATATCAGGAATAGCAGGCGATCAGCAAGCTGCCCTATTTGGCCAGGCATGCACCCGCCCCGGCATGGTGAAAAACACCTATGGCACAGGATGCTTTCTGTTGATGAATACCGGAGAAACACCCGTACGGTCAACAAAAAACCTTCTCACAACATCCGCCTGGGACCGCGGTAAGGGGCCTAGGTACGCACTGGAAGGAAGTGTTTTTATCGCTGGTGCCGTTGTACAGTGGCTTCGTGACGGTCTCGGTCTCATCAGCACCGCAGCTGAAATCGAGCAACTCGCTGCCGGATGCGATGATACTAGCGGAGTATATCTGGTACCGGCATTCGCGGGGCTGGGCGCCCCTCATTGGGACCCATATGCACGCGGCACTATCGTCGGGATCACCCGGGGTACCACAAGCAGCCATCTGGCAAGAGCCGCACTCGAGGGCATTGCCTACCAGAGTATGGACGTGATCAAATCCATGGAGGCTGACGCTGATATTCAACTGGATCAGGTACGCGTCGACGGAGGAGCTACTGCCAACAATCTTCTTATGCAGTTTCAGGCAGATATTCTCGGAGTGCCTGTCGTGCGGCCCGTAATCAAGGAAACTACGGCCCTGGGAGCAGCATTCCTGGCCGGCCTTGCTGTTGGGTACTGGACAGGAATGGATGAAATCTCCACGCTATGGCAGGTAGATAGAGTTTTCGAACCACAGATGGCACATTCTCGTGTTGACTCGCTAAGTGCCGGGTGGCACAAGGCGCTTTCCCGCTCAAAAGGCTGGATAGAAGCAAATTAGAACCAAAGATTAACGTATTCAATGACCAACTTATTTCTTGGAGAATTTATCGGTACCGCCCTACTGATCCTGTTGGGCAATGGGGTGGTTGCCAACGTTGTCCTCCTACGAACCAAGGGGGAAGGATCAGGCTGGATTGCCATCACAATGGGCTGGGGGTTGGCCGTATTTGTCGCTGTTTTTGTTGTCTCCGGATTCAGCAATGCGCATATTAACCCTGCTGTGAGCCTGGGCCTTGCGTTGGCAGGAAAACTGCCATGGAGCGAGGTGCCGCTACATCTCCTCGCTCAATTCCTTGGAGGAGCCTTGGGTGCTTTCCTGGTCTGGGTCCACTACAAGGACCATTACGATGCAACCGAAAGCGGTGATGCCAAATTGGCAACCTTCAGTACAGGCCCCGCTATTCGTAATGGTCTGTGCAACCTGTACAGCGAGATTATCGCAACCTTTGTTCTGGTTTTTGCGGTCCTGCACATCTCTTCGCCAGAGGGTGGACTAGGCTCTCTGGATGCCCTGCCCGTCGCATTGGTGGTTCTTGTAATTGGTCTATGCCTTGGTGGAACCACCGGATATAGTATCAACCCGGCACGTGACCTGAGCCCAAGAATAATGCATGCGATTTTACCTATTCGCGGCAAGATAAACAGCGACTGGAACTACGCCTGGATTCCTGTGATGGGTCCGTTTCTGGGTGGTCTTGCCGCAGGTGCCCTCTATCTCCTCATGACGTAAGAGACTAGCGCATCAAAACCACTGGCTTCACGGTGCGCACCCCCTCAACTTCAAGCATCACGAAGTAGGTTCCACTGGCCATAGACCGGCTTTGTCCGTCTCTCCCGTCCCACTGATAACGGTGGTTTCCGGGGCCCAGATGCCGATTTCCGGCCACAGTATGAATGCGCATGCCCAAAGCATTGTATATCTCGAGCGATACGTTCGCGTCGCGTTCCAAATCAAAAGATATCTGCGTCGATTCAGAAAAAGGATTAGGATAGTTCAAAAGCACAATCCTCTTTCCGGCTTTTTCCAAATTTACCGAAGTTGCACGACCATATAAAAACACCGGAGTGGTCGCTGAACCTTCCACAGAATTGGAACTGACGGCTCGCACAAAATAATAGTACGGGTCATTCGCGATGCCAGGAGAATCCACCATCGATGTATCGCCTGTGACTGCAAGGAGATTGGTAGCATCCAAACTTACCTGATCGATGTCCGGGGGTGTCGAAGATCGGATTCTGTATACTGCAAACCTCGCTGCGCCTGTAGCAGGAGAGCTCCACGATAGAATGACTTCCTCTCCTGCGGTCCATTGATAAGCTAAATCAGAAGGTGCTGGGGGTGGAGCCTGACTCTTGAAGGGCATCGAAGGAGTGAGCGCAGGATGCTTGTACAGGTCGGTTGCCAGACGATCAAATATTCCCCGCGAGTACAGCTCTGTTACATTTCTTGCCCTGAACAAAGAGTTACCGAGAATGCTCGGGTCAGCACGGTTAAAAAGAATCTGATCAGGAATCTCATCCGCCGAATAGAGCGTCCCCGGGTGCGTGGCGGCATCGGCCTTGTAGAGAGCAAGACCGGGATACAAATGGCGATCACCTATCTTATCAGCCCACCAATTGGCCAGTTTCTCATAATCCTGAGGGCCGCTAAAAGCCCAGTAAAGCTGTGGAACCAGATAGTCCACATCCTCCCCCTGCAGCCATGCAAGAGGGTCAGTATAGATGACATTGTAGGCATCCAGCCCCACAATTCCAGCTGGAACACCATTGCGATATATCCCGAAAGGGCTTACTCCCCACTTTATTTCTGGATCATATGCGCTCAGGCTGTCGGCAACCTGAGCAATCAGAAGGTTAATGTTATCTCTTCGCCAGTCGCCCAAATCCGTGAATCCACGACTTTCGGTTGAAAATGTATAAGCATCCTCGTTAGTAATCTCGTTCGGCGGATACCCATAGAAATAGTCATCAATATGAATGCCGTCCACATCATAGCGACGGGCAATATCCATCACTACACGGGTCACATAATCACGCGAATCCTGCTGGCCAGGATCCAGATACTGTATATTATTGGTAGTAATGATCATGCCCTGATTGGTATTGGTGATATGACTTGAATGCCGGGTATATGAGGTGCCACTGTGGACCCGGTAAGGGTTTAGCCATGCATGCACCTCCATCCCCCGCAAGCGAGCGGCATCAATAGCAAACTTTAGTGGGTCCCAATAAGGAGAAGGTGGTTTGCCCTCTTCGCCTGTTAACCAGTAGGACCATGGTTCGATATCGGAGTCATAGAATGCATCGGCAGTTGAACGCACCTGAAAAAAGACGGCATTGATGCCAGCTGCCTTCAGCCGGTTCAGCATATCTTCAAGTGCTGTTTGCTGCGTGGCTGGCGAATCGTTTCTGTTTGGCCAGTCCAAGCCCCATACAGTGGTAAGCCATACCCCGCGAAACTCTTCTTTGGGCTGCGCTTCAACACTTCCTACCAACAGGAACAACAATAAAGTCCCGGCCCATCCAGTGATGTTTTTCATAGCGGGATTCGTTTCTCAAAACCGTTTCATGACCGCACACCTACACAACACGTTAAAGAAGGTGGTGCTTGAGTTAGCAGGACTATACTAATCAAAGAGCCATAATTTCACCACCAGTCTCCAATATTATTGATTGGAAAAATGGCTTCCTTCTGCAGAAGCGTCTAATTACGATGGGAAGTTACACTGGGCAAGGTCATGACCTATTGCTCCAGGTATCAACACCTCCCCAGCCATTTCAATAGCAAGCAACCAGAATCATAAAAAACTGATTCACATCCTTGCTGAGCAATCGTCCGAATGATGGTGACTCAACGATACACTCACTAAAGGGACCCACTATCAATCGATCAGTCCACGCTGGCATTAACCCAAGCTCCTTAAGGCCGTGCCTACCACTCTCAGCTCTCATTCAGCATCCCTGACAGAGCTGGTTCAGCATTAATCAGGCGACTATTTGCCGATTTTTTGCTTTATCTCTTTAATTCCTTCGAGGTTTTGCCCGCAACCGCTGCATCTCCAGCCATTTCAGCAGCCTTTTTTAGTCCATTTAGTGATCGTGCCCGCTTGGGAGTACGCTTCAATCCCTGGGCGAAGGCTTCTTGCGCCCCCACGTAGTCTCCAAGTTCAAGCAATACTTCGCCGAGATGCTCATAGGAGGGCTTAACCGGAGAAGGCGGACCATAGTCAAACGGAAGAGTATCGCTTAGCTCCGCTGCGTCACGAAGCAGTTTCAGCGCATCTTCGGTGTTACCCTCTTTCATTACGAGCAGCGCTTTGAGCTGATGCTGTAATATCGTTGCTATCGTGCGCGGCTTCCCCTCCCCATCCATGTTCATCAGCTTACTGACATAGTGGAAGGCCCCTTCCATATCCCCTGCATGAAGGGCAACCATACCTTCGACAAACAGGTGATTCGCACGATTCTCATCAGAAATAGAGCCATCTATCTCGATATCCGCAGCATCAGAACCCCAATCTCCTGTATCCACCAGATATGCTGCACGAATCATCACCAGATGGTTTCGGATCACACCAGCATTAGGTAAAGACTGGTAATCCTCATGAACCCTGTCAAGTGTCTCGCGTGCCATGTCAAAACGACCCTGTTGCTGTAGTCCATAAGTCTTCCATTGAAGCGCGTGATAAGCCCGGGATGAAAGAGGTAGATCTTTTCTGATTCGACGATCTTCGGAGGCCTTGTACGAATCTATGTTGGAATTCACCACTCGATCCCACATCCCCATCGCGGTAAATATGTGCGACGGCATGTGAAGGGCATGAGCCGCAGAAGGCGCTATATCCGCATAAACATAGGCCGCACGAAGACCCAGAGGAGCATGAACTGGATCGTCGTAAGAATGGATTAGGTAATGCGCAGCCCCGGGATGTCTAGGGTTATTGGCGAATACATCTTCCGCTGCGGCTGCCGCCCTCATATACAGGGAGTAGTCTCGCCCCCCATGGCTACAACCCAGCAAGGAGAGTGCATAGAAAGCTTTAGCATCAAGATCGTCGGGATATTTCTCAGCCATCCTTTCCATAAAGGCCATGTAGTTAAAATCCCTCTGCTTCTTGTCATCATCACTGTAAAAGAGCACATCAATACTCCGCAGGTAGTCTTTTTCACGCTCGGTAGGTGCTTTCGCCAGACGATCCTCCAAAGTGGCTCCCAACTCTTCCAGCACGCTACGTCCTTTCGGAGTGTTTTGCCTGAACCAAACCGGATTATTATGGGCCATCGCTTCACCCCAATAGGCCATGGCAAAATCATCATCAACTTCACGAGCCTCAGCAAAAGCCTCAATGGCATCCTCATATTCAAAGCTGTGAAGAAGCAGCAATCCTCGCAAGAAAGGCTCTTGCGCCTCCGAAGAGCCGGAATTAGCAAACTCTGTTTCTCCCAGTCCACTTACCTGAGCAGATCCGGTCGCCACTAATAGGGGAAGAATTACCAAAAAGGACATAGATCTTTTTACCATGGAATCAGATTTTTCAGTTACGGAATACGAGGAAGCCAGAATTCAAGGACCACCCAACCGGATAGGCTAAGGGTTGCGAGTGGATGCTTCAATTTCAGGCACACCCTCTAATATATCTATCGGCATCATATTGCCAGTCCACTGAAGATAGGCTTCCGCTGCTTGACCAATCAGCATTGGGAGTCCATCAATCACTGTAGCACCCCGAGCAGCAGCCTTACGAAGCAAAAGAGTTTCTCTGGGGCGATAGACAAGATCGTAAACCAGCTGGTCCGGATTAAAAACTGTTTGATCTCCCCAAGGCGTGGCTTCCGTATGGGGATGCATCCCTACCGGTGTTGCATTGACAATTAGGCTCGCCTCCCTCATGATGATACTCGCGTCAGACAATGCAACCGTCTTGATCTCACCATAGGGGCACAGCTCATTCGCAATCTCCTCAGCCGGGGGCATCCTTCGGGCGGCAATAATGACATTGTCCGGACAAAAATCTGTCAGCAAAGCATATGCCGCAGCACGAGCCGCGCCACCAGCACCAAGTATCACCACGTTCTTGCCTGTAATCCACTTGCCTCGATCGGCCAGGGGAACGGTAAAACCAACCACATCGGTATTGTCCCCGTATAGGCTACCATCCCTGATAACGATCGTATTTACCGCACCAACAGCTTTGGCCCGTCCGGACAACTCATTAACCAAAGGCATCACAGCTTCCTTATGGGGGATGGTTACATTCGCGCCCACAAAATTCAGCGCCCGCATCCCTGCAACCGCCTCGGGAAGGTGCCTCGGATGAACCCTTAGCCCCACATATCGCATGTTGATTCCCTGCGCCTTAAATGACGCATTATGAATCAATGGGGATAATGAATGCTCCACAGGGTACCCCAAAATCCCTACCAAACGGGTTGAAGCATTAATCATGGACAACAGAACTAAACATTAGGAAAAAAAAGTACATCCATTCAATGAGATTCGGGCCATCACTTTCCCTGCTCCTCCACCCCTATAGTAAGAGAATTCAAACAGCTCAAAGTTGCAAGAGCAAAATGAGATCCCTCCAAAACGACTATCTTGATGGAAGCAGTATTCGAACAAATCAATCTGGATTGTGGACTGGATTACTCAGCCGGAAGCATTAGTCGCGCTCCTTACTCTGACGTTACTGGAGATTGTTCTTGGAATCGACAATATCATTTTCATTTCGATTCTATCAAGCAAACTCCCCAAAGAACAACAGGCGCGTGCCCGATTCTGGGGGCTAGCCCTCGCGATGATCGGGCGAGTAGTCCTCCTGTTGTCCCTTACCTGGATCATGCGGCTCACCACAGATTTATTTGCAATCTTCGGCATGGGCATCTCCGGAAAAGACATCATCCTGGTCGGTGGAGGGCTTTTTCTGCTAGCCAAAAGTACCCATGAGATTCACGACAAGCTGGAGGGAACCCGACATGATCCGGAAACCGGCAAGGCTGTCGTGGCTTCGTTTACCAAGGCGATGATCCAGATTCTTCTTTTGGATCTGGTATTCTCTCTCGACTCAGTGATTACTGCTGTGGGAATGGCAGACCATGTACCGGTCATGATCACCGCCATCGTTATTGCCATCGGGGTCATGATGATTTCTGCCGGAGCGATTTCGCGGTTTATTGAAAACCGACCCACGGTGAAGATTCTAGCACTAAGCTTCCTGTTAATGATCGGGATAGCGCTTATTGCCGAAGGGCTAGATTTTCATATCCCGAAAGGGTATCTGTATTTCGCGATGGCATTCTCAGTCATGGTGGAGATGCTGAACCTTCGAGTACGCAAGCTACAGGATCGAAGAGACCCCGTACTACTGCGCAACTCCCGCTTACCCAAAAGCCTCGACAAAGCCGGGGCTACTCACTTGGATGTTTCTTCTCAAGATTCAGAAAAATAGGTTGGGTGGGCCATTACGGTGGCTCTAAGCTCCTCAGGAGTTTTTGCTGCCAGCCAGCGCTCTTCGAATGAGCTCTTGCTTACTGACCCGGTAATCTGAGCGTGGGTCGCCAGCATCTCGGAAGTCTCCGAACCCTTTGGCGTGATGAACAGGATACACGCATACACGGGTGTACCCTCTCTGCTACCATAATTGGGAATTTTCATTCCCTCAGCAGTTCGAACAAGGGCCACCGCCGGCTTTCGAATTTCATCGAGTCGAAGGTGCAGCACTACGGCCCCGCGCACTGCATACATAGCAGAAGGCGAATTGAAACTTTCAAGGATGCTCGCTTCCAGAAACTCCTCCCCCATTCTCAAACGATTCCCAAACTCTCTGGACACAGAGATCAACACTTCATCAAGGGTGGCGCTCCGATCAGCATCAATCACCGATGATTGAAGCAGAATGTCATCAGCATCCGAGACCGCGACTTTGTCGGGAGGCGGCAACTGTACAATGACCAGGTCCGCTTGCTGTGGGGTTAGCTGATTGGACTCCGCATTCACCATGACGTTGTTGCCACGAACAACAAAAAGCAGGACGATGTCAGCACCAAATTTCTCAACGACAGCCTGATACGATTGGGATGTGGAGAGGTAGAAAACACAAACTTTGGCCCCCTCGGCATACCGCTTCGTCAAATGCTGTTGGGTATAAGCATTCCCAAACAGAGGACGTCCCCGCTGGCGGGTGGATTGGCGTGCCCCTTCTCCACCGCCTCCTCCTTCAATCGCAATTTGATATACCTCTTTATTCTCAAAAACCTCCGTAAAGTGTAGCGCCGCCAGCGCATTAATTTCATCATTGGCTGTCACAGCGATAAAACTCTTGAGTCCTCCGAGGTCCAGTTCATCGGTGGAATTTTCCGCTAGCGCGTCCCCGACTACCGCAGGTAACTGCTTTTTGTGTGCCTCCGCAATGTTGCGTGCATTGGCATCAATCAAGAGAACCCTGTATCCAAGCTCCTGTAGTGCCTTGGCGGCATCCTGCACCCATCGATAAGCCCCCATAAAGAGTACTCCCTGCGGGTTTCTGTCCGCGAGCCCCAACCTTAAAGAAATTGGACCCAGGGTTAATCCATATACGGCCACGGTACCGACCACCACCAGATAAACAGTAGCGATCAAGGCGTCTCCGGCAGCTTCCGGATAACCGTTCGCGACCAGCCGTTCAGCAAAAAGGGCCGCTACCGCCGCAGCAACGATCCCTCGGGGCGCAACCCACGACATAAACGCCTTCTCTTTCCAGTTCAGCCCCGTACCAATCGAACATATAAATACCGACAGGGGCCTTACCAGGAGGATGAGAAGAGCCAGAAAGATGAACGCTTGGGCATTGATGTGAGTCAGCACGCTCACGTCCAGTCTAGCGCTAAGAAGTATGAAGAGGCAGGCAAGAAGCAATACCTGCAAATCTTCCTTGAACTTGACGATTCGCTTTACTGAAACCCAAGGCTGATTTGCCAGAATTATTCCCATCAGCGTTGTGGTCAACAGAGCCGCTTCTTCCCCTCCCAGACTATGAGCAACAGCATAGGAGCCCAACACAATGGCCAGAGCAGCAGGATCCTGCAGATAGTCCGGTACCAGATGCCTCCTGAGAATAAAGATTTGTAATGCCGCACCAATGATGCTCACTCCGATGCTTAGCACGCCGACTAATAGCAGGCTCTCGGAAGTTTCTATGAGAACCTGCAAGGCTCCTTCCTCTCCGGTGCCGCCTCCTACTGTCAGGATGGCCTCCAGCAGCAGAACCGCAACGATGGCACCTACCGGGTCTATAGTTATGCCTTCCCATTTGGCTATGGCATTTACACGCCCGTGCGGACGCACGTGCTTCAATAGAGGAATCACGACCGTAGGCCCGGTCACCGTAAGGATTCCTCCCGTAAGGATTGCCACCTCCAAGGGCATCCCGATAACCCACCAGGCTAATAATCCTGCCAATGCACCGGTAATCACCACCCCGGTGGTGATAAGATTTCGGACCGATCGTCCTACTCCGGAAAGCTCCCCGATCTGAAGACTTAATCCCCCTTCAAAAAGAATAACCCCAATCGCCAGAGATACAAAGGCAAAAAGCCAGTGCCCATGCAGCGTTTCGGGGGGAATGATGCCTGTTACCGGCCCAGCCAAAAAACCCACGATCAACAGAAGAAGGATCGACGGAATCTTTAGAGTCCATCCCAGCCACTGGGCCCCAATCCCCAAGCCAATGACCAATACGATATATCCGATTATCTGTCCTTCCACTGTGGCTGAGTTGTTAGGCTAATGCAAGAAAACGACACAAATGCGCCGTAGAAGATAGTTTCTAGGTACGGATTTTTTACCTTTGGGCATCTAATGTAGGAATCCGCAAACCCCAGAGCTATGAGCGAACCCACCTTTTTTGAACAGGTCAACATAATGTTCGATCGCGCGGCAGCGCTTACAAGTCATCCCCGCGGGCTGCTTGAGCAAATTAAAGCTTGTAACAGCTCCTATGAAATGGGCTTTCCCATTGTCAGGGATTCTGGTGAGATTGAAGTCATTCGTGCGTTCAGAGCTGAGCACAGCCACCACAAACAGCCTACCAAGGGGGGTATACGATACGCCGCCATTGTTGATGCTAATGAAGTCATGGCACTTGCTGCCCTGATGACTTACAAGTGTGCAGTTACTGATATCCCGTTTGGTGGCGCCAAGGGCGGCATCGCAATCAACCGACGCAACTACAGCGTTGCTGAGCTGGAGCGAATTACGCGCCGATACACGTTTGAGCTGGCTAGAAAAAACTTTATCGGACCTGGTGTCGACGTGCCTGCTCCTGACTACGGCACGGGCCCCCAGGAGATGACCTGGATCATGGACACCTATGCCTCGATAACGGATAATCCCCTCAATGCTATGGCTTGTGTTACTGGCAAGCCCGTCGGTCAGGGAGGAGTAAGGGGACGTGTTGAAGCAACAGGGCGTGGCGTCTTCTTTGGCATCCGCGAAGCCTGCGACATCGAGGTAGACATGAAAAAGATCGGCCTTTCCAAAGGAATCGCCGGGAAAACAATCGTCACACAGGGGCTCGGAAATGTCGGCTACCATACCACCAAGTTTCTTGAGGAATCCGGTGCAAAAATCGTTGGTCTAGCTGAATATGAGGGGGCGATCTATTCCCCCGATGGTCTCGTGCTGGAAGAAGTTGTCGAGCACCGACGAACAACAGGCTCAATACTGGACTTCCCCGGAGCAAAGAACCTAGAAAAATCCTCCGACGCCCTCCTGCTGCCTTGTGACATCCTGATTCCTGCCGCTTTGGAGGGACAAATTCGTGAGGATAACTGTGATGAAATCCAGGCAAAGATCATTGCTGAAGCTGCGAATGGACCTGTTACTGCCAGTGCCGACCACTCACTTGTTGAGCGAGGTATCCTCCTCATCCCGGACATGTACCTTAACGCCGGCGGTGTGACGGTTTCTTACTTCGAGTGGCTCCGTAACCTCTCGCATGTCCGTCACGGGCGGATGAGCCGCAGATTTGAAGCACGCAACGCACAGCGTATCCTGCAGCATGTCGATAATCAAATCAACGAGCGACTCGGCTCAATCATGTCGAGCAGCTCAGAAATCATGACCGATCTGGCATGGGGCGCCAGCGAAGTTGACCTCGTAAACTCCGGGCTGGAGGATACCATGGTTGGCGCTTATCATGAGATTCATGAATCTGCCCACAAGCACGACACAGATTTGCGGACAGGAGCATTTATCACTGCGATCGACAAGATCGCCAAAGGCTACAAGCAGTTAGGAATCTTCCCCTAAACCAAACTTCTCAGGCCGTTTTGCTGCAGGGCCGTAGGGGAGATAGAAATCAGTGATGGCCTGCATGTCTGCTTCCATGTCCCCGGTGGTGTGGACCGCACCCCCCACTCCAATACAACGTCGTGAGTAGTCCAGGTATACGGGGACAATTGGCACCGCAGCACCCACCGCTATATGGTAGAATCCCGTTTTGAAGCGGGTGACTCTGCTCCGCGTTCCCTCAGGCGTCACCGCTACCAGCAAACTCTCTGAAGATTCTAGCAGGCGCGTGGCAGCTCCCACCATGCCCCGTGGCTCTCTCCTATCCACAGGAATTCCGCCCATTTTTCTGAACAACCACCCAAAGGGCCACCTGAAAATCGTGTGCTTACCCAGCCAGTTGATACCGAGCCTCAGCGCTCCTATGTAGAGCATCGCCAACACAAAGTCCCAGTTGGTTGTATGGGGGGCTGCAATGACCACTGCCCTGGAGAAAGAAGGGAAGTTTCCTTCGAACCGCCATCCCACCAGTTGCAGTGACCATTGGCAGCATTTGCACCAAACGGTACCGCCTCTCCGGGGAATTGCTTCAGGGAGCGTGGGCCAATCACTCATGACATCGCTTTAATACAGCGGGCGCGGACAACGCCATCAATCGACCGCAGACCATGCATGATGGAATCGTTGATTTCATCATAAACATCGATCACGGTATAGGCCACTGCGCCCTGCCCCTTGTTGATCAGGTTGACAATATTGATCCCAGCCACACCCAAGACGCCGGTGAGCTGGCTGATCATGCTGGGTTCATTCCTGTTCACAATCTGGATCCGATGTGCTCCCGGAGGCGGTGGCTGCTTAACTGTAGGGAAATTTACCGAATTAATGACTACACCCCGTTCCAAATAATCACTCAGCTGCTGTACCGCCATCACGGCACAGTTCTCTTCAGCTTCTACCGTGGACGCTCCCAAATGCGGTACGGGTATGACCTTGTCGTGTCCTACCAGGGTATCATCTGGAAAATCCGTTACATAGCGCCCCAGTTTTCCCTGGTCTAGCGCCTGCAGGAGCGCTTCGTTTTTTACAAGTGGCCCGCGGGCAAAGTTGAGCAATCGTGCACCGGGCTTCATAATAGCAAACTGGTCCTCACTGATGAGATCACGGGTTCTGTCGTTAAGTGGTGCATGAATGGAGATATAGTCAGCCTTGCTGATTAGTGCAAGCAGGCTTTCTTCTCTCGCTACAACGCTGGCAAGTCCCCAGGCACTGGTAACAGAGATAAATGGGTCAAAGCCCACTACATTCATCCCTAGCGCACTGCCAGCATTGGCTACTGCCACACCAATTGACCCAAGCCCGATCACTCCGAGCGTTTTGCCTTTGATTTCGGTCCCCTTGAAGTGCTTTTTGCCTTTCTCGACCTGGGCTCCAACATCCTTTCCTCTGAGGCTTCGGGACCAAGCTATCCCTTCTGACACCCCCCGTGAGGAAAGCAGCATTCCACAGAGGACCAGTTCCTTAACGCTGTTAGCGTTGGCCCCTGGAGTATTGAATACCACTATTCCACGACCGGAACAGTGCTCGATGGGAATATTGTTAACTCCGGCCCCTGCCCGGGACACAGCCTTTAGGGACTCCGGCAAGGTTGCTTCCCATAGGTTGTGACTACGCATCACGTACCCGTCTGGTGAATCCATCGCTGTTCCGATCATATACCCGTGATCTCTGAGATGCTGCACTCCTACTTCCGCAATCGAATTGAAAATCTGTACGCTATACATAATTGGATTTATGGTCCCCCATCAGAATGAAAATGCCCTGACTTGAACGCCCGATGTGTTTAATTAACCACTATCAGAGGTGATTTCACTTCCTCTTCCCCTGACCTGGCAGGTGAAACATTACAGGATGATTGATGCCGTACTTTAGTATGTATGGACGTAACCTTGTTCTATGACTGAGTCTCGAAACTCTGACCGAAAGGGTCCCATTCTGGCTTGGGCGCTGTATGATTTTGCTAATTCTGCTTTTACGACCCTTGTGGTATCTTTTATTTTTGCCACGTATTTCGTCCAGGGCATCGCTGAAAACGAGACCCTGGGCACTGCGCAGTGGTCTCGATCAATCACTATTACGGCCATTGCAGTTGCGATTCTTTCTCCCTACCTGGGTGCTATAGCTGACCAGTTTGGGCTGCGCAGGCGATTTCTTTTTCTCTCCACTGTTGTCGCCTGTGTTGGCAGCGTCTTTCTGTTTTTTCCCGGGGAAGGAGACATTCTATTGGCGCTGGTTATTTTTACCGTTGCGAACATTGCGTTCGAGATGGCCTGCGTGTTTTACAATGCCTATATCCAGGATGTCGCATCTCCCAAACGTATCGGGAGCGTCTCGGGGTTCGGTTGGGGCCTGGGATACATTGGGGGACTGATTTGTCTGGTAATCGCACTATACGCCTTTGTGCAAAACGAGAATCCCCTGTTCGGATTCTCTACGGAGAACATGGAGCACCTCCGCGCTACCAACTTTCTGGTAGCAGTGTGGTATGCAATTTTCGCTGTTCCCATTTTCCTGTGGGTGCGGAGTGCCAAGCCCAGAAAGGTCGATAACCTGCGCAATGTCATTCGCCGCGCCAACTTGCAGATTGGTTCTACTTTCAGGGAAATCCGCAGCAGATACAGGCAGCTATTCAGGTTTCTGATAGCCCGGCTGGTTTACAACGATGGCCTTATAACGCTTTTTGCATTTGGCGGCATTTATGCTGTGGGTACTTATGGCTTCACAACAGAAGAAGTGATCATCTTCGGGATAGCCCTCAATGTCGCTGCTGGTCTTGGGGCATTTCTGTTTGGTATTCTTGATGACCGCCTCGGAGGTAAAACTGCTATAATGCTTTCTTTGGTCGGGCTGTCGATCTTTGGTTTGCTCGCTGTCTTGGCTCCCTCTGCTGAGTGGTTCTGGGTTGCGGGGCTGGGGGGAGGGATGCTCGTAGGCCCCAATCAGTCGGCAAGCCGCTCGCTTATGGGCCGCTTCATCCCTCCGGACAAAAAAAATGAGTTCTTTGGATTCTTTGCTTTTTCCGGGAAAGCCACCTCTTTTCTGGGTCCGCTGCTTCTGGGACAAATCACTATCTGGTTTAACTCCCAGCGATGGGGCCTCGCTACGGTACTGGTGTTTTTTATCGTCGGCCTGTTCCTGTTGCTAAGGGTTAACGAAAGTCGAGGCATCGCCGCTGCATCGACGGGTTCTGTAAAATTCATCTGAGGAACTGACCATGAATGTGCTCCACTCTCGCAAGACTGTCTACTCCTGGGCGCTGTATGACTTTGCCAATTCATCTTTTCCGACGATCATTGGCACCTTCATCTATGCTACTTTTTTTACCCAGGTAATCGCCGAAAACGAAATTATCGGTACAGCACAATGGTCAAGAGTGATGACTATTACCGGTTTGACCGTTGCGATCCTTTCACCTTATGTGGGGGCCATTGCTGATCAGGGACGGTTGCGCAAGCCCTTTTTGATCATCTGTATTTTTATTGCCTCGCTGGGAGCAGTAGGCCTTTTCTTTCCTGTACAGGGAGACATGCTGCTCGCCCTCTCCATTTTTGGGGTAGCCCATGTCGCCTACGAGATGGGCAACGTGTTTTATAACGCCTATTTACCTGATATCGCCCCCAGCAGCCGGATAGGAAGAGTCTCAGGACTGGGCTTTTTTATGGGATACGTCGGCGGAATTTTATGTCTCCTGATTGCCCTCTTCGGTTTTGTGCAAACTGATGACCCCCTACTGGGATTTTCCAAGATTGACGGAGAAAATGTCCGTGCTACCAACCTGGTAGTTGCCGTATGGTTTATCGTGTTCTCTCTGCCAATCCTCACTCTTGTGCGTGTCACAAAGGATCGCACATATACCGCTTCACGAAGAGTGATTAGTGAAGCCAACCGACAAATTCTCTCGACCCTAAGTCAGATTCGGTACCGCTATCGGCAGATTCTCCGCTTCCTTATCGCTCGCATGTTATATAACGATGGTCTTGTCACCATCTTTGCATTCGGGGGGATCTATGCCGCTGGAACCTTCGGGTTCAGCTTTGAAGATGTGATCATTTTTGGTATAGCGCTAAACATTGCGGCCGGCATAGGTGCTTATGCTTTTGGATTTTTAGACGATCTCCTTGGGGGCAAAACCACCATCATCGTGACATTATCAGGGCTCCTGGCATTCGCTGCCCTGGGGGTTTTTGCTCCTTCTCCCACATGGTTCTGGGTTGCAGGGATCGGCGCTGGCCTCATGGTCGGGCCCAACCAGGCGGCAAGTCGCTCCCTGATGGGGAGGTTTACCCCCTCAAAGAAGGAGAATGAATTTTTCGGCCTTTATGCCCTCTCGGGAAAAGCTACAGCCTTTCTGGGCCCCATGTTGATGGGGGTGACGACCCTCATGTTCGATTCCCAACGCTATGGGATGGCCATGATTCTGCTGTTCTTCGGCGCAGGATTGGTGCTGATGTTGTTCGTTGACGAAAAGGCCGGTATGTCCGCCGCCAAAGGGGCATAGCTATTTGTTGTCCATCTTGTGCAGACGTTCCATCTGGCACTTGTTCCATTCATCCTCACTGAATGGGGTATCAAACCACCGATCGAGGATTTCTTTTGCAATGGCCTCCGGCGTTGTCCGCATGCTCAGTGCGAGCACGTTCGCGTGGTTCCATATTTTCGCCCCCTTGGCAGTTTCTGCGTCCTGGCATAATGCTGCACGAATCCCTGGAACCTTGTTTGCTGCTATAGAACATCCCGTTCCGGTCCAACAAATTACCACCCCTTCATCGGCAAGGCCTTCAGAAACCAGCCGCGCCGCCTTAGTGGTAACAATAGGCCAGTCCTGGGGCTCTTCTCCCTTTCGGGGACCAAAGTATTCTACTTCATGTCCCCTGGATTCCAGTTCACTGAGGACTACATCCACCAGGTGCCCGTATTCGTCACAACTGACTGCAATCTTTGCCATAGCCTGATTCGTCTACATTAACAATGGATATTAAGGAAAGCTTACCGACTATTTCCGACATTCGGTCGGCACTTGAAAAGTGGGCCCCTCCTGTGCTTGCTGCCTCCTACGATAATGTGGGATTACACATTGGAGACGCCTCTCGCTCGGTGCATTCATGCCTGATAGCATTAGATCTCACACCTGCGGTCGTGTCCGAAGCAGTAAAACACTCGGTTTCGTTGATAATAACCCATCATCCGTTGCTTTTTCATCCGCTGAAAAGCATTACAAAAGATAGCTTTACAGGATCTTTGGTCTTACGTTTAGCGGAGGAGGGTATAGCGCTATACAGCGCCCATACCAATCTGGACTTTGCTCAGGGGGGCGTATCCATCAGCCTGTCTGCACTATTGGGAATCGAAAATCCTCAATTCCTGACCCCATCTGAGGACCACTCTTCGGGGTATGGAGCAATTGGGAGTCTCCCCCACCCCGTCCCTCTGGAAGCTTTTTTAGCCACGGTGGCAGAAAAACTGCATACTTCTACACTTCGCTTCACCGGTGATCTGGAACGTCCTGTCCAAAAGGTGGCTGTCTGTGGGGGGGCGGGCTCCAGTCTGATCAGCCAAGCGTTAGCACAGGGCTCTGATGTTTATGTCACATCAGATATTACCTACCATCGTTTTTTCGAAGTCATGCGACCCGATGGCTCGATTGCCATGTCTCTTATTGATGCAGGCCATTATGAGACTGAGCACCATACTGAGTCCCTGTTGGTCGCCGAGCTGGGGAGACAGTTTCCAGAAGTTCGGTGGATGAAAACCATGCAGCGAACCAGTCCGATTGACACTTATCTGAAAGAAAGGAAACCCCCAAACAATTAATTGTGTTCACTTGCGCTGTCCGATTTTTCCTTCATATTTAGTCGATTTACATGGTTGATTCTACTATTCGGGCGCAATTACGCGCTTTGATCCGGTTACAACATATCGATAACAGCATCGATACTCTGGAACAGGAGCGAGGAAATCTTCCTCAGGAGATCAGAGACCTTGAGGATAATATCGAAGGGTTGCGTACTCGGATTAGAAATACTCAAGAAGAGCGGCAATCCCTGGCTATCAATCGTCGCAGGTCCGAGTTAAGTATCACTGAGGCTGAGGAGCTTATCAAGCGATATGAGCTTCAGCAACCGCTGGTGCGCAATAACCGCGAGTATGACGCTCTTACCAAAGAGATCGAGACCCAGCAAACACGTATTTCTGACGCCGAAGCAGATTTGGAGAGCTCAGAAGGTCTTGATGGAGTGTTGGAGTCAAGGATCGAACAATCAGAGCAGTCTTTGAGCAAGTGCGAAATGGAAGTTGAGGAGAAGCGTTCGCAGCTGCAGGAGGTAAGTGCAGCCACCGAACACGCGATTTCCCAGTGGACTAATTTGCGGGTTGATGCTCTTGCCAAAGTTGATTCCCGATACAGTAGGGCTTATGATCGCCTTCGCAAGCGTCTTCGGGATGGACGTGCAGTGGTAAAACTGGAGCGTGGCGCTGCAGGAGGATTTGCTGTTCCACCCCAGCGTCAGGTGGAAATCAGGCAGCGCAACCGGATCATTGCCTGTGAACACACCGGCAGGATAATCGTCGATCCGGAGATGTATAGAGATTCTATTTCGGATCTTGAATTGTCTGACGCCAGAAGCTTCGTTGATCAGATAACTGATTTGGTGGAGGGTGCGCATAACCCCGGAGATTGGACGATCAACGAGTAATCATACAAGTGCCGGCTGGACCATCGCCCTGTTATCTGACGGGGAGGAAAGTCCGAACACCATAGGGTACCGTACTTCCTAACGGGAAGGCACTGCAATCGCAGTGACGGCAAGTGCAACAGAGAGTAGGCCAGCCGATGGGCTTTTGTCACAGGTTATGGGTGAAAGGGTGAGGGTAAGAGCCCACCAGCGCTTCGGGCGACCGAGGCGGCTAGGTAAACCCTACGGGGTGCAAGGCCAAACAGCACCGCATGCCGGTTTTTCCGGCATTAAGGTGACCCGCCGATTCTGCGGTGCGGGTGGGCCGCTAGAGGCTGTCGGTGACGGCAGTCCCAGATAGATGGTGGTCAGCCTGGGCATGACGCTGCGGCCGTCAACCCGGGTTACAGAATTCGGCTTACAGGCCGGCACAGCCGCTTAAGGGTAGCGCCGCAAGCGCTGCCCTTTTCTTTTGCTTACTGTTCGGGTTCAACCGGCGGAGGCTCCGGTAACGGGGCAGGAACTACACCTTCATCGGGAGCCGGGGTCTGAGTGGTCTGTGATTGCTGCTGAATAATACTCTGCTGCGACCCCCCATCATCAATCACAAAGTTGGTAAGGATGCACAAGAGGATAAATGCAGTGGCTAAGATCCATGTGCCTTTTTCAAGGATATCCGGTGCCTGTCGTGCTCCCAGAATCTGGGTTGTGGCCCCACCCGAGGCAATACCTGCCAGGCCACCCCCTTTTCCGGACTGAAGAAGGATAAGGAATGTCATCAGGATCGCAATTAGCGTGATGACAATGATTATAAAGACGAACATTGGCTGTAGAATCTATCGACACCGACAAACGCAGGCATTCACAGGGTGTTTCTATTCTGTTGCCAAGCCGCGGAATTCTACGCGGGAATGCCTGGAATCCTTAATTGCAATTGCAGAAGAAATAGGTTAATGTCTCGATTCTGATAAACCGTTCCTTGAAACTGATGATCCTGGTCGTCTGCACAGGAAATTGGTCTTTCTTGCTTCGACGAAAACACTATCTCCCCCTCCAGCGTGAACCCCGCAATTTAATTGTACAAGTTTCAACCTTTAAATTGGGGAAGTTTCTTTCCTGTTGCTGATCAATGACTGCAGAAACCGTCCAATCACGCCTGGCAGAACTGGGAAACCCAGACATCGCCCAGCATTCTCAGGGATTCTTCAAAACTGGCCCCGGCCAGTACGGAGAAGGAGATATTTTTCGAGGGATTCGCGTTCCCATTCTGCGACACGTTGCTAAGCAACACAAGTCGCTATCCATGGCAGAGACGCTGCGCCTGCTTCAGTCAGTTTACCACGAAGATCGGTTTGTGGCGCTGTGCATTCTGGTGATTTATTTCCAGCGTGGGGACAAGCGTCGCAAAAAAGCTGTCTATAAAGCCTACCTGTCCCATACCCGCTGGATCAATAATTGGGACCTTGTCGATACCAGCGCACACAAAATAGTAGGCCCCTATCTGCTACATCGAGATAGAAGTGTACTCTACGAATTAGTCAGATCGACAAGCCTCTGGGAGCGCCGAATATCAATCCTTTCTACGCTATTCTTTATCAAGAAAGATGATTTTCTCGATACTCTCCGACTAACTGAGATCTTGATCAACGATCCCCATGACCTCATCCATAAAGCTGTAGGATGGATGCTCAGGGAGGTATGTAAAAGAAACTTTGATTTTGGTGACAGCTTTTTGCGAGAGCATTACCAGATAATGCCGCGTACAATGCTACGTTACGCTATCGAGCGGCATCCCGAACCCCTTCGTAAAGCGTACCTGGAAGGTCTCGTAATATAGTAGACTTGGCATCTGAACATGAATTGGCTTAGGGTGTGGGAGAGACCATCACGGGATAACACAATTCCCATCGTGATCTGATAGGCAGAATTCCTGACCATAAACAGCGATTCTCTCCGAGTGGGGAGTCAATTACCCAAGTCCAGAAACCCTCATTCGCGGCAACAATCAGACGATCGCCACTACTGCCCTATTTCAGGCTTCAACATCTACTATGTCACGAATCAACACATCCGTCTCGGAACTCGATCAGCTTCTGACTCCATAGCATTTTCTGTGCAGGACATGAATTACAAGACCCAAAACAGGGAGTACCTTCTACCTCCTCACTCTATTCCCTCCAGAGGCTATAGATCCAACCAGGAGTTTGGAATCCGAGAACGTGAACATCCTGCATATGTATCATGTCCTTGTCATACATTGGCTTGGGTCACTTTCCTACACCCCCCACCCTGCTGACTTAAGATTTCGCCGAAGCCAACACCCTGTCTCACTTCCCTTCTTCCGGGAGTGATAACCCTGACTTGGGGGAACTACAGAACAGAAGCTGAAGAAAATTCCCTCAGGTCTCCGATCTTTATTGTCGAGTCACTTATTAACAGGTTCTGGCTTTTCCACTCCCTACCGAATTACCTTGAGGGGTTGTGACAGAACGATAGTCTGGCTGCCACTAAGTGTATGTGATGGTGAAACTGGATAGCAGGGCAGTGTCCTTGAACTTTGAGTGCAACAAAGAAGCCTCCCTCCTATAGAAAGAACTTGCATCTAAATCCTCGGCACTATGGATTTCGAATTTCTAATCTATATCCTAATCGCGCTCGTCTATCTAATCTTTAGTGTGATGGGGCGTAAAAACAAGAAAAAGCCTACCGCCCCAAAGACGCGCCCGGTCACATTCGAAGATGCTTTGCAAGAACTGGAGCGCACCATGGCTGGCGAAACTCCTGCGGAGAGTCAGGATCCTCCGCCGCCCGTTTGGAGTCCTCCGGCTGCTGTCCCTAAAACAGTGGTGCCTCCAAAGCCTCCGGCAGAGCGAATCATTCCCATGTCTCCTACCCCTCTTAGCACAGACTCTGTCTCTCCACGCCCTCAATCTCCCATAATTGGGCAATTACGAAACCCTTCTTCTGCACGTTCGGCGGTAATCCTGAGTGAGGTATTAAGGAAGCCTCTTTCACTACGACGCCGATAGTTATCACTTTTTGACAAGCTTTCATTTTTCGAGCCCCCAGTTCCTGCTCCGGTAATTCCCATCTGTTCATGCTCGCAGGTTCGGGTCCTCTGCGTGTTGGAACAATGAGTTACTCCACCTGCAATTATTCTCTAATTCTCGTTTAAGACTTTGCCCTCTTTGAGGGACAGGAATATTTACCCTTATGCCGAATCTTTTTACAGAAAGATTCTAGGCAACGCGAAAGCATTCCATATTCTATCACTTCTCTTCTACCACTTCAGGAGGATTTCATCCTGACAACATGGAGCCTGGGAGGAGTGGCTCCTGATTGATTATTCTTTCCCTTCAGGCACCCAGTTGTACTTGTCCGGTGCTGAAGTGATGGGTCCTATATCGCGGACGAACGCTGCAACCGTTTTGCTTCCTCGTTTATTGCACCACGCAGTATTTCAGGGGCGCTTGGGGTACATGCTAAAAGGCCTCAAGAAATGCTAGCCAGGTGAAGCTCGGCGTCTCCTGAAACCCGGAATGATAAACTGTGCTTCACAGAAGACATACTACACTTACCTCCTGATTACGAGAGGACAGCACTTCCAGTAATCAAAGCGCAGCGTCCTTCTAGAAAAGCTCTTCGTTGAAAGAAATCCAATCCTGGATGTTGTTATCAGGCCTTGATCAGTTAGGACAGGATCGTTGTCCACGACGATCGCCCCAGCTCACTACCCGCACCTAGTGCAGCAGCCCACAAAAAATTTTCTGGAATAAAAGATCCTCCCGCTGCTCCACGGCTCTTCGACAAATCCAAGCCGGGTTCATACAATCAGGCAGCCGGAGATGGCCATTCAACTCTGGATTAAGGCTCTATGCCAGAAAGAAAATCAATAGGTCTACTAATGATGCCCTGCTTAGAGCTTGGCCTCAGATTCTGAAGACTCTCCTTTCTTCCATATAGCGCGGCCTATAGCTCCACCTGCAAGGCCAAGAATCCCACCCTGGATTGCACCTATTACAGCACCGAAGACCAAACCGGACGGCCCAGAAAACAATTCCATTATACCCTCTGTAGTCCCTCCACCGGGTTGATCGAACATACCGGTTCGCCTCATCTCTTCCATCATTTCTTCCGGATTCGGCATTAGCCCTATCACCACCAGAATGTAGCTCAACACAGCCGCAATGATGCCAGCCAAAACGCCAGAAAAAAGCCCAAGAAGCACCCCTTCACTTCCGGTCAAGGTTACCGAGTGTTGCCCAGTATAATGCCAGACAGCAACCAATCCTGAAATCAGGTAAACAAGACATCCCAAGCATCCAAGTATCATCTGAGCAGGAGAAGGAGTACCCCCAACATTGAATGAGGCTCCTCCATTGGCGACAGAGATTCCTATGACGAGTACAGCGGTCGCTAATCCACCAATAAGCGCAGAGGGTAGTTTTGAAGGCATTCTTTCAGACATTCTATTTCAAGAAATCAGTCACCAGTCCTTCCTCAAAATGAAGGGTCAAATCAATAGCACTTACAGCCCACTTGACTCAAACTATTTGCGACTGGGCTATACTTTGGTCTCCTGGTCTTCGCCCCTTTTCCAAATAGCACGACCAACAGCCCCACCGATCAACCCAAAGAGTACAAACAGTGCAGAAAATGCGAGTAGGCCTTCCATTCCGTAAATAAACTCCATATACTGAATCGTCCCCTGGATGGCTTCTTCACTTGCGTTGCCACTTGCATGCAGCTGTGCAATAGTCCCTTCAATAGCCTCCTCTTTATCAGGGAGTACATTAAGAACCATAAGAAGATAGCCCAACAGATGACCCAAAAAGGCAGCAAAGGCGCCAGACAACGTACCCAGAAGCACACCATCCTTTCCAGGCAAAGTAACAGAATATTCTCCGGTATAGTGCCAAACCGCAACAAGACCACATACGAGATAACTTAAACAGAACAGAATTCCGAAGTTATTGTGAACGTGAATCTGTAATAGTTGAAACAGAGTGGCCAATACTACGGCTGCAACCGCCCCGTATATCGCCGATGGAAGCTTTGAAGACATAAACACCTCTATGTTGTTACTTGAAAAATGCGCACCCCACACCCATACCCACAATGCTACGAAATACCCCCACGACATTCATGGGTGGACGAAAAACCCTATACATTTTAGGAATATTCGGTTGCTTCGGTATCCTGCGCCCTTTTCCATATCGCCCGTCCAATCAAGCCACCAAGTAACCCCATAACCACAGCAATTACAATGAGAACAAGTATTCCACCAATCCCATACATGAAATTAATCATCATTTCGGTCCACCGGAATACCTCTTCAGGAGTATCAGGGTTGGCCATCAGGGGTTCCATTGCTTTGGCTATAGCCTCCTCCTTATTGGGGTATAGGCCAGCCAAACGCAATCCATAACCTACGATTGTAGCAATCACACTCGTAAAAAGACCGGAGCGAACTCCCATAGATATCCCTTCCCTGGGACTTAAAGTCACTAAATGCTCACCCGTATAGTGCCATACCGCAACAAGGCCACAGGCGAGGTAAGAAAAACATCCAATTACCCCAAAGAGATCATGGACATACAAACGACCAAGCTCACTAAGCGTGGACAAGACCACCGCTACTAAGGCACCAATCAATGCAGAGTTATTGTAAGAAGACATGGTTCAATTTGGTTATAAAACAATACAAACAAGTTATGCTTGGACAATCACTTTTTCAACTATAACACCCAAGAATGTAGTCGAATCAGGTTCAAAATCGTGGATGTTATCATTGTTGGCCCTTGGCTACAACTTTTTTCCGTGCTTGTCTCTCCATAGACTCCAACCTAAGGCACCTCCCGCCAACCCAAGCACTGAACCAAAACCTGTCAGCGTTAAAAGCAATATCCAATGGAGATATCTCAGCACCATTTCTATGTAGCGCCCCGCCCTGTCGTCAAATTCAGGCATATACGCCCTGACCTCATCTACTCCGGGTTCAACACCTGTTAGCATTAACACACTAATAGTAAGTGATATCAACACCCCTGCAATAGCACCAGATACAGCTCCAAGTCCTACACTCAAACCACCGGAAACAGTCGCTGCCGACACCCGCATATAATGCCGAATCGCAAGGACCCCGCATAAGGGTAGGGAAAGGCACAGGAGTAGGTCAATAAAATCACTGAGAAAAGCATCTCCGATTTCAATGACTACGCAAACAAGACCTCCTACGAGGCCTCCGAAGATGGCCGACTTCCAAAAAGGTGACATCATTCCGGGGATTCAGATTTGCCTGTCCTTCAATATACCTAAGCTGCCTTGTCTGATCCGGACTCCAATACATACACCGGTGGTGGGTCCGCCAAATCAGGTGGTTTTGCTTCCTCGCGAGTGGCCAAAGCCTGGACAATAAACTGCCCTGCGACCAGTCCAAAAAATGCCCCGGTCCCGAGACGACTCAGCCAGGAATTCTCCCAGACACCGACCACTCCCAGAATCCAGTCGATGCCCATTGGAACCAAAGAGCCCGCAACAACAATAGGAGAGTGATCCCATATCCTCGTCTCCCACCTTCGAGCAATCAGATACAAGAACGTCGAAAAAAACAGACCCACGTATATCCCGTAGCATCGGTGGCAAACACCCAGAGAAACGCCATCGATGTGGAAAGATCGCTCGGTTATCTGGTGACAAATTGCAGAAAAGGTGTGCATTAGCACCATCCGCCCACCGTAACCGAGAAAGGGCGGCAAGGTCACAAGAACGAGCAGAGTCGTTAGCAGGACAAACCCCAGGAGCCACCCCCACCAGCGTATACCCCCTGCCAAAACTGTCACAGTGGCGTCCTCATTTGTCATACCCTCGTGATTGTTTGTCACATCCACCACGATGGCATTCTTTTTGTCATTCAGCCCAAGAGTACGCAACAGGATTCTGCAGGGTCCAACAATACGGAACCTCAGTCCTGAGGCAAAGTTGCAAATGTTAGCACTCAATGGGAGAGAGTGCTAACAAGCATTTTTTATCACTTAACTCTTTTACTGAAAATCATGATTCAACCACTTAGTGACCGGGTCGTTGTCGAGGCGCAGGCTGCTGAAGAGAAGACCGCCAGCGGGCTCTTCATCCCCGATACCGCAAAAGAAAAACCGCAACGCGGAACCGTTATTGCCGTCGGGCCAGGCAGGGTAGAAAACGGCACCAAAGTTGACACCACTGTAAAAGCCGGAGATACCGTGCTCTACGGAAAATACTCCGGCACAGAAGTCAGCCTTGATGGCAAAGAATACCTCATCATGCGCGAAACCGATATCCTCGGAATCATCAAGTAAACTCATTTCATTTTAAAAACCTGACATAACTATGGCTAAGCAAATCATTTTCGAATCGGACGCCCGCAGTGCTCTCAAGCGTGGCGTTGACCAGCTCGCCGAAGCCGTTAAAGTCACGCTGGGACCCAAAGGTCGCAACGTGATCATCGAAAAGAAATTCGGCTCCCCTACCGTCACTAAAGACGGCGTCACCGTTGCCAAAGAAGTAGAGCTTGAAAACAAGCTCGAAAACGTCGGTGCACAGATGGTTAAGGAGGTCGCCTCCAAAACCAGTGACGTTGCCGGCGACGGCACCACCACCGCAACCGTTTTGGCACAGGCCATGATGACTACCGGCATCAAAAACGTCACCGCCGGTGCAAATCCCATGGATCTCAAGCGCGGGATCGACAAGGCCGTTACCGAAGTCGTCGCCCATCTGCGGGATCAAAGCCGCGAAATCGAGGGGCGTAACGAAATCGCCCAGGTAGGCTCAATCTCAGCTAACAATGACGATGACATCGGTGACCTGATTGCAGACGCTTTCGAGAAAGTCGGCAAAGATGGTGTGATCACTGTTGAGGAAGCCCGAGGCACTGAAACAACCCTCGAAGTCGTCGAAGGCATGCAGTTTGACCGCGGATACCTCTCCCCCTACTTCGTCACTAATCCTGACGATATGGAGACCGTCCTGGAAGATGCCTACATCCTTATCCACGACAAGAAAATCTCCGCGATGAAAGACCTGCTCCCCGTGCTGGAAAAGGTTGCTCAGTCCAGTCGCCCACTCCTTATCATCGCCGAAGATGTTGAAGGAGAAGCCCTGGCGACCATGGTCGTCAACAAACTGCGTGGCACCCTTCGCATAGCCGCAGTGAAAGCACCAGGCTTTGGCGATCGCCGTAAAGCCATGCTGGAAGATATTGCCATCCTCACCGGTGGCACCGTCATCAGCGAGGATAAAGGCTACCGGCTGGAAAACGTCACCACCTCATACCTCGGCCAGGCCAAGCGAATTGTCATTGACAAGGACAAAACGGTCATCGTCGACGGGAGTGGAACCAACCTCCAGATCACGGCTCGCTCCAATCAGATCCGTCAGCAGATCGAAACCACCACCAGCGACTATGATAAGGAGAAGCTTCAGGAGCGGCTGGCCAAACTTAGCGGCGGTGTTGCAGTGCTCAAAATCGGTGCTGCTACCGAGCCTGAGATGAAAGAAAAGAAAGCGCGGGTTGAAGACGCGCTTCATGCTACCCGCGCCGCTATTGAGGAAGGTATCGTGCCCGGCGGAGGTGTAGCACTGATCCGGGCAATCTCCTCCCTGGACAACGCTGCGGTTGACAATGACGACCAGTCAATTGGTGTCAATATCGTGCGCCGATCACTGGAGGAGCCACTTCGTCAAATTTCCAGCAATGCCGGTGTGGAAGGCTCAATCGTTGCGCAGAAAGTCAAGGAGGGAGAAGGTGACTTTGGCTTCAATGCCCGCACCGAAGAGTACGGCGCCCTTGTCAGCCAGGGTGTGATCGACCCCACAAAAGTTGTTCGCGCCGCGCTGGAAAATGCCGCGTCGGTTTCCGGACTGCTTCTTACCACGGAAACCGTCGTAGCTGACAAACCTGAAAAGGCAGCAGCAGGCGATGCCGGTGGTGGACACCATCACCATGGACCTCCAGGAGGTGGCATGGACGGAATGGGCTTCTAAACAGCTCTCTCCTTACCTCAAGGAGGCTTTTACCGCTGGGGGACGCTCAAGCGTCCCCCAGCGAAGAAACCAGCCTTTCTGTGAATGCAGTAGCAAGAGTTTCTGCGTGTGTGCGCCGAGAGGCTTCAGCGTAAACACGAACTACGGGTTCTGTATTTGACTTGCGCAGGTGAACCCACCCGTCGGCAAAGTCGATTTTTATGCCGTCGACCGTAGAAACAGAGACCGGATCGACCCCTTTATGATCGTGGTACTCGATTGAAGCCAACGCAGTGTCCGGGTCATTCAGGCGCACCTTGTGTTTGGCCATGTGGTAGTAAGGCATTGACTCCCGCAGAGCGGAAAGCGTGATGCTACGCTCCGCCAGAAGTTGCAACACCATGGTTGTTCCAATTAGCGCATCGCGTCCGTAATGCAGGGTGGGGACAATCACGCCGCCATTTCCTTCGCCTCCCAGAACCGCGCCTACCTCCTGCATCTTCTTCACAACATTTATTTCGCCTACTGCCGATCGATAGACTGGCTGATTCCATCGGGCCGCTACGTCGTCGATAGCACGCGATGAGGACAGGTTAGTAACAAAAGGTCCCTTTTTTCGGGCCCACAAAAATTCAGCTGCAAGAACCTGGGTTAACTCTTCGCTGACATAGCAGCCACGCTCGTCGATAAGTGCCAGCCTGTCGGCATCCGGATCTACAACCAACCCCACGTCACAGGCAGATTTCCGTACCTGCTCCATGGTTTCGACAAGATGGGCAGGAAGCGGCTCGGGGGGATGTGCGAAGCGTCCAGTAGGCTCTGCATTGAGGACATGAATGTCCTCGGACCGGACACCAATGCTTTCAAGAAGTCTGGGTAATGCCACGCTTCCAACAGAGTTGATTCCGTCTACCAGAACTCTGAATCGACGCTCCCTGATTCGATCCGTTTCCACGAAGTCCAGAGCTTTGATCGCCTCAATATGTGCATGCAGAAACTCCTTCCTCTTGTAGTTTCCGATGCGATCTCCGTGAGGTAAAGGGGGATTTCCTACCGATTCCATCACCTGCTGTCCTTCGTCAGGAGACAAAAACTCGCTCTTTTCATTGAGGAGTTTCAGGGCATTCCACTGACCGGGATTGTGGGAGGCGGAAAGAATTATGCCGCCTTGTGCCTGCGCCTCCAGTACTCCCATGGCCACGGTAGGCGTGGTGGCCAGTCCGGCATCTATTACATCCAGTCCAAGGCTGCGCAGCGTTCCTATAACAATCTGGGCACACACCTCTCCGGACACCCGCGCATCGCGCCCCACGACGATCGTGGGATGCAACTGATCACTTCTACCCCCTATCCACTGACCATAAGCAGTGGTATATCGGGCAAGGACGGTGGCGTCTAGCCCTGCTCCAAAAATTCCCCGAATTCCGGAAATAGAAGCAATTAGTGTCATAACATTTAATAGACAGGGTTACACCTGAAATTACGGAACAGGCTTTTGGGTGTTGTTGTTACCTTCGACTGAATTTCGCTGATCCATTGGATTTCTCTGCATCGAGCGAGGGGGTGGATGTCACCTACTCGCCCTGGCGACACCGCTACACAATCCTGGGGGTTGTACTCTGCCTTCTCCTAATTGGTTGGGGCGGTTGGGTCACTAGTATCGACGCCGGTTTGGCAGTGCCCGATTGGCCAACATCCTTTGACTCCATGGACCCCATTGCAACGGGGTTCCATGATCCCAACAATCCCGATGCTAGATGGTGGATGTACACTCCGATCCTTGCCGAACACAGCCACCGCTTACTCGGTGCATTGGTCGGACTATGGACCATCGGTCTGTTGGTTTGGTCCCTGGTCAGAGACAGAAGGCGAACGGTAAAATTTCTTGCTACTGCATGTGTGGCTCTGGTCATTATGCAGGGAGTCCTCGGTGGTTTACGCGTAATCTGGGTTTCCCTGGACCTTGCTGTAATGCATGCCCTCGGTGCACAGCTGTTTTTTTCTTCCCTCATGGCTATGGTCGTAGTCAATTCCAGAGGATGGATAAGCGGACCACCGTACGCCGATGCACCCAAAGCACTAAGAAACCTCGGGATTATAACCGCCGGTGCAATTCTGATACAGATTCTGCTGGGAGCACTATTACGCCACCCGGGAGAAGGCGTAGACTTGTGGTTCACCTTAACTCACGTCATGGGAAGTTTTATCGTCACAGGACTAATCGTGGTGCTAGCTTCCCGCCTGAGAAACGAGAATGTGTTGGTCCGATGGTCATGGATGCTTCTGGGAGGACTAGGGCTTCAAATGTCACTCGGTGTTTTGGCGCTACTCGTTCTGCTATATGAAGAAAATATTGGTGTGCGTTCGACACTGCAAATCGGGCTTAATTCATCTCACCTGATTGTTGGCACACTGCTCCTGGGATTCACTGTCGCAGTGGCCCTGCACCTGTCCAGACGAAGCGATTGATATGAATGAGCAGGCTGCCAACTCCCCAAACGAGTCTGTTCTTGCCGCTCGACGCTCGACTGTATTTGCAGACTTCTGGGAACTCGCAAAGCCCGAAATAACCTTTCATGTAACCATTTCTGCCCTGGCAGGCTTTGCTCTGGGAGCCCCGGCAATCAATCGTCCCCTCCTGTTGGTTTGGGCCCTGGCTGGAACTGCACTTTGCTCTGCCGGAGGAGGGGTACTGAATCATTTCGTGGAGCGTCATCACGATGCACGAATGCGACGCACCGCTAACCGGCCTATCCCTTCGGGTCGTATTAGCCCCATTGCAGCCCTGACGTACGGCCTGATCCTCCTGGGGATGGGATTAACGGCACTGTCGTTCACGAACCTCCTTACCGTGGTTCTCGCTGCTTTGACTGTCCTTCTCTACCTTCTGGCCTATACTCCTCTCAAACGGAGAACCCGGTTCAATACCCTGGTAGGGACTATTCCGGGCGCTCTCCCCGCACTTGGGGGTTACACCGCCGCCGCGGGGGCGTTTGGAGCACCGGGGTGGGCACTTTTTGCCATCCTGGCATTTTGGCAAATGCCCCATTTCCTTTCTTTGGCATGGATGTATCGCAAAGACTACGCGAGAGCCGAGTATGTAATGCTGCCCGTAGTCTCTCCGGACGGACGATCAACAGGACTACAAACGCTGCTGTACACTTTGGCATTGGGAGTTGCCAGCATCATTCCCACCCTATTGGGTGATACAGGATGGATTTATCTATTTGGCATCACTGTGCTGAGCGTGTGGTTTGTATTCCGCGCATATGCATTCTATCGCTCCCTAAGCGTTGCTGATGCGAAGCGTGTCCTGAAGGCTTCCGTCCTTTATATCCCGGTTCTTGTTGCGTTTATTTTTATGGATCGCTGGATTTCCTAAACCAGGACGGCCATAATTACAGGGGCATTCCTTGCTGTACTGACGTATTGACTGACCTGTAACCATGGACTCACCATTGACCACCCCGATATCCATTAACTCTCTGGGCATCCAGGAGCTGGAGGAGCTGGCATTGTCTATGGGACAACCATCCTATCGCGGCAAGCAACTGTTCCGGTGGTTATATGGCAAAAAGGTCAGCTCTTTCGAAGAGATGACAGACCTCCCGACCATTTTCAGAGCAGAATTATCCGAGCGTTGTGTCCTGTCTTCTCCTGTGCTCACCAGGATGCAAACTTCGAGGGATGGGACAACCAAAGCGCTTTTCACTCTTCCCTCCGGACGCCTGATTGAGTCCGTTATGATCCCGGATGAATCAGCCGGCCGGTTCACGGCCTGTGTATCCAGTCAGGTTGGATGCGCTATGGGGTGCACTTTCTGTGCTACCGGAAAGATGGGCTTCATCCATAATCTTCTTTCAGGAGAGATATTCGATCAAGCATACTTTTTGGACCAACTGACCAGGGAAAAATATGGTCGCGGACTCACGAACGTGGTATTCATGGGGATGGGAGAGCCCCTTCTTAACTACAAGAACGTGCTCAAAAGCATTGGGCTACTTTCCCACCCGCATGCCCTCGGACTCTCCCGCCGTCGACTTACCCTCTCTACCGTGGGATTGGCTCGCCGAATCCGTTCTCTGGCTGACGAAGACCCGGGCATGAACCTGGCAGTTTCTCTCCACGCCCCCACTACGGATAAACGTAACCAAATCGTACCAATCAATCGGAGACTATCAACAGGGCTGGAAGCTTTAATTGACAGCCTGCAGTACTACACCAAAACCACGCGTCGACAAATTACTTTTGAGTACTGCCTCTTCAGGAAGTTCAATGACACCGAGGACGATGCTCTGGCCCTATCCCGAATCTGCCGAAAGGTTCATAGCAAGGTGAATCTGTTGATGTATAACGCGGTCCCGGGGGTAGAGCTTAGCCGTACCTCTGAAAGGCGGCTTAACGCATTTGTCCGCATACTGGTCGACCAGAACGTCACTGTCACCGTCCGGCGCAGCCGCGGGGAGGATATTGACGCAGCATGTGGTCAGCTGGCTACTGCAAATCAAACACTCTGACTATGACTCCACACAGGCGTTCTGTTCACCGAGAAAAGATCGGGGTCATCACCCAGGGCTCTTTGAGCAAGGGCGTTGAGATGAAGTTATCTCCGAACCAGTCCGTTGAAAGTGTCAAAGCCGGTACATTTTTGGTTATCCAGGGCAATCAGTACGACTTCTTCTCTCTGATCACTGACGTAGTCATTGCTGCCACCAACGAGAACATTCTACTCAATCCTCCTGGTCCGGAGGATCACCTGCTGCGTCAGATCATGCAGGGCACCGCAGCCTACGCCAAAGTGCACCTGCATCCGATGCTTATGCTGGAAAACGACGACATCCTGTCCGATGAGCAGGAGCCGCGAGCGGTTAAGACCGTGCCAGTACACTTTTCGGATGTTGCGCAGGCAAACAAGGAAGATGTCGCCCGCATCTTTGGTGATGAAAAAGCCGAAGATGGCAAGAGATACTTCCATATAGGGTCTCCTCTGGGGATGGATCATCTCCCCCTATGTATAGATCTTCATCGCTTTGTAGAACGCTCCAACGCGGTCTTTGGAAAAACTGGTACCGGAAAAACCTTTCTCACGCGACTCCTACTTTGCGGGCTCATAAAAACCGATGTTGCTGCCAATCTGATATTCGACATGCACGCTGAGTATGGTGACGGTGTGATGCAGGAATCTGCTACTGGAGAAAACTACTTTCTGGACGGCCTCAAGGAGCTTTTTCCTACCAAAGTGGAGATTTTTTCTCTGGACTCCGACGGTGCCAGAGAACGTGGCGCCAAGGTGGACCATTCCGTGACGATTTATGCCGACCAGATTCGGCCAGAAGATATTCTTCCTCTGCAGGATACCCTGAATCTTACCTCAACTGCCCCTGAAGTCTGTCATGCCCTCCGAAAAAAGTATGGCAAGAGATGGCTTATTGAACTGCTGGATTCCGATTCTCCGGAGGAACTGGAAAAACTTGCTGAAGATATCGGCGCTCATGAGGGTGCCCTTGGGGCACTGCAGCGCAAACTTTCCAGATTCAAGAGCCTCAAATTCTTTACCACAACAAACTCGAGGGGCACCAACGAAAGCCTTAAAGCTCTGATGTCCTCGCTGCAAGCCGGCAAGTCGGTGGTGTTTGAATTCGGACGATACAACTCTCTGCACGTATACCTGTTGGTGGCCAACGTGGTGACTCGCCTCATTCGAGACCACTATGAGAAGCTCACCAACAAATTCCGACTTACCAGAAAGAACAAGCCCAAGCCCCTGATGATCACCATTGAGGAGGCGCACAAGTTTCTTTCCAGTGGTGCCGCCCGAGAGACACCTTTCGGCAAAATAGCCCGTGAGATGCGCAAGTATTTTGTATCTCTCCTGGTCGTCGATCAGCGCCCCAGCGCCATTGATGAAGAAGTGCTAAGCCAAATCGGAACCAAGATCATTGCACAGCTCAGCGACGACAAAGACCTTGGTGCTGTCCTAGTCGGCGAACGCGGAGGCAGCAACCTGCGCCACATTCTGGCGGCTTTGGACTCTAAACGTCAGGCGCTACTGATGGGTCACGCAACCCCTATGCCCATGGTAATTCACTCACGTTCCTACGACAGTGAGTTCTTTGGGGCGATGAAAGGGGAAACCGGCCCCAAAATCGACCACGATGCGCTTGCCGATTTGTTCGGCTAAGGCATTTCAATCCAGTCTGGTTCCGGAGTGACCGTCTCCTCTGGAGGAGGTCCCGGGTCAGCCCATCCCATCTCGGAAACGGTCATCAGCGGTCGAATCGTCATATCATTTTCGACAACAACCTGGCAGGCCAATCGGACTTCACCGAGCAGTTTGCGATCCTTGAGCTTTTCGTACTCTGCTCTGGTGCAAACAGACGGTTCACCTGAAGCAAACTCTACCCGGCAGGTTGTGCATCGGGCATAGCCCCCACAGCGGTGCCCAATATCCGAGCTGGCCTCTTTGATAGCCCATACCAGCCTTCTTCCCTCCGGGACGTCTACAGATGCTCCTCCCTCTACGGTCACTAATGGCATAGTTTTCGTTAGTTTTCTCCGACAGTCAAGTTGTAGCGCACGAATAATACTACATAAAATGTACAGGTTGAATATCTCTATAGACAGAGTGCTTCCTATTATGATTCTGTCCGTGGTAATGGTAGGCTGCGGGTCGCAGGGACAGGCGCCACCTGACAAGGAGGGATCATTTGAACAAATTGATATCCTTGTTGAGCAATTTATTGAGCGGGAAGCTTTTCCGGGAGCTGCCGTCGCTATTGGACAGCGCGACACATTACATAAACTCACGGCCTATGGAAACTTCACCTACGAGTCCGGCCCACCAGTCACGCCCCAGTCCGTATTCGACCTAGCTTCTCTGACCAAGGTTATCGCTACCACCACTGCCGCCATGTTGCTTTATGAGCAGGACCTGATTGACCTTGATGCTACGGTACGATCTTATCTCCCTGATTTTGACAGTCCCGATAAGGCTGATATCACCATCCGGCAGCTTCTCACCCACACAGCAGGATTTATTCCGTGGCGTCCTTTTTACGAGACCACGCCGAATCTCAATCGTGCATTAATTATAGACTCCATTTTCACGCTGCCTCTGGACAACCAGCCAGGAGAGACCTACAGCTATAGCGATTTCAGCATGATCATTCTGATGTTTGTCATTGAGGAAATCACGGGCCAGGATTTTGCCAGTTTTTCACGGGAGAATATTTTCGAGCCTCTGGGCATTTCAAATACAGATTTTCTTGGAACGGGGACCCCAGACTCTTCCGTTGTTCCCACAGAGCTCGATGACTACTTCCGCAACCGCCTGATTCAAGGGGAGGTCCATGATGAAACCGCCTGGGTTCTGGGGGGCACCTCCGGCCACGCAGGTCTTTTTTCTTCGGCAGAAGATGTAGCGCGATTCGCGGCCATGATGGCACAGGGTGGACTTTATGATGGCGGGGTGTTTCTCAATCCCGAAACCATCGAATATTTTACATCGGTTGTTGACTCAGACGTTTCTTCACGGGCATTGGGCTGGGACACCAAAAGTACCGAAAGGTCTTCTTCCGGCGCTCATTTTGGGCCTCTAAGCTTCGGACATACCGGCTTTACAGGTACTTCTATGTGGATCGATCCAGATACTGGGGTATACGTAATCCTTCTTACCAATCGGGTATACCCTTCCCGCGAGCGCCACGGCATTGGTGAGCTTCGCCCCATGGTTGCGGACCTGGCCTATGAAGCCTTGGTGGGGATTCCATATTAGGGAACCTATCTACCTGAAAATCCTATTTTGTTTTCTGTTCAGGCCAGAAATTTATGCCCACTTACGTATATCGACGCGAAGACGGTTCCACCTTTGAGGTTATTCAGCGGATTACCGCTGATTCCCTTACCGTGTGCCCCACCACCTACCAGAAAGTCCATCGAGTCCTTTCTGGGGGTACCGGATTTATCCTGAAGGGCTCCGGCTTCTATAAGACCGACTACGTTTCCAACGGCAGAAACACTACCGCCGAGAAAGCTCAAAATAAAAAGGCAGAATCCAAAAAAGAAGACTCCAGTACCGCAGAGACGGTTGCTGCCAAGGATGATGATTCCTGAAGCAACGGCTACTGTACTGCTTCCTTTCCAGCGCTGACAATCGCAGCGAATGCTTCGGTCTTCAGGCTTGCGCCCCCGATAAGCCCCCCATCTACATCGGATTGTCCCAGCAGCTCTGCGGCGTTGGAAGGCTTCATGCTGCCCCCGTATAATATTTCTATTGAGGCAGCCGCTTCCTTTCCATACTTGTCACTCAACAGTGACCGAATATGCGCATGCATCGACTGGGCCTGGTCAGGCGTAGCAGTTTCTCCGGTACCTATAGCCCACACGGGTTCGTAGGCAATCACCAGAGACGAAGGATCGTCCACGCCTCGCAGCGCCCCTAAAACCTGCTCCGACACCACTTCGCGCTCCTTCCCGGCTTTGCGTTCAGCAAGTACCTCCCCTACACAGATGATAGGTGAAAGACCAACAGAAATTGCCCGATGCACTTTTTCATTTACCGAGGCATCCGTCTCACCAAAGTATTGCCTGCGCTCAGAGTGGCCCAGAATAACATAGTAGCACCCCACAGAAACCAGCATGGGACCCGAAACTTCCCCGGTATAGGCTCCGGAAAGTGCCGGATGCATATTCTGAGCCCCCAACCGAATTTGGGTCTTTTTCAATGTGCAGGCTACAAGACCCAGATAGACATTCGGCGGACACAAGGCTACGTTGACCGATCCTAGGTCACCTACCAACCTGCAAACGTCATTGGTAAGCGTGGTCGCCACCTCGACGTCTGTATTCATCTTCCAATTTCCTGCAATCAGCATGCTGTTTCTTTCATGAATATGATGAATTGATCTGGCCGGGGTCTGGAGTCTAACTATCTGGGTCTTCTGGCCATTCGTCTCCAAGAAGGTCACTGTGGATCGCGGCCATGGCATTGCCAACATATTTTGCCACAATTTTCCCGTCAGGATTAATCAGGAATCGGGTAGTCACCACATTGACGTTATACAAGGGTCCCAATCCTGGCGGGTGAATGGCATGCCGTCCAGGAAGAAAGCGGGAATCCATAAAGGCTTCGGTAATTAGAGGGTCCGGATCCATAGACACAGACACGATCTCCAGATCCAGGCGCCTATTGAACAGCGACAGACGACCTTCCATCTCTCGCTCATAACCATCGTCCTGGGGGTGGTAAAACTCCAGCAGAACATACTTTCCCCGGAGATCGACCAACTTCAGGGAGTCTCCCTCTATATCCCGAATAGCAAATTTCGGGGCTTCCTTCCCAGGAATAAGGTTTTCAAGCTCGTAAATGACGCGTTTCCCCCAATCCTCATAGTCCGTCTCCTGATATTTCTCTACAAAAGCTTTGGCCAGTTCAAGCGCTTGATCATACTGCATGCTGTCATGGCGTGCCACAATGATCTCAATCTCCAATGCTGCCCTATCTGCATCGGTTAAGGCACCCTCAACATGCTTCTCTAAGAGGGCAATTGCTGCTTCCTGTCCCGATAAATACGCTACCGCTGCCCGAGAGGCGCGAACCACTTCAAGGTAGTTGAAATTGGTGGGGTCAATTTCTTCCGCTCGCTCCAATGCCAGCGCTGGATCCCATTCAGCAACCATGGTCACCGCCTCAGCGGCCGCCAACTCAGTGGCAACAGTACCAGGAAAAGTGATTTGCATGCTCCACAAAATGGCAGTCGTGCGATACACGAGAGTCAACATTTCTTCCTCCGTGTAGTCCCCGCTTTGGACGAGAGTCAACAGGTCCCTGCTGTGCTGGGCTGTTGCATTTTCGAAGGCTACCCATGCTCCATTTTCCATGGACCTTATCCGAAAGGGGCGGTTTTCCGGTATTGGAAATTCCGCCTTCATCGTTGCGGAATCACCCTCAGCTACGGCAATAACACCAGTCTTCAGAATGCCACCTCGCCGACTTACGATCAGTGCGTATCGCCCTCTTTGGGGCGCATTCACTTCCATTGAAAAGTCGCCAGCCCGGTCTGTCTCGGCATAGCCCAGGGTATCAGGCTCCCCATCGACATCCATCGCCACCAGAAGTTCAAACCCGCTATAATTTTTGGTGGTATCTATCTCGGCATTAACGGTAATGTTACCGCTGAAGTAGCTGCGGACACTCCCGTCATCATCGTCATTGAGCTGAGCACATGCCGGGAGGGCAATCATTCCCAGACATGTCAACAGAAAAACTGTGTGGTGGAGTTTCATGATTTTTCAGCTTCGAGAGCCTTAATAAGCAAAGTCCTTATACGACGGGGATCGGGGGATCCTCCGAAGCGGCGCATCACCTGACCAATAAAAAAACCTATCATCGTTTTCTTGCCTCCAAGATACTGGGCGACCTGTTTGGGATTGTCTGCTATTACCTTCTCGACCACCGGAAGGAGCAGGGAATCATCGGAAATCTGGAGCAGGTTTTCTCTCCGGGCAATATCAATTGCTGCACTGCTATCTGTTTTCATGAGCTCAAAAAGCTCTTGTGCGCCTGTAGAGGATATTTTCCCTGTGATAAACAGATGCGCCATTTCGGCCAGCTGCGAAGAACTGACCGCAAAGCCCTTGGAACGGTTCTGCTTCAGGTCACGCAACACATCGCCCATGACAAAATTTGAGAGCGCCCTGGCGCATCGCTGAAAATTGGGAGATCCCTCCATGGAATCCAGGTGCTGAAGTGCACTTTCAAAGTATTCGGCTACCGGGCGCTCTTCCGTGAGGACTCCCGCAGCATATTCAGGGAGCCCATATAAATTCACATAGCGTTCTCTTCGCCGATCGGGAAGCTCAGGCATCGTTGCAGCTATTTGGGTCATCATTTCAGGCGACACCACGATGGGTGGCAGATCGGGATCGGGGAAGTAGCGATAGTCATGGGCCTTTTCCTTGGATCGCATCGGCCTCGTCTCGTGACGATCCGGATCCCAAAGACGGGTCTGCTCCTTGATCTCCTGGCCACTTTCTACCGTGTGAATCTGCCGTTTAATCTCATGGTTAATCGCATGCTCCACGTGTCGGAAGGAGTTCATGTTTTTGATTTCCGTCTTCACCCCCAGCGTCGCGATCCCTCTTTTTCTTATCGACACATTTGCATCACACCGCAAGGACCCTTCCTGCATGTTGCCGTCGCTGACACCCAAATATCGAACCAGCTGCCTCATCTTCTGCATAAATGCCCTGGCTTCAGTTGCTGAGCGAATATCCGGCTCTGTCACGATTTCGAGTAGGGGCACTCCGCAACGGTTCAGGTCCAATAGTGTAGCATCCGGGTCCTGGTCATGGAGGCTTTTTCCTGCATCCTCCTCAATGTGGATGCGTGTCAATCTGATCTGGCGACCAATATCCAAGTAACCCCCAACACAGATGGGGTCTTCAAATTGTGAAATTTGATACCCTTTTGGCAGGTCAGGATAGAAATAATGCTTCCGGGCCAAACGACTGCGAGCAGCAATGCGGCTATTGGTTGCAAACCCCAAACGTACTGCATGCTCCACGACCCGTTTGTTCAGTACGGGCAGCGTCCCCGGATGCCCCAGGCTCACTGGATCTACGTTACAATTGGGTGAGGCGCCAAAAGCGGTAGAATCTGTGCTGAATGCCTTGCTTAGGGTCTGAAGCTGACAGTGAATCTCGAGCCCAATTACCGCTTCATACGGTTCCATACGGACCGTCTACCCTAAGACCCCTGGGCCTTTTGCAGAACTTCTTCCGCGTGACGAACCACCTTTGGGCGTTTGAAGACATGCTGGATAACCCCCTCCTCGTCGATCAAAAAGGTGGTCCTCTTCACGCCAAAAAATGTTTTGCCAAACATGGACTTCTCCCCCCAGACCCCGTATGCTTCCATGATCTTCTTGTTGTGGTCTGACACCAACGGAAACGGCAGCTCGTATTTGTTGGCAAAGTTGGTGTGGGACTTTACGCTGTCTTTGGATACTCCTATAACCACAATACCATTGGACAGAAGGAGTCCAATGTTATCCCGGAGGTTACACGCTTGCTTGGTACAGCCCGGAGTGTAGTCTTTAGGATAAAAGTAGAGCGCAACCTTCTTTCCCCTATAATCTGAGAGACTTATCTCGCCTCCCTGGGAATGAGCGGTAAATTCTGGGGCCTTGTCACCAACCTCTATCATCGGTTCGGACGAAAATCAGTATCCGGAATAGAAGGTGCTTGTATGTACGGATATTGTCAATGATCCGTCTACTCTTAGTAGTCCAGCAACACTTGTAGTGCACTTCGAAGATTGCGGCGAGCAGAAAAAACACTTTTTTCCAGCGATCTGGATGCTGGCACGGGCAGGTCTTCGGCTGCCACCCGTAGTGGAGGAGCATCCAGATATTCGAATGCCCTCTCGCAGATGGTAGCCGCAACTTCCGCACCAAATCCACACGTAGCAGTGGCTTCGTGAAGAATCAGCACCTTGCCGGTTTTTTGTACTGAATTCTTCACCGTCTGCCAGTCCCATGGCACCAGTGACCGTAAATCAATCACCTCCACCTCAGCTCCCTTAACCTCGCACAAGTGCTCGCATTCTTCCATTGCCCAGCGCCGCCCCAACCCGTAGGTAACAATCGTAGCGTCTGTTCCGGCTCGGGCTATTGTTGCCTCACCAATTGGCAGCGTATAAGATGCTTCAGGTACCAACCCGCGTTCCGATCGGTACAGGTACTTGTGTTCAAAAAACAATACAGGATTTGGGTCAGTGATTGAAGCCAGAAGCAGTCCCTTAGCGTCATGGGTTGTGGCTGGTACAACAACCTTGAGACCCGGCACATGACAGAACCAGGCTTCCTTACTCTGGGAATGAAAAGGCCCTGCCCCTATGCTCCCTCCATAGGGAGCACGAATGGTCACATTAAGCGGCGCTCCCCACCGGTAGTGAGTGGTCGCAAGATTATTGACTATCTGGTTAAATCCACATGAAATAAAATCTGCATACTGCATCTCTACCACTGGACACAATCCTTCCAGTGCCAAACCCATTGCGGCTCCGATTGCGCCGCTCTCTATGATTGGGGTATTACGCACCCGGAGCGCTCCAAACTTTTCCCTAAGCCCCTGGGACACCTTAAATACTCCCCCATATTCTGCTACATCCTGTCCCATTAATATCACTCGGTCATCTTCCTCCATGGCCTGTTCCAAGCCCTCACTAATAGCATCAATGTATCGGATGCGTCGACTGGATTCTGTTGGAGGTGGCATTGCGGGGGGCGATGCAGCAAACACAGCCTTTCGCTCCTTCCCCGTCGTACTGGTCACCACCGGCTGGGCAAGCGCAAATTCTGCCGCTGCGCTTACTTCTCGTGACACCTCTTCACGCACGGCATGGACTTCTTCCCTCTCCATAACGCCTTCCTTCACCAAGAATGATGCAAATCGATCCACCGGGTCCTTCGCCGCCCATTCTTCCATCAGTGCCTTCGGGACATACTTCGTTCCGGAGGCTTCCTCATGGCCGCGGCGACGAAACGTCTTCATCTCTAATAGTGTCGGCCCTCCCCCAGACCGTGCTCGCTGTACGCTCCGACGAATCGCGGCAATTACTGCCAACAGGTCGTTGCCATCTACAACCTCTCCTGGCATGCCATACCCCGAAGCAGCACTTGCAATGTCCTTGATGGGGACAGCTTCGGAAGTGGGTGTGGACAGCCCATAACCATTGTTTTCGACCACAAAAACTACTGGCAGCTTCCACAGGCTTGCCAGGCTCAGGGACTCATGAAAATCCCCCTCACGTGTGGCTCCATCACCACAGAATGGAATAGCTACATAGTCCTCTCTCCGAAGCTGTGCAGCCTGGGCAATCCCGCAGGCCACAGGAAGCATCGCCCCCAGATGAGAAATCATTCCTACAATGCGGTGATCTGGAAGCCCAAAATGGAAGGTCCGATCCCGCCCGTTGGTGTATCCCCCGGCTTTTCCCATAACCTGGCAAAGGAGGGGGTGGAGGGGGACATTGCGCGTCGTCCATACCCCCAGATTGCGATGTAACGGGAGAATCACATCTCGGTCATTAGCCCCCCAGACGCATCCCACCGCAATGGCTTCCTGTCCGTAACCACTAAACCACTTGGAGAGGCGATTCTGTCTGATCAAACGCAACATGCGGTCCTCAATAGCGCGAGGAAGCTCTAGCGCCCGGTGGAGTTTCCGCAATTCGGTTGGGTTCCAACTCATTGGCCCGCGCCCACAAAAACTGTCCTGACGGTCCGGAGTAATATTTTTAAGTCCATACGGAGACTCATGTTCTCGATATAGAACAGGTCATACTTTACTTTTTGGCGCACATCGTCCACCGATGAATCGTAGTGCCACATTACCTGTGCCCACCCTGTAATACCTGGCTTCACCCGATGGCGTCGGCTGTATAGGGGAATCTCCTTGCGCAGCTTTTCTACAAAGAAAGGACGTTCCGGACGTGGACCGACAAGGCTCATCTCTCCCCGCAAGACATTCCACAGCTGTGGCACTTCGTCCAGTCGTGTTTTCCGTAACCATCGCCCAATAGGGGTGTAGCGTGGATCATCTTCCGTCGCCCATACCGGCCCAGACTCGGCTTCTGCATCCCTGCACATGGTACGAAACTTGTTCATCGTGAATACTTTCCCCTTGCGCCCGACCCTTTTTTGACGATAAATGGATGGCCCCGGGGACGTAACACGTACCAGGGTTCCCAATACCAACCATAGTGGCATTGCTGCCAGAAGGACGCTAAACGAAAAAAGCAGATCAATCAGTCGCTTCGTGCTCCGTTCCCATGCCGGCATCGGAAGGGGCAACACCTCGATGAGCGGCAGCCCATAGATATGTTCGGTGCGGGCCATTCCTCCAATGACCGAATAAAAATCAGGCACAATCTTGAGTGTTACTGCCTTGCCATCACAGAGCCTTAGCACCTCACCAAGTTCATGGTGATCCTCTGATCCCAGTGCTATCAGCACATCCCTAACCTCAAGATCATCAATCAATCGGGGAAGTTCATCGATTGTATGGGTCTCATCGTGCTTGACAATGTCGGGTTCCCCTTCCTTAATCGCGTGATGCGAAGCATCTCCGTATTGGGTTGAAGTGCTTTTTACCGTTCCTTTTTGTCCCAGGAGCAAGGCCCCCACGATTTCTATTCCTGCTGCGGGGTATCGGGCCGTGTCACCGTAGAGGCGCTCGACATTTTCACTCCAACCCACGACCAGCGCTCTATGTTTTCCATAACCGCGAATGATGAGCGCTTTCTGCACAGAACGAACCACCAGGCGGCCAATCGCTGTAAATCCCAACGTTGCGGCCCAAAAGATCAGCAGAATATTAACACTAGCACCAGCCTGGAGCGTATCGGTGAAGATGCTGAATACCAATATCAATACGCCAACAGTGACCACCTTCGCTAAAGAAACAATTTCATCGAGGCGGCTGGAGGCGTGCCTCTCCTGGTACATTCCAGCGAAAAGAAAAACAATTATCCAGAACAGCGACAAGGCAGCTGCGGCATACAAAGGATAAATCGCCCCGTCTTCGGTGGTAAATCCTAACCATCCAAATACTTCCCCGTATCGGATGCGCAGATATACCAGACATGAGACTCCCGTTGCTAGAATATCTGCTACCAGGAGGACTATGAATTCTAACTTCCGAAACATAACCGCGAACGCCAAGATAACGCACTCCCTACGCTGAAACGCGTATGGTAGCGTCTAGACCATCCTGAAGTATATTTCCTCTATTCTGCACCCGTTCCTATGAGAGCCTGCCTTGGTCTCTTCCTTTTCCTGACATGTATTCCTGTTGCCGTAGGGCAGCAAAATCGCTTATTACATGCGCATGACCCCGCGTATGAATATATCGTACGTCTTCAGCGTCGCGGACATCTTCTGGAGCTCAATCCAACCTCGATTCCCTATCGGCACGGGGCTGTTGCGGAGGCTCTCTCCGAGGTTGATACCTCCGAACTCAACGCCTCGGAGAGGCACTGGATCAAAATGGTATCTTACGCAGTGCGACAAGTCTCAGTTGACGAGAACGAAGCCGCTGTAGGATACTACTTCGATGCAACGGCTGACTTTGTCAACAGCGATCGGACGGACCTGCTTCGCCCTTTGGGTGCGGCTGATTCACTCAGGTTTTATTACCAGGGGACAGGTGTCTCCGGGTGGGCAGAATTTGCGGGATTTATCACTGACTTCAGTGTTTGGCACAGTCGCTACTACGAAGATGATCCGGATGGACTGGATGTCGCCCTGAGAGTTTTTGCTCGTAGTGAAAATACCTATGCCGGTTATCATCGAAAATGGTTTTCCGGCTATCTGGGTAGGTGGAATCTCCATTGGGGAGTACCGGGTGAGGCCGCTACTATACTCAGTAATAACCCTCGCAGTCAGGATCAGATTTACCTGAAGCTGGGCGGTGAGCGCCTCTCCATCACCGGAGTGCTGAGCGAGCTTGATAGCGCCACTGACGGTCGCTACTTCACCGGGCGTGCCGAGGACGATAGTGTGCGGGTAGGCAATACCCGTCGTTTCTTTGCTGCACATCGGTGGGATTTTCGCCCCGGGAAACGATTTATGATCAGCTTTCTTGAGTCAGCGATCTACTCCGGTCCCGGTAGCAGCGTCAGTCTCAAGTATCTCAATCCACTCCATGTGTTCAGCTTTGTGGTGGATAACAGCCCCAAAAATGATGAGAACAATGGATTTCTGGCCGGACTTCTCTGGGCGCAGATTTCCAGACTCACTATCCACGGCCAGCTGATGGTCGATGATATCAATCTGCAGGGAATTGGCAATGAAACTTTCTCTTTTGCCTTAACCGGTTCTGCGGTATATGCCCTTTCGACTATTGATGTTGGCGCAACGCTAGAAGCTGTTGCTTCACGCACCTATAACGCACCACAGCCCGAAGGGCGTTATATCTTTTTGCAACGCGGGATTGCCACCCAGTTTAGTGACTACGTCAGCAGCTCCCTGTGGGCTGATGTATACCTGGATCGGGTTACTCCTGGGCTACGAATTCAGCCCCGCTTGTCTATCCTATATCAGGGTGAAAGAGATATGCGACAGCCCTTTCCTTCCCAAAACGAGAATCCCCAAAATATCCTTGATGGCTCTGCCATTCGAACCACCCGTGCCTCATTGGGCGTGGTCTACCAGCCCGTCCCCTGGGCATGGGTTCGGGCAGAAGGAGGTGCTAATCGCATTGGCGAGCGCTCACAATTTGCGGGTAGCATTCAGGTAGGACTTCGATTCACTCTGCAAGGGGCACTACCTCTTCCCCTGTGATCCTGTCGCGATCTATTGCTTTGGCTGCTCTGGCGGTGTGGTCAGTAACTCATTCTGAGGCGCAGGAGCCATTTTCAGTGGTTGATGTGAGTCTGCATGCTACCACAGACATCAGCAAGGCTGTTCTTCACAACAATTGGGAGCCCGGACGTGGGCTCGCAATTGAGATGACGATGCCATTCTATGCCGGCTTCATTGAGTTCGGTGGGACCTTTCATCAATACAGTGGGCGTCGCGACCTTCCCGGATTTGGTGCGCTGTGGATTCAAGCCGGATGGGGATTACAATACACGTGGCGCAGCAGGGTGTCCTTCTCGGGCTCCGCACATCTGGGCAACTACCGCATGTCATTCGATGATCCTCTGAATCCTTATGAGGGTACGCTTACTGAAAGCGAACTGGTACTGAGCGCGAGTGGACGACTATCGGTTCGAATTTATGGTCCTTTGTCGCTCTATGGGCGGGCGGATCGGCTGTATATACAAACCTATCCCTCGATCAATCTCTGGTACGCTTCTGCAGGGCTTAGCGTCCGGTTGTCTGCCGGTCAGCGTTGGATAGATTTCTTCAACTGATGCGATCTCTGGTACTGCTCCTGACTTTCGTCTTCCCCTCAGTAGTGGTGGGACAACAGATCGTGAGTCAAAAGGAGATTATTCGGGCAGGGATCACCCGTATCGGTGATCTTGTCAGGCTCGCCGACGGGTGGACAGCCTCCAGTACGGAAGGCTTTACCTGGGACGTTTCCCCCGTATCACAACTTTCCACGTGGCTGCTTTTTGTTAACGATGTCCAGGTAGACCTTCGCGTTCTGGGACGCCAGGACCTGAACATGCTACCCATTCCGATTACAGAGCTTTGTCAGCTGGAATTTCACTCGCAGCCAACTGTCATTGGAGGCGTGGTTGCTCCTTCAGGTGCTATTCATCTCCGCACTTGTACACCTCGGGACGGATTGACTATTCGGGGCGTTTTCGAGGCTGGCAGCACAACTGGTGATCCTGGGCCCTATACCTACGTACAGGAAAGCGCCGTCAATACCGATCGGACTGGCCCTGTAGCCCACGCAGCGGTGATGTATGGGAGATCGGGTCAATATTTAAGGGTCACCGGACAGACCGACGAGCACCACTCTACTCATCCGATAATTCGTGAGCGGGTGCGTACCCTGTACGTGGGTGAGAAAGATGCCCGTATTCATCATAGAGCGTTGGGGGGTGAGGCGTTTTCGGGTAGGCGATGGGGCCATCTCAGGGCTTGGATAACCGCCGCCCAGATGGAGGATCTGCGTTTTTTTGAACATCTTGGGCTGGAAGTCCCGGCCAATCACAACCTGCTTCTGGGACACCTCTTCGGAAAAGTTGAACCTTGGGCAGCAGATTTCAGCGTAGGGATTCAGCGGACATTTCTCACTACCCGTCGCAACCCCCTCAGTGTCGATGCCAGCTGGCGCCAATATGCCCTTCGGGGTCTATTGCAAAAACGCTTCGGCCACCTCACCACCGTGGGCCTCCAATCGACAGTACTCCGAACCTGGGGGATCGGCATGACCGCCCATCAATGGTCGTACCACCTGTCCCCCTTCCTTCACTTACAATCAACTCCCCGCTCAGTAGTAGATCTTTCTGGCAATTTGCGTGGCTCCTTCGCTAATGGCACGTTGGGATGGCAGGCGTTGGGGAGTGCCCATCACCGTCGCTCCAACTTCAAACTTACTCTCCTGTGGGTATATCAGGCTCCTGCTGCCACTCAGGGATCTGAATATTGGGCCAGTCTGGGATATAGACCTGTTGCTGAAGTACACTCCCCAATTCTGCCCACTAGAAGAGGTGTGATTTCTGCCGACCTTACCTGGCAGACGGGTAGAAGCGTACGCTTGCTTCTCTCCACCGGAATACGCAGGCATACCAGCCAAGTGCTTAATCACTACAGCCTGCAATACGACCCGCTAACTACCGGCCTGCAATCAACGCCTCGCGGTGGTATCCCATCTTCGGGGACTATCTTCACCGTTGGAGGCCAGATTAGTGCCAAAGTATCCGAAGCATTTTCCTTCAGCACTTCAGGACACCGGATTTTCATCGCCGCAGCTTCATTTCCCGACTACAAGGATGTCTGGCCTGTTCGGAGTATGGCAATGGCTAGAGCTGATTTCACACCCAATCCGCGATTTAGCGTATATGGGGCTGTCCGTTACCGAGGCGCTTCTACCTGGCCCGCATATTTTGGCGCAGCCTCCACTGCTCCCAGTCTGTTTAATACCACGCTTCCGGGGGTTGTGTCGAGCGACATAACCATCCAGAAGCGGTTTTGGGGGGAGCGAATAAGCTTCAGCGCTTCGCTACGCAATCTATTTAGTGGTCCATACCGTACCCATCCCGCGGGCGCCCCTTCACGTCTGACATACCTTTTTCGGCTGCAGTACGCATTCAGGACATTTAATCAGCCCATAGATTAGGATTTTCTACGATTGTTTCTTGATTTGGCACTCTCCCCATGCCGTTCGAGTCCGAAGCACCCAAGCCCATGTCCTTACTGAAGGATTGAATCTGAGAGATGCGTTAAACCCCTGTGAAATCCAGATACAATGGATGCAGTTCAGAAGACCAGGCTGGCTAGCATGGATGAGTTGATAAAAGTGGAGGACCTAATACCTGCCTTTTTCAGGTTTGCATCCTGGTCACGCATCAGCGACTTCAAGGTGAAATCACCAGTGCGATGCCCGGTTGTTACAACACCGAGAGTTGGTAAACGAGCGACTTTCCTGCACCCGTGAGAAGTAGACCAATTACACTATTCCCTCTCAGGCAGTGTCGAAGCATATCAGACTGTCCCTCCCGGAAAGCGACCTTTCGAAAAAAGTTCTGCAGAGATAGGGTAAGGCTTGCTTCCCACTTTCTCGATGAGAGAAATCATAAGAGATTATGATTGCCAATTTTTACCTGATTAGTACCACATGCTTGAGTACAATTAAAAATGGATACAGAAAGTGGTTTTATACCGGTTTCTGATTCTGGAATTGGCCAAAACAGGGCATCATGCTGTAGCAAGGAAATGCTCAGAAGCAGATCAATTCGATCATCATTCTGCAAGTGATGGACCCAGTTTCTGTTGTTACCCTGCGGCACTTGAAAGTTAATCGCTGGCGCTTTTCGATCCTTTCCTTCCAAAGCGAATAGATTTTCGAGAAGCTCCTGCAAATCCCCCAAGGCTGCCTGTGCACAAGAAATATCCCGTTCAATGACACAGATATTCCATGACTCCATCATTGGGTCCAAAAATCCTTGCAGAACCAGGTGTGTTAGGGATTTTTGGATGCGTGCGACTCCAATGGGAGCAAGAAAAGCCTTGACCCACGGGTTTGCAAGATCCGTGAGATCGTAAGGCAAGAAGTCACCCACACTCTCTGATTGGCTAATGACATGATTAACCGACCCGTTACTTAGAGGGAAGTGAATCGAACCAGACTACCTTACTTCATGTGTCAATCCAAGCTCATTAGACAGTTCTCGCTCTATCCTGCAGGATGGAAATGTTGGCAACCCTCGTGAAATGAGATTGTCGACACACCAAAGAGAGACTGGATTTCCTCTCCTACCGCCATGCGCTTATTGCCTCGGATTTCGATCGAGAACTTCTGAAGACTCCCATGTAGTTTTAAATCCCAATTCTTTGGCCAAAGGAGATCATATAAGCCACTGAGACACTAACCTGCCCACAACGACTTTTCCTTTCTGTCGTCGCCAAAAAAGCTTTGCGTATCGAAGGGAATAAAAGGATTTGTGCGGCGACCTGCGGCTCATTTTTCCAAGTCTCTGTCACAGTCGTTTTGGCTAGCGTTTATTCCGGAGAATCCTACTTATAATTGAAGAATCGGTCATTCTGGCTCATATTCTATATGAATGAGAGCTATCTCCTCTGGTCAGTAGTAATGCTTCATACTTGAACGAAGCTCACTGGAATTGACGTACCCTACTGTTGATTTTTTGGAAAACTTCCGAGGCCACAGGCTCTTCGGTCCCAGCGTGAACTCATAAACACGTTACTCATTCGCGAAAAAAGCCCATGCCTCTGCATAATCAGCCTCTCTGTCACATCGGTCGAATGGGGCATGGAATTCAATCGTTCGATTGACGGGACCGCCAGGGAGCGTTTCATCCATGAAGGTGTACGTGATGATTCCTTCTTTCATGTTTTTGACATTTTGCCATCCCAATGCTATTTCTTTGCTTTTTCCCTTGATGCCAAAAGCTTTGTGTTTGGAATTTTTCTTACGGGGTAATGGGCCTTCGCCGTTCTTTCTGGAGAAGATGATACGTCCCTTCTGGTCGTACCAGGTGTCGTTTTCGTACATCCGGAGCACGGGAAACTGGATACGGTATAGGGCACAGAGATCCTCGAGGGTTATCTCTAAGGCTTGGGCGCAGAGGACATCGAGCTCAAGTTGTGCCTGTCTTCTTTCAAAATCGGTTCGAAGAGCACTATGGTGGTTCCATGGATGTCTGAATCCATCGAAGAAGCGTTGATCAAGTCGCGGGTCATTTTTTGTCCACGCAGCAATTGGCTGATTTGTAACAAACTCTTCCCAGAGCCCTTTGTAGTTTGTGGAGAGACATACCAGCCCGAGGACTCGAGCTGTGGCATTGTGATCAAAAGGAAAAAGGGGGAAAGCTAATGCGGTCTTTTCGTACAGATCACTTCTACCAGTGGTCTTGAGAAAACCATCAGTAATGATCGTCAACCATCCTTGAAAAGTTCGCATAAGATCTCTGCGGGTTCTGAATGCAAATGAGATTACGGGATTAATGTGGGCCATCATCGGTGGAATGACCGTCGGAATCAAACTCCGTTCACTACTAATGCCAAACATCCTTCTGCACGCGATGCTATAGTCCGCTGAATGCTTCGCTCCCCAGGGTGTAGTAGGAATCAGTTCATCATACTTCTCTGCGCTGCACGCTATGACGTAATTCGATCGGGGGTGGTAGTCGCTTGGTAACTGGGTCAGGTCCAATCGCGAGTAATCAGCGTTTGTTTTGCATCCTTCATTCGGCGTTTTGAAGAAGGGATTGCCCACGAAGAAGTGGGGGCCTGATAGTATCCAGTTTCTGGCAGAATTGACAAATTGTGTGTCTCTGCGCAGAATTCCATCTTTCTGAGCGTTGGTTTCATTCCACATCGGCGACGAATGAACCTGATCTCCCAGGCTCCCCAAGCGCTCTGCATCTTGAATCTTCCGCAGGATTCTCAGGATTGGCTGGGAGTGAATCTCGGGTAGTCGTGCCTCCTCCCACGGAGTCCCTGGCGCATCATAGAGCTTTGCATAGAGGGCCAATGATTCATCATCGCCCCGAATGATGCGGTCCTTATGTCCGGAATGATCCCATTTGTTATCGACCGTCTTGATGCCAGGCACGGCGCCAAACCCGGCATGCTTCATGGAGGCCTCGACCGTGGCCGGGTGCTTCAAATAGGAAATCGTGTCAAACGCAACAGGGTATCTCGGCTGCCCATATACGTTGACACTGAAGGCAAGTCTATCGGTTTTTTCAGGAAACAGCTTCAGGGCATTGGTAAATCTGAAGTGCTGTCTCAGCCGCGGATAAAGTTCCTCTCTCAGCCTTGCTCCTCGCGGATCATCGTACACCCCATTGGGGTGGAGCAGACCCACCGATCCGGATGAGAGCTCCCAAGCCCTCACCAGGAATGATTTATACTGGTTTGCCTTTTGCCCTTCCAAGATTGGGGCATTACCATTCAGGAAAGCCTTTTCCGCAGACGAGGCCGCATATTCTTGCAGGTATCTCGTTTTGTTTTCTTTTCTGGTCAGCCACTCCTTCCGAAGCACGGCCGTTTTGCTAGCACTGAATCGCTGAAGAGCAAAGCGCGGATTTGTGTCCGCAATGATGTTTTGCTCCACCCAGCCCAGTAGTTTCCAGGGCGGGTTCCCCAGCACCACGTCAAAGCCGCCTTTGTCCGCAAACTGGTCCGCATACTCCAACTGCCAGTGATGAAAACGATGACGCTGGGAGAGCTCCGATACAATGCTTAAACGAGGATGTGTTTGTGTGAGCGTGACCAGGTCGATCTCTCCAATCTCATCCCGGACATCTTCGGTGACCTCGGCCACGCTGGTCTGCAGTACTTCCTCCCTCCCCGCCAGCATCAGACGCAGGTCACTCAGATACTGCTGTCTGGTCGGAAGCAGCGCTGCTTTGTCTATCGGCCAGTACCATAGCGCACACCAGTAGTCCATGACCATCTTCAAGCGGTAGTAGGCACTGGCATTCTGCCCTGCGCCGCCCATCAGGACACGGGCCATCTGCTCATCCTTGACCCGGGTGCTGGTCCTCGCCTGGGTCCCAGCTCCTTCTTCCGGATAGATGGGGAAAGGGTCCGTGGTCGCCTCCTCCAATGCTTTCAGTACTGAGACATGCTCAGTCCATAGCCGGTCTATTATCTCAGAGCATCTGGCCAGCACCGCAAACTCCCCAGCACTGAGCGCAGACGTAAAGTGCTGCTTCCACTTCTTGAAACGACCCAGCTCCTGAGCAGCAATCTGCTTTATGACCTTGTTGCCTCCATAGTCCACCATCCCGGGGTCTCCCAGAAGGAAGTGGTAGATGGTGTTGGAGGCTCTTGTGCCGGATCCCCATCCTGCATCCTGGGGGGCCCTGGTCCACCACTTGCCGGCTCGGGTCTGGGCGCTGGTATAGACCCTTCGCCATGTCCCTACCAGTGAGTTGCCACACTTCAGCTGATTACCAAACCATGGCACAAAGCCGCCCGGCACCAGCGTGTTCAGCCATAGCGACACGCCCCCCAGCTCCACCGCCACAGGGTTCAGGTCTACCCCATAGACGTTGTTGTCCGCCAGATGCAGCTTCACCCGCTGCAGTGCTTCGGCATATTCATCCACCGAAAGCGTCTCGCCCCGCTCCCGGGTCTTCTGCTCCATATACGCCTCCGCATGCCCCAAGGACATCCCCCGAATGATGGGCTGCCATACCCGGTTACGGATACGCACACGACCCAGAAGCGGCGTCTTCTCCGGATCGAAGAGATCACACCGGAGCGGCGCAATGGAGAACGTATCAAAGTTGCTGTGACTGAGCGCCACCTGACGCTCTTCGGTGCGGCCCTCATAGACCAGGGCAAAGAGCATCTGGATCGATTCATGAAAGAAGTAGCCGTCGCCGCTGTTCTCTTCGGTCAGGGCCACCATCTCCAGCTCCCGGAGCTGCTCCATGCTGTACCCTTCGCGGTACACTTTGGCATTCATGGGCAGGTAGCCCAGCTCACGGCGGGCTTCTACGGTGAAGAGAAACAGCACCCGGTACATGTAGCGCAGACACTCCAGGGTCAGCACCTCAGGTTCGACCTCGGTGTTCCCCGTCTGGTAGAGGTACTCATTGCCGAGGAGCTCCACGGCTTCGCGGAGGGCATACTTTAAACTTCCGGAGACGCCCTGGGCATGGGCGCGGGACTGTTCATCGATCGCATCCAGCACGGGGGACTGTCCGCCACCGGGGCAGAGGCTGTCCCGGCTGAGCAGCATACAGAGGAACTGGAAAGTGGAAAGCGGAGTGCGACGGTTGTAGAGTCTTCGCCAGTCGAATCGGAGGGAGCGTCGTCCCGACCACTTGCCCCGTTCGAAGAGCATCCATGTGCGGAGGGCGGTGACCAGGATCCAGCGGGGCGGGTCTTCCCCAAAGAAGATCGACTTGACGAGTTTCTCGAGGCTATGCTCTTCGGAGGGGGTGCGATCAACCTGCAAGGGGTCGACGGTTAGCTGCAGGAGCTCGAAGCCGGAGCGCTTGCTATCGAAAGCCTCGATGACCTGGACATGGGTGTGGTACTGATCGGTAACGGTGCTGAGGAACGGCACCGGGCCCTCTTTAAGCTCCACGGTATGGGGGTCAAAATCATAGCCCAGAATGCCCAGCATCTGGTGCAGAACCTGCCGCTGGATGGGAAGAGAAGGATTGTCGGCATAGCGCAGGCCCTGCTGGAGGAAGGTGGGGCCAAAGCGGCGGAGGGACTCCCAGCGGGGCGCTTCACGATCCTTCTCACGGGTGGTCTTTACCCAGTCCTTCAGATCCTTCTTGTGGAGAATCTCCCTCAGATAATGGTCTGAGTAGAACTCGTTCTCATTGATGATACCGGTAAGGTCTATGCTCATACTCTAAGTGTCATTGCCTATGTCCAAGAATAACCGAAACTGGGGCTTATCAACTATAGCAGCTATATGCGAAAACAAAGCGGGAAGGATAACTTAAGGGCCGAATAACAGATGTCAATTATGGAGACCGTCGTACATATTGCACTTTGTAATTAATTGGTTCTCAACTAGTGTGCACAATAAAAGTGGATTAGGGCCACGACCTAGAATCTGGTCACCAGAACAGAGAGAAATGCAGAAGTGCTTGTGATTGCCTGAGGTTAGCTAATTCCTGATAACACTTGACACGTGCATCCTGGGAATGTCACAGAAGTCAGAAAGACAAAGGTGGATATAAGTGGATTGATCCTCATCCTTAAAGCTCCACCAATAAGAACGATTCGTTTCCCAATCCCTTAATCTGAAGAAAGAGCACAACTATCCACTGAATCACCACAAGGAAGCCAGCTTCAAAGCATAGATGAGCTACTCTCAACTGCCGTTTCCCCACCCGATAACGAACAATGACAATTCCATTACTGCGCTTTCCACTAAGAATCACACCTGAACTCTTCTATTCAGTCTTGGAGGATCGCAAAGATCACAGCAGAAATACAGATCGTTCTTTAGTTGCTGTACCATTTCTATAGACTATCCCAAATATCTTTCTTGCACGAGGGGCAAAATTCAAAGCCCATAAACCCTTCTCGATAAGTAGTATTCCAGCAAGAATCTTCCAAACAGTAACCTATTCCTTGTGTTGCCCGAAAGAGAGCCTGTTTAAATCTTCCCTCCACAAAGAGCTCGTAATTCCTCGATCGATAGCGTCTCAATGCATATCCCTTTTTTCCTCGAAAACGACCATCAGCACACGCAGAGTGAATGCTGGATTCAAAATTACTTTGGTGTTTGCCTGTCACAGACTTCACAGTTATGCTGCCATGTGGGGGGCAGGTGACGAAAATCCCCATAACCACTTCGTCTTGCCCATTTTTTGAAAATCCTTGGTCTTCTCTTTGGCAAGGCGGCCAAATGCCACCGGAAGATCGACAAGATTCACTGACAAAGGAAGATCATACCCTCCATTATCTGTTGAGTCGTACCCTGGTAGAATTCTATTTTTTTGCCATCGGCAAATACCACCTCCAATCAGCATTTTAATCAATCGTGTTCCTGTGAAATAGGTTCTCATTCCTTTCAAACCTTTAATCATCTTCCTCATAGTCAGTAATACTCCATGAGCTACTGTTTATCTCGGACGTAATTATCTCATTGTCTATGTGTTTTTTGATCCACCTCGAATGCCAGCGTAGGATTTCAGCTTAGGCCAAACTAGCATGTAGCTTTTCATACCCCGCCAGAATGTCTCTATAGCGGACAAGGCACTTTAGAAACTCCTCACGAGTGAAATCCTCTTTCTTGTGCATGAGTCGCCACCCCTTCCGAAAATCATTCCTGAATGATTTGGCACTTTTTGACTATTCAGACCACGGGTTAATGTGCCAAGCAGCAAGAGCGCAGCATTCTCAGAGTTCTGAGCAACAAGTTTATCACACGCTTGGCGGAAATGAGGAATGTGAGCTGCATAATCATTCCAC
>CBDAUE010000007.1:0-51256 GCA_965200595.1 Thermodesulfobacteriota bacterium | reverse complement strand
GAACTGCGCTTGCCGGATGGCTATGCGGCAGGCTTTTTTTACAACAAGAAAAAAGACAGAAGGTACCTTATGTCTCTTCGCCAGGCAGCTTAAGGGTGAGTATGTGGTTTTGGTTACCCGGAGTCTTTCAGATCTTCTTTGATTTTCTCGATTTCCTTTACTGTAGGGAGATCCTTAAGGTCTTTAAGGCCGAATGTCTCGAGAAAAAGGCTTGTGGTCCTGTAGAGAAAAGGTTTTCCCGGAACTTCTTTTTTTCCAGCGATTTCTATGAACCTTCTTTCCAGGAGCATGCTTACGCTGCTTGAACAGTCCACCCCTCTTATTTTTTCGACTTCAATTTTTGTAACCGGTTGTTCGTAAGCCATTATGGCAAGAACTTCAAGGGAAGCCTTTGAGAGCCTGAATTTTTTTATTTCCTTGTTAAATTCGACTATGTATTGCGAATACTCAGGACGGGTCCTGAACTGATATCCTCCGGCGACGCTGCTCAGGACAAAACTTCGTCCCATCTCCTCCCAACTTTTCTGAAGTCTGTTTATGGTTTCAGTTATTTCTTTTCTATCTACATCTTTCAGGAGTCTGGAGATTTCCTGTATAGTTAAAGGATGTTTTGAAACGAACATCAAGCATTCTATTATATTTTCAAGAGAACTCTTGTTTTCCACTCTGTTTCCTTAGAATTATCTTTATAGGTTTTTCAAAAGCTGGCTGAAAGACATCTAGGATGCCCTCTTTGAGCAGCTCCAGTATAGAGAGAAAGGTTACCACGAGTTTCATGCGGTTTTCATCCCCTTCAAAAAGGTCTCTGAAAAGAACCTCTTTTTTCTTTTTCATTATTTGAATCACCTGATTTTTTCTTTCTTCAATTGTGTACGTCTGGGGGGTTAGAGATATTTCCTCTGTTTCAGCTTTCTTTCCGTTCTCGCATATTTTAGAAAAGGAGTCGACAAGGGACCAGAGGTCAAATTTAACGAATTCAGTTTCTTCTACCGGTTCTCCGAACATTTCCCTTCGGTCGTAGCCTGCCAGGAAGACATCTTTGCCGAGAATTTCCATTGTTCCGAGCTCAGCCGCTGCGTTTCTATACTTTTCGTACTCAAGAAGACGTCTTACAAGCTCCTCTCTGGGGTCCTCTTCCTCTTCTTCACCTTCTTCTTTTATCCTGGGAAGAAGCATGCGTGATTTTATGTATCCTAGCTCGGCCGCCATGGACATGTAATCTCCGACGATTTCGAGATTTACTTCCTTAAGAAAGTCCAGATATTCAAGATACTGCTCGGTTACGAGCGCGATGGGTATGTCGTAGATCTCGAGCTCGTGTTTTTTTATAAGATGGAGCAACAAATCAAGGGGGCCGTTGAATATCTCAAGCTCTACGCTGTAGGCTGAGTGGGGGTTTTCCATCTGCTCGTTTCTTGGATTAATCACGACGGGTTAATCGCCCGAACTACAAATTCGAGTTCTTTCGGGCTGAAATTGCACATTTCTATAAAGACAACCACCGGGACGCGTATGAAGTAACCTAGGAACTTGCCGCCGAACAGGAAAAAGGCGAAGAGAATAAATATTCCGTAAGTTTCAAACTTTGCATATCTGTAAGCGAGACTGTCTGGTAGCAGTCCGTAAAGTACTCGCGAGCCGTCAAGCGGGGGAAGAGGGATCATGTTGAAGACTGCAAGCACTATTCCTATGTATATGAACCATACGAGCATACGCGCTATAAAGTCGATTTCGCTTCCTGGGGTTATTGGTGCGAAATTCTCGAATATCACCTTGAGAATCACAGCTGCCGCAATTGCGGTCAGAATGTTGGACACTGGGCCCGCCAGTGCAACCACAAGCATGTCTTTTTTCGGGTTTCTGAAGTTTCTCGGGTCAACGGGAACGGGTTTAGCCCATCCGAAATGTACAATAAAAAGCAGCAAGGTTCCCAGAACATCAAGGTGTACGAGAGGGTTAAGTGAGAGTCTTCCCTGTTTTTTTGCCGTGTCGTCTCCGAGCCTGTAGGCCGCAAGCGCATGGGCGTACTCGTGTATTGTCAGAGAGAAAAGGACTACGGGGAGCAGTATTATTAGAAATTGGTAGTTCATATCTATAGCTTAGGCTCTGGGATGAGATTTTTGGTGTATGCGTTTTAACCTTTCCTTTTCGACGTATGTGTATATCTGGGTCGTTGATATGTCTGAGTGACCTAGCATGGCCTGTATGACCCGCAGGTCGGCTCCCCGCTCAAGCAGATGCGTGGCGAAGGAGTGACGAAGAACATGGGGAGTTATGTGGGAGTGGATGCCGGCTCCAAGCGCGTAGTTCTTTATCATTCGCCAGAAACGCTGACGGCTCATCTTGGAGCCGGTTCTCGATGTCACAAAAAGGTACTCTGAAATCCTGTCACGAAGAAGCTTTGGTCTTGAATTTGACAGATAGTCCCTTGTTTTTCTGATTGCGGCCTCACCTATGGGAACTATCCTCTCCTTTCTTCCTTTGCCGAGGGTGATAACATAGCCGTGGTCAAGATTAACGCGGTTCAGCTCCAGTGAGATCAATTCCGATACTCTGACTCCTGTGGCGTAGAGGACCTCAAGCATTGCACGATCCCTGAGCGCTTCGGCGGACTTGCCCTGCTCGGGCTCCCGGAGCAGTCTCTCGACTTCTTCCAGCGAAAGGGTGTGGGGGAGGGTTTTTGCGGGCTTGGGAGAGACTGTGTTTCTAAGCGGGTCCTCGGTTATGATGCTTTCTGTTAGAAGAAATCTGAAGAACTGTTTTATGGAAGCTATATTTCTTGCAACGCTTCTCGGAGAGAGCTTTTTTTTCCTTAGGTGCTCAAAAAAGGCGGCTACTTCGCCTTCGTTTACGCCTGTGGGGTCAGATATGCCCTTTTTCCCTAGAAAGGCCACTAGGGATGATATATCCCTTGAATACGACTGAATGGTATTTTTCGAAAGGCCCCTGTTCATCGTAAGATATACAAGAAACGAATCGAGGTGCTCATCCACTAATCTTATGTTCCGACCTGCCAGGAACTTAGATATTTCTTTTGTTCGGCGGTCAGGGTGTCTATGGTGACTCCTAGGGTCTTAAGCTTTATCCGGGATATTAGCCTGTCTATTTTCTCCGGGACGTCGTAAACATCGTTTTCAAACTTCCCTCCATTTTTCACCATATGCTCGCAGCAAAGTGCCTGATTTGCAAAGCTCATGTCCATTACACTTGAAGGATGTCCTTCTGCTGCCGCGAGATTTATAAGCCTACCTCCCCCGAGAACGTTGATTCTTCTTCCGTTCTCAAGGGTATACTCTTCAATGTATTCCCTTATGACTCTTTTCGAGTTCGTTATCTTGTCAAGAGCTTCGAGATCAAGTTCCACATTGAAGTGTCCGGAATTGGCTACGATTGCCCCGTCTTTCATTTTCTCGAAATGTTTTTTCCCTATAACGTGTATGTTGCCCGTAACCGTGCAGAAAAAATCTCCAAGCGGTGCTGCTTTCTCCATGGTCATTACCCTGAATCCGTCCATAGTAGCCTCAAGTCCGGCAAGCGGTTCAACCTCGGTTACGATAACGTTGGCTCCCAGTCCTCTGGCTCTCATGGCAAGTCCCTTTCCGCACCATCCGTATCCTGCTACGACAAAAGTCGTTCCTGAGACGAGTCTGTTGGTGGCACGTATGATTCCGTCAAGAGTGCTCTGTCCAGTACCGTAGCGGTTATCGAAAAGATGCTTGGTATCCGCATTGTTAACGGCGATTATCGGATATCTGAGAACACCGTCATTTGCCATGCTTTTGAGTCTTATTACTCCGGTTGTCGTTTCTTCCGTTCCGCCAATTATATTGTCTATAAGATCCTCACCCTCTTTGTGCAGCGTTGATACCAAGTCTGCCCCGTCGTCCATGGTTATGTGCGGGCGGGCGTCCAGGACAGCGTTTATGTGCTTGTAATAGGTCTTCGTATTCTCTCCTTTTACAGCGAAGACGGAGATTTTATGGTTCTTTACGAGGTAGGCTGCAACGTCATCTTGAGTGCTGAGTGGATTCGAAGCACACAGGTAGACTTCGGCTCCTCCGGCCTTAAGGGTGGTCATCAGATTTCCCGTCTCAGTAGTAACGTGAAGGCATGCGGCGACTCTTGTTCCCTTAAGCGGCTTTTCCTTTTTGAATCTTTCCTCTATCTGCTTCAGAACGGGCATTTCCTGGGCAGCCCATTCGCTTCTTAGTTTTCCCTGACGGGAAAGCTTTAAGTCTTTTACGTGGTAATCCATCTGTTCCTCCGTTGCTTTTTCGCAGTCAAAAGCTCTGAGAACGATCCGGCTCAGGCATTCTCCAAGGCTTTTTTAAGTTCCGCTGTTCTGTCTGTTTTCTCCCATGAGAAAGTTTCTTCATTTCTCCCGAAATGTCCATAAGAAGCGGTTTTTCTGTAGATGGGTTTTCTGAGCCCGAGATGTGATATTATCCCCTCGGGAGTGAGATCGAAAACCTCTCTCACTGCTTGCGAGATTTTTTCTTCTGGCAAAGCGGCTGTGCCGAATGTGTCGATCATTACCGAAACCGGTTCCGCGACTCCAATGGCATAGGCAATCTGTACCTCGCAGCGTGACGCCAAAGAGGCTGCGACTATATTTTTCGCCACGTATCTTGCCATATAGGTTGCACTTCTGTCCACCTTGGAGGGATCTTTTCCTGAAAATGCCCCGCCGCCGTGTCTTGACCATCCGCCGTAGGTGTCTACTATGATTTTTCTCCCGGTAAGACCTGTGTCTCCCATGGGCCCTCCGATTACGAAGTTTCCCGTGGGGTTTATATGAACCTTTGTGTTTTCAGAAATAAGTGCTCCGATACAGGGGTTTATCACGTTTTCCCTTATTCCTTCGATTAGGTCCTCAAGCGAGACTTCCTCTGAGTGCTGGGACGATATAACTACTGCCTCTATTCCCACGGGTTTCCCGTTTTCGTACCTGAAGGTGACTTGGCTTTTGCCGTCGGGCCTTAAAAAGGGAAGGGTGCCATTCTTCCTTACCTCGGAAAGACGTTTAACCAGCTTGTGAGCGTACAGTATGGGCGAAGGCATGAACTCTTCGGTCTCATCGCATGCGTAGCCGAACATCAGTCCCTGGTCTCCTGCTCCTTTTTTGTCAACTCCAAGCGCTATGTCCGGGGACTGTCTGTCAATCGTAAGGAGTACCGAACAGGTTTCTGAGTCAAATCCCATTGCGCTGTCCGTGTAGCCGATTTCTTTCATCGTGTCTCTTGCTACCTGACGTATGTCGACCTGACTTTTTGTCGTTATCTCGGCGGAAATCACCACTAGGCCAGTTGTAATCAATGTCTCGCATGCGACCCTGCTGTCGGGATCCTGCTCAATCATGGCGTCGAGTATGGCGTCTGATATCTGATCCGCAATCTTGTCCGGGTGGCCTTCTGTTACGGATTCTGAGGTGAATATGAAATTCTCAGGGGGCATTAAGTTACCTCAAAGGTGACAGTAATATAATTATTCTGGTCTTTCTGTCAACAAACTCATTATTACCACATGAAATCAATCAGTCTGCTGAAAACAAGACCCTACATATTGTATTCTCTACAAAATAAATCTAAAATAAATCAAGTAAGTAGTGGTTTATAACAGAACGAAATTTGTTATAAGGAGAAATAGGATTATGAGAAGTTTTTTCTTGGCTTTAGCTTTAGTTTTGACAGGCGTTTTTATCACTGTTCCGTCTTTTGCTCATGAGGGAAATCATCAGTACACGACCCTGGCCAGTGATGTGATGAATGGTGTTGACAACCCTGAAAACAGAGAAGCTCTCAAAGAGTTCGTTATGCATGCGAAAGCTCATATTGAGGAGACTAAATATATTGAAGACTTCCTCATTCTTTTAGCCGAGTTCAAGGATAGGGACCAAGAGTGGACCGCGAATGAAGCCGCTATATACTTGTTCATTTTCACAGCGGGAGACCATGAGGTAGGAAACCATGATCCAGAAGACCACGGGGAAGGCGAAATAGCCGTTTTCAACGCGTTCAACCCACTTATAGAGGGCATGGACATACATGAAACCGTAGATGCTAACGGAGTAGAGATTTCCCATGAACTTATAGACGCAATAGAAAGAGATGGTTTTGGCGAATATACGTGGGATGATCCGAGAATTGAAGGGGATGAAGTGAGGGAAGAGGGAAAATCTCCGGGTACTTCTCCCAAGGTCAGCTATGTTGAAACAGTAAAAGTTCCCGGTCCAAGCAATACAACCTTTATACTGGGTTCCGGTTTTTATCCCACACCGGTTAAAAGCGGTAGTAATGACGACGGATGTGCGATTGCAGGAGCGAGCGCTGCTACAGGAGCCGGTCTCAGTTCTTTGCTGCTTAACATGGTTTTAGTGGTATCCGGTCTGTTTATGGCGGTTTCGTGGAGAATCTGTGCGTGCGGTAAGAAAATAAATCCACACATGACATTTAAGCTCTAAGTGCTTGTGATCGCGACAAAATAGGGGGGTGTAATTTTCTTCCCCTTTCTCGTTTCTCGGTAAAGAAACCTATTACAGGAAATGAAAAATTCCTCTTTTAATCCTGCCGTCTTGTGACTTGCTTTCCAGAATTGAGCAGCTTTTAGTTCCACGCAGGGATTTGTCGTGGGTTTTTGGCGTTGTTCGGGTAAAATGCCAGAGAATAAGACTGTGCCTTGCGGAGAAAATTAAATGAAAAAACTCCTAGCTCCTTCAATACTATCTTGTGATTATCTTTACCTCAAAGACGAGGTGGATGCCGTCTGCAAGGCAGGTGCCGATCTTATACACGTGGATGTTATGGACGGACATTTTGCCCCGAACATAAGCATAGGAATACCCATAGTGGAAGCGATTGCCGGGATGGAATCCCCTCCCAAGATGGATATACATCTTATGGTTGATAATCCCGAAAAATTCACGGAAAAATTCATAGATGCGGGTTCTCCTCACGTGCAGATTGTCACAGTTCAGATGGAGGCCTGCAACCTTCTGTACAGCACTCTTTTATCTGTCAGCCGCAGAGGGGTTATGACCGGCGTGGCTGTTAACCCAGCAACCCCGATTTGCGTGATAGAAGAAAAACTTATGGAGCTTATAGACGTGATAGTTGTAATGACTGTTGAGCCCGGGTTCGGGGGTCAGAAATTCATCCCCGAGATGCTGTCTAAAATAAGAAATCTGAGATCTGTTATTGACAGAATAGATGGAAAAAAACCGCTTATCGAAGCTGACGGCGGGATAAATCTCGGGAATATAAGTAAAGTGATTGAAGCTGGAGCGGATATAGTGGTAACGGGGTCCGGAATATACAAGACGGAAAACTATTCCGATACGATGTCGGCCATGCGCGAGATAATGGGATAGGAGCTTGATCCCGGGACTGAGCGTTTTTGCGCGGGAAGATGAAATCTCAAGAACGAAACTACATAGCTGACATAGAACGGTATTTTCTTGGACTTGCGGGGAGGGGCCTAATGCTTTCAGCTAGGGACTACGGTTTTATAAGGGAACTTGGCGAAAGATCCATCTCAAAGGAAATGGTAATTAAGGCTATAGCCTACGGGTTTGAGCAAAAAAAACAGAGAGGGGTCGAAGAACCCAGAGGACTTTTTAACATAAGAGATGAAATTGAAGACTATCTGAGAGCACAGCCGGTAAAACGGAAGTCGGAACAAGCAGAATCCCGAAACGCTGTTTTTGCCACAAGCAGTATAATAGAACAGATTCTAAAGAGGCTTGACAGGACCATAACTGAGGAAAAAAGAGAGGATATACGGCAAAAATATGAAGAACTCAGACGCAGGGTTCGAGAAACTGATGGTGCGGGATCCGCTAACGTATACAGACAGTTTGATTCGCTTTGGCAGGACTTCATGGAGGATGTTTTCTCAGATCTTCCCGAACAGAGGCAAAAGCAGATAACTGCTGCTGCACTGAGCAGGCTTCCAGCCAAAGCAGAACTCTACGATGAGGATGTCAGGAAAAAGACCATCGATGCTTTCAGGGATGAAATCGTATGCGAAACTTTCGATATAAATAACGTTTTCACGATGAAGTAACATGGCTACCAGAAAACCCATCGCTACAGGTTGTCAGGAATGTTCCGGCAGTGGATATATCCTCTCCTCTGAGAACGGTCAGTACGCGCGGGCGCAGATTTGCAGCTGTGTTTCCGAATGCGTTGACTGCGACGGTTCCGGGACGAAGTTTTCAGTAAACGAAAGGGGCTACAGATATCTTGAGCGCTGCGAGCTCTGCGGAATTGTAAGGCTTAAAGTCAGAAGGTACAACAACGCTAGGATTCCTTCTAAATACGCCGGCGTTCTGCAGTCAGACGACATAGATCCCCATGGTAAAAGCCAGTATAAAGCGATGTCCTACGTGAAGTCGTTTGTCGACAAGTACCCGGAAGAAAAAGGATTCTTGCTCATGGGAGGTCCCGGACTTGCCAAGACACGCCTGGCCGTAGGAGCAATAGCGGAACTCACTCTCCGAAAAGCCGTTGAGTGTGTGTTTACCGATTTCTTTTTTCTTCTTGGAGACCTGCGAAAAGCCTATTCCGAGGGAATTTCCGAAAACGAGATAATAGGACCGCTGATAAGTGCGGAGATTCTTGTTATAGATGAGATGGGAAAAGGCAAAAGTTCTGAATGGGAACAGAACATCCTGGATCAGCTTATTTCCAAGCGCTATAATTCTTCAAGAAAAACTCTTGTTACCACCAACTACGTGGCCAGAGAGTTGCTTCCTAGAAAGTATGCGGACAGAACAGACATACTTGAAAACAGGGTGGGGGAAAGAATAGCTTCCAGACTCTATGAGATGTGCACGCCTCTTTTTATCGAGGGAAGAGATTACAGAAAAGGGAATTAACCTAAAAGTCCCAGAATTTCGAGTAAACCCTTCTTGTTTCTGAGACGGTATGTTCGCAGATTGTGCGCTTAGGATCAAACCCGGGGTCTGACACTTTAAGATCGAGTATCTCCTCTGTGACTGACTTCACGATCAGCCCTATTTCCGCGGTGTTGTAGCCGCCTTCAAGCAAAAAGGCGATATTTCCACGGCAGTTTTCTTCTGCAAGTTGCATAACGAATCTTGTAAGTCTGGCAAAACCTTCTGAAGTAACCAGCATTCCTCCCAGCGGGTCGACCTGGTAAGCGTCAAAGCCGGCAGAGACAAGAATAAATTCCGGGGAATACTGCTCTGTTAAGGGTTTGAGTATCTCGGCAAAGATTCTCAGATAATCTTCGTCTCCCAGCATCGCGGGACAGGGAACGTTAACCGTGTACACGAGTCCGTCTTTGTACCCGAGTTCTTTTAGGCTTCCAGTGCCGGGATAAAAAGGGAACTGATGCACAGAGAAATACAGCACTTTGTCTGAATCGTAGAAGATGTGCTGTGTGCCGTTTCCGTGATGTACATCCCAGTCTATGATAAGGACTTTTTCAAGTCCACAGTTGGCCAGAAGATGGCCCCCCGCGACCGCCACGTGATTAAACAGGCAGAATCCCATCGCCCTGTCGTGTTCGGCGTGATGTCCGGGAGGACGAGCGAGTACAAATGCGGTATCGATTTCCCCTGAGAGAATGTTGTTTACCGAGCATACAAGCCCTCCAGAGCCCGCAAGCGCGGCGTCAAAGGAAACCCCACACGCAGAAGTGTCGGAATCAAGCTGCGAAAACTCCTTGCCGGAGGTGCTTTTGACCATATCAAAATAGGGCTTGCTATGTGCCAGAGTGATCTCTTCCTCCGTAGCAGGTCTTGTGTCCGCGGAAACCGTTTTCTCCATAAGGGTCGAACCCTCAAGAACCCCCAGAATGCTTGTCAGTCTTTCCGGACACTCCGGATGTCCCGGAGGGTTTTGATGAGCCAGAAAAAGATCGTTACTTACTATAGACAGTTTCTTCATTTTGGATTATCCCTTTAAGATAACCTATGAGATAAAAGGAACCACAAACGCATGCAGCTTCTCCGTAACCTATAAGCTTCTCATATGCCTTAAGCGGGTTTTTCACTGTCTCGACCGAGTCGAATCGTCCCCGCACAAGCGCCAGAATTCTCTCTGTTTCCAAAGATTTTCTGACTCCGGTGAGTTGCGTTATGATCAGTTTTCCCGAAATGCGCGAGAGGGTTTCGGTGAATCCCCCGATATCTTTGTTATCAAGCATTGTTATCAGGAAATTGAATTTTTTCCCGGGATGATAAAGCTCAATCGATTTAACAAGATTTTTCCCTGCCGCCAGGTTGTGCGCCCCGTCGATTATAACGGGAACTTCGGTGTTTAAGTATTCCATTCGTCCCCCCAGACAGATTTTTGAAATGGCTTCTTTTATTTTTTTCGGATCCGTTCTGTAGAGTGTATGCATTGTCAACAGCTCGGCTGTTGCTATAGACATAACGGCGTTTTCCACTTGATGTGCACCTGCAAGAGAAGTTTTAAGTCTCGAAATGTTCCACTTGGGTCCAATGTAATCAAAACTCATATCTTCTTTCTCAATGTAAGTGAACTCTGCTCCGATCCTGTGGCATGTTGAGGAATTCTCACGGGTCCTGCGTTCAATGACTGAGAGAGCCTCTCCCCTGCATCCTGTTACCACGAGGGCGTTTTTTTTGATTATTCCAGCTTTTTCCCTCGCAATCTCAACCAGGGTGTTTCCGAGGTATTCGGTGTGGTCGAAGGACACGTTTGTTATAATACCCACCAGATGATCGCATACGTTTGTCGAGTCCCATCTTCCGCCCATTCCAACCTCAAGCACGCCTATGTCTATTGACTTGTAGTTGAAATAAAGAAATGCGGCTGCGGTGAGTGTTTCGAAATAACTGAGCTCCACGCCAATCCTGGTGCAGGCAGCAATGACTGCGCCCAAGGTCTGTTCAAGCTGTTTTTTGGTTATTTTCTCTCCGTCTACACTTATTCTTTCCGTTACATCAATTAGGTGAGGGGAGACAAAAAGACCTGTACGGTAACCGCTTGTCTCGAGTATTGATGCGACACATGTTGCCACGGAACCTTTGCCGTTAGTTCCGGCAACGGTGATGTAATCTTTTTTCCTGTGAGGATGTCCCAGTTCTTCGAGAACCACGATAATTCTCTCGAGTCCCGGCTTTACTCTGTCCACTCCCTTTAGACTGAGTCTGTCGAGATTCTGAAACATTTTAGTCGTGGTTTCAAGTTTGAAACGCAACCTTTGAAGTAAACTAAAAAGGGCGAGTTGCGATAGTCTTCGCAACTGTCTTTTAACGACTAAATCAAAAGGAGAGTTTTAATGAGAAAACCAAAGCAACTTACCCAGGAAGAAAGATACCAGATTGAGGCCCTGTGCAAAGCAGGGAACAACCAGACAACCTGGGCGTACACAAGTCGACCATAAGCAGGGAGCTCAGGCGCAACCGCGGAAAGCGGGGTTACCGTCCCAGGCAGGCGCATATGCTTGCCGAAACCAGACGCAACTGCTGCGCAAACCGCATTGCCCAGCAGACATGGACACGGGTGGAGGAACTGCCAAGAGAGGAGAGGAGTCCGCAGCAGATAAGCGGCTGGCTTGCCATGAACGAGGGGACATATAAAGAACCGCGTCTTGATAGACCTGCGCCCCGGCGAGGTGTATGAACGCATTCGGAAAGGGCACTGGGAGATCGACACGGTGATTGGATTGAGGAAGAAAGGCAAGGTGCTTGTAACTATCGTAGAGCGTGTTTCGCGCTACTGCATAATCGTGGTCGCGGATGACAAAACGGCCATCTGCCGGGCTATACTCCAGGGGGCTTTATCCATGCGCAAGTACTTCAAGACGGTGACATGTGATAACGGAGCAGAATTTGCTCTGCATGAGAATCTGTCAGAGAAGCTCGGGGCACAGTGGTACTTTGCCCATCCTTACCACTCCTGGGAGAGGGGATCCTGTGAAAACGCAAACGGACTTATAAGGCAGTACTTCCCCAAGGGGATGGACTTTGACAAACTGACACAGAAAGACGCTGGCAGAGTTATGGAGAAACCGAACAGCAGACCGAGAAAATGCCTTGGCTTCAAAACCCCGAATCAGGTACTCTTCGGCCTTGATCCACCCTGTTGCGTTTCGAACTTGAAACCACGAGTTAAAAATAGCACATGGTGCTGGCTTTAGATTCTGTGCGGATGTTGCAGGAGAGCTTTTCTTGAATCCAAAAGATGAGAGCAGAACATAAGAATTGTAAGTCAGTCCTCAAGAATAACCATGGCGACCGAGTATTCGCCGTCGTGTGATATGGTGACATGAATCTTTGTAAGGCCCCTCTGTGCGGCGATCTGCTTTGTGCTTCCCCGAAGATCTATGAAAGGTTTTCCAAGTTCGTTGCGCTTGACAGCTATGTTGTGAAATTTTATACCCCGTCTGAAGCCGGTGCCGAGTGCTTTAACAAAGGCTTCTTTTACCGCGTAGTTGGCTGCGTAGCTTATGTTTCTGTTTTTGCTGTCACCATTCTGCATGAGTTCGTCATCGGTGAAAACTTTCCGGAGGAATTTATCCCCCCATTTATCAATAAGGTTCTCTATGCGACTGTTGCGAACCATGTCTATGCCTATGCCTGAAACCATATCTTTCTGCCCAGTCCTAAAAATACTATAAAAGGTTAATCATCTCTCTTACGGCTTTTTCCATTCCTAGGAAAACTGCCTGGGAAATTATGCTGTGGCCGATGTTGAGTTCCTCAATCCCGTTTATTCTTGAAACCGCAGTCGCGTTAATGTAATTGAGCCCGTGACCGGCAGATACTCTGAGTCGTTGGGAGAGGGCCTCTTCGGTTGATTTTCTGATTTTATCAAGTTCCATCATCATTTCGGTTTCATTGCGGGCGTTTGCATAATTTCCGGTGTGAATTTCAACCATATGGGCGCCGGCCTGTGTAGAAGCACTTATCTGGTCAGGATCGGGGTCTATGAAAATGCTCACAAACAGGCCGCGACTTTTCAGTTTTTCAATCCCCGCGGCAATTCTCTTAGTATCCCCACGCACGTCAAGTCCCCCTTCGGTAGTTACTTCCTGTCTTTTTTCCGGAACAAGTGTTACGACTTCGGGAAGCGTATTGCATGCAATTTCAATCATTTCATCCGTTACGGCCATCTCCATGTTAAGTTTTGTTCGTACCGTCTGTCTCAGCAAAAGAAGATCCCTTTCCTGAATGTGTCGGCGGTCTTCGCGGAGATGAACAACTATTCCGCTTGCTCCGGCAAGTTCAGCCTGCATGGCGGCGTTTACAGGGTCGGGTTCCTTCCCTTTCCTTGCCTGTCTCAGTGTTGCAACGTGGTCTACATTTACGTTCAGTCTGGTTTTCATCTACAGATTTCCTGTTCCTATGTTCTCATTTATTACGGAAGATATGCGGGAAGCAATTTCGTTTATCAGAGTCTCGTCTTCCCCTTCCACCATTACTCTTGCAAGCAGTTCGGTTCCGGAATATCTGATGTTCATTCTTCCTTTGTTTCCAAGGGTTTTTTCAGATTCCCTGACGATTTCAACAAGTCCCGGGATCTGTTCAAACGGTTTTTTCTCTTTGATTTCAAGACTGTTAAGAATCTGCGGAAACAGGTTTATTGTCCCTGCAAGCTCAGAAAGCGACTTGCTCTTCTTTCTCATTATGCCCAGAATCTGAAGCGCGGCCAAAAGCCCGTCTCCCGTTGTAGAGTGGTCAAGAAACAGCAGGTGGCCTGATTTCTCGCCACCTAAGTTTGCTCCCAGTTTTTTCATTTCCTCTACCACGTATCTGTCTCCCACGCGGGTTCTCTCAAGCTTCAGACCTTTTTCGCTGAGGTAATTTTCAAGAGCCATGTTACTCATCTGTGTAGCTACCACGGTGTCCGTTGCCAAGGTGCCGGTTTCCAGCATCTCAGACGAGCAGATTGCAAGCACATGATCGCCGTCAACCTCGTTGCCGTTTTCATCGCACAAAACAACTCTGTCCGCGTCTCCGTCAAGCGCTATTCCTATATCGGAACCGCTTTGCACTACTTTTTCACAAAGTATTTCGGGCCGCAGGCTCCCACAGTTGACGTTTATATTTGTTCCGTCGGGTTCGGTGCCGATCGTTGTTACCTTTGCTCCGAGTTCCTCAAAAATGATGGGGGCGACCTTGTAAGCCGCTCCGTTGGCGCAGTCAACCACGATTTTCACTCCGTCAAGAGTAAGATTGCCGGGGAAAGTGTTTTTGAGAAACACTATGTAGCGCCCAACCGCATCCTCGATTCTTTTTGCTTTTCCCGTGAGGGGAGGGGGGCTTAACTGATTCTCTCCGAGAACCATGTTCTCTATTTCTATTTCGGTTCTGTCAGGGAGTTTGAAACCCGTGGAATCGAATATTTTTATTCCGTTATCGGTGTAGGGATTATGTGACGCGGAGATAACCACACCGGCTGTGGCTCTCATGTTTGAAGTAAGAAAAGCTATCGCCGGAGTCGGCAGGGGGCCAACGAGGAGTACATCGGCACCCATGGACGTTATGCCTGAAGCTATAGCCTGTTCAAAGACATAGCCTGAAAGTCGTGTGTCTTTGCCGACGAGTATTTTCACTCGCCCGGCCGTTTTGCCGGACAGATATTTTGTAAGCGCTTTTCCGAGGGCAAGCGATATCTCAGGGGTCATTGGATAGGTATTCGTAACCCCTCTTATTCCATCGGTTCCAAAAATCTTTCTTTCGGGGAATTCAGATAAGGAATTCTTCATGTTTTACGTATTGGGAGATTCTTTCTCGGCCGGCACTTGGAGTTTAACCTTTATTCTTTTCGGAATAACCCTGGCAAGTTTCAGCAGGTTTGAATCCGGATAATCAACCTTTACCGGGAGTATCCTTTCTTCGCTTTCGTTCATCTCCGCTCCGTCTATATAGACCTTGATATCATCGCTTGTAAGATTGTTGATGGTTTTATAGGGGCCGCTAAATAAAAGTCTGGCCTTGAGTTTTGAAGTGGTGCTGTATTTGAGTTCTCCAAAATTGCGGGGAACTATGTCGACGTCACGAAACTCCTTGGTCAGTATTATTTCTTTTATGTAAACGGTTACGTTTACACGGTCGCCTTCAAGTACTTCCATGTATTGGGAAGGCAGCTGCAGCTGTACGGGTGCTGTGAACTCGGCTTTTTCGCCTTCAAGCTTTATTTTTGCCGTTTCTATTGTTTCCAGTCTGGCAAGCTGCGAAGCGGGTCCTTTTACTTCAACTGATTCCGGGACGATCTTTATTTTTTTCGATATCTCATAACCGGAGTCCAGTTCTCCGAGAACGGGTTTCACCTTGAATTTTCTCGTTGCAAGGGTGTCTATGTTAAGCGAGAGCTTTGAGGGTCTTGCCGCAACTATATCTATTCCTCTGGGAACCATCTGCGCCGCCGCGCGTTTCAGGTCTATTTTAATGATGCCCCGTTCCATTTTCTGTAGATCAACGGGAATCGACTTGTTTGAGAAGGCAAATGAAGAGAGCAGGTTTCTCGGTCCTCTCAAAGAGAGGTCAACATTTTCGGGTGCATTGTTCACGATAATAAGTTCTTCAGGCAGACCACTTAGGTGAAGCGGAATCCTGATGTCTTTTTCCACATCGAGATCAAAATTCGTAAATACCCACAGAAGTACGGCCAGCGTAAGTGCGATTGTTTTTTTTGTAAGACCTTGAAAAAAAAGCTTTCTCTCCATCAGGTTTTTTCCGTCTGGCTTGCTCTTATGGCGCTCGGCCTCTTGTTGGTAAGTTCGGAAACCAGCTTTAGCTTCAGCAGTTTGTCGCTGTCGATTTTTTTAAGTTCTCCGTCTGCCGCCAGTGAGATTCTCCCCGTTTCCTCGGATACGACTACCACAATGGCATCAGTCTCTCTGGACAGCTCTATTGCGGCCCTGTGACGTGTTCCGAGTTCTGTTCCCAGTTCGATATTCGTACTGATCGGGAAAAAGCAGCCGGCCGAAACAATAATGTCGTCTTTGATTATTACTCCTCCGTCATGAAACGGGGATGCAGGGTTGAAGATAGTCGTAATCATCTCGCTTGATAAATTGGCGTTAATAGGTCTTCCTGGGAACATTCTGAGGCTCTCCTGCCTTTCGATGGCTATCAGGGCTCCGATTTTCCTTGAAGACAGAAAAGAGCAGGCCTCTGTCAGTTCTTCTGTAACCGCTTCGTTTGCCGCATGTCTTGCGAAACTGAAGAGAAAAGGCTTTTTGCCTATGTTCGCAAGCCCCCTTTTTATATCATCCTGAAAAAGAATTATTATTATAAGAATGGCGAATCCGAAAAAGTGTGTGAGTACCCAGTTAAGTGTGAAAAAACCCCATTTTTTCGAGACAAAGTAAAGAACTCCAACTGCCACGAGTCCGATAAGAATCTGCGAGCTTCTGGTTCCCTCTATGGCCTTGAGTGTGTAGAAAAATATTATGGCGACGATCAGGATATCCAAGCTGTCAGAGAAGAATCTAAAATTCTGTATTGTGGAGTCTGTCATCTTCTAGTTGATCCCGTATATGTTTTTTACCGTCCGAATCGCCTGTTTTGTCTCAAGTACATCATGAACTCTTACGATAGAGATGCCCTTGAGCATTGCTATTATCACTGAACAGACAGATCCTATCAATCTTTGTTCAGCAAGCGGATTCCCTAGGATTTCTCCTATAAAGGATTTTCGTGAGGTTCCAAGACAGACTGGAAATCCGAGCTGACAGAATTCCTCAAGCCTTCTTATGATCTCTAGGTTCTGCGGGGTGGTTTTTCCGAATCCGATACCCGGATCAATTATTATATGGTCCTTCGGCACTCCCGCCGCCATGGCCGTTTGAGATGAATTCAAAAGAAAGTCTGCTATATCGGGAACAAGCGAGTTGTACTGGGTTTTTTCCTGCATGTCCAACGGTCGCGAACTTGTGTGGTTGAGTACAATTGCGGCTCCTTTTTGCGATACTTTCTGTGCTATCTGCGGTTCAAAGCTCAGTCCGCTTATATCGTTTACTATAGAAGCTCCGCAGTCTAGCGCTTCTTTGGCGACAGCAGATTTTGTGGTGTCCACGGATATTACGGTGTCAAATTCCACAGAAGCAGCTTCTATTACCGGTATGATTCTCTCAAGCTCCTGTTCTGTGCCCACGCCGTGAGAACCCGGCTTTGTGGATTCTCCCCCTATGTCAATAATATCGGCTCCGTCTTTTATTAAGGATGCGATTCTCCCGAGAGCCTTGTTGAGATCGTTATATTTTCCGCCATCATAAAAGGAGTCTGGCGTCATGTTCACAATTCCCATGACAAGGGGTTTTCCGCTCAGATCCAGTTGTTTCGAACCGAGCTTTATCAAATTATTTTCTTGCGTGTTCCGGTTGACTCTATGAACTGAGGAATTTGACAAATGGTTCTTACTCCCGGTTCTGCGAAAACAGATGAAAAAAAGCGGCGGCGGGGAAGGGTAAAGCCGCAGGGGTCAGACCCTGCTGGTTATATCAGAGGGCTTTTGCACTTCGGGTATGAACTCCTGTGTCTTTGACACCAGTTCATTAAGTTCCGCCGAGTCTATAACTTCTTTTTCAAGAAGCAGGGAAGAGAGCTCATGCAGAAGATTCAGGTTGTCTCCAAGGAGTTTTATTACGTCGCTGTAGCTTTCATTCACGATCTTTTTTGTCTCTTGATCAATCTGCACCGCAGTATCTTCACTGTAATCGCTTTTTCTCGATATTTCTTTCCCTAGAAAAGGCTGCTGTTCCCCCTTGCCGAAAGTTACCGGTCCCACAACTTCGCTCATCCCCCATTCACATACCATTTTTCTGGCTATGTCGGTGACTCTCTCAAGATCGTTTGCAGCGCCGCTGGTTCTTTCGGAAAACACAAGTTCTTCGGCGGCCCTGCCTCCGAGAAGTACTTTTATGGTGGAAATCAGATAACTCCTCGAGAGGGTGTATTTGTCTTCAAGGGGCAACTGCTGAGTGACTCCAAGAGCCATTCCTCTCGGTATGATCGTCACCTTGTGTATGGGGTCGGCTTTAGGAGTCAGCTTCGCTACGAGTGCGTGTCCAGCCTCGTGATAAGCGGTAATTTTTTTTTCTTTTTCGCTTATCAGCATGCTTTTTCTCTCAACTCCCATTGTGACCTTGTCTTTTGCGTATTCAAAGTCCTCTATGGATACCTGCTCCTTATTGTTTCGTGCAGCGTGAAGAACTGATTCGTTTACCAGATTTTCAAGGTCGGCTCCGGAGAACCCCGGGGTGGACCTCGCTATTACTGAAAGATCAACATCATCGGCCATCGGAGCGTCTTTTGAATGAACGACCAGAATGGCTTCTCTTCCCCTGACGTCCGGCCTCGGGACAACAACCTGACGGTCAAACCTTCCCGGTCTCAGAAGTGCCGGGTCAAGGACGTCCGGTCGGTTCGTGGCGGCCATCACTATAATACCTTCGTTTCCTTCAAAACCGTCCATCTCGACCAGAAGCTGGTTAAGGGTCTGCTCCCTTTCGTCATGGCCTCCCCCGAGTCCCGCTCCCCTGTGTCTTCCCACGGCGTCGAGTTCGTCGACAAATATTATGCAAGGGGCGTTTTTTTTGGCCTGTATGAAAAGGTCCCTTACCCTTGAAGCCCCGACTCCGACGAACATTTCCACAAAGTCGCTTCCGCTTATGATGAAAAACGGCACTCCAGCTTCCCCTGCTATAGCTTTTGCCAATAGTGTTTTTCCGGTTCCCGGAGGGCCGACCAGCAAGACTCCTCTCGGTATTCTTCCTCCCAGCCGAGTGAATTTCTCAGGGCTTTTGAGAAACTCCACTATTTCGCTTACCTCTTCTTTTGCCTCCTCAACTCCGGCCACATCTTTGAAGGTGATTTTGTTCTGATCTTCGCCAAGCATTCTCGCGCGGTTTTTTCCGAAGCTCATAGCCTTGGTGCCTCCGGCCTGTACCTGTCTCATGAAAAAAACCATCAGTGCGACAAGTATGAAAAGAGGTCCCCAGTTTATGAGTATCTGAGTAAGAGAACTCTGTTTTTTGCGGGAAAAGCTGAATTCCACTCCGCTTTGCTCAAGCTTTGCTATGAGGAGTTCTCCGGCGGGACCCGTAGTTGTAAATCCGCGGTCTGCCGGGCCGGCGTTTTTAATTTCTCCCCTTATTATATTTTCCCCGAACTCTACTCTTGCAAGTCTGTCATTGTCCAGGTGTTCAAGGAATTTGCTGTAGGACACCTCTGAGTAGACGCTCGCCGAGCTGTTCATGAACTGATACACGGCGAATACTCCGACGAAAATTGCTACCCAGAGCACAAGGTTTTTAAAGATATTTGCTGACATGCTTTATTCCTTTGTCTTTGCGTAACTTTCACGCAGATAAACAAACCCGAAATATAAAATAACACAGTTAAATTTTCATTTCAAACGGGCTCTCTAATCGAGGCATTTGCGTAGTAGGGGGTTTTGAGATTTTTGGAAGCACACAGCGGAAGGGAGGGGAGGGTATTCCGGCAATTTCAAAGCCGAGTTGTCTGATTCAGGCTGATTCAGACACAACTCAGCACCAATTTCACCCAGGAATCGCTGTTCTGCCCGGGTGCGGACGCAGCAGTCCACACAAGGTTGAATTCCGTTTAAATTTTCTGGTGAATAATTTAAAGAAGGACTATCCGGTATCGGTATAAAACCCCGACACAAGGGATCTGATACGCTCCGTTCTGCCAGCCTTTGCGTGACCCACCGCAAGAGCCATTATCACTGCAATCGCCATACCCGCTCTGAAGGCCATCTTCGCCTTGCCCCTGATATAGTGCTTCTCAAACCTGAAGCTGCCCCCTATGCGTGAGTTTAAACGCTCAATGGCAGTTCGCTTTCTGTAAGCCCGGTTCCATGACGGACTGCCGTGCCGCGCGGGAGTAAAAATACGACGGTCACGCTCAAGAGACACCCGCACCACCCTGCCGTAACCATTGGTCTTTTTGCCCGCGTCACTGTGACACTTCTTCCAGCCCTTGCAGTCAAGATTGTACTCGGCGGCCGCCGGACAGCGGAACTTCAAAGTGCCTCTTTTCTTCTCAAGCCCGTAAGAAGCCATCCTGCGCTCCTTGCCGCTTAGCGGACAGCGACACCATATCTGTCCCGTCTCAGTATAAAGAATGTTGTCGTGCACACTGTTAAGAGGTCTCATGATCCTCTGCCCCGGAACATAGCTCTGCCCCTGCTTTTCCTCCCTCCACAGCCGCCTGATGTCTATAATCGGGCTGATCCTGTAATCATCCCACAGCTTGGCTTTGAGCGGACCGCTGTCAAGCCCCCTGTCAGCAGTGAAGTACTTGCACCGCCCGGCAAGCTCGGAGTTATTGCCGAACAAACTGTCAGCCATCCGTTCACACTGTTTTATTTCGCTTGTCGAGGCTTCGGTCAGACTGAACGCAACCGGTATCTCATACTCGGTGTCGGCAATGATATGAAGCCGGTAGCCAAACCATTTTTTTACCTTGCTCCATTCCCTGCCGTCAGAATCAACTCCTCGGTACTTGTGCACGCCCCAGTTCGCGTCGGGATCAGACTTTTTGCCTGCCCTGCGGTTTGTTCTGCCTGTTGAATGACTCTTTATCGCCTTGCCGTCATAACCGAGGTGCTTGCCGAATTCGGGAAGCACCTCCATAAGCTCTTTGCACAGATGATTGTTTATCATCTCCGATACCAGACCCTGCTGCAGGTCGAGCTTTGCAAGGTTTGCAAGGAACCCGGAGAAGTTATAACTGCGGGGAGCAGAACTGCGAGACTCAAAATCTGTAATCTTGACCACGCCGCCGGGTTCAACCTCATACCTGTCACGTCTCTGCATGGGCACCGTGGAGAATCCGCAGACGGCAAGCAGAGATGAATTGCGGTTAAGCTCCCGGATTAAAGACTCTATGGATTCGTGCCCGAACACTATCCCCGCCACAAAGGCCCTCCACATCGCAGATACCGGGTACTGGTTGCGTCCGTTTTTGCGCATACACTCAAGAGCCCGGATGATATGGGCGTCGGGCAGGCTGTCAAGAACCATCTGAAGACGGTTAAAATCCGATGCTCTATCGACTTGGTCCCAGCTGAAAGGTAGATTAAATTGTGTCGCCATGGGTTTGCTCCTTTTTTAAGGTTGGTATGCCTTTAATTATAACCCATGGCGACCACTTAATCAGGTGATATCAGTAAGTTACCTGCTATTTTCCTTAAGTTTTTCAACGCAGATTACGGCTTGGGGTGGAATTTGCGGTCCTTGACCAGAATCAGTCGTTTTTTAGGGGTTTTTACCAAGATTCTGGGGTGAAAAGTTTTTTCACCCCTCCTTATACCCCTGCCCCGTATGGCTATCCTTTACTACGCAAATGCCTCGAAAACTATTAACAGTCAAAACTAATTGACCAGTTCTTAACAAATAAGTCATCCGCATTTTGCTTTGTTCACTTAACCCCTGCAGGACAGCAAAGCCCGAAAAGAATTAAACGAACCTGGAGTGCCTTCCTGATCCTGGTCATACTTGCTGCTTGCCTTACCTTTCGGTCTCTCCCCGGGGGTAACAGGTAACATGACAAAGCTTTTTGCTGTTAACGGAAAACGCGGAATTGCCTTCTGCCTTGCATTCAGACGTTATGACAGGCGACACTTCGTCCGTTGACTCCTTTCTGCTCAAGGCGTGGAATCTCCCTTGAGCAAACTTCGGTTGCCAGAGGGCATCTCGGATGAAAACTGCACCCGGAGGGAATATCAGCAAGACTGCGTATCTCTCCCGATATCGATGCTTCGTTGCCGTTTTCGTTCCTGGTTCTTTTTATTTCGGGAATAGCAGAGATAAGCATCCTGGTATAGGGATGCAGGGGATCTGAGTAAACCTCTTCGCTCGGAGCGATTTCAACTATTTTCCCGAGATACATTACGGCCACCAGATCGCTTACGTGCTTTACAACGCGCAGATCATGAGAGATGAACAGGTAGGAAAGACCGTGTTTTTTCTGAAGATCCTTAAGCAGGTTTATTATCTGCGCCTGCACCGACACATCAAGCGCAGAGACAGGCTCATCGCATACAACGAACTTAGGGTGAAGAGAAATGGAGCGCGCTATGGCTATTCTCTGGCGCTGCCCCCCGCTGAACTCGTGAGGATAGCGGTTCATAACGTCAGCTCCAAGACCCACTTCGCCCAAAAGCCGGGCAACAAACTCGTGGCGCTCTTCTTTTTTTACCGTGTTATGGATGCTTATCCCCTCGGAAACAAGCGAACCCACGTTCATTCTGGGATTAAGGGAACCGTACGGGTTCTGGAATATCATCTGCATTTCCCTTCTTAGGGAACGAAGCCGCGCCGAGTCAATTTCGGTTATGTCTTCTCCCTCAAAGAAAATCTTCCCGGCGGTCGGGGCAAGAAGTCTCAGCACCGTTTTTCCAAGCGTAGTCTTTCCGCTGCCGCTCTCTCCCACAAGTCCCACTGTGCTGCCTTTCTTAACTTCAAGTTCTACTTCATCAACAGCACGTACATAGTCTGAAACTCTTGACAAAACACCCTTACGGACCGGAAAGTATTTTTTAAGTCCCCTTACGCTTACTATTGCTTTATTCTGATCCATTTTTCAAAAACATCTCATAGCGATAACAGGCTGAACCGTGAGAATCCGAAATGCTGTATAAATCCGGCTGCGTCTCAAAACATTTTCCCTCCGCATATTCGCAGCGGTTGTTGAACCTGCATCCCACCGGAAACTCCCCGGGAGACGGAATCGTTCCTCTGATCGAGTGAAGCTCATCGCCTACCGACTGACCGGGAATCGAGTTTATAAGCCCTATTGTGTAGGGATGGGCGGGGGCGGAAAAAAGTTTTTCAACGCTTCCCTGCTCAATCACCTTCCCCGCGTAAAGAACATAGACATCATCGGCGACGTTTGAGATAACCCCGAGGTCATGGGATATAAGCATAACCGCCATCCCCAGCCTGTCCCGCAGGCTTTTTATAAGAGACAGAATTCCCGCCTGAATGGTCACGTCAAGGGCGGTTGTGGGCTCATCGGCTATCAGCAGCTCGGGGCTGCAGGCAAGGGCCATGGCGATCATTACCCTCTGGCACATTCCCCCGCTAAGTTCGTGCGGGTAACTTGAGTATCTCTGTGCCGGAGAAGGAATGCCGACTGTGTCCAGCAGATCAATCACCCGTTTTTTTTCCTCTTTTCTTGAGACGTTCTCGTGAACTCTTATAACCTCTCCTATCTGGTCTCCTACTGTGTAGACGGGATTAAGCGAACTCATAGGTTCCTGGAATATCATGGAGATCCTGTTTCCACGGTAATGCCTGAGTTCCCTCTCGGTGAGGGAGAGCAGATTCTCTCCTTTGTATACAACCTCCCCCGAGTTCACTCTGGCCGGCGGTGCGGGCAAAAGCCCCATTACAGAGAGAGCAGTCAGGGTTTTTCCGCAGCCGCTTTCTCCTACGACCCCGACTATCCTTCCCTTTCCTATACTGAGGCTCACGTCCCCCAGTACTTCAAGCTCCCCGGCATCGGAGGGGAATGACACGCTAAGGTTTTTTATCTCTAGCAGCTGTGAATTTGCCATTTCGTAATATTATCTCTCCTTAAGCTTGGGGTCTATCGCGTTTCTGAATCCTTCCCCCACAAGATTAAGCGCCGTAACCGTCATGAAAATCACAAGCCCGGGGAAAAGAACCAGCCACCACGCAAAATCGACATATTTCTGGGACTGCGAGATTATCTCTCCCCAGCTGGGTTCCGGGGGTGTCACCCCAAACCCCAAAAAGCTCAGGCTCGACTCAACCAGTATGGCTCCAGCCACTCCGAAGGTGGCGCTTACCAGAACGGGCGCTAAAGCGTTTGGAAGCATGTGCTTCAGTATAATCCTTCGGTCGCCGCTTCCAAGCGCCCATGCCGCCTCCACATAACTTGTCTGGCGAAGTTTTAGGAACTCTCCGCGAACGAGCCTGGCCACGCCGGTCCAGCCGGTTACGCCTATTACTATCATGATGTTATAAATGCTTGGTTCGGTAAAAGCGAGAATGGTGAGAATCAGAAAAAAGACAGGGAAAGTGATCATCACCTCTATCAGTCTTGAAATCGCAAAATCAATCCAGCCGCCGTAATAACCCGCAATCGCCCCCAGTATTATTCCTATCACCATCGCTATCCCGACGGCGACCACCCCTATTGAGAGCGATATCCTGGCCCCGTGAATTATCCTGCTGAGAACATCCCTTCCCCTGTCGTCGGTACCCAGAAAATGATTCCCGTCAGGAGCCGCAAGAACGGAGAAAAAATCGCTTTCCGTGGGACTGTACTTCACAGGTGGGAAGATCGCGAATGAATCCGCATCGTCAAGATACGCAGCCCGAAGATCTTCTCCCCGAAATTCGGGATAATCGATAAGCACGGGAAAATAGTACTTTCCCTCATCAACAAGCACTATGGGCCTGTTGCCCGCAAAGAAACTTTCGAAAATCGCCGTCACTGCAAGCAGAACTATGAAGAAAAACGATGCGTACGCAAGGGAGTCCTTTTTGAATTCAGTCCACACCCCGTCCCAGTATCCGGTGCCCCCTCCCTGCTTCATGACTTCCTCTCAAAACCTATCCTGGGATCAACCACGGCGTAGGTTATGTCAGATATAAGAATGCCGATCAGGGTAAGAAGAGCGGATATGGTGGCAACGGCCATTATGACGGGGTAGTCCCTTGACAGCACGGACTCAAAGCCCAGCCTGCCTATCCCGGGAATCGAAAATATGGTCTCTATGATAACGCTTCCCCCTATCATGGCGGGAAGAATCGAGGCAATTATAGTAACTATAGGGATGAGGGAATTCCTAAGAGCATGCTTGAAAAGCACCCTGTTCTGATCAAGCCCTTTTGCCCTAGCGGTCCTTATATAGTCCTCCCGCAGCACTTCAAGAAGACTTCCCTTCTGGTATCGCGAAAGCGACGCAAGACTTGCGTAGGTAAGGCAGAACACGGGAAGAACAAGGTGCCACAGAAAATCGAGAGTTCTCTGAAAAAATGGAAGATCCTCATATCCCCTCGAATGCACACCGTATATGGGAAAAATGTCCAGCGCTCCGCCGCCGCCGAAAAAATAGATAAGCACCACGGCCATCCAGAAGCTCGGAATCGAGTACAGAAGAAAAAGAACAAAAGTGGTGGCCCGTTCCGCAAAACTCCACTGCCGCACGGCGGACCAAGCCCCGATCGGTATGGCTATCAGATAGACAAGCAGGATCGAAAGAACGTTAAGTATTAGGGTGATCGGAAGTCTTTCCGCTATTTTGTCTATTACTGGGCGGTGGTCTTTGTAGGAATTTCCAAAATCAAGCGTCACTATCTGGCCGAGCCAGATTAAGTACCTTTCGTGAACGGGCTTATCAAGACCGTAGAGCTTTTTGGTCTGTTCGACTATCTCCTTTGTCACCTGATCGCTTTTTATTCCCTGATCAAGCGACATACTGCTCTCAACGGGGCTGCCGGGGGCAAGCTGTATAACGAGGAAAGTGACAAGAGTGATCCCGAGCAGTGTGGGGATCATCAGCAGAAGTCTTTTCAGAATATAGTCTTTCATCAGGAAAGAAGCGCCTCAAGGAGACAATTATACACTTAGCAGAAATTAAGGACCGGAAGAACTTTCAACACTGTTCTATAGAAATGAAACCCTTTTTTATCCGTGGTTGAAACCACGCTTTTATTTCATAGCTAACTTAGAAGCTTTTGTTGCTACCGTTTGTGCCTTCTGGAACATGGAAGAGAGATCCAGCAGACACTTCTCCATCTTTTGTAGATCATACGACGCTGCCAGAACTATAGCATCTTCCTTGGTCCGAGGATCTTCGTTTGCAAATGCCTGCACTTTCTCTATACAAGAGGCATTTGCGTAGTAAAGGATAGCCATACGGGGCAGGGGTATAAGGAGGGGTGAAAAAACTTTTCACCCCAGAATCTTGGTAAAAACCCCTAAAAAACGACTGATTCTGGTCAAGGACCGCAAATTCCACCCCAAGCCGTAATCTGCGTTGAAAAACTTAAGGAAAATAGCAGGTAACTTACTGATATCACCTGATTAAGTGGTCGCCATGGGTTATAATTAAAGGCATACCAACCTTAAAAAAGGAGCAAACCCATGGCGACACAATTTAATCTACCTTTCAGCTGGGACCAAGTCGATAGAGCATCGGATTTTAACCGTCTTCAGATGGTTCTTGACAGCCTGCCCGACGCCCATATCATCCGGGCTCTTGAGTGTATGCGCAAAAACGGACGCAACCAGTACCCGGTATCTGCGATGTGGAGGGCCTTTGTGGCGGGGATAGTGTTCGGGCACGAATCCATAGAGTCTTTAATCCGGGAGCTTAACCGCAATTCATCTCTGCTTGCCGTCTGCGGATTCTCCACGGTGCCTATGCAGAGACGTGACAGGTATGAGGTTGAACCCGGCGGCGTGGTCAAGATTACAGATTTTGAGTCTCGCAGTTCTGCTCCCCGCAGTTATAACTTCTCCGGGTTCCTTGCAAACCTTGCAAAGCTCGACCTGCAGCAGGGTCTGGTATCGGAGATGATAAACAATCATCTGTGCAAAGAGCTTATGGAGGTGCTTCCCGAATTCGGCAAGCACCTCGGTTATGACGGCAAGGCGATAAAGAGTCATTCAACAGGCAGAACAAACCGCAGGGCAGGCAAAAAGTCTGATCCCGACGCGAACTGGGGCGTGCACAAGTACCGAGGAGTTGATTCTGACGGCAGGGAATGGAGCAAGGTAAAAAAATGGTTTGGCTACCGGCTTCATATCATTGCCGACACCGAGTATGAGATACCGGTTGCGTTCAGTCTGACCGAAGCCTCGACAAGCGAAATAAAACAGTGTGAACGGATGGCTGACAGTTTGTTCGGCAATAACTCCGAGCTTGCCGGGCGGTGCAAGTACTTCACTGCTGACAGGGGGCTTGACAGCGGTCCGCTCAAAGCCAAGCTGTGGGATGATTACAGGATCAGCCCGATTATAGACATCAGGCGGCTGTGGAGGGAGGAAAAGCAGGGGCAGAGCTATGTTCCGGGGCAGAGGATCATGAGACCTCTTAACAGTGTGCACGACAACATTCTTTATACTGAGACGGGACAGATATGGTGTCGCTGTCCGCTAAGCGGCAAGGAGCGCAGGATGGCTTCTTACGGGCTTGAGAAGAAAAGAGGCACTTTGAAGTTCCGCTGTCCGGCGGCCGCCGAGTACAATCTTGACTGCAAGGGCTGGAAGAAGTGTCACAGTGACGCGGGCAAAAAGACCAATGGTTACGGCAGGGTGGTGCGGGTGTCTCTTGAGCGTGACCGTCGTATTTTTACTCCCGCGCGGCACGGCAGTCCGTCATGGAACCGGGCTTACAGAAAGCGAACTGCCATTGAGCGTTTAAACTCACGCATAGGGGGCAGCTTCAGGTTTGAGAAGCACTATATCAGGGGCAAGGCGAAGATGGCCTTCAGAGCGGGTATGGCGATTGCAGTGATAATGGCTCTTGCGGTGGGTCACGCAAAGGCTGGCAGAACGGAGCGTATCAGATCCCTTGTGTCGGGGTTTTATACCGATACCGGATAGTCCTTCTTTAAATTATTCACCAGAAAATTTAAACGGAATTCAACCTTGTGTGGACTGCTGCGTCCGCACCCGGGCAGAACAGCGATTCCTGGGTGAAATTGGTGCTGAGTTGTGTCTGAATCAGCCTGAATCAGACAACTCGGCTTTGAAATTGCCGGAATACCCTCCCCTCCCTTCCGCTGTGTGCTTCCAAAAATCTCAAAACCCCCTACTACGCAAATGCCTCGTTTTCATAAACCACCCGGGGATCTACGTAGAAAGTTACTGTGGATCTTATATCGAGTTCGACTTTCCTTCTGCCGTTTCTTATTGAAGTCGCGCTGAAAACTCCTTTTGCGTATTCGACCGGCCCTCGGCTGGCCTCGGTGGGTATTACGCTTATCGCCTTTTCCATTAGTTCCAGGGCAGCTGCGGATATTCCCCAGCTTCCAAGAATTCCGTTGTTCCGGGCTATGACGCCGAACGACCTCTCGAGTTCTTCTCTGGAGAGCTCTCCGTCGCTGCCGAAGCCGAATACTCCCATTACAGTGGGCATTCGGAAACTCTGTCTGTAGAGTGCCGCGGTCATTATGGCGTCGGCAAGCGGACTCATCAGTCCCTTTTCGTTTCCGAATCCAAGCACATCTCCCCCGACATCTATTCCCACCACTAGATCTGCGCCGAGTTTCTCGGCGGCATCCATCATCCCCTCAAAAACCTTCTCCGGACCGTAGCTGATATCGACAAGGAGAGTTTTCTCTCCCAGAACTTCGGCCATTCCGGGAATTATAGCGATAATTAGACAAACTTAGCAGGAAGTCATTTGCTAAGCTAAGGGACTGCTATTTCTTCACCTTGATTTTTCTTGAGGCTTGAAGGTCTCTGTCCGCATTGCGGAAGATTGCCTTTGCCAGTTCCTCCGGCGTTGTGTCTATGCGGGGTATCTTCCGGATCTCGGGTCTGCCTCGGGGATTTTTAATCCGGGATTTGTTCTTTTTCATGATTCTTACCCAAGGGTGTTTTTCATTCTCAGAGCAATGATAACAGCAATTCAAGATACAAGCTCTTTATAGGGAAGCTTCTTGCCAACCAACCCCTTGGCCAACAGCGCCATCTGCTCTATAGTGTCCATCTCTCTTGCATTATGCCTGCCCGCAAACTCCGTAACATAGCGGTCCAGATGTTTCTCGCTCATGTGATGGTAAGTTCCGTAGTACCCTCTGTTCAAAGCAGCCCAGAAGGATTCCACGCCGTTTACATGGGCTTTTTCTCTTACATACTCTCCCACACTGTGATTAACCGCTTCATGTCTGTAGTTCTTCTTCCCAAGACCCATATACCCCCTGTTCTGATCGGTGTATACCGTAGAACCTTCTTTCACAGCCTCCTCTACCATGCGTTGAAGTGTGATGCTCGATACCGGCCTAGTCACTTTTGCCCTGATCTTGCTGCCCCCACGCTCCTTAATGGCAACTACAGGTATCTTGTCTTGAGTCCCCGCCCCCATCATCCTGGGTTTTTTCGACCTGTGCATATTGCCATACTTCCCGCCCATATAGGTTTCGTCCACCTCCACCGCTCCGCCCAGCTTCTCATCCCTTATCCATCCCTGCCTTATCTTCTCCCTGCCTTATCTTCTGAGCTAAAGTCCATGCCGTTGACTGAGCTATCCCCAAATCCCTGTGAAGCTTCATGCTGGACACGCCTTTAAGATTTGTTGTCATCAAGTACAAAGCCACCACCCACTTGCGCAATGGCGTCTTGCTGCTTCTCATTACAGTTCCAGTCCTCACACTGAAATACTTTCGGCAATCCTTGCAGTGATAAGGCATTTTATGCTTCGCCCCGGCAGTACGAGTCCCTGCGCAGTGCGGACAATGCCTCTGCCCGTTCGGCCAGCGCTGATCCTCAAACCACTTTGTCGCAGATCCCTCATCGGGAAACATCTCAAGCAGTTCCATAACCCCTATTCCTTTTCTGTGAAACCTTCCAGGGGCCTTGTACTTCCTCTCAGACATTCCTAACACTCCTTAATTACTCTATTTACCTGTCTAATATATTAACTAAAATAGAGAAAATACCAAGGTTCTAGAAAAAGCTTTTAGGGCTTTGTCTAATTATCGCTATAATTCCCTACATTCCTGCTTCAGCAAATCTTGACCCGCCTCTGGTGGCGGAATCTTTACTGCATTCCCAGACCACATCGTTTATCTCACAAACGTTGCGTGATTCTTCGAGTTTTCTCGGTCCCGGATCGGGGTCTATTACGAAACGTTCCCAGCTAAGTCCTCCCAGAACGCATTGTATCCCGTTTATCTTGAGCAGATTTGCCGTCGGAAGAGTTCCGACTATATCGCCACCTCCTCCTATTCCGAGCAGGATAGCTTTTTTTGAATTTTTAAGGATTTTCTCAAGCATGCTGATTTATCCGCGGCGATCATTACTAATATCCGTTCTGGCATAATGATCAAGATGGATTCCCTGAATGGTTGGTGTGCCGTGGTCCGTTAAGAACAATAGAATTGACTGCTTTTATAGTATGGCATCTGAGCGGTTTTCTTTTCTTCGTAATAGGCCTTGCAGGATGGAGCCCGACCCGAAGAGATTTATAGATTGGGAATTATTATGAAACCGTCGGGTTCCCTGCTGTTAACCTTTAATCTGCTTCTGCGTGGACTGTCTTCTTTTTCTTCCATCTGCGGTATACCCGCTCAAACTGAATTGTCCTGACCATCTGAAAATATGTTGCCTGGCTCATCTTTATTTCCTTCTTAGACAAAAGAAGATAAGTACTGCCATCTCCTCTCTTAAAAACCGGTCAACTCACGTGCTTATAATCTGGTCGATTAACTTACTCCTTTCCCAAATAATTTCTTCTTGCAAAAGCCGTGCCGGTTGTGTTCAGGTTAGCCTGAGGTGGTTATGTTGTAAGTTTTATACTCTGATAAAATGCAATACCGTAAATCAAACAGAATCCAAAGCCCCTTGGATGTTTCGATATCCGTCGTTTTCCTGACGGGGCGGACAGCCGTACCCCCCTTATAGAGACTCAGCTGGTGCGCTAGCCTCCGGCTTCCGCCGTGCGGCCAGGTGTTTTGCTTTTCTTTCTTCCGGCGTTTTTACGCGTACTTGGGCAGTGTTGTTCATGCTGGCGGCGCTTGTCTTTGCCGCGACACCGGCCTTCGCCACGGTTCTGGTTTCAAACATTGGTAAGAATACAGATCTTGCTACCAATAAAGATCATATAATTAGGCAGAGGTTCACAACCGGTTCGCAGGGTGCCACGATCTCCGACATTCAGATTGATTTCGCTGTGAGACAGGTAGGACTTGAGATTGTCACGCTTATGGACAATAATGGAGAGACGCTGGACACTTTCGTTGGCTCCATAAACTTTTTGAGCATCCCCGGCATCGTGACATACAAGCCGGTAAATACTCCGATTACGCTTGACCCGGACACTACCTACAATGTGATAATCCCGAGGAGGAATTCCCGAATAAACGCCACTAATTCAAACGCAGAAGATTCTACGTCCGCGGAGGGTTGGAACATCGGTGACGTGTACAATTATAGGGAATCAATAACAGACGACTCCTGGACAAATGGTCGAGCAGCCACAAAAATTAGGGTCAGGGGTACTCTCCGGGACACTACTCCTCCGACGTTGGACACGGCCACGGTTAATGGTGACTCGCTTAAGCTTACGTACGATGAGGATCTAAATACAGGTTCCGTACCGGCGGCTTCGGCCTTTTCGGTGACTGTGGACAGCGGCACCGCCGCCAGTCCTTCTTCTGTTGCCATCAGCGGGAAGGTGGTAACGCTTACGCTTGCAAACGCAAACGCGGTTAAGCATGGTCAGACGGTAACGGTATCCTATACAGCACCTGCCACTAATCCGATTCAGGACAAGGCCACCACCCCGAATGCTGCTGTCAGCCTGACCGACCAGGCAGTGACCAACAACACCCCGGACACCACCGCTCCGACGTTGTCTTCGGCTGCGGTGAACGGCAGTTCACTGACATTGACGTACAACGAAAACTTGGATACGAACTCCACACCCGCAGCTTCGGCCTTTTCGGTGACTGTGGACAGCGGCACCGCCGCCAATCCTTCTTCTGTTGCCATCAGCGGAGCCGTGGTGACGCTTACGCTTGCAAGCGCGGTAACGAGCGGACAGACGGTAACGGTTTCCTATACTGTACCCACCGGCAATACTGTACCCACCGGCAATAATAGTAAACCGATTCGGGACAAAGCCGCCACTCCGAACAATGCCGCGGCTCTGAGCAACGAGGCAGTGACCAACACCACCGGCCCGAAGTTGTCGGCAGCAACGGTAAACGGTGACTCACTGAAGCTTACGTACGATGTGAATCTGGATACAAGTTCCGTACCGGCAGCCTCGGTCTTTTCGGTGAAGGTAGACAGCGGCACCGCCGCCAATCCTTCTTCTGTTGCTATCAGTGGAGCCGCAGTGACGCTTACGCTTGCAGATGCGGTCACAAGCGGACAGACGGTAACAGTTTCCTATACGGCAGGCACTGATCCTATTCAGGACATATCGGGCAATGATGCCGCGGCTCTGACCAACCAGGCAGTGACCAACAGCACCGCACCGAAGTTGACTGGTGCTGAGGTAAACGGGGCAAACCTTACACTTACGTACGATGGGAATCTGAATGAGAGCTCGGTGCCAGCAAAGACAGCCTTTACGGTGGCGGTAGATATCGTCGGGGTGCAGACAGGCACGAATCCTTCTTCTGTCGCCATAAGCGGGAATGAGGTGACGCTTACGCTTGGGAGTGCGGTCACGCATGGTCAGTCGGTAACAGTCACCTATACTAAACCCCAAAGCAATCCGATTAAGGACACGTCAGGCAATGCTGCCGCTGATTTTACCGGCAAGGGAGTAACCAACAACACTCCGGACACCACAGCGCCGATGCTGCTTCCCCAGCCCTTGGGGGCTGCGGTTAAGGGTGAAACACTTACGCTTACGTACGATGAGAATCTTAATACGAATTCCGTACCTTCAGCGGAGGCTTTCACAGTAAAGGCGGACGGCAGCGAGGTAAGACTGACGTTCAGGGGTAGACCAGTTGTGATAAGCGGAGCTGCGGTGACGCTTACGCTTCTAAACGGGGTCACGCATGGTCAGGATGTAACGGTATCCTATACAGTACCTGCCACTAACCCGATTCAGGACATAGTCGGCAATCCTGCCGGGGATCTTACAGACCGGGCAGTGACGAACAGGACAGCTGACATCACCGAGCCAAAGCTTGCGGGGGCGGTGGTAAACGACTCGGCAGTGAGGCTTACGTACAACGAGGAACTGGATACAAGTTCTGTGCCGCCGGCAGGGGACTTCACAGTGAAGGCGGACGGCAATGCGGTGAGTCTTGTCAATACCAATGATGCTGTCAGCATAAGCGGCAGGGTTGTAACGCTTATGCTTGGAAGGGTGGTCACCAATGTTGAGGCTGTGACGGTGACCTAATATGATATCGCCCGGCAGCGATCCGATTCAGGACACATCCTACAATGCGGCCGATGTTTTTACCGATTATGCGGCGGCAAACGACTCCACTCCGACATTTATGGGGGCGGAGGTAAACGGCGCGATACTGACGCTAACATACGATGAGGAACTAAACGAGAAATCCGCACCCGCAGCCGGGGCGTTCACGGTAAAGGCAGCCGGCAGCACAGTCAGTCTGGCTGCCACCAACCCTGTTGTCATCACAGACAGAGTGGTGACGCTTACGCTTGCAAGGGCGGTCGGGAGCGGACAGACAGTAAAGGTTTCGTATAAAGTGCCCTCAAGCAATCCGATTCGAGACACGTCCGGCAATGTTGCCGAGGCTCTAAGCGAGCAGAGAGTGAGGAACATAACCGAGGACACCGCCGGTCCGGATTTAAGGGGGGGGGGCTGCGGTAACGGATGCGGTGCTGAGGCTTACATACGATGAGGATCTGGATACAAGTTCGGTACCTGCTGGTTCTGACTTTACGGTTAAGGTGAACGGCAAAGAGGTAAGGCTGGCTGACAGCAATTCCGTAGCTGTCGGCACGGGGGCTGTGACGCTGCGGCTTGCAGATGCGGTCGTCCACGGACAGGATGTAACGGTTTCCTATACACCCGGCGCTAATCCGATTCGGGACACACGGGGCAATCTGGCGGGGGTGCTTACCGACAGTGTGGTGACCAACAACACACCGGACACCACCGCTCCGACATTGTCTGGGGCCGAGGTAAACGGCAGTTCACTTACACTTACGTACAGCGAGAATCTGAAGACAAGCGCCGTACCTGCAGTTTCGGCCTTTGAGGTGAAGCTAGGAGTCTGTCGCTCTTAGCGAACAATTGAGGGGAAATCCAACTGATTCAGAGCTGGTGAAAGTCATATCGGCAAAAATCCTTGATTTTGGAGGTTCAGCTAAGCTTCGGGGAGCTGTTTTTACCTCAAATCCCCAATATTCTCTGCTCTCTCACCTCTTTGTCAGCCCTTCAACGCATACATTCTCTTCAGGTTGTACCCTATGCACACAAGATTCCACTCTCCGCGCACAGCTTCAAGCCCCCGCACCATAAACTGCCGGAATCCCATCACCTGCTTCATTATTCCGAACACAGGCTCTATCGTTGACTTGCGTTTTGAGTACATCTTTTTGCCTGCGGATGTTCCAAGCCTCCTCTGCATGTCTTCAACCGGTGTTGCCGGCTCTTTCTCCTCCTCATTGCACTGTGCGAATCTCTCCAAAACGGTCTGTTGTGCTTCTCCCTGCGTTTGGATATATAAGGCTTTATCCCCGCCCTGTCACATAAGTTAACGTTGCTTGCACTGTAATATCCGCTGTCGGCAAGCAGATTCTCAGCCTTGCCAAGCCTCTGCTCATTCTCCTTTAACTGCTCAAGCACGGGCTCTATCTCACGCTTGTCGTTTGTGTTCTGCGTTACATGCCTGGTCACTATAAGTCTGCTCTCCACATCCACTGCACCCTGAGCGTTGTATGCCTGCTCAAATCCCCCTCCCGAAGGCATTATCCGCGAATCTCCGTCCACAAGATTCACCTGATCCTTATCCCTCGGTCTGCTCCCTCCTGCCTTCTTCCCGCTTTGCTTCTCATACTGTTCCCGCTTCTCTACCTTCTCCCCGTACACTTCTGACTCCCGCTCATACCTGTGCTTTGCCCGCTCCTGTATCTCACGCTTCGCTTCCCGTCTCTGAAGTTCTTCGGGAACATTCATATCCTCTGGCAGTTTAGAGTTGTCAGCCTCCCGTGCAAGTCTCATCAGTTCCTTCACTTCTTTGTTCAGCTGCTTTTCTATCTTCCTTGCCCTCTTCCAGCTCAGTGCCTTGTGCCTGCTCGCATTAGCCTTTATCTTCGTGCCATCCACACTCACCGTGCCCATCCCTATCTGTCCCGCTATCTGCAGTATCTGTACAAACAATACCCCAAGCTCCTTGCCAAACCTCTTGCGGAACCTGTTTATGCTGTCATGATCCGGATTGCTGTTAGCGCATATATACCTGTACGCCACACTGTCATATGTTGCCTTCTCAAGCTTCCGGGAAGAGAATGTCCCCGTCGCGTATCCGTAGAACAGAAGAGCCACCTTCATTCCCGGATGATACGCTGCCGACCCCCTGCCCGAATACGCTTCCGTCAGCCTTCTCAGATCCAGCTGCTCAACTATCTCCACCACAAACCGGGCAAGATGGTCTTCGGGCAGATACTCTTCTATTGTAGGCGGAAACATCTGCGGCGTCTTGCGGTCTGCTGATACAAACCTCCGTCTCATTGTCTTCTCCTTCTCAGACATCTTGATACCGTTGTTTTAACATTAAATGACCGCTAAAGTCCGACAGACTCCTAGGAGCTGACGTGAGAGGAGCGAAGTGGGTAGCGGGTCTTGCGGTGAGTCACGGCAGGGGAGAGTCAGACTATCACTTTGATGGAGGGGACGATCCCGGGGAGAGGGGCAGTATAGAGAGCACTCTCACAGCGCTGTATCCGTACGGGAGCTTGACGTTTGGCAATGGACTGGAACTCAAAGCGGTGCTGGGAGCGGGATGGGGAGAGATGAAGCACAAATCAGAAGATATAGAGGAGCAGAGCGATCTTTTCATGTGGATGGGATCACTTGGGTTCAGGCAGCAGCTCTCACAGGTGGCAGGGATAGAACTGGCAGCGAAGGGGGATGCAACTTTTGCGAGGATATCTACAGGTGACGGCAAAGATATAATTGATGATCTCAGCGCCGATATCTGGAGGGGCAGAGCGGGACTGGAGATGTCCCGTGGTTTTAAGTTTGGAGACAGCGAAGTGACACCGTTTATGGAGGTATCTGCAAGAAGGGACGGAGGGGACGGACTTGCGGGTACGGGGCTTGAGCTTGCAGGAGGTCTCAGATACAGTGCGTCACGTCTGGAAGTGGAGGCACGTGGCAGATGGCTTGCTGCACACACGGAGTCGGGAGCGGAGGAGAGCGGATTGAGTTTCACAGCGCGGCTTGGAGCCGGGGAGCGTGAGAGGGGGCTTTCGTTTGCGCTCACTCCGAGATGGGGAGGGAGCAGCGACAATACAGAAGCGCTGTGGCGGGAAGAGCTTCCGGATCCGGCAGGAGTATCTCTTGGCAGTTCGGCGGAGCTGGATGCTCAGATGGGTTACGGCATGTCTGTGTTCGGAGGAGGGTTTACGGGAACTCCCAATGTGGGTGTGGGGCTTTCTGAAGACACACGCAGGCTGCTGGTTGGCTGGAGGCTTACGCCGGCGGAGCCTGGCGAGTACGGTTTTGAGCTTGCAATAGACGCTACACGCAGCGAATATGCAAACGGAGACGCACCGGAGCACGGAGTTGAGCTTCACGGTACGGTCAGGTGGTAGGAACGATCTGAATATACACTCGGGATTTACCTTCTAACTAAAACCCGTCTGGCGTTGCTTCTAGGGAATCTGGCAATAAGCGCGGGGTTCACAGATATAAAGACTTTAGTGGGGCAAGTTGTTTGAATCATCTGTCTCAGACTCACGTCTGAAACTATTTTTTCGGCTTGCTGAGAAACAACGACAATATAAGGTTTGTTCTTCCGGAGAACTAAAATATTGAGTTTCTGTTTGGGTTTCGCAAACCCGAACCCCGAAAACCCTTTACAGAGCAAATGCCTGAACAGTGGTCTTTATCCGATATCGATTTCCGGCTATATTAGTTTTCCTGGTTCTGCGGCTTCTGATGAAGAAGATAATAAATGGCTGGAAACACTTAAAAGGGGTGCACTGCGGTTCCGCGGCACTGAGAGATATATGCTTCTATTACGGACACGATCTCTCGGAGCAGATGTGTTTTGGGCTGGGAGCCGGGCTCGGCTTTTATTATTCCTGTGAGGAAGAAATGAGCCCGAGCAGAATTATACAGCCTCGCGGTCCTCTGATGGAAATTAATTTCCTGAGAAGTTTCGGTGTTGATGTCACCGACTGGAAATATGAGGACGACAACGAGCGAGCCTCGGCTGACCTCAGGGAGTTTATTGACAGGGACGTTCCGGTGTTGATACAGGCTGATATTTGCTACCTTGAATATTTTGACTCCAAAACCCATTTCCCCGGACACATAATAGCGGTATGCGGATACGACGACTCCGAATCCGTTTTCTATGTGGCGGACAATTCCTTTGAAGATCTGCAGACTGTTTCTTTTGAGAATATGGCGGCCGCCAGAAGTTCAAAGGCAAGGCCGTATCCTCTTTCCAATAACCGTGTTGAAGTGAAATTTCTTGAAGACGATTTCGATACCGGGAAGATGATTCTCAATGCCGTGAGAAAAAATGCCGAGATGATGCTTGAGGGCAGAATTACTCTGAGAGGAACTTCAGGAGTTGAAATTATAAGGAAATGGGCCGAGGATCTTCCTAACTGGAGGGATATCGCTGACTGGAAGTGGATCTCAAGGTTCACTTACCAGGTCATATGCAGAAGAGGGGTCTGCGGAGCAGCTTTCAGATGGCTTTACAGGGATTTTCTCCGGGAGGTCTCCCCGGTTCTCTCCCCTTTTTATGGGGCGCAACTTCCCGACGAGATGGACAGTATCGGTCAGAAGTGGTATGACATGGGAATGCTTTTCAAGCGGATAAGCGAGAGTGCTTCATCCGGAGATGGGTTCGAGCGGGCTTCAGAACTTGCTTTTGATATATATAATCTTGAGAAGCGATATTTTTGTTCCGTGGTCGAGAATTTTCCTGTTGTTTCCGCCGCGGGAGGGATGAATCGCTAAGCGTTGCAAAAGCATTTGAGAAACTCAGTGTGATATCTCTTTAGAATTCTGAATTTTTAGCGGGCGGGTTCTAGGAATAAATGAAGATATTGCCAAAAAATAAGGTATTCTATTAAATTATGTAGAATTAATTTAGGAATTTACTATGTTTTTGTTTGTTTTAAGAAAGTATGTATGGGTCGTAAATATCTTGCTGATAGTCGCCATCGCCTACTCGGTTTCAGCGATGATCAACAACGGCCTGCGCGACAAAATAGAGTCCGACAAAGGCGGCCTGACGGGCGAACACATTTACAAGGAAAAGTACGGACGGGTTAATATTCCCTACCGTTCAAGGGATTACTACAATTCTATACTGAAAACGAACCTGTTTGGAGCGGGGCAGTACGCCGAACAGATGGAAATGGGTGATTTCTCAGAAGTTTTCGAGGGAGAGGTTACCCCGAGAACATCCCTCAATCTTCAGCTTCTTGGAACTTCCATTCTCAGAAACCGCACTGATTCTGCAGCCGACAGGAGTATCGCCGTGATAAAAAATATGGAAAATAGCAAAATAAAGGGTTATTCTGAAGGGCAGTTGATTGATTTTGTCAAATCCGAAAAAGTAGAGATAGTAGGAATAAACGACTGCGAAGTGACTATACGGAGAGCGGCGGGTCCAGAATTGATTACCTGCAGAAAGGAGTTTCAGTCCGTTTTTACAAAAGTATCCCCCAGTTCTTCAGGAGTGTCTGTTAAATCCAAGTCGAAAAAGTCGTCTTCTTCGGGGGTCAGCAAAGTCAGCGAGGGAGTGTACCAGATAGAGAGGATTATGTTTGACGAACTTCTTGCTGAACCCAGCAGCTTGATAACCGAAGCTAAGATTGTGCCGCGCGAGGACGGTATCAAGATCTTCGGGGTGAAAAGCCGGAGTGTGTTTTATAAAATGGGCCTTAGAAACGGGGATATAGTTCACCAGGTAAATGAAGTTGCTTTAAACGACGTGCAGAGGGCTCTTTCGCTTTTTACCGACCTGAGGGGCCAGAGTGAGTTTACCGTTGATTTCACAAGACGAGGCAAAAAAAAGAGCAACAGGTACACGGTTTACTAGGCTCAACACGAAATACTCAGTCTCTTAAGACTAAGACAGGTTATGAGATATTTTCTGAATAAAAATCTTTTCCGATTTCTGTGTACTGTTCTCATTTTTTCCGTTTCTGTTCTCTGTCCCCGGCCGGTTCTTGCGGAGAAGTCCGAGCAGCTTCCGGATCTTACTAGGGCCAAAGTTGTTGTCGCCCCGGGAACGAGACTGGAACAAGAGGGCGAGAAGAATGAATCCGAGGACGGTTCGCCGGCCAAACCCGCTGATCTTGCCGAAGAAGTTTCGGAACTGCTGACCAAAGAGTCCGCAAAAGATCCGGACAAGCAGGGCCTGAGGAGTTTCGGGAAAGATACGGTGAAAGTATCCGGCAACGAGGCTCTGGAAGGTTTGATTGAGGATCCCGGCCTGCCGCTCGATTTGGCGCAGGAAAACACTGCAACAGAAGTCGGAGAAGTTTCTGAGCCGGAGGCGGAGAAGGGTCCTGAGGGAACCTCGTCGGCAGCCGCGGAGCGTTCAGGCGAGCAGACATCTGTCCCTCAGAGCAGGGAAACAGCTGAGATCTCAGCAGATGATGCTGTCGGCGAGGAGGGTGAGCGAATTCCCGAGGACGGGGGAATGGTAAACCTTCGCTCCAGAATGACGCTTAGCGAGATGGTGAAAACCATAAGCGAGATTACTTCCGAGGTTTATCTTCTGAGCAACAAAATCAAAGACACAGAGCTGACGATCATAACTCCCGAGGGCGGTTTCGAGAGGGAAGATGCGTTTAGGATTTTTGAAATACTGCTCGATATGAACGGCTATTCGGTTATAAGCGCTGATGGAGTTAACAAGATCGTTCCGAAAAAAGGGATAAAATCACAGGGCATACCGTTAAGACAGGACTTTGACCCCGAAGAATCTTCCCAGAGATACGTAATGAAGCTCATAAAGCTTAAGAGCGTAAAAGCCAAGGGAGTCGCTAACGTCCTTCGATCTCTGGTCAGCAAGAACGGGCTTCTGAAGGCTTACGCCCCGTCGAATACCTTGGTGGTGATTGATAACGAGCAGAATGTGAACAAGGTAGCCGCAGTAATTGAGAATCTTGATTATGAGAAGACAATAGAGTTTGTCAAAGTCAATAACACAAGCTCGGCGAACGTCATTTTTAAGTTGCTTGAGATTTTCAATCCTAAGGATAGAAAGGCCCGTGGGTCAAAGGGCAACAACGAAGGTTTCATATCCGGAAGCTCCGATCTGCTGGGGTTTAAAGTGATAAACGACGAGAGGACAAATTCCATAATAGTGATTGCTGATCCGAGGGACTTTCCCCTGATAAAGAAAACGATCGCCGTTTTGGATATCGAGAGCGAACATGCGGAACAGGACGTCTACGTTATAGCGGTTAAAAACGCCGATGCGGAACAGATAATCGAAGTTCTGGGAAACCTGTTCACGGAGGGGGAAAGCGTCTCGGTGTCTACAGCTTCCTCTCAGGGCCAGACGCGGCAATCCGGCAGAAACGACCTGACTTCGAACCGTCTCGGAAATGGAAACTCCGACAGGAGCGGAGATGCGGGCGGTCTGGGTAAAAGCGGGAATATAAACAGGGCAGAGGCAGATGCCGGCGGTTCCGTTGTAGTGTCTTCGGACGATGGGCTCAAGATAACTTCAGACCCGGCTACAAATTCTATTATAGTGATCGGTCCTCTTACGCAGTACAGAATGGTCAAACAGATAGTGGACAAGCTTGACGTAAGGAGAAGGCAGGTGTTTGTGGAGGCTGCGATACTCGAGGTGGGTCTTGACAACCTCAATGCGCTGGGAACCAATTTTGGTCTCGGTCTTACAATTGAGGGCGACAATCTCGGTTTCATAGGACAGCAGCTTCCGGGCATCCCGAGCCTTCTCGGAGTTGCCGCCGACCCGGCGGCTGCGACTGCTTCCATAGGCAGTCTTTCCGGGCTCTTTCTCGGAGTGGTGGGAGAGGAGGTTGATCCGGACGGTTCAGGCCCGCTTCCGTCTCTTCCTTCGTTCTCCGCGGTATTTCAGGCGCTGAGTTCCGTAACCGACGTCAACGTTCTTTCAACTCCGAGCATAATTACAACCGACAATGAACCGGCCGAGATAGTCGTGGCTGACATAATACCGTTTCCGATTGGCAGCACAGTAGGAACAAGCGGCGTGACGGTTCAGACAATCGAGAGGCTGCCGGTAGGAATAAGGCTCAGCATCACTCCCCAGATAAGCGAAGGAGAATACCTTAACCTTGACATAGTTACCGAGGTTTCCTCCACACGGGAAGCGCCTTCGGGACTTAACACCGCCCAGTTCGGCATCGCGACTACAACAAGAAGCGCCGATTCGTCTGTTATAGTCAAAAATGGACAGACCCTTGTTATAGGCGGGCTTGTCCAGGACCGAGAAGAGGTGCTTCACAACAAAACCCCCCTTCTTGGAGATATTCCGCTGATCGGGAACCTGTTCAGGTTCAAGCGCAATCAGAGCAGGAAACTTAACCTCATGATACTTCTTACCCCGCGGATAGTCGAGACGGAAAGCGATATGAAACAGCTGCTTATGGATTACCAGAAAAGAAAGACCTTGCTTCACAGAAGGGATCTGAATACGCTTGAATAGGAATTTTTAGAGAATGAAAGCTCTTGACGAAATAATATATGAACGTTACCCCGAAGCTATGGGGAGAATTGAAGAGCTTAAAGGGAAAAACGGCCGGAATACAGAAGACATACTGCTTAAAACTGACGTACTGAATGACTCCCCGGCTCTTGATGTTCTTTCCGAATTTTACGGAGTCCGGAAAATCGAATCGATTCCGGAAGATGATATAGATTATGAACTCATAAAGCAGTTTCCGATCAGCTTTGCGAAAAGATTCAGAATACTCCCCATAAACAAAAATAACGGAACCCTTAAAGTCATCTTCGCCCCGCCTCAGGAACTGTACGCGCTTGACGAGATCCGTTCCCGCTTTAACTGTTCACTTGAAACTTACATCGCCCTTGAGCGCGTGCTGACCGACAGTATTAACAGGATTTATGAGCAGGGCAAGGACGTTGTGTCGGAGGATATAAATGAAGGTTCCGGGCTCTCCGACATGGAGTTTACCGAGCCCCAGGATCTGATTGAGGCTGAAGACGAAGCCCCGATCATAAAATTCATAAACACGCTTCTTTTTCAGGCGGTAAGGGAGCATGCAAGCGATATTCACATAGAGTGTTTCGAGAAAGAAGTGCTGGTAAGGTTCAGAAAGGACGGGATTCTGCACGAAGTGACGAAAGTTCCGAAGACGGTGCAGCCTTCTGTGATATCGCGCGTCAAAATCATGTCTGAACTGGATATAGCCGAGAGAAGAAAGCCTCAGGACGGAAGCATAAGGCTTAAGATCGGAGGAAGGGATATCGACGTAAGGGTTTCGACCGTTCCCACTTCATGGGGAGAGAGCGTGGTAATGAGGCTGCTTTACAGGTCTTCGGTGCTTATGAGCTTTGAGCAGCTGGGCCTTGAGGGGAAAAAGCTCGAAAAGGTGGAGTCACTTATTAAACGTCCTCACGGGATCATTCTTGTTACGGGGCCCACGGGAAGCGGAAAGACAACAAGCCTCTATGCGGCCCTGCAGAGAATCAATCTTCCCGACAAGAAGATAGTTACCATAGAAGACCCGGTTGAATACCAGATACAGGGAATTAACCAGATACAGGTTAACACCAAAGTCGATCTTACGTTTGCAAACGGACTTCGCTCAATACTCAGACAGGACCCCGACGTTATACTGGTCGGGGAGATAAGGGACAGGGAAACCGCCGATATCTCAATGAACGCTTCGCTAACCGGGCATCTCGTGTTTTCCACTCTGCATACCAATGATTCGGTAAGTGCCGTGACCAGGCTTGCCGATATGGGGGTGGAGTCCTTTCTTATAGCTTCTACCCTCTCGGCAGTCATAGCTCAGCGACTTGTCAGAGTCCTTTGCACTAAGTGCAGAGAGCCGTACGTGCCGATTGATGAAGAGATCAGCCGTATCGGACTTGCTCGCGAGACCTGTCCGGAAGGAAAAATATACAGAGCCAAAGGATGCCAGGAGTGCATGGAAACGGGGTTTTCGGGAAGAATAGCGATTTTTGAAATACTGATTATCGATGATGAACTGAAAAACACTATTCTCGCACACCCGGATTCTTCAACGCTCAAGGAAAAGGCTCTTGGCAACGGACTCATTACCCTTAGAATGGACGGCGCCGACAAAGTCGCAAACGGCATAACGTCAATTGACGAAGTGCTCAGGGTTACAGAAGAGGAACTGGCAGACAGCTAGACCGCGGCTGTCTTTAACATCGGTATTTCAGATGCCTGTTTACAACTATAAAGCTATTAACGACAAGGGCGAATCGGTAAAGGGGGCTATCAGCGCGGAATCGGTCAAGATCGCAAGCGACAGACTCAGAAAAGGAGGCATCTATCTTTCCTCTATGAAGGAGGCAAGCGGGTCTCGCCGCTCCTCGGTGAGCCTTCCGTGGAACAGGGTCAGCATCTCGGAACTTGCGGTTATGACAAGACAGTTCTCAACCCTGATTTCGTCAGGTCTTCCTCTTGAGACCTCGCTTGTTGCCCTCTACGATCAGACCGATGACCAGAAGCTCAAGGGAATTCTCTCTCAGGTGCGGAGCCGGGTGAGTGAAGGCAGCTCTCTTCATGCCGCGCTTGATGAGCACAAAGATGCTTTCTCCGATCTTTACGTGAGCATGGTCCGCGCCGGAGAGGCCAGCGGTACTCTTGATATCGTGCTTGACCGTCTTGCGAATTTCCTTGAAAAGCAGCTTGAACTGACTTCAAAGATCAGGGGTGCCATGATATATCCGGCGATAATGTTTACAGTCGGGCTCGGGGTGCTGGTTTTCATGATGACTTTTGTGATTCCCAAAGTCGCCAATATATTCGAGGCCAGCAACAAGGCCCTGCCCTTTATTACCGTGGTTCTTATAGGTGCAAGTGATTTTCTCAGGGAGAATTTTGTTTTTCTGCTTGTTTTTCTGGCCGTTGCGCTGTTTTTCGGACACAGGTACGTAAAAACTCCTTCCGGGAAGAAAGTCTACGACAGGTTTTCCCTGAGGGTTCCGGTGTTCGGGAAAATGTCTTCAAAAGTGATGATTTCCCGTTTTACAAGAACGCTTGCCACACTGCTTTCAAGCGGCATTCCTCTTCTTGAATCCATCAGGGTCAGCGAGTCGGTTATGGGAAACAGCCTGTATGTCGACAGCATAAAGGACGTGCGGGTCAAGGTTGCGGAGGGAGCGGCTTTTGGAGGCTGTCTTGCACAGACCGGGATTTTTCCTCCCCTGATGGTGAGAATGGTGTCTGTGGGAGAGGAGGCGGGCAAGATGGAAGTTATGCTGTCAAAAGTGGCCGATATGTACGATACCGAGGTCGACGGCATGCTTGCCACGCTGACTTCGCTTCTTGAACCGGTAATGATACTGATTATGGGTGTTGTGATGGGTTTTATAGTTTTTGCCATCCTTCTGCCCGTGCTGAATCTGACTTCTGTAATAACCTGAACAGGGAGGTAGAAAAAATGAGATCTCAGACGGGATTTACTCTGATTGAAATTATGGTGGTCGTGCTTATTATAGCGGGACTTGCCTACATAGTGGGAACGAACGTGATAGGTCAGGGGGAGAGGGCAAAGGAGAAACAGGCCGTGATTCAGATCAGGCAGTTTGAGCAGGCCCTCCAGCTGTTTAAGTTCGATAACGGTTTTTATCCTGAAACCCAGCAGGGGCTGCGCATTCTGGTAGAACCCGCAACGGTGGGCAGGGAGGCCAAGAGGTGGAGACGTTATCTTGAATCCGCGAGCGTGCCGCTTGATCCCTGGGGGAACGAGTTTGTGTATTCCGGGGCTGACCAGACCGAGGACGGATTGTACTACATAAGATCTAACGGTCCGGACGGGATAGCGAATTCAGACGACGATCTGTCCAGCAGAGACAGATGAGAAGCAAATCTGCCGGTTTTACCTTGATTGAACTCATTGTGGTCGTTTTCCTTCTCGGAGCTTTTTTTTCCGTGGCCATGCCCAGAGTTCTCAAAACGAGTGACATGAACCTTCGCAGCGCTTCAAGAGGGCTTGTCACTACAATGAGGCATCTTTACAGCAAAGCCATTTTTGAAAAACGGATATACAAGCTTTCCTTCGATATCGATACCGGAGAATACTGGACGGAATTTCTTGAGGGAAACGAGTTCCGCTCGGACAAGGATTCCCCATCCGGGTCCAGAACGCTTCCCGACGGGGTTTTTTTCAACGATATACAGACGGAGAGAACCCAGGGGAAGGTTGCTTCGGGAAGGGATGCATTTATACTTTTTCTGCCTACAGGTATTGTTGACTCGGCAGTTATTCACCTGCGGACTGACAAGGACAACTTTTTCACGCTCTCCACAAATCCGTACACTGGGGCCACTAAGGTTTTTGACGAATACGTCGAATTCGGCAGCCGGCTTCAGAATTTGGCGGAACGTTAGGGAGAAGACTCTATGGGTGCCTCAAAAAACAGCACTTGCGGGTTCACGCTGCTTGAAGTCATGGTTGCCGTGGGGCTGCTTGCGTTTACGATGGTGTCAATCCTCGGCATCGTAAGTCACAATATAAATCTTGCCACGAATTCCACCAATTACATGATAGCCACGAGCCTGGCTGACGACATAGCTTCACGAATCGACGCTCAAGGGCTTCCGGCAGACTCGGAGAAAAGCGGAAAATTCGAGAATTATCCCGGTTTTGAGTGGTATATCACAGTTTCCCCATACAATTTATCCCAGCTTAAAGTGACAATGAGCATTGTCAGTGTTCTTGTCACCTGGAATGACGGGGAGGAGAGCTATGAAATTAACTTCGTCGATTCGGGATGATAAAAGCGGTTTTACCCTTATAGAGGTTGTTATAGCTGTTGCCATAACGGTCGTCGTGCTCACGATGCTCTACAGTTCCTTTTCCCAGCTTATAAAGGCCAAACGCATGGTGGAGACGGAAAACGAACTGACCCAGGAAGCAAATACCATCCTGCTTAAGATGCGCCACGACCTGGTGAATGCTTTTCCCAGAGGCAGTATCAATTCCGAGGTTTCTTCTCCCTCATCCTCCGCATACAGTTACTTTACCGGGAGTCTTGAAGGGGATAACAGCAGAATAATATTCACCTCTTTTGCGAAGGACCTCACTCATTATTCCACACAGTCCGGCCAGAGCGAGATTTCCTATTATCTGGTTCCGCTCCGTGATCAGGACGACAATATGTATGCCCTTATGAGGAAAGATAATTACTGGATTGGAAACGATCAGGCAGGATCTGCGTATCCGATTTCAGAAAGAGTGCTGAGTTTTAAAGTGAATTTTCTTTCCGAACGGTCCCAGGTCTCGGCTGACGAGCAGAAGACATGGGAGTGGAATTCGTCAGTAATGCGCGGATTTCCCAAAGCGGTTCAGGTCCGGATCATTCTTTCGGGAAGCGACGGACAGGAGGAGGTCTATTCCATGATTGTTGCTATACCGGTGGCCGACTGAATGCGCAGAGCAGATCCGAAAACAGCCCAGGGAGGAATAGTGCTTGTTATCGTCGTTATAACGATTGCTATACTTTCCACGATCGTGATTGATTTCATATACTCGACTCGTGTTAGTTACGAAATTTCCGCGAACAGTTCAAGCGATATCAGGGCAAGGCATGTCGCGAAATCGGGAATAAGAGTCGTGCGAGGGGTGATGAGGAAGGAAACGCCGGAGGATCTGCCCCTGCCGAAAGGAATGCTCGGGCGGTCGATAAGGTCGCAGAACGGTGCCAGCGGCTGGGAGCTTTCCATAACCTCTTTTCCCATCGGAGAAGGCAGCATATCTCTTCAGGTTGTAGACGAGAGATCCAAAGTCAATCTCAACGCTCTTGTGGACCAGAGATCGGGGCGGGTGGATTTCCAGGTCCGAACACAGCTGAACGAGCTTTTCCGTTTTCTCGGGGTGGAAACGGAAAAGGCCGATCTTTTCGTGGCAAGCCTGATTAACTGGCTTGACGGGGCGGCGCCAGGCAGCGGAAACGATCAGTCCCCCGATGGAGCCGCCGGCAGCTATTACGCAGGACTTGAGAATCCTTATTATATTAAGGACGGACCGCTTGACAGCGTTGAGGAAATTAGGATGATTGAGGGGATGGATAAGGATTTCTTTTTCAAAGTCAAAGACTATCTCACCGTTTACCCTAAAGACAAGAAAGTGAATTTCAGCACCGCTTCAAAAACGGTGATAATGGCTACCATCAAGGCCGCGGGAGTGTCGGTGAACGAGAGACAGAACGATCCCCGTGAGATAAAAGACAGTTTGGTAAAAAGAATGGCCGATGAGATAGTCACTCAGAGGAGCACCAAGAAAGTCATATCTTCGAGCGAAACCAATAAAATCTTAAAAAAAGTGGATTCCACCGTGAAGATAAGCTCCGGTATTTCGGGAGTGGTTCTTAATGGCGGAAGAAGTGATGTTTACACCGCTGTTTCCACGGGCATAATGGGAGAGCGGCTTCCCGTTACAAGACAGATCCAGGCCGTTATCCGTAAAGACCTGAAAAAGAAAAACTCGTATCCGACGGTGGCATCCTGGAAGGAAAGATAAGAGCCGAAGTGGCGGAATAGGCAGACGCGCAGGATTCAGGATCCTGTGGGCATTGCGCCCGTGGGGGTTCGACTCCCCCCTTTGGCAGAACATAAAAAAAAGGGGGGTCTTTTCCAAAAAAAGACACCCCCCCTTTTTTTTATCAGTTCGTTTCCTGCTTATACGTCGTAATAAAGCATGAATTCATACGGTACGGGTCTTAACTTGATCGGGTTGATCTCGTTTTCCATTTTGTAGTCAATCCATGTCTCAATCACGTCTTCTGTGAACACTCCTCCCTTGAGCAGAAACTCGTGGTCATCTTCAAGGGCTTTCATAGCCTCTTCAAGTGAGCCCGGCACAGAGGGAATATTGCTCAGTTCCTCGGGTCCCAGTGCGTAGATATCCTTGTCCATCGGGTCTCCCGGCTTGATTTTGTTTTCAATTCCGTCAAGTCCGGCCATCAGCATAGCTGAAAACGTCAGGTAACCGTTGCATGAAGGATCCGGGAATCTGGTTTCTATTCTCTTTGTTTTGGGGCTTGGAGAATACATGGGAATTCTTACCGCTGCGCTTCTGTTCCTCGCAGAATAGGCGAGGTTGACAGGAGCCTCAAACCCGGGAACGAGTCTTCTGTATGAATTCGTTATCGGATTGCTGAATGCGCATATTGCCCTTGCGTGCTTCAGTATTCCGCCCGCATAATGCATAGCAAGGTCGCTCATCCCTGCGTACCCTTTTCCTGCGAAAAGAGGCTTCCCGTTTTTCCACAAGGACTGATGAATATGCATTCCGGAACCATTATCGTCAAAGATGGGCTTCGGCATGAAAGTGGCCGTTTTGTTGTGTTCACGGGCAACGTTTTTTATAACGTATTTATACCATTTCATGCTGTCTCCCATTTCGATCAGCGGGGCGAAACGCATGTCAATCTCGGCCTGTCCAGATGTCGCAACCTCATGGTGATGGGCTTCAATGGCAATGCCGAGGCTCAGAAGCGTGCTTACCATCTCAGAACGTATATCGTGCATGCTGTCTGAAGGAGGAGTTGGGAAATAGCCTTCCTTATGCCTGAGTTTGTGACCGAGGTTAGGCTGTTCCTCGGCCCCGGAATTCCAGATTCCTTCTTCAGAATCTATGAAGTAATATCCGGCGTTCGGACTCTGACCGTATCTGATATCGTCAAGAATGAAGAATTCCAGCTCTGGACCGAAATAGGCGGTGTCTGCGACTTTTGTGCCCTGCATGAAGGAAATAGCTTTCCTCGCTATGTTTCTCGGGTCTCTCGAGTAGGGTTCCCTTGTTATGGGATCTTCGATGTTGGATATTATAACGAGGGTCGGAGCCTGCATGAAAGGATCGACTTTGCAGGTGGTGGGATCCGGCATAATGAGCATATCGCTTGCGTTAATCGCCTGCCAGCCCCTGATGCTCGAACCGTCGAAACCGAGGCCATTTTCAAAAAATGACTTGTCAACTTCCTGCGCCGGCACGGTGAAGTGCTGCCACATTCCTATAAAATCAAGAAACCTGAGATCAACAAACTCAATCTCGTAATCTTTTATGAATTTTATTATTTCAGCCGGCTTCTTTGGAAAAGCGGGCTGATCCGACTTGGTAGCCATGATTGGTAATCCTCCTTAAAATGCAATTGTTTCCAAAGAAAAATCTCTTTGGTACGGGCATCAATTATATAGCATCCTCGCCTCTTTCTCCAGTTCTAATTCTTATCACGTCTTCGGCCGGGAAGAGGAATATCTTTCCGTCTCCTATCTTGCCGGTCTTCGCGCTTTCCCTTATGGTCTCGATTACCTTGGAGACCATATCGTCGGAAACCACTATTTCCAGCTTTATTTTAGGGAGAAAATCGATGACGTATTCTGCGCCCCTGTAAAGTTCCGTATGACCTTTCTGACGGCCGAACCCCTTTACTTCGACAACTGTCAGACCCTGAATTCCTATCTCCCTGAGAGCCTCCTTTACATCCTCTAGCTTAAACGGTTTGATAATGGCCTCTATCTTCTTCATGGTGGTGAAATCCTCCTACGCGTGTTATTCAACTACAGTTAAAGTATCAAAAAATATACCATTTCTTTTATTTCTAGGTGAATCGCTTGTTAAAACAGGGGTATAAAATAACCGTTTCTTCTGCTAAGGGGAAGTTTTTTGTTCTCTAACTAATTCTTATAACTAAATATTTTTTACAATTCGAATCCAGTTCGATTTATATTTTTATTCGTAAAAAGATCTGTTTTCCGCCAAAGCGGCATTTAGGATTTTTCCGAGTAATGCACATTTGCTGTGCATGATGTCTTAAAATTTAATCACTCCCGTAGCGATGTTGATTTTGAATGTGGTTAATGATACTTTCTCTCAATGACTAACCGAAAACTTGGCTATGAATTCAAAGATCTTTCTCTGCTTGAAACTGCACTTACCCACAGTTCATATGCAAATGAGTTTTCATGTACCAGCAACGAGAGACTGGAGTTTCTCGGAGACGCTCTTGTGGGATGCGTGATCAGTGTGCTGCTTTATGAAAAATACCCTTTACACGCCGAAGGAGATCTCTCAAAGATCAAAAGTCGGGTGGTAAGCGGTGCAAATCTAGCGAACTACGCAAAGATGCTGGGCCTTGGAGAACAGATAAAACTTGGAAAGGGTGAGGAAAGCACCGGAGGCAGAAAAAGGGAGTCAAACAATGCAAATGCTTTTGAGGCGCTTATAGGGGCGCTGTATCTTGATGCGGGCTACGAGAAAACTTTTGAGGTGGTGTCTCGGCTGTTTCGAGATTCTATTGCCGAAGGTGACTTTCCCCGCGACAGCAAGACCCGGCTTCAGGAACTCTGCCAAAGAGTTTTCGGAGAAATCCCCGAGTACAGGGTTCTTAGCGAAGAAGGTCTCCCTCATGAAAAGACTTTCACAGTGGAGGTTAGGATTTCCCCTGATTTGGCGGGTACGGGCAGCGGCAGGAGCAAAAGACAGTCAGAGCAGTCCGCGGCGCATGATATGCTCAGGAAACTTGGATATTAGATATTAACTCTTTTTCCTTACTTTACGCTTATGAAAACCAGACTTTTACCTGTACCCGGTATCTGTGAAGACCTGCTGACCGAAAAACTTGATGATGAAATCACCAGGCTTGGACAACAAGGTTGGAAATTTAAGTGTGACTCTGCAGATTCCAGTCTTATAGAGGTGGTCCCCTTTTTTAGACAGCATTTTTGTTTTCTTAAGTGTATTCCCACCAACGCATAACCATCTTTAAGACTCCCAAAACCATAAACTCTCTGCTCTGTTTGTCTCATTGCTTCAAGCCACATTCTTCTGTGCTGTCCCAAGACCATAGTAAACCTCATCCGGTGTTTTCATTCCAAGCCCCTGATGTGGTCTTTTTTCATTGTAAAAATCTATCCACTTCCCTATACCTGCCTTTGCCGAGGCAACGGATTCATATGCCATCAGATACACTTCCTCGTACTTAACACTTCTCCAAAGCCTCTCCACAAAAACATTGTCTCTCCAGCTTCCCTTGCCGTCCATGCTTATCTTTATATCTCTGTCTTTAAGAACTCCCGTAAACTCTTCACTTGTGAACTGACTTCCTTGATCGGTGTTGAATATCTCGGGCTTATCATACTTGTAAAGCGCTTCTTCCAGAGCCTCCACGCAAAAACTGCTGTCCATTGTGTTAGACACTCTCCAGCTAAGAACCTTGCGCGAGTG
>CBDAUE010000006.1:0-13448 GCA_965200595.1 Thermodesulfobacteriota bacterium | reverse complement strand
CTAATGCGGCTTCCTCTTCCACCTCGGGTTCAAGAACCCCGGATTGGGTCCACATGCCATTGGCGTCCCGGTCATAAACGAAAACATTCCCCGGCAGCAGTAGGTTGCGCCCTTCACCGACGAGAATTTGCTCGCCACTGACCGCGACAGCGTCACCAAACATTAAGGCGTATTGTGCAGAGGTGATCGTACTTGTTGCTGCACAGAAAAGGATTGAAACGATCAGGTATCTCATGGAAGAGTAAGGGCGGAGGCTAACAGCAAACTGAAAAATCAAGAGAATCTACAACTTTTCGACGCAATGGATGCCTATTCGGTGGGGTAGCTATCTGATTGGAAGAAAGTTAATCTGATATGCGGGTCTGAGGCAGTAAGAATCCACAGATGGTTTCTGAAGCAAGGCGCTAACGGAGAAAAAACTTGTGTCCCATGACCGATTCGGAAGCCAATCAGAGTGGAAGTAGGTAAGCCAAAAACGTTCAGAATTAGAGTTTCAGGGCGTTGGTGAACCGAGTCTTCTGTGCGCCTATTCACAGGTCTTGGGAAGCATCGTTAAAAGAGCCCACTAACTACGCAAAGTAATTGTTAGCATGTTTTATGCCACTGATGCAAATGGTTGTCGCGGAGAATATACAAGGTTTGGAAAATGCTACCGAGATAAGGTATCCTGCCAGTCAGCAGCACATTTAACGATGTTCTTCCTTTACCCTTTACCATTGATTGAGTCATGACGAGAAAAAATCGGGGATCGGAACGTCTACTTTCCAAAGCCTCGCCTGCGAATAAGGCGACTGGTATGCTTTTCGAGATGCCTTCGGAGTGCAAGGAGCACGCCGAATGGAATGGACCATCGTCACTTTCCCAGTGGAAAGTCCGATTTACCCGTTGGAAGCTGGGGTGGGGTAGTCTCAGGCGGTTCTTGAAGTGCCTGATAATCTGGATTGCATGCGGGGCTTGGAGGACGGCATGTTCAAGCTCATTGTTGCTTCTCCTCCGGTGAATTATAGTCACGAGGGTGGAATGAACGCCTGAGTGATTCTACTTGACGCCGACGGAGCATTAATGCGCGGTAAGTACATGTTGGATCCTGCTGAACAAAAGGGGCTATTGAGAAATCAGGCCAACGTGCAATACTTTCATACAATCAGATTGATTTTGTCAAAAACCGCATCGCAGTAGTAGGAAATTCGGCGAGTATTCTTTTGTGGCTCAAGATCTGTACGTAAAGCATTCTGCTTCTATGCATCCAACATTATTGATGCAGGAATTGAAGTTCTGCCTATGAAAACAATGCAGTTGGAAATGTCCTCCGGAGTCGCCCACTCTCAGAGAGATCTGATGAATAATTTCCGACGATGGTGTAGTAATCCAGGTGTTCCATTGGTATTTATCGGAATTAGTTCATAGGTAGCGCCAGCAACAACTTTTTCGTAGTTCAGAATCAGAAGGCAAAAGACTCTCGCGTAACGGGCGATCCCTAACCACACCTGCTTATTGATAACAAGTGGAAAACTGTGTTTCGATTAATGTTGGTTTTAAACAGAAGAAAAGGGGAGTATTGAGTTTATTGATGGACTAGTCGATTGTAGTTGACACTGTCAAGGAAAGATGATTCGCGAGGATTCTTGATGTGAATGGATTTTATTCAAGGATCAACCAAGGGGAGAAATCGTGTGTCAAGGCATATGGTATTCTGGCGTTAAGGTTTGAACCAGCGCGTATGCGTAAACATCTAACTCCTGATCAGTGGCTGATGGCCATCCGTAGTGATCTTGTGCTCTATTTTGACGGGCCGGAATGCCAAGGAGTTGCATTTTGAAGTGTAGGTGATGGAGAACATAGGGTCTGTGTAGATAGGGAAGGTTCGCTAAGAGAGTTATCAGTTTTTCAAGTTAGATTTGGGATAGAACGTTGAGTTACTTGACCTGAAGGATTTTGAAGAATGAAGCCCTGGTTTTATAGTTTCCTCCGCTGGATTGCCCCATCATTGATGTGCTTCTGTGGGGTTGCCTTTTGGTCCTGATTAAGCAGTTGGGACGGGACTCTCTGCCTATTCCAACGGGTCAGCAAGTCGATATTCCTGCGGCGGTATTGGTTTTTGCTCTGGGGATTATGGTTTCGTATTTGAATGGGGTAATAGGTGCGTGTGTACTATTCATCTGAGGAGAGCACCATTATCGCCAGAGAGTTCATAAATGTCATTCGATGGTTTGCTGCGATTTTGGTTTTGGTTGGTGCGATGGCTCTCATTGTAAGGGGTGATGGCGACAAAAATTATCGTTGATGACATTTCCATCGGCGCAGCAGCTCACACCATTGTGGTGTACTCGGTAGCATCCAAATTGCCAGAAACCGGACCAAGAAACTCGTTAACTTGGCCCCTGCTACCAAGAAGGTGAAGGTCTCTGATTCCAGTGCCAAGGGAGAATCGGTTGCCGAGAAGAAGCCAAGTCACACCCTATAGGAAGGCCATTTCTGAGAACACTAGTTTTAACGCTGATGGTGGGGCTGAATAAGCTCTATCCAAGGAAATTGAGAACTTACACTGAGGGTAAGCCTAAAGCTGTTGGACTTCCAAGTCAGTTTTGCCCAAGCATCGAGTATTACCGCCTCAATCAACTTTATTTCACTGCTCTAAGTCCAAATTATAAAGGGTATTATGATGGGGAATAATGGCTTGGTGATTTGATCAATTATTGGGGTTTACTGTGCATTTACTTTCGACTGGTTATTCGGAAATATAGAGTTGTCATCACCTTCTGGAAAATTGATGGAGTCGTCTTTCGGGAGAAGGAGGAAGGTGCAGAGGGGTGGTCAATACATACAGAAACTAAACTGGTAGCGGGATTTAGTGAATTAGTTTCGGTCCATGCTACTGGGTTAAATTACACGTGGCGTATCTGATGGAAGCTGGATTAAAATTAAATCTTGTTTACTCATTCTGTGGCGAAGGTTCGTCCTTCTAATCCTTGTTGTTTTCGTTTGGGGATTTTCTGTATCCACTGTCAGCTTAATTTGCGGTGATTTTGGCGATGATTTAGGAGACTTTATCCTAGCGTTATTGTCCTTGGCCCTGGGATTTAAATTGCCTACTTCTACGGCCTGACCAACGATTTAAGTACGGATGCGAAAGCTTCATTCACCGTAAAAGAAACCAAAAGCTTCTCAAGTGGACCTTTTCTATCGTGGTTTTCTCAATCTTTGGCTTTCTAGTTATTGATCTAGCCATAAATGGTTAATAATCAGAATCTTTGGGTTGGACAACCTGGATACTTTTTTCTGTCCGCTGCCTTGGCATCGCTGCTATACTACGGGGGGATAATAACCGTCCGAGAACGAGCAATGAGCAGAAAAGGTTCGGATGCTCCAACAGGAGCAGATGTCTTGGCTCCAACAACCCCAGAGACTGATTCAAGTGACGGTAGAAATTATGCCCCCCCGCCGGCAGGACCTGTCCGAAAAGGAGAGGTCCGGTAATAATGCTGAAGACTATCTATAGTGCAGTCGCAATAATTTGGTGCGAATTCTTCATCGCTTAATGTATTAGAGTGAACAGCTGTTAGTAGGAGCAGCTCTATTCCTTAATTCTCTTTTCGGAGTTGAATTTAGCGCGTTTGAGGGTTGGTCGAATCACTACTAGAGCTGCAGAATTAACCTCGTGATAAAATCACGGATCACAGCGTCACCCCCATTTCTGGTCTGTATTCCTTCCAGTGCCTGCTACTATTGATCATGATTGACTAGCGACTTGGATGACTTTGAGGTGTTAGTTCTATGAGGTTTTTTTATTATTGGGGGCTGAGTCTGTGGCTTGATTATTTACTGTTCAAAGCTTTCTTCCCTGAGTTTCATTAAAGAAGGGAGCATATGCCGACGACCAGGTTTTTTTTCAGGTTGAACACACCCTAATGGTGTAAGCCGCTGCTAACTGAAGGGCAATAAGAAAGGAGGCCTCCTTGCCTGTTTTGGCAAGGGGCGCCTGTGAGGGGATAGGAATTATCAATAACTGGACTGATATTGGACGTACTCTGACCAAGTAGTTTGGATCACTAAGAATGATGTACTGAGAGTGATAGTTTCCCTTAGAGTCATGCGAAACAGTGTCCAGACTTGAATTTCCCGATTCATCCAATGCAATAACCAGAAATGTAGAGCAAAAACAAAAGATTGAATAGATAGGAAAGAGGTGACTATCAAGAGCTCAAATTTCCGGATGTTTGCAGCCACGGTTCTTGGTTTCGGAGTAATGAGCCTGACTATGGGAGTTACGATGTCTGCTTTACTCAGTTGGTTCGGTCCCGAAAAAGCTCTCAATCCTGAATCGTGGGAATATTCCCTTGAATGGGTCTCAATCAGCCTTGCATTAGGTATTGCTTCTGCAATAAATGGAGGATGGGTGGCGAATCTAATTGATCCTTCTGGGAAGGGAGTGAAAGTCCTTGTGCTGACAATCGTTGTTTTAGGGATTTTGATGGTGCTTTCTTCCTTAAATCAGGAAGAGAAGGTTTTTCGGACGATTTCTTCCCCCACGAAGCAGGAAATGATCTCTAATTCCATCTGGCCCAGTTGGTATCCGTTTGTGAATATCCTGCTCTTAATAATTGGAGTCTCGGTAGGAAGTGTTTTTGTCCGAGGACGACAGGCTCAATAGCTAAGAAAAAGACATTTACTGTGAAAACCGATCGAACTGCCGTGAATGAAATGTTAATGATCGCATAGATATGTATAATATCGGCTAAGTAGGAAGAACAGAGTCAGTGAACATGTTTTTCAGAGAGAGAGTCTCCGTTAAATGAAGAAACGGCCACGTTGAGCAGGGAAATTTTTAGAACGAGAGTTGGGTTTTTCATCATCAAGCGCTGGCTTGCTTTTGTAGGCTTATTGGCTTGTCTGTGCACCTTTTTCCCACTCATTCACCTTTTTGGTCAGGGTGTTTTTGGCAAGTATGGATTGGTTGATTGGTCTACTTTGGGTTGGCAAATTGGGCTGGTGGCAGTAATTGCACTGGCTTGCTCACTGATCGAATATATGGTGGATACCGAAGAGGAGTATAGAAGCCTCTGCAGCAGTGAACATGCGCCGACTCTGGTTCCATTCCTGAGGCGCAGTTACTGCATTACGGTGAAGTTGTGTGCCAAGGGCAATGCAGTCGTTGGAATTCTGACTGGATTGACTTTAGTAGCCCTGGTATCATTTAGTCATTCCATACCTGTAGGATTTCTTGCCATTCTTCTATATCTCGAAGTAGTGATCGGAGCATTTCTTATTTCAAGGAGAAGTACCAGGGGAGATATTGGAGAAAAAGAGCCCCCCAGTATTTAAAAATCATATTCCTTGCAGAATCTGAGAGCCTTGGTAGTTTCTTGAGTGATATTCCGACTTTCGGAAATGGTAGGATCATGTTTATTCAAGAATAGATTCAGGGAATGGGGGATTGTAGCGCAAAGCTCATAGCCACTGTCTGCAGTTATAATGATCATAGTTGAGTGATCAAAGCTGGGTGATCAGAAGCTGTTCGGAATTCCATTCTCGTAAATTGATTGTACCTCAGGGGAATGTTGCATCGTAACGATGTAAATTGACAATCACCTTTACCTGCGAAAGTGCTTGATCAGATTCAGAATCTCTGTCTGAGATTAGGATGCAGATAAATATCTGGCCAGATTCAAAGAGACGCTACAATTTTTATTCGCTCCGTAAATCTATTGCTCCTTTAAGGATGTTTGATTTGCCGTATAATCAAAGATCATAATCTAACTTCCACGATATGCCACCGATATTACGTTCGATTCTTGCCATGCTTGCTGGGTACACAGCAATGGCTGGGGCTATAATGATCACTTTTACATTAGTATACCTTGTCTTGGGTGCGGAAGGATCTTTCAGGCCAGATTCCTGGGAGCCTTCGGCAACATGGATGTCAATCAGCATCGTGGTGGGAGTCGGTGCTGCCGTTCTGGGTGGATGGATTTCTCAATTGATTGATTCTACGGGGATGGGAAGCAAGCTGCTGATTGGCGTAGTTGTAGTGTTGGGGCTGGTAGTGTTTGGTCTATCCTACTCTGCAGACCCGGAGCTAGTGAGAACCATTGAGTCCCCTACGAGTCAGGAGGCAATGAATAATGCTGTACAACCAACGTGGTTTCCCTTTGTGAACATTATTCTCGGTGTTTCTGGAGTGTTGATTGCCATGCGACTACGGCCTTCAACCCCGTCACGAAATAGAGAAGCAGCCCTTGATGAGTAGGCATGTTTTTTATCTGGCAGCTGTTAACATGGCCCATACGTTTCCTCTTTCGGAACATACGACCAATTTTCGCATCGTTGGTGGGCTTTTCTGCCTACGGGTATAGCATTCGCGGAGCACGGAGTCTGTTTGGAGCTGAGCAATTGCTTCGGTCTGAGGCTTGGGATGTTTCATTTGTCTGGATTGTCATTAGCATTGTTGCCGGAGTAGGAGGATCTCTTGCGGGAGGTTCTCTTTGTTACCTGATGGACAGGAAGGGTAAAGGCACCAAGTTTCTTATTGCTTTGGTTACAGCGTCCGGAATCCTGCCACTTTTGTCAAGTACGGTTTCCTCCGATGCAACCGTAAGAAGTGAAACCCCCGATCTTCTGGAGCTTTTTGCCAACGCGATCGAACCAACGTGGCTACTTGTCGCAACTCCAGTTTTGGCTATTGTTTCAATATTAACCGTAACCTCAATTCTCAAAAAGAGAGTAGGGTTGATTCCCCAGCCGGTAGAATAGGCGGAAGCTTTCCCGAATCTTTTCCCCGAACTTAGTCTTTGAAAAGGAAAGTTTTACTTAAGTAGCATCTTTTGCTGAATTAGACTAAAGTACTGAAAGTAGATAGGTTATTTTAGAGTGCCTCGCACTGGTCAAAGAAACTCCATGCTTCTTTGTAGTCAGCTTCACGATCACACTTATCAAACGGGGCGTGGAATTCAATCGTTCGATTGACGGGACTGCCAGGGAGCGTGTCATCCATGAAGGTGTACGTGACGATTCCTTCTTTCATGTTTTTGACATCTTCCCATCCTAACGCTATTCCGCTGCTTTTTCCCTTGATGCCAAAAGCTTTGAGTTTGGCTTTTTTCTTTCGGGGCAAGGGTCCTTCTCCTTTCTTACTTGAGAAGATGATGCGTCCCTTCTGGTCGTACCAGGTGTCGTTTTCATACATGCGAAGGACGGGAAACTGGATACGATAGAGGGCACAGAGATCCTCGAGGGTTACCCCCAAGGCTTGGGCGCAGAGGACATCGAGCTCAAGTTGTGCCTGTCTTCTTTCAAAATCGGTACGCAACGCACTATGGTGGTTCCAGGGGCTCTTGAAACGATCGAAATAGTGAGGTGCTAATCGCGGATCAGATTTGCTCCAGGGAAAGATCGTTTGGCTGGTATTAAATTCGTCCCACAGCTTCTCGTAATTAGCGGTCAGGCATGTCAGTCCAAGTGCCCGAGCCGCGGCGCTAGAATTGAAAGGTGGAAGTGGCAGGAGCTCAGCAGGTCGGCTCGTCAGATCACTTCTACCAGTGGTCTTGAGAAAACCATCAGCAATGATCGTCAACCATCCTTGAAGAGTTCGCATAAGATCTCTGCGGGTTCTGAATGCAAATGAGATTACGGGATGAATGTGGGCCGTCATTGGTGGAATGACCATCGGAATCAGGGTACGCTCACCGCTGAGGCTAAGCATCCTTCTGCACGCGATGCGATAATCTGCTGAATGCTTCGCTCCCCACGGGGTAGTTGGGATCAGTCGATCATACTTCTCTTCGCTGCACGCTATGACGTAATTCGATCGGGGGTGGTAGTCGCTTGGTAACTGGGTCAGGTCCAGCCGCGAGTAATCAGCGTTTGTTTTGCATCCTTCATTAGGCGTTTTGAAGAAGGGATTGCCCACGAAGAAGTGGGGACCTGATAGTATCCAGTTTCTGGCAGAATTGACAAATTGTGTGTCTCTGATCAGAATTCCATCTTTCTGAGTCTTGGTTTCATCCCACATTACCGAAGCTTTAACCTTATCTCCTAGACTCCCCAGGCGCTCTGCATCTTTGATCTTCCGCAGGATTCTCAGGATAGGCTGGGAGTGAATCTCGGGTAGTTGTGCCTCCTCCCACGGAGTCCCCGGCGCATCATAGAGCTTTGCATAAAGGGCCAACGATTCATCATCGCCCCGGATAATGCGGTCCTTATGTCCGGAATGATCCCATTTGTTATCGACCGTCTTGATGCCAGGCACCGGGCCAAACCCGGCATGCTTCATGGAGGCCTCGACCGTGGCCGGGTGCTTCAAATAGGAAATCGTGTCAAACGCAACAGGGTATCTTGGCAGTCCATATACATTGACGCTGAAGGCAAGTCTATCGGTTTTTTCAGGAAAAAGCTTCAGGGCATTGGTAAATCTGAAGTGTTGTCTCAGTCTTGGGTAGAGCGCTGCTCTCAGCCTTGCTCCTCGCGGATCATCAAATACGCCATTGGGGTGCAGCAGCCCGACCGATCCGGATGATAGCTCCCAAGCCCTCACCAGGAATGATTTATACTGGTTTGCCTTTTGCCCTTCCAAGATTGGGGCATTACCATTCAGGAAAGCCTTTTCCGCAGACGATGCCGCATATTCTTGCAGGTATCTCGTTTTGTTTTCTTTTCTGGTCAGCCACTCCTTCCGAAGCACGGCCGTTTTGGTAGCACTGAATCGCTGAAGAGCAAAGCGTGGATTTGTGTCCGCAATGATGTTTTGCTCCACCCAGCCCAGTAGTTTCCAGGGCGGGTTCCCCAGCACCACATCAAAGCCGCCCTTGTCTGCAAACTGGTCCGCATACTCCAACTGCCAGTGATGAAAACGATGACGCTGGGAGAGCTCCGATACAATGCTTAAACGAGGATGTGTTTGTGTGAGCGTGACCAGGTCGATCTCTCCAATCTCATCCCGGACATCTTCGGTGACCTCGGCCACGCTGGTCTGCAGTACTTCCTCCCTCCCCGCCAGCATCAGACGCAGGTCACTGAGATACTGCTGTCTGGTCGGAAGCAGCGCTGCTTTGTCTATCGGCCAGTACCATAGCGCACACCAGTAGTCCATGACCATCTTCAAGCGGTAGTAGGCACTGGCATTCTGCCCTGCGCCGCCCATCAGGACACGCGTCATCTGCTCATCCTTGACCCTGGTGCTGGTCCTTGCCTGGGTCCCAGCTCCTTCTTCCGGATAGATGGGGAAAGGATCCGTGGTTGCCTCCTCCAATGCTCTCAGCACCGCGACATGCTCCGCCCATAGCCGGTCTATTATCTCAGAGCATCTGGCCAGTACCGCAAACTCCCCAGCACTGAGCCGCGCGGTAAAGTGCTGCTTCCACTTCTTGAAACGATCCAGCTCCTGAGCAGCAATCTGCCTGATGACCTTGTTGCCTCCATAGTCCACCATCCCGGGGTCTCCCAGAAGGAAGTGGTAGATGGTGTTGGAGGCTCTTGTGCCGGATCCCCATCCTGTATCCTGGGGGGCCCTGGTCCACCACTTGCCGGCTCGGGTCTGGGCGCTGGTATAGACCCTTCGCCATGCCCCTACCAGTGAGTTGCCACACTTCAGCTGATTCCCAAACCATGGCACAAAGCCGCCCGGCACTAGCGTGTTCAGCCATAACGACACGCCCCCCAGCTCCACCGCCACAGGGTTCAGGTCTACCCCATACACGTTGTTGTCCGCCAGATGCAGCTTCACCCGCTGCAATGCTTCGGCATATTCATCCACCGAAAGCGTCTCGCCCCGCTCCCGGGTCTTCTGCTCCATATACGCCTCCGCCAGCTGCGACACCGCCTCATTCAAAAAGGCCGCAGAGCCCATCGCCGGCTCACATACCGTGATCCCCAGAAGCTCATCGGCGCTCTTCCCCACCAGCACCTCCTCCAAAGCATACTTCACCACACACTGCGTCAGACTCTCCGGCGTATAGAACGAAGCCGACTCCTCCCGCGCCCGTCCCGTCAAGCGGTAGATGAACGTGCCTTTGGGGTACCACACCAGTCGGCCCTGCCTATCATGGATCCGCTCCGCTTCACCGTAACTCGCCTCCAGGGCTGCACGGTTCACGAAATAGGCCGGGTCCAGCTTGTCCGGCTTCGTCCCCTTCTTCTTCACCTCATAGCGGTCTTCCGAAGCAATGAAGCCGCGGTAGCTCAATAGCGCTTCATAGACCGCCCCCAGATGGTTCACCCCCAACTGGGCATAGGACACCCGGCCCCTTCGGCCCTTACCCTCCGCATGCCCCAAGGACATCCCCCGAATGATGGGCTGCCATACCCGGTTACGGATACGCACACGACCCAGAAGCGGCGTCTTCTCCGGATCGAAAAGATCACACCGGAGCGGCGCAATGGAGAACGTATCAAAGTTGCTGTGACTGAGCGCCACCTGACGCGCTTCGGTGCGGCCTTCATAGACCAGGGCAAAGAGCATCTGGATCGATTCATGAAAGAAGTAGCCATCGCCGCTGTTCTCTTCGGTCAGGGCCACCATCTCCAGCTCCCGCAGCTGCTCCATGCTGTACCCTTCGCGGTACACTTTGGCATTCATGGGCAGGTAGCCCAGCTCACGGCGGGCTTCTACGGTGAAGAGAAACAGCACCCGGTACATGTAGCGCAGACACTCCAGGGTCAGCACCTCAGGTTCGACCTCGGTGTTCCCCGTCTGGTAGAGGTACTCATTGCCGAGAAGCTCTACGGCTTCGCGGAGGGCATACTTTAAACTTCCGGAGACGCCCTGGGCATGGGCGCGGGACTGTTCATCGATCGCATCCAGCACGGGGGACTGTCCCCCACCGGGGCAGAGGCTGTCCCGGCTGAGCAGCATGCAGAGGAACTGGAAAGTGGAAAGCGGGGTGCGACGGTTGTAGAGTCTTCGCCAGTCGAATCGGAGGGAGCGTCGTCCCGACCACTTGCCCCGTTCGAAAAGCATCCATGTGCGGAGGGCGGTGACCAGGATCCAGCGGGGAGGGTCTTCCCCAAAGAAGATCGACTTGACGAGTTTCTCGAGGCTATGCTCTTCGGAGGGGGTGCGGTTAACCTGCAAGGGATCGACGGTTAACTGAAGGAGCTCGAAGCCGGAGCGCTTGCTATCGAAGGCCTCGATGACCTGGACATGGGTGTGGTACTGATCGGTAACGGTGCTGAGAGACGGCACCGGGCCCTCTTTAAGCTCCAGGGTATGGGGGTCAAAATCATAGCCCAGAATGCCCAGCATCTGGTGCAGAACCTGCCGCTGGATGCGGAGGGAAGGATCGTCGGCATAGCGCAGGCCCTGCTGGAGGAAGATGGGGCCAAAGCGGCGGAGGGACTCCCAGCGGGGCGCATCACGATCCTTCTCACGGGTGGCCTTTACCCAGTCCTTCAGGTCCTTCTTGTGGAGAATCTCCCTCAGATAATGGTCTGAGTAGAACTCGTTCTCATTCGAAATGCCGGTGAGATCAAAAGCCATAATTGTTATCTATCCACAATGCAGGAAAGAATATGTACGGGACTGTCTATGAGTAGAGCCCGACGATTTCAGTATCGGACGTAATTATCTGTGTGACTGAATTGGAAAAAGTGCAGGATCAACTAAAACTGTAAACTGGATAAATAGGAGATACAGAAGGATTAGACGATAAACTGGAGCAACATACGACTGCTGTTGAATCGAAATAATACTTCATGAGATGAAGATTAGGAGCACCCAAAGAGCACTAAGGATCAAGAAGGGCGGTCAAGGCAGCATAATTCGAAGCAATGATTATTCCCGAGAAGAGTCCATACTGGGAGAAGCAAATTCAAACAGTAGTAAGGGGGAGTAGAGAGCACTAAGCTGAAATCACCTCTCTGTTTTTTCTCCTAACCTCTATGCTTCTCCACAGAAAATAAATCGCTGGAATAACCAGAAGAGATAAAATCGTGGTGGAAATCATCCCGCCAACCATGGGTGCTGCGATCCGCTTCATGACCTGAATGCCCGTGCCTGAGCCCCACATAATTGGCAAGAGCCCCACGATCACCGTGGTGACCGTCATCACAATAGGGCGGAGCCGCTGGGATGTCCCCATGATTACTACTTCCCGAAGGTCAGACAAGCCGGTCATTTCCCCCTTGGCCACTCTGCTGTTGTATTCCTGATCCAGGTACGTAAGCATGATAAGTGCTATTTCTACTGCAACACCTGCAAGAGCGAGAAAGCCAATGAATACAGCGATGCTGACGTCGTAATCGAGGAGATAAATCAACCAAATGCCCCCGATTACCGAAAAGGGTAAGGACAGCATCACGATAAGGCTCTCCGTTACATTCTTGAAATTCAGAAAAAGCAACAGAAAGATGATTATCAAGGTGAGAGGAATGACGATCCGTAAGCGATCTCGTGACCGCTCCATGTGCTCAAACTGGCCGCTCCAGACCAGGCTGTAGCCTTCAGGCAGACTTACCTCCTCCTCAACGGTGGCCTGAGCATTATGTACGTACGTACCAAGATCGATGTCACGGATATCGACGTGTACCCATGATGTCGTACGTGCGTTTTCACTTTTGATGACAGGGGCATCTTTAACAATCCCGAAGTCTGCCACGTAGCTTAAAGGAATCTGTACTCCCGATGGGGTCGGGATTAACACTCGACGTAAAGCTGGAAGATTATCCCTGAGCTCACGACTGTATCGAATATTTACGGGGTAGCGTTCCAGTCCCTCAACGGTCTGCGTTACGTTGACACCGCCTATGGCAGAGGTAATAACATCCTGAATATCACCGACGGTGAGTCCGTAACGAGCGGCTTCAAGGCGACGAACCTTGTAGTCAAGATAGTTTCCACCCACTGTTTTGTCAGAATAAGCACTGGATGTCCCTGGAACAGTTCGAACAACGGCAGCAATTTCTTCCCCCAGGTCCGAAAGTACATTCAAGTCAGGGCCCATGATTTTAATCCCTACAGGAGTCTTGATTCCCGTAGATAGCATGTCGATGCGGGTTTTAATGGGCATGGTCCACGCATTCGATAATCCGGGAAAACTGACGGCCTCATCCATCTCCTGAACAAGTCTGTCCATCGTCATGCCTTCCCTCCACTCATTCTGTGGCTTGAGGGCAATGGTTGTTTCTATCATGGACAATGGGGCAGGGTCTGTTGCTGTTTCGGCACGGCCCACCTTCCCGAAAACATGCTCCACCTCAGGGAAAGATGCAATGATTCTATCTGTCTGCTGGAGAATCTCTTTCGCCTTGGCAATACTAATTCCAGGGTCTGTTGTAGGCATGTAAAGCAAGTCCCCTTCGTCCAGGGGTGGCATGAACTCAGCGCCCAGTTTGATATACGGGTACATAGTGGCACCCATAAGCAGAAAAGCTGACAAGAGAATCAGACCCTTAATGCGTAAAGCACCAGAAATCACTGGAAGATAGACACTAATGAGAACGCGATTAATTGGATTTTT
>CBDAUE010000005.1:0-491545 GCA_965200595.1 Thermodesulfobacteriota bacterium | reverse complement strand
GCTTGGGGCACAAACCCCGAATCCCCCCGCTACCAGCAGGTGGAGTTCATCTTCCAAGGGGAAACCAAATGGAACCTAGGAGTCTGTCGGACTTTAGCGGTCATTTAATGTCAAAATAACGGTATCAAGATGTCTGAGAAGGAGAAGACAATGAGACGGAGGTTTGTATCAGCAGACCGCAAGACGCCGCAGATGTTTCCGCCTACAATAGAAGAGTATCTGCCCGAAGACCATCTTGCCCGGTTTGTGGTGGAGATAGTTGAGCAGCTGGATCTGAGAAGGCTGACGGAACTGATGAGACTTGCACGGGAGGCTGACAACTCTAAACTGCCAGAGGATATGAATGTTCCCGAAGAACTTCAGAGACGGGAAGCGAAGCGTGAGATACAGGAGCGGGCAAAGCACAGGTATGAGCGGGAGTCAGAAGTGTACGGGGAGAAGGTAGAGAAGCGGGAACAGTATGAGAAGCAAAGCGGGAAGAAGGCAGGAGGGAGCAGACCGAGGGATAAGGATCAGGTGAATCTTGTGGACGGAGATTCGCGGATAATGCCTTCGGGAGGGGGATTTGAGCAGGCATACAACGCTCAGGGTGCAGTGGATGTGGAGAGCAGACTTATAGTGACCAGGCATGTAACGCAGAACACAAACGACAAGCGTGAGATAGAGCCCGTGCTTGAGCAGTTAAAGGAGAATGAGCAGAGGCTTGGCAAGGCTGAGAATCTGCTTGCCGACAGCGGATATTACAGTGCAAGCAACGTTAACTTATGTGACAGGGCGGGGATAAAGCCTTATATATCCAAACGCAGGGAGAAGCACAACAGACCGTTTTGGAGAGATTCGCACAGTGCAATGAGGAGGAGAAAGAGCCGGCAACACCGGTTGAAGACATGCAGAGGAGGCTTGGAACATCCGCAGGCAAAAAGATGTACTCAAAACGCAAGTCAACGATAGAGCCTGTGTTCGGAATAATGAAGCAGGTGATGGGATTCCGGCAGTTTATGGTGCGGGGGCTTGAAGCTGTGCGCGGAGAGTGGAATCTTGTGTGCATAGGGTACAACCTGAAGAGAATGTATGCGTTGAAGGGCTGACAAAGAGGTGAGAGAGCAGAGAATATTGGGGATTTGAGATAAAAACAGCTCCCCGAAGCTTAGCTGAACCTCCAAAATCAAGGATTTTTGCCGATATGACTTTCACCAGCTCTGAATCAGTTGGATTTCCCCTCAATTGTTCGCTAAGAGCGACAGACTCCTAGGGAAGCACAGCCGAATCCTGACGCCTTTTCGTATATCTGTACTGCAAGAGTCGGTTCAGTCGTGGTCATATCAACAAAAATGCGATCAGATGCAGGCTCGATCAGAAGGCCGTTGCGACCGAAATATACTTCTCTTACATCATCCGGGTAACCGACAATGGTAAAGACAACATCTGCCTGGCGGACAACCTCGGCGGGAGAATCACACCAGGTGGCACCCAAACCCAGCAGTTGTTTGGCCTTTTCCCTTGTTCTGTTAAAAACAAAAACACGGTGTCCGGCACGGATTAGGTGTCTGCACATGGGCTCGCCCATGATCCCTGTTCCTATCCACCCTATCGAACTATGTTCGGAACCTATTTCCTTCATCTGCGCTTTTAGCTACTGCAGTGCGACGCTTTGCTTCTTAAGCATTGGAAGATATTTCCCGCCAAGGAGTATATGACCCCCGCTTGAACCGGCAAGAAGCCTTTGGACGAGATATTCTCTGTCAGGCCCGAGAACATTAACTCCGTGGTCTGACTCGACAAGGCACAGAAGCTTTATGTCGGCTCCATCTCTGGCTGCAGTTTCGTAAACGGCAGAATAGTTGAGAAGAGCCGCTTCCACCGTGCCGCAGGGAAGAGAGGGATTCCGGGCTCCGGCGTGGTATTCGCTCACGCCGAACCAGCACGGGTCAGGATAACCGTGAAAATGGAGAATGGACATTTCATTCTCAATCATAGAAGGAGCATAAAGAGCGGAGGAAAGTGCCTGGGAAAGTATAACGTAAGTATCAAAAGACGGCCTTATGTCTTTTCTTCCCAAATCAACTCCTGCCGGTATCTGAAGATGAAGCTTTCCCTTAACAAGACCAATTCTGACTATATCCGAATCCGGATTCAGGTTTGTTTTATCGCACCCAGACCTTGAAGTGACAATCCATATGTCCGGAACCTGCTGATACACCGTCTCGCCACGGAGAAGGGTTTTAACATACCACCTGTCGTTTGACGCAGCCTTTACTTCATCGGGATTGTAACCTGCAATTTCCTGCAGTGAGTCCCACATGTTCTCATCAATGTATTTATCTCCGTCGTATCCCGGAGGCTCGGCAAGCGCTATGAAGCCGTACGAAACTCCGGTTCTTCCGTCAAGTATTTTGTTCGCCACATCCCTGTGCGACAGGCGTTTTATCGCATCTACAAATTTTGACCCGGCGGGAAACAGTTCGGTGCTTTTGAGATCTGCGCCCAGCGCAGACAGTTTCTGTGCGTATTCAAATTCCTTCGGTTCGTACTCGCTTACGGAGAAACGCGTAAGAACAGGTGGTTTTATAGGGGCGTATATCTTCGGAATAAGCGAATAGAGTACAAAATCATCAAGCTGATTATGGGTATATATGGAATCGGAGAGATTCATGTTTATTATCGCAAAATTCCTGTGCGAAACCCCTATAACAATCTCCGACATATTGTTTACAAGATTTTTGAGGCCTAGGGAGATTTTTCTCTCATAGGTCGTATCCTCGCTCTCAAATTCCGGATCAATGTGAATTATCGTGATAACCTGAGTGTTATAGGGATCCTGGAGATAGCCGACGGTGAAATTGTCCGCCCAGCCGCTTATCTTCAGTATGGCGCTGACCGAAAGGCTGTCTTTTCTGACAAACCTGTAAATGTTCTCGGCCACTTTGCTCAGAAACCATCTGAGCGGAGAAAGCTTCTTTTTAACATCTATTACGGCGTTTACTTTTCTCCTCACCGACCTGAGTCCCATAAACCTCGAAAACAACCCGTAAGACATGTCCTGGGTCGTCGCGTCTTCCCAAGAAATTACGCTGACCCCGTTGCTCAGAAGCGAGTTCTTAAGTCGCTCCCTGTATGCGCTTATCTCGGTGTAAGGGTAATTCTTCGGAAGTGGCTTGAAGGTTACGATGACCCGCTCGGACATCTCGGTCGGATCCTTGGGATTAACCAAATTCTTTATCTTCGGCATTCCGGTAAGTGCCGCTATGGTTTGCAGACCTAAATCCGCAATCCCGTGGTGATCGTTCATAAGAAAGGCAACCTCATACAATCCGCATCAAGAGTAAAGGCACAGGGACAAAAAACAGAGCAAATGAAAGTTTCAACCAAGCCCGGCAAGCTAGAGTTTAACGCTTGCTACGGATTTTTTCAATTTCACCAAGCATCTCTTGGCGGATGACGCTTTGAAGCCTCTCACCGCCTTCTTTCCCCTTTGGAAAGCTTGCGGTGTCTACGGGAGGGAGGATTCTGACTATAATGTCCCTGCCGGTATTAAGTTGGTAGGAACCCTTTTTTCTTACATCCTTTCCTCCCCATATTATCATCGGCACAACCGGCACCCTTGAGAGGGACGCAATAAAAAAACCGCCCTGCTTAAAAGGAAGAAGTTCTCCATCATTACTTCTTGTACCCTCAGGGGCAATAATCACCGAAGGCCCGCTTCTTATTTTCCTCACGATCTCCCGGACTTTATTCGTATCTCCAACCGAACCGTCTCTGGCAACAAAATACTGTCCACTAAGCACGCACACCCATCCGATAAAAGGAACCGAGGCAACTTCATTCTTCATAACCGCCCTCCACTCAAAAGGAAGAACTGCGGAAAAAACGGGTATATCGAGCGAACTCTGGTGGTTGAACATCACCATGAAAGGGGGTTCGGGGAAATTTTCGGTTCCCTCTACGTCAAGCCGCACTCCGCAGGCCCAGAGAAGCATTTTACCCCAGGGCCGCACGGATAACTTTATGAGATTCCTTACGTCAAGAAGCGATACCACAACTCCCACACTGCCCCAAAATGCCGTAAACATGGAGGAAGCTACTATCGCCACAATGCTTCTTATTTTTCTCATTGATTCTGTCCTTAAAGTGCCGACAAGCAGTTCCCCGGGACGTTCGGACTACTCCGGGGGGACTATAACATTTACACCCTGCTCTCCAATCCGTATAGAGTGCTCTCCGGAACAAAGAGTGAATGTCTCCCCGTCCATGTGAGCCGGAAGATCTGTAAAGGTTTTAAACCGCAACTGTTTTGTCCTTACGATACTGACCTCTCCAAGTCCTTCGTGGCGACCCTCAAGCACCTTTTGTATCTTAAAGAGCCTTCCCACAGAACTCATATCGCTTATTATATGGATGTCGAGGTATCCGTCGAATATGTCAGCCCCTGGAGCCAGGTTGAACTTTCCACCCTGAAAAGGGCCGTTTGAAGCGCCAAAGAGAAGCAGTTTTTCGCCCGGGGAGCTGACTTCTACGTCCATCTCGGAGAAGAACCCCCTGAACCGAAACGCTTCGATCACCGCTCCGGCAATATAACCGAAGGAACCTAAGCGCCTGAGACTCAGATCCCCGAAATCATGCGCCACAGCCCCGTCCATCCCTACCCCGAAACCGTTTATAAAGCATTTTTCGTCAACAAAGGCGATATCAGCTTTTCTCGTTCGGCCAGAGAAAATATTGTTGACCGCCGCCTGCGTATCAAGCGGAATAGCGGCTGCCTTCGAAAAATCGTTTCCACTGCCGCCCGGAACAATTCCCAAAACGACTTCGGTTCCGTGAATTGAACTTACAATTTCGCTTGACGTACCGTCTCCTCCAAGAGAAATCATATGGGTAAAGCCTTCGCGAAGCCCTTCTGCGGCGAGTTTCGCAGCGTGCCCCGGGAACTGAGTAAATCTAATCTCATGAATAATTTGTTTTGCTTCAAATGCGCTGCGGACCTGCTCAAGTGTTGCGCTAATTGCTTTTCTACCCGCGTTAGGGTTTGCTATCAAAAGGTATTTCATCTTGTCTTTATTCCTGTTCTGGAATCGGTGATAGAGGTGGTCCCCTTTTTTAGACAGCATTTTTGTTTTCTTAAGTGTATTCCCACCAACGCATAACCATCTTTAAGACTCCCAAAACCATAAACTCTCTGCTCTGTTTGTCTCATTGCTTCAAGCCACATTCTTCTGTGCTGTCCCAAGACCATAGTAAACCTCATCCGGTGTTTTCATTCCAAGCCCCTGATGTGGTCTTTTTTCATTGTAAAAATCTATCCACTTCCCTATACCTGCCTTTGCCGAGGCAACGGATTCATATGCCATCAGATACACTTCCTCGTACTTAACACTTCTCCAAAGCCTCTCCACAAAAACATTGTCTCTCCAGCTTCCCTTGCCGTCCATGCTTATCTTTATATCTCTGTCTTTAAGAACTCCCGTAAACTCTTCACTTGTGAACTGACTTCCTTGATCGGTGTTGAATATCTCGGGCTTATCATACTTGTAAAGCGCTTCTTCCAGAGCCTCCACGCAAAAACTGCTGTCCATTGTGTTAGACACTCTCCAGCTAAGAACCTTGCGCGAGTGCCAGTCCATTACCGCACACAGATACACAAAACCCCTGCTCATCTCTATATACGTTATGTCTGCCGCCCATACCTGCCCGGGAAGCTCTACAGTCTTCCCCCGCAGCAGATACGGGTATATCCTGTGCTCTGCTCCCCCTTTCTTTGTAGTCTGGGGGCCGGGAGCAAGCCCTCGTATCCCCATAAGCCTCATAACACGCTTTCTGCCCACCTGTACGCCCTGTGCCTTAAGGGCGTACACCATCCTTCTTGAACCCTTAAACGGATACTTAATGTAGATCCTGTCAATCTTCTTCATAATCTCTTCGTCCTGCGGGGATACCCCCACAGGTTTGTAGTAAATATTTGAGCGATTTATATCCAGCAGTTTGCACTGCCTTACCAAAGAAAGTGCCCGGCCGCGCACTACCAACTTCTTGCGCCGCTGCCGACCGAGCGCCTTTGATAAAAAATCGTTCTCCAGCGTCAGCTGGCCCACCTTGGATTCAAGCTGGTTTACGTACTTGCTCTCGCCCGCCGCCTTGCTGCCCGCCCCCTGGCCGAACACTTTGTCCGCGGCGTTGCCGAGCTGCTTCTTCTTCCACATGCTTATCTGATTGGGATGAACCTCAAACTGCCGGGCAAGCTCCGCTACTGTCTTGTCTCCTTTTACCGCCAAAAACGCTACCTTTGCCTTGAACTGCGGTGAATGATTACGTCTTTTACTCTTCATTATGTACCTCCTGTATACTCTTTTAGAATACCAAGGAAATACACTTAAGATGCTGTCTGATTTTTGGGGTCCACTTCTGATTACGGAATTATGATACCTTATAACTTGATTAATAATTGTTTTTCTGGTATTAAAACCTGATTTGCAAAAGGGATTTGGAGGATATTTAATGACAGAAGAAGCTATACCTAGCGAAAAACTCAGTATGAAAAGCCTTCTTGAAGCGGGAGTGCATTTCGGACACCAGAAAAGTCACTGGAATCCGAAAATGAAATCCTTCATCTTCGGAGCAAGAAACGGCATTCACATAATCGACCTTCAGCAGACCGTCACGCTTTATAGCAGGGCGAATAATTTCGTGAAAAACATAGTCGCGGAAGGAGGAACCGTCTTGCTGATAGGAACCAAAAAACAGGCACGGGGAATAATCGAGGAAGAATCGCTCCGATGCAACATGCCCTATATAAACACGCGTTGGCTTGGGGGAACTCTTACCAATTTCAACACGATACGTTCGAGGGTTGATTACCTGCTGGAACTTAAAAAACTTGAAGAAGACGGTCAGATGGAGATGCTCCCGAAAAGGGAAGCAAAAAACCTCAGAAGAGAGATAGTAAAGCTTGAGGGACTTCTGGGCGGAATCGTAAGCATGAGGCGCACTCCCGACGCCATTTTCGTCGTAGACACGAAAAAAGAGCACATAGCCATAAAAGAAGCGAGAAACCTCTCGATACCGGTTATAGCAATCGTGGACACTAACTGCGACCCTGCAAATGCGGATTATCCGATTCCGAGCAATGACGACGCCATAAGGGCGATAAAGCTGTTCGCTTCAAAAATAGCGAACGCCTGCATTGAAGGAAATCACATGTATCAGGAAAAACTGGTGAGCGGAGAGGTTGAAGAAGGGAAGAAAGACAGTCTTGATGGCGTAGTGGTAGAAAGAAAGGTGTTTGTTTTCAAGGAAGCTGAGTCCGAGGACAATGAGGAAACCTTCGTTTCCGTAGCAATCTCCGAATCTTCGCAAAGTGAAGACGCTCGGGCACAAAAAGACATATCGGAGAATACAGAAGACAAAAAAGAGGATTAAAAATGGCCGAAATCAAAGCAACAATGGTAAAGGAGTTAAGAGATAAGACAGGAGCTCCTTTTATTGACTGTAAAAATGCGCTTGTGGAAACCGACGGGGATTTTGAGAAAGCCTCTGAGGTGCTGAGAATAAAGGGCGTCGCAAAAGCTTCTAAAAAAACTACCAGAAAAACCGACCAGGGAATCATTTCTTCATACGTTCACGCGGGTGGCAAGATCGGTGTAATGCTTGAGGTTAACTGCGAGACGGATTTTGTGGCCAGAAACGACGAGTTTCAGAATCTGTGCAGGGAAGTCGCGATGCAGATAGCAGCGAACAATCCGATTTATGTAAGAAAAGAAGAGGTCTCGGAAGAAGAAATAGAAAAGGAAAGACGGATTCTCAAGGCAGAAGCTATGGAATCGGGGAAACCCGAGAACATAGCGGAAAAAATGGTTGCCGGAAGAATAAACAAGTTCTTTGAGGAAATATGCCTTCTTGAGCAACCCTACATAAGAGATCCCAAGATGAAAGTCACGGACCTTGTAAGCAACCTGATAGCCAAGATCGGCGAGAATATAGTCGTAAAAAGATTCGTAAGATACCAGCTGGGCGAATGAAAAAACCGGACAATGGGATCCTCTGAGAAAACCATCCCGAAATACAGGAGAGTGTTGCTGAAACTCAGCGGAGAAGCTCTTCAGGGTCCCGACCAGTTTGGTATAAGTTCCGACGTAATTGAATATGTTTCCGAGGAAATAAAGAACATTCACTCCCTCGGAGTAGAAATCGCCATAGTCATAGGCGGAGGAAATATCTTCAGGGGCGTTTCCAGTTCTTCAAAAGGAATGGATCGTTCCACCGCCGACTATATGGGAATGCTCGCAACCGTGATAAACGCGCTTGCCCTGCAGGATTTTCTTGAAAGGAAAGGACTTTCAACACGTGTACAGACCGCACTTGAAATAAAGCAGGTCGCCGAACCCTTTATCAAGAGAAAAGCCATACGTCATCTTGAAAAGGGAAGAATAGTCATATTCGCTTCGGGAACAGGCAATCCGTTTTTTACGACTGACACGGCCGCAACTCTGAGAGCGCTGCAGATGGGAACAGACATCATAATGAAGGCAACCAAAGTTGACGGCATTTACGACAAAGACCCTGTTAAAAACAAAGACGCTTCAAAATTTGCCGAGATCACATATATGGAAATTCTTAAAAAAGGGTTAAAAGTTATGGATGCAACTTCAATCTCTCTTTGCATGGAGGGGAATATTCCCATAGTGGTATTCGATCTTTTTGAGAAAGGCAGTATAGAGAAAGTTATAAACGGAGAAAGAGTAGGCACTATTGTAAAGGTTGGTACGGAACAATGAGCGAAGAACTTTCTGTTGAAGAACTTTGCATTGACGCCGAAGACAGAATGGACAAGACAGTAAGCGTTTTTGAGCAGGAACTGTCCAGAATAAGAACCGGCAGAGCTTCAGCAGCTCTTGTCGACTCGATGAAAGTTTCTTATTTCGGAGCCCAGACACAGATTAATCAACTTGCCAACGTTTCTGTGCCTGACAGCTCAACCATACTTATACAGGCTTGGGACCCAAGCGCGGTCGAGGGAATCCAAAAAGCAATCGTGCAGTCCGAGCTCGGAATAACTCCGTCAGTCGACGGAAACACGATCAGACTTCTTATACCTCCGCTTACGGAGCAGAGAAGAAAGGAACTGGTGCGGCACACGGGCAAAGTCGCCGAGGAACACAGGGTGTCCATAAGGCAGATAAGAAAAGATGCGAACAACTTGATAAAAAAAGCCGGGAAAACAGAAAGCCTTCCGGAGGATGAAGTAAAAAAAGCCCTCTCCGAAATACAGCAACTGACAGATGAGAGGATAAACAGGCTGAACACCCTGTTTGAAAAAAAAGAAAAAGAAATACTGGAAATCTGAAAACCGTGCGGATTACCTGCCGATAACCCTTACACCACCCATATACGGAACCAGCACTTCGGGAATTTCCACAGTCCCTTCTTCAGTCTGGAAATTTTCAACAATAGCCAGAAAAGCTCTGCCCACTGCCACTCCGGAACCATTAAGAGTATGAAGATAGGCCGGTTTGGAACCTTTTGACTTTCTGTACCTTATGTTGGCTCGCCTCGCCTGAAACGCCTCAAAATTGCTGCACGAAGATATTTCCCTGTACCTGTTTTCGCTCGGCACCCATACTTCAAGGTCATAAGTCTTGGCAGAAGAAAACCCCATATCTCCCGTGCAAAGAACAACAACCCTGTAAGGAATACCTAGGAGCTCGAGAATCCTAGCGGCGTCAGCAGTAAGCATTTCAAGCTCCTCGTACGAGTTCTCCGGGTCGACGAAGCGCACAAGCTCCACCTTGTTAAACTGATGCTGCCTTATTATCCCGTGTACATCTTTTCCGTAAGAACCCGCTTCTTTCCTAAAGCACGGAGAGTAAGCCACGTATTTAATCGGAAGCATGTCAGCGGAAATTATCTCGTCGCGGTGAATGTTGGTGACGGGAACCTCGGCAGTGGGAACCATGTAATAATCAGTATCGCTAAGCTTAAAAAGGTCTTCTTCGAATTTGGGAAGATTTCCCGTTCCGGTAAGACTCTCCGTGTTAGCTACGAAGGGAGTGAGCACCTCCGTGTAACCGTGCCGACTGGTATGAACATCAAGCATGAAATTTATAAGAGCCCTCTCAAGCCTTGCGCCGGCGTTTTTGTAAAGAGCAAATCGCGCACCCGCGATCTTCGTCGCCCTCGGGAGATCCAATATGTCTAGTTCAGCTCCGAGCAACACATGGTCTTTTATCTCAAAGTCAAAATCTCTCGGCTCTCCCCACTTCCTTATCTCAACGTTTGCCGTGTCGTCCGAACCCTCGGGAACCGAAGAATCGGGCATATTGGGAATGGTCAGCAGAAACTCCCCGAGAAGTCCCTCAACCTCCGCTTTGTTCTCATTAAGATCCTTTATTTCATCTGAAAGAGATTTAAGCTCTGGCAGAAGTTCTGAAAGTCCCTTCTGATCTCCGGATCTTTTAAGGGTGCCCACTTTTCTTGAACCCTCGTTTCTTTTGTGTTGCAGAATCTCAACCTTCTTTATTATCTCTTTTCTACGGGAATTAATCACAGCAAACTCCGAGAGATCGGCATCAAAACCGCGGGTAGCAAGTTTTTTACCCACAAGGTCAATATTTCGCTCAATTAATTTGGGGTCCAGCATTCGAAACACATGCTCCGGCAAAGCTTAAAGCTTAAAGAAACTAAAAATCAGGTGTGTAATTTACACTCAAAGCCAATATTTTCAAACAGCCCGATAACTTTGCACAAAAGGTTCTTTTCGGGTTTAATAACCGCACATACAAAGCTGAAAGAGCGTCGGTAAAGGGAGTGATTTATGAAAATACTGAATAACGGAATAGAAATAACCTACTTTGGACATTCCACTTTCTCAGTAAAATCGCCTGCTGGCAAAACAGTTATGATAGACCCGTGGATTGAGGGAAACCCCTCTTGTCCGGAACATCTGCGTGAAGTCGGCGATGTTGACATCATAGCAGTCACCCATGGACATTTTGACCACATAAGTGACGTGATCCCTCTATGCAGCAAACATAATCCCAAAGTGGTGGCAAACTGGGAGATCTGCGACTGGCTGGGCTCAAAAGGAGTTCAGAACTGCATGCCGTGCAACAAGGGAGGCAATCTAGTCATAGACGGAATAAGGTTCACAATGACCCATGCACAGCACAGTAGCAGCATGAAGGAAGAGGACGGCACTGTTGTCTATGGCGGGGAACCAGCAGGCTACATAATAAAGTTTGAAAATGACTACACGATATATCATGCAGGAGACACCAACATTTTCGGTGACATGAAACTTATATCTGAGATATACAAACCGCAGCTGGCAATGCTGCCCATCGGAGATCTTTTCACAATGTCTCCGCTTGAGGCATCATACGCATGTAGGCTGCTTAACGTGAGATGGGTTGTCCCCATGCACTACGGAACTTTTCCGCTTCTGGTGGGAACTCCTGATGAACTTAAGTCGCTGACCAAGGATATGGATTCTCTAAGCGTGGTTGCCATGGAACCGGGACAGCAGATAACATGAAATACAGAGGACTTCTTCTGCAGAACTAAAGCTTTTTTGTCCTCATAGGAAGGCTGTTTCACAGAACAGGGTTATGAAAAATTCAGGGAAATTATTAATCACTATTATGCTGCTTCTTGCGGTTTCCTGCGGGGGAAAGCAGGCGATTTACCAGGGAACAGCAGAACAGCTCAACAATGAAATGCTTGAAGAACTTAACAAGGAAGGCGGCTGGATATTCGGTGGAACAAATTACGACAAAGTATTCGACATCATCAAGGAAATACAGATCCGCTATCCCTATACCAAGTACGCCATGCTAGCCGAGCTTAGAAGCGGTGACGTCTATTTTAAAAAAAAGGAATACACTATAGCCGCCGAGGAATATGAAAACTTCATAACCAACCATCCGGGTCACAAAGGACTTGATTACGCAATGTACCGCCTCGGGCTCTCTTACTATAAGATGAAAGCCGGAAAGGACAGAAACCATTCAAAGCGGCTTCAGTCAATAAAGTGGTTCACATTGCTTAATAAAACCTACCCCGACTCCCCGTACGCCGGGCAGACCCGAGATAAAATCGAGGAATCCAGAACAATGCTCGCGGAAAGAGAAATCTACATAGGAAAATTCTACCAGAAGAAAAAGAACTACGAAGCCGCAAGGCAAAGATACAGAAACGTTCTTGAGAATTACTCTGAAACCAAATACGTTGAGGAAGCCCGGAAGCTTCTCAGAAAAACTGAGGAGAAGCTATCCGAGCAGTCATCCTAGCAGAAGGAGAGAATCTTTCCCAGAAGTTACAGCTAGGAAATCTGCCACGTGAATTAACGACACGATAATTTGCCGGGTGACTGTGCATATCGACCAAGCGATGTGATTCCGCTCAAACAAAAAACACACATGGTGAAAACATACAGGCTGTTTGCATATCTGGCTGCGATTATTTTTCTCACCTCCTGCGGATCTTCCGATGATAAAGAGAAGATAAATCTGCTTCTGGACAAGAGGACCAGTGCCTTTGAGCTAAAAGACCCTGAAATATATTCTGAGTGCATACACACCGATTACAGGATAGTTTCAGAACAAAAAACAGTTAACAAGCACGAACTGGTAAGCAGGTTCAGGGATCAGATATCCATTATGACAGAGGTGGTCCCCTTTTTTAGACAGCATTTTTGTTTTCTTAAGTGTATTCCCACCAGCGCATAACCATCTTTAAGACTCCCAAAACCATAAACTCTCTGCTCTGTTTGTCTCATTGCTTCAAGCCACATTCTTCTGTGCTGTCCCAAGACCATAGTAAACCTCATCCGGTGTTTTCATTCCAAGCCCCTGATGTGGTCTTTTTTCATTGTAAAAATCTATCCACTTCCCTATACCTGCCTTTGCCGAGGCAACGGATTCATATGCCATCAGATACACTTCCTCGTACTTAACACTTCTCCAAAGCCTCTCCACAAAAACATTGTCTCTCCAGCTTCCCTTGCCGTCCATGCTTATCTTTATATCTCTGTCTTTAAGAACTCCCGTAAACTCTTCACTTGTGAACTGACTTCCTTGATCGGTGTTGAATATCTCGGGCTTATCATACTTGTAAAGCGCTTCTTCCAGAGCCTCCACGCAAAAACTGCTGTCCATTGTGTTAGACACTCTCCAGCTAAGAACCTTGCACGAGTGCCAGTCCATTACCGCACACAGATACACAAAACCCCTGCTCATCTCTATATACGTTATGTCTGCCGCCCATACCTGCCCGGGAAGCTCTACAGTCTTCCCCCGCAGCAGATACGGGTATATCCTGTGCTCTGCTCCCCCTTTCTTTGTAGTCTGGGGGCCGGGAGCAAGCCCTCGTATCCCCATAAGCCTCATAACACGCTTTCTGCCCACCTGTACGCCCTGTGCCTTAAGGGCGTACACCATCCTTCTTGAACCCTTAAACGGATACTTAATGTAGATCCTGTCAATCTTCTTCATAATCTCTTCGTCCTGCGGGGATACCCCCACAGGTTTGTAGTAAATATTTGAGCGATTTATATCCAGCAGTTTGCACTGCCTTACCAAAGAAAGTGCCCGGCCGCGCACTACCAACTTCTTGCGCCGCTGCCGACCGAGCGCCTTTGATAAAAAATCGTTCTCCAGCGTCAGCTGGCCCACCTTGGATTCAAGCTGGTTTACGTACTTGCTCTCGCCCGCCGCCTTGCTGCCCGCCCCCTGGCCGAACACTTTGTCCGCGGCGTTGCCGAGCTGCTTCTTCTTCCACATGCTTATCTGATTGGGATGAACCTCAAACTGCCGGGCAAGCTCCGCTACTGTCTTGTCTCCTTTTACCGCCAAAAACGCTACCTTTGCCTTGAACTGCGGTGAATGATTACGTCTTTTACTCTTCATTATGTACCTCCTGTATACTCTTTTAGAATACCAAGGAAATACACTTAAGATGCTGTCTGATTTTTGGGGTCCACTTCTGAAATGAGAACTCGCTTAGTTTCTTTATTGAAACTGCTAAACTCTTTGGGCTGTTTTATTCTCACCAAAGGAACGATAGAAGATTACTACGACGTTAGTGGAACAAACAGGAAATCTGACAAGGCTATAAACGAAGCATCACTCTTCCCTGAAAAAGATGAAGATGACCTCAGAAGCACTTACGCCGATATAATTAAAGCAGTAGAATTTGCCGCACAGGCTGAAAGGATAGACGAAAGCGCCGCCGTAAGAGAGATGGTATTAGCCATTGCTGGTCCTGCTTTAGCAACCCTCAAAGAAGATTCAACCTCAAACCAGTTAAATGCAAGCAGTAGAAACTTACTCGGAAACAAGGCCTGTTTATTCAAACTGGAGGCAGGTAAGACCAACGACTTAGGCTTACATCTTGTCGTTGACCTAAAGACTTCAATATTGGACGTCAAAGGATTTCCATTGAAAATTCCTGCTGGAGCAGACTTAATCAGAACAGTTAATGATCAAATGAATTTCTGAGCAGAAATATACTTCCAAAATTGCTCAACACTCCCAAGAGCAGGCCGCCCTAACACTTCTTTCCCTGTTACAGACTATATAAAACCGCGCTGCCGGCTAAAACACCCGGCTACATCGGGTCTCCGTTAATAAAACACCCTTTTCAAGGAAACGAAACGCCTAAAATCTCTTAGGTTGACAGCGCAAAACCCAACACCCTGCATGTGTCGGGGATTAAAGCTCAGGAGCTTTGCTATGAATTCCGTACGTATCCGCCGCACTCCCCAGACGCCCCAAACCCCCGCCCCCTTTTTGGGCCGCGGTTTCCCTGATGGTAAAATATTCCCCGCATGAGCTCGAAAACCCCCCTTATGAGTCAGTACCACAGCGTAAAAAAAGAGTATCCCGACGCGATACTTCTTTTCAGGCTCGGGGATTTTTACGAGATGTTCTATGACGATGCCAAAATCGCATCGCAGATACTCGGCATAGCCCTCACCTCAAGGAACCGCTCAAAGAAAAACTCCGTGCCTCTTTGCGGCGTTCCCTTCCACAGCGCGCAGCCCCACATAGCAAAGCTTCTGCAGAGCGGACGCAAAGTGGCGATCTGCGAACAGGTGGGCGATGCAGGGCAAGCAAAAGGCCTGGTTGAAAGACGGGTGGTGAGGGTGCTCACCCCCGGTGCGGTGCTTGACTCAGAGAACCTCGAATCCGCAGCAAACAATTTCCTTGCGTGCGCCACCGGGAAGGACGGCGACTTTGCGCTTTGCTTCTGCGACATCTCAACGGGGGAGTTTCGCACATCCTCTCTTCCCACCCGCCAGGACCTGGTATCGGAGCTTGCAAACCTGGGCCCCAGGGAGATTCTCATCCCCTCAGCCGACTCAGAAGATCCCCCGTGGCTTGGGTCCGCACTCTCAGCGGCTCCCGAAACGGTTGTGACCAGGACTGATTCGTGGAAGTGGGACCTTGAGCGGTGCAGGCAGATTCTAACAGACGGTTTCGGGGTGCTTACCCTTGCGGCCCTTGAGATCGAAGACCGTCCCGGATGCGTTTTGGTGTGCGGAGCGCTTTATGAGTACCTTTGCGAAACGCAAAAGGATTTTATGCCCCGAGTCGAGTTTCCAAAGTACTACGACACCGCAAAGTTCATGAAAACAGACGAGTGGACCGCAAAGAACCTTGAGCTTAAAAGCTCGGCGGACGGCTCGGCTGAGCACTGCCTTTTGGGCGTTATGGACCAGACGCGCTCCCCCATGGGGGCCAGGCTTCTGCGCCGCACGATGAGCTATCCCCTGCTTGACACAAAGCAGATAGAAAAAAGACTCGACGCCGCGGGGGAGCTTGTGCAGAACCCCTGCGCAAGAGAGCGGATGATGGAGGCGATCTCCCGCATCGGGGATCTTGAGCGGCTCATACACAGAATAGAAACCCCGTCTGCAAGACCCAGGGACCTTGCTTCGCTTCGAGACTCCTCTGCGTGCATCTCACAGCTTTGCGAGGCAATGGCGGATCTTCGCTCCCCCGCTTTTTTGCCGCTTCGCAGGGGGCTTGACGACTTCGGCGATCTTCGCGACTACCTTTTCCGGGCCGTGGTCCCCTCGCCCCCGGCCTCCGTTCGGGAGGGAGGGGTTATAAAACAGGGGTTCTGCGCCGAACTTGACCGGCTCTGCGAGATAAGAAGCGACGGGCGCAGATGGATATCCGAGCTTGAGGAGCGCGAAAGGGAGCGAACCGGGATATCAAACCTAAAGATCGGATACAACAGGGTGTTCGGCTACTACATAGAGGTTACGAACTCAAAGCTTTTTTCCGTTCCCAAAGACTACCAGAGAAGACAGACGCTCTCGGGGGGCGAGCGCTTTGTCTTCCCGAAACTAAAAGAATATGAAGAGCAGATACTCACGGCCGCAGAGAAAATAGCTTCGCTTGAAGCGTCGCTCCTGGAAGAGGTGCGCGCCCGGGCGGCGGCAGAGGCCCCGCGCATAAAGGCGACCGCGGCTTTTGCGGCCCAGGCCGATGTTTTCTGCTCCATGGGGGAGATCGCTTCGCGCTACGGGTACTGCCGGCCGGAATTTGTTGCAGACTCCGCAGTTGAGCTTTCCGAGAGCCGCCATCCGGTGGTTGAGAGAATGGATTCTGCCGGGGGGTTTGTTCCAAACGATGTCTGCCTCGGTTCGGGGCAGGGCAGGTTCATGATCATCACGGGACCCAACATGTCGGGCAAATCGACGCTTATAAGACAGGTGGCCCTCATATCCCTTATGGCGCAGATGGGAAGCTTCGTTCCGGCCCGCAGGGCGCGTCTGGGGGTGGTTGACCGGATATTCTCAAGGGTGGGGGCGTCTGACAACTTAACGGCCGGACAGTCAACCTTCATGGTGGAGATGGTGGAGACGGCTCACATACTGAGAAACGCTACTCCCCGCAGTCTTGTGATACTCGATGAGATCGGAAGGGGCACGAGCACTTTTGACGGCATGAGCATAGCGTGGGCTGTGGCCGAGCATCTTTGCGATCTGGGAGCGCTTGCGCTTTTTGCCACCCACTACCACGAGCTTTCAAACCTTGCAGACCTGCGGCCGGGCGTCACTAACTCAAACGTGGCCGTAAAGGAAAAAGAAGGGGAGATACTGTTTATGCGAAAGCTCGTCCCGGGAGCCACAAGCCACAGCTACGGCATAGAGGTGGCGCGCCTTGCGGGAGTGCCCGCAAAGGTTCTTGACTCGGCAAGGCAGATGCTTTTTTCGCTTGAGAAGCTCAAGGCAGATTTTTCCCGCTCGATTACGGGTACAGAGCCTCTGGTTTTTGATGCGGAGGGAGGTGAGGACAAAGAAGCCAAGGATGTCCGCCGAAAGGAAAAGCTTCTGACGGAGGAACTTGAGGCGCTTGATCCTTTGAATATGACCCCCATGGAGGCATTGTCAAAACTCCTTGAGCTTCGGGAAAAAGCAAAGAAATAGAGATGGAAGGGGATAGAGGGTCCGTATCATATTCATTCCGGGGGGGGGTCAGCTCTCATAAAAAACTGGCAAGTATCCTGCCCCGTATGGGAAGACAATGGCGTCCTAAGAAGCAAATTAAACTGTCCGGTTTTTGAACCCCGTTTTCAAGTTCGAAGCGCAACGAACGGGTCAAGCAGTATCAAAGAGTACCTGATTCGAGGTTTTGAAGCCAAGGCATTATATCTTGTAAAGTACAGACGGGGGAGACCTTCCTGTGTAATTTTAGCTGTTTACGGATAGGGATATGCCGAATGAATTAGCCGAAAAATCCAGACAGAAAGTCTTTGCTGAAGTCCTGCAAAAAAAAAGGCACGGCAGCCCAATCCATAGAGGAAAGTGATTACCGCACCTCATTTATAAATTATTCTTTTTTACTAGCTAATTAAGCGGTATCAATTTAATATTGATTTTGTGCTTACTAAGATCAGTCTGCTCGGGGTTGACGATTGTTGTTTGTGGGCTTACTCCAACTATTCCCTTAACAACAACAAGATCTATTAGAGTATCAGCGTTACCGAGAGCTGCCTCATAAGCGATCACTGTGTCATCACCTTCAATTTTGGTTGTAATCCTAGCACGATAGTTCTCTACTGTCGTGTCACTCAATCCAAGTTCTACCAACGTGATTACTTCTGGCAAAGATGCATCATAATCGCCAATTACATCAACACCTTGTTGAAGTCTACCAAGCGAACTCACATTTCCCCCCACAACGAACCTATCATTGCCAGCTCCGCCGTTGAGCGTATCACTGCCAAGTCCGCCGTTGAGCGTATCATTGCCAGCTCCGCCGTTGAGCGTATCATCGCCTTCGTTGCCGTTGAGCAGATCATGACCATTCCCACCATTTATGATATCATCGCCTTCGTTGCCGTTGCCCTGACTCTTAGCCTGTCCAGTTCCTCCATCTCCGATATTCAATACATCATCACCGGGTCCGCCGTTGAGCGTATCATCTTTTCCGCCGTGGAGCGTATCATCACCCTCATTGCCGTTGAGCGTATCCACACTATCATCGTTTCCGTCGTGGAGCGTATCATCACCCTCATTGCCGTTGAGCGTATCCATACCGGCTGCGCCGTGGAGCGTATCATCACCCTCATTGCCGTTGAGCGTATCATCACCCTTAAGGCCGTTTAGAACATTGTTCCCTGCGTCGCCTGTGATGGTATCGTCGCCACTACCACCGATAATATTCTCAAAGCCAGTAAAATTGGGGTTTGGCATGCTAAGATCAATCGTAATTCCGATATTCTCAGTGTCCCCGGTGGTGGTATCGTCAACGCCAGGGAAAGGCTCAACAACACCTTGTTCGAGTTTGGCATGCCTAAATGTATCGGTTCCGCCACCGCCGTGAACCATATCAGCGTTACTACCGCCGTATTCACCAATTATCTCATTGTCGTTATCATCTCCTATCAGGGTATCCACCTGGCCTGCCTTACCCGCTATGTTCTCAATGCCAGTCAATTCGTTCAAGATAACACTGTCCCTATCACCAAGTGCGGAATATCCTTGTTCAAGATTTACGTACACACCAGATGCTGTAGTGCCAGGATCCGCAACGTACTCAACACGGTCCGTACCCTCGCCACCGTCTATAACATCATAACCTAGAGGAAGGTTTATGAATCTATCATCGCCAGCCCCGCCGTTGAGCGTATCGTTGCCTGATGCGCCATTAATTTCGTCGTCACCATCACCGCCATGAATCGTATCGTTGCCGTCTTGGCCATCGATCTTATCATCGCCTGCGAAGCCAAGCATGATGTCATCGCCAGGTCCGCCCAAAAGCGTGTTGTTGTTTTCGTTGCCGCAAACAGTATCCGAACTATCGCGATCAAAAACTGTTCTAATTCTATCGGCGACGATGGTGCAATTATAAGGGTCCTCATCTTCCTCTAATTCCTCTAATTCCTCTAGCACTTCCTCGACTACTTCATCAAGACTAGGTCCATCGGCACCATCATCGCCGGGTGCACCTGGCTCTCCGGGTGCACCTGGCGCACCATCATCACCTGTGCAGGCAGTAAAACCGATGACTCCCACTGCCAGGAACAATGCAAAAATTAAGTTGCGTAACTTCATAATGAAAAATCCTCCTCGTAATTTGTTTCCAATACAATTTTAAGCACATCAAAAAAACATCCCTCGCCCTTTCAGTCTAGTTTACACAAAAAGATGCTCAAGTGTCAATTATAATCTTTAAAACCACGCAGTTAATAAAACCTGCTCCACAGGCGGGCCTACCGCCTGACTTTGAGTCTAACACCAACTAGACTAAAATTTCAACCTTTTTTAAAGTAACACCTAAACTCGCCGCCAGAACACAACATCCTGATTCTGCGGCTCAACACAAAGGTAAATACCACACTTCGCTCAAAAAATCTAACCTCTTGCGTCTCGGCAACCAGAAACCCGCTGCACAAAGAATCCTTTTCAGCTCAAGGGCAAAGGTACTTGGGCGGGGATATTACTTTCTAAAGCAAATCTGTCAAGCACTCCTGCAAAAACTGTAAGAAGCAAATTAAACTGTCCGGTTTTTGAATAAATAAGTTGTCCGGTTCTGCTTTTGAGGCATTTGCGTAGTAGGAAATAGTTAAACGGATCAGGGGTTTAAGGAGAGGGCAAAAAACTTTTTACCGCAGAATATTGGTAAAAACCCCTAAAAAACGACTGATTTTGATCAAGCACCTCAAATTCCACCCCAAGCCGTGATCTGTGTTGAAAAACTTAAGGAAAATGGCAACTAACTAACTGATATCACCTGATTAAGTGGTCGCCATGGGTTATAATTAAAGGTACAAAAACCTTAAAAAAATGGAGAAAACCCATGGCGACACAAATTAATCTGCCATTCAGCTGGGACCAAGTCGATAAATTATCCGATCTTAACCGTCTGCGGCTGGTTGTGGACTCACTTCCCGATGCGGAGATCATTGCGGCTCTTGGGCGTCTGCGCAAAAACGGCCGCAACGAATACCCGGTTGTTCCCATGTGGAGGTCTCTTATTGCGGGGATAGTGTTCGGACACAAATCCATAGAGTCTTTAATACGGGAGCTTAAACGCAATCTGCCTCTGCTTGAGCTTTGCGGGTTCAGTTCCGTGCCTCTTTGCAGAAAGGACAGATACAGGATTTCCCCGGACGGCATGGTGAAGATAAAAAAGTTCCGGCCGCGCAGTCCCGCTCCGGGGAGTCACAACTTCTCCAGGTTCCTTGCAAACCTGATAATGCTTGAGGAGAACAGGGGTCTGGGATGACAGACACTCTGCGCGATGAGCTTATGAAGCTTCTTCCCGACTTCGGCAAGCACCTTGGTTATGACGGCAAGGCGATAAAAAGTCATTCAACGGGGAGAACAAACCGCAGGACAGGCGAGAAGTCCGATCCCGACGCTGACTGGACGGAGCACAAGTACCGCGGGGTTGATTCCAGGGGCAAGCCATGGACCAAGGTAAAGAGATGGTTCGGCTATGAGCTTCATATCATTGCGGATACCAAATACGAGATACCTGTGAGCTTTGCTCTCACCAAAGCGTCTGCAAGTGAAATAAAGGAGTGTGAGCGTATGGCTGACAGACTGTTCGGCAGCAGCTCCGAGCTTGCCGGGCGGTGCGAGTACTTCACTGCTGACAGGGGGCTTGACAGCGGTCGGCTCAAAGCGAAGCTGTGGAACGGTTACGGGATAAGGCCGATTATACCGACCAGGGAACTATGGAGAGAAGAGAAGCAGGGACAGAGCTATGTTCCGGGGCAGAGGATCATGAGGCCTCTTAAACGATGTTCACGACAACATTCTTTATACGGAGAAAGGAGAGATATGGTGTCGCTGTCCGGTAAGCGGTAAGGAACGCAGGAATTACGGACTTGAGGAGGAAAGAGGCAGTCTGAAGTACAGGTGTCCCGCGGCTGTGTACAATCTTGACTGCAATGGATGGGACAAGTGTCACAGTGACGCGGGCACTAATGGTTACGGCAGAGTGGAGAGGGTGTGTCTTAACCGTCGTATTATTTTCCCGTGCCGCAGGGCAGCCGGCTGTGGCGCAAGGCTTACAATATGCGAAGCTCGCTTGAGCGTTTAAACTCGCGCATAGCTGGCAAGTTTGAGAAGAGAGGTGGTCCCCTTTTTTAGACAGCTTTTCTCTTTTCTTTAGGGATGTGTGCCTATGAAAACGGATTGCCAAAAACAGAAATTCTGGATGTCTTGGCAGTCGAGTTAAGAGACAAGCTGTCAGACCTGCTAAAAATTGATCCCTAATCTCAAGAGACAAGCTCTTTGCACTTAAAGCCTTCTGCCCAGCCGGCATGAGCCTCCCGTATCATACCGTCGGGAATTACGGATCTGTCTGCCCGGCAATCAGGTATGTTTCAGTTTTGACGGGCAGACCTCATGTTCCGGATCCCACCAAAGCAGTTTAAACACGTCCCGGTCGCGAATTCCGATAACTCTTTGTTTTCCGCCCAAGGCTAAAGAAAAAACCTCATCCGTACTGTAGTCCTCTTTACGAAGCTGAGAGAGGCGCTTTCGCGCTTCGGTCGATAAATTGTCCACTGCAATAAGGTGGTGCCTGTGGCCTGCAATCTCTTCCCAGGTCATGGTTTCAAAACTGCTGAGCTTCTGCTTGAGGATGTTTTCAAGATCGGGAAGCGAACATCTGGCCCATCCGAAAGGACCATGCATGTCTATAAGGGAGAAAGACCATCTTATTTTCCTTTTCTCAAACGAGATCTGGGAGGCATCTGAAATTTTTGGACGCTTTTGGGGTTTGGGAACTATTTTGTTCCTTGCTTTTTTCTTCCGGTTTTTTCCGATTTTTGCCATGACTTTAAAACCCGGTGCGTTTATCAAAGGGAGCCGTAATATTCCGCCATGGAAGCATGCGTAATTTCTCCGTCATCCCGCTCGGAACCGGCGGAATCATGCAGCTGGATCGACATGGAGGCAAGTACAGTTTCTCCGCTCCCCCTCTCACCTCTTTTCAGATCTCCCCGCGCATCCGTCCAGGGGCTTTCCTGATGGATTAAGTCTGACAGCCACTGTGAAGACCTGTCCCCGTAATGTTCCAAAACGGCATCAATGGTTTCAGTATCCGACGGGAGAAGTCTTGAAGAATTTCCCCCGACACTGTCTAACAGGTACTCGCCTCTGTGCGCGCCGTACAATTCAACGGTTACAGGACCGTTTGCCCAGGCCTCTATTCTGCCCTTATACATAGGTCTGTCTTCCCATACCAAAGACCAGGCCTGGCAGTAATAGACAAGCTTTTGCAGTTTCATGGCAGGAACGGGCTTTTTCCTCTCGAGTATATATTCCGCCATATCCAGGACATTGGCTGACATTGCTTCCTCCTAAAAAACCCAAGACTCTTGACGACCAGTCAAAACCTCATTGCATGTCTTCTGACAGAAGGTCTTCGCTTCTGAGGTGCTCAACACAAAATTCCTTAACCTTACAGGAATGTCTGCCTGCAACCTCAAAAACAGCAGCAACAGACGCTTTGCCCGCCCAGTGCTAAGACTGTTTTTGTGACGCTTTTCTGTCCGTATTCGTCAGTTTCACAGGATCTTGCTTTGAAACTGCAGAAGTTTGCAGTTTTTCAAAAATCTTTTTAATATCCGAAGAGATTTCTTCTGCAAGATTTTTGAGATCTTCAAGCTTCGTTTCTACAGACCCCTTCCACTCCTTTTCTTCCCACGCCGCTTTTCTGACAGCAAGAAAAGCTCCGAAGACTACTAAAACTCCGAAAACCAACTGTATAACCAGGAAAACCAGATCAATTTTCATAATCCCGTCCGTCAAATCAACTGTATCAGGAAAAAATATATACATCATCTCCGCCCCGCGACAAGGAACCCGACCTGTCTGCTTCTGTAAGGAACGGTTTTGCTTCTTCCTGCACAGCGCTTATCTGACGGACCGGTATCTGACGGACCGGCAGCGCTGCGGTAAAAACAGACAGATTGTCCGAAAAACTTTCTTCTTGCTTTATTCTACATAATGTAATACATTATACAAACCATGCTACGAAAAAAGATACTTCTGACTTTGCTGCTAAGCGCCTTTGTCGTAAGCGCCGCGCGCGACGCCGAAGCGGGGGCCAAATGCGGAGGGAAGTTCTTTAATCCGATCTCGGACGTCGACTGGCAGGCCATGTTCCCGATAAAGATAGGGGGTGTTGCCGTAACGCCGGGTGAGGGAACCGACACCGTGAGCAGTTTTCCCTTGTGTTTTTGCGGATCGCCCGTCCCCCGCGTCGGAATAAAGGTCTCGTTCTGGGAGCCTGTAAAACTGATTGAGGTCGTAAGGCACCCCGGATGCTTTCCTTCGCTCGGGGGCCGAAAGCTTCCCCTGCCCTCCTTCGCCATGACGGGTGCGTACGGAGAGGGAGGCGGACAGCAAGACAGAACTTCGTTTCTTCATGTTCACCACTTTATCTATCCGGTGTTCTCGGTGCTCGGCCTTTTTTCAAATTTTGGGTGCATGACCCAGGGAGGGTTTGACCTTGCCTACCTCACGGCTTTTGATCCGCTTTGGAGCAACGACGAGCTTTCGTTTCTGCTCCACCCCGAAATAGCCCTGGTGGCGAACCCCCCGGCTCAGGCGGCATGCGCCGCAGACGCCGTGGCCTCGGCGGGAGGTTTTGGGCTTAACAGTCTTTTCTGGTGTGCGGGGTCCTGGGGAAGCGTATATCCGCACACGGGAAACAACGGAGTGACGGGGGACCTGCCGGCCGTCTACGCGCTCTCGGCGGTAAAGCTGCTTGCAAAACTGCATAACGAATTTCTGGCGTTTAAAACCACGGGAGAAGACTCTTTGTGCGCGGCGCGGCCCCACAGGGTCATAGTAAAAGACCAGTACAAGCTTCAGCTTGCCTATCCGAAAAACACAAAGGCGTTTCCGATAGGAAGAACAACGGCGTGGTGGGCTTCAGGCAAATGGTATCCCGGGGAGGGAGAGGACTGGGTGTTTGTTCTATGGAGAAAAAAAGACTGCTGTCTGCTCTGATGGCAGCCGCGCTTGCCGCCTGGGCGGCGCCGGCTTTGGCCGAGGAGGATCCGCTTCGGGGGATAAGAACAAAACCCGAAAAGGCCGCGCTTGCCGGCGCGGAAAAACTAAAAGAAAAACTTTACGAACCCGACTTTGCCGGAGCGCAGAAGATGCTGTCTGAGATAAAAACCCCAAAAGCCGCACAAACTGCGCAGATAATGGAGCTTCTGTCGGTAAAACCCCCGCCCGCGGGGATGCCGCCTCAAAAAACCACGGGCACAAAGGGCAGTGAATCAAAGCTTTTTTACTTTTTTTCATTTTCGATGCCGCGGCTGTCTTTGCGGGAGGCCGCGGCCGAGAGTGCGGCGGCGGGCGCGGTGATGGTTCTTCGGGGACTCTACGAAGATGATCCTGCAAAGACCGCTTCGCGGATATCCGAGATGATCGGCAGATCCGGAGCGGAGGTGTGGATAGACCCCGCTCTTTTCGGGTGTTTTTCGGTAAAGACGGTGCCGCAGATTGTGCTTGCCCGCAGACACTCGCCGGGTGCGGACTGCAAAGAAACGCGCCACGTAAAGGTTTCGGGGGACGTGTCTGTTCGCTACGCCCTGGGAGTCATAAAAAAGGAGGATGCAGATGCAGGGGTGTTTATCAGACGCCTTCGTAAAAGCGGTTTTTACGGCGATTAGCCTTGCGTGCCTTATATTTTTGGGGACAGAAGCCATGGCGGATTTCGAAGAAGGGCTCGGGGAAGGCCGCACCCACGGTACCGAAATGCTGTCGCGCCACTCAGATGCCCTAGCTCCGCAGACAGTCGATACCGAGGTGCTTGCGGGCTACGAAGCCGAAACCCGGACAGAACTTGAAGCCTCGGGAAAACGCTGGATAGAAAACCCCGAGGCAATGAAAACGGAAGGACAAAGCGCGATACGAAACGGCGACCCAAAAACCTCAAACGCGCCGGGGTTTGCCAGGCAAAGCTCAGAGCAAAGACCCCAGGTTGCAATAGACCCCGATGCGGACCCCGTGATCGCACACTCGCAAAATGCGGCTGAAAACCCCCTGGCTTTGTGCGTGAAAACGCAGACATGCACCGAGCACTCCCAAAACTTCTGGAACGAACAGAAACAGTGCTGGGAGGAGGCGACGCTTGCCACCCATTACTGTCACATAAAAAAGAGCGAAACCCCTTCGGGCATAACGACCGACAATCGCTGCGGGAGCTACGAAGCGGCGCGAAACTGCGAGCTATCAGAGAGCCTCTGCCTTAAAACCTCCCTTCTGCCGGACGGAAAGACTTTTTGCGAAGACAAAAAGAATACCTATCTCTGCGCCTCTTCAATCGCGCAGAGTGCGGAGTGCGCAAGGCTTGACGCCGAGGGCTGCCGGCAAAGCGCCTCGCGCTGCGTCATGCGGTTTCGCGAACATCCCGAACTTCCCGACCCGCCGGGGACGGACCTGGGAGTGTGCCTTATCCGGGAGAACACCTACGAGTGTGCGAGAAGCGCAAGCCTCTGCAGTAAAAAAAGCGTTGCGTATGACTGCGACGGGGAAATCCGCTGTGCGGCGGGGGATGACTGCTTTGATGCCGATACGGAAAAAAGCACCGGTTTTCCCCGGGCGGCCTCACGGATGGTCATGCTCTCCGATATGGAAAAATGCCTTGCAACGACACGGGACGGCGAGAGTTCCGCCGAGGGATACGGACCCATCGAGGTTGACGGGACCACGGGGGCTTCGGCAGACCCGATCGACTGCGCTGACACGTCGGGCGCAGAAGTGACGATATTTAAGGGAAAGCGCTACCGCTGCGATCTTAATCTTGCAAGCTTCGTGCAGAACTGCTGCTCAAAAACGGGGCTTTTTAAAGGCTCCTGTCCGGAGAGCACAAAAGAGCTTCGCGCAAGGCGGGACGATGCGCGAAGCTGCCATTACGTGGGAGTTCACAAAAAAAAGGTGCTGGGAGTCACGCTTAAAAAAAGAAAGGTGTACTGCTGCTTTAACTCAAAGATGGCAAGGGTGATTCACGAGCAGGCAAGGGGGCAGCTTATACAGAAAGGGCTTTGGGGAACGGCCGAGAACGGCGGCTGGGGCTCGGCAAAAAATCCCCGCTGCGGAGGGATGACGGCCTCTCAGTTCCAGCAGATTGACTTTGACGCGGTGGATTTCTCAGAGATTTACGGGGACCTTCCCGACGCTTCTGACATCCCGGACGCACGCGACTCGGAGCGGGACGCAAAAGAGGGTATTAAAAATCTCTGCCCGGACGGATCCCTTGACTGCTGAGGCAAGAAAAAAAATGACGGGGAAAAAGTTTGTTCTGGCAGCAGCCGTATTGCTTTTCGCTCTGCCCGCGGCGGCAGGGCCCGCGGAGCCGTATTTTAACCAGAGGGAAAGCGGGTGGTTCTGGTATGAGCCTTTTTCTGAGCGCAAAAAGCCGCAGGCAGAAAAGACCGGGAGAGCACTTACCGTGGCGGAGATAAGAAAAAGGGGAGAGAGGCTTTTTGAGACGGCTTTGCTTTTTCCGAGCAGAGAAAACGTAAGGGCGTATATGGAGCATCAAAAAAAGGTTCTGGAGCGAAGCGAGCGCTTCGCTGGCGTGTGGAAGCGGGTTCTTTGGGAGAGTCCCGCACTTGACGCGACGGTTGACAATCCCGTAAGCGCCGCGGGGGCCGAGATCTCAAGGAGCCTGCGAAAAACCGCCCAGGCAGACGTAATGGAAAAAATATCCCGCGTGGGAAAGCTTGTTTTCTTTTTCCGCTCGGACTGTCCGTTCTGCCGGGGGCAGGCCCGGGTAGTAAAAACCCTTGAGAGAAGACACGGAATCGGGGTGCTTGCGGCGTCTCTTGACCGAAGGGGACTTGCGCCTCTTTATCCGCATTTTGCAGACGGCACGGCGCAGGCAAAACGCCTGGGAGTCGAGCAGGTGCCCGCGCTTTTTCTTTTCGTTCCGTCGCGAAGAAAAATCGTCCGCATAGGCACGGGGTATCTCACTCTGGGAGAAATAAGGCAGCGCCTGCACATCGTGGGAGAAGAAGTGCTCGGAGCCGGGCGTGGGGAGCCGGCAGAACTTTTCTCCGCCGGCGGGGAGGGAGGATGAGAAGCACCGCCGCGGGGTTTGTCTTTTTTACTCTTTTTTTCGTCCCGGGGATCTGCTCTGCCGATCTTGGAAGCGAGGTTCGCGGGATGTTTGACCGCCTCGGGCTTTCCGGAAGCGCGACGCCCGCGGGAGTCTACCAGGGGCAGTCAAGAGGATTTGTAACGGGAGGATCGGTGTCTGTTAGGCTTCCGAACGAAACTGTGCAGCCGGTCTCGGTGAGCCTTCCCCACCTGCGCTCGGGGTGCGGAGGCGTGGATCTTTTCCTGGGGGCGATCTCATATATAAGCGCTGATGACCTCATACGGAAAATGAAGACCATAGGAACGTCTTTTGCAAGCTACGCGTTTATGATGGCGCTTAAAACGCTTTGCTCTCCGTGCGAGAACATAATGGAAAAGCTCGAGGCCGCATCGCGCGCTGCGAATTCGCTTGCCATCGACACGTGCAGTGCCGGGGAGAGTCTTGCCGAAGGAATATTCGGACAGGGGGGAATAATCAGGGGAGAGCAGGCGGGGCGCTGCGCGTTTGTGGGAGTGAAGCAGTCGCTTTTTACCGATCCCGCACAGGGACTTTCAGAATGCAGAACCCAAAGCGGAATGACAAACACCGTGGCGGACATAAACGCGGGCACGGTCGATGCGGACAAACAGCTTGCAAAGCCGTCAAGAAACACGGTGTGGGAAGCGCTTGGGACCATCGCTTCTGGGACTCTTTCGGATGAGCAGAAAGAGCAGATAATGAGCGTTACGGGAACCTTCATAATCACGCAGACAGACTCGGAGTACCTGGCAAGCGGAGGCGGCACGGCAAGAGTGTACAGCTGCGGGTCGGATCCCGACTGCATCTCGCCTGTGGCGGTTGCGGTCGGAGCGAACTTCAAGTCGTTCTCGCAGCTTGTCTCCGAGAGGCTCACAGAAGCCCACACGGCAATAGTCGGCAACCAGCGCCCGCAGGACGATACCGTAAGGTTGGTTCCTGGACGCCCTTCCCTTTCCCGCGTGGAAGCTTCTCTCCTCGGCCGGGGCCGTGGACCCCGAGATAGGGGAAACCTACGTGTCCGCGCTTGCAAGGCCGATAGCAGTGTTTTCCGTCGCGGCGTGGCTTGAGCGGGCCGAGCGCAGCCTGTGGAGCGGCGTCGGAAGCTCGGAGAGAAAAGGAACGCTATCGGCGATGGACAGAAAGAAAATCGCAGAGAGAATGAGGATGCTTCGCTCCGAGGTGTCGCTTATGATGCAGCAGGAAAACACCAAGATAGAAGAGCTTGTCTACGCTCTTTCCATAATAGAGCACCTAGACTCCCTCTCCCCTGTCGTGTTCGAGGCAAAGACCCGCCATCAGGCGGGCGACGAGGTGATCCAGGGTGGCAACTGAGAGGGGCGCGCACCGAGGGCAGGGACGATCTGTCAGCCGGGGGTCTGTCCCGCCGCTTGTGGCCGCTTTGTTTTTCTCTGTGCTTTTTTTGCCGCACACTGCCCTTGCCCAGACAGCCTTTCAGATAGACACCTACGGAAACGGGGAATTCATAGCCGAGGTGCTGAACTCCGTTGCGATACTCGCAGGTTCCGGCCTTCTGGGCCTTATCCGCCTGGGGCTTGTGGCGGGCATACTGCTTGCGGTTGTGTCTTCGCTTTTCGGATCAAGAACCGTGCCGGGCCACCACTTTGCGCTCTCCATACTTGTCTACATGATGCTTTTCGGGGTGAAGGTCGATATGGCGGTCTACGACAGGGTTACATCATACACAAGAGTTGTATCCGCCGTGCCGGCCGGGGTAGGGATTTTTGCCTGGACGACCTCCGGGGTCGGAAGCGGGCTTACAAGGATAATGGAGGGGGCATTTTCGCTTCCCGATTCGCTTCGCTACTCAAAAAACGGGCTGCTCCGCGGCGCCGAACTCATAAAGCGCTCGACTGCGTTTGCCGTCGCCGAACCCCATCTGGCAAACACCCTCGATTCGTTCACAAAGGAGTGCGGACTTAAAAGCGTGACTTCACGCCTGGTAAGCCCTGCAAGCCTTGAAAAGTCCCCGGACCTTTTCTCCTCCATGGGCACGCAGAACTTCCGCTTCGTCGAACTTCACACCAATGTCGCCCTGCCCTCGGGCGCGTACGCCTCTCCTCCAAGCACAGGCGACTGCTCCGAGGCTCAAAGACCCATACTCGCCTACTGCGGGGAGGCGTATGCCGGCGTGAGCACATGCCTAAACGCCTACTATCCCGGGTGGGCCTCAGAACTCGCTGAAGAGTCCGGGTTCGTTAACCGCCACACCGGCACCGTCGACACCGCAGGCTTTACGGAGGCGCTTGGGGAATCCTACAGGGAACTTGCCGGAATCTCGATGTCCGCAAAGGACATAATCATTCAGAACGCCGCGATAAACAGCTACTCCCGCTCGGTGAAGTCGCTTGCGGCAGCGGGGGGAGTCGAAGCCTCGCTTCTCAGTCTTTCGATTGCCGAGGCGCGCGCGAGGCAGAAAAACTCGTTTCTCGTACTGGGAGAGATGGCCCGCCACACGCTGCCCTACATAAGGGGGCTTCTGCAGGGGATGCTCTACGGCATATTTCCCGCTGTGATCTTCCTTGCCATGACGCCGCTTGCCGCACGCATAATCCCCGCCTACATGATCGCGATGCTGTGGACGGAACTTTGGAATCCCATATACGCCATGGTGAACCTGTTCTCAAGTCTTAAGCTTGCAAGGGCTCTCGGACCCTACACGGACGGCACGCTGAGCGTGATCTCAAGGGGGTCGGTCGTCCACGAATCCGACATGGCAATGGCGGTCGCGGGGCTTGCGGCCACAATAGTTCCCATGATCGCCTACTACGTGGTCTCTTCAAGCCAGCACGCCGTGGTGGGAGCAGTGCAGCAGTTCATGGGACCCACGCAGTCAATCTCAACCCAGACGGCCGGGGCGCACGCCGCGGGAAACATATCGCTCGGAAACGTTTCGGTCGCAACGGGGCGCTACGACACGGTGACGGCCAACAAATCTGACGTCGCTAGGGAAACCGTTACGGGGAACCGGAGGCGCCGCTACGAGGACGTCTACGAGCAGCCGGCGTCTAGCGTCGGCGGGATACGTATAACTGTGGATCCGAAGGGGTGCGCTTTGCGGCAAGGGAGGAGCTTGCCGACACCGTAAGGAAAATGGAGACAAGCAGGGAAGCGGCAACGGATTCGGCGGCCGCGGCGTCTTCGCGCATCGTCGGGGCATCGCACTCTGCAACGGACGAGAAAAGCCACTCCAGAACTTTGGGGCTCACAAGCGCGACCCACGAGAAAAAGGATCTTGCCACGGTGCTTTCAACGGCCGAGAGTCTGCAGACAAAATTCGGCCTCTCCCGCCAGGAGTCGCTTGAGATGTCGTGGGCCACGGCCATGGTCTACGAGGCCGGGGGAAAAGCCGGGGTTTCTGTGGGAATTCCGGGCGGGGACTCTGCGAAAATTTCCGGCGGGGCCGGCATAAAGGCGCGGGGAGCGCGAAAGACCGACACGTCTGCGGGGGAGAGATACGAGCAGGCACAAGAATTCGCCTCAAGTGAAAACTCCAAGGTTAATTTCCATACAGCCTTTTCCGAACTTGAAAGCACCCTTACGTCACGCGAGGCGGCAGAGAGCCTGCAGTTCACGGCCCGGGATTCCCAGGAGGCAAGGGCCGAGCTTCGCTCCGCAAAAAGCTCCCTTCGGGAATACTCTTCTCACAAGGAGAGGGCCCAGGCCTACTCCGAAGTGCTCTCGGGGGAAATCTCCCTCGGGGCGGGACTCCAAAGGGAGTACACCCAGACTGTGTTTGCCGACATGAGAAGACAGGGTTACACAGACGAATACGTGGCCAGAGGACTTGCAGACCTTCGCGACGGAAGATACGACACGCAGGAGGCAGAAGCGGTGTCGGGGTCCATACACAAAGTCACGGGTCTTTCAGGACTTGTCGGGGCGGGCAGGGGAGCCAGAGAATCGGTCGCCGCGATACCACCTGACGTCCGAAGCCTCGGGGATGTCAGAAGATTCGAGGTCGACGCGGAGGAGGCTTTTTCTGAATACGGAAAATCGTCGGCCGCGGTGACAAGCGACGGCGAAGTGGAGCGGAAGAGAAGCTCGGTAGAGCAGGACTCGGATCTGGTAAGAGAGGAAGCGGCCCGGTCTCGGGAGCGGGCCACCGGCAGAATCAAAAGCGGGGAGACAAAAACCGCGCAGGACTTCGGTGCGGCAAGAGAGGAGATACTTAAAGACGCCCAGAGCCTTCGCAGTGAAACAGAAGGGGTGCGGGATCGGCTGGACAGCACAAAAGAAAAAAATGCCCCGCAGTAACGGAAAGAAAAATTAACGGCAAGGGCTGTTTTTACAACGGCAGAAATGATTTTGTCTGCGTTGCACCGCCCTGTCACGAAACCTGCAGCGGACAGAAGATCAATCCCTGACTTTAAAAAGCTACCGCTGCGCTTCTAAATTCCCTTAAGCTCGGAGCCCCGGCGCGGATGCTCCTTTCTCCAGCGAAGTCTGTTAAGGGCGCTTACAAAAGCCTTTGCGCTCGCAACGGAAATATCCGTGTCTACCCCCTGTCCTTGGGATATCACTCCCTCGTCCGATATCCTGACGGTAACCTCGCCCTGGGCGTCGGTTCCGCCCGTTATGGAGGAAACGGAAAAATTCTCAAGCCTGGGATCAAGCCCCGCGGCCTTCTTGACCGCCTTGAAAATCGCATCGACAGGCCCGGAGCCCGTCTCGGAAACCGAAACCTCCTCTTCTCCCGCCATGATCGTTACGCTCGCCTCGGGCGACGAGTCCGTCCCTCCCGAGTAGCTTGCGGCCGTAAACTCGTAATAATCAGAAGACCGCAGAAATTCCTGGTTTATAAGGGCCTCTATGTCTTCGTCAAACACATATTTTTTCTTGTCGGCAAGGGCCTTGAACTTTACAAACGCACTCTCAAAAGCCTCGGGCTCCAAAACGTATCCGTACTCTTCAAGGCGGTCGCGAAACGCGTGGCGCCCCGAGTGCTTGCCGAGCACTATGCTGTTAGAGGGAATACCGACCTCCTGCGGGGTCATTATCTCATAGGTAATGCTTTCCTTGAGAACCCCGTCCTGATGTATGCCCGCTTCGTGTGCGAAAGCGTTCGCCCCGACTATCGCCTTGTTCGGCTGCACGCTGACTCCCGTCACCTGGGAGACAAGCCTGCTCGCCGGATAGATCTGCGCGGTGTTTATGCCGAAAGAGTAGGGTTTTTTGTCGCTTCTTACCTTAAGGCCCATGACCAGCTCCTCCAAAGAGGCGTTGCCCGCCCTCTCCCCGAGACCGTTAACCGTGCACTCAACCTGCCTTGCCCCCTCGCTTATGGCGGCGTGGGAGTTGGCCACGGCAAGGCCGAGATCGTTGTGGCAGTGAACGCTTAGGATCACGTTGTCCAGATTCGGGACGTTTTTTACAAGCGTGCGGATTATGTGGGCAAACTCCTCGGGAATCGTGTACCCGACGGTGTCGGGAATATTAATGGTGGTGGCTCCGGAGCGGACGGCCACGTCGACTGCGGCGCACAGATAGTCTACATCGGTCCGCGTAGCGTCCTCGCAGGAAAACTCAACGTTGTCCGTATAGCTCCTTGCGTGCTTAACGGCGCCGCTTATCATCTCAAGCACCTGATCTCTGGTTTTTCTGAGCTTGTACTTTAGGTGTATCTCCGAGGTGGCGATGAATGTGTGTATCCTGGGGCTTTCTGAGTGGCGCACGGCATCCCAGCCGCGATCTATGTCCTTTGCGCTTGCCCGGCAGAGACCCGCTATCTGGCAGCCCTTTATTTTCTGCGCTATTTTCTTTACCGATTCAAAGTCTTCTTCTGAGGATATGGGAAATCCGGCCTCTATTATGTCCACTCCCAGCCGCTCGAGCTGATAGGCGACTCTGAGCTTCTCCTCCGAGGTCATGCTGCAGCCCGGGGCCTGCTCGCCGTCGCGAAGCGTCGTGTCAAATATGTGTATGTAGTTTTTGTCAGACATGCTAAAAACCCTGCCTTCCTGTTTGGCGCAAAAGCAGATTTCTACACGCACCCGGCGCAGTTGTCAAAAACGCTCCCCTCGGCGCGCACCTCAAAGCTTCAGACCCGCTCCGTGTGACCCAGATCCACGCCGGGACACTCGGCATCCCGCACCGCGCGCTTTAACTCCCCTATTTCGGGAAATCTTCCCTTCTCCTTTCGCGACCACACAAGTTGCCCGCTCGCCCGCACCTCAAACACTCCTCCGCTTGCGGGAACAAGCAAAACCCCGCCGAGCGCTTCCCCGAAAGTGCCGAGAAGCTCCTGCGCCATCCATGCTGACCGGGCAAGCCAGCCGCAGCGCGCACAGTATTTTATTTCCACCATTTAACCTTCGCCCCTTTGCGCCTCAGGCCCTTGAGCAGGACCGCCGCCACAGTTGATTATAAAGGCAAAAAAGATATACTGAAAGGGAAAATCGGGTTTTTTACCGAGTAGAACTTTTCCTTAAAAGAGGACAAAAACAAAATGAAAAACACAATCCTGTTAGCAGCGCTTCTGTTTTCCTTCGTGCTTTTTTTGCAGCCCCAGGCCGCACTGGCCGCCGATGCCGCAAAGGGACAGGAAGTCTATAACCTTTACTGCGCAACCTGCCACGGCGCCACGGGACTTGGCGACGGAGTCGCGGCCGCCGCTCTTGATCCCAAGCCGAGGGATCTTTCAAGCGCGGCCATACTTGAGACCTATACGGACGAGTACCTGGTAAACGTGATAACCAACGGGGGAGCGGCAGTGGGCAAATCGCCTCTTATGACCGCCTGGGCGGGAATAATAACCCCAGAGGACATAAACAACCTGGTAGCGCACATAAGACAGAATCTGTGCAAGTGCGAGTATAAAAAGCAGTAGCTTAAAAAAAGCGCGGCCGCCGCGGGTATGACCCGCCGATGACCGCGGCCCCTTCCTTATTATATTTAAGCGCTCAGACTCCCCTTTTCTCAAGACCCGGTGGGAGTTCTCCGTAATATGGAGATTCCTCTTCGTACATCTCGAGGATTTTATCTTTAGGCATGTCCGGCATGTCTTCTGAGAAGCCGAACATTCTGCATATGTGACGAAGCTCCTCCTCCCTTCCCGGAAGCGGATCCATGGGCTGTATAAGCTTTTGCTCCTCAAGCTCCCCGCGCACATCCTGATCCTCGGCAAGCGGGGTTCCGTACTCGTTATAGTGATAAAGCCTGTCAAACCTCTTCCTCGGCCTCTGCCCGGGATCCTCGGCAGGGTAGCCCACCGTCATAAGCCATATGGGGACTATGTTTTCGGGAGTCCCCAAGACTTTGGGAAACTCAGCCGGTTTTCTTCCCGTGGCGACAAGACAGCACCCGAGTCCCATGTCGGTGGCCGCAAGCATCGCGTTTGCTATGGCCTGGCCCGCCTCGATCCTCAGAAGATCCTCCGCCCTGTCCTTCGGAAAGCTCATGAGTCTCGGGTAGGTGTTCTCGGTCAGTATCTTGTAGGTCCAGCCGTGAGCCGCGGTTATGGCCCTTGCAGGAAAAAGCACCTGGAAGGTCTGTATAAGCTCCTTGTACCAGGCGTCCATGTTTATAAGCCACGCCACAATGATCGGGGCCTGGCGCAGGTGAATCTCGTTAAACGTTGAGCCGCACTCTACTATCTTTTCGAACTTCTCCGGGGGATAAGTTTTTTTGTCTATCACTATCGCCTCGGTCGAATTGCAGTTGCCCTGACATGAGCAGTACCGCGCGGCCTGCAGCATCTTCTGTATTTTCCAGTCCTCAACCTCTTTCCAAGGCTTGTAGAACCGAAAACTTCTTCTCGTGCCCATTGCTTCAAAAACTTCCATATGAAATTCCTCCTTTGTCTCTGGTCTGTTTTTAAGTTTTCCGCCGGCCGCACCTAAAGCGTGGTCCAGCCTCCGTCTATAACAAGATCCGAACCCGTAACGTAGCGAGCCTCGTCAGAAGCGAGGTAGAGCACCGAGTGGGCCACTTCTTCGGCATCCGCCCTTCTCACAAGGGGAATCATGTCGGCGGCTATGGCGTCTAGCTGCTCCTCGGCATCCGGAGGGTTTCCCATGAACTCGGGATCCATCTTGGTCTTTATGTAGCCGGGGCAGACAGAATTCGTCCTTATGTTGTCCTTTGCGTGATCAAGGGCCATGCTTTTCGTTATCTGCCTTACGGCTCCTTTCGAGGCGTTGTACGCAACGCAGCTTTCCATCGCAACGATGCCCAGCACGCTTGAGTTGTTGATTATGGCGCCGCCGCCGTGGCGTGCCATTAAAGGAACCACATGCTTGCTTACGAGGTAAACCCCTTTCACGTTTATGTCGATCGTGCGGTCCCACACTTCCTCGGAAGTCGTTACCACTGTTCCGCCCTCAAGGATTCCGGCGTTGTTAAACAGTATGTCGACCTGCCCGAAATCTTCGTAGAAAGCTTCAACAATTCTCCGTACGTCATCTTCTTTTGATACATCTCCCTGATATGACTTCATCTGCCCAGGGCCCGGGTTTTCAGAAACCACCTCAGAAAGTCTCTCCGCGGTTCTTGCCATTATGCCCACGTTAGCGCCTTCCTTGGAGAACAGAAGCGCCGTGGCTTTTCCGATTCCCTCTCCCCCGCCCGTTATAAGCGCGGTCTTTCCTTCTAGTCTTCCCATTTTATCCTCCCTCGGTTCGGGTTAGAACCTGCTTTTTTTAACTTCCGTTATATAATAACTCATTATGGGCAACGGAGAATATTCCAAGCCGCCGGAGTCATGTGGGGCTACTTTTTGAAATCCCTTTCCGTCGCAGGAAACTTTTTCGGGATGGGTGGGTTTGAATTAACAGAACGTACCTACGATTGAATATGATAAGGTCGTAAATGCGGCTGAGTGTTTACCCGAAAAACTGTGGACACATTTTCACTCCAAAGGCAAGAATTACAAGCAGCTTGACTGTTTATTACCTTCTTTATCTCTTGTTAAAACTCAGGATAAAACCAACAATTGAATGTCGTGGTTCCGCATCGCCCAAGCAAAGCCGCAATATCCATATTCAGCAACATTGGGAACAATACACATAAAGCATTTGACCGCGGTCTAGCGGCAGAAGAAAACTGTTACTCAAAACCATTCAACATATCTCGATGTTGTTCTTCAAATCTGCGTGCTCTGTTTATTCTTTCCCGCAAATGTGAAGCTTGCTTCTTGGCCCAGAGTCTTATCTCAGGATTATTATGCTCCTTCAACTTATGTTCTAGGAGTCTGTCGCTCTTAGCGAACAATTGAGGGGAAATCCAACTGATTCAGAGCTGGTGAAAGTCATATCGGCAAAAATCCTTGATTTTGGAGGTTCAGCTAAGCTTCGGGGAGCTGTTTTTACCTCAAATCCCCAATATTCTCTGCTCTCTCACCTCTTTGTCAGCCCTTCAACGCATACATTCTCTTCAGGTTGTACCCTATGCACACAAGATTCCACTCTCCGCGCACAGCTTCAAGCCCCCGCACCATAAACTGCCGGAATCCCATCACCTGCTTTATTATTCCGAACACAGGCTCTATCGTTGACTTGCGTTTTGAGTACATCTTTTTGCCTGCGGATGTTCCAAGCCTCCTCTGCATGTCTTCAACCGGTGTTGCCGGCTCTTTCTCCTCCTCATTGCACTGTGCGAATCTCTCCCAAAACGGTCTGTTGTGCTTCTCCCTGCGTTTGGATATATAAGGCTTTATCCCCGCCCTGTCACATAAGTTAACGTTGCTTGCACTGTAATATCCGCTGTCGGCAAGCAGATTCTCAGCCTTGCCAAGCCTCTGCTCATTCTCCTTTAACTGCTCAAGCACGGGCTCTATCTCACGCTTGTCGTTTGTGTTCTGCGTTACATGCCTGGTCACTATAAGTCTGCTCTCCACATCCACTGCACCCTGAGCGTTGTATGCCTGCTCAAATCCCCCTCCCGAAGGCATTATCCGCGAATCTCCGTCCACAAGATTCACCTGATCCTTATCCCTCGGTCTGCTCCCTCCTGCCTTCTTCCCGCTTTGCTTCTCATACTGTTCCCGCTTCTCTACCTTCTCCCCGTACACTTCTGACTCCCGCTCATACCTGTGCTTTGCCCGCTCCTGTATCTCACGCTTCGCTTCCCGTCTCTGAAGTTCTTCGGGAACATTCATATCCTCTGGCAGTTTAGAGTTGTCAGCCTCCCGTGCAAGTCTCATCAGTTCCTTCACTTCTTTGTTCAGCTGCTTTTCTATCTTCCTTGCCCTCTTCCAGCTCAGTGCCTTGTGCCTGCTCGCATTAGCCTTTATCTTCGTGCCATCCACACTCACCGTGCCCATCCCTATCTGTCCCGCTATCTGCAGTATCTGTACAAACAATACCCCAAGCTCCTTGCCAAACCTCTTGCGGAACCTGTTTATGCTGTCATGATCCGGATTGCTGTTAGCGCATATATACCTGTACGCCACACTGTCATATGTTGCCTTCTCAAGCTTCCGGGAAGAGAATGTCCCCGTCGCGTATCCGTAGAACAGAAGAGCCACCTTCATTCCCGGATGATACGCTGCCGACCCCCTGCCCGAATACGCTTCCGTCAGCCTTCTCAGATCCAGCTGCTCAACTATCTCCACCACAAACCGGGCAAGATGGTCTTCGGGCAGATACTCTTCTATTGTAGGCGGAAACATCTGCGGCGTCTTGCGGTCTGCTGATACAAACCTCCGTCTCATTGTCTTCTCCTTCTCAGACATCTTGATACCGTTGTTTTAACATTAAATGACCGCTAAAGCCCGACAGACTCCTAGAGCCCAACAATATATGATGCTAGTGACATCGTCAATTATGTCAATAAAGAGGTATCTGCTGTAGAGAGTTCAAGAACCTGTTTTTCTGCGTGGTAGGAGCTTCTGACAAGCGGTCCGGCTTCCACATGGGGGATACCGATTATTTTCTCTCCATAGTCTTTAAGGGATTCAAACTCGACCGGATGATAGAACCTGGATACCGGGATATGGTCGACAGTAGGCTGCAGATACTGTCCTATGGTAACTATGTCGCAGCCCGCGCGGCGAAGATCCTTAAGCGTCTGGACGATTTCTTCGAAACTCTCCCCAAGACCAACCATAATGCCCGATTTGGTAAGCATACCGGGCCTTCCAGTATTCGCAGACGCCGAAAGAAGTTCAAGCGATCTTTCGTAGACCGCCTGAGGCCTCACGGATCTCGTTCTTCCCGACTGGGTTTTCTGCGGAAGGGAATAGAGTCTCGGGACGGTTTCAATATTATGATTCAAAACGTCGGGAGATGACGCTATCACTTTCTTAATCGCTTCTGATTCTCCTTTGAAATCAGGGATCAGGACTTCGATGTTTACCTCCGGGGAGGTTTTCTTTACCTCGTCCACGGTCCGCGCGAAGATGCAGGCGCTCTCGTAGTTTTTGTCATCCCTGTTTACCGAAGTTATAACTACATGCGTGACCCGCGCGTTGTTTTTGCGAAGCTCCACGACCGCCGCTGCCACTCTGTCGGGTTCTTCCCAGTCAAGCTCGCCGCCTTTGCCCGTTTTCACATGGCAGAAGCCGCAGCTTCTCGTGCAGACATCCCCCAGAATCATGAAAGTGAGAGTTCCGGCCCCCCAGCATTCCCCTATGTTCGGACACTTGGCCTCCTCGCACACGGTGTGAAGGCCAAATTCGCGCACAAGGCTTCTAAGCTTGGTATAATTCGGACCGCCCGGGATTTTTGCCTTTATCCATCGGGGCTTGGTGCGAGTTCCCGTACGAGCGGGCACACGGGTCTGATTGACTGCAGATCTCATTTGGGCGCCTTGAACAAATCACGGGCAGGAGACTGCTCCTGGTAGCCGGCGGGCTTGTTCTGCAGAAGCTCCACCTCCAGCTTTCCGACTTTCTTCTCGAGATTTTTTACGGTTTCCCTGCTCTTTTTAAGCTCGGATTTTGTGGAACGGCCCCTTGCAAAAGTCAGCAGAAAGAAAACAAACGCACCCAGAAGAAATGAAGCTCCCATTATCCCAGCATTGTAAACAGCCCCCGTAACCTTAAGGGAATAAAAACCCAGCTCGACTGTGAACACCTGCGTAGCTATATCAATGTTCTGGATGAAGAAGAGCGCCAGAAAAGCGCATATTATCACGAGAAAAAATCTTTTTACGTATTTCATCGGTTGCCTGAAAAACGGTTTTGCCAAACAAACATGGTCCGCCAAGCGGCACCGTATTCTAGAATATCGGTTTTTTTAGAAAATACCAGCCGCACCGGACTGCCTCACATGCGCTGCAAGCCAAAGACTGATATGGAATAAAGGGTAAACCCAAGCTAGTAAACCACGTCGGTTATGTAGTAGAGACCGAATCCGGTTTTTGCCTGAGAGATAAAATTCACCCGCTCGGAGACGGTTTCGGGGAAAACGAAATCAAGCAGAGTTTTTTTCTTCATGGGAAACTCCCTGATCCATGAGTCCTCATCTATACCCCCAAGCTCCCTCGCCTCGGCAATCGCCGCCTCAACAGTGCCGATGCGGTCAATCAGGCCGAGCTGCTTTGCCTGGCTTCCGATGAATATTCTTCCGTCAGAGACGGATGTGACCTGCGCCGCAGTGAGATTTCTCCTCTCCGAAATCGTTTCCTTGAACTGGGCGTGGGTGCTGTCTATAAGTGTCTGCAGATAGGCCTTCTGCGCCTCGGGCATTTTGCGAAGCGGCGAGCCGAGATCCTTAAACTCTCCGCTCTTTATCACCTCGACTTCCACTTTCGCCCACTTAAGCAGCTGCTCATAGCTTGCAAACTGTGCTATCACGCCGATGCTGCCGGTAACTGTGCCGGGATTGGCGTAAATTGCGAGAGCCGCGCAGGCGATATAATAACCCCCCGAGGCGGCAACCGTTCCCATGCTGGCCACAACCGGCATCGTCTCGCCCAGGCTTTTTAGTTCCTCATATATTTCCTGGGAAGCCGCAACTCCTCCTCCTGGGGAATTTACCCTTATCACGACAGCTTTCACCGAATCGCTGTCGCGTATCTTTCTTATGCTTTTAATGTAGGGGGCGGGGTCTATTATCACGCCGTCGATGTTTATCACCGCAAGCCCGTCCCCGCCGGGGCTTTTGCTGTAATCGGAGATCAGCACCCCTATGAGGATTCCCGCAGAACCGATAAGGAATATGGCCGCAAGCGAGAAAAAGATTTTAAGAAAGAAACTCAGGTCGGGAACTTTCACTTCACCACCGCTCAGTCAAGAGCCTTTAGCTTTTCGTTGAGGATGTCGCCGAGCTTGGAGGAGCTTTCCTGCTGAGAAGACGCAAACTCTTTCATCGTGTCTTTTTCCTGCTTCTTGTCGAGTCTTCTGCGGCTGAGATTCACCTGATGCTTGGGCTTGTTAAAACCCGTGACAAGACCGCTTATCTCGTCTCCTACCTTAACGGACTGTATGGAGTTGAACTCATTGCTTTGAAATTCGCGGATTGCGTAAAATCCCCTAACGTTGTCGGCAAGCGCCACCGTGACGCCGTTTTCCAGAACTTCCTCCACTTTCGAGGTTACCACGGTCTCGTTCACCTTGTAGTCCCGAAGCACCTTGTTCCACGGGTCCGGCATGAGCTGCTTGATTCCAAGTCCGATTTTTCTCTGCCTGGGGATGACGTTTAGCACAACAAGATCTATTTCCCTGCCCGTGTCTTCGTCTGAGAAAACCTCAAGCGGGCTGACTTCCCCCTCCCACTTAAGATTCTCCGGACGCACGAGCCCGACCATGTCCGGCGCAACTTCGACAAAAACCCCGAGCTTCGTCACGTTTCTTATCGTTCCGCGGATTCTGGTGTTAGGAGGATTGCTCCGCTTGAACTCATCCCACGGGTTTTCCTGTATCTGCTTGAGGCTGAGCGAAATTCTTCTTTCTTTCGGCTTCACTCCCAGAACCGCGACCTCTATGTCGCTTCCCACCGAAACCACTTCGCTAGGATGCCGGAAATTCTTGACCCATGAAAGTTCGCTTACGTGAACAAGTCCTTCTATTCCGGGCTCAAGTTCGACGAACACGCCGAATTCCGCGGCGAAGACCACCTTGCCCCTCACCCTGTCGCCCATTCTGTATCTTAGCTGTATGGTCTCCCAAGGGTCCTCGGTAGTCTGTTTCACCCCGAGAGTTATTTTCCCGTTTTCGATCTCAAGGCGAAGAATTTTGACCTGAATGTCTTCGTTTTCCTTAAGTACATCTCCAGGGTGCCTCACCCTTCCCCATGAAAGCTCCCCTATCGGGACAAAACCCTCTATGCCCCCTATGTCCACAAAAGCCCCGGCGTCAATTATCTTCACCACGTTTCCGGGAATAATCTGACCTTCGGAAATGGATGCGAGCGTCTCCTTTTTCTTCTCCTCCCTCTGCTCTTCAAGAATAACCCTTCTCGACACCACTATTCCGTTGTCATTGTTCTGAATAATGCGGGTTTCGATCGTCTGGCCCACCATCTCGTCAAAATCCGCAACCGGCCGCAGCCCGACCTGGGAACCCGGAAGAAAGACCTTAAAGGGAGTGTCCTTCCCTATATCGCAGTTAAAACCGCCTTTAACCCTGTTCAGAATTTTCGTGGAGACCGTTTCTTTGTTCTTGAACTTCTCCTCGATCGCCTTTTTTTCCCTTATCTGGTCCGCTTTTTGTTTGGAGGCCCTTACGGTGTTCGGGTTGGGTCTTTCGACCAGAACCTCTATTTCCGAACCCACCAGGACTTCATATTCGCCGTCTTTGTTTAAAAACTGGTTTATTGGAACTATGCACTCGAACTTAAACCCGAGGTCTATGAAAACAGAGTCCGAATCAACCCTTATGACCTTTCCTTTTGCTATCTCTCCGTTCTCGGGCTCGCTTAAGCGCGATTCCATACTTTCATCAAGCAATTCCTCAAAGCTCTTCTCATTAGAAACCGTAATACCACTATCCTGAGTCATTTTGTTCAGCCACCCTTACCATCAGTCTTTTACTAACACGGGCAAGGTTACATGAAAACTGCCTAAAATGAAAAGAGTATATTCAAGAGGCATTTGCGTAGTAGGGAATAGTCAAACAGGGCGGGGACTTAAGGAGGGGTGAAAAAACTTTTTACCCCGTAATATTGGAAAAACCCCTAAAAAACGACTGATTTCCGTCAAGGACCGCAAATTCCACCCCAAGCCGTAATCTGTGTTGAAAAACTTAAAGAAAACAGGAACTAACTAACTGATATCACTTGATTAAGTGGTCTGGCGTTTTATCTGTTTTACGAACATGTGAATATCATAGGTAAAAACACAGAAAAAGTCAAGCACAAAATCAGACTGAACACTACAAAACAGGTTGAAACAGGCTGAAAATCAATACCAAGTAATTACAGGTGCTTACAAAACTTCAAAGGCCCGATTTAATAAAGACCGTGCTGAAGCCAGGGTAGTGTGCAAGAAGTCTGCAAACGATTCAGTCCGCAAGAAAGTGCCAGCCGTTTATTCCCCGGGCCAAAAAAACATCAAATTCAGAAGAGGTTCCCAGGTACCCGTAGACTTGCTCGGCCTCATGCTGCTCCCTGAAGACAGAAAAAACTGAGGAGCCGCTTCCCGAGACGAGAGAGAAATGTGCACCCAGAGACTGGAAAATCTCTTTTAGGGAGGAAATCTCGGGGAATATCCCGAACACTGCAGACTCAAGCCCGTTTTCAAGAGGCAAATCTCCCTTGCGGAACTGTTCCGCAAGAGGACCGGGGTCGACTTTTTCGGGCGAGCGCCCCGTGTGTTTCCACCTCTTGTAGACTTCCCGGGTCGAGAGCCTTTTTCCAGGGAAAAGAATAACGTAATGAAAAGGCGGAAAATCGGAGAGTGACCCAACCTTCTCTCCCACTCCCTCGACAAACGAAGCAGTGGATCTTATGAAGAACGGGACATCAGCTCCGAGAGATGCGGCCATCATGAGCAGATCTCGGTCGGCAAACTTCCTGAGGATTCTGTTCAGACCCACTAAAACTGCCGCAGCGTTTGAGCTTCCTCCCCCGAGTCCTGCACCGACAGGGATATTCTTCTTTATCTCTATGGAGACTTTTTTTCTAATCCCGGCCTGCCTGAGATAAAGCTGAGAGGCGGCCGCGGCAAGATTGTCCATTCCGGAGGGTATTTTTCTCCCCAAGCATAAAAGATTTAACCCCTCTCCCGATTCCACCGAAAGACTTATCTCGTCAAAGAGACTTACGGGCTGCAGCAAAGACTGGAGTTCATGATAACCATCGGAACGCTTCTTTAGGACCCTAAGAAATAAATTTACCTTCGCAGGGGAGAGAATCTTGACGAAACTCATCTTCGCGCCACATCCGGCTCGAAATTCACCGCAAGCTTAACGCTTCTTAGCGGAAGCACCAGTTTTTTTACCTTGTCAGTTCTCTCGTCAAAGCTGACAAGAAGCCTGAACATGATGTACTTCCCCTCCGGGGTTTTCTCCCGAAGCCTGTACTTGTAAACGAAAACGACTCCGTCCTCATTTAGCTTCGCGTACGGGTAACCGAGAATTTCTGTTACCTGTGAGGAATTCGGTATTTCACTGGGTTTAAGCGACCTCACGGCCGCAGTGCTTGTTTTCTCAAGCTTTTTCAGTTCTGCGTCTCCTACAGAGTTCATCACCTTCCCGAAAATATTTTTGTTTATGTGCTTGGTGAAACGCTCGGGGAAAACAACTTCACAAACTTTTTCCCGGCAGAGCTTTATCCCTATCGTCAGATCGAAATTTCCGTTTTCACTCTTCCTGCCCGGGTATTTCTTCACCAGGTGATAGGTCCAAAAATCGGTGTCTGCGGCAAGGCGGGTTTTCACGGGCGGCGAGTAGACCATTAGCCATTCGATATCTTCTGTGAGCAGTACGGGGTTTTTAAAGGCAAGGCGGAGGCCGTCGTGGTCGCTCACGCCGAAATTTTCGCTGAAATCCTCAAGCTGACCTTTTACCTCAAGGAACCTGAAAAGCCGGCATCCCCCCACTGCAAGGCACAAAACAAGCAGAAAAGATATAAGAATTTTTCTTCGCGAAAGCAGCTTCTGCGTCGGCAATTCGTCATTTTCCTCCCGATATATTATCATACCGTACAGGCAGTCGGGATTTACCTCTAAAAAACTTCAGATGTTCGCAAGACTGATAATTCTTTTCACCGTGGTTCCGCTCGTTGAGCTCGCACTGCTCATAAAGCTCGGGAACGTGATAGGACTCTGGCCGACCATATTCACAGTCATAGCGACCGGGGTGTTTGGAGCAACGCTCGCAAGAAGTCAGGGAACACAGGTCATAAGCACGATAAGGGCGCAGGTCGCTGAAGGGAGACCACCCACAGAAGGCCTTATAAACGGTCTTTTGGTGCTCGTGGGAGGGGTTGTGCTCCTCACCCCCGGGCTGCTCACCGATCTTCTGGGCTTCTGCTTGCTTATTCCCTTTACCAGAAACTGGTTCAAGAAAAAACTTCAAAGCAGGCTGAGGAAATATGCGCAGAAAAACTCCGCGGCCGCAACCATAATAATACGCTGAAAAACCGAAACGGTTTCCGCTTAAGGCTGAAACGGCTCGTGGCTTATTTTGTGTATTATCGGCATCGAAAAATTCACCGACTCCATGAGTTTCTGTCCGTACTGAATTACCCACTGCTCGGGAGCCAGCGAGTAGAAGTCTGCAAGAGTCATCCACTCCCCTCCCCCAACTATCTCCCCGTAGTCTGCACTTACCAGAAAAGCGGTCATGTCTCCGCCGTCCATGGCGTTGAGCACCGAGCACTCCGCATAGGAGTGTGTGCCATTTAGAACGGGACATCCGTTTTTGCCCTCGAAATGGTCTATGCCGGCAAATTTCTGTTTTTCCCTGCCCGAATAGAAACCGAAGTTTCGCACAAGGGCAATCTGATCCTTTCTGAGGAGATGAACCACAAGATTCCTGCTTTTCATTATGAACCCGTGGGTGTGATTTCCCTTCCATATCCCCACAAGAAGTCTGGGCACGGTGTGCACTATAGAGCAGGTAACAAGCGTCACCGCCACCTGCCCGTTTATCTCATTCTCCCGCCTGCTGGTTATGATCACCACAGGGCAGTTATGCCAGAAAATCCCGGAAACTGAAGACGCGTCGCTCATTAAAAACTCCTTAGTTTTTATCTCCCGCAGAAAATGCCGCGGGGGAATTGAAAAAACATCCTCTTTGTGCTATATTAACCTTGCTTTTTAAGCTTACCATTTATAGTGTCTTAGCATATGCAACAACTCGGGAGGTCGATTATGAAAAAGATAGTTCCGGCAGTGGCTTTTCTTTTATTGCTCGTTGGTGTCCTGCACATTTCGGGATGCTCAAAGAGGGTGCCTTCCTCCTCTGAAAATACTCAGAACAGGGTTATGGAGGCATCTAAGAAACTTGAGGAAGCCAGAGAGCAGGGTGCCGAAGAAACCTGGGAGTATCAAGAGGCAGAGAGGCTTTTCGAGATGGCACAAAAACTCATAGATGAAGGAGAGCTCAAGGAAGCCGGAGAGGCTCTTTCCCGAGCGGGAATCAAGGCCACTCAGGCAATCGGCGCCGCAAGGGAAGGTGTCTTTATGGAGAGTTTTGACGAAGAGGCCCAGGAACTACGAAAATCCCTGCTGAGCGAGGCCTTTTCCAAGAAAAACCTGATAAACCTCCCCACTTCGGATGTATTCTTTGAATTCGACAGTGCGGAGATATCCGAAGAGGGAATGAAAATAATTGACGGCAACATAAGAGTCTTCGAAAGAAACAAAGACATAACGAAGTTTATCCTCGTTTTTGGTTTCTGCGACATCCGCGGGACGGAGGAATACAACCTCTCCCTTGGAAAGAAAAGAGCGGATGAAATCAAAAAATACATGATCGGAAAAGGGATGTCTCCTGAAATACTGCACTCCATCAGCAAGGGAGAGACGGAAATATGGCAGGAGGGGACGTCGGGGGAGGCTTACAGCCGCAACAGGAGAGGACACTTCATGGTCCTGTCTGAACGATAATTCCTCAGAAACTCAAACCCAATGAGAAAAAAACATCTGGCGATCGCCGCAGCAGCAATATCGTTTTGCTCCGTGTTCATGTGCGGGTGCGTGGCAGCTGAGGGAGACTTGGGTTTTCTTTATTCAAGGCAAAGCCAAGTTGAAGAGGCAATCAAAAAGATGGAGGAGGATATCGGCTGGCTTAAGGCGGAAGTAAAGAAAGAAGACCATGTCCTCGACTTCAACGAAAAAACTTTCGAACTCGAAAGCAAAATTCTGGAACTTGAACAGATAGTGGGCGAGCTGTATGCGCATGCGCAGAGCGAAGGACGGTCTGAAGAAATAGAAATCTCGAAGCCGGCAGTGCCAGAGGCCAAACCCAAAGCCGCAGTTGCGCAACCTGAAAAAACTCGGGTGCCGACGCCACCCCCCGCAACTTCCGGGCAGAAATCTGAAAGCACGGATGAAGAACCGTCATCCGCAGAAAAGGTTCCCGAGGACGATTTGGGAGTAAAGGAGTTTGACGACGGCAATTACAAGGCCGCAAGGGAACTGCTTCGAGAATATCTTGCCGCTGACCCCAGAAGCGACGAGGCTGCTGAGGCCATGTTTTTCATTGCGGATTCATACTTCAAGGAAAAACTCTACGAGGAAGCCATACTTGAATACCAGAATATAATCGAAACCTGGCCTGCCAGTCCCAAAATCCCGCTATGCCAGCTCAATCAGGGAATCGCACTGCTGAAGATAGGAAAACCTAACGAGGCGGGGCTGTTTTTCGAATCGCTGATTGATGCATACCCGGATTCACCCGAAGCCGCCACGGCGAGAGAACACCTTAAGACTTTGTCCGCACCGGAAGAATGAATTTCCGGTCGTGCTCTGCACTGAACGTTTTAATGAAAAGCACTAATTCAGAAAAGCTTTTTCGCAGGGCGAAAAATGTTCTCGTGGGCGGGGTGAACAGTCCTGTGAGATCTTTTGCGGCCGTGGGAGGTTCTCCGCTTTTTGTATCAAAAGCCGAAGGTTCCTATGTATACGACGCCGACGGCAACAGGTTTATCGACTATGTCGCTTCCTGGGGCCCGCTGATTCTGGGACACTCACATCCCTCGGTTGTAAGCGCAATCGAAAAAAGGCTTCCGCTGGGAACAAGCTTCGGCGCTCCCTGCGAACTCGAAACGGATCTTGCCACGCTTATAACAAAGTATTTTCCTTCAATTGAGAAGATCCGCCTCACCAATTCCGGAACGGAGGCTACCATGAGCGCCATAAGACTTGCCAGAGCGGTCACGGCAAGGGAGCACATAATCAAGTTTGAGGGATGCTACCACGGACACTCGGATTTTCTGCTCGTGAAATCCGGTTCGGGAGCAACGACTTTCGGCAACCCGAGCAGTGCGGGGGTCCCGAAATCGTTTGTGAACAGAACTCTGCTCGCTCGGTATAACGATATAGATTCTGTCAGAAAGCTTTTTGATAAACATCCCGGAAAATTTGCCGGAGTTGTAATCGAACCCGTGGCGGGGAACATGGGAGTGGTAAAACCGGAGAAGAATTTTCTCAGGAAATTGCGCTCTATATGCAGAAAACACGGAACACTCCTCATCTTCGACGAGGTCATAACGGGATTTCGCCTCGCCAGGGGAGGTGCACAGGAACTATTCGGCGTAACCCCGGACATAACCTGTCTCGGTAAGATAATAGGAGGAGGTCTTCCAGTGGGAGCTTACGGGGCCAGCGCAGAAATAATGCAGACGGTTTCCCCAGAAGGTCCCATGTACCAGGCGGGCACCCTGTCGGGAAACCCTCTTGCAATGGCTGCGGGGATTGCGACAGTAAAAGAACTCAACCCGTCAAATTACAGACGCCTTGAGAAACTGACGTCCTCTCTTGTATCCGGAATAACGAAGATAACGGCCGAGCTTGGCATTGCCGCCACCATAAATTCTGCGGGCTCGATGTTCACCTTGTTCTTCACCGACAAGAAAGTAACGGACTACTCCGCGGCACTTGAATGCGATACCGCAAAATACGCGAGATTCTTCAGAAATCTTCTTGAAAACGGGGTCATGTTTCCCCCGTCTCAGTTCGAAAGCGTATTCGTTTCGACCGCACACACCAAAAAACAGATAAACCAGACCCTTGAGGCGGTCTACGCGTCGCTTCGGGAAATCTCCGAGGTAGAGTGAAAATCACAAATCCTAACTGGCTTTTCTTTATCGTAATCGGAATTGAGTTCGGTTTTTCCGTCATAGCAGGGCTGTTTCTGGGAGACTACATCGACGGAAAACTTGACTCTGCTTTCCCTCTCTTTACTCTGCTAGGTCTTGTGTGCGGAGTGATAGCGGGATTGACACTGCTTCTGCGCACACTGAAACTGAGACAGCACGGAAAAAACGGAACCGATGAAAAATCTTAGTCTAGGAGTTGAGAAACTCTCCTTGGCAGTTACGGCTTTTCTTTTCGCCGTGAATGCAGCAATCGGGCAGATGGATGTTGCAGTCGGCATAGCGGTTGCGGGGGTGCTCTTCACGCTGGATTACGTGGCCATAAGATTCGTCGTAAAGGCGCTTGCGGAAAAGAGGTATTCGCTTGCCTTTTCCATGTTTATACTGGTCATGAAAATGCTCGCGCTGCTTGCGATAATAGCAACTTTACTCATATTTGCAAAACTAAATATATATGGTTTAATGATGGGCTTAACTTCCGTGGTGATAATAATAATAGGTAAAGGTTTTAAGGGTTAGACATGGAACATTTCAGCTGGTTTTCTCTTGCCGGCCTCATAGAATACGACCATATTCTTGGGGGAATTCTGGTAATCTTGTTTATACTGTTTATCGGTCTCAGGGTAAGAAAACATTACTCGAAAGAAGAATCCGTAATCCCGGAAGAGAAACCGTCGATGAACATTTTTTTCGAACTCGTGGGGCTTGAGTTTCTTTTCAACACGATCGAAAATGTTTTCGGGTCACGAGCGAAGGCAAAAAAATACTTCCCGCTTCTGGCCGGATCGTTTTTCTTCGTACTGTTTGCTAACCTGCTGGGAATGGTTCCAGGTTTTCTTCCGCCGACCGGAAATCTTAATACCACTGTGGCATGCTCGCTTCTCATATTCGTCATGTACAACTACTACGGAATAAGGGAACACGGGCTGGGTTACGTCAAGCATTTTCTGGGGCCGGTGATTTTCCTCGCGCCGCTCATGCTGATTATCGAGATAATAAGCCATCTTGTAAGACCTCTGTCATTATCCCTCAGACTTTTCATGAACATAACAGGCGACCACATGGTGCTCGGGGTGTTTACCAACCTCACCCACATAGTGATTCCCATGGCTTTTGTGGGACTGGGTATTTTCGTATCTTTTTTGCAGGCTTTTATATTCACCATACTTTCGACCATATATATCGCGCTTGCTGAAGCGCATGAACACTGACATAAATCTAGGAGGTAAGAAATGAAAAAGTTGTTTTCTTTTATAGGTCTTGCGGCACTGGCTTCGTTCGGTGCTTTCGTTCCCGACGCGTTTGCCGCGACTGAAGGGGGCTTGGGAGATCTGGCGAAGATGGGACTTGGAATCGGCGCCGGAGTAGGCATAGGCATAGCCGCAGGCGTCGCGGGAGTAGGTCAGGGTCTCGCCACGGCTTCCGCTGTTGACGGCATAGCGAGAAACCCGGGCGCTTCGGCGAAGATCCAGACGCCCATGATTATCGGTCTCGCCCTGATAGAGTCTCTGGTAATCTATGCCCTGCTGATAGCGTTTCTGCTTCAGGGGAAAATCTGACGCACATAAAAGTAAAGGACGGGGAAGACCGCAAAAGGTTGTTTCCCCGTCTTTTCTTGCCTGCTTTTTTTCCACGGCTCGACACGCAAAAAGAGCCCGCTGTTTGCGGGTCTTTCCTTTTTCTGTCAGCAGTGCCTTATGTGCGGACCGCCCTAACCTCTATCCGCAGCTGCTTGGATAATTCTTCAGCACAAAATCTAAAGCCTCGTCCTTTGAAAAGAGCGTGTTTTCAAGCTGCAGTTCTTCCACTTCCCCCAGTATTTTCGAAAAAATGGGGCCGGGAGAATAGCCGAGATCTATCAGATCACGTCCGCTGAGAAGCGGCGGCGGTTTTATCTCCTCCCTTCCATACTCTTCCATCTTTTCTCTGATGAAATCGTAGGCGTCAGTCTGTCCGTGACTTGCCATGCAGTCGGCAAGATGCATCTGCATATGCTCCTCAAAATACGGAAGGGAAAGAAACCTTTTAAGAGTGCTTTGCCTCATGTTGAAAACATCCTTGAACTTAAGATGCTCAAGGATAAGCTCGGAAATTCTTTTTGTCTGTTTTCTGGAGAATCTGAGCCTCCTGCAGATATCCTCAGACATCCTGGCCCCTACCCTGTCGTGTCCGTTGAACCTTATCCTGTCAGATTCGCTGTAAGTAGGCGGTTTGCCCACGTCATGGAGAAGTGCGGCTGCGGCAAGCTCTTCGGAGTAGTAGCCGTCGGTGTTGCCGTAGAGTGTGTCCATTACAAGACAGGTATGCTCAAACACGTCTCCTTCGGGATGAAACTGAGGAGGCTGGCCGACTCCGTGCATACATTCGACTTCCGGAAGAAAATGTTCAAGAAGACCGCTGGAACTAAGAAGCCTCAGTCCGTTCCCGGGATTCCGGCGGGTCAGAACCTTAACAAGTTCTTCGCGTATTCTCTCCCCACTTACAACCGATATCGCCTCGGCCTCGCTACGTATAGCCGAAAAGGCCGTTGCGTCGAGTTCAAAACCAAGGCATGATGCAAACCTCACTGCTCTCATCATTCTCAATCTGTCCTCTCCGAATCTGCTCTGCGGGTCTCCTATGGTCCTGACAATCCCCCGCTCAAGATCCGAAAGACCTTCCACGTAATCGTAAATCTTCTCGGAAACCGGATCATAGAGTATTCCGTTTATCGTAAAATCCCTTCTGCGCACATCCTCTTCCCGGATTTTGGTGTAATAAACGCGCTGCGGATGCCTTCCGTCGCCGTAACTCGATTCCTTTCTGAAAGTGGCAACCTCGAATTTCACATCTCCCATTATTACCAGCACCACTCCGAAGCTCTCCCCAACAGCCACGGTTTTTGCAAACGCGCGCTGAATCTGCTCCGGAGTCGCACTCGTCGCTATATCGATCTCGTCGCACACAACACCGAGCAGGGAGTCTCGCACGCAGCCGCCCACAAAAAAAGCCTCGTGTCCTCTCTCCCCGAGGACTCTCAGGACCTCAAGCGCCCCTGAGAAATTTTTCTTCTCGAAATCAAGCTTCCTTTTCATACCACCACAGCCTGTAAACCAGTTAGATTATAGTTTTTAATTCTACCCGAATCACAGTTCGCAAAGGCGGTTTGCAGAAGAATGAATGAAGGGAACTTTCGCAATTTTCTCGTGCGAAGAACAAAGGAAAACGGTTCAAGACTGCTGTTTCAGAAAAAAGACGGCTGGAGCTGGAAACAGATCACCTGGCCCGACCTTGTTACAGAGGTTGAAAGCATAGCCTGCTTTCTCCTCAACTCAGAATTTAAAACGGGAAGCAGAATCATTGTTCTGTCGCCCAATACGCTGAGCTGTCTTTTCTTCGAACTGGCGGTATTCACACTTGGCGGAATCTGCCTGCCCGCAAGAAGCATGAAGGAAGCAGCCGAAATAATTTCAAACTCGTCCGGAAACTGTTTTCTTCTTTGCGCAGGCGCGGGTGATGCACGCAAGCTACTGGAAACCCCGATGCCGGGAGAAAAAATAAAAAAGGTTTTTCTAAGCGTAAGCGAGAAGATTCCCGTGGAGGAAAAAACGGTAAGTTACTCAAACGTTGCAAAATTCGGCTTTCTTGCAAGGAAAAAGCTAAAGGACGAAATAAGCGCGATTGGAAGTTCGGTAAAACAGGACTCTGCAGCCGTGATATTTAACGCAGGAACCTCCGGGGCGAAAAGCAAAAGCTTCTCCCAGGGAAACATGCTGGATATGCTGCGCCTGTGCGAACAGGAGCTGGGAGAAATCTCAGTCGAAGATCAGACGTTCTCTTACCTTCCCGGCTGCGGTTCTTTCTCCAAATTCGCCAATATGATTAACCTGCAGACCGCAGCCAGAGGAGTCATTGCCAAAGGTGCCGAAGACTTCTTTGTCGATGCTCCCGAGGTAATGCCGGTTATGCTTTTTCTTCCGGGGGCCGAGATAGAAAATGTCGTTAAAAGTCTTGAGAGTGGAAGCAATCCGGCAGGAAATCTCAGAACCAGTCTCGGGGGAAGGACAAGGCTTGTGATTACGGACAGTCTGCCTGACGAGAAGACAATGGACATTCTGCTTTCGCAGAACATATCGGTCGTAAGATCCGGCAGTCTTTCGGTCGTTGCCTGAAGATCAGACCTGCGGTTCGTTCTCCGTACCCTCAACGCTGCAAAACGCCTTGCCCCTTGCCAGCCTTAAAATCAGTTTTTCCTTCTCCTCAAGCATTCGGGAATCTTCCACTATCTCTCCGCTTTTTTCCTTTGAGACTATAGCGTATCCCCTCTCAAGAACGCTGAAAGGGTTAAGAGAGGCAAGTTTTCCCGCGTAATTCTCAATGCGCCGCTCAAGGTTTTCTATCCGCGAGGTCATATGATGCCTGAAGCTTGTCGCGAGTCCGTCAAGCTGCATGGAGAACATGTCCATGCGGTTTGTAAGAGAGGAATCGAGCCTGCGGCGAAGCTGCATAAGATCTTCGAGAACTTCTCTTTTTTCCTTTACCGCAACTTCGGCGGCCATTGAAGGGGTGGCCGCCCTCACGTCGGATACCAGATCGGCTATCGTCACATCCACTTCGTGACCCACGGCCGATATCACGGGAAAGGGACAAGCGGCGATTTTTCTGGCGACTCCCTCGTCGTTAAAGGCTCTAAGATCCTCTTTCGATCCCCCGCCCCTGGTCACGATCACAAGATCAAGATCCTCCATGCCGTAGAGTCTCTCAAGAGCTTTTGTTATCTCGGCCGGAGCTTTATCCCCCTGGACGCTCGCTGGAGAGATAACGACCTCCAGATTGGGAAACCTCCTGTACAGGACCTTGATAACATCTCTCACGGCGGCCCCGGAAGGGGAGGTGACTACACCTATTTTGCGGGTGAGAAAAGGAAGAGGGCGTTTTTTCAAGATGGCAAAAAGTCCTTCTTCAAAAAGCTTCTGCTTTAGTTTTTCAAGCGCGAGCGCATCGGCCCCCACTCCTTTAGGCTCCATATCGCTCACGTACAGCTGGTAGACACCGTTTTTCTCGTAAACTCCGACGCGTGCGGCGCAGACAACATCCATTCCGTTCTCCGGCGTGAATTTTATACGTTGGTTGCTGCTTTTGAAGCAGGCGGCGGAAATCTGGCTTTTTTTGTCTTTTAAGGAAAAGTACCAGTGGCCGCTTGCGTAATTCCCATTGAAACCGGAAATTTCCCCCGCAATCCATATTGTCTGCCCGCCGAACTTAAACTCAATCGCATCCTTTATCGAGGAATTGAGTTCCGATACGCTGTAAATTTTTCTGCTCATTCTGATCTGATAAGCTAATCGGTCACGCAGGTGTTGACAAGACGCCGGGTTAAGCGGCAGCGCTCAGAAAAAGTGTTCAAGGTCAGATTCGGACGCAAGACTTTAAAGATTTTTTTCGCAGACGAAAATTACTCAAACAGATGAGGGGACCGGCTTTTCACTTTTTCCAGGATTTCGTCCGAAACCCCGATATTCTCAAGGGATTTGAGATTAAACAGCTGCGAAGCCCGCAATTTTTTCGTGCCCGCAAGATTTGCGTCTCTCAGCACCGCCCCGTCAAAATTCGCAAGCTTCAGGTTGGCGCCCGCAAAATCTGCGCCCGTAAGATCGGCACCCAGCATGTGTGCCCCCTCGAGATTGGCGTCCCTGAATACCGCACCGCGAAGATCGCACCTCTCAAGGTTCACTCCGCGCATATTCGCCTCGGAAAAATTCGCGCCCGCAAGACTGCACCCCTTACAGAAAGCGAGCTTGAGAATCGACCCGGAAAACACGGCACCGTCAAGGTTAAGCCCGTTAAGATTCGCCCAGCCAAGATCCGGCATAACATCAGGCTCCTTCTCCCTCCAGCGGTTCCAGGCAGCTGCTCCCTGTTTGAGTTTCAAGACGTGCTCCGAATCAGCCACAGCATCCCACCGTCAGTGACAATCCGAAAACCTTAAACGCGGACAGAAGTATGTAAATCGCAATCACTACGAGTATCAGGCTTCGAAGAAATCCTCTGATTCCTCCCCTCACCCTGCGTCGCATGCTCTCTCCGCATGAAAAGCACACATCCGTTTTCACGGTGGTTTCGTAACCGCACTCTTCACATTTTCTGACAGGCTGAAGCGACATCAGACTATTTCTTTTTCTCCCTTAGCCAATTCTTTTCAAAGCGGAACTGACAAAAACCGGATGCACTCTGCCAATTTCCTGCGCAAGCTGACCGATAACTTTCTTTATATCCCATTGCGCCCCCTCCGACATCCGCAGATTGATCAGGTGGTACAGCTCCCACAGATCAAACCTCCCGCAGACTCTTCTGTTGTGGGCATTTGTGACAACATAGCTTGCCGCATTGCGAAAACCGGCGTCAACGAGCTGTTCATAGAAACGCTCGCTTCGCCCGACGGCTTCGAGCAGAAGCTCCTCCGTTCCCGATTCGGTAATGTGCGGCGGAACCGTAATCCCCTCTCCCACCGAAGGCTCCTTTACGGTCCAGCTGACCTTTCTGTGCCTCAGCAGCTGATGCCACGCCGCCTCGCTCAGCACAAACTCCGCACTGTAGCTGATCGATCTGAATATTCCCGCCGGATTATCGTGCTTTCCGAGTTTTCGAACGGCAGCTGAAAAAATCTCCTCAAGCTCCGGCGTGTTATCAAAAAGATGTCTTTGCATATCTGTGAGCGAAAGGTCTGAGAATTCAAAAGCAAATCCTCTTGCAACTTCCCTCAAAGCTTCGGCCTGAGGGTTTTTCTCCCCTCTTCCGGTGTAGTCAAAAAGGACAACCGAAGGTCCGTTGCCGGAGGGGCTTTTCTCGGTTCTGTCGAGACCGCATAGCAGCTCTTCAAGCTCCTCCCGCATCTGGACAATGTAGGGGTTTTCATCTGCATACTTCACAAACGTCGGAACCGAGAATCTCACCTCGTTTTTTATCTCCTCGGCCCTGTCTCTGGCTTCCGGATAACGGCTTGAAAGAAGCGCGGAGATGGTATGCTCCATGGCTCTTGCGTTTGCCGTCATGCCGAGATTCGTAAGCACGGAGAGATTAAGAGCGTATCTTGCGTCTTCAAAAGCCACTTTCTCAAGCGCCCTCAGGTGGGCCTTTTCGTCCTTGCCTTCGGGGAGAGGAAACTTTTTTTTCAGAAAACCAAAAAGCTCGGTGTTCAGTCTCGAGTAAACTTCGTACTGAAAATCGCAAAGCTCCTCAAACTCTTTTTTAAGGGCCGGGTGCGGGTCAAGCTCTTTGGGGATATAGTTGTCGCGTTTACTCGGTCTCTGATACCTCTGCGAATATTCGGTAAACGAGAGAAACTCGTTTGCACATTCAAGCAGGGACGAGAAAAGCCTTGAAACCCTCTCGACGCCTATGTGAACGGTCGCGTGTTCGGCAACAGAAGCGTGACCGTAGTTAAGAACCCACTTCTCATGGAACTTCTCCGCCCTGTCCCTCCCCATTTCCTGCTCCCTTATCACGGTATCTATGTTTTCCCTGAAACTTTTGGGGCTTCTGCTTACATAGGCAAAAATGACGGCAACGACTTCCTCGGGAATGTTGCTTATGGTGTAGATGTCCCTGTCGAGGTTGGAAACGTAACGTTCCATCTCCCGGACGACATCTTTACCATTCATCTTCATCTTGCCGGACAAGACTGCTCTCCCGTTCTCCTGCCGTGGCTCCCGGGGATTCAGGAGACCGTATGGGTTTCCTTGAGTTTATTCACCATATATGGCATTACCTGGCTCGGGCTTCCGCATATCACGGCGCTTACGTAATCGTCGGCCGGAGTTTTCCTCTCGCCGATAATGACAACCTTGTTCCCCTTGTTCATGACCTGGAAGGGAAAAGACGCCACAGGTTCGATCTCCAGATTCGCTCCGACAATTATGAAAAGATCGCAGTGCTGAAGCCTCATCCAGGACTCTCTTATCTCCCAGTGGGGAAGCGGCTGTCCCGGAAAGGACAGCGGAGGCTTCATCTGATCGCTCTGGCATTCCTTGCATTTCGGAATGCCGGTCTTGCTGTCATCAAGGGAAAGCAAAATCCCGTCGGTGCGGTAATCGTTTCCGCACTCATGACAGTGGACCCAGTTTATCGTCGAGTATATCTCTATTATCTTTTCGCTGCCGGTTTTGCTGTGCAGACCGTCGGCCGCCTGGGTAAGAACGCAGTCGACATTGCAAAGAAATTCCATCTCGTAGATAGCTTCATGTGCGGCAGAGGGCTTAGCCTCCGAGATTCTGGGATAAAAATCCTTTATCTTTTCCCAGTACTCTTTTCTTACCTCCGGGCGGTTTTTGAATTTCCCTATGTCGGGATTGAAGCTCAGATCTGAAACGTCGGGCAGTCCGACTTCAAGGGAGAGTTCAATTCCCGTTAGAAAAACTATCTGAGAGGCTTCCTGAATCCATCTGACCGTCGCTGAGAGCGCATCCTGTTCCTGCTCGCTCATTTCGGGCTTTGATTATAACCGCTTGCATTAGCTGTCCCAAATTGCCAAGAGTCAGTCGACTCCCGGCAAATTCATGGTGTGAAAGCCCGGATCAGCTTTTTTAGGGAATCGTGCTTTCAAGGAACAAAACTTTCCCGGCTGATAAACAAAAAGGGTTTCGGCCCTTTTCTAAAAGAACCGAAACCCCCTTAACTGCAGAAAAAAAGGTGAGGTATGGAGAGATGGTTTTTTCTGCGTTATGTTTTGTTTTTGTTTTCTCTACGGCTCGTCTTAAAATCTCAAGTTGTTACTAGAAGATGGCGACGTCAAAATCGTAGCGGAAACCAAGACTTACCGTGTTTACAGTGTCCTGGTCGTCCTGATAATCCGTCAGCACCCATTCGATAAAAATTTCAGTGCTCGGATGCACCTCTTTACCCAGTGTCACAGTGTAACCAAGTAATTCTGTATCATCATCGTTGTCATAGGCGAAAAATCCCGCAATCGCATTCATCCCGTTGCCGAAAGAAAGAGCGGCGGCCACGTCAACAGTGTAAGGATTCTTATCACTGCCCCCGCTGTAATTGTCCAGCTATATACTGATATGTAGCGGCAAGGTAAAGATCTTCCGTCACATTAAGACTGGCCCCGACACCGAAGAAATTCCTCTCCTCAAGCGCTAAACCATCAACATTCTGCCGCATGTAGGATACGCCGACATAAATCCTGTCCAACTCCATGCTGCCGCCGACCAAGAACACATCAACATTATCGGAATCGCTGCTCACATCGGAATTCTGACGGAAAAAATTGTGGATCTCGCCCGCGTTGTTCTCAGACGGCGCGCCGTTTACCTGCATGCCGGCGTCTATGCTCACGCCTCCTCCGATGCTATGCGCATACCTGACCAGGTTGTTTGTACGGAAAGGACCTTCGTTGTCGTATCCGAACGGGCTTGAGCTGTGATAATGGATATCTGTCACCGCAGCAATCAGGTTGTAGTACGGATCCCACTGCTTGCCTATTCCCACAAAACCCAGCTGCGAGCTCTCAACACCTACATAAGCGCAACACGGGCGTCGCCAAAATCACCGTTGGCCTCAATGTCAACGTCCCACTCCCCGTGCAGCACCGCGGAGAGCGTCTCGGTTATCTGGGTAGTTGCTTTAATGCCCACATGTGAAAGCGCATCGGTAATGTCTGTTGAAGAGTCTCCGTCTTCTTTATACGTGAGTTTCGGCCAGAACCTTCCGTATACAGAAACATCGGTGTCCTTAACAGCCTCTTCCATCATCGTCATGGCTGTTTCGTCTTCCTGCGCATGTGCCGGCATAGACAGCACCAGCGGAGCGCAGGCCAAGAAGCAAAGCATAAATATACTCTTTGTAAATCGATTCATAATTCTTTCCTCCTTAACATAATTGCGTTAATGAAATTTCAGAACCTGTACTTACCAACTTTTCCCCTCCAGAGAGAGTTTTTATTTTCTCTATAGTTCTAGGAGTCTGTCGCTCTTAGCGAACAATTGAGGGGAAATCCAACTGATTCAGAGCTGGTGAAAGTCATATCGGCAAAAATCCTTGATTTTGGAGGTTCAGCTAAGCTTCGGGGAGCTGTTTTTACCTCAAATCCCCAATATTCTCTGCTCTCTCACCTCTTTGTCAGCCCTTCAACGCATACATTCTCTTCAGGTTGTACCCTATGCACACAAGATTCCACTCTCCGCGCACAGCTTCAAGCCCCCGCACCATAAACTGCCGGAATCCCATCACCTGCTTTATTATTCCGAACACAGGCTCTATCGTTGACTTGCGTTTTGAGTACATCTTTTTGCCTGCGGATGTTCCAAGCCTCCTCTGCATGTCTTCAACCGGTGTTGCCGGCTCTTTCTCCTCCTCATTGCACTGTGCGAATCTCTCCCAAAACGGTCTGTTGTGCTTCTCCCTGCGTTTGGATATATAAGGCTTTATCCCCGCCCTGTCACATAAGTTAACGTTGCTTGCACTGTAATATCCGCTGTCGGCAAGCAGATTCTCAGCCTTGCCAAGCCTCTGCTCATTCTCCTTTAACTGCTCAAGCACGGGCTCCATCTCACGCTTGTCGTTTGTGTTCTGCGTTACATGCCTGGTCACTATAAGTCTGCTCTCCACATCCACTGCACCCTGAGCGTTGTATGCCTGCTCAAATCCCCCTCCCGAAGGCATTATCCGCGAATCTCCGTCCACAAGATTCACCTGATCCTTATCCCTCGGTCTGCTCCCTCCTGCCTTCTTCCCGCTTTGCTTCTCATACTGTTCCCGCTTCTCTACCTTCTCCCCGTACACTTCTGACTCCCGCTCATACCTGTGCTTTGCCCGCTCCTGTATCTCACGCTTCGCTTCCCGTCTCTGAAGTTCTTCGGGAACATTCATATCCTCTGGCAGTTTAGAGTTGTCAGCCTCCCGTGCAAGTCTCATCAGTTCCTTCACTTCTTTGTTCAGCTGCTTTTCTATCTTCCTTGCCCTCTTCCAGCTCAGTGCCTTGTGCCTGCTCGCATTAGCCTTTATCTTCGTGCCATCCACACTCACCGTGCCCATCCCTATCTGTCCCGCTATCTGCAGTATCTGTACAAACAATACCCCAAGCTCCTTGCCAAACCTCTTGCGGAACCTGTTTATGCTGTCATGATCCGGATTGCTGTTAGCGCATATATACCTGTACGCCACACTGTCATATGTTGCCTTCTCAAGCTTCCGGGAAGAGAATGTCCCCGTCGCGTATCCGTAGAACAGAAGAGCCACCTTCATTCCCGGATGATACGCTGCCGACCCCCTGCCCGAATACGCTTCCGTCAGCCTTCTCAGATCCAGCTGCTCAACTATCTCCACCACAAACCGGGCAAGATGGTCTTCGGGCAGATACTCTTCTATTGTAGGCGGAAACATCTGCGGCGTCTTGCGGTCTGCTGATACAAACCTCCGTCTCATTGTCTTCTCCTTCTCAGACATCTTGATACCGTTGTTTTAACATTAAATGACCGCTAAAGCCCGACAGACTCCTAGCGGAAGCGAAAACCCTATTCCTGTTATTCCGATTACGAGAGTCAGCATAAAACCGCCGAACTGATCCGTTTCAACCGGGACGAGGCCTAATCCCCCTACCAGAAGCCAACCTGCGACAAAAGGAAAAGCGACGGCGATATGAATGGCGTGTTTTCTCAGAGGCGCTCTGTCAAAAAGTATGGGGATCATCGTCAGAATCATAAGTACGACCGAGAGGTTTACCCGCCAGCGCTCGGCCTCAGGATAGAAACCGTAGGTAAACAGGCTCAGACGTTCGCCGATGACTGCCCAGCATGCTCCTGTGCCCTTGGCGCGGCATTCGTCACGGCTTTCGGCTGTCCAGGTAGCGTCAAAAAACAGCCAGTCAAGAAGTGCCGGAACTGTTTCTATCAGGAACCATACAGCAAGAAGCGTTATTACTATGTTTGTGGTACTTGAAAGGAAATTTTTCCTTACCCAGGCCCAAGGCCCTACCACGCTGGACGGCGGGGGAAGATCCGGATGTTCTCCAACTTTGTAGGTTTGCTCGTTTATTGAGATTTCCTCCTAGCGTTCAGTCAGCTTTATCTGCTTGTTGTATAAGTTCATTCCGGCCGATATTAAAAGTGACAGTACAAGATAAAGAACCAGCACTATGATCATGCACTCCATTTCCCTCCCAGTCTGATTAAGGGAGATGCCGCCTATTGTGGCTACTATGTCCATGTAGCCTATGGCAATGGCAAGGGACGAGTTTTTGGTGAGATTAAGGTACTGCGAGGTAAGAGGTGGTACTATCACCCGAAGTGCCTGCGGAATTACGATCAGACTGAGCGTTCTGCTGCGGCTTATGCCCAGTGAAAGCGACGCCTCTGTCTGCCCGTAGTTGACGGCGAGTATTCCCGCCCTTACTATCTCGGCGATAAAGGCCGCCGTGTAGAATGAGAGCGCAAGCCAGAGTGCTGTGAATTCGGGGCGTACGACCATTCCTCCCTCAAAGTTAAATCCCCTGAATTCCGGTGTTTCAAATGAGACAGGAGAGCCCAGCAGGAAATAGGAAACAAGCGGAAGGCCTAGTATAACTCCGAGCGATATCCAGAATACAGGGTAATGCCCCCCCGTTTTTTTCTGTATGTTGGCGGCGTACCTGCGAAACCATATAACGAAGATGATGCCTGCGGCGAATACACCTAAGACGCCTAAGAACAGCGGTTCAAAAAACGGCTTCGGCAAGTAAAATCCGCGGTTTGTAAGAAACGCTATCCCGCCGAGGTCAACAGCATCCGTCGTCGGCGGGAAAGTGAGAAGTGGACCCCAAAAATCAGACAGCATCTTAAGTGTATTTCCTTGGTATTCTAAAAGAGTATACAGGAGGTACATAATGAAGAGTAAAAGACGTAATCATTCACCGCAGTTCAAGGCAAAGGTAGCGTTTTTGGCGGTAAAAGGAGACAAGACAGTAGCGGAGCTTGCCCGGCAGTTTGAGGTTCATCCCAATCAGATAAGCATGTGGAAGAAGAAGCAGCTCGGCAACGCCGCGGACAAAGTGTTCGGCCAGGGGGCGGGCAGCAAGGCGGCGGGCGAGAGCAAGTACGTAAACCAGCTTGAATCCAAGGTGGGCCAGCTGACGCTGGAGAACGATTTTTTATCAAAGGCGCTCGGTCGGCAGCGGCGCAAGAAGTTGGTAGTGCGCGGCCGGGCACTTTCTTTGGTAAGGCAGTGCAAACTGCTGGATATAAATCGCTCAAATATTTACTACAAACCTGTGGGGGTATCCCCGCAGGACGAAGAGATTATGAAGAAGATTGACAGGATCTACATTAAGTATCCGTTTAAGGGTTCAAGAAGGATGGTGTACGCCCTTAAGGCACAGGGCGTACAGGTGGGCAGAAAGCGTGTTATGAGGCTTATGGGGATACGAGGGCTTGCTCCCGGCCCCCAGACTACAAAGAAAGGGGGAGCAGAGCACAGGATATACCCGTATCTGCTGCGGGGGAAGACTGTAGAGCTTCCCGGGCAGGTATGGGCGGCAGACATAACGTATATAGAGATGAGCAGGGGTTTTGTGTATCTGTGTGCGGTAATGGACTGGCACTCGTGCAAGGTTCTTAGCTGGAGAGTGTCTAACACAATGGACAGCAGTTTTTGCGTGGAGGCTCTGGAAGAAGCGCTTTACAAGTATGATAAGCCCGAGATATTCAACACCGATCAAGGAAGTCAGTTCACAAGTGAAGAGTTTACGGGAGTTCTTAAAGACAGAGATATAAAGATAAGCATGGACGGCAAGGGAAGCTGGAGAGACAATGTTTTTGTGGAGAGGCTTTGGAGAAGTGTTAAGTACGAGGAAGTGTATCTGATGGCATATGAATCCGTTGCCTCGGCAAAGGCAGGTATAGGGAAGTGGATAGATTTTTACAATGAAAAAAGACCACATCAGGGGCTTGGAATGAAAACACCGGATGAGGTTTACTATGGTCTTGGGACAGCACAGAAGAATGTGGCTTGAAGCAATGAGACAAACAGAGCAGAGAGTTTATGGTTTTGGGAGTCTTAAAGATGGTTATGCGTTGGTGGGAATACACTTAAGAAAACAAAAATGCTGTCTAAAAAAGGGGACCACCTGGTTTTGAATTCAGACAAGAAGCAGGCCTCAGAATACTGACAAGCGATGTTGTTAAATCATCAGCTATCGAGGGAGAAAACCTAAACCCCAAGGAAGTTCGTTCGTCAGTCGCTCGCAGACTAGGCATTGATGTCGCCGGCGTGTCAGCAAACCAGGATGTCGAAGGTGCCGTCGAAATGATGCTGGACGCGACTCGGCGGTTTGCCGAGCCATTAACAAAGCAAAGATTGTATGACTGGCATGCGGCACTGTTTCCGACGGGTCGAAGCGGCACACGTCGCATCAGAGTCGGCAGCTGGCGCTCACGCAAATCCGGTCCGATGCAAGTTGTTTCTGGCCCAATGGGAAAAGAAAAAATCCATTTCCAAGCTCCGGACGCCGACAGGCTTTTGGATGAGATGAGAAAATTCCTGATATGGTTTGAGGATAAAGGCGATGTTGACCCCGTACTCAAAGCCGGTATTGCCCATCTTTGGTTCGTAACGATTCATCCGTTTGAGGATGGAAACGGTCGTATTGCCAGAGCGGTTACCGATACGGCTCTGGCGCGTGCCGACGGTGTGCAGTACCGGTTCTACAGCCTTTCATCACAAATTGAATCCGAGCGTAAGGATTATTACAATCAACTGGAAAGACAGCAACGCGGCACGCCGGAGATAACAGGCTGGCTTGAGTGGTTTCTTAATTGCCTAGGTCACGCAATTGCCAACGCCGAGAATACGCTGAGCGCTGTGTTGTTTAAAGCGCAGCTATGGGAAAAAATTAATCGAAAGCCTGTCAGCAAACGTCAGCATTTTATTATCAACCGTATGCTTGAAGATGATTTTAAAGGACACATGAATACCTCAAAATACGCAAAACTGGCCAAGTGCTCCACAGATACGGCGCTGCGGGACATTCAGATTTTAAAATCGCGCGGTATTTTTATTCAGAACCCCGGCGGCGGACGAAGTACAAGTTACCGTTTGCCAGATATCATTTCGGAGGTCGACAACAAAGTGAAGGATGAAACCAGGGGCAGGGAGAGAGCCTGACGCAATTTCGTTTTTTCATAAGATAAAAAGACAGTCAGGATGCCAGATTAAAAGTAAGCCTTCTTCTTTCCATGTCCGCTGATACAAGCTTCACGCGAATTTCCTCCCCGAGATTGAACCACTTTCTTTTCCTGCCTTTTATCTTGTAAAAATGCTCGGGGATAAGACCCTCGACGAAAGGCTCTTCAATTTCCACGAAAACCCCGAAGTGGTGTATGCTCAGTATTTTTCCGTGGAACACCTCTCCCACACGGTCTCTCATGAAGTTCACAGTTTCAAGGTTCATAAACTGCCGCTCCGCATTCTCGGCCGTTCTCTCAAGAGTCGAGCAGCGTTCGGCTATCCGCTTGAGAGCGGAAGAGTCGTAAGAAGGAGTTTTTTTCTTCAGTATATCGTCGATAATCCTGTGAACGACAAGATCCGGATACCTTCTTATGGGAGAAGTGAAGTGTGTGTAATCGTCTATGGCGAGACCAAAATGGGGAACATGCTTTGTCGAGTAAACAGCTTTTTTAAGCGCGCGCAGAATCATAAAATTTATCTGATCCCGGTCCTTTCTCCCTGAAGCCGCCCTCATCACGGACTGTATGTTCTGCTGCTTTGCCTGTTCCGTGAAAGTTGCCTTGATGCCCGATTTGAGAAGGCCTTCGCGCAACTGCTCTAATGAGTCCGGATCCGGGGATTCGTGAATCCTGTAAATCGATTCGAAACCGTTTTTGAAAATAAACTCCGCAACGACGGAGTTGGCCATAATCATGGACTCTTCTATTATCTCATGGGCAACGTTGCGTTTAAGCCTGTCGACATCCCTTATCTCGCCTTTGGAATCGCGAAGCAGCACGGCTTCGGGGAAATCAAAGTCAAGACCGCCTTTTGCGATCCTAAGCTCCTTGAGCCTGCTGTAGAGCTGTTTCATCAAAAGCAGTGATGAGACGATCTTTTCACCATGGGAGGATGAAGAAGCGCCGTCCCCTTCCAGTATGGCCGCGGCTTCGGAGTATGTAAGCCTCCCGCAGCTTTTTATCACGCTGTTGTATATTCTTGAGTCCCTGAGTTTTCCCGAGGAATCAAAATCCATCTCGACTGTTTTGGCAAGCCGTCTTCTTGCGGGGCGCAGGCTGCAAAGATCGTTTGAAAGCTTCTGGGGAAGCATGGGAATTACCCTGTCTGAGAGGTAGGTGCTTGTGGCCCTGCGGGCGGCCTCGTCATCACACGCGCTTCCGCAGACTACGTAATGAGAAACATCGGCGATACTTACCCGAAGTCTGTATCCCTTGCGGATCTTTGTTATCCCCACCGCGTCGTCAAAATCCTTCGCGTCATCCCCGTCTATGGTGAAAACAGTCTGTTTTTCAAGATTAACCCTCGAATAAACATCCTCTTCTGACAGCTCCGCGCTTAAGCCTCCCAGCTCTTTTGCCACATTGCGGGAAAAACCCTTTGCAAGACCATACTCGGAGATAATCCCTTTTTTTTCAGTTTCAATTTCTCCGGATATTCCCAGACGCTCGGTCACCCTGGCCAACTGTTTGACCGGATTAATCTGGATAACTACGAGCTCCCCGTCGGAAAAACCTTTTTTCCACCCTCCGGCTTCAACCCTGTACTGGGGAAGTTCCGCTTTCCTGGGACAGGCAACAAAGCCATCTGGGTTTTCTTTCAGGTTGGCAAGCACTCTGATGGATCTGCCGTCTGAGGTGCCGCCCGGAATAATTTTCCTGCTGTTTCCGTTAATAAGGGAGGAGGGCAGATCCTGGCGCTGCCCGTTTTTCCCGGAGCTTTCTTTTCCATGTTTTCTGAGGCGGTAGCGGTTTTTGGATGTCTTTTTCAGCTTTCCGTCAGTCACCATTCTGTTCAGCATGACCCGAAGATTCTTTCTTTTTCTCTCGGGCATATCAAGCCCGCTGAGAATATTTCCCTCGGAGAAACTCCTTCCCTCATTTTCGCTTAGCAGCTTCAGAATCCTTGATTCTCTTTTACCTGACATAATATAAACCCGGGTTTGCGGCCGCGGGGAATCCTCTGTTTTAAAGATTGAAATTTACTGGGTCTTGTATACAATAGTGCCGTTTTTATTAATTCTGCTTTCCGGAGTTTTTTATGCTTAGAACAAACATCCTGGGAGGAATCCTGATAACCGCGCTTGTTCTCTTTGTAGTAGGTTTCGGAATCTCTCTCAAATTCTCAATTGACTGGTCTTTGTACTTTAAGGTTCTCTCGGCAGTCGGCGCCATAGCGCTTGCGGTTTCTGCGATAGTTCACCTTATACCTTCAAGAAACTGATCCGGGACGCGGAATTTCTTACCAGTTTTTTCTTCCGTTCACAAACCCCTGAGCGCAAGCCCCGCCGCAACCGCCATCTTTGGGGCAAGATGTTCAATATATTCAGGATCAAAACGCGAATCCGAAACGGCGATGCTCTGAAAAGGATTTGAAATTTCGACCTCAGCTCCCGCGGCCTCTCCCAGCGCATCGGCAAAAGCTGCTATTTTTGAACACCCTCCGGAGAGAACTATTCTGTCGATTACTTTTCCGACTTCGAAAAGAACCGTCTTTATCTCATCTGTCACAAGAGCAACAAAATCATCTATAACGCTTTCTGCCCATTCATGTCCGCCATAACTCTTAATGCCGAATTTGATTCTCTCCGCTTCCTCGTAGGTAATTTCTAATTCCTCCATCAAACGAAGCGTAATCCATTGCCCTCCAAACGGAATATCTTTGAGCACAAAAGGCTCTTTGCCGTCCACAACGCTAAGGTTAGTCACTGACGCTCCGATGTTCACAAACGCCACCTTCTGACCCTCGCCCTGCCAGGAAGCCAGGTAGCCGTTTGAAAGCACCATGGCGTCAATATCAATCACCCGGACGCCGAGGCCCGCCGGGAAAACCGATTTTTTATACTCCCCGGCCGTCTTTTTTGAAACCGCCGCAACAAGCACCCGGATATCCTCGGATTCCTCCCTGTGCCGCAAAAGCGGAGCGTAGCTGTAATTAACCTCCCTTGGGTTTTTGTGAAGAGCGGTCCTCACAATATCCGGAATGAGTTTTTCAATGTCCTCTCCGAGAAAAGTTCCGGGAACATTGACGAATTCCAAGGCAACAGCTTCGCCCGAAACCCCAATAACCGCCTCTTTGGCTCTTAAACCGAGCCTGGAAACAAGACTTGATACAACCCCAGAAACTATATCGCTCCTTGAAATCGACTTGCCGACTATTGCATCGTCGGGAAGCATGGCCTCTCCCACATTCTCAAGCCGGAAATCTCCGCCTCCGCAGGAAAGTTCCACAATCTTAACGGAACTTGATCCTATATCTATCCCGGCCACAGAACCCTTCTGCTCACGGAGCGAATCCTGACGGGGAAGTTTGCCGGAAGGTTTTTTTAAAGGAGAAGTCAACGAATCGGGAACTGGAAACTACTCTCCGATAAAATCATAATATATCTGCACTTCCCTGGAATGGGCTTCCGGGGGAAGGTTATCGAAACTGGCTGTGAAGAAAAAGCTTTCCATCGGATCAAGCTTTTCTCCCTCCTCAACAAGCACGGAGGTCGCGGCAACGGCATTATCGTCCGAATCTTTTATGAAAATGACGACGTAGACAGACTGTACCGGGAAATTAGCCGTGTTTACCACGGCGCCGTTAAAATTCACGCTTCCGTCAACGTTCTCGGTCTGCAGAACCGGCCCGTCAAGTTCGACAGCGGACTCCTCGGCTGTGCAGGACGCAACAGCGAAAACCGCAAGGAGAAGCAGTGATATGATCAGGAGGTTTTTTCTCATCTTTCCGGTTTAGCGCCCGCGTTTGAAATCGATATTACGTTTGCCGCATCCGCGGTCTTTTTGTCCGCGGGCTTTTTATCTTCAGAAGCATGGTCTTCTATTATGTCTCCAAGAAGCTTGTGCATAAGCTTAAGCGCACCTATGGAGTGTTGTTTGAGATACCCCTCGCTGAATGAAATTTCCTCCTTTCTCCTTCTGAAGAACAGATGAAGAATGAAAGCCTGGTTGTTGAGCACAACTAAAATGGCCGCGTAGAGCAGAAAATTGTCGGCGAAGACCTTTTTCATCAGTGTCTTCGTGTCGGAATCGATCTTAACTATTCCGAGCGGCCCATCTACCTGGGGAGAGATAAACGGAACGGAAACTGAAATCTTTCCCGCATATTTTTCAACCGAGTATCCCTCATCTGGATAAGCGTTTTCCAGAAAGTGTCCGGAAGCCATTTCGTTTTCCGGCTGTTTCATAAAAGTGACGCTGAGAAATTTGGGAGAGACCCCGAAGGTGTTAAACAGCTTCTCCCTGCCGAGCCTCTCATCAAGAAAAAGATAGAACTCGTCGCTTGTAGACGCCTCTCCGTGGTTCTGATAGAAACTGGTCGCCTGGTCGCCTATGGTCTCGGCTATGGCTTTGGTCCTGGTGACAAAATCTCTTTTGGCGTTATCAAACTGAAAATAAAACACCACCCCTATAAGGGATATGATGGCCAGTTCGACCATTGATATCTTTAACAGCAGTCCAAATCTCTGATTCAGGCGCATTTTACAAACTCTTCAAGTATTTTGCGTAGATTTTTGTCCTGTGAATGTCGCAGAAGCATAAAGACCATTCCGGCAAAATCTTTTTTTATTTCTCCGTCAAGGCTCCTGAAAAGCTTAAGAAGCATTTTTTCCTCGTTTGTGAGAACCTCAAGTTCCTGCTCGGATATAGCTTCTTTTTCGATGAATCTTTTAAGTCTCTCCGCCCTTGAGACGCTCCAGATTTCCTCAATCTTGACTCCCAAGATTGAAGATATCTGCCTGCAACGGTCAAAAGATGGCGCATCAACTTTTCCGGTTTCAAGCTGGTGTATGTAAACGCTTGAGACTTCAAGAGATCGAGCGAGGTTCTCCTGAGTAATCTTCCTTCTCTTCCTTATCTTCTTTAGATAATCTCCAAACTTCATCACAGACCCCTTCAAGAATAAAATAACATTCAGTACACTAATTCTAACCTAAAATGCTCATAACAAAACAATCCGGTCAGATAAAAACCTCGGATACGGAAGGTTGAAACAAAGCAAAAATGTAGGAGATAAAGACTTTAAGGTAAAAGAATCAGAACGATACGCAGGTAGGATTGACCTCGCGCAGAACCGCCTGCTGGGAAAATCTTGGGAATTATAGCGATAATTAGACAAAGCCCTAAAAGCTTTTTCTAGAACCTTGGTATTTTCTCTATTTTAGTTAATATATTAGACAGGTAAATAGAGTAATTAAGGAGTGTTAGGAATGTCTGAGAGGAAGTACAAGGCCCCTGGAAGGTTTCACAGAAAAGGAATAGGGGTTATGGAACTGCTTGAGATGTTTCCCGATGAGGGATCTGCGACAAAGTGGTTTGAGGATCAGCGCTGGCCGAACGGGCAGAGGCATTGTCCGCACTGCGCAGGGACTCGTACTGCCGGGGCGAAGCATAAAATGCCTTATCACTGCAAGGATTGCCGAAAGTATTTCAGTGTGAGGACTGGAACTGTAATGAGAAGCAGCAAGACGCCATTGCGCAAGTGGGTGGTGGCTTTGTACTTGATGACAACAAATCTTAAAGGCGTGTCCAGCATGAAGCTTCACAGGGATTTGGGGATAGCTCAGTCAACGGCATGGACTTTAGCTCAGAAGATAAGGCAGGGAGAAGATAAGGCAGGGATGGATAAGGGATGAGAAGCTGGGCGGAGCGGTGGAGGTGGACGAAACCTATATGGGCGGGAAGTATGGCAATATGCACAGGTCGAAAAAACCCAGGATGATGGGGGCGGGGACTCAAGACAAGATACCTGTAGTTGCCATTAAGGAGCGTGGGGGCAGCAAGATCAGGGCAAAAGTGACTAGGCCGGTATCGAGCATCACACTTCAACGCATGGTAGAGGAGGCTGTGAAAGAAGGTTCTACGGTATACACCGATCAGAACAGGGGGTATATGGGTCTTGGGAAGAAGAACTACAGACATGAAGCGGTTAATCACAGTGTGGGAGAGTATGTAAGAGAAAAAGCCCATGTAAACGGCGTGGAATCCTTCTGGGCTGCTTTGAACAGAGGGTACTACGGAACTTACCATCACATGAGCGAGAAACATCTGGACCGCTATGTTACGGAGTTTGCGGGCAGGCATAATGCAAGAGAGATGGACACTATAGAGCAGATGGCGCTGTTGGCCAAGGGGTTGGTTGGCAAGAAGCTTCCCTATAAAGAGCTTGTATCTTGAATTGCTGTTATCATTGCCCTGAGAATGAAAAACACCCTTGGGTGAGAATCATGAAAAAGAACAAATCCCGGATTAAAAATCCCCGAGGCAGACCCGAGATCCGGAAGATACCCCGCATAGACACAACGCCGGAGGAACTGGCAAAGGCAATCTTCCGCAATGCGGACAGAGACCTTCAAGCCTCAAGAAAAATCAAGGTGAAGAAATAGCAGTCCCTTAGCTTAGCAAATGACTTCCTGCTAAGTTTGTCTAATTATCGCTATAATTCCCGGAATCATAATTCCCCTGAAATAGCTTACAGGTACAATACCCGGGGGTACAGAGAAACTCAGATGATAACGGCGCTTGGCGGCGGAAGCGGAGCCGCAAAATTTCTCAAGGGACTCACGGGAATAATTTCCCCGTCCGAACTCACCGTAATAGTTAACACTGCGGATGACATGGATCTTTACGGAATGAGGGTCTCACCGGACATAGACACGATAATCTACAGGCTCTCCGGAAGCATAGACGAAAAAAAAGGATGGGGACTTAGCGGGGACACGTTCGAATTTCTGGGCGCCGCCGCCAGGTTCGGTTTTCCGACATGGTTCGGGCTGGGGGACAGGGACCTCGCCACCCACCTGTTCAGAAAAGCCGTCATAGACGCGGGCGGCACTCTGAGCGAATCCACTTTGAAGATAGCGCGGCGATTCGGCATCAAGCAAATGCGCATACTGCCGATGAGCGACGACAGGGTTGAGACATGGATAGTGACCGACGGCGGGGAGATGCATTTTCAGGAATACTACATAAAGCACGCAATGCGCCCCGAGGTTCGTGGAGTCAGAATAAAGGGAGCGGGGGAGGCTTCGGCGGCCCCGCTGGTTGTCGACTCGATAGACGCCGCCGATCTGGTGATCATATGTCCCAGCAACCCCATAATCAGCATAGGGCCGATACTGGAGATAAAGGAGATAAGGCAGAGGCTTGTGGGCACTTCGGGAGTGAAGGTTGCTGTGAGCCCTCTTATGCGCGGAAAACCCCTTAAGGGTCCGGCGGACAAGCTGATGAAGGGACTGGGTATGGAGGTTTCGTCAGCACAGATCGCTAGGCTCTACGCCGACTTTCTGGACGTGCTTGTGATTGACCGCTCAGATGCCAGAGAGGTGGCAGCCATAGAGGCTATGGGAATACGTGTTTTGGTCACAGACACTGTAATCCCCGATGAGCAAAGTTCAATGCGCCTTTCGCGGGACATTCTTGATTTTGTGGAATTTGCGGGGCGTAAACGCACATCGCCCTGACCGCAAATCAGGAGTCCTTCTCTTCTTTTTTCTGCGGTTCATAAGGTATTATGCTGTAGAAAAAAAATTGAGGTATCACCTTCACTTCCGATGAATCGCAGCTCGTTTGGAGCTTCACTCCATTGTTCATTACAACTGTATTTATGCTGTAAACTGTGGTTTCCCCCTCCACTCCGTACTCAACCGCCGTATAATCCTCCCTGTCCTTTTCAAATTCCCATCTTATATCGTAAATGCCCAGTTTTCCTGTCTCCTTTCTCATGAAGTAGTCAGAGACCTGCGAAGTCTGGGAAAAACACGATCTTCCCCTGTAGCAGTCAAGAAATATCTCGCCGCGAAGGTGAGAGGAAACAACATCGCCGAGATTTTCGCCGTTCACCCTTCCGTAATATATCCCCTCAGGAAGCATGACGAGATTTGCGGCGAAGCGATGACCTCCGACATGGGTTGTTCTCCACGCTGAAACACCCTCTTTTCCCGAAAGTTCCCTGTAAATCTCGCCCCCTGCGGCCGCGCAGCATCCGTCGTGGGCACCATGTGTGCAGACCAGAACAAGTTTCTGTTCGCAGGAAAATTTCTCTATCTCTCCGGTGCGGACAAGTTCCTCAAGGTCTATCGAGAGAACATCCTCGTAGCCTTTTATTTCGAATCTGTAGAGTCTCGGAGAAAATTCAGAGCAGCGCGCATAGTAAAAAGCGAGGCTGCCTCCGGCCGGACCCGGCCCTCCTATCAGCTGAACCCTGGAATCCTCAAAAGACGACAGAAGCTCCCCGAGACGGTCCTTTACTCCTTCTGGCAGTGCGCTTTGCGCCAAAGCGTCTTTTCTCCATATCCCCGGGCACTCAAGCAGAAACCAGTTTTTCACCTCCGGGGCAGTCCCGTACAGATGTTCTCCGCTAAGAGAGGACATCCGGGAACATGCAAGCGTTTTTTCGTCGGTCATCTCATTCTCCTTGGCTCTATCCGCCGTTTTTCTGCCTGAGCACAGTCAGGAATTCTTCTTTCGGCACCAGATAGAAAAACTTTCCCCAGTTTTTCATCACGCCCGCGTGCCGTGAGGCGTCTTTTCCCTCCCCCCAGAAAAGATCGACGCGCCGGGGCCCTTTTATGGCTCCTCCGCTGTCGTGGTTAACGACAAAGCGGGAAACCGGTTTCCACTGCGACGGCTCGACCGAAGAGGGAGTTTCGAAAACGGGTCTTTCAAACTCCATAAACACGAGAGCTCCCCTGGGGAAAAAAGCCTTGTCGGTCGCTATGGTCCTGCCGTCAACGACTTCTGTCCCGAAAGAAGTCTGCGGTCTTCCCTCAAGTCTTCGAAAGAAAATGTAGCTGGGGTTTTTGTAGAGAATATTCATCCTCTCCGCGTAGGGGATGGATTTTAAGTGGTTTTCTATTGCCCAAAGACTCATTTTTTCCTTCGGAATCCACTTGAAGAGAAATTTTCCTATCGCCACGTAATCGTGACCGTTCTGGGCGGCGTAGCCCACAACCTGCTCTTCTCCGTCCGCAAACCTTATTTTACCCGAGCCCTGAACCTGAAGAAAAAACGCGTCTACAGGATCCACCCACGCAATCTCAAGTCCTTTTCCCCTGAGTCTTCCCCCCGAGTCTATCTCGCTTCGCGAGTAATATGGAATCAGTTCGGATGCCCCACCGGGGCCTCCTGCACTGACCCTTCCGTAAAGGTACTTAAGCTTTTCCCGGGTGATTTTGTCTTCCTCAAGAAATGAAAATTTCTCGAACCTCCCGACGAATCTGTCTATACCCAGTCGGATCAAGTCGTCGGGAACCCTGTAGAGCGGGTGAGTGTGCTCGGGTGTGCTGGCGCGGGAGGCGGAAAGCACCGGGGAGAAATAGGAGGTTACAAAAACCTTGCCCCAGGGGTTTCCCGGAGTGCCGTAGAAATCAAAATTCTTCTCTATGTCCTTTATGAAATCCTCTTTCGTAACGTCCCCTTCAAGTCTTTTTAGAAGATAGCCGAGAGCCAGGGCGTAATCACCCGCGGAGAGGGTTTTCTGTCCGAAAACGAGCCGTGAATCCTTTTTCTCTGAAAGTTTGCTTATGCTTGCGCCGATGGATTCTTTCAGTCCCTCGGGGAAAAGGTCGTCGTCCATCTCGGCAACTGCAGGGGCGAGGCGTATTGATTCGGGTTTTGGAATCTCGGGGGTTTTTGGAATCTCGGGAGGTTTTTCGCAAGACAGGTAAAGAAAAGACGAAAAGACAACCAAGAGAATGCTTGAGACTCTAAGATTCATTTCAAACTGTTGGCTTTAAAACTCATGCGGTGCACCTGACCGCATGTTCGTTGTCTTGAATGTTTAAAGAACCCCGTCCATTGTTGCGGACCTAGATATGACCCGTTTTACTGCTGACTGCAAAGCGGCTCCGGGAAACACTGTTTATTTCCCGCTCTACCGTGCTGTCCCGGTTAGAAGGCTCGGGAGGACATGGTTTCCTGTTTATCCGGAATTCAGACGCCAAAGCCTGAATTCTTTTTATATCCCAATTGGTCGACAAACCTCTACCGCCATAATATGATGCAGCAATTACCAGAAGTTTATCATCAAGCAAAAGCTCCCAAACGCAATCATTATGTGCGTGTGCGTTAGCTCTGCCATGATTAGGAACTTTGAAAAATTTCGCTGGTTTTCCCCCCAAGCATCCTTGAAAAATTTTGCATATTCTTGCGCAATTTTCTCAGAAGATTCAAGTTCGCCTTCTGTCCATTGCGGAAATATCCGGAATCTTATTATAGAAAATCTCTGTCTTGATACATTGCGACCTTCTCTGTAACCGATATGCCAGTAAAATTGCGCTCCTAATTCAACAAGAGAAAGTTCCCTTTCATCAATCTCGTTAATGCCGAATACGATCTCTTCATCTGGTTTTGAAGGGTCGGTAATATCAGAAATTCTGGCAGTTATTTCTTTATCATCTTCGATATTCATAACGAAGCCAGCAAAGATTTGCCTTACATCCTCTACAAGATTTTGTTTTTGCGATAAAGGAGAAATTACCCGCGGTAAATGTTTTTTGGGAATTATATACATAATTAGCAAATTCGTTTTGAGACTTAGGTTTTGATTTTCCTTTTATCCCGCATTTTCTTATGTCCCGCCAAGCTGATCGCTCTGGCAATATCTTCTGCCGACGCATCTATCGGCTTGATTACATTCTTAACCGGCCGACCTTGGGGTTTTTTGGTCTGAGGGTTCTTTTTATTCATGATTCCCACCCAAAACTGTCTTTCTTCTCCCGCCTGACTGTATGTTAAACACAAAGCCTGCCAAGCATCCCTATCCTGGCGAAACGATGATCACAACTCAAGACACAAGCTTTTTGTACGGAAGCTTCTTCCCTGCCATTCCCTTAGCTAAAAATGCCATCTGGTCTGTAGTGTTCATCTCCCTTACATTATGCCTGCCCGTAAACTCGGTTACATAACGCCCCAGATGTTTCTCACTCATTTTGTGGTAGGTTCCATAGTATCCATGTTTCATTTCCGCCCAGAAACTCTCCAATCCGTTTGTATGCGCCTGTTCACGCACATACTCCCCCGGACTGTGATTAACTGCCTCATGCTCATAAGGCAGTCCGAGATAGCTTCTGTGTTCATCCGTGTATATCTTGGCTTTTTTGCTCACATTCTTATCAATAAAACCCTGTATCTCTTCCTTTGTCCTCTCCGATACAGGACTGGCAGCCACCTTGTTTGTCTCCCGATCCCTTACCCCGACCACAACCATTTTTCCGCCCGGACCCCTTGTGCGGCTTCTTTTCTCTTTACGTTTGTTCTTTTCTTTCCCGCCCATAAAAGTCTCGTCAACTTCAACCGGACCTGAAAACAGTTTCAATCCGTCCTTCCAACCTTCCCTTATCTTCTGCGCCATCATCCAGGCCGTTTTCTGTGTTACGCCTAAATCCCTGTGAAGTTTCATACTGGATACGCCTTTAAGATTGGTACTCATCAGGTACATGGCTATTACCCACTTCCTTACCGGAAGTCTGCTGTTTTCCATTACAGTCCCCATCCTGCAGCTGAAGTACTTGTGGCAGGCATTGCAGCGATAAGGCTGGGGGTTTTTATCTTTACTGGACTTTGTGCTCGCACTTCCGCAGTGAGGACAGAATCTGCCGTACGCCCAGTGCACTGCTTCAAACCATTTCACCGCAGATCTCTCATCCGGGAACATCTCAAACAGTTCCATGATGCTCATACCTTTTCTGTTTGCTTTTCCCGGGGCTTTGTGCTTTCTGACAGACATGCCTATCCCTCCTTTATTATTCTCTTTACTATGCTAATACAGTACTTAAATATAAAGAATGTCTATGATTCCTGGAAGGTCTTTAAGGAAAGTTTGCTAATTATGCATATAATTCCCTGTTTTTTGACTTTTCCTTTTACAAATACAGTGGACTTTGCATCCCGATCATCAATCAAAGCAGTGTCTTCAGGTGCAGTTGTCCTATAACCTTCAGTTAGCCTTTCCGGTTTAGAATGTTCAGTTAGCGTTTCTGTTTTTTCATAAAGCCCGGTCGATGCTTCTGTTTTTCTTGTTTCTATTGTTTCTCTAAAAATCAAGCTGTTCATTTTTCAACCCTGTAACTGGTCATCCACCATGTCTTCGACCATTAAAGTTCTAATGTCGGGGAGGTTTATTTAAGCAAAACCCGGCAAACAGATTATTGGCTCGGCATTATAATTTTAGTCAACTACAGTATTGGCGACCTATAAGCCATTCCGGATGAAAAATCCCCGGATTAAAACTGCCTGATAAAACTATAGAAGCTTTATCTCCAACAACTTCCCTCTTTTTTCATGTTTTCCGCTTTTGCTTACCCGGCTAATTCTATTTTAACAGAAATTCCAATTTCGAGAAAAATCTATATTCGTCTACGGGTTTGCGGAATTATCATGAATGGAAACACATTTAAAAATATTTAACGCAAGATGAGAAATTACGGGGTAAAATAGAAATTCAAATACAGCTCGCGCGAGCGGATCCGCGGGTTTTGCATTCAACAAACCGAAAAATGAAGCGCAAATTTCTTGGCATAGACGTAGGGGGAACCAACATCAGGGGGAAAATTCTCTCTGAGGAAGGAAAAACTCTCGGGGAGAGAGAAATCCGCTCAGAAGCCCGCAACGGCATCTCGCGGCTTATGGAGAATTTAGCCGGTCTAATAGAAGGTTTCGCAGGGGAGGGTTTGTCCGCAATCGGAGTGGGGATGCCGGGAACTGTCCACAGCGCAAGCGGCACTCTCATCCATGCCCCCAACATAGCCGACACAAAGGATTTTCCGGTTGCTGAAGTCCTGTCGGGGAAAATCGGCGCGGTTCCCGTTTTTATAGAAAACGACGCGTCCTGCGCGGCCTTGGGAGAATATCACGCGGGAGCCGGCAGAGGCGAGGACTCAATGATAATGATAACCTTGGGAACCGGATTCGGGGGAGGAATAATCCTTAACGGCAGTCTCTGGGCCGGAGAAAACGGGTTTGCCGGAGAAATGGGGCATATGACGATTAACCCTTCGGGACCTCTTTGCGCCTGCGGCGCGAGAGGCTGCATTGAAACCTATGTTTCTCAGCTAGGGATAAAGAGAATCACCCGCTTCCATCCGAAGCTCAGGGAAAAGCTCGCCGGCACCGAAGAATCGGCTCTGCCCGAGCGGCTGGCGGAGCTTGGAAGGGAAAAAGAGCCTGAGGCCATTTCAATATGGAACGAATTCGGGACAAACCTGGGGGTGGGAATATCTATTCTTCTAAACATCCTAGACGTAAAGACGGTGGTAGTGGGCGGGGGAATTTCGGGCGCGTGGGAGCTTTTTATCGAAAAAGCCCGCGAGGAAGCGCAAAAAAGATGCCTCGGGGGAGCGGAAAGAGGATTTCAGATAAAAAGATCCTCCCTGGGAGACGATGCCGGGATTGTGGGAGCGTGTTATGTGGCCAAAAGCAGACTCGGGCAGATATCTTAGGAGGACCGGGGGTTTTTTGCAAGATCAAGCAGCTTGCAAAAAGAGCCGCGAATCTTTATCCTGAGCCACGGACCGCTTTTTCTATCCGCTTTGAACCTGTTGTCCGTTCTTAAACCGCCCACCCAGATTATTCCGTCGCGGGTTTTTAAAACCGGCACTTTTTTTCTGAGAAATCTCGGTATCTTCTCATCAATGAAAAAATCCTTAAGCTTCTTGGATCCCCTCATTCCGAGCGGAACGAATCTGTCTCCCTCACAAAAGCTTCTGATTGTTAAGGGAAAACCAACTTTTTCGGGGTCAAAGTACCCGACGTCGGGCTCGCCCCACAGAGATGCATCGTCTGTAAGCTCGACTGCGACCTCAAGGTCAGGGGAAATCCCGTGGGTTCCGAGGGTTTTTATCTGCGTTTTCGGGAACTCGGAGAAGTTCTCTGCGCGCGCGAAAAAGAAAACCCCGTGGCTTGTATGAAAAACGACTCCTCCCGGAAGATTTATCTCCGAAGAAGGCCCCCCGGAGCGCAGCACCCCGTCAATTGAGAAAAGATGTTTGGCGGAAACCGAGTTCAGGTCTCCTTTCATTACGGCCAGAATCGATTTTCTCATTACGGAGAACCTGATTGCCGGAGGCTCGCAAAGAAGCTTCTGCGTGTCTCCGAGCACGCCTTGTGCGACAGCGCGGGTGATTTTCCGGAATCTTTTCTCGGCTTCTTCCGAGATAAAATCCGCCTCCGCAGCACAGACCGCCGCGACCCGGGAGAGAACCCGCTCGACGGACGGATTATAGCTCTCAAGCAGGGGGATAAGCTCGTTTCTCACCCTGTTTCTTAAAAATTCATCCGAGCTGTTGGTCGAATCCTCCCTCCACGACACTCCCTTTTTTTGAAGATACTCGACGGCTTCATGTTTTGTGACGTTTATAAGGGGACGCATCACATCGCCGCTCAGGGGTCTTATCCCGGCAAGTCCGTGGGAGCCGCTTCCCCTTATGAGCCTCATCACGACCGTCTCCGCCTGATCGTTAAGCGTGTGCGCCGTGGCGATTCTGCGGGCAGAATGTTTTGCAAGAATGTCGCTGAAAAAGCCGTAGCGAAGCTCCCTGGCGGCGTCTTCAAGCGAGAGTGCGCGTTTTTTCCTGAAGCCCTGCGTGTCCACCCGCACGCACTCAAAAGGAAAACCGAGACGACGGGCCGCTTCCCTTACAAACTCGGCGTCTTCATCCGATTCGGCGCCTCTTAATCCGTGATTGACATGGGAGACGACCACACCGGTTCCCGGATAAAACTCCCGCAGGTCCCAAAGAGCAAACAGAAGCGCCATGGAGTCTGACCCGCCCGATACCCCCGCAACGATCACATCTCCGGGATCAATCATCCCGAAGGAATCAATCGTTTTTCTTATCTTGCCCAGAAACATCGGACTCGCTTTGGGAGATCCCGGCGGAAACTATAAGCCGAAACGCGTCTTCTACGGAAATATCCAGTTCCTGCATTTCATCTTCCGGAACCATAATGTAAATGCCGCTTGTCGGATTCGGCGTGGTGGGAACGAACAGACTGACAAGCTTATGGTCCGTCACGTTATGACTCCTGCCGGACTCGGTGACTCCCGTAACGAAAGCTATGGCGTGAATACCCTTTCTCGGGTACTCGACAAGCACGACCCTCTTCATGCTCTGCATCGGAGAGGAAAGAAAAAACGTCTGCACGATCTGCTTCACGCTTACGTAGAAACTTCTTGCAAGCGGAATCTTTGAGATAACAGACTCGCCGAACAGAAGCATCCTTCTGCCGATGAAGTTCCTGGTAACGGCTCCCAGGAAAATGATCAGCAGCAGGGTGGCGACTATCCCTATGAGAAAGGAAATTCCCTGAAACACATAGGGCGGCAGGTCTATGAAGTGGCGGAGTACCCCGGCGGGACCGGTGCTGAAAAAGAAAAGCATCCACTTCATCAGCTTGTAGAGAACAAAAATGGTCACCCCGAAAGGAACGATAATCAGGATGCCGGCAATGAAGCTTTGTTTGAGAAACGAGGACTGGGGCGTTTTTGAATCTGGTATTTTAATCCCCCCGTTTATAGTCAATTCTTTTCCTTAGGAACCTGCTCGGTCTGAAAACGACTGTGAGATGCGAAGGTATGTCCACTTCATCTCCGGTGGAAGGGTTTCTTCCTACACGGGATTTTCTTCTCGTGACTTTGAAGGTTCCGAACCCCGGAAGCTTCACCTCTTCACCGGCAATAAGACTCTCTTTGATCAAGTCAAAAAAAAAGTTTACTATCTCGGCGGATTCCCTTCTCGAAAACCCTATTTTCTCGTATAGAACGTCTGCCAGATCCTTCTTTGTCATGAAAAGTGCCCCTTTCTAAATCGAACGCAATTCAGCCCCTACTGTTTTTTCCAGGCTGTTAAGAACATCCCGCTGAACCCTGTTCGCATCCTCGTCGGTAAGGGTCCTTTCCCTGTCTCGAAGAATAAGGGAAAGCGCAACGCTCTTTTTCCCCTGATCAAGGGAATCTCCCTTGTACACGTCAAACACCCAAGCATTTTCTATTATACCGGAATCGGCCTTTTTTATAACCGAAAGGATTTCCCGCACAGGAACCACATCATCGACCACAAGTGCTATGTCGCGACGCAGGGAAGGAAATTTGGGAAGGGGCAGAAATTTCCTCTCAAAACTTGTGTAGACGGCCGAGAGAAGCGACAGATCGAGCTCAAGCACGTATACGCTTTCGCTTATATCGAGTTTTTCCAGAAGATGGGGGTGAAGCTCTCCCACCATCCCCAGAACGTTTCCGCCGACCAGCACGGAAGAGGATTTTGCGGGCCAGAGAAATTCATGATTCTGCGGGACGGACTCAAAATCTATCCTTGAATCCACCGAAAGAACCTCCAGGCTTCTTTCAAGCACGCTTTTGATGTCAAAAAAATCGAACTTCTCCCCGTTCCATATCTCAGGCGCCCTTTTGCCGGTTGCAATCGCGGCAAACTTCTTCACTTCGTTTGGCAGCTGGTCCATGTTTTTGGGGTAAAAAACCTTTGCGGACTCAAAAAGTCTTACGTCCTGATTCTGCCTTGAGAGGTTAAGCTTCACATTTTTCACTAGGGAGGGAAGAATGCTTTTCCTCATTTCCGAAAGCTCCTGAGATATCGGGTTCATAATACCGATCGACTCCTCAAAGCCGAATGTTCTGAGAAGCTCGGGAGACTCAAAGCTGTAGTTTATAGCTTCAAGAAAACCGTAGGAGACAAAAATGTCCCTGAGCCTTTTCTCCATGACGGTTATCACGTTGATCTTTTTAGCCATCATGGGAACTTCAGGCAAAACAGAGGGAATGTTGTCGTAACCCAGAAGACGGGCGACTTCCTCGACTATATCCACCTCGCGCTCTATGTCGACCCTGAAAGTCGGAACCCGAAGCAAAAGCTGTTCGGCCGAGATGCTGAGAACCTCAAATCCGAGACTCTGCAGGAGTTGCGCTATCTCCTGGGAATCGGTGGATATGCCGATCAGACTGCAGACTCTGTCGACCGAAAGAGACACCTCCTTAGGAGTGACAGGGTCAGGGTACACGTCGACAGACCCCCTGGCTACCGTTCCTCCGGACAAACGGCTTATAAGCTCTGCGGCGCGGTCAAGCGCGAATGAAACATTGTTTATGTCGATGCCTTTTTCAAATCTGCTCGAAGATTCGCTTTTAAGGGCGGTTCGCTTCGATGTTTTTCTTATACCCATCGGGGAAAAGTAAGCGGATTCAATCAGAACGTTGCTCGTTGCATCCTCTATTTCGGTTCCGGACCCGCCCATGACTCCGGCAAGCGCGACGGGACGGTCCCCGCTGCAGATAACCAGATCCTCGGCAGTCAGTTTTCTCTCAACCCCGTCCAGTGTCTGTATTGTTTCCCCGTCCCTGGCCTTTCTGACGGAAATTCTGCCCTCATCAAGTTTATCGTAATCAAAAGCGTGAAGAGGCTGTCCCTGCTCAAGCAAAACGAAGTTCGTGACGTCAACCACATTGTTAACGGAGCGGATTCCGCAGTACTCAAGCCTCTCCTTAAGCCATGCGGGAGAAGGACCGATTCTGACTCCTTCAACGAGCCGGCAGCAGTATCTGGGGCATGATTCCGTATCCTCGACGACTACAGAAGCCTTTTCCGAGATGCTTCCCCCCTGCTCCTTTACGGAAAAAACCGGCTTTTGAAGATTTTCGTCCAGTATCGCCGAGACTTCCCTTGCGATCCCGAAAATACTCATGCAGTCAGGACGGTTAGGAGTAACTCCCACCTCAAAAATAACGCCGTCGTAACCGATCTGCTCATTCATGCTGGTTCCGAGCTCGGCCTTGGGGGAAAGAATCATTATCCCGTCTTCGTCGCCCGAAAGACCCATTTCATCCGCAGAACACAGCATTCCCTCGGAGCTCTCTCCTCGGATCCTGGAGCGTTTTATCCTGAGTCCTTCGGGAAACTTCAAGGTGGCGGGAAGAGCGGTTCCGGCCTTGGCAAAAGCCACCTTGTCCCCTTCTTTCATGTTGTCCGCTCCGCAGACAACCATGTAAGGGTTTTCTCCGTCCGTAACCTCGCAGACGCTCAGCCTGTCGGCGTTCGGATGCTTTTCGATTCTGCTTATCTGGGCAACGCACACATCGGCAAGGGTTTTGCCTTTGTCCTCAAGAGCTTCAAGCTCCAGTCCTGCCATGGTGAGCATTTCTCCCAGCTCTCCCGGAGAAACGTCGATTTTGAGGTAGTCGGTAAGCCATCCAAGAGGAAAAATCATAAGTTCACCCGGCGAGTTAGATTACACAGTATAAAAAACCAGTCAACAGTTAACCCGCTGAAAACAAAAGACTATTTAAGAAATTAAAAAGAATCTCAAACAGCCGCGAGCAAATCCCGTCCGCCTCAGTGACGGTCCCGAAAACAGAAGGGAGTTTAACCTGTTGAAGAGAAAAAACGCAGTCTCAAGACAGGGAAACAGGCATGTTCGGCAAATATAATTCTCAGAAAAATTTTTAACTGTTAACAAATCATTAAAACTTTGTCTGAAATGCTTTAATTCACTGATATTAAACACTTTTTCCTGTTGATACATTGTGAATGAAATTTTTCGGATTCTACGAAGGACATCTTAACTACCTTAAATCATTGAATAATTCTTCGGGCTGATTGGCTTGTCTGACTCATTTTGCCAAGTGCCCTGTGAAATGTTTCACGTGAAACATTCCGTTCAGATTTTACTTTCCGATACAGAATCTCGAAAAAATTCTGCCCAGAAGATCCTCCGTGGTCACTTCCCCTGTAATCTCACCAAGCGAATTCATTGAGTTTCGCAACTCTATTGAGAGAATTTCCGGGTACTCATTGCGCTTAAGAAGTTTGAGGAACACGTGCAGCTGGTCACGGGCCTTTTCCATGGATTTTTTGTGACGAAGGTTTGTAAGAACCAGCTCCGAGGCATCCGATGCATGAGGCGAGCTCGTAAGGGTCTCGAACATGGCCTGTCTTAGCCCCTCTATTCCCTTTTTTTCAATCGCCGAGGTTTCAATCGGCTTTTTTTGTCCGATAAGCCGTCGCAGTTTTGACCTTTCAAGCCTTTCCTCAAGATCCACCTTGTTGATTACGATAAGATGTTTCTTTCCGGCAGCGGTCCCGAGAATTTTTTCGTCCAGGGCGTCAAGTTCCGTGCTCTGGTCCAAAACGGCGAGCACAAATTCGGATTCCTCGGCTTTTTTCAGCGAAAGATCCACCCCGAGTCTTTCTACCCGGTCCTCTGTGTCCCTTATGCCGGCCGTATCCGTTATAACGAGGGGAATCCCCTCGACATTTATTCTCTCTTCTATAAAATCCCTTGTGGTTCCGGCTATCGGGCTCACTATAGCCCTTTGAGTTTCGAGCAGACAGTTGAGTATGCTCGATTTCCCGACGTTGGGCTTGCCCAGTATTACCATCCTCACCCCGTCTCTGAACATTCTGCCTGTGTCGTAGCTGTCGATCAGCGCCGAAAGCTTTCTTTCCACGGACCCGGACGTTTCTTTCAGGCGGTTTTTCGCAACGGGATCTATGTCTTCTTCGGGAAAATCGAGATTCGCCTCTATTTCCGCCAGAACATCTAGAATCTGATCCTTAAGTTCGTTAATCCTCCCTGAAAGGGCCCCTTCAAGCTGGACCTCGGCGTATCGCAAACTCTGTTCGGTCTGGGCGTTTATAATGTCGGAAACCGCCTCGGCCTGCACCAGATCCATTTTCCCGTTAAGAAACGCCCTCTGGGTAAACTCGCCGGGGGCGGCCAGAGTCGCCCCAAGGCCAATCAGAATCTCTAGTATCTTCCGGGGAACCACATGTCCCCCGTGAGAGTGTATCTCGGCTATATCCTGCCCTGTATAGGTGTTGGGGGAACTCACGACAACGCACAGAACTTCGTCCACCGTCCCGCCTGTTTCGGGGTCGATTATTTTCCCGAAACAGAGTTTTCTCTCGGAAAAACCCGAATTTGCCACGGGAACGAAGATTTTTTTTATGATCGAATGAGATTTACTGCCACTTATGCGGATTACGGCCACTCCTCCCTCTCCGGGCGGGGTTGAAATGGCGGCTATTGTGCTTTCGTACTCGGGAGCAGATGACGGCATGAAAGAGAATCTACCATATAAAGCCGCATTCGGTCATAGGAAAGCGGCGAAAAAAACCCCGAATGTTTCACGTGAAACATTCAGGGCAAATTGAGGAGGGTTCAAATGAAAAATAAAACTACTTTTCGAGGCTCTTCAGAGTGTCCATGGCAATGCTTGAGTGCGCGTAACAGGAACCGGCAGTCATAACCATGGCAACGTTTATCGCCTCGGCCATCTGTTCCGCAGTCACACCGTCGGTACGGGCATCCTTAACGGTTCCCCTTATGCAGTAAGGACACTTAGTCGCATGAGCGCAGGCAAGACCTATTATGCCCCTTTTCATCTTTTTGCTGAGAGCTCCGTCGGCAAAAATTTTACTGTGAAGTTCCATGAAGTGAGGAGAAATACCGCCGCTGCATTCTCTGAAACTGGCAATCTCCTTCGCTATGTCTTTTTTGAAGAAATGTCCCTCGGTAAGAGGAATTCCGCTTTCCAGTGTGTCCCAGGCTTCAAAAGCCAGACTCGAAAATGCGAAAGGACCTCCCATATTGAGCCTGAGTGCCACGTATATTGATTCGACTATCTCCTGGTCGGTCGCTCCTTCTTTTTTGCTGGCACGCACTCTCGATCTTATGCAGTAGGGGCAGGCCGTAATATGCGCCACGGCTACCGCAATGAGCTGTTTTTCCTTTGTGCTTAGGGCTCCGTCCGCAAAGACCGAATCATGATAAGCCATCCAGGAATCGTAAAGATCGGGATTCAGTTTCCTGAGATGAGCTATATCTCCGCCGATCTGGGCCTTCATTATAGTATCAGACATACAGATTTTACCTCTCGTTCGTTATTGTTTTCCCCAAATTACAAAGAATTTTGCTTATACAAAGCACAAAAACCCCACATTCTTTGGAAAGAGGCTAACTGTTTCGGACGGAAAATCAACAGGACGGACCTCAATGCATGTAAGCTTTTCCCGCAGGACGAATATGCGGATCAGACACATTCAATCAGCTGCAGACACTGTTGTCTCGAAAAAATGCGTTTCAAGGACGATTTGGATAAATTTACAAGTAATTACAGTGTGATACGAAACGACTGATTTTTATCGAGCCGCGCAAGCTCTTGGGGTGAAAAACCCCCTGACTGAAGCAGAACCTTAAACCTTCTCCCCATGAATTCAGGCATGAAAAGGGTTTTTGCCGCAAGACGGTCTGTCTGGTTGTGCGGTTTGTCGTATGTCTTGAAGATTTCAAGAATTCCCCAGTCAACAAGAAACTGTCCCTGCGTCGTATACTCGACTGTGGAAAGACCGGAGGCATTGCCGACCCTGATAAGTTCGGAAAAATTGACGTCGGCCGTTATATCCTGCTCTCCGACTCTCGTATAGAGGTCAGAACTCAGTTCGTGGCGATAAAAACACCTAAAAGTGCCTTTTCGTCTTCCGGGGGAATAAAGCTCGGGAGCCAGAAATCCGTAGTCGATGCAAAGAACAAACCCTTTTTTAAGCGCCCTAGCCACCCCGGCAAGCCATTTCTCCGCAAGAACACAGGCTTCCGCTTCTTCGCCCCGTTCATATCCTTTAAGATACCGTTTTGAAAAGTCATAAACCTCTTCTGCTTCGGGGATGCTAAGAACTTCGTCGATTTTCCCGTCGCGAAGGCAGAGAAAAACCTCCCGGATTTCCTCTCCGTCAGACCTGAGCCTGTGAAAGGGCAGAGAATCGAGAAATTCATTAGCAATTACCACTCCGCACAAGCCGTCTTTTCCGATTTCTTCCAGATCGTCTATCCACCGAACCCTCTGTCGGTGTCCTCTCAGACGCTCCCTGGCCGCCAGGACCGACGCCGGGCTTGCCTCAATCATGACGTAGTCTGTCTTTGAGTAAAGCACAGGGTGGTCTCGGCTAAGTGCATCAAGTATGTCAAGGGCAAGCTGCCCGCCTGAGGCCCCGAACTCTACGACGGTAAAAACATCCCCTTCCAGCAAAAGCGACGCTTCGGCAATGAACCGTGAAACAGTCTCCCCGAAAGAGCGGTGAACCGACGGAGCGGTGTAAAAATCCCCTTTTTTTCCTATTCTAGCCTTCCCCGATGAGTAGTAGCCGTGCTCCGGGTGAAAAAGGGAGAGTTCAACAAATCTGCGGAAGGAAATCGGGCCGGATTCCCGTATTTCCTCTTTTATGATTTCCAAAAGGGTATGCATTTTGTGGGAATTACCAAGCTAAGCTGACAAAACCTGCCGTCTGAAATTGCAAAGTCAATCAGCAATGGTGTCTTCAGAGAACTCCAAGTCTGCCATATTCAAGTGTTTGTATCTCTTTTGGGCAATTCATAGCACCTTGTGTAAAACAAGACCAAGACGGGCCGATTTTTAAAGAAACTGTTATTTTCTTAAATCGGAATTCACTAAAAAATCTTTGTAAAACTGTTTAATTCTTTTGCTGGTAAATTTCGACTTCAGTATTCCTTCGCAGATTTTTTTCATAGTACAGCATTTTGCATCCCCTTTGGCAACCCATACCTTTTTTCCTTTAGACTTCTTCGTCAAACGTCGCCTGATGGTATCGACAGAAATCGTCCTTGCTCTGCGATAATAAAGATAGCTTTTTCTATTGATAAAATCGTGGTCTCCTGCATTTAACGCAAATTCTTCCCTTACGGAGTTAGAAGTAATTCCTATGATTAGGACTTCTTCATTCATTGGATCAGTGACGACAAAGTGAAGATGTCCCCCTTTTTCTTCCGCGCGGATAAAAGTTTTACCACGACTACACATGGTTCTTTCTTTGGTTTATTCAAGGCTGGCTTCGTAAAGGTCTTGAATCAGCTCTCGCTGGTCCAGCAGAACTTCCTCTTCTTTCTTAGCCTCTTTTTCGCTGTATCCAAAACCCTTAAGGAATAGGGTTTTGTAGGAAATCGGGTTGGAAGAACCTTGCGGGTCTTCCCATTCCCTGCAGTATCTGTGAGTGTAGTCAACCATAGCCCATTCGTCTTTGTCTGCGTGTTTGCTCCATACCTTTTTCAGAATTTCGATTATAGCCTCGCTTAACAAATCAAGATCCTCTAGATCAAATTTCCTTGCCAAAGAAACCTTGTGATTCTCCTTTGGAGATACCCATTTATCCCAACCGTTATTAGGTTTTTCGTATCCCTGCATAAAATCTAAAGTTCTGCTAAGAATAGGTCCGTTATTCATGGATACAAGTCTATCTCCAAAGATAAGCTCTTTATGCGTTTGAATAGAAGTTCTTTCTACAAGATATAACAGCTTCATTAACTTAAGATGAGGCATCTGCTGACTTCTTTGGTTCTGCTCATTTATAAACCATGCTGATATCTGGCCCGCTATTTCTATATCAAACATTCTTCCTCTCCCTATTAATGCTATTAAAGTCGACTAATTGGAAACGTACTTAAAATTACAAATTTGCCAAGTTAAAAGACGCCCGCACAGGGGATTTGCGAAGCAGTTTTCCCGCAACTCTTCCGCCAGAAAACTCCTCTATGGCAGCAGCCCCTGTCACGATATCAAAAAGTGTCTGCGCACTGAACATCGGCGCGATGTCTTTCCGCTCTTTGGCAATGTAATAAGCGAAGAACCTGGCGAACTGTTGCGATATGCCGGGAGGAATACGGACTGAAAAGGGCTCAGGAAAAAAGCTGCCGGCGCGGGGTTTACACCGGTTTACTTGCTTGACGATCTTTTGCGGATGCTGGCAAAGGCGTTATGGCTGTGAATGCTTTCGTAGTTAAGAACCCTGAGTTCGTAAGAATCGAAACTGGCGTTGCCCCGCAGTTCCGATGCTATGTTTCTCACGACATCCTCAACGAAGCACGGCTTGTTGTAGGCGCTCATGGTAACGTGGCGCTCATCTTCCCTTTTTAAAAGCGGGTAAAGAGGGGAAGAGGCTCCTCTTTCCGCAATACCTATTATTTCCTCAAGGCATATATCTATGGGATCGTTCTCTTTTTTTTCTTCGTGTGTGACGGCTATGAAAACCTTCGAACGCTGGTTGTGGGCCCCGTAATCGCTTATCTCCTTGCTGCAGGGACAGAGGGTCTTGACCGGAACCACTACTCCCTGGACGAGGCGTATGCCCTCGGGGTGCATTTCGCCCTGATAAGTACATTCATAAGGCTGCGGAGATATCTTTCCGCTTACAGGAGCATGCCGGTTGAAAAAGTAATCAAATTCTATTTTGACTTCGGAATCTTCTGAACCCTGCCTGTCGCACAGAGCGATCAGAAAAGAGGCCATGTTTTTCAAGGAAAAGGACCCGTTAAAATCAAGGGCCGTCTCAAGCAGCCGGCTCATGTGAATTCCCTTCTGGTCGGGACTCAGGTTAACGCTGAGACTCAGGGAAGCCTGAACGCTCTGATCCTGCTCGGAATCAATCTCGCAGCCTCTTATCTTAAGCGGAATCTTGAGGTCGCAGACGCCGACTCTGTCTATGGAGATGTTCCTGTAGTCCTTTCTCGCCTGTATGTCTTCAATGGGTTTTTCTTCAAATTTCATTTTCAAAGCATTTTCCCCTCTTTTCAATAGAGTAACTGATGCGAATCAAAGGAGGACCCTTTTTAAGAGGGGGAAGGATACCACAACAAAAGACCTTTGCAAAAAAGCCTTCAGCGAAGCTTGGGGTTATCCGCGTGCCGGTTCCGGTCCCTCAGCGTTTTCTTCTCAAAGTTCTTTCTCAAAACCTCAGTAAGATCAACTCCCGTCTGGTTCGCTATACAGGTAAGGACGAAAAAGACGTCTGCAAGCTCATCTGCAAGTTCCCGGCGATTCTCATCTCCCTTAAAGCTCTGCTCGCCGTATGTTCTGGACATGATTCTCGCCACCTCTCCCACCTCCTCGACAAGCTGGGCGAGGTTGGTAAGCTCGGAGAAGTACCGCACTCCCACTTTCTTTATCCACTCGTCAACTTCCCGCTGATACCCCCTGACCGTTATCTCGTCAGACATAAAAACACCTCAGGCTTCTAGTCGCCCGAAACAGGCGCTAAAACTATCTTCGCACTCTCAGTTCTGCCACCCGAGCTGCGAGAGAAGCGATTCCCTAATAATCTTGTAACCGCGAGGAACAGAAGACATCGCGTCGCTCCCGACCGCGCTTACGTAAACAATACCCGCAACGGCGTTTGTAAGAAAAGCGTAATCACTTGACAGAAGATCCTCGAGGGGAAAGTTCCCGCAGACGGGCTCATAGCCGAGCCGCCTGGCGGAGTGCAAAACGATTTCTCTGGTCACCCCCGGCAGAACAGGGCATTCGGCAGACGGTGTGAAAAGCTTTTTTCCTCTCACCCAGAAAACATTGTGGCATGAAGTTTCGGCCACAGCGCCGTCGGTGTCAAGAAAAAGAGCCTCGTCAAAGCCCCGCTCGACGGCCTCCCTTCTGGCCAAGATGTTTCCGAGATAGTTAAGCGTTTTGTGCGAAAAAAGACTGTTCTGCGCGGGTCTTCTGTCGCCGCAGACCCAAACAGACAGGGCGTCGGGGCTCTGCCCACGGGGTCTTGCGGACACAAGAAGCGAAGCCGCCCGGGGCCGCGAGTGATAAACCGCATCCCCCCGGGCGAGAAGGCATGTTTTTACATGCAGATCTTCCCCTGGGAACTTTCCCGCCGCGTCTGCGATCCTTGATCTCACCTGGGATTCCGGCGGGCAGGGGATGCCTAAAAAGTCGGCTCCCCTCCTCATTCTCTCAAGATGCATGGACAGGAAAACAGGCGGGGACCCCTTCCACCTAAAGCTCTCAAAGACCCCTTCTCCGTAAAAAACGGCGCGAAGCCACGGCGCGCCTTCAAGTTTTTTTCCGTCAAGAAAGAAAAGTTCGCGCATATCAGATGATTATAGCATCCGCGGGGACGCAGCTGACGCAAGCGCCTTTGCCTTGAGTTCCGTCTCCCGGTATTCATCGTCCGCATTTGAATCCCACACGATACCGCCCCCGAACCAGAAATCCGCACCCTCGGGACTGTTAACCCCCGTGCGGATTGCTACGCTCATTGTGAAATCCCCGCCCGGACAGAGCAGACAGACCGCACCGCAGTAAGGACCCCTCAGGTGCGGCTCAAGACTGTCTATTATCCTGATAGCTTCCCTTTTCGGAGCCCCGGTAACGGATCCGGGGGGAAAGGTACTTGCAATTATGCGGGAGAGTCCGACTCCGGGAGCGAGGCGGCCCTCGATTTCAGACTCCATCTGGAAAAGGGTGGCGTAGGGTTTTACGGCGAAAAGCTCCCTCACCCGCACGGAACCGTACCGGCATATCCTCCCGAGGTCGTTTCTCATAAGATCGACTATCATGAGATTTTCCGCCCGCTCTTTGGGGCTGTTTGCGAGCGCCTCGGCAAGCTTCCTGTCGCGGCGGGGGTCGGGATCCCTGCGGACTGTCCCCTTTATCGGTTTCGTTGTAATTCTGTCGCCCGTTTTTTTCAGAAAAAGCTCCATGGAGCCGCTCAGCAGCTCAAAACCCGGAAAACCTATAAAGGCAGCGAAGGGGACGGGCTGGGCGCGGTAAAAATCCACAAACCTAAAAAGCGGCTCGTCCAGAGGCTCCAGGCGGAACTTTCGGGAAAGGTTCACCTGGTAGACGTCTCCCGCGGCTATATGCTCTTTTATCGTCGAAATTTTCCGGGTGTATTCCTCCTTCTCAACGTTTGAACGGGGAAGGGCTGCAGGTGCCGCGCTCCGCTTCGGAAAGGCGGACAGAATCTCTTGCAGGGGGGCTTCGTAAAAACCGTCTTTTTCATAAAAGTGAAAAAGCAGCAAAGGAAGCTTCTTTGCCCGTTTTGCATCGGAGGCCGCAACTCCGGGTGTGGTGTAGCTTCGGTAGTCGTAGCTTATGTAGCCAAGAGCGGTGTATCCCCCGGCGGTAAGTTTTTCGATCAGATCGAGAGGGTCCTCCGACGAGAAAGTCTCCTCTGCGGACCGGGAAAACACCCTGGTCTTGCCGTCCGAGAAGCTTAGGGTAAAAGCCGGGTCGGCGAAAACCCCGGCCGTGGGCCCGGAGCCCGAATCAAACCATCCTCCGCCCGAGTCTATCAAAAGGGATTTTGGTCTGTGAAGTTTCACCGCCTGCTGCCCCCGAGACTCAAAGTCCGGCCGAACACCCGCAAACGCCCTTACGACGGGGGAGGCGTATCGGCCTTGACCGAGCGATTGAGGATTTCGGCTATGTCCTGAACTCCGATATCCTCCTCCCTGCCCTTAAAGCGCGCGGCGTCGTCAAACATCGTGTTGCAGAAGTAGCACGCCGTCGCGAGGGTGTCGGGGTTGATTTCCTCGGCCTCCTCAAAGCGGTTCCAGTTAACCCTGGGAGCTTCTTCCTCCATCCATATCTTCCCGCCTCCGGCTCCGCAGCAGAAACTCTTCGTCCTGTTTCTTTTCATCTCCACAAGGTCGATTCCGGGAATGCTCTTCAGTATCTCCCTCGGGGAGTCGTAAACGTTGTTGTAGCGGCCGATGTAGCAGGAATCGTGGTATGTTATCTTCTCCTCGATCGGGGCATCTGGGTTAAGTTTCCCGTCTTGGATGAGCTGCAGGAGAAAGTCCGTGTGGTGGACGACCTCGTAGTGCCCCCCGAACTCTGGATACTCGTTTTTCATGGTGTTAAAGCAGTGGGGACAGTTTGCAAGAATCTTCTTCACCTTAAGTTCGTTCAGGGTTTCGATGTTCTGTGAGGCCAGCATCTGGTACAGAGCCTCCTCTCCGAGCCTTCTTGCGGGATCGCCCGTGCAGGTCTCGCCCGGACCCATAACGGCGAAATTGACTCCCGCGATCTTAAGCAGGGTCACTATCGCCTTTGAGACTTCCTGACCCCTCGGATCGTAGCCCCCGAAACATCCCGTCCAGTAAATCACGTCAAATTCGCTTGCGCTGTCGGCCGAGACTCCGAGGATGGGGACATCCATATCCGAGAGCCAGGAGCCGCGGTCGGCCTCGGGAAATCCCCAGGGGTTTCCGTTGTTCTGAAGCTTCTGAAGGGTTCTGGTGGCGGTTCCGCTGAGACGGCCCTCAAGGGTAAGAAACCTTCTCATTTCCACTATCTTGCCCATCTGGTCGATGAAAAGCGGGCACTGCTCAACGCAGGCGTTGCAGGTCGTGCACGCCCACAGCTCCTCGGGCGTCACCCACTGCTTGTCGGGAAGGTCGGGCTGTTCTTCCTGTGGTTTTCCGGCGAGTATGTCCTTTCCCTCGCTTGAGGCGTAGTGACGAAGCTTAACCACGATGTCCCTGGGGGAGAGCACCTTTTCGGTGTTCCACGCCGGGCAGTTGTCCGTGCATCTTCCGCACTCGGTGCAGGTATAGGCGTCAAGTATGTCCTTCCAGCTGAAGTCGGCAATCTTTGAGGAGCCGAAGTGATCGAGGTCCTCGGGAATATCCTCGAAATCGAGTTTTGACAGCTGCCCGCGGGGCTTTAAGCTCTGGAAAAAAACATTTAAAACCGCCGTCAGAACATGACTGTGCTTGGAGTAGGGAAGGTAATTCAGAAAGGCAAGCACTATGAGGATGTGAAACCACCAGAAAAACTCTTTCCAGAAAAAGGTGCTCCCGGCGCTCATGCCGTCGTACAGCCCTGAGAACGCCCCGGACACCGGCAGCATGGCGGGGCTGGCTTCGGCAAGCGCTATCCTCGCCCCGGTGGTGAGAAACGCGGTGATCATCAGGCCGAATATAAGACCCAGTATCACGACCGCGTCGGGCCCGTTAACCTCCCTTCTTCTCCCTATGGTAAGCCTGTTTATTATGCCCATGCCTATGGCCACAAGAACCAGGGCCTGCACCACGTCGAGAACCAGCTCGTAGACCCTGCCGAGGGACCCGGGAAAGAAATGGAACCCGGAAACAACGCCGCTTATCAGCATCTCCACGGTCCCCAGCGTTATTATCACGAAACCCCAGAAGATCATGGCATGCTCTATTCCGGCGAAACGGTACTTGAAAAGCCTTCTCTGTCCGAACACATAAACGATGACTTTCCTTATCCTCCGGGGAATATTGTCAAACCTGTTGTCTTCTTTTTTGCCGAGAGTGACAAGTCTTATGAGAAGACGGATGTTGTAGGCGAAAAAACCGAAGGCCGCCACAAGCAGAACAAGCATGATTACGGATTTGGGGTTCATCTTGGTTTCTCCCGAGCAGAAAAATGGAAAAATACAATGTGAATTATATTGAATCCGGGGGCTTTAATCAAGCCGGCAGTGCAGTGCCGGCCCGGGTGCCGTCTGAGCGCAAACACCGTCTCGCCGGAGAGAAAACCGCTGTTTTCCGGGCGGAGAACAGACAGAAGTGGACCCCAAAAATCAGACAGCACCTTAAGTGTATTTCCTTGGTATTCTAAAAGAGTATACAGGAGGTACATAATGAAGAGTAAAAGACGTAATCATTCACCGCAGTTCAAGGCAAAGGTAGCGTTTTTGGCGGTAAAAGGAGACAAGACAGTAGCGGAGCTTGCCCGGCAGTTTGAGGTTCATCCCAATCAGATAAGCATGTGGAAGAAGAAGCAGCTCGGCAACGCCGCGGACAAAGTGTTCGGCCAGGGGGCGGGCAGCAAGGCGGCGGGCGAGAGCAAGTACGTAAACCAGCTTGAATCCAAGGTGGGCCAGCTGACGCTGGAGAACGATTTTTTATCAAAGGCGCTCGGTCGGCAGCGGCGCAAGAAGTTGGTAGTGCGCGGCCGGGCACTTTCTTTGGTAAGGCAGTGCAAACTGCTGGATATAAATCGCTCAAATATTTACTACAAACCTGTGGGGGTATCCCCGCAGGACGAAGAGATTATGAAGAAGATTGACAGGATCTACATTAAGTATCCGTTTAAGGGTTCAAGAAGGATGGTGTACGCCCTTAAGGCACAGGGCGTACAGGTGGGCAGAAAGCGTGTTATGAGGCTTATGGGGATACGAGGGCTTGCTCCCGGCCCCCAGACTACAAAGAAAGGGGGAGCAGAGCACAGGATATACCCGTATCTGCTGCGGGGGAAGACTGTAGAGCTTCCCGGGCAGGTATGGGCGGCAGACATAACGTATATAGAGATGAGCAGGGGTTTTGTGTATCTGTGTGCGGTAATGGACTGGCACTCGTGCAAGGTTCTTAGCTGGAGAGTGTCTAACACAATGGACAGCAGTTTTTGCGTGGAGGCTCTGGAAGAAGCGCTTTACAAGTATGATAAGCCCGAGATATTCAACACCGATCAAGGAAGTCAGTTCACAAGTGAAGAGTTTACGGGAGTTCTTAAAGACAGAGATATAAAGATAAGCATGGACGGCAAGGGAAGCTGGAGAGACAATGTTTTTGTGGAGAGGCTTTGGAGAAGTGTTAAGTACGAGGAAGTGTATCTGATGGCATATGAATCCGTTGCCTCGGCAAAGGCAGGTATAGGGAAGTGGATAGATTTTTACAATGAAAAAAGACCACATCAGGGGCTTGGAATGAAAACACCGGATGAGGTTTACTATGGTCTTGGGACAGCACAGAAGAATGTGGCTTGAAGCAATGAGACAAACAGAGCAGAGAGTTTATGGTTTTGGGAGTCTTAAAGATGGTTATGCGTTGGTGGGAATACACTTAAGAAAACAAAAATGCTGTCTAAAAAAGGGGACCACCTCTATCATCCTGAGCATCCCGATACCACAGATGGGTCTTTGAGACATATCCCAGTTGTTAGAGACTTAATTGATAGATTAGAGGCGGCGAACGGAGAACCTGTATGTATTGAAGACACAAGGACCGGAAGAGAAAATAGGCACATCTGTGCTGTTTACTTCACCCATACCGATGAAGGAATCGCTGCTGTTGATTATATACTGCTTGCAGGTTTTGATCATGAAGGGGACGATGTTTCCTTGGATCTGGTCGAGTGTATTGAATTCCCGGAAGGACATTTTGGCCAGACTTCGACAGATCTCAGAGGAGAGCCGTTTACGCGTACAAGTGCCTCTATGGTGACTGACAGGGACAGTATGGTTGATTATGTGAAAACTGTAGAAGAGCATATTGCTGACGAGGCTGAGAAGTTTAGAAGCCGTTTTGCTACCGCGGGGCTCTCGCCAGAGCTGCTAGCAGGGGCTGTAGCCACAGGATTGTCTCGACTCAGGCCCTGCTGGAGAGACGAAAGAGGGTCCTGGAAATCCGGGGATATATATTTCTATCTGCTCACCCTTACGGATAGACTATATGTGATTTTTAACGGACTCAATGCTGAATTTGAGGATGGAGCAGTGCGTCTGTATGACGGCTGCATAGACTACGGGACGACTGTTAGCAATATATTGGAACAGGAGGGTGTAACCGACGGTTTTATAAAATACTACTGGTCTAATCCTCTCAGAAATGATGACTTGGTGGTTGACGACAGCGGGAACCCTCTAAGGGGTTTATCTCCTGGCACATCGGTTAAGGACGGCTACTTTCTGGAGACAAATTTCGGCATTCTCCCTTTTAATTTCGTTATCGGCTCAGGCATATATACGGACGAGAAATACTACATTCCCGAGGGTGGAATGTGTCAGGACATCCCTGACGACCTGTCCGAAGCCGCCCGTGCCAGACTTGGTAAATTTCCGGATTTCATGGATTTCGTAGAACCGGAACAGCCAGAGCCCCCCACGCAGGATGATGATGGGGGATGTTCCATTGCTTCTGTGGATGAGGGCAATTTAAAGGCCGCAGGGCTTAGCTTTGTTCTTATAGCCGCGGTTATGTTTTTTGGGGGTTTTGGTGGGAAAAGGTTCTTCGGACGGAAAAGTTAAGGCTTTGAAGTTCTAGGCTTAACCAGCTAGAACAGAACAGTTGGGTTCTCGGTTTGCGCGTATTGCAGTAAGAATGCGTGCAAACCGGGAATTTTTTTTGTTGGTATGCCCGTCGTCATCATGAGGGGGCCCTGCAAGCAGATCCCCTGAATTAATTCCCACTTCCACAGCCGCATAAAAAGATATTTGCTTTGCACTGAGCTTCCCCAGTCATTTGGCATTGGTTCCTAAATCCACCAAGCTCAGACAGCATGACTTCCTCGCTTGATGTTTGGCTCCCTAACGTCAGTCCGGGAATTTTAGGTTGCACAGAAACAGTTAAAGAATATATTTTGTAGTGTGCAGTTGCCAATCCGCCCGTATGATCTCAGGCACTTACAATACAAATGTGCTGAAGTCAGGAAACTTCATTGACCTTTGGCAAGGGTAGGATTTCAGAGTTTCCTAAAGAAAAGCGATGCTCGGAGCATGATCTGACTATGGTCAGTGAAGCACTCTTGTCTCTCTTTCATCCCCCGGAATTTCCTCTGAGTCGTCATCGTAGTAAAGGTAGTTTACCTCTTCAAAAAGTTCATCGAACTCATCTTCAAACTCATCATCTTCCTCAAATGCCTCGGAAATCTCTAACGGGTAGTAGCAGAAGTCTTCATCATCTTTTTTGATAAGTTTGAGCATAATTGCCTCCGGCGGGGAAATTTTTCAACGAAAAGCTACACCTCAATTGTCAAAAGTCAACATTCCAAGGTTAAATTTCGGTTAAGTGACAAAACTACTCTTATTCATGACTTTTTCATCACATCTATTTTAAAAGGGAAAAGACATTTTCAAGGACGAAATCGGGTTTTGCTGCATTGCCCTTGAGATCGGCTTTCTTGGTGACTCCAGTCATTACAAGTGCCGTGCTGTACCCGGCTTTTCTTCCTCCGGCAATGTCGGTTTGAAGACTGTCTCCGACCAGAAGGGTTTTTTTTGTAGGTGCCACTCCGCTTTTCTCTAGGATGTCGAACATGTACTTTTCGGGTTTCCCGGATGTAAACGCCTTCTTTCCCGATGCGGCTTCCACAGATGCTAGCAAGGCTCCTGTCGCAGGGGCTTTTCCGTGTTCGCAAGGGTAGAAGAGATCTCTGTTTGTACCGATGAAATCTGCCCCGTTTCCTATGGCCACAGACGCGGCTTTTATTTCCTCAAAATTAAATCCCGGATGACTTCCTATAACTACCAAGTCCGCGCCGAGAGATTTATCCCCTGAAACTTCAACCAGCCCCGTTTTGCTTACCTCTTTTTTCAGGTAATCGCTTCCGGCTATAAAGACCGTTTCCCATTTCTTTGAGGAAAGATTCTCCCTTATCATAGAAGCGGTTGCCATGGGAGAGGTTACAAACTCGCTATCGTGTGAGTAGATCTTGAGTCCTCTGAGTTTTTCGGCATAGTCAGAAGGAGACCGGGAAGGATTGTTGGTTATGAAGCGTATTTCCTTTTTATTCTCTCTTAATGCCTCTAGTGCCTTCGGGGAGTTGCCGACCGCTTCCTCGCCGGAGTATATAACCCCGTCCAGATCAAAGACGAAGCAATCAAACGAATCTTGAAAATTCATAACCAGGGGAGGGACGCTGGGAAGATGTTTCTATCCCCAGATATTCTTTTTTAGTTCTTCCTGAAGGCCGGAGTCGTAGTTAGACTTCATTATTCTGATCAGCTTTTTTTCCCTGTCTTCAAAGAACTCAACCCCCATGAAGGAAAGCACGTCAAACGCAGCCCTTTTGTACCCTTCGTAGAACTCTTCTATTTCTCCGGAAGCTCTGACGGTCTTTGAATCAAGGTAAAGTGCTATTGCCGCGATTTCATCCTTTATGTGGGGGGATATTTCAATCTGAAAACCCTCAAGTTCGCCCTGAAGGAGATGATTTGTGTACATCTCAATTACAGCATCAAGTGTGTGTGCGTCCATTTAAGCGTCCTCCTCGGGGTATACTAACCGTTTTTACTGAGAAGTTCACTTGCCACTATTATGTTGTCTTTTCCTGCTTTGGCCGCAAGTTGCACCGCTTCTTTTAAAGTGGTTCTTTCCTCGACGGTGCCGAGTTTTAAAAGCATTGGCAGGTTTACCCCTGAAATCACTTCCATTTTGCCGCTTTCAAGAAACATGAGGCTTATATTGGAGGGAGTTCCTCCGAACATATCCGTTACGAGAAGTATTCCATCTCCCTCGTCAACGATATCTACTGATGCTTTTACTTTTTTTTCAAAAAATTTTGAGTCTTCTGAGGCATTAATTGAGACTGCAGTCATCTTGACCCTGGGTTTTTCGGGCAGGATGAAGTCTACAGCTGATATAAGCTCCTTTGCGAGCTCTCCGTGCGTGACAACTACTATGGAAAACATAGGACTTTTATAGCTTATTTATATCTCTGTGTCTAATAATCGTAGAATATTCGGAAAGGCTTTCGCCGAGAGTGTCAGCCATGACTACCGAGCGGTGCTTCCCTCCTGTACATCCTATCCCCAGAGTAAGATAAGATTTCCCCTCCTCGGAATATTTTGGGATTAAGAACCGAACAAAAGAGCACAGTTTCTCCAGAAACTCCCGCGAAGTTTTATCCGACATTATGAAGTCCACGACTTCACCGCTGGTTCCGTCAAGGTCTCTTAGGGATTCTGTAAAATGGGGATTTTTTAGAAACCGGACATCAAAGACCAGATCTGCATCTTCGGGAACCCCGTATCTGTACCCGAAGGAGAGAAGAGTGATAAGAGGCGTCTGCCTGTCTCTTGTCCCGGCAATCTGTGCTATGATCGCCTTTAGATCGTGAACGCTGAGAGCAGTTGTGTCTATGCGTTTGTCCGATAGCTCTCGGATGTCTGCCAGAGTCTGTTTTTCCTCTGATATGCTTTCGGTAAGAGTCCTGTTGCTTCCAAGAGGATGAATTCTCCTTGTCTCCTTGTATCTTTTGACAATTGTCTTATCCGAGCATTCAAGAAACACAAGGTCAACTTTTTCGGCCGATGTTCTTATCTTTTCCAGAATCTTTTCGAAATCATATAGCGTATCTTTTACCGGAATCCTTATATCGATAACTGCGACGGCCTTTTTTATCTGAGTAAGAGATTTTCCGCAAAGATCGATAAAAGAGAAAAGAAGTTCGGGAGGCAGGTTGTCAACGCAGAAAAACCCCAGATCTTCAAGCACTTTTGCCGCCGTGCTTTTTCCCGAACCGGAAAGTCCGCTCAGTATTATTATCCGTTCCATCATTTTCGAGTGCCGGATGGAATTTCGATTTTTCTGCCGGTCTCCTTAAGTATCTGGTTCCGTACTGCCACATCTATTACGGATGCCATGTTTCTTCCGGGACTGACAGGCAGCATGATGTATGGCAGTTCTATGTCGAGTATGGAGTATGCTTTGGTGTCTAGTCCCAGACGATCATATTCCGTTTCGGAGTCCCATTTGTGAAGCTCTACAACCATGTCGATTTCTCTTTTTTCCATAACGCAGGTGGTTCCAAAAAGGTCCTTTATGTTTACTATTCCTATTCCCCTTACTTCCACAAGATACCTTATATTCTCGGGACCCACTCCAACGAGCGTCTGGGACCCTATCTTCCTTATTTCAACCACGTCATCCGCGATAAGCTTGGAACCCTGTATTATAAGATCGATTGCGCATTCGCTTTTCCCAATTCCGCTTTTCCCGAGAATCAGGACTCCCTTATGATGCACGTCTAGAAGCACTCCGTGAACCGTTATTCGGGTTGCGAATTCCTCGGCGAGCAGTTCATTGAGAATGGTTATGAATTTCCCCGTGCCTAGGGTCGTATTAAAAAGAGGCATCCGTTTTTTCTCAAAATACTCGATAAAAGATTTACCCGGGCGGGCCTCCTTTGATAGTATGAAGCAGGGAATATTGTTTGAAAGAAGATTTGATATTATCTTTTTTTGGGCTTTTCCGAAAAACCCGTTTATGTAGGAGATCTCCGTTTTGCCGAGAACTTGTAAGTTTCCGCTCTCAAGTTCTATTTTGTCTTCTATCATCCTTAATCCGGGTTTTTTGGCGCTCGGTGAAATTATGCGTCTTTCAAAGCCGTTCTCCCCGGAAACGGATTCAAGACAGAGCTTTTCTCCGAACTTTTTGTAAAAATCACCAACCGAGAGGCAAGGGGTGGTTTCAGAGTTTTTCATCTTCTTCAATCAGTAGGTTATAAATATCGTGAGCCTCTTTTGACGCAACAAGTCTTGACCTCACCTTGTTTTGCCCGAGTATTCTGGCTATCCGTGCAAGCAGGGTTATATGGGTTTCCGTGGGACGGTTCTCAGGAGTTATCAAGACGGCGAAAAGGTGGGTTTTCTTTCCATCTAGCGAGTCAAAATCAATTCCCTCTTCGCTTCTGGCAAAAGCTATGGTTATATCCGGAATGTCGAGAAGTTTTACGTGTGGAATCGCTACCCCGGAATCAATCGCCGTGCTGCATAATTCCTCTCGCTCAACTAGGGCTTCATTTAGCCTCTGCACGTTAAGCCTGGGAACGGATTCTGCGACTTTTTCCGATAGTTCACGAAGCACATCCCGTTTTGTCGTCGAGACGAGTTGCGGAAATACGGAATTTTTTTCCAGGCATTCCGAGATTTTCACCTTTCTTTTCCGGTATTCACGGGGTAAGAAGTCCTACTTTTTTTGAATCGGTTTTTTTGTATACGACATTCATTTCAAGCGTCTCGCTGTTTCTGAAAGCCACGAAACTTTCTCCGGATGCGTCAAGCTGCAGCAGTGCCTCTGCAACGTTCATTGGCTTGGGGCTCAGGTGCTGGTGTTCCAGCCTTAGGTTGTTTTTCGTTTCCGCCCTCTGTGCACGTGCCGCAGAAGGGGTCTTCGAGATATTTCTTCTTCTCAGAGACAGCTGTTTGTCCGTTCTTCTTCGCAGCTGTTTTATTATCGTGTCGAAAAGTTTGTCTATAGCTGAGTGCATTTCATCCATTTCTACCGAAGCAGCTGCTTTTAGCGGTCCCGAGCTGATTGTTATCTCAGCATTGTTTCTGAGTTTTTCTGCCGAAAGAACTACTTTTGCCTCCGATGGGTTTCTCTTCGGGTCTATGTATCTGTGGAGTTTTGGCATTTTCTTCATTGCGTAGCGCTTGAAATGTTCCGCCCTTCTCTTGTCGGGAATGTTTTTGATAATGATATCGGTTTTCATGGTTTAAACCTCCTTCTTTGAGAGCCTTTTTGATGAACTGGGTATGCCAAGTATCTTTCTGTGTTTTGCAACCGTTCTTCTTGCGACTTTTATGTTTTTCATGGAAAGAATTCTGGATATGTCTTCGTCTGAGAACGCATACTGAGCTGGTTCTTCATCAACTATTTCCCTGATCATTGATTTTATCTTCTCGAGTGAAATTTTTTGTCCGTTGGATGAACGGATTCCTCGTGAGAAAAGTTTTTTGAGTTCTATGGTTCCTTGGGAGCACTGTATGTATTTTCTGCTTGTTATACGGCTCACGGTTGATTCATGAATGCCCACCGTATCGGCCACATCCTTTAGCTTCAGGGGTTTTATGTGAGCGCTGCCGTGATCGAAGAACGCTTCTTGCTCATCGACAATTTTCTCCATGACTTTGCGTATTGTCGTCTCCCGCTCTTCAATACAGCGTACGATCCTGCTGGCCATCTCGATTTTTTCTCGAAGATATTCAGTGGTTTCTCCCGTCAGATTTGCCGAATCGGCAAGAATCTTTCTGCAGTAGGAACTTATCCTGAGTTTCGGAAAACTCCTGTTTGACTGCATCTGCAAGTTCTCACCCACCTTGTACACGTAGAAGTCGGGAATTACGCTTTTAGTTGAGTCTTTGGTGTAATAGGGTCGGCCGGGTTTTGGCTCAAGAGAGGTTATTAGAGTTGCAATTTCCATTATTTTTCTTCTGCTTATGTCGAGTTCGGCACAGATTTTCTCGTAGTCTTTTCTGCCGAGATCGTCCATATGGCTCTGTACCGCACGCACAATGGGACTTTCCTTTTCGTAACCGAGATCCAGAATCTGTGCGGCTAGACACTCGGATAGGGAACGGGAACCGACTCCTACAGGATCAAACGTGGTGCGTATCTTCTCTGCTACCCATGTTATCTCCGCCATGTGATCAGCGCCTGCCTCGGATGAAGCTTCTGCTCCAAGCAGTTCTGCTATTTCCTCGAGTTCGATTTCAAGATATCCGTCCTCGCTTATGTTGCCGATGATAAGCGAAGCTATCTGCTTTTGCAGTTCACTGAAATCGGTTATTGACAGCTGCCAGTGAAGGTGCTCAAACAGAGAATCCTGATTAGGGATCTGATTTTCCCAAGTGGTTTCCTCGCTTGTTTCCGCTGAGAACTCTCCAGGCGACGGGTAGTCGGTTTCCGTAGGACCGAGTTTGTTTAGAAGGGATTCTCTCAGGTATTCTTTTTCCGTCTCCAAAGATGAATCTTGATCTTCTTCCAGAGCGGGGTTTTCTATGAGCTGTTTCTCAAGGTATTCTCTGAGTTCAACCGTGTTCATCTGCACCAGGCTCAGAAAAAGCCTAAGATGCTGCGTGAGTATGAGCTTTTGCTTTTGTGTTGCATCAGTGGTCTGCGCAAAACCTAGTCCGCCCATTTAAATGATTTTTCTCCTTTTCCTGTTTTCCTAACCCTGTAAAACCGACCTATTCAAATTATAACACCAATTTGATCTGTTATTTAACTTCAAAGCCTGTGTAGTATGGCATCAACCGGGAAGAATTGCATGAGGAGTGCCTGAAACAGGACTTTGCCAGTGAGCAGAACACGGCATGAGGGTTTGCGGCGGAAAAGTGTTTAGACGAAATTGCTCATCTGTATGTAGAGCTTAAATGCCGGCCCGCGTCTGCTGGATAGGAATATCTTTTTGTTCTACTCCCGGTACCACTCGTGGATATTCCACAGTTCGGAGTCCCATCCGTTTATTGCCCCTATTCCTTTTAGTCTGTTGCTGGAAGCTGATACAAGTGCTCGGTAAACCAGAGGAATCACTACATGGTTCTGAACCAGCATGTCATTCATTCGGATGACTAGGAGTCTGTTGGACTTTAGCGGTCATTTAATGTTAAAACAACGGTATCAAGATGTCTGAGAAGGAGAAGACAATGAGACGGAGGTTTGTATCAGCAGACCGCAAGACGCCGCAGATGTTTCCGCCTACAATAGAAGAGTATCTGCCCGAAGACCATCTTGCCCGGTTTGTGGTGGAGATAGTTGAGCAGCTGGATCTGAGAAGGCTGACGGAAGCGTATTCGGGCAGGGGGTCGGCAGCGTATCATCCGGGAATGAAGGTGGCTCTTCTGTTCTACGGATACGCGACGGGGACATTCTCTTCCCGGAAGCTTGAGAAGGCAACATATGACAGTGTGGCGTACAGGTATATATGCGCTAACAGCAATCCGGATCATGACAGCATAAACAGGTTCCGCAAGAGGTTTGGCAAGGAGCTTGGGGTATTGTTTGTACAGATACTGCAGATAGCGGGACAGATAGGGATGGGCACGGTGAGTGTGGATGGCACGAAGATAAAGGCTAATGCGAGCAGGCACAAGGCACTGAGCTGGAAGAGGGCAAGGAAGATAGAAAAGCAGCTGAACAAAGAAGTGAAGGAACTGATGAGACTTGCACGGGAGGCTGACAACTCTAAACTGCCAGAGGATATGAATGTTCCCGAAGAACTTCAGAGACGGGAAGCGAAGCGTGAGATACAGGAGCGGGCAAAGCACAGGTATGAGCGGGAGTCAGAAGTGTACGGGGAGAAGGTAGAGAAGCGGGAACAGTATGAGAAGCAAAGCGGGAAGAAGGCAGGAGGGAGCAGACCGAGGGATAAGGATCAGGTGAATCTTGTGGACGGAGATTCGCGGATAATGCCTTCGGGAGGGGGATTTGAGCAGGCATACAACGCTCAGGGTGCAGTGGATGTGGAGAGCAGACTTATAGTGACCAGGCATGTAACGCAGAACACAAACGACAAGCGTGAGATGGAGCCCGTGCTTGAGCAGTTAAAGGAGAATGAGCAGAGGCTTGGCAAGGCTGAGAATCTGCTTGCCGACAGCGGATATTACAGTGCAAGCAACGTTAACTTATGTGACAGGGCGGGGATAAAGCCTTATATATCCAAACGCAGGGAGAAGCACAACAGACCGTTTTGGGAGAGATTCGCACAGTGCAATGAGGAGGAGAAAGAGCCGGCAACACCGGTTGAAGACATGCAGAGGAGGCTTGGAACATCCGCAGGCAAAAAGATGTACTCAAAACGCAAGTCAACGATAGAGCCTGTGTTCGGAATAATAAAGCAGGTGATGGGATTCCGGCAGTTTATGGTGCGGGGGCTTGAAGCTGTGCGCGGAGAGTGGAATCTTGTGTGCATAGGGTACAACCTGAAGAGAATGTATGCGTTGAAGGGCTGACAAAGAGGTGAGAGAGCAGAGAATATTGGGGATTTGAGGTAAAAACAGCTCCCCGAAGCTTAGCTGAACCTCCAAAATCAAGGATTTTTGCCGATATGACTTTCACCAGCTCTGAATCAGTTGGATTTCCCCTCAATTGTTCGCTAAGAGCGACAGACTCCTAGGGATTCTGCTCGCCCTCGGACGCCAGTCAAATCTGCGCATCATCCAGATGTTTTCAATAGGCTTTATCGAGTTTATACGCGGAGTACCACTTATCACCCTTCTGTTCGTGGCTTCGACGATGCTCAACTACTTTCTTCCCCCGGGAATAACTTTCGACCTTCTGTTGCGCGTGCTGATCATGGTGACGCTGTTCGCGTCAGCGTACATGGCAGAAGTGATCCGTGGAGGACTGCAGTCAATACCAAAGGGACAGTTCGAGGCGGCAAGCTCCATGGGGCTTAGTTACTGGTCCTCGATGCGGCTGATAGTACTGCCCCAGGCACTTAAGATTTCTATACCCGGCATCGTGAACACTTTCATAGGACTATACAAGGACACAACGCTTGTAATTATTATCGGACTGCTAGACCCTCTAGGAATCGGCAGGGCATCTCTGGCTGACGCCAAGTGGACTGGACTTTCAAGCGAGGTTTACCTTTTTGTGGCTATATTCTTTTTCATATCATGTTTCGCAATGGCAAGGTACTCTCTTTACCTTGAAAACAAGCTTAAAACCGATTACAAAAGATAAGAGGGGGGGGGGAATACAACTACACGAAATGACGCAGAAAGCGCAATCAATGGACGAGAAAAATAATTCGGCCACGATGGAGCCCTCTATGATAATGATGCGGGGCGTACACAAGTGGTACGGACAATTCCACGTGCTTAAGAACATTAATCTTGAGGTGGCAAGAGGAGAAAGGATCGTCGTATGCGGCCCCTCGGGTTCGGGAAAATCAACCCTGATCAGATGCATCAACCGGCTTGAAGAGCACCAGAAGGGAGAAATTATCGTTGACGGAATAGAAATTTCCCATGATCTGAAGAACATCGAAATGGTTCGACGCGAGGTGGGCATGGTCTTTCAGCATTTCAACCTGTTTCCTCACCTGACTGTGCTTGAGAACTGTTCCCTAGCCCCCATATGGGTCCGCAAAACGCCCCTTGCGGAGGCAAACACTATGGCAATGAAGTATCTTGAAAGAGTCAAAATTCCTGAGCAGGCACACAAGTACCCGGGCCAGCTCTCGGGCGGCCAGCAGCAACGAGTGGCAATAGCTAGAAGCCTCTGCATGGAACCCAGAATCATGCTTTTTGACGAACCGACATCGTCGCTTGACCCCGAAATGATAAAGGAAGTGCTAGACGTAATGGTTCAGCTTGCAGACGAAGGAATCACGATGATATGCGTGACTCATGAAATGGGATTCGCAAGAACGGTTGCCGACCGCGTCATCTTCATGGACGGCGGCGAAATCGTTGAGGAGAACAGCCCCGACAACTTCTTCCTGAACCCGCAGAATGAAAGGACTAAGCTGTTTTTAAGTCAGATACTAAAGCACTAACCTGCCAGCCTGATTTTCTTGTGGTTTTCTAGAGACTGAAAGACAGGCAAAGCTTCGCCTCCCGGTTTGTGCAATCTTTAGAATCGGATACGGCATATACTATTGTAAAGACCGTTGCCGGGAAAAGCTGGTGGACGAAGCAAATAAAATTTCTTTGTTTTATCCTTGGAGCAGAAAGCTTCGTTGTGCAAGGATTTTAAGTTAGACTTTATTGCTACAAATGACCAACCGGACGCGGCAAAGTCAATTCAAGGAGGAATACTGCATTGGCAACGAAAACCTCAAAAAAGAAAGAAACCCCTAGAAAATACTCTTCGATCTACATGGAGGGAGCCCACAGGGCACCGAGCCGCTCCATGCTCAGGGCCGTGGGCTTTACAGACAGGGATTTTAAAAAACCCGTCATAGGAATAGCGTCGACCTGGAGCATGGTAACACCGTGCAACATGCACATAGACCAGCTTGCAAAGCACGGGGCCGCCGGGGCAAACAAAGCCGGAGGCAAGTCCATAATCTTCAACACCATTACCGTATCCGACGGAATATCCATGGGAACCCCCGGCATGAGATACTCCCTCGTATCCAGGGAGGTCATCGCTGATTCCATCGAAACGGTGACTGCAGCAGAGGGCTTTGACGGCATTGTGGCCATAGGAGGATGCGACAAAAATATGCCGGGATGCCTTATGGCAATGGCAAGGCTCAACAGGCCATCGGTGTTTGTCTACGGCGGGACAATACTTCCGGGAAATTATAAGGGAAAGGATGTGGACATTGTCTCAGTATTTGAAGCCGTGGGAGCCCACTCAAACAATGACATTACCGATTCTGAGTTAAAAGAAATCGAGTCGTGCGCTATTCCAGGAGCCGGTTCCTGCGGGGGAATGTACACCGCAAACACTATGGCTTCGGCAATAGAAGCCCTAGGGATGAGCCTTCCGAACAGCTCCGCTCAGGCAGCCATTTCAAAAGACAAGGTAACAGACTGTAAAAACGCAGGGGCGGCAGTTGTGAACCTTATAAGGGAGAATATAACTCCCCGGGACATCATGACGAAAAAGGCTTTCCTCAATGCCATAACGGTAGTTGTCGCTCTCGGGGGCTCAACCAACTCAGTCCTTCACCTGCTCGCCATGGCAAACGCAGCCGGGGTAAAACTGAACATAGACGACTTCACAAGAGTCGGGAAGAAAGTTCCTGTCCTCGCCGACCTAAAACCCAGCGGACAGTACATGATGTCTGATTTCTGCCAAATAGGGGGTCTCACCCCTTTGCTAAGAATACTTCTTGATGAAGGACTTCTCCACGGCGACTGCGTGACGGTGACAGGCAAGACCCTCAAACAGGACCTGCGGGGAGTGAAAAGATACCCCAGAGGGCAGAAGATAGTTCACCCGGTAAAAAACCCCTTAAAGGAATCGGCCCACATAGTTATTCTCAAGGGAAATATCGCACCGGAAGGGGCGGTAGCCAAGATAACGGGCAAAGAAGGCAACTCCTTTACCGGAAAGGCAATAGTATTTAACTCAGAAGAGCGAACTCTTAAGGCAATTCTCGACGGAAGGGTGAAAAAAGGACATGTGATAGTGGTAAGGTACGAAGGTCCCAAGGGCGGACCTGGGATGAGGGAGATGCTTGCGCCCACAGCGGCGGTAATGGGCAAGGGGCTCGGAGGAGACGTGGCGCTTATAACAGACGGGCGTTTCTCCGGGGGAACACACGGTTTTGTCGTGGGACATATAACGCCCGAGGCTTTTGACGGCGGCACGCTGGCGCTTATAAAAAACGGAGACGAGATCACGATCGACACCGAAAGAAGAGAGATAACCCTTAACGTACCGGATAAGGAGCTTGACAGAAGGAAAAAAGCCTGGAAAAAACCGTCTGCGAAGGAAAAAACCGGCGTTCTGGCTAAATACTCAAGACTTGTTTCCTCCGCATCCCAAGGTGCGATAACCGACAGTATCTAGAAATCTTTCAGCCCGTGTATTGCCCATTTACGCAGAAGGATATACTTTAATTCAATGGAGTTGCTTCGCGGAAAAAACATTGTAGTGGGAATAACGGGCGGAATCTCCGCCTACAAGTCCTGCGAACTTGTGAGATCTCTCGTTAAAGAGGGGGCCGAGGTGCTGTGTGCGATGACCAGAAACGCCGAACGCTTCATAACCCCCCTGACCCTTCAAACCCTTTCCGGAAACAAGGTCGCTTCGAATCTTTTCGACCTCTCTTCCGAATCTGAAATAGGTCATATAAAAATTGCTGACGAGGCAGACACAGTTGTAGTCGCACCCGCAAGCGCGTCTTTCATAGGGAAAATCGCTTCGGGAATAGCCGACAGCCTGCTCACGACTGTCATACTGGCAACGAGAGCTCCCGTGATAATCTGCCCCGCAATGAACTCAAACATGTACTCAAACTCCATAGTGAAGGAGAACATGGAAAAGTTGAAACGGCACGGATTCATCATAGTGGAACCCGGCGAGGGAGATCTTGCCTGCGGATGGACCGGAAGGGGAAGACTCGCCGAAACGGAGACCATCACCCTTGAAATCCAAAAGGCGATCACTCCTCAGGATTACGCGGGAGAGAGTATCCTTGTAAGTGCCGGGGCAACCAGGGAGCATATAGATCCCGTAAGATTCATATCAAATCCCTCGACCGGCAAAATGGGCTATTCCATAGCACGAGCGTGCTGGCTTCGCGGAGCCCGGACAGCTCTGGTTTCAGGATACTCTTCTCTTCCGGATCCTCACGGAGTGGAAGTGGTACGGGTAACGGATTGCGACGATATGTATGAACAAATCCACGAGCGTTTCGAGCAAGCCCGCATAGTTATAAAATCGGCTGCCGTAAGCGACTACTCGCCTTGCGAGAAATCGGAGCAGAAAATAAAACAATCGAAAAAACAGCTTTCGATTCCTCTAAAAAAAACCCGGGACATTCTGAAATCCTTGGGCAAGGACAAAAAAGACAGGATCCTGGTGGGATTCGCCGCAGAAACCGAAAACCTCATTGACAACTCCAGAAAGAAGCTTGAGGAAAAAAATCTCGACCTGGTAGTGGCAAACTGCGTAACGGCCCCGCAGGCGGGATTCGGGGAAGATACCAATATAGCGTGGCTGGTTGACAGCGAGGAGGTCAAAGAACTTCCGCTCATGAGCAAGTTTGAACTCGCAAACAGGATCCTTGACAAGATAAAAGAAATGGAGAAAGGATAAGAATCTGCGTTCCGGACATCTTCAAACCACTCAGCTGGATACAGACAAGGTTCTTCAAACTACAAGTGCTGAATTCTCATTGTTTCAAGGATTTATTATGATCTTGAGACTTTCGTCGGGGTTCTGCGCAAGAGCAAAGCCTCTTTGGATATCCTGTAGCGGAAACCTGTGGGTGATCATTTTCCCCACATCCACAGCACCTTTTTCTATAAGGGAGAGGGCTTCTTCGAGGTCCCCGGGAGCCGCTGCGTAAGAGCTTAAGACCCGAACTCCGGACCACCAGTATTTGTTAAAGGGAAAATCAAGGGTGAATTCCGGGTCGGACGGAGCGAAAAAAAGTATTCTCCCCGACGGAGAAACAAGGTCAAAGGCACTTTTTATCGCAGCCCGCGCTCCCGTACACACTACAACCAAATCCGAAAGGTATCCCGAGTTGTTCTCTCTCACAAGGGAAGCGACATCGTCATCAGGACTAAAAGCACAAGCAGCACCGAATTCCATGGCCTTTCTGAGCTTATATTTGTTTGAATCGGTCGCAAAAACCGGCCCGGCGCCGAGGTAAAGAACATACTGCAGGCACAAAAGTCCCGCTGTGCCGCTTCCGAGAATCGTTACACTCTCTCCGCGTTCAAGCCCTGCGGCTCGAATCGCTCTTGTAACGCAACCCAAGGGCTCGGTGAACGATCCGTCTTTAAAAGAAACATTGTCAGGCAGATGAAGAACTCCCCGCTCGACATTCGGCGGTGCCACGCATACGTACTCTGAGAAACCGCCTGGGTTAAACCCCGATTTCCTTATCATCGGACAGTTGGTGTGCCTTCCGGTAAGGCAGTAACGGCATTTCCCGCAGGGAACGTGATGGGTGGCCACAACCCTGTCGCCCGCACGGAACCGGTTCACCCCCGGCCCCGTTCTGACCACCTCTCCCGCAACCTCATGACCCAGCACCAATGGCGCTTTGGGAAGTCTGTACCACTCCATGAGATCGCTTCCGCAGATTCCGCTTGCCCTGATCCTGATCAGTATTTCTCCCTCTCCGGGATCGGGACGGGGAAACTCCTCAATCCTTATGTCGCTGTTGTTGTGGTAGACTGCGGCAAGCATATCAGGAACTTTCTTCTTTTAGTTCCGTGAAAAATTCGTGGGCCTGCTTAGGTGTCATGTTCTCGTGGACGATACCGCGGATCGCCCTCATAATAGCCACGGGGTTGTCGCGCTGCCATATGTTCCTTCCCATATCCACTCCTGCGGCGCCTCTGGATATAGCCTCGTGAGTCATGTTGAAAACGTCCATCTCCGTGTCAAGCTTGGGACCTCCCGCGATCACTATGGGGACGGGACAGCTTCGGGTCACTTTATCGAAATCCTCGCAGTAATAGGTCTTAACAAGCCGGGCTCCAAGTTCGGCGCATATCCTGCAGCAAAGCGCCAGGTACCTTGAATCCCTTTTTTCAAGTTCTTTTCCCACAGCCGTTATCCCTAAAACCGGAATGCCGTATTTCTCCCCCCGGTTCACAAGCTCTGACAGACCCAGAAGGGTCTGCCTCTCAAACTTCGTTCCGACAAAAACAGAAAGCCCCACTCCCACAACGTTAAGTCTTATCGCCTCCTCGAAATCTACGGTAATTCCCTCATCCTCAAGGTGCGGACCTGCTATGCTCGTTCCTCCGGAGACCCTCAGCACTACGTTGGCTCCAGAGTCCGGGGCGACCGAAGTTCTGAGCACTCCCCTTGTGAGCATTATCGTATCGGCGTAGGGAAGAAGGGGAGTTACGGTTTCTTCGGGAATCTCTAATCGGTGGGTGGGACCAAGAAAGTACCCGTGATCAAGGGCGAGCATTACCGCCCTTCCCGTATCTGGCCTTATAATACGGGCCATCCTGTTTTTCATACCCCAATCCATTGAAATATTTATCCTCCGGTTTCCGTTTCGCTAAACTCTAGAGCACAATCCGCCACATGTCAAACACGCCTCGGAGCAGGAAATCAAGGAAAAATTTAAATGCCGCACGAGTGTTTTTCTCCGACTGCGGGTATAATATTGCGTGTAAACATATATATTCTTGGCAGTTGCGCATTTACCTTGCAGGCCTAACTTTAAATTTGTCGGCCGTAAAAACCTTCTCCTAGAAAATCTGGCCGAAGCAAAAAAATGACCGGAAAAACATTGAGACGAACTTTCAGCTTAAAGCCCCTTGCACTTGTCACGTCTTTTGCAATGTTACTGTCTTTTGCGGCTGTTTCGTGCAGTAACGATGACGGCTCCCCGGAACAGAACGGTCTCAGGGTCGGAATTGCCTATGACAGCGTGGGAAAAGGTGACGGGTCATTCAATGATTCAGCATATGAAGGCATTAAAAGAGCCAAGAGAGAGCTCGGAACGGTGGTGAGCGAAAAAACGACCGACGGTGCACCGAGCAACCGTGAAGAGATAATTCAATCTCTGGCCGAGGATAACGATCTTGTAATAGCAGTCGGGTTTTCGTTTGAGGATTCAATAAAAAAAGTCGCGGCCGCCAACCCTGAGACAAATTTCGCTGGTGTAGACATCATGCAGAGAGAAAATGCGCCGGCGAACTTCACAAGTTTGGTCTTTAATGAGGCCGAGGGATCCTTTCTGGTGGGCGTAGCGGCCGCCCTTAAAAGTAAAACCGGCAAAGTAGGGTTTATCGGAGGAGTATGCAAAACCCCGGACAGAATTATTGAAAAGTTCGAGGCTGGATTTGTCGTGGGAGTTTTATCCGTGGCAGAAACGACCAGCAGGGACATGTTGGTCGAAACAGCTTATCTCTCACAGTTCTCCGACCCGCAGAATCCTGACGAGCCGCCGGACATAAGCGGCTTCTTTGATCCGCAGGGAGCTGGGGAAGTGGCAGCAGAGATGTTTGGCGGCGGTTCGGATATCGTTTTTCATGCCGCCGGCGGTTCCGGCGCCGGACTTTTCGAGGCGGCCAGGGACTTCAGCCAAAGAGAGGAAAATCCCAAGGTCTGGGCCATAGGCGTCGATTCTGATCAGTACGGAACCAGCGATCAGTCCGTGCGGGAATACATACTGACCTCTATGCTTAAAAGGGTGGACGTGGACACGGCCGTTTACAACATTATCAAAACACAGACGGACGGTCAGTTCTCAGGCGGAACCGTAAACCATGACCTTGCAAACAACGGAGTGGGCTACGCCACATCCGGAGGATTCGTAGATGACATAAAGGAGCTGATTGAAGCTCAAAAGGACGCCATAACCCGCGACATGTTTGATATACCGACTAGAGCCCCTAAGGGTTGTCGGAAACCGCAGACCTACGATCTATAAAATACTCAGAAACCGCTCAGAATTGAACTTGCAGTCCTAAACCCCTCAAGAGCCCGCAATATATGATCTTCTGTGTGGGTAGCCATAACTGATGCCCTTATCCTGCACTTTCCGGCAGGAACCGAGGGAGGCCTTACGGCCGGAGTGTAGATTCCCCGCTCTCGAAGGGCTGAAGCCAGTTGCAGGGTAACTTCCGGTTCTCCGGTCAACACGGGCACAATCGCGCTCTGGGAGGGAAGCAGGCTAAACCCCATTTCGCGAAGACCCGACTTGAACTTATCCACAAGATCCATAAGATGTTTTCTTCTTTGCGGCTCATTCTCGATAATGGCAATTGCCTCGATTGAGGCGGCCAGGGAAGCCGCGGGAAGGGAAGTATCGAAGATATAGCTTCTCGCCCTGTTTCGGATGAAATCGACAAGACTTCGGCTGCCGGCCACGTATCCGCCCAGAGACCCGACGGCTTTTGAGAGGGTGCCCATGACCACCGGAACCCTGTCTTCAACCCTGAAATATTCGGTGGCTCCGCTGCCCTTTTCCCCAAGAACTCCCATGGCATGGGCCTCATCCACCATAAGCATGCAGCCGTGGCGCTCGGAAACCGAGCAGATCTCCCTCAAGTCCGTAAGGTCCCCGTCCATGCTGAATACCGTGTCTGTGACTATGAGCTTTTTTCCGCCGCCCCGGCTTCGGGAAACCATGCGATTGAGACTGTCCACGTCAAGATGTGGATAGACTTGCACAGTCGCCCTGGAAAGTCTGCAGCCATCTATTATGGAAGCGTGGTTAAGCTCGTCGCTGAACACTGTGTCCCCCTCCCCGACCAGTGCGGCAATCGTTCCCACATTCGCCAGATAACCACTTGAGAAAAGAATCGCGGCCTCGCTTGATTTGAACTCCGCTATTTTTTTCTCAAGCTCGGCGTGAAGGTCTGAGCTTCCGCTTACCAACCTAGACCCTCCGGAACCGGTACCGTACTCGTCAAGTGCCCGAGCGGCCGCATCTACAACCCTGGGGTCAGTCGAAAGACCCAAGTAGTTGTTGGAAGCAAGGAGTATGTGCTTTTTCTCACCGATCAACACTTCCGGAGACTGTCCAGATGTGATTTCCGTCAGATTTCTGAAAAGATTCTTCCCCCGTACAGCTCTTAATTCGTCCTCAATCCACTCAAGAGAATCGGGTGCTTCCATCCGCGCTAATCCTCTTCGGTGACCTTTTTTATGGATAGATATGTCGCCCGCAGAAGCTTCGCAAGATCGTCCATCTCGATTCCAACAGGGGGCATAAGCACAACCACATCTCCGAGCGGTCTTATGAGAGCTTCGTGCGAGAGTGCCTCTTCGGCAATTTGCCATCCCATTTTCTGTTCGGCTTTATAGGGCTCTTTGGTTTTCTTGTCGCTGACCAGTTCAATTCCGACCATAAGCCCTTTGTTTCTCACATTCCCGACATGGGACAGACCTTCGAACTCGCGAAGTTCGTTCTCCAGAAACTCGATTTTCTCAGAAAGAACGGAAACAGTGTTGTTATTTCTAAAAGCCTCAAGATTACCCATCGCGGCCGCGCAGGAAAGAGGGTTGCCGGAGTAGCTGTGCCCGTGAAAAAAAGTCTTGAATTCTTCGTAATCTCCCAGGAACTCCTCGTATATCTCATCGGTCGTTATTGTCGCCGAGAGTGGAAGGTATCCGCCGGTCATCCCCTTTCCCAGAACCATCATGTCGGGCGTCACGCCGTCGTGCTCGCAGGCAAACATCTTGCCCGTTCTTCCGAACCCGGTAGCCACCTCGTCAACTATCATCAGCACATTGTAACGTGTGCAGTGCTCCCTGACTTTTGCAAGATACCCATCGGGAGCCACCACCATTCCTCCCGCAGCCTGAACGCACGGCTCAAGTATGACTGCGGCTATCTCCTCGTGGTGCTTTTTCAGTATCTCTCCCATCTCGTCGGCGCACGCGATTCCGCATCCCGGCCAAGTCTTTGCAAGCGGACACCTGTAGCAGTAATAGGAGGGAGCCCTGTAGGTTTTGAACAAAAGAGGCGAGAAAGCTTTGTGGAAGATGTCGATTCCCCCGACCGAAACGGCCCCCAGGGTGTCGCCGTGATAACCGTTGTCAAGACAGAGAAACGCTTTTTTCTCCGGCCTGCCTTTGTGGGACCAGTACTGAAACGCCATCTTGAGAGCAACCTCGACGGCACTTGCCCCGTCGCCTGAGTAAAACACCTTCTTAAGTCCCGGAGGACAGATTTCCACAAGCTTTTTTGCAAGCTCGGCGGCAGGAGGGTTGGTTATGCCAAGAAGGGTGCTGTGGCTTACCAGCTCCAGTTGCTTCTTTATGGCCCCGTCAATCTCGGCAACCCCGTGGCCGTGAATGTTGACCCACAGCGAGGAAACACCGTCTATGTACCTTTTTCCCTCCGAATCTATGAGATACGAACCCTCCGCGCGCTCGATCACTATGGGATCCCTGCGCGAGTAATCCTTCATCTGGGTAAACGGGTGCCACACAAATTCTCTGTCGTAGGACGCTATCTGTTTTGACCTATCTTTCATTTCGGTATTTTAGGAACCGGTTTTCCGGAGATCCAAGGATGAAAGGAACTAGAAATAATACGTTCCCGGACTTTGATTTTTCCCAAGGTACGATTATTCCACAATCAAACAAGGAAATAAAGATTCGTACCGGCTGAACTGAAGCAAAGGGACGGACGCGAACTTAAGCTAAAAACAGCAAAGTCCGCAGGAGCAAACCTAGTTGAGAATTTCTTTTCTGACCGGCATCTGCAGGTCATCAAGCATTCTGAGGTCCTCTCGGGGAGAACGCCCGGGAGTAGTCAGATAGTTGCCTAAAATCATGGCATTTGCCCCCGCCACGAGTCCCATAGCCTGAAGATCACGAAGCGTAACTTCTCTTCCCCCCGCAGTCATTATTATTTTGTCCGGAAGTATGAGCCTGTAAATCGAGATGGTTCTTACGGCCTCAAGCGGCTGGATGGTCTCAAGTTTTTCAAACGGAGTTCCGGGTCTGGGGTCAAGGAAATTTATCGGAACCCAAGTGGGGTTAAGATCCCTTATCTCGAAAGCAAACTCCATTCTCTGACGCATGGTTTCTCCCATGCCGAGTATGCCGCCGGAGCAGAGATTCATGCCGGTTTCCTTTACCAAAAGAGCGGTCTTAAGCCTGTCGTCATAACTGTGGGTTGTGCATATACTGGGGAAGTGACTTCTGCAGGTCTCGATATTGTGGTTATACCTCCACACCCCGTGATCCCTGAGCTCGTATGCCTGTTCCTTGGTGAGATCTCCCAGCGAACAGCCGACCTTGAGACTGGTCTCAGCGCAGAGAAGATCAACGGCCTCAAGAACTTTTTTGAATATCCTTGGTGTCGGACCCTTGGCGCTTATGACTATGCAGAAATCCATTGCGCCCATTTTCTCGGCCTGCCTTGCGGCTCCCAGGATCCTCTCAGCGGCCATGAGCGGATGAGCCTCGACCTCGGTATCGAAATGGGCCGACTGCGAACAGAAAGAACAGTCCTCGGGACAGTTCCCCGTCTGGGCGCTTATTATGGAGCGCAGAAACACCCCGTCGCCTTTGTGCTTGAGGGTCACTTTCCTTGCAAGCGATATAAGCTCAGAAACACGCTCCCCGGAAAGCTCCGCAAGCGCAAGAGCGTCTTCAAAGGTTATCTGTTCTTCCTTTTCAAGAAGTTTCTCGGAAACAACGCCAAGAATATCTATTTCAAGCTTCCCCGGAATCTTAAGTTTAGGAGAATCTAGGTTACAGAAACGGGCGGGGTTGTCAAACAAATCCGCTTGAGGTCCAGGCGCCGATCAGCAGGAAAAATATCTGCCTGGCGCATCTGCAAGCTCCTGCACGAAGCGCATTATCGTGCCGCCGTCTTACTTCTTCAAAAACACTTTTGGGAATCGACTCCGGGTTTGATTGAAAGAACTTTGTACGGTATAAGTTCTCAGGCCATGTCGGTTACGGAAATAAAATGCAATCTTTTCATTGACGGGGAAGAAAAAACTCCCGCAAGCGGTTCCTATTCAGTAAGAGAGAATCCGGCAACGGAAAAGCCCCTGGCAGAGATCGCCCAAGGAGGGGGAGAGGACGTTGACATGGCGGTGCGAGCCGCCGAGCGAGCCTTTCCCTCGTGGTCGGGACTTGCCGCATCGGAACGTGCCAGGCATCTGCTTCGGATCGCCCAGGTGCTCTCTGACAACAAAGACAAGATCGCCCTTATAAACACCCGCGAGACCGGAAAGCCCATCCGCGAGAGCGCCGCGGTAGAGATAGGAGGTTCGGTAAGAACGCTTGAGTATTATTCAGGCGCGCATACTCGCCTAAACGGAGAGACTCTGCAGGTAAACGAAAACCAGATATCTCTCACGATAAAAGAACCAGTCGGGGTAGCGGCACATATAATCCCCTGGAACTTTCCCCTGCTTCTTTCTTTCTGGAAAATAGCCCCCGCGCTTGTGGCCGGATGCACCATAGTCATAAAACCCGCGGAACTCACCTCGTGCGGAATCTTCGAGGTGGCGAAGCTCTGCTCCGAAGCGGGACTTCCCGACGGCGTACTTAACGTAGTGCCCGGTGAGGGATCTGTAGCCGGTCAGGCGCTTACCGAGCACTCCGGGATAGCAAAGATAGCGTTTACCGGTTCAACTGAGGTCGGCAAAAACGTCATGAAAACGGCTGCAGGCAAAATAAAAAGGGTATCCCTTGAGCTTGGCGGCAAAGCTCCCTGCATAGTTTTTCCGGACGCAAACATCGAGGCGGCCGTGGAAGCGTGTCTTCGTGGAGGCTTTTTTAACCAGGGAGAGAACTGCACGGCGGTGACAAGACTGATGCTCCACGAAAAAATATATGATGAGTTTCTCTCCCGTTACCTTGACAGAATATCGAGAATAAGAATCGGAGATCCCGAGGACCCGGAAACCGAGTTCGGGACGGTGATCTCAAAGCAGCATTACGAAAACGTGATGAGCTACGTCGAAAAAGGCATCTCGGAAGGAGCCCGTGTGGTAGCCGGCGGAGACCGCCCCGAGAAATTCGACAAGGGTTACTACATAGCGCCAACCGTCATTGAGCAAATACCTGCCGGCTCGGCTCTTTTGCGCGAAGAGATTTTCGGACCGATAGTCTGCGTCATCCCCTTTAAGACCGAGCAGGAGGCTGTCGCGGCGGCAAACGATGTCGAGTACGGACTCGCCGGAGGAATATGGACACGGGACATAAACCGCGCGCTCAGAGTGGCAAAGTCAGTAAAGGCGGGATATCTCTGGGTAAACACATACGGGGGAATAATACCCGAAACTCCCTACGGAGGCTTCAAGCAGAGCGGAATCGGAAAGGAACTGGGAGCAGACGGGATAGACAACTATCTTGAAACAAAGTGCATTAACATCTTTACCGGAGAGAGCACCGGGAGATGGTACAAGGGGTAGAGGATGAATTTCAAAGATATAATCTATGAAAAAACGGGCGGAGTCGCCTTCCTTACCATAAACCGCCCCCGGGCTCTCAACGCTTTCCGAGACGTAACTCTGAGTGAGATGATCAAGGCTTTTACAGACGCCTGGGGGGATGAGGAAGTTGGCGTGGTGGTTCTGCAGGGTGCAGGAAGCAAGGCTTTTTCCAGCGGAGGCGACCTTAAGGAGAAAAAAAGCCGTGCCGGGAGAAAGGACGGACTTCTCGGAGTGGGGGATTATGTCTCCCATCTACATTATCTCATAAGAAACATACCGAAGCCGGTTATAGCCGCGGTGAGAGGCTACGCCATAGGCGGAGGCAACATACTGCAGTTCATGTGCGACCTGACAATCGCTTCTGAGGATTCTGTTTTCGGCCAGGTGGGACCGAAGGTGGGAAGCGTGGATCCGGGTTTCGGAACGGCTTACCTCTCAAGACTTGTCGGCGAGAGGAAAGCAAGGGAAATGTGGTATCTGTGCAGGCAGTATTCAGCCGGAGAAGCCCTTGAAATGGGGCTTGTAAACAGGGTCGTCCCCCCGGACGAACTTGACTCGGAGGTAAATGCTTGGTGCGAGGAACTGCTGTCAAAAAGCCCGACCGCCCTTAAGCTTGCCAAGTACTCCTTTAATTCCGAAACTGACGGCCTTTTCGGAATCTCAAGCATGGGCAAAGCATCCCTTGATCTCTTCAAGGGAACCGAAGAGGCTGTTGAGGGAACCAAGGCGTTTGTAGAGAAAAGGCCGCCTGATTTTTCGCCTTACAGAAAATAGACTGTCCCTGCAGTTTTACAACGCGAGGCATTTGCATAGCAGGAAATAGTCAAACGGGTGAGGGGTTTAAGGAGGGGGTAAAAACTTTTTACCCCATAATTCAGATAAAAACCCCTAATTTCCGTCAAGAACCGCAAATTCCACCCCAAGGGTAAATTACGTGTAATCTGCGTTGAAAAACTTACTCCTGAAGACAAGCAACTTACTGATATTGCTTTTAATCTGCCCTTCAGCTGGCAGCAAGTCGATAAATTATCCGATCTTAACCGTCTGCGGCTGGTTGTGGACTCACTTCCCGATGCGGAGATCATTGCGGCTCTGAGGCGAATGCGCAAAAACGGCCGCAACGAATACCCTGTTGTGCCTATGTGAAGGTTTGCCGGGATAGTGTTCGGACACGAATCCATAGAGTCTTTAATACGGGAACTTAAACGCAACCTGCCTCTGCTTGACCTGTTGCGTTTCGAACTTGAAACCACGGTATATAATTCCCATTCCCTTTATTTTCTTCTTAGACAAAAGAAGACAAGTATACTGGGCATCTCCTCTCTCAAAAACCGGTCAATTAACTTACTCCCTGCATTCCCGATAATTCTTCTTGCAAAAGCCGTGCCGGTTGTGTTCAGGTTAGCCTGAGGTGGTTATGTTGTAAGTTTTATACTCTGATAAAATGCAATACCGTAAATCAAACAGAATCCAAAGCCCCTTGGATGTTTCGATATCCGTCGTTTTCCTGACGGGGCGGACAGCCGTACCCCCCTTATAGAGACTCAGCTGGTGCGCTAGCCTCCGGCTTCCGCCGTGCGGCCAGGTGTTTTGCTTTTCTTTCTTCCGGCGTTTTTACGCGTACTTGGGCAGTGTTGTTCATGCTGGCGGCGCTTGTCTTTGCCGCGACACCGGCCTTTCCACAGATGTCCGAGACGCTGGTCTCCAACACAGATAAAATTAGGAGTTCCGGAAGCAATTTATTCTTTGCGCAGGATTTCACAACTGGTTCGCAGGGTGCCACGCTCTCCGATATTCAGATTCGTCTGGGAGTTGGTGGAACAAGTATATCGGTCAAGCTTCGGAAGGACAATGGTAGTGGCCGACCGAATATGGGACCCAGCGGTCTGGTGGCCACGCTCACGAATCCGAACAGTCTTGAAAACAACAAGCTCAACAAGTTTACCGTACCGACTGGCAATACAGTGACACTTGCCGCGAACACGACCTACTGGATAAGCGTTCATGAGGGAACAACAAATGCAAAGATTTTGATTCAGAACAATAGCGATGATGAAACAACGGCCAAGCCGGGTTGGAGCATTGGTAACAACGGCCTGTATCGTGCTAAGGAATCAGACACATGGTCGACCACGCAGAACGGATTAGTAATTGCAGTCAGAGGCACCTTGGACGCGGACACTACCGCTCCGACGTTATCTTCGGCTGCGGTTAACGGCACTGCACTTACACTTACGTACAGCGAGGACTTGGATACGAGTTCCACACCTGCAGCCACGGCCTTTGCGGTAACGGTAGACAGCGGCACCGCCGCCAGTCCTTCCTCTGTAGCCATCGCCGGGAAGGTGGTGACGCTTACGCTTGGGAGTGCGGTAACGAGCGGACAGACGGTAACGGTTTCCTATACTGTACCCACCGGCAATAATAGTAAACCGATTCGGGACAAAGCCGCCACTCCGAACAATGCCGCGGCTCTGACCAACGAGGCAGTGGCCAACAACACCGCACCGAAGTTATCTGGTGCTGCGGTAGACGGTGACTCACTTACGCTTACGTACGATGGGAATCTGAAGACGACACCCTTGCCTGCAGCTTCGGCCTTTTCGGTGACGGTAGACAGCGGCACCGCCGCCAACCTTCTTCTGTTGCCATAAGCGGGAAGATGGTGACGCTTACGCTTCTAAACGGGGTCACGCATGGTCAGGATGTAACGGTATCCTATACAGCACCTGCCACTAACCCGATTCAGGACATAGTCGGCAATCCTGCCGGGGATCTTACAGACCGGGCAGTGACGAACAGGACAGCTGACATCACCGAGCCAAAGCTTGCGGGGGCGGTGGTAAACGACTCGGCAGTGAGGCTTACGTACAACGAGGAACTGGATACAAGTTCTGTGCCGCCGGCAGGGGACTTCACAGTGAAGGCGAACGGCAATGCGGTGAGTCTTGTCAATACCAATGATGCTGTCAGCATAAGCGGCAGGGTTGTAACGCTTATGCTTGGAAGGGTGGTCACCAATGTTGAGGCTGTGACGGTGACCTAATATGATATCGCCCGGCAGCGATCCGATTCAGGACACATCCTACAATGCGGCCGATGTTTTTACCGATTATGCGGCGGCAAACGACTCCACTCCGACATTTATGGGGGCGGAGGTAAACGGCGCGATACTGACGCTAACATACGATGAGGAACTAAACGAGAAATCCGCACCCGCAGCCGGGGCGTTCACGGTAAAGGCAGCCGGCAGCACAGTCAGTCTGGCTGCCACCAACCCTGTTGTCATCACAGACAGAGTGGTGACGCTTACGCTTGCAAGGGCGGTCGGGAGCGGACAGACAGTAAAGGTTTCGTATAAAGTGCCCTCAAGCAATCCGATTCGAGACACGTCCGGCAATGTTGCCGAGGCTCTAAGCGAGCAGAGAGTGAGGAACATAACCGAGGACACCGCCGGTCCGGATTTAAGGGGGGGGGGGCTGCGGTAACGGATGCGGTGCTGAGGCTTACATACGATGAGGATCTGGATACAAGTTCGGTACCTGCTGGTTCTGACTTTACGGTTAAGGTGAACGGCAAAGAGGTAAGGCTGGCTGACAGCAATTCCGTAGCTGTCGGCACGGGGGCTGTGACGCTGCGGCTTGCAGATGCGGTCGTCCACGGACAGGATGTAACGGTTTCCTATACACCCGGCGCTAATCCGATTCGGGACACACGGGGCAATCTGGCGGGGGCGCTTACCGACAGTGTGGTGACCAACAACACGCCGGACACCACGGCACCGGCATTGGACACAGCCACGGTAAACGGTGAAACGCTTACACTCACTTACGATGAGAACCTCAATACGAATTCCGTACCTGCAGCCGAGGCATTCACAGTAAATGCAGGCGACAGCACCGTCAGTCCTTCCTCTGTAGGGATAAGCGGCAGGGTGGTGACGCTTGCGCTGGCAAGAGCGGTCACCCATGGGCAGGATGTAAAGGTATCCTATACAGTGCCCGCAAGAAATCCGATTCAGGACCCGTCAGGCAATGCTGCTGCTAGTCTGACCAATCAGTCAGTGACCAACAGCACCGAGGACACCACTGCTCCTACGCTGTCCAGGGCCACGGTAAACGGCGCTGTGCTTAAGCTCACATACGATGAGGATCTGGATGAGGATTCCGTACCTGCAGGCACGGACTTTTCGGTGACGGCAGGCGGCAGCGCCGCGAGCCTTTCTTCTGTTTCCGTAAGCGGAGCCGTAGTGACGCTTACGCTCACAAGTGCGGTAACCGGCGGGCAGACGGTAAGGGTTTCCTATACGGCAGGCGCTAAACCGATTCAGGACATATCGGGCAATGACGCCGCGGATCTTACCAACCACGCAGTGACCAACAACACAGGTGCTGACAACCGTCCACCGACGGTGTCAAGCCCGATACCGGACCAGACAGTGAGGGAGGGGACGGAATTCAGCTACACCTTTCCGCCCGACACCTTTAATGATCCGGACAATGACACTCTTGCATACAGCGCAGCCAAGGATGACGGCACCGATCTGCCATCATGGCTGAGGTTTTTTGCTGACGACCGAGCTTTTTCGGGAACACCTAGGGCAGGAGATGTGGGAACGCTTTCAGTTACGGTAACAGCAAGCGACGGCAGAGGCGGTTCTGTTAGCGACACATTCAGCATAACGGTATCGGCCGCGAACAGGGCACCGACTGTAAGCAAAGAGATACCGGAGCAGAAGGCGGCTGTCGGGACTGCATTCAGATATACATTCCCTGAGAATACCTTTAACGATCCCGACGGCGATACACTTACATACAGAGCAGCCACTCTCTCGTGGCTTGATTTCGATAAGACCGCCCGCACTTTTTCGGGAACTCCGAGTGCGAATGACGCGGGAACGGTTTCGGTGACGGTGACAGCAGACGACGGCAGAGGCGGTGCTGTGAGCGACACGTTTAATATCACTGTATCGGCCAGGGAGACCTCCGTTTCCCCTCCGGCCGTGAACAGTCCACCGACGGTGGCGGAAAAGATACCGGATCAGAGTGCGACGGAAGGTTTGGAGTTTGGCTACACATTCCCGGACAGCACCTTCAGCGATGCGGACGGTGACACGCTTACCTACAGTGCGGCTGTGAATGACGACGGCAGCTTACCCTCATGGCTTGGCTTTGATAACAGTACTCGTACATTCTCCGGCACTCCGTCTGCAGAGGACGTTGGAACACTTTCTGTAAAGGTGACAGCAGATGACGGCAGAGGCGGCGCTGTTAGCGACACATTCAATATCACGGTGGCAGCCGCGAACAAAGCTCCGACGGTTGCAAACGAGATACCGGACCAGACTGCTATGGAAGGTTTGGAGTTCAGATACAGGTTTGAAGAGAACACCTTTAACGATGCGGATAACGACACTCTTACCTATATTGCTGTAAAGGGAGATGACGGCGCTCTGCCCGCATGGCTTGGCTTTGACAGCACTGCCAGAACTTTCTTAGGAACTCCGTCTGCAGAAGACGTGGGAACGCTTTCTGTAAAGGTGACAGCCGATGACGGCAGAGGCGGCAGTGTGAGCGATACGTTTAATATCACTGTATCAGCCGCTCCAGTGGTTCCTGCGGCACAGAGACGGGCTCTGAAGAGAGCCATGGCCGCATTGGGAGCAAGCACCGTTGCGGGAGCTCTGGGCAATATAAACACACGTTTTGCCGACTCGGTACCTCAAGACAGTCTGACACTTGGAGGACAGCCGATACAGTTTGGCAGTGCAGGGACGGAGCACGGCAGTGTCTGTCTTGGTACGGACATGGAGGAGTGCGAGCAGAATACCTATCACCGCAGTATAGAAGCAGGCGATCTTCTGTACGCAAGCGATTTTTCGCTTGCTGTGGGAGAGCAGGAGGGCAGACCGTTTATGTGGTCTGTGTGGGGCAGGGGAGATCTGGGAACATTTTCGGGCAAGCCTGAAACTGGTATGGGATACGACGGAGATACGCGTACCGGCTGGCTAGGAGCTGACGTGAGAGGAGCGAAGTGGGTAGCGGGTCTTGCGGTGAGTCACGGCAGGGGAGAGTCAGACTATCACTTTGATGGAGGGGACGATCCCGGGGAGAGGGGCAGTATAGAGAGCACTCTCACAGCGCTGTATCCGTACGGGAGCTTGACGTTTGGCAATGGACTGGAACTCAAAGCGGTGCTGGGAGCGGGATGGGGAGAGATGAAGCACAAATCAGAAGATATAGAGGAGCAGAGCGATCTTTTCATGTGGATGGGATCACTTGGGTTCAGGCAGCAGCTCTCACAGGTGGCAGGGATAGAACTGGCAGCGAAGGGGGATGCAACTTTTGCGAGGATATCTACAGGTGACGGCAAAGATATAATTGATGATCTCAGCGCCGATATCTGGAGGGGCAGAGCGGGACTGGAGATGTCCCGTGGTTTTAAGTTTGGAGACAGCGAAGTGACACCGTTTATGGAGGTATCTGCAAGAAGGGACGGAGGGGACGGACTTGCGGGTACGGGGCTTGAGCTTGCAGGAGGTCTCAGATACAGTGCGTCACGTCTGGAAGTGGAGGCACGTGGCAGATGGCTTGCTGCACACACGGAGTCGGGAGCGGAGGAGAGCGGATTGAGTTTCACAGCGCGGCTTGGAGCCGGGGAGCGTGAGAGGGGGCTTTCGTTTGCGCTCACTCCGAGATGGGGAGGGAGCAGCGACAATACAGAAGCGCTGTGGCGGGAAGAGCTTCCGGATCCGGCAGGAGTATCTCTTGGCAGTTCGGCGGAGCTGGATGCTCAGATGGGTTACGGCATGTCTGTGTTCGGAGGAGGGTTTACGGGAACTCCCAATGTGGGTGTGGGGCTTTCTGAAGACACACGCAGGCTGCTGGTTGGCTGGAGGCTTACGCCGGCGGAGCCTGGCGAGTACGGTTTTGAGCTTGCAATAGACGCGACACGCAGTGAATATGCAAACGGAGACGCTCCGGAGCACGGAGTTGAGCTTCACGGTACAGTCAGGTGGTAGGAACAGTCTGAGCACAAACTCAGACTCGGCTTCTGTCCACGCAACATCTCTCTCCAAATCGGTCAGCTCACGTGCTTGAAATCCGGTTATATAACTTACTCCCACATCTCGAAAAACCCTTGCTATGCAAATGTCTCAATGCCGCAGGTGCTTGAATTATCCAAACTTTATTCTATAATATGGGATTTTTATATTTTCGGGTCAGACATGGAAATACAGCACATGAAAATATTCAGCGGGACGTCAAATCACCCCCTATTTGAGGATGTATGCAACTACCTTGATGTCTCTCCCGGGCAGATGGAAATAAACCGTTTCAGTGACGGGGAAATCTTCGTCGACATAAGGGAAAGCGTGCGGGGCTCAAACGTGTTTCTGATACAGTCCACATGTCCTCCCGTGAACGAGAACATAATGGAACTTCTTGTGATCGCTGATGCACTCAAGCGAGCTTCTGCAAGGTCCATAACTGCGGTCATACCATATTACGGGTACGCAAGGCAGGACCGCAAGGTGCAGCCGCGTGCTCCGATAAGCGCCAAGCTCGCCGCGGATCTAATAGTCGTGGCGGGAGCAAGCAAGATAGTCACCATGGATCTGCACGCAGGCCAGATACAGGGATTCTTTGATGTTCCGGTAACCCATCTATACGCCACACCGGTGATAATCAACTACCTGCGGGAAAAATACCTGGACAGCGAAATGGTAATCGTTTCCCCTGATGCGGGAGGGGTTGAGAGGGCGACCGAATTCGCGGACAGAACCCACTCTGAGATTGCCATCTGCTACAAGAGAAGGCCCGCTCCCAACGTCGCGCAGATAAGCAACATAATCGGCGATGTGGAAAACAAACACGCGATAATAGTCGATGATTTGGTCGACACAGCCGGAACCGCCACCGAAGCTGCCAGAGTGCTTCTTGAGAAAGGTGCGAAAAGCATATCGCTTTGCTGCACGCACGGCGTTCTCTCAGGGCCCGCTCTTGAAAGGATAAACAACTCGGACATTGACGAGGTAATAATCACAAACACTATTCCCCAGCGGGAAAACCGGAAAAAAAGTACAAAAATCACCGTGCTCAGCATAGCAGACCTGATCGGTGAAGCGATAAGGAGAACGGCTCTAGGGGAATCTATAAGTGCACTTTTCACTTAAACTAAACGAAAAATTCCAGGAGATAAAAACATGGTACAGAGCTCACTTCGGGTAAAACCCAGAATAAGGATCGGTAAAAGCGGAGTCAAGGAAGTACGAAAGGAAGGCAACATACCGGCCATACTTTACGGTCAGGGAGAGGACCCGGTACCGCTGGTGGTACGTCCCGACGAACTTAAGCAGGCCCTTTCAACCAGCGCCGGAATAAACACCGTCTTGGAACTCGAGATAAATGGTTCCGAGCCACCCACCAAAAGGTTCTCGATGGTGAAGGAAATCCAAAGAGATCCGATTAAAAACAGGGTGATCAATCTTGATTTCCTGGTTATCGACATGAAAAAAACCCTCAGGGTAGAGGTTCCGGTAATCACACGGGGCAGATCAGAGGGGGAAAGAACAGGGGGCAAACTAGAGAGGCTCATGAGAACCATTGACCTTGAATGCCTGCCGGGTGACATTCCCGATTTGATAGAAATAGACGTAAGCTCTCTCGACATAGGAGATTTTGTCGACATAGCGGGACTTGAGCTTGGCGAGGGAGTAAAACCGGTTAGAGCCGACAGCGAAAAAGTCGTCCAGGTAATAGCGCAACGCTCAAAAGATGTTGAGGAGCAGGTTGAAGGAGAAGACGAACAGGGAGCCGAGACCCAGGAATAAGCTACCGAATTCATGCGATATCTGATTGCTGGTCTGGGAAATCCCGGTTCCGCTTACGAAAATACGAGACACAACATAGGCTTTCGCACGGCTGAGAGAGCGGCTGAACGCCTAAACATAAAAATCGGCAAGAAAAAATTCAGAAGTCTGTGTGCGGAGACGGTCTACTCGGACGAGAAGCTGCTCATAATAAAACCTCAGACCTTCATGAACGCAAGCGGCGAGGCACTTCGCGAAGCGAAGGAATTCTACAGGATAGCACTTGATCAGTTAATCGTGGTTTACGATGAACTTGATCTCCCTTTGGGAAACATAAGGATAAGCAGGGGAGGAGGCTCGGCGGGGCACAACGGAATAAAATCGATAATAGCCTCTCTCGGTTCAGGGGAATTCTGCAGGGTGAGAATTGGGATAGGAAAGCCACCGGGGAGAAAAGAAACGCGTAATCACGTTCTCTCCGGATTCTCCTCGAACGAGAAGGAGACGGTCGCGGAGATGGTCGAGGCTGCTGTCGAAGCAACATTTGAAATAATAAGCCGGGGAGTGGATTCGGCGATGAACAGGTTTAACAGTCGACTTAACTGAAACAAATAATTCTCTACGTAGGAGGAACTACTAATGGGTATGGGTGAAGTACTAGCGAGCAACATAGGACTTGTGGGAATTGTGGTAGGTCTTATCGTGCTCCTATACGCGTATTTTGTATACAGTGGAATAAACAAGCTTCCTGAAGGCAACGACAAAATGAAGCAGATCGCTTCTGCAATTCACGAGGGAGCGATGGTGTTTTTGAAACGGGAATACAGGATAATAGGCATTTTTGCTGCGATTGTCTTTGTTTTGCTCTCGGTGTTTCTTGGAATTGAAACCGGAGCCGCTTACATCGGCGGGGCGCTCTGTTCGCTCATAGCCGGTTTCTGCGGCATGAAGGCGGCCACAAAGGCCAATGTGAGAACTGCTCAGGCGGCAGCATCTGAAGGACAGGGAAAAGCACTTGAGATGGCGTTTCGGGGCGGAAACGTGATGGGGCTCGCAGTTGCGGGTCTCGGTCTTCTGGGACTCTCAATCGTTTTCTTTCTGGGAATCGACCTTCAGGCAAAACCCCAAGAAGGAGGCGCTCTCACCGCGTTCTTAAAAGAATTCGGAGGAATGATAGGCGGATTTGCGATGGGTGCCAGCACTGTGGCTCTTTTCGCAAGGATAGGCGGAGGAATCTTCACAAAGGCTGCCGATGTCGGAGCGGATCTCGTCGGAAAAGTTGAGGCCGGAATACCCGAGGACGACCCGAGAAATCCGGCAACGATCGCAGACAACGTCGGAGACAACGTCGGAGATGTAGCGGGGATGGGCGCAGACCTTTTCGAATCGTACGTAGGAGCGGTAATAGCGACCGTAGTGATCGCGGCCAGCATGGCGACAAATCAGCTCGCCCTGATGACAATTCCACTGATACTGATCGTAATCGGAAGCCTCTCCTCCCTTGTTGGATCCAAGGCCGTGGGGTGGCTCAGGGAAGGAGAACCGAGCGCTGTGCTTGAGAGATCCACAATATTCGCCGCGGTCGTGTACTGTGGAATTTCTCTGCTGGCACTCTACGGACTCGCACAGGTGCAGGATCTGCCCACCATGGGAACGCAGGGATACATGAGCATATGGATCACATCCATAGCAGGTCTGCTCGCGGGGATACTGATCGGAAAGGTCACAGAGCATTTCACCTCGGGACCACCGATAAAGAAAATAGCAAATGCTTCCGAAACGGGAGTAGCCACAAACATAATCGAGGGAATCGCGGTGGGAATGTACAGCACGACCTACCCGGTGTTTATAATCGCGGTGGCGATAGTTCTGTCTTACTGGCTCACGGGGCTTTACGGAATAGGAATAGCCGCGGTCAGCATGCTTGCGACCATAGGGATAACGATGTCGGTTGACGCCTACGGTCCGGTCGCGGACAACGCGGGCGGTATCGCGGAGATGTCAGAACTCGGCTCGGACGTGAGAAAGATCACAGACAAGCTCGATTCTCTCGGCAACACCACAGCGGCCATAGGGAAAGGATTCGCCATCGGTTCCGCGGCGCTTTCCGCCCTTGCGCTTTTTGCTGCCTACACAAATGCCGTAGGGCTAACTTCAATCGATATTACCCAGCCCAAGGTTGTGGCGGGAATGCTGGTGGGAGGAACCATACCGTTTCTGATAGGCGCGCTGACCATGGGTTCTGTTGGCAGATCGGCACAGCAGATGGTTGAGGAAGTAAGAAGACAGTTCAGAGAGATAAGCGGGCTTCTCGAGGGAAAATCCACACCGGATTACTCAAGGTGCGTTCAGATAAGCACTGACGCTTCGTTAAAAGAGATGATACTGCCGGGCATTATAGCCGTTGTCGCACCGCTTGTAATAGGCTTTGCCCTGGGAGAAGAAGCCCTGGGAGGCTTTCTCGCCGGAGCGGTCGTGGCGGGAGTGATGCTTGCTCTTATGATGGCAAACTCGGGGGGAGCATGGGATAACGCAAAAAAATTCATAGAGGAAGGCAACCTGGGAGGAAAAGGATCGGAGGCCCATAAAGCCGCCGTTGTAGGAGATACCATAGGAGATCCTTTCAAGGATACCTCCGGGCCGGCTATGAACATTCTGATCAAGCTGATGTCCATAGTATCGCTTGTCATAGCTCCCCTTCTTATAATATAAAACGGACATTTTACCTGCGGGCGGGGTCACAGTCCCGCCCGTATTTGTATTTACACAGTCCCAGAAAATCAGTATAATATTTCTTCTCTGTTGCTCCTGACTTCCAGGCAACAATGTTCAGGGGCCTAAGACCAAGACAGGAGGCAGTAAAAATGGCTATAGAGCCAAAGAAGTACGAAACGCTTTATCTAGTAAGATCGGATATATCCCCCGAAGATCTTCTGACGATCCAGAACAGGGTTGAGCAGAGCGTTACCGGAAACGGCGGGGAGATGATAAAATCCGAAAAATGGGCCGAAAAGAACCTGGCCTACAGAATAGACAACTACACTAGAGGCACCTACTATATAGTCGTTTACGCGGCTGAGCCCAAAGCAGTAACATACATAGAAAGATATTTTAATCTCTCGAAAAACAATGTTCTGCGGTTCATGACCGTAAGCTGCATTGAGCAGGAGCAGAAAACTGCAGGCGCCACAATAAACGTCCCTCCAAAACCGTCCGAACAAGAAGACCAGAGTGCCTTTCAGACCCCTTTTTCGGCACCAGCCGAGCAGGCCAAAACCAGTGATGAGCCACCCAAAGAAACCGAAAAACAATCTCAGGAAGGAGATGAACCGGCACAGGGAGTCACAGAACAGTCCCGGGGAGATGAACAAACAACCCAAGGAGGCGACCAATCATGAGCAGAAGAGCAATGGGCGGGGGAGGCGGAAGAAGATTTTACTCGCGCAGAAAGAAACCCAGAGACCTTGCAAAAGAAGGCAAGCAGATAGATTACAAAGACATCGAACTTCTCTCGCAGTTCATAACCGAGAGAAAGAAAATACTGCCCAGAAGAAACACGGGGCTTTCAAGGCAGGAGCAAAGAAAGGTGGCAATCGCCATAAAAAGAGCCCGTTTCATGGCCCTTTTGCCGTACACAGTAACTCATAAGTAATTCCCGAATGCCTGTTAAAAGTATGTGCGGAGGTAAAAAATGAAAGTAATTCTGATTTCTGATGTGGAAAACATAGGAACTGTCGGAGACGTAAAAGACGTGAAGAACGGGATGGCGAGGAACTATCTTTTTCCCCGCAAACTCGCCATAAAGGCAACAGAAGCAAACCTCAAAGCCTGGAAAGACAGAATAGAGACAATAAGAATGCAAAGAACCGAAATCCTTGAAAACGCCAAGACGTTTGCGGAAAAACTCGAGGGTCTTGAAATCTCAATACACGCTAAAGCTGGTGAGGAAGGCAGGTTGTTCGGATCAGTTACCTCGCAGAATATTTCCGATGCGCTGGAAGAAAAAGGATTTGAGATCTCAAGAAGGGATATATTGCTTGACGGCACTTTAAAAGAAATTGGAACATATACAGTCCCGCTGAAACTCCATACGGACGTGACGCAACAGATAACCGTAAACGTCGTAAAGGAAGAAGAACAGCAGTAATAAGGCAGAACTTTATTGACATTTTTTTCGGAGGAAACCGCTATGTCAGACAGTTTAAAAACCCCTCAGTTTGCGCCGGCAGGAGAAAAAGAAGTCACCCGGGCCATCGTTGAGGGATTCTCAGAAGAATTCAGCGAATACATTACAAGCGACGTTATAATCGTCGGTGCGGGGCCAAGCGGGCTTGTCGCGGCAAAGGACATAGCGAAAAAGAAATACAAGGTGCTGCTCGTCGAAAGAATGAACTACCTCGGAGGAGGATTCTGGATTGGCGGATACCTGATGAACAAGGTCACAGTGCGAGCCCCGGGAGAAACTGTTCTTGACGAAATCGAAGTGCCGTATGAAGAGGTCTCCGAAGGGCTTTTCGTCTCCGACGGTCCTTACGCATGTTCAAAGCTGATAGCTACGGCGTGTGAAGCCGGGGCGAAAGTAAGGAATATGACATTGTTTGACGATCTGGTTTACAGGGAAAACGGCAGGGTCGCCGGGATAGTGATCAACTGGACGCCAATCGCAAACATGCCCAAGGAAATAACCTGTCTTGACCCAGTGGCTATAGAATCAAAACTGGTAATAGACGCCACGGGTCACGATGCTTACTGCGTTTCCAGGCTCTCCCAGCAGGGCCTTTACAAAAAACTTCCGGGCCACGGATCTATGTGGGTAGAGAAATCGGAAGAAGCCCTCGTCGAGTACACAGGAGAAATACACCCCGGACTGCTCGCGTGCGGGATGGCAGTCAACACCACCTTCGGACTTCCGAGGATGGGACCTACTTTCGGCGGGATGCTGCTTTCCGGGAAAAAGGTAGCTCAGGTAGCGATAAACATACTCGATGAGATGGACTAGGAGTCTGTCGCTCTTAGCGAACAATTGAGGGGAAATCCAACTGATTCAGAGCTGGTGAAAGTCATATCGGCAAAAATCCTTGATTTTGGAGGTTCAGCTAAGCTTCGGGGAGCTGTTTTTATCTCAAATCCCCAATATTCTCTGCTCTCTCACCTCTTTGTCAGCCCTTCAACGCATACATTCTCTTCAGGTTGTACCCTATGCACACAAGATTCCACTCTCCGCGCACAGCTTCAAGCCCCCGCACCATAAACTGCCGGAATCCCATCACCTGCTTTATTATTCCGAACACAGGCTCTATCGTTGACTTGCGTTTTGAGTACATCTTTTTGCCTGCGGATGTTCCAAGCCTCCTCTGCATGTCTTCAACCGGTGTTGCCGGCTCTTTCTCCTCCTCATTGCACTGTGCGAATCTCTCCCAAAACGGTCTGTTGTGCTTCTCCCTGCGTTTGGATATATAAGGCTTTATCCCCGCCCTGTCACATAAGTTAACGTTGCTTGCACTGTAATATCCGCTGTCGGCAAGCAGATTCTCAGCCTTGCCAAGCCTCTGCTCATTCTCCTTTAACTGCTCAAGCACGGGCTCTATCTCACGCTTGTCGTTTGTGTTCTGCGTTACATGCCTGGTCACTATAAGTCTGCTCTCCACATCCACTGCACCCTGAGCGTTGTATGCCTGCTCAAATCCCCCTCCCGAAGGCATTATCCGCGAATCTCCGTCCACAAGATTCACCTGATCCTTATCCCTCGGTCTGCTCCCTCCTGCCTTCTTCCCGCTTTGCTTCTCATACTGTTCCCGCTTCTCTACCTTCTCCCCGTACACTTCTGACTCCCGCTCATACCTGTGCTTTGCCCGCTCCTGTATCTCACGCTTCGCTTCCCGTCTCTGAAGTTCTTCGGGAACATTCATATCCTCTGGCAGTTTAGAGTTGTCAGCCTCCCGTGCAAGTCTCATCAGTTCCTTCACTTCTTTGTTCAGCTGCTTTTCTATCTTCCTTGCCCTCTTCCAGCTCAGTGCCTTGTGCCTGCTCGCATTAGCCTTTATCTTCGTGCCATCCACACTCACCGTGCCCATCCCTATCTGTCCCGCTATCTGCAGTATCTGTACAAACAATACCCCAAGCTCCTTGCCAAACCTCTTGCGGAACCTGTTTATGCTGTCATGATCCGGATTGCTGTTAGCGCATATATACCCGTACGCCACACTGTCATATGTTGCCTTCTCAAGCTTCCGGGAAGAGAATGTCCCCGTCGCGTATCCGTAGAACAGAAGAGCCACCTTCATTCCCGGATGATACGCTGCCGACCCCCTGCCCGAATACGCTTCCGTCAGCCTTCTCAGATCCAGCTGCTCAACTATCTCCACCACAAACCGGGCAAGATGGTCTTCGGGCAGATACTCTTCTATTGTAGGCGGAAACATCTGCGGCGTCTTGCGGTCTGCTGATACAAACCTCCGTCTCATTGTCTTCTCCTTCTCAGACATCTTGATACCGTTGTTTTAACATTAAATGACCGCTAAAGTCCAACAGACTCCTAGAGACTGGGAGGACCCTTTGCACTTTCTTTCTCTTAAGAAGTCCTCTCTCAAGATAGCTCATCTCTCCCGCATAACCCTGTCCGAGCCACCGCTCAAAAAAGTCCGCTTCCGCATAATGATCCTCCACCGGTCCTATTCCCACAAGGTCAAACCCCAAGGCAAGCGCGCGATTCTTTATAAGCATCGACAGCTGAGCAGTTTGCTTCATAGAACCTGCAACTAACCTCCTCTTTTGGAGCTGACAATCAGGTTTCCAAGCTCCGTGAAAACTACTTCTCCCTCGAAATTCGATACATAGCTCGAAACCGTTTTGAGATCAAGCGGAGCAGAGCTTGGAACTACGGAGAAGTTCCCGGGGAGAAAAAGATCAATGTCAGAGGGCTCAGGGCTCAGCAGCACGCAATCATCCTTCTCCAATCTGTCCATAACGCAAGCGCGATCGTCGATTATGCAGTGACCGTTTCGTTCGATCAGATTGTCAAGCTTATTTGTTGAGACGAAATCCCTCGCGGCAGAACGGTAAAATACAATCTCCACTTCAAGCGAACAAAGCTCCTCAAGAAGTTCGGACGCGAAGAAATTCTCAGCAATTCCGAGATTGCCGCTTGAGACGGAATTGAACACCGCAACGTTTACCAGCAGACAAGTGGCCCTGCGGAGTTTTTCTTCCACATCCGTCCTTATCCTTGTCAGGACATCCGTGCTGTGTTTTTGCAATCTATCCCAGCTCTCTTGAGTATAATTGTTACGATAATGATACCGATTAGAACAACAATAAAAACCGAAATCATCCCCTATGTGAATTATGCGCTTCTTGCCGTAAACGTACTGGTCTTCACGTACACCCTTTTTCTTACGGGGGAAGAACTTCAGATATTTTACAATACCCACGGGATCGGGGCCGGCAAGATAATCACCCTTGAAAGCTACGGATTTCTTGACAGAACAGCAAAATATTTCAGTTCCATGTGTCATCCATGAAAATTGGATACACATAGTGGGAAACCTGATTTTTCTCTACATATTCGGAAATACGATTGAAGATCTGCTGGGCCATACAAGATACTTGCTTTTCTATCTGGTGTGCGGACTGGCAGCTGTGTTTATCCAGGTGGCTTCAGATTCCAATTCCGCAGTTCCGATAATAGGAGCAAGCGGGGCGATTTCCGGTGTTTTGGGCGCATATATGCTTTTTTTTCCAAGATCAAGGATTCTTACCCTGTTCATACTAGTGATGTCTGCCTGCTTTGTGCGCATAAAGGCTTATCTCTTCATAATTTTCTGGTTCGCTTTTCAGTTTCTGACTGGAATCGGCTATATTGGTGACGCAGTAACCGAAGACGCAGTAACCGAAAATGTGTGGGCGCACATGTCGGGATTTGCCTGCGGAATCGTAGCCGGAGCTGGAATTCTTTACACGCGGGGATACAGACAAGACAAGAAATACAAAGCCCTTTACGGAACAGGTCCGTACGAAGAAAATGACTAGCAACACAATGGACAATCTTGGAATAATAGCGGCCGGAGGACCCGCCCCCGGTATAAACGGCGTTATAAATTCAGCCACTATAGAGGCCAGAAACAGGGGAAAGAAAGTAATAGGAATTCTCGACGGGTTTAAATGGATTTCCATGGGAGACACCTCGAAAGTTCTGGATCTTGATATCAACAACACTTCAAGGATTCATACAACCGGCGGCTCCATTATCGGAATATCAAGACAAAACCCCCTTGCGACTGAGCAGACCTTTAAAAACACAGTTTCCTCTATTGAAAAACTTGGCATAGGAAACCTGATAACCATAGGCGGCGACGGAACGATGTTTCTTGCAAAAACGCTTTATGAGCATTTCGGTGGAAGATTGAGAATAGCGCACCTGCCCAAAACCATAGACAACAACATCCCGCTGCCCGACTATATACCCACCTTCGGATTCGAGACCGCAAGGGACGTCGGCGCAAAGATAATGAACTACATAATGGAAGAGGCAAAAACCACGTGCAGATGGTTTCTGGTTATAACCATGGGCAGGAGGACAGGCAACCTGGCTCTTGGAATCGGGCAGTCAGCAGGAGCCACTATAACAATAATCCCGGAGGATTTTGAAGAGAAAAGAGTGCCGCTCGACAAGGTCATAGCTATTCTTGAGGGCTCGATAATAAAAAGAATGAGCAGTGGGAAAGAATACGGAGTGGCTATACTCGCAGAAGGGATGCTTGACAAGATAGACCCCGTTGATCTGGGACTAATGAATAAGGACGGCATGGGAAGAATAAGATACGTTGACGTTAACTTCGGTCAGCTTCTGAAAAATACTCTTGCCGAAAGACTCTCCGAAAAAGGAGTCGAAGCAGAGCTGGTACACAAAAGGCTTGGCTATGAAATGCGCTCGGCCAATCCTATTCCGTTTGACGTCGATTATACGCGGAAACTCGGATACTGCGCCGTCAAGTACCTGCTGGACGGAAAGGGAGAAGGAGCTCTTGTATATGTAAGAACAGGGAAAATGCAGGCTGTCCCGTTTCAGCAACTGATAGATGAGGAAACAAACCAGATCAAAGTAAGATATGTTGACAAGGACACAGAAGCCTACGAAGTCTCGCAGAAATACATGATCAAGTTAAAACGCGAGGATATTGAAACACCCTCAACCCTTGAAAAACTCTCAGAGCAGACTAATCTCAGCAGCGACGAATTCAAGAAGTATTTTGTGAGAATTTTCCGCTGACACCGCGCTCTGCCCTGCTTTCGCTTCCAGCATGTCGAGCTTCTCACTGAAGACAGCTGGGCTCAGCAAGTTGAAAAAAGACCTTTCAGTGTTACGGTTTTCATGAGGCCCCTTTTTTATTCCCCTCAATATTCATCAGTCCTTTATGTAATGTTTTTTATCAACCGGCTTTATCAGCAGATTGCTTATCAAAGCGATTATTAACAACGCCGCCATCACGTACATCGTCGAGCTGTACAGGGAAGCCGAAGGGTCTACCGTACCTTCAGGCGCGATGTCCATTAGTTTTGCAAGCGTTACGGTTTTGTTCTGCACGAGTATTTCCAAGTCCTTAACTCCGGCACCGAAAGTCCTTGCGAACTCATCTGGGGATACCCTTTCAGCAAGGCGATTGATTTCGGCCATAAGCGAACGATCTCTAAGCGAGGTGACCGCCAAAGGACCGAGAATACCTGCGACACTCCAGGCAGTCAGCAGGCGTCCATATATGCCACCAACGTAACGAGCACCGAACAGGTCGGCAAGATATGCCGGAACGGTAGCGAAAACCCCTCCGTAGAAAGTGAAAATTATCATCGTTGCCGCATAAAACATCATCAGCCAGAGAATCGAGGGATTAAGATTCACTTGATGAGCCACCACGGGAATGGACAGATACAGCAAAAGACCGACTGCGCAGAATATCGAACATGTATTGCGTCGCCCCAGTTTGTCCGAAGCGCTTGCCCACATAATCCGCCCCAGCATGTTGAACATGCCGATCATCAACACGTAAGTAGCGGCAAAGGTAACGTCAACAATATCGGGAAGCGCGTTGCTGAACATCTCGGTCATCATTGTCTTGGCAACAGAGATAATCCCGATACCAGCCGTCACATTAAGGCACAGAACGACCCACACCTGGTAGAACTGCGGTGTTCTTAGAGCCTGATCTACATGCACATCTTTCTTGCTGATCATCCACTTGCCGGAATCTTTGTCTTCCGGCGGCTGCCATCCCCGGGGTTTATACCCCTCAACCGGGACACGATATAAAAATGCCGAGACCATTATCACAAGAAAATAGACCACTCCGAAGAGAAAAAAAGTCTGGGCGACTCCCGCAGAACCGGTGCCGACCATATACACTCCTGCCACTTCGGTTCCGGGCACAAGCACATTTGCCGCCTCCGCAGCCCCTGTGACAACAACCTCTTTTAGCTGACCGCCGACTTCAACAAAGCGTCGGCCCGAACGAGTGATTGTATCGACGGCGTCGGCCGTGCCTAGGTATTGAGGTGCCCTGTAAAAGTACTGGAGGAAAAATTCCTTAAGGGGCACCGCTATTATCGCACCTCCACCGAAGCCCATGATCGCCATTCCGGCAGCCAATCCGCGCCGGTCTGGAAACCAGCGAATTAAATTGCTGACCGGAGAAACATAACCCAGCCCCAGACCTATACCGCCGATTACGCCGTAACCAAGATAAATCAGCCACAGTTGATGCAAAACAACACCAAGACTGCTGAGCATGTAGCCGCCTCCCCAAAAAAACGCCGCCATCACCCCGACCATGCGCGGTCCCGCATGCTCAACCCATTTGCCGGCAAACGCTGCTGTAAGCCCGGTGAACGCAATCGCAACGCTGAATATCCACACTACCTGACGCAGAGTCCAGTCGTCCGCCGCGCCAGTGGCAACCCCTAGCACCTCAATTAACGCGGGATTATATATACTCCAAGCATAAACAGAGCCTATGCACAGGTGAATCGCAACGGACGGAGGTACAGCAAGCCAGCGGTTGAATTCTTGACCTCTAACAATACGTTGTTTTGATAAAAGACTCGCCATTGGCTGCATTACTTAGATGTTAGTCGACGAGGGTAGATCAAGCTACATACAGCCGACGAGGGGATTCGAACCCCTGACCTGCTCATTACGAATGAGCTGCTCTACCACTGAGCTACATCGGCAGTAATAAAACTCTAAGTTTGCCACAGTAAAGGTGTTTGTAAACATATCGTGTTAACAGCAAACAGAACTGACCGTTTTTACGGCATGCTGTCTGTGCGGTTTTGCTTTCTTCTATATAAGACTTGCTCTGTTAAAATCTTCCATAAAACTCCCACAATAAATCTGTTCGTCTCTTCCATTCCCGCCATACCAAGTTCGGCCAGTTTTATTTGCTATTAACACTAACACAGTAAGTTTGCACTGTGCAAAACTTGATTTTCGAGCATGGTTGCGTGATAATTTTTTTCCATACTCGCAGTTCCGAGGAACCTTAAAATGGCTGACACCGAAGAGCAGAAAACAGAAAAGACAGCGGAACAGGGAACCGAGCCATCAGATGAAAACGAAGTTGTCCCAATAATCTGGTCCCAGAAGAGGGTTCCGAACATAGAAAAGGGGTATAACCCAAGCGTGCCTTTTTACATGATGGGAGTCTTGATCGGGCTCATAGTCCTGAGCGTGATCTTCGCCAAAATCACATCCTGAGCACGCAATCTCACCCCCACACCCGGTAGCCATGGACAGGAAAAATCCCGCTTCGTCAGTCTCAAGAAACCAGAGTGCCCTGAAAATAGTCTGGTCTGCTCTTCTGCTTGCCATGTTCGCCTACACAGCCGTGGTTTTTGTTTTCAAATCGCCAGATGCACCGGATGTCGGAGAAAACGTAAAAGCAGTATTTTTTCTGGGAGGAACGGCACTTGGAGTAATTTCTTTTCTCATATACAGGTTTACCCTCTCTGAGAAATCGCTTCGCAAGAAATTCCTCTCAACCCGGGGACAGGAGCAAGGAGAGAGGCTTGATGAGCTCTCGAATCGTCTTCTGCTCCCGCATGTGGTTCCCTGGGGAATAAACGAGACCATTTTGCTGCTGGGGTTTGTACTTGCGTTTCTTAGCAAAGATCCCCAGGATATAGTTCCTTTCTCGGTAACAGGAATCATCCTGCATATCTACATGTATCCAAGAGTTGAACAGCTTGTCGGGAGGACAGCAGACTCAGTCGCAGACGCCTGATCGCTCAAAAAAGCGCCTTATCTTCATCTGTATCTCCTCAGTGGAACCGGAAGCTTCTATTACCTTCATCCTCGCAATCCCCTTCCCGATCAACTGCCTGTAACCCTCATCCACCCTGCTGTGAAACTCAAACGGTTCCTCGTCCATCTTGTTTCTCTCCTTACCGCGTTTCCTAAGCCTGAAAAGCGCCTGTTCAACCGGTATCGAAAGAAAAAACGTGATGTCGGGCTCAACACCGAGGCTTGAAGCCATGGCCATGCGGTAGACCAGTCCGGGATCAATCCCCCTTCCCGAGCCCTGGTAAGCAAGGGTCGAATCGTAGTACCTGTCGCAGATGACAGTGCAACCTTCTGCCAGTTTCGGCAGTATCAGTTCCCTTACGTGCTGGGTCCGGTCTGCACAGAAAAGACAAAGTTCTGCGTAGGGATCGATGTCGATATCTCTGCGGTCGAGAATCTCGTTTCTTATAGCTTCCCCAAGTTTGCCCTCGCCCGGTTCCTTGGTAAGGAGCACATTCGTTCCCTTGCTGGACAGGTAATCGGCCAGAAGCCTCGCCTGGGTCGACTTGCCGCTTCCGTCTATTCCCTCGAATGTGATAAATCTCATCACACTGCACCTCCGGGGACTTTATCCTGATCCCGAGACAAAAGTCCCGTCATCTTCTTAAGACTCCTGATTTCCCCGGGATTCAGGTCACGCCACTGCCCCCTTCCAAGTTCGCCGAGACGCACGTTTCCACACGAAATTCTTTTAAGCCTGATAACCCGAAGACCAAAGGCTTCAAAGTACTTTTTCACAAGATGCTTTCTTCCCTCGTGAAATGAAACAACTGTCCGCACACGCCCTTCAGACACCTGAAGAACCCTGACCGAATCCGGCTTCGTAAACCGTTTTTCAATTTCCGTTCCTTTACCGAGCACTGTTTCGAGATCATCTGGAACCTGCCCCGAAACCTCGGCCAGATAGGTCTTTACCACCTTGTACCTGGGGTGATGTATCCTGTTTGCGAGTTCTCCATCGTTTGTGAGAATCAGAAGTCCTTCAGAGTCATAATCAAGCCTGCCGACCGGATAGACCCTCTGTTTTACCTCTCCCAGAAAGAACATTATCGTTTTTTTTCCGTCTTCCATGGATTTTAGCGAAGTCAGGTAAAAGGGAGGCTTGTTAAGCATCAGGTATCTTTTCCTCTCCTTGCGCACGGGTTTTCCGTCAAGCGCTATGATGTCGGCAGTCTCGTCCACCACGGAGCCGAGAGCACAGACCACCTCTCCGTTTACGGTTATCCGTCCCGCCTTTATAAGGTTATCCGCTTTTCTTCTTGATGTTACTCCGCACTCGGAAAGGAATCTGTTAAGCCTCATATGAAATGTCCGGATATTTTTCTCAACCTTCCGCCCTGCCACACTCAGTTTGCAGTTATGTACCGCAGCTGCAGACCTGCAAAGTTTTTTTGCCGCTCTCCATTCAGCTCAGCGGCAAGCCCAAAAGCCGGCGGGACGGGTAATCTGCCCCGGTTTAGCGATTCATCCGGTTATTAATCAGATTGTCAACCACCGAGGGGTCGGCAAGCGTTGAAGTGTCTCCGAGATCAGCATAGTCATCGGCGGCGATGCGGCGCAGGATCCGGCGCATTATCTTGCCCGAGCGAGTTTTCGGAAGACCCGGGGCCCACTGTATAAGATCGGGAGAGGCAATCGGCCCTATTTCTTTCCTCACCCATTTAACCAATTCGCCCCGAAGCTCTTCTGAGGGTTCCGAATCGGCGTTAAGTGTCACGTAGGCATAGATGCCCTGGCCCTTTATCTCATGCGGATATCCTACCACCGCCGCCTCGGCGACGCTTCGATGCGAAACAAGGGCGCTTTCCACCTCGGCTGTGCCCATCCGGTGCCCCGACACGTTTATAACATCATCGACGCGCCCGGTGATCCAGTAATAACCGTCTTCGTCGCGACGGCATCCGTCGCCGGTAAAATACTTGCCCGGATAGGCGGTAAAATAAGTTTCGACGAAACGGTCGTGATCTCCGTAAACCGTACGCGCCTGGCCAGGCCACGAATCGGCTATGCAGAGATTTCCCTCAGCTGCGCCTTCCATGACATTACCTTGTGAATCAACAAGTTCCGGACGGATCCCGAAAAACGGCAGGGTGGCCGAACCCGGCTTCAGGTCCGTCGCACCGGGAAGCGGGGTTATCAGCACGCCCCCGGTCTCGGTCTGCCACCAGGTGTCCACCACCGGACAGCGGCCCTCGCCGACCACTTCGTAGTACCACATCCAGGCTTCGGGATTGATCGGTTCTCCAACGGTACCGAGAACGCGGAGCGAGGTGCGGGATGTCTCCTTAACCGGCCCGTCTCCCTCGCGCATAAGCGCCCGGATAGCCGTCGGGGCAGTGTAGAAAATACTGATGTTGTGCTTGTCGCAGATTCTCCAGAAGCGCGACATGTCCGGATAACCCGGCACCCCTTCAAACATCACGGTTGTGGCACCGTTTGCAAGCGGTCCGTAGACGATGTAGCTGTGGCCGGTAACCCAGCCGACGTCAGCCGTGCACCAGTAGATCTCTCCTTCGTGGTAATCGAACACGTACTGGTGGGTTATCGAAGTGTAAACAATATAGCCGCCGGTTGTATGCAAAACCCCCTTGGGCTTTCCGGTTGAGCCCGAGGTATAGAGAATGAACAGCGGATCTTCAGCACCCATCTCCTCGGCCGGACAGTCATCGGAAACTTGTGCCGCAGCCTCATGATACCAGACGTCCCGCTCGTCATCCCAGGGGATGTCGGCTCCCGTGCGGCGCACTACCAGCACCTTTTTCACGATCGAGCCCGCAGCGCCGTCTTCAAGCGCCCTGTCCGTATTCACCTTAAGAGGCACTGTGCGAGAGCCGCGAAGCCCCTCGTCAGCCGTAATCACTATTTCCGATTCACAGTCCGAGATCCTCCCTGCAAGGGCCTGCGGCGAAAAACCTCCGAACACCACCGAATGGATGGCGCCGATACGAGCACACGCAAGCATGGCGAAAGCGACCTCGGGAATCATCGGCATGTATATGGTTACCCTGTCGCCCCTGCGGGCACCGAGAGATTTTAGGATGTTGGCCATGCGGCAGACTTCGCTCTTGAGTTCCGCGTAAGTGAATTTCCGGTCTTCACCCGGGTCGTCCCCCTCCCATATGATCGCGATTTTGTCAGGGGTTTTCTCCGCATGGCGGTCAACGCAGTTTGCCGACACGTTAAGGGTCCCGTCATAGAACCACCTGATTGACACCTCCCCATGGCCATAGCTTGTGTCTTTCACCTTTGTATAGGGCCTGATCCAGTCAACCCGCCTGCCCTGAGCGCCCCAGAATCCCTCCGGGTCCCTGACTGACTGACCATACATGCGGTCATATTCGTCCCTGTTTATAAGGGCCTTTTCGGTGACGGTTTTTGATGGTGGAAAAACTTTTGGTTTTGTCATGACTTTACTTGTTTCTTAAAATTTTTAAGAATACCTAAACACTGGCGATGCAACCCCCGGGGCGGGTTTTAAAAACGTAACTCTGCAAGGAGCGGCGCACTGCTCATGTCCTGGTTTCTCCTCACCTCAATGCGTATGGTCTTTTGCCGAAGTCCCTCTAAGCAAGACGGTGAGAAGCAACGCTAACGCGACAAGAGACAGGCCTAGAGGACTGCTGCTGTCACTTCCTTTCAGAGCACAGCCGCCACCGCCTCCCCCACTGCCAGAAGTGTCGTTGATCTGCTCCATCTCTTCCTCTTCCATCTCCTCCATCATCTCGGGCTCCTCAGTCTCTTCCATTTCTTCTTCCGGCGGCAAGGAAGCCGTGTCGAGAGTAAAGATCAACCTTGCCATGCGGGTATCGGAAAAGCTACCCTCCCCCCTTATGCTTGCGATGTTTTCCTGAGGAACTGTAGCCGGATTGCTCAGTGAAAATCCTTCCCCGTCCTCGGTTCCGGCATCGTAGGGAAACAGGTCTACCGTGTGAGAGCCAGACCACTCATTCGATTCATCCAGCAAGGACAGACCGGAGACACCCACAAACCAGTCCGGACTGGGACCGATCATCGACAGAAGGGTAAGCAGCGGATGGGTGCGGCTGAATTCGATTTTAAACGTGCTGGTACCCGTGGCGGAGGTGCCGCCCTGCCGGACGACAGATTTTACAGTTCCTTGCTCGGCGTTTCTGATCTCTCCCTCAAATGTGCCGGTTGAACCGGTTTCTGCCACACTTTCCACACCACTTGTGGCCATCTCGCCCGGTGTCCAGAAAGTCACGTCGTCGCTGTGTACGGCACCGATCAGCGTTGTGAAATGAGCGCCGCGCACAACCCCGTCGGGCGTGCTGTCGGTGTTCCAGTTGCCTTCAAAGGTTACAGTGTAGGTGGCTGATTCCGAATCAAGCTGGGCACGGGCCGTCCCCATCTGCACACCGAGCACAATTATTGCAAGGAGGAAAAAGCCCCCTGCGGTCCGCCAGTGACAGCAAAGAGTGCTACAGAGGCGGTCTGTGTACGTCCAGAAATAACCCCGACGCGCCAGAATGGAAACACCCGACGCCCTGCCTGATTTAAACGGAATCATTTCAGGTAGAATAATACCCCGAACCTGATATATTTTCCAATGCTGAGGCATTTGCGTAGTAGGGGGTTTTGAGATTTTTGGAAGCACACAGCGGAAGGGAGGGGAGGGTATTCCGGCAATTTCAAAGCCGAGTTGTCTGATTCAGGCTGATTCAGACACAACTCAGCACCAATTTCACCCAGGAATCGCTGTTCTGCCCGGGTGCGGACGCAGCAGTCCACACAAGGTTGAATTCCGTTTAAATTTTCTGGTGAATAATTTAAAGAAGGACTATCCGGTATCGGTATAAAACCCCGACACAAGGGATCTGATACGCTCCGTTCTGCCAGCCTTTGCGTGACCCACCGCAAGAGCCATTATCACTGCAATCGCCATACCCGCTCTGAAGGCCATCTTCGCCTTGCCCCTGATATAGTGCTTCTCAAACCTGAAGCTGCCCCCTATGCGTGAGTTTAAACGCTCAATGGCAGTTCGCTTTCTGTAAGCCCGGTTCCATGACGGACTGCCGTGCCGCGCGGGAGTAAAAATACGACGGTCACGCTCAAGAGACACCCGCACCACCCTGCCGTAACCATTGGTCTTTTTGCCCGCGTCACTGTGACACTTCTTCCAGCCCTTGCAGTCAAGATTGTACTCGGCGGCCGCCGGACAGCGGAACTTCAAAGTGCCTCTTTTCTTCTCAAGCCCGTAAGAAGCCATCCTGCGCTCCTTGCCGCTTAGCGGACAGCGACACCATATCTGTCCCGTCTCAGTATAAAGAATGTTGTCGTGCACACTGTTAAGAGGTCTCATGATCCTCTGCCCCGGAACATAGCTCTGCCCCTGCTTTTCCTCCCTCCACAGCCGCCTGATGTCTATAATCGGGCTGATCCTGTAATCATCCCACAGCTTGGCTTTGAGCGGACCGCTGTCAAGCCCCCTGTCAGCAGTGAAGTACTTGCACCGCCCGGCAAGCTCGGAGTTATTGCCGAACAAACTGTCAGCCATCCGTTCACACTGTTTTATTTCGCTTGTCGAGGCTTCGGTCAGACTGAACGCAACCGGTATCTCATACTCGGTGTCGGCAATGATATGAAGCCGGTAGCCAAACCATTTTTTTACCTTGCTCCATTCCCTGCCGTCAGAATCAACTCCTCGGTACTTGTGCACGCCCCAGTTCGCGTCGGGATCAGACTTTTTGCCTGCCCTGCGGTTTGTTCTGCCTGTTGAATGACTCTTTATCGCCTTGCCGTCATAACCGAGGTGCTTGCCGAATTCGGGAAGCACCTCCATAAGCTCTTTGCACAGATGATTGTTTATCATCTCCGATACCAGACCCTGCTGCAGGTCGAGCTTTGCAAGGTTTGCAAGGAACCCGGAGAAGTTATAACTGCGGGGAGCAGAACTGCGAGACTCAAAATCTGTAATCTTGACCACGCCGCCGGGTTCAACCTCATACCTGTCACGTCTCTGCATAGGCACCGTGGAGAATCCGCAGACGGCAAGCAGAGATGAATTGCGGTTAAGCTCCCGGATTAAAGACTCTATGGATTCGTGCCCGAACACTATCCCCGCCACAAAGGCCCTCCACATCGCAGATACCGGGTACTGGTTGCGTCCGTTTTTGCGCATACACTCAAGAGCCCGGATGATATGGGCGTCGGGCAGGCTGTCAAGAACCATCTGAAGACGGTTAAAATCCGATGCTCTATCGACTTGGTCCCAGCTGAAAGGTAGATTAAATTGTGTCGCCATGGGTTTGCTCCTTTTTTAAGGTTGGTATGCCTTTAATTATAACCCATGGCGACCACTTAATCAGGTGATATCAGTAAGTTATCTGCTATTTTCCTTAAGTTTTTCAACGCAGATTACGGCTTGGGGTGGAATTTGCGGTCCTTGACCAGAATCAGTCGTTTTTTAGGGGTTTTTACCAAGATTCTGGGGTGAAAAGTTTTTTCACCCCTCCTTACACCCCTGCCCCGTATGGCTATCCTTTACTACGTAAATGCCTCATCTTTAAGACTCCCAAAACCATAAACTCTCTGCTCTGTTTGTCTCATTGCTTCAAGCCACATTCTTCTGTGCTGTCCCAAGACCACAGTAAACCTCATCCGGTGTTTTCATTCCAAGCCCCTGATGTGGTCTTTTTTCATTGTAAAAATCTATCCACTTCCCTATACCTGCCTTTGCCGAGGCAACGGATTCATATGCCATCAGATACACTTCCTCGTACTTAACACTTCTCCAAAGCCTCTCCACAAAAACATTGTCTCTCCAGCTTCCCTTGCCGTCCATGCTTATCTTTATATCTCTGTCTTTAAGAACTCCCGTAAACTCTTCACTTGTGAACTGACTTCCTTGATCGGTGTTGAATATCTCGGGCTTATCATACTTGTAAAGCGCTTCTTCCAGAGCCTCCACGCAAAAACTGCTGTCCATTGTGTTAGACACTCTCCAGCTAAGAACCTTGCACGAGTGCCAGTCCATTACCGCACACAGATACACAAAACCCCTGCTCATCTCTATATACGTTATGTCTGCCGCCCATACCTGCCCGGGAAGCTCTACAGTCTTCCCCCGCAGCAGATACGGGTATATCCTGTGCTCTGCTCCCCCTTTCTTTGTAGTCTGGGGGCCGGGAGCAAGCCCTCGTATCCCCATAAGCCTCATAACACGCTTTCTGCCCACCTGTACGCCCTGTGCCTTAAGGGCGTACACCATCCTTCTTGAACCCTTAAACGGATACTTAATGTAGATCCTGTCAATCTTCTTCATAATCTCTTCGTCCTGCGGGGATACCCCCACAGGTTTGTAGTAAATATTTGAGCGATTTATATCCAGCAGTTTGCACTGCCTTACCAAAGAAAGTGCCCGGCCGCGCACTACCAACTTCTTGCGCCGCTGCCGACCGAGCGCCTTTGATAAAAAATCGTTCTCCAGCGTCAGCTGGCCCACCTTGGATTCAAGCTGGTTTACGTACTTGCTCTCGCCCGCCGCCTTGCTGCCCGCCCCCTGGCCGAACACTTTGTCCGCGGCGTTGCCGAGCTGCTTCTTCTTCCACATGCTTATCTGATTGGGATGAACCTCAAACTGCCGGGCAAGCTCCGCTACTGTCTTGTCTCCTTTTACCGCCAAAAACGCTACCTTTGCCTTGAACTGCGGTGAATGATTACGTCTTTTACTCTTCATTATGTACCTCCTGTATACTCTTTTAGAATACCAAGGAAATACACTTAAGGTGCTGTCTGATTTTTGGGGTCCACTTCTGTTGCGAAGACTATCGCAACTTGCCCTTTTAGTTTACCTCACCTGTTGCGTTTCGAAGTTGAAACCACGTTTTGAAAAAACAACCCACTGGAGGAATTTTTCTATGTTCCGCTATCTGCTTTTTGCCTTTGTTTTTGCGATTCTGTTAGGATCTGCCGGCAACACCCAAGCACAAACCTTCAACTCCGTCGTCATATTCGGCGACAGCCTGAGTGACTCCGGAAATATCGCCGAATTTTACGGACTTCCGCCCGGGACGAGCTTCACCACAAACCCAGACCCTGTCTGGGCCGAGATTGTGGCCCGGACTTTCGGCGCATCTGCAACCAATTCTCTTGCAGGCGGGACAAACTATTCCTGGGGCGGGGCCTGCACAAACCCGGACGGTCCGTGTGCGTTTTCGGTACCAACAACAGCGCAACAGATTAACGAATACCTCTCCGCAGGGAGCGCCGACCCGGACACACTCTATATGATCTGGGGCGGAACAAACGATATCACCGCTGTCGTCGAGAATAATCCGTCAGATCCCCAAGGTGCGCTTGACGGCGCCGTGGCGGCGGCACAGGCATTTGCGGGGCAGGTGCAAAGTCTTCAGGACGCCGGCGCACGCTACATAGTCGTGCTGAATCTTCCCGACTCCGGCAAAACCATAGCCGCCCAGCAGGCCGGGATAACGAATCCGGCCATCCCCGGCGCATTCAGCCAGCTTGCCGACGCTTATAACCAGGTGCTGAACGCACGTATCGGCTTTCGGGAAGGCGGGATCGTTCCCATAAACACTTTTGGCCTGACAAACGAGATAATCCAAAGTCCCGAAGACTACGGGGTCACCAGCATTGACGAGACGGCCTGCGTACCCGGTTCAAACCCTCTGAGCCCCGGAGGGGGACTGGAATCAATAGTGTGCGGCCCCGCCGATGAGGGCTACCTGTCGCCCTCTGCCGATGATGAGAATTACTTTTTCGCAGACCCTTTTCATCCAAGCAGAATTGTCCATGAGGGAATAGCAAGTGTGGTGATTTCCACACTGAAAGCCCCTGTCCAGGTATCGCTCGGAGGGGAAGCGGGAATAGAAGTTGCTAGGGCACACCGCGAGGCCGTTATAACGGAGCGGACGTTTGATCGCGGGTCCGGACATCCGGTCGGAAAATGGCAAAGCTACTTAAAGGGAAAAGCGGGCTGGCAGGAACTGAAGCCCTCCTCCCATCCGGGCGGAACGGAAACGGAAACTCAGGTGCTCACTATGGGCACAGACTACCGCTTCGAGGACGGAGTTTATATGGGTGCGGCACTCAGTATCGGAAAACACAAAAACGACATTGCGGACGCGAGTATCGACAGCACCGTGGTTTCGGGATCCATTCACGGCACCTTTATTTTTAACGTTTTCTATCTGAGCGGTGCCTTTAACGCAGGCAGGGCTTCGATTGACATAAGCCGCTCGATCCGGATCGGATCAGCGCTTCGCCAAGAAAGCGGATCCACAAGCTCGATGCATTTCGGACCGGACATTGAACTCGGCTGGATCACGGGCACATCCGAAAAGTACAGAGGCAGTCTGTTTTTTGGCCTCGGATGGCTTAACCAGAAAATCGAAGACTACCGCGAGAGCGGAGGCTCATCCACCTCCATGAATTTTTCGGACTTTGAGCGGGACTCTCTTGCTTTGCGGGCGGGTTATCAGTTCAGAGGCAATCTGGGTCTCGGCAAAACGGTCTTCCCGTACATGCGCATCGCTTATGAGAGGGAGCTTATCGACGATCCCGTTTCGGTGACCGCAGGTTCAAACACCATGTCCGGACGCTTCACAATCTCGGGCTTTGAACCGCCGAGTCAGTGGGTAAACACCGGCGGCGGTCTTGCCTTTAATATCGGAAGCCGGACAAAAGCCTTTGCAGGCTACTCAGGGAGATTCGGAAGCGACTCAAAACGCGACCACGAACTGGACGTGGGGCTGCGCGTTTCGTTTTAGGAAAAAGCATCACGCCCGTTACTGAGCGGATATGTAGAGCATCCTGTCTATCGATTTTTTTGCCTTGCGCGCAATATCTTCGGGAACCCTGACTTCGTGCACCTCTTCCCTCAGGGAGTCGAGCACCTTCTGCACCGTTATCATCTTCATGTACTCGCAGACCGCGTTTTCCCTGGCGGGATAGAATTTCTTCTCAGGGCTCTGCTTTCTGAGAGTGTGCAGAATTCCGGTTTCCGTGGCTACCACAAACTCGGCAGTGTCGGAATTGCGCGTGTAGTCGATCATCTTTCCCGTAGAGAAAAACTTTATTTCCTTTGCAAGCTCGTCGTCAGAGGCGGCGGAATGAAGAAAGGACGTGGTGCAGCCGCACTCGGGATGAACTATCATCTCCGCATCGGGATAGGATTCCTTTAAGTTTTTTATGTCCCTTGTCCTTATTCCGGCGTGCACATGGCATTCCCCGGGCCAGAGGTGAATCTTCCTGCCCGTAACCTTGGAGACGAAAGCTCCTAGAAACATGTCGGGAAGAAAAAGTATCTCCCTGTCTTTGGGAATGGATTCCACTATCTTCACCGCGTTTGAGGAAGTGACGCAGTAGTCGGTCTCCGATTTCACGGCGGCAGAGGTGTTCACGTAGGAAACCACAAGCGCGTCGGGGTGTTCGTCTTTCCACTTTTTTAGCCGCTCAAGATCTATCGTATCGGCAAGGGAGCAGCCCGCGCCGGGATCGGGGATAAGAACTTTTTTGTCGGGAGAGATTATGGAGGCGGTTTCGGCCATGAAGTGGACCCCGCAGAAAATGATGATTTCCGCGTCGGTTTCAGAAGCCTTCTGCGAAAGACCGAGGGAGTCCCCCGTGTAGTCGGCAAGGTCCTGGATTTGGGGTATCTGATAGTTATGGGCCAGAATTACCGCGTTTTTTTCCCTTCTGAGCCCGTCTATTTCCTCTAAAATATCATGTAAGCCGTCCATGTAAGCAGCCCGGCCGGGCATCCGCTATAACAGCCCGGGTCATGATTCTAACACATCAAAGGAAATATCTAAAGACGGAGCCGAGTGCGTGATGACTCCGACGGATATGAAATCAACTCCGCTCTGTGCCATATCCTTAATGGTCCCAAGGGTAACTCCCCCGGATACCTCGACAAGCGCGCGGCGGTCTATTATGCGCACGGCCCTTGCGATCCGGTCTGCGTCCATGTTGTCAAGCATTATAACTTGAACGCCGCAGGCAACCGCCTCTTCTACCTGCTCCATGGTTTTGGTCTCGACTTCTATTTCAAAATCCTTGCCGACATTTCGCCTCGCCATCTCCACCGCGGCCGTTATGCTCCCGGCAGCCTTTATGTGATTGTCCTTTATGAGCACTCCGTCGTAGAGCCCCGCGCGGTGGTTGTGTCCCCCTCCGGCAGAAACGGCGTATTTGCTGATCCATCTGAGTCCCGGAACGGTTTTTCTCGTGTCCTTAATCTTTGCTTCGGTTCCGGCGACGGCCTCGACGAAAAAAGAAGTGAGAGTCGAGATGCCGCTCATTTTCTGAAGTATGTTAAGAGCGGTCCGCTCCGCGCAGAGAACCGCACGGCTCCGGCCCGTTACGCGCGCAATAACGTCTCCCGGAAAAACCCTGTCTCCGTCACGAACAATCTCTTCCCACTCGCAGTCCGGATCAAGCTTCAGGAAAACGGCTCTGCAAAGTCCCGTTCCCGAAATCACACCCTCCCCCTTTGCGCGTATCTGCCCGGTCAAGACGGCATTTTCGGGAATCGTGCTCTCGGTTGTAACATCTCCGCTTCCTATATCCTCGCGAAGCGCAAGATCCAAAACCGCATGAACTTCTTCCGGGTAATTTTCATGCGTCTTCATCAGCCGGCTCCGTAAACTTCAAGTTTGCTCGGGGAAACCAGATGTTTTTCATAATCCGCATTCTCCTCGGGATAATCGGATCTTATATGGGCCCCCCGAGATTCCTTCCTTAAAAGAGCCGCGTGCGCAACAAGCGTACACACATCGAGCATCGCTGTGAGCTTAAAACCAAACCACCCGGAAATATCCCTGCTTTCCTCATAAATTCCCGCAAGCCGCGCGACAAACTCCTCCATCCCCTCACGTTCTCTCACTATCCCCAGATGTCTGCTCATCCCCCTAATTATCGTATCCCTGGCTTCGCTGAAAAACCCGGCGTCTGCGTCTTTGGTGTCGGCAAGCATAAAACCCCTAAAACCCTCGGGACGCATGATGCCGCCCTCCCTTCGGGACGCGCTGTCAACACATCTTTTTGCAAACACCATGCACTCCAAAAGAGAATTGCTCGCAAGACGGTTGGCTCCGTGAACGCCCGTGTTTGAAACCTCTCCGCAGGCGTAAAGACCCCCTATGCTCGTCTCTCCCATGAGGTTTGTTCTCACTCCGCCTATGGTGTAATGGGCCGCGGGAGCGACCGGAATGCGGTCTGCGGCAAGATCAAGACCCTCTTCCCCGCACAGCCTTGCTATGTTGGAGAACCTTTTTCCTACAAATCCGCTGTCCATATGGGAGAGATCAAGGTACACGTAGTCTTCCCCGCAGGACCTCATCTCGCTGTGAATAGCCTTTGAGACCACGTCTCTGGGAGCAAGTTCAAGCAGGGGGCTGTAGTTTTCCATAAACCTCTCCCCCCGGGCGTTTAGAAGATAGGCCCCTTCCCCTCTTATCGCCTCGGTCAGAAGAAAGCCTTTGCCTTTTTCGCCGCTGAAAACCGTGGGGTGGAACTGTACGAACTCCATGTCGGAAATCTCGGCTCCCGCTCTCCACGCAAGCGATATGCCTTCGCCCGAAGCCCCTTCGGGATTGGTGGTTCTTCCGTACAGGGCGCTTGCGCCTCCGGTGGCGATGATGGTGCGGGCAGAGGAAATTCTTACGTACCTCTTGCGTCCTTCGTCGTAGCCCCAGACGCCGCCGCAGCTTTTTCCGTCCGACATCAGGTTGGTAACAGTGACAAGCTCAAGTATGTCCACCAGTTCGTTTGAATTCACAAAAGAGATTAAAAACTCGATCATCTTCTTTCCCGTAGAGTCGCCTCCGGCGTGAAGAACCCTTCTTTTGGAGTGACCGCCTTCAAGGCCGAGCAGAAAACCGTCATCGTCAGAATCAAACTTCATACCGAGTTTTATGAGGTCGGCCACCCTGTTCCTTCCCTCTTCGACCAGGATCCGCACCGCGCGGGCATCGCAAAGCCCTCTTCCCGCGGCAATCGTGTCTTCCTGGTGAAAAACCGGAGAGTCTTCGGGGTCGATCGCGGCCGCGATTCCTCCCTGGGCCCAGTATGAATTGCTCTGCTCCAGGGTCTGCTTGGTCACCACCACCACGGAACGGCCTGAAGAAGAGGCGCAGACCGCGGCGTAAAGCCCGGCAAGTCCGCCTCCCACCACAAGAAAATCGCATTTGATGTCAACAGGTTCTGCGCTCATAAAAACCGCCCGGAAGCTTCCCTAGCTCACCGCCGATATAAGGGAATCCTCTATCTGCTTTAGTTTCTTGGCGCCGCTTATCTTGCGTCCTCTGGCATCGCGCACGTAGAACGTATCGGCGATCTGATCCGCCCTGGTGGAAATCTTGGCGTAGTCGATCGAAAGCTCCATCTCGGCAATTGTTTTCGTGATGCCGTAAAGAAGCCCTTCGCGGTCGTGGGCGTAAACCTCTATAACGGTCGCCTTGTCCGAAGAGTCGTTGTCAAACACGATTTCCGGAGGATATTCGGGAATCTTTCTTCCGTAAGAGGAGTAGTTTCTCCTTCTTCTCTCAACCAGTTCGTCGACCTTCACATCTCCGTCAAGCACCCTGCCGAGGTTTTTGTCGACCTTTTTCCACACCTCGCTGTACTCTTCTTCCGTAAGGTAGTCGGTCCTGTCCACATAGAAGACGTCAAACGCCTTTTTATCGAGCGTGGTTACGATTCTCGCCCCCAGGATATTGAGTCCGTTCGCGCTCAGAATCCCGCAGAACACCGAGAATATTCCTTTTCTGTCCGTGGTGCAGACCGTAAACTCGTCGTACTTTTCGTAGCGGATCACCTCGGTCGCGAACTTTCCCTCTATGGAGTTTAGGAGCTTGACGTGACGCAGGATATTCTGTCTTGAGAACTGACTGAAGTAGGAAACCGGCATTTTCTTCAGTATTTTCGTCACCCTGCGTTCGGGAATTTCCCCGTCGGCGTCGGACACTATGTCCGTGGTCATCTTCTGCATCCATTCCTCGTCGGTCTTGCGCCGGTACGTGCCCGCCGACATCTGCCGCAGAGTCTTCACGTAAAGCTCCTGGAGCAGCATCCCCGTCCAGTCTTTCCACACGTCGGGACCGACCGATCTTATGTCCGCGAAAGTCAGCAGGTAGAGCAAAGAAAGCGTTTCTTCGTCGGGAATGGATTTTGCAAGCCGGTTAAGAACGACAGGATCGTCAAGATCCCTTCTCTGGGAGAAATGAACCATGGCCAGGTGATGTCTTACCAGAAATTCAAGCTGTTCGGCATCCGCAGCCCCAAGACCCATCCTCTCGGCTATTTTGGGAATCATCGCGGCCCCTTTCTGCGCGTGGCTTCCTCCCTGGCCCTTGCCCATATCGTGGAAAAGGCAGGCGAGGTAAAGAACATGTTTTTTCACAAGGGTTTCGGCAACCTTGGTGAGAAAGGGAAACTGCTTTTCGTATTCGTAATTCACAAGCCTTTCGATTTCCCTGATCATGAATATGGAGTGTATGTCGACCGTGTAGACGTGGTAGGAATTAAACTGCACCATGCAGACTATTTTTCCGAATTCGGGGATGAAACGGCCGAGGATGCGAAGCTCATTCATCTTGAGCAGAATTTTCGAGACATTTTTTCCGGAGCGCAGGATCCTCTTGAATATAGCGTTAAACTCCGGGCTGTTTCTTACTTTTTCATCTATGCGGACCGCATGTTCGCTCATCAGAAGTTCAAGGTATTCGGTGAATTCGACCGAGTGACTGTCGGCGTATTCAAACGCGCGCATGAAATTGCACAGATCCTCGCTGAAAACGTTTCTGCTCGTAACGGTGAGGTATTTGCCCTGTATTGTAAAGCCGTGGTCAAGATGAACCGCTTTTCTTGCAAGCCGCCTGCCCGCGTGCACCCGCGTGCATTTCTCCGTAAGCCTTCGCGACTGCTGCACCACCACAGCGGCACGCAGGTAGTAGATCCTCATGAACTTCTCCACCGCACGGAGATTTCCGTCCCTGTAGCCGAATGATTCGGCCACCTGCGTTTGAAGTTCAAAACTCAGGTTGTCTTCCCTTCTTTTTGCCTGATAATGCAGCTGCGCGCGCACAAGCAGCAGGAAATTGAGGCATTTGCGCATCACCCTGTACTCCTTGTCGGAGATAAAACCCCTGTGGAGCACTTCCTCGAAACTTTTAGCCTTGTAGTTTGCCTGGGCTATCCACATCGCCGTCTGGAACTCCCTTAACCCTCCCCTTCCCTCCTTGACGTTGGGCTCAAGTATGTAGAGGGTTTTTCCGTACCTCTCTCCCCTCATGTCCCTCTCCTCTATCTTTCTTCTTATGAAGTCGTGCGATATTTGGGGGAGCACCTCGCCGTATATTTCGTTTTCAAGCTCGTCATAAACGGCCCTGTCCCCGCATATGAATCTTGAGTCGAGAAGGGAGCTGAGGATGGTGACGTCGTTTTTGTCCATCGAAAGCTCTCCGCACTCCGCAAGGCTCCTCGTGCAGTTTCCCACATCCATCTTCGTGTCCCAAAGAAGGTAAAGAAGCTTCTCCACCACCTCCTGCGCCAGGTCTTTTGAACCTTTTTTATGAAGAAAAAGAAGATCTATGTCCGAGTAGGGAGAAAGCTCTTCTCTACCGTATCCCCCCAGAGCCACTATGCACACGCCTTTTAGTTCCGGGTAACCGTACCGCAAAAGGGCCCGCTTTATCAGCTCGTCCACAACCGCGGTCCTCTCCCTTGCAAGCTCGTAGCCTATAAGAGCTTTGTTTTTTCTGCTCCTCGCGTAATGATGTCTGCGTATATCCTCGTAGGAGTCAGCAAAAAACGCCAGAAGCTCTTTTTCTACGGTTTCAGATTCCTTCACTTCTGCATCCCGAAAAACAATATCCGTTAAATCCTGACACTCAGCGCCACCCCGTCGCGAATGGGAACCACCGTGGAGAAAAACCCGGGGTCCGAGAACAAAAGCCGGTTAAACCGAACAACCCCGTCGGTGCTCTGAGAACCTCCCCCTCCGACAACCCTGCCTCCCCAAAGCACATTATCGGTAATGAGCATCCCCCCGGGGTTAAGCTTCTCGCGGGCAAGTTCGACAACACGCGGATAGTTCTCCTTGTCTATATCATTGAATATTATATCAAATTTACGGTCTGAATTCGCAAGCACACAGAGCGCGTCTTCGCAGACAAACCGAAGCTTCTGAATCTGTCCCGCACGTGTGAAATACTCGCGCGCCGCTTCCGCGTTTTCCTCAAGCCAGTCTGTGCATGTAACCGAACCTCCGTCACCCAGAAAAAGGGAGAACCAAAGGGCGGAGTATCCGAATCCCGAGCCCATCTCGAAAATGCTCCGCGGCCCGCGCAGAAGGCATATCTGCGAGAGGAATCTCCCCACAAGGGGTCCCACTATCTTCACATCGCTTCCCTCGGCCCGCCGCTCCATTTCGCAGAAGATCTCGTTAGCCTGCGGGTAAAGAGAGAGGATGTAATCTTCAATCTCGGGGTTGGTTATAACTGCGCTTTCGTCCATCACTCCTCCTTGCCCCGCCCGAAATCAACGAAGATCTCTTCTGTCCCCGATGCCCTGTTCTCCACTCTGCCAAGAACGAAAAGAAGATCCGAGAGGCGGTTAAGATAAACAAGAACTTCCCCCACCTCTTCTGAGTCTCCCAGACATGCATCAACGCTTCTCTCCGCCCTCCTGCATACCGCGCGGGCAAGATGAAGCCAGGCGGCGCCGTCTGACCCTCCCGGAAGAATAAACTCCCTAAGCTCCCCGACTTCGGGCAGAAACTTATCCATAAGCTCCTCAAGGCGCTTTGCCATCTGCGAAGTCACTCTTGGCGGCGTGAAAGTCGAATCCCGCGGGGTTGCCAGATCGCTTCCCACGATGAAAAGCTCGTTCTGTATTTCCCGCAGAAGCTTCCTGACCCTAGGGCCGTCAGCTTTTGTGCAGGCAACTCCGAGAACCGAGTTAAGCTCGTCCACATCGCCGTAGGCACATACCCTGGGTGATGATTTTCTCACCCTAGTTCCGCCCAGAAGCGAGGTTTTCCCGTCATCTCCAAGGCCTGTGTAAACAGTGGTTATTCTTTTTTGGGGCATCACAAAAAATTTTAACCGCCGGGACGCGAGCTTCAATCGCGATGAGAATCTCCGCCGCGGCGCATACCCTAGGCGTCTTGCCCACCGCTTTGAATCATGTTAGTTTTTAACTCCCGGATTGCAAGCAGTGAGGAGGTTCGGAGTGCCTTTTCCCCCCAGACTCAGAGATAAGATACAGGAAATAGCGAATGACCACGAAACTAGGCTTTCGGCTCTCATTCCCGTCCTGCGGGAAGTGCAGAACGAATTCGGCTGGCTTTCAAATGAATCCATGGAAGAAGTGGCCGAAGTGCTCGAAATTCCCGCCTCTTCGGTTCAGAATGTCGCGTCGTTCTACACAATGTTTTTCACAGAACCCGTGGGAACCCATGTCATGTGGCTTTGCAGAACCCTTTCCTGCGCGCTTCGCGGAGCCGAGGGGCTTGAGCATCACCTGTGCAGGCGTCTGGGAGTAAGGACCGGCGAAACGACGGCCGACGGGAAAATAACCCTCCTTGAAGCGGAATGCCTTGCTTCGTGCGGCACCGCCCCCGCCATGCTCGTAGACGATACCCTTTACGAGAACCTTACCGAATCGGAAGTTGACAGAATAGTTGATGAAATAAAAAAAAGAGGATGAACGAAAAACTAAAAAAAGACGCGCGTGAACTTTTTGAGCGGGCGCTTAAAGAAGCCGACCCGGGAAAATGCGTCTTGGAGCACACCAAACTCAATGGCGACGAGCTCACAGTCGGAGAGAGGAGCTTTAATCTTTGCGATTTCGAATCCGTGTACGTTGTGGCCTTCGGAAAAGCCGCTTCCTCAATGGCCGCGGCGATTGAACAGCTTCTCGCGGAGCGGATAACCGAGGGAATCGTTGTATCGAACGTCCCCTCAAGCCACGCTTTTAAGAAAATGGATTTTTATCTCTCCTCACACCCCGTACCGGATGAAAAAAGCGTTTCGGCGGCAAAAAAAGCAGTCTCGCTTCTCGAAAAATCGAAACAAAATGATCTTGTGATCTTCCTCATATCTGGAGGCGGAAGCTCGATGCTGGCGATGCCGAGCGAGGGGCTGACCATAGGAGATAAAAGGGCTGTTACCGAAAAGCTGATGCTAAGAGGAGTCGACACTTACGGCCTTAACACCGTGAGGAAGAAAATGTCGCAGACAAAAGGAGGAGGTCTTCTGAAAAAAGCCCTGCCTTCCCAGGTCATCACGCTCATTCTCTCAGACGTTGTGGGCGACCGGCTTGAATTCATAGCTTCGGGACCCACCGTTCCCGACACCACTACCTGCGAGGACGCGTGGAGGGTAATAGAGGCGCTTGAGCTTGAGCACAAAATCCCCCCAAGGGTGGTGGTGCACCTTGAAAGAGGAAGGGGAGAGGAAACTTCTCCCGCAGTTGACCGCGAGCAGTACGAACTCAGCGGAGCCATAACGGCCGTCGTCGGAAACAATCACAAGGCGATAATCTCGATGGAGGAGCTGGCGAAGAAAATGGGATACAACACCCTTTTTCTCTCCTCGCAGATATCTGGAGAGGCAAGGGAAGTGGCCAAGGTGCTTGCGGGAATCTCCTTTGACATAAAAAGGTTCGGAAAACCGGTCAAAAAACCCGCCTGCATACTTTTCGGGGGAGAGACAACGGTGAACGTAACGGGGCGGGGACGCGGCGGGCGCAACACCGAGACCGCTCTTTCATTCTGCTTTGAGATAATAGGGAGCAGCGGAATCGTGGGACTTTTCGCGGGAACCGACGGAATAGACGGTCCCACAGACGCCGCCGGGGCGATATGCGACGGGCAGTCACGTCTGACAGCAAGATCAAAGGGCATAAGTGCAAGGGACCATCTTGCCGACAACGATTCGTATTCATTTTTCGAAACCCTGGGCGATCTTGTAAAAACCGGTAGCACGGGAACAAACGTAATGGACGTCGGAGTGGTTCTGATAGGGGAATAAAAAGCCGTCGGAGCAACCAGAAGCACAAAATCTCAAACGATGGAGAATCTGTCAAAAGCACCCCTTCCGAGCAACGAGGAGGCAGAACGCGCCGTACTGGGTTCTGTGCTCATTGAAAGCAGCTCGATAAACCAGGTTCTCGAAATCCTCACAGTCGAGGACTTCTATAACGAAAATCACTCCGAGATAATAAACTGCATGATAGACCTTGACAGGGAAGGCACCCCCATTGACGTTCTCACCCTGTATGAGCTGATGAACTCCAGGGGGAACATGGAGAAAGTCGGAGGAAGCGCCTATCTGACCTATCTGGTCTCGACTGTTCCCACAGCGGCAAACGTCGCTCATTACGCGAGGATAGTAAAAGACAAATCCGTTCTGAGAAAACTGGTGCTCACCTCAACCGACATAGCGCACCGCGGGTACGGACCGGATATCAACGTTGACGAATTCCTAGACACAGCCGAGCAGTCAATACTCGACATCGCCCAGAACAAAATAAAGCCAAGCTTCTGGCACTCAAGGGATCTTGCCCCCGTGGCACTGAACAATATCGAGGAGCTGTACAAAAAAAAGGAGCTGATAACCGGCATAAGAACCGGCTTTGAGAAACTCGACCGCCTGACCTCAGGCCTTCAGAAATCAGATCTTGTGATAATCGCCGCGCGGCCGGGGGCGGGAAAAACATCTCTCTGCCTCAACGTAATAAGCAACGCCGCGCTCAGCGAAGACCTCTCAGTCGCCATGTTCTCGCTTGAGATGACAAAAGAGCAGCTCATGATGAGACTGCTTTCCATAAACTCGAAAGTCAGTTTTTCGAATATGCGAAGCGGGTATATAAGGGATGAGGACCTGCAGAAACTTTTTGATTCGGCAGGGAGATACGCAGACGCAAGCATATTCATAGACGACACTCCGGCGCTTACCGTGCTTGAAATAAGAGCAAAAGCTAGACGGCTTAAAAAAGACAACCGCCTCGACCTGATCGTGGTCGACTATCTGCAGCTCATGAGAGGCAGTTCGAGAAATGAGACCCGTGAGAGAGAGATAGCGGAGATCTCGGGCGCGCTCAAGGCGCTTGCCAAGGAACTTGACGTTCCCGTAATAGGAATCTCGCAGCTGAGCCGCCAGACCGAAGCCAGAACCGACCGTCGGCCACAGCTCTCGGACCTCAGGGAGAGCGGCGCCATAGAACAGGACGCGGACATAGTGCTTTTCATTCACCGCCAGGACATATACAGGAAAAACCCCGAGGAAAAAGACGGCATGGCGGAACTCATAATCGGAAAGCAGAGAAACGGGCCCACTGGCACCGTGAAGCTTGCATTTCTGGAGCAGAACGGGGTTCCTAGCTTCGAGAATCTCTCAGAGGGAATTGAAGAAGGGTTCGGCTAGACTATAAAAGGCTTTACGACAGCATTGGACTTCGACTCTTTTATGTAAAGGGAGGGGGAGCGCTGCCAGGCAGCGAATTTGTCGTGGATTTCTTTTAATTTTCGCGTGACCGAGGTCCAGTGAAAATCCCAGTCGTAGCGTTTCGGTCTGTCTGAAAAAAACATCTGGGAGAATACGGCGCTTTGTTCCGCAAGCCCCTTCTCCGCAATCCAGCCCGTTCTCACATTCGCATAGCCGCTTGCAAACCCCATGGCCAGCGTTCCTTCAAGGCCCAGTCTCAGGGCCGCCGCGTTTACAAGCTCCACATAGACGTAAAGCGCCTGCGTTGTGCGGTAGTTTTTCTCCGGGAACTTTTCTTGAAACTCGCACAGGTTTTTTATGAAATACATCGGATAATAGGTTGGAGAATAAACTGAAACGGACTTGGTGGGACTCCCAAGCGGCTCGCGGGTTATCGTTTCCCCGGAGATTGTCCCGAGCATGAAATCATCCTCGCAGTAATCCCCGGTATCCCCGCAAAGAGCAAGGGAAATCCTTATCTTCTCCCATTCTTGTGCGGCGATCTCGCTTGCCTGCTCTATCTGCCGGGCTGTCCCGTCGGCCAAAACAAGTTCTTCAAGTGAAGGCATTTTGTATGAAAATTCTCCTCCGCTTCAATGTACATACACCATGGAATTTATCAAAAAACGCTCAAGGCAAAAACCTTTCTCTCTCCTCGGCGGATGGCACACGGCATGTGTTGCGTTTTGTGAAGATGCGGTAGCGGTTTTTTGATATGATGCCGTAAAAAAAATCCTTCACCGTGCGGGGAAGGTATATGAAAAGGGCCGGAAGCTTCCAGCATCCCCCGAGCCTTGCAAGTACGAGCAAAACGGCGTCGGCACCTTCATGCATCCCGTTTTCATCGACATAGACGATTTTCCACTCTCGCGGGGGTTCATTCTGGTAAAGGGACAACTCGGCGGCCGTCTCCCCCTGGACCGGGGAGAAGAGTATTTCCCGGCGGCTGTCAGTGCGGATTATGAAATCAACAAACCTGTTGCACCCACCGCACACGCCGTCAAAAAAAAGCACCGGTTTTTCTGACTCCCGAATCTTTGTCTCCCCTTTATGTAAGCTCCCGTATAAGGGTTTCGTGCTGTGGGAATCTCAGCAAAAGGCTTTCCTTGGCGCCAAGTTCGAAATCCTCAAACTCAAATCCGGGGGCCATCGTAGTTCCCATAAAAGCGTATCCGCACCCTCCCTCCACCACCATCGCGCCCTGCCAGGTCCCCTTCGGAACCACAAGCTGGGTTCTCTGGCCGGAAGGAAGATTATCGCCCATAAACACTATCCTGGATTCCCCTGTGGGATAGAGAAGCAGCATCTGGACGGGATCGCCGAAGTAGAAATGGAAAATCTCATCCGAATTCACTCTGTGCATCTTGGAAGTCGCCTCTGAGGTTATAAGGTAATAAATAGCGGTTGAGAGACTGCGGTCTTCTCCGAGCATTTCATCGCTTCTGTAAGTCTCCTTGTAGTATCCCCCCTCGCCGGGAAGTTTTTTCAGACCGAGTCTCTGTATAAGGTGATCGGCTTTCATGGATTTTCCTCCAGTAAAATTGTTAAAATCAAAGCTCCGATATAATATAATACGTCACGATGATTTAACCACATAAAAACGGGGGATATTAAAATGTCAGAAGAAGATACAAAGCCGCAGGACGGAGCGAATTCAGAACAGACAGTAGCGGACAATTTCATGAACTCCATAAACATGGCCTTTAACCTCGGAGTAGCGGCCCATCAGGCGTCCGGCCAGTCAAAAAGCGTTGTGGAGATAGCAACGGAGCTTGGAAACCAGATATACCAGAATTTCTCGGAGGCATACGGCGGAGAGATAAACGAGTCCTTTCTCAAGGCGAACACCGAATACTTTCTCCAGATAGCGCTTATGGGATACATAATCCCGGGGGTATGCGCCTTTGACAATGATTTCAAGCAGAAGTTCTTCGATCTTGTCTACGCCAGAGCCAAGCAGAACCAGCAGAGACAAAGCGGAGGGGAACCCGAGGGCGGAAGCAGGATAATAACCTGAGTACGCCTGCGGTCCGAGGCTCATGAGAAAAGTTCTAGGCGGCAGGGAAAAAGTAAAAGTTGCGGTTGCCCAGACGGCTTCCGTGTTCATGGACAAGGAGCAGACTCTCGACAAGGCCTGTCGCGTGATAAGGGAAGCGGGAGACAACGGAGCGGAGCTTATCGCATTCCCCGAGGCGTTCATACCGGGCTACCCGGCCTACTACACAGTCGGCTATGAAACCCCGCCGCACGACTGGACAGATTTTATGATCGCGCTTCAGGATAACTCCATAGTGATTCCCGGAGATGACACCGAGATGCTCGCAGAGGCCGCCCGGGCGGCTGACGCTCACGTGGTAATAGGCTGCAACGAGCTTGACGACCGCAAGGGAAGCCGCACCGTTTACAACTCTCTTCTTTTCATATCGAGAGAAGGCAGGGTGCTCGGCAGGCACAGAAAGCTCATGCCCACCTACACGGAGAGAATCTACTGGGGGCAGGGAGACGGAAGCGACATAACCACCTACGACACCGACATAGGAAGAATAGGAGGGCTTGTCTGCTGGGAAAACCACATGGTTTTAGTAAGGGCCGCGATGGTTCACAGCGGACAGGATTTTCATGTGGCTGTGTGGCCGGGCAACTGGAGGAGAGGAGACGGGAAACTGCTTGCCGCCGAAACGGAAGATCCTGCAGCGGGGTGCACGGTGCAGCCGCTCATAAGAGTTCACGCATTTGAATCGGGGGCGTTCGTGCTAAGCGCCTGCGGTTATCTTGACGACGATGATTTCCCGCAAAGATGGCACTACGTGCGCGACGGCAACCATATGAATTACGACTGGGCTAGAGGAGGAAGCTCAATCGTAAACCCGGCCGGCAGATATCTTTTTCCTCCTCACTTCGAAAAAGACGCCATACTCTACGCCGACTGCTACGCAAACCAGATAAAGGCGGTAAAAGCCGTATTCGACTCTTTGGGCCACTATTCAAGGTGGGACGTGGCAAAACTTCTGATCGACAGGGAGAAACGCGAGCCCGTTGCGGAAAAAACTGCCGGAGTTCGGATATCCTCCCGGGAAATAAAAAGGATTTCAGAAGAGTACGGAGTCAGTGAGGACAAACTGGAAGGAATCGCCGAAGAAATCAGAAGAGTTTTAAACTGAATGTTTCCGAAACGCTGAGATCTCTAATCTTAAAACGCAAATAGACCTTAAGTTTTTTTTGAAAGGTACGAAAAGTGTATATTCAAACTGCTTCTAACTCCTTCCTTTTCTCTTCTATTACCTGCGGGGAAGGGAAAGGAAGTCCAGAAGCATACTTTCTTTCTTTATCCGTTGTGTGCCCAATATGAGTTGTGCGTCCGGTCTCAACATCGACGACCCCTGATCCTAAGTGTTCAATTAACTCTACGTGCCGTGCTTTCTCAAAAAGGTTCCAGTAAATATCGTCAGCTCTGTGCCAGATCATTCCAGGCTGTTTTTTAAAGAGAGCAAAAGAGACCTGCATACAAACCAATTTGTTTAGGTCTTCAAAGGATTCTTCAGGGGTTGTCCCGTACCCCCAAATATCCATTTCCAAAGCTACAGAGTTCCACTCTTCAGTTTCTTCGTCATAGAATGTAAGAATGCTTGCCAAAAAATGTTCTTTCATGTTTTAAACTCCCAAGTCTGCCTTTTATTCGGTAGATTTTCCCTCAATATATGCTGAAAATTGCTACAGATTTACTTGATTGTGGAGCCGATCAAATACTAACAAACAAATTATTGTCGGGTCAAGACTTTTAGAGGCATTTGTAAGAAGCAAATTAAACTGTCCGGTTTTTGAATAAATCAAATTGACCGATTCGGATGGGGCAGTATTCATTTTTTTGTAAGGAGGAGAGAGGTGGTCCCCTTTTTTAGACAGCATTTTTGTTTTCTTAAGTGTATTCCCACCAACGCATAACTATCTTTAAGACTCCCAAAACCATAAACTCTCTGCTCTGTCTGTCTCATTGCTTCAAGCCACATTCTTCTGTGCTGTCCCAAGACCATAGTAAACCTCATCCGGTGTTTTCATTCCAAGCCCCTGATGTGGTCTTTTTTCATTGTAAAAATCTATCCACTTCCCTATACCTGCCTTTGCCGAGGCAACGGATTCATATGCCATCAGATACACTTCCTCGTACTTAACACTTCTCCAAAGCCTCTCCACAAAAACATTGTCTCTCCAGCTTCCCTTGCCGTCCATGCTTATCTTTATATCTCTGTCTTTAAGAACTCCCGTAAACTCTTCACTTGTGAACTGACTTCCTTGATCGGTGTTGAATATCTCGGGCTTATCATACTTGTAAAGCGCTTCTTCCAGAGCCTCCACGCAAAAACTGCTGTCCATTGTGTTAGACACTCTCCAGCTAAGAACCTTGCACGAGTGCCAGTCCATTACCGCACACAGATACACAAAACCCCTGCTCATCTCTATATACGTTATGTCTGCCGCCCATACCTGCCCGGGAAGCTCTACAGTCTTCCCCCGCAGCAGATACGGGTATATCCTGTGCTCTGCTCCCCCTTTCTTTGTAGTCTGGGGGCCGAGAGCAAGCCCTCGTATCCCCATAAGCCTCATAACACGCTTTCTGCCCACCTGTACGCCCTGTGCCTTAAGGGCGTACACCATCCTTCTTGAACCCTTAAACGGATACTTAATGTAGATCCTGTCAATCTTCTTCATAATCTCTTCGTCCTGCGGGGATACCCCCACAGGTTTGTAGTAAATATTTGAGCGATTTATATCCAGCAGTTTGCACTGCCTTACCAAAGAAAGTGCCCGGCCGCGCACTACCAACTTCTTGCGCCGCTGCCGACCGAGCGCCTTTGATAAAAAATCGTTCTCCAGCGTCAGCTGGCCCACCTTGGATTCAAGCTGGTTTACGTACTTGCTCTCGCCCGCCGCCTTGCTGCCCGCCCCCTGGCCGAACACTTTGTCCGCGGCGTTGCCGAGCTGCTTCTTCTTCCACATGCTTATCTGATTGGGATGAACCTCAAACTGCCGGGCAAGCTCCGCTACTGTCTTGTCTCCTTTTACCGCCAAAAACGCTACCTTTGCCTTGAACTGCGGTGAATGATTACGTCTTTTACTCTTCATTATGTACCTCCTGTATACTCTTTTAGAATACCAAGGAAATACACTTAAGATGCTGTCTGATTTTTGGGGTCCACTTCTTGTTGGGATGGACCCCTCTTTTTAACAGGACATTTGAATTGGCGGAGGGAGTGGGATTCGAACCCACGAGGGCCGCAAGGACCCCACTGGTTTTCGAGACCAGCGCCTTAAACCGCTCGGCCATCCCTCCACGACATGCAAAACAGGCCACCGAAGCCCAAAGGGCAAGACAACATCTGCCGGGAAGTTTTGTTATTAAAACCTCTGTGTAAACTTAAGTGGATATGATTGAGAACTATTTTACCCGCGAGGCTGCAGGATTCATCCGAGAGGCAATAACCGAGGCCCACGGAAACGAGGTTTTTTTCGTCGGCAAGGTAAACGAAGACTCTCTGGTCTTTGATGTTAAAGTCCTTGCGCGCGGTAACCGTCAGGCGGTTCCGGCCATCCTTGATGCTGCAAAAACGGGGGACGTTGTTGTGCACAATCATCCCTCGGGCAAACTTGAGCCTTCATCTCAGGATGTGGCAGTAGCTTCGGCTTTCGGAAACAAAGGTGTCGGTTTCTACATAGTGGACAGCGAGGTCAAGAGTGTATACGTGGTTATTGAGCCTTTTGTTCTCGGGGAGGCTGTGCGCATCAAGAATGAATCCGCAAGAGAGTATCTTCTGCCAGCAGGTCCCGTGGCCCGTGTCCTCGGAGAGAAGTACGAACACAGGGACGAACAGCTCGAAGTTCTCTCAAACGTAATCGATGCTTTCAATGACGAACATCTCTCAATGATAGAGGCCGGCACGGGGACCGGAAAAACTCTCTCCTATCTCATCCCCTCGATTCTCTGGTCAATTGCCAACACTGAGAGGGTTTTGGTTTCAACAAACACCGTCAATCTTCAGGAACAGCTGATAAACAAGGATCTTCCCCTCCTTAGGAATCTTTTTCCGAAGAAATTTGATTACGCTCTCGTTAAGGGAATGAGAAACTACTTCTGTCTTCTCCGCGGGGAAGCTGTCGGGCAGGATCTATTGGATTTCATAGACGATGAGCAAAGGGGCTCCATGAAGGATGTGCTTGAGTGGGCCAAAACCACCAGGGACGGCTCACTTTCCGATCTTGCGTTCACGCCTCCTGACGATGTGTGGGACAGAGTGTCTGCGGAGAGCGAGAGCTGCCCCGGGGCCAAGTGTCCCCATTATTCGAACTGCTTTTTTTTCAGGTCGCGAAAAGAGCTTTCGAGAGCATCGGTGCTGGTCGCCAACCATCACATGCTTTTTTCCGATATTGCGATAAAAGGAGATTCGGGACCCGATTCGGATTTCGGGATAATTCCACGCTACGCGAAGGTCGTTTTCGACGAGGCGCACAATATCGCCGAGGCGGCCACTTCGCATTTCAGCATGAAGCTCAGCAAGGGAGGGATAGCGAGGACCCTATCAAAGCTCCGTTCCCGCAAAAACGAGGAAAAGGGGCTTATATCCTACATATCCAATCTCGCTCGGAAGGAAAAAGATTCAACCCTAAGAAAAGTATTCGAACGCTCCGAAGATGCGCTTGCCAAGGCCGTTGAGAGTGTAGAGGCCGTAAGTGAACAGGTTTTTGATTCGCTTTACGCTTTTGGGGTGGAGCTTTCAGGTGAGACGGCGATGAGTCTTAGACTCACAGAACAGGTCGTGCTGCATGAGAAATGGCCTGCCGTGGAAGAACGCTTCAGGGCGCTTGAAAAAACTCTTTTTTCCCTTGAAAAAGAGATTGCCCACATTTTGGAAGTGGTCGAGAGCTCCCCGCGCGGGGATTCCCACATAAAGCTCACGGCTGAACTCGGAGGCATAGCTAAGAAATCCCTTACCTTCCGAGAAGCCACAGGAAGGTTTTTCGGCAAGCAGGAAGAGAGTTATATAAGGTGGTTTGAGGGAAGCCGCAGACGCGCGGCGGTTTCCTGCTCCATAAACCTTTCTCCGCTTGACATATCCGGGGAGCTTGACGAAAAGCTCTACTCGAAAACCAAAACCGTTGTTATGACCTCCGCGTCGCTTGCCGTGGATAAGAATTTTGATTTCCAGAAGAAAAACGTCGGGCTTTCCGATAACAAAAGATTCAGGGGACTTATAATTGATTCACCGTTTGACTTCCAAACGCAGTCTCTGCTGCTGGTCCCGTCAGACATGCCGGAACCCGGCAGCGAGCGCTACGAAGACTCCATTGCGCAGATACTCTCAGAATCCATCTCCGTAACGAACGGAAACGCTCTTGTCCTTTTCACCTCTTATTCCTCGCTTAACAGGGTTTATGAAAAAACGGCAAGAATCCTCGAGGGCATCGGGTCTGTTCCGGTCAGTCTTTTCAGGCAGGGAGAAATGCCCAGGAGCACTCTGCTTGAGAAATTCAAAACGCTTGGGAATTCGGTGCTTTTCGCAACCGACAGTTTCTGGGAAGGAGTAGACATTCCGGGGGACTCTCTCAGAATGGTCGTCATATGCAGACTTCCGTTCAAGGTCCCGACGGACCCGGTTACGGAGGCGAAAATCGAGTACATGAAAAAACAGGAGATTGATTCGTTTCGCGAGTACATACTTCCCCATGCGGTGCTCAGATTCAAACAGGGATTCGGAAGACTCATACGCACCAAGACGGACCGGGGCGTCGTTATGGTTCTTGACAGGCGTATAGTGTCGAAGTACTACGGGAGATTCTTTATAAACTCCGTTGCGGAGAGCAGGTTTTTTTCCGGGAATACAGAACAGGTGCTTTTGCGGATGCGGGATTTTTTCTCCAGGGAGCAAAGGCACTGAATTTGTTAAATGCATAGGGCAGAAAACAGGGAAAAGCAGCGTCTGGAGAGTGTTTTCAGAAAGCTGGGCCGCTCCCGGTTCCGTTCCGGGTTCAGGCTTAATGCCAAAGAAGCTGTTTATCTCAGGCAAAAAGGACTCTCCCGGGTGCTTTCGCACGGAAGGGGCTTTGTTGAAAAGAGGCTTGCTCCCGCGCTGCCCCCTAACGACGGGAAACAGACTCCATGGGGCGGACATCCCGTGTTTCGCGCGCAGCACGCAACGGCCACATGCTGTCGCGGCTGCCTTCTTAAGTGGCACGGAATCCCCAAGGAAACAAAGCTTGCGGAGCGGGAAATCGCTTATATTCTCCTTGTGATTGAGACTTGGCTTCTGTCTCAGAGCGCACAGGGTTGATTTTCAAAAAAACTGTTTTATGTTAGGATACGAAAAGATATAAACGGATTTTACGTTGCGGAGCCAGAAAAATGGATGAAAACCCCCTAGTTCTTCCCAAACTCGTAGAAGATGAGATCGATGAGTTTGAACAGCAGATCTCCGACTACATGAACGGGAAGATAAGCGAGGTGAAGTTTCAGAAGATAAGACTCCAGCTGGGAGTGTATGCACAGCGCCAGGAAGGAGTCCAGATGCAGAGGATAAAGATTCCCTACGGGAAGCTGAGTTCCGCTCAGCTCAGAAAGCTTGCCGATGTTTCGGACAAGTACGCAAGCGGCTTCTTTCACCTTACGACCCGTCAGGACGCCCAGCTTTACTATCTCAGCCTTGAAACGGTTCCCGATATGATGAGAGATCTTGCGAGCGCGGGGATCACCACGCGTGAAGCCTGCGGCAACACGGTAAGAAATGTAACGGCTTCTCCGATAACCGGGGCTTCTCCCACCGAAACCTTCGATGTGACTCCTTACGCCGAGGCGTTTAAAGAGTTTATGCTCCGAAACCCCATATGCCAGAACATGGGAAGAAAATTCAAGGTCTGCTTTGAGAGCAATCCGGATATCGATAACGCGGGAGTGCGCATTCACGATCTGGGCTTCCGCTCCAGGGTAAGGGAAGAGGACGGAAAGCGCGGCTTTCAGGTCTACGTCGGCGGCGGGCTTGGCGCTTCCCCTTCGCTCGGACATCTTTGGACGGAATTCATGCCGGTTGAGGAGATGATACCTTTTTCCGCTTCGGTCGTCAGGGTGTTTGGCAGGTACGGCGAGAGAAAGGTGAGAATGAAGGCCAGAATGAAGTTTCTTGTGAGAAAACTCGGTTTTGAGAAGTTCAAAGAGATAGTCGAACAGGAAAGGGCTTCACTGGAGATTGATCCTTCCTGGAACGACTATCTTGAGGCGATTGACCGGGAACACGAAACCCCCGGGTTGAACGGACAGGATCTTCCCGAGGCTCCCGGCTGGGTGAAGGGTGACCCGGGTTTTGCGGAGTGGCGGCAAAAAAACGTTTCACCGGCGGGGATCGACGGGTATTCGATCGTTAACATAAGAGTGCTTCTGGGAGACGTTCCTTCCGATACGGCAAGGGCTCTTGCGGACATGACAGACTCTTATGCGGACGGTTCAATAAGGATAACCATCCAGCAAAATTTCGTGGCAAGATGGGTTCCTGATGAGGCTCTTCCTTCTCTTTACGCAGAACTAAAAGATGTGGGCCTTTCCGGTTCAGGTGCGGACACTTTGGAAGATATAACCGCCTGCCCGGGTGCCGACACCTGCCGTCTGGGCATTACTTCGGCCAAAGGCCTTGCGACCAAACTCACCGGCATGATGGATAACGGTCTTGGGAAATACAAGGAGACTCTGGGGGATCTCAGGATCAAGATATCCGGCTGTCCCAACGCCTGCGCTCAGCATGTTTCGGCCAGCATAGGGTTCCAGGGAGCGTCCATAACTAAAGAAGGAAGAAGCGTTCCGGCGGAGATGCTTTTTCTCGGCGGCGGATTTTACGGAGACGACTCGCGCCTTGCTATGCCGGTTACCAAGATCCCGACCAGAAACGCTCCCAAAGTTGTGCAGAGACTGCTTGAGATATACAAGAGGGAAAAAGAAGACGGTGAGCATTTTGACCTCACTATGAAAAGGCTCGGGGCAAAGTACATAAAGGAAGCGGTTTCTGAGTTCAATGAAATTCCCTCCTACGGGGATGATCCCGATTTTTACACCGACTGGGGACACGAAGAGAAAAAGTTTGCCGTTCAGCAGGGAGTGAGAGGGGAGTGTGCGGGGGTTACGGTAGAGGAAAAAATCCCGGTCTTCTCCGATGCCCAAAGACGTCTTGAGCAGGCACAGGCTCTTTTTCTCCACGGTGAGTACGAGGCGTGCATAAAGGAACTGTACCTTGCGTGTTCGGACAGCGCCCATGTTCCTCTCTATACCAAGCTTGTTGATCCGTTTACTCCGGAGCAGACGATGTGGGAGTTTGAAAACCTTATTGTAAGAACCGGGGAGACCGACAAAAAATGGCTTGAAGTCCTGCGCCGCTTCGGGGAGTACAGAGATGGAGAGGCTTCGGCGTCAAAAGCAATAGAGTTTCTTGAAGCCGCCAAGAGCTTCCACTCTGAGTGCGAGAGGATTCAGGAGCAGCTGACTGCGCAAGGCTGATTCGGAAGAGGCTCAGTAGCCTCCGGTTATATATTTTTTGAGCGCCTCGATCTCAGACTTCTGACTGGAGATAATGTGATTTATGATGTCGTTGCCCGTCACAATCCCGCAAAGCTTCCCGTCTTCTATTACCGGAAGGTGCCTTATCTTGTTCTTCGACATGATGGCCATGCTCTCCTGGATAGAATCGTCAGGTGAGGCGTAGATAACTTCCGTTATCATGAGTTCGCTTATTTTTGTGTTTGCAGAAGACCTCCCCTGGAGAATGACCTTTCTTGCATAGTCCCGCTCGGAGAATATCCCGACGATCTTTTCTCCGTCAAGCACGAGCAGAGCGCCTATTTCCTTCTCCGCCATCATCTGAAGGGCTCTGTATACAGTCTCATCCGGTCCTATGGACCATACGCTGCTGCCCTTGCCTTTAAGTATGTGTTTTAGATTTTCCATGCTGCACTTGCACTGTGTTTTTTCGCATTCACAACCCTCATTGTCAATTATATAAGCTTTTTGCCGCAAAACAAAGTGCCGCGAGGCGAGAGGTGGTCCCCTTTTTTAGACAGCATTTTTGTTTTCTTAAGTGTATTCCCACCAACGCATAACCATCTTTAAGACTCCCAAAACCATAAACTCTCTGCTCTGTTTGTCTCATTGCTTCAAGCCACATTCTTCTGTGCTGTCCCAAGACCATAGTAAACCTCATCCGGTGTTTTCATTCCAAGCCCCTGATGTGGTCTTTTTTCATTGTAAAAATCTATCCACTTCCCTATACCTGCCTTTGCCGAGGCAACGGATTCATATGCCATCAGATACACTTCCTCGTACTTAACACTTCTCCAAAGCCTCTCCACAAAAACATTGTCTCTCCAGCTTCCCTTGCCGTCCATGCTTATCTTTATATCTCTGTCTTTAAGAACTCCCGTAAACTCTTCACTTGTGAACTGACTTCCTTGATCGGTGTTGAATATCTCGGGCTTATCATACTTGTAAAGCGCTTCTTCCAGAGCCTCCACGCAAAAACTGCTGTCCATTGTGTTAGACACTCTCCAGCTAAGAACCTTGCACGAGTGCCAGTCCATTACCGCACACAGATACACAAAACCCCTGCTCATCTCTATATACGTTATGTCTGCCGCCCATACCTGCCCGGGAAGCTCTACAGTCTTCCCCCGCAGCAGATACGGGTATATCCTGTGCTCTGCTCCCCCTTTCTTTGTAGTCTGGGGGCCGGGAGCAAGCCCTCGTATCCCCATAAGCCTCATAACACGCTTTCTGCCCACCTGTACGCCCTGTGCCTTAAGGGCGTACACCATCCTTCTTGAACCCTTAAACGGATACTTAATGTAGATCCTGTCAATCTTCTTCATAATCTCTTCGTCCTGCGGGGATACCCCCACAGGTTTGTAGTAAATATTTGAGCGATTTATATCCAGCAGTTTGCACTGCCTTACCAAAGAAAGTGCCCGGCCGCGCACTACCAACTTCTTGCGCCGCTGCCGACCGAGCGCCTTTGATAAAAAATCGTTCTCCAGCGTCAGCTGGCCCACCTTGGATTCAAGCTGGTTTACGTACTTGCTCTCGCCCGCCGCCTTGCTGCCCGCCCCCTGGCCGAACACTTTGTCCGCGGCGTTGCCGAGCTGCTTCTTCTTCCACATGCTTATCTGATTGGGATGAACCTCAAACTGCCGGGCAAGCTCCGCTACTGTCTTGTCTCCTTTTACCGCCAAAAACGCTACCTTTGCCTTGAACTGCGGTGAATGATTACGTCTTTTACTCTTCATTATGTACCTCCTGTATACTCTTTTAGAATACCAAGGAAATACACTTAAGGTGCTGTCTGATTTTTGGGGTCCACTTCTGAGATAAAATGGGCCAAGCAACATATCATCAGATGGTCAGGACAAACCAGTTTGAGGGGTATACGGCAAAAAGTTGCTATTCCTCATGCAGAGACACCCGCAATACCCTCTTTTCCCGTGCGAAATTTAACAAAGGCCGGCGGACTGATTCCATGTTCGTTTTTAGTCTTAACCTCTATTTCATAGTCGGTGTCTGGTTTTAGACCTTCAAACCTACATCCATTTAGAGGTGTTATAAAGCCAATACTCCAATCTTCGGTGTTGGCTTCTCTAATTCGGACTATTGATAGAACCGGAGGAGTCCACTCTGCTTCAATAACGTCTTTTCTGAAACCTTCAAAACCTTTCAATCCACTTAAAGAAACAGAGAAGGTTCCAGTTTCCCAACTCCATCTGACAGGAGGCACTTTTTGTTGCTTATCTGACCAAGGCCCTTTTTCAACTACGCTCATGACTCATCTCCCCCGAAAGCCCTGAATCTATATGTTTGCTCATCAGGGATATTAGACCTTGCTGAAAGGAAACCTCCTATCCACCCTAATCGAGCTTTCAATTCGACTTTAACATCGGACACATGTTGCCGAACTCCGTTTAGTGTGTTTCAATCTCCCCTGATATCTTGCTTTATATCATTTATCCCACTTTGAAATAGTACAGCCAATCCTATTCCAACAGTTAGTAAGGGTACGAAAAAATCAAGAAAGTAAGGCATGCCAAGCCGCCGATTTAACACAGGCATTGGGTTCCACCAGCACAGAAGTTCTCTTGCTAATTATCCACCAGTTGGACTCCAAATAAATGTAACCCATCTCCTAGGAGTCTGTCGCTCTTAGCGAACAATTGAGGGGAAATCCAACTGATTCAGAGCTGGTGAAAGTCATATCGGCAAAAATCCTTGATTTTGGAGGTTCAGCTAAGCTTCGGGGAGCTGTTTTTACCTCAAATCCCCAATATTCTCTGCTCTCTCACCTCTTTGTCAGCCCTTCAACGCATACATTCTCTTCAGGTTGTACCCTATGCACACAAGATTCCACTCTCCGCGCACAGCTTCAAGCCCCCGCACCATAAACTGCCGGAATCCCATCACCTGCTTTATTATTCCGAACACAGGCTCTATCGTTGACTTGCGTTTTGAGTACATCTTTTTGCCTGCGGATGTTCCAAGCCTCCTCTGCATGTCTTCAACCGGTGTTGCCGGCTCTTTCTCCTCCTCATTGCACTGTGCGAATCTCTCCCAAAACGGTGGGAATTATAGCGATAATTAGACAAAGCCCTAAAAGCTTTTTCTAGAACCTTGGTATTTTCTCTATTTTAGTTAATATATTAGACAGGTAAATAGAGTAATTAAGGAGTGTTAAGAAGTGGACCCCAAAAATCAGACAGCACCTTAAGTGTATTTCCTTGGTATTCTAAAAGAGTATACAGGAGGTACATAATGAAGAGTAAAAGACGTAATCATTCACCGCAGTTCAAGGCAAAGGTAGCGTTTTTGGCGGTAAAAGGAGACAAGACAGTAGCGGAGCTTGCCCGGCAGTTTGAGGTTCATCCCAATCAGATAAGCATGTGGAAGAAGAAGCAGCTCGGCAACGCCGCGGACAAAGTGTTCGGCCAGGGGGCGGGCAGCAAGGCGGCGGGCGAGAGCAAGTACGTAAACCAGCTTGAATCCAAGGTGGGCCAGCTGACGCTGGAGAACGATTTTTTATCAAAGGCGCTCGGTCGGCAGCGGCGCAAGAAGTTGGTAGTGCGCGGCCGGGCACTTTCTTTGGTAAGGCAGTGCAAACTGCTGGATATAAATCGCTCAAATATTTACTACAAACCTGTGGGGGTATCCCCGCAGGACGAAGAGATTATGAAGAAGATTGACAGGATCTACATTAAGTATCCGTTTAAGGGTTCAAGAAGGATGGTGTACGCCCTTAAGGCACAGGGCGTACAGGTGGGCAGAAAGCGTGTTATGAGGCTTATGGGGATACGAGGGCTTGCTCCCGGCCCCCAGACTACAAAGAAAGGGGGAGCAGAGCACAGGATATACCCGTATCTGCTGCGGGGGAAGACTGTAGAGCTTCCCGGGCAGGTATGGGCGGCAGACATAACGTATATAGAGATGAGCAGGGGTTTTGTGTATCTGTGTGCGGTAATGGACTGGCACTCGTGCAAGGTTCTTAGCTGGAGAGTGTCTAACACAATGGACAGCAGTTTTTGCGTGGAGGCTCTGGAAGAAGCGCTTTACAAGTATGATAAGCCCGAGATATTCAACACCGATCAAGGAAGTCAGTTCACAAGTGAAGAGTTTACGGGAGTTCTTAAAGACAGAGATATAAAGATAAGCATGGACGGCAAGGGAAGCTGGAGAGACAATGTTTTTGTGGAGAGGCTTTGGAGAAGTGTTAAGTACGAGGAAGTGTATCTGATGGCATATGAATCCGTTGCCTCGGCAAAGGCAGGTATAGGGAAGTGGATAGATTTTTACAATGAAAAAAGACCACATCAGGGGCTTGGAATGAAAACACCGGATGAGGTTTACTATGGTCTTGGGACAGCACAGAAGAATGTGGCTTGAAGCAATGAGACAAACAGAGCAGAGAGTTTATGGTTTTGGGAGTCTTAAAGATGGTTATGCGTTGGTGGGAATACACTTAAGAAAACAAAAATGCTGTCTAAAAAAGGGGACCACCTCTTTAGGGAATGTCTGAGAGGAAGTACAAGGCCCCTGGAAGGTTTCACAGAAAAGGAATAGGGGTTATGGAACTGCTTGAGATGTTTCCCGATGAGGGATCTGCGACAAAGTGGTTTGAGGATCAGCGCTGGCCGAACGGGCAGAGGCATTGTCCGCACTGCGCAGGGACTCGTACTGCCGGGGCGAAGCATAAAATGCCTTATCACTGCAAGGATTGCCGAAAGTATTTCAGTGTGAGGACTGGAACTGTAATGAGAAGCAGCAAGACGCCATTGCGCAAGTGGGTGGTGGCTTTGTACTTGATGACAACAAATCTTAAAGGCGTGTCCAGCATGAAGCTTCACAGGGATTTGGGGATAGCTCAGTCAACGGCATGGACTTTAGCTCAGAAGATAAGGCAGGGAGAAGATAAGGCAGGGATGGATAAGGGATGAGAAGCTGGGCGGAGCGGTGGAGGTGGACGAAACCTATATGGGCGGGAAGTATGGCAATATGCACAGGTCGAAAAAACCCAGGATGATGGGGGCGGGGACTCAAGACAAGATACCTGTAGTTGCCATTAAGGAGCGTGGGGGCAGCAAGATCAGGGCAAAAGTGACTAGGCCGGTATCGAGCATCACACTTCAACGCATGGTAGAGGAGGCTGTGAAAGAAGGTTCTACGGTATACACCGATCAGAACAGGGGGTATATGGGTCTTGGGAAGAAGAACTACAGACATGAAGCGGTTAATCACAGTGTGGGAGAGTATGTAAGAGAAAAAGCCCATGTAAACGGCGTGGAATCCTTCTGGGCTGCTTTGAACAGAGGGTACTACGGAACTTACCATCACATGAGCGAGAAACATCTGGACCGCTATGTTACGGAGTTTGCGGGCAGGCATAATGCAAGAGAGATGGACACTATAGAGCAGATGGCGCTGTTGGCCAAGGGGTTGGTTGGCAAGAAGCTTCCCTATAAAGAGCTTGTATCTTGAATTGCTGTTATCATTGCCCTGAGAATGAAAAACACCCTTGGGTAAGAATCATGAAAAAGAACAAATCCCGGATTAAAAATCCCCGAGGCAGACCCGAGATCCGGAAGATACCCCGCATAGACACAACGCCGGAGGAACTGGCAAAGGCAATCTTCCGCAATGCGGACAGAGACCTTCAAGCCTCAAGAAAAATCAAGGTGAAGAAATAGCAGTCCCTTAGCTTAGCAAATGACCTCCTGCTAAGTTTGTCTAATTATCGCTATAATTCCCTCAATCGCTGAACTTTCAGGAAGTCACCGCAACAAAATCCGCTGTAAGAAAAACAAATTGAAGAGCGGGTTTAGGGGGAAGCAGCCTATTCGCCTCTGTCTGTTATCCTAGCGAAAAGATTTTCTCCTTTTTCCTGACTTCAGCATGTTTTTTTAAGTCGGGCCTTTGAAGTTTCGTAAGTACCTGTAATTACTTGATATTGATTTTCAGCCTGCTTCAAATCGTTTTGTAGTGCTCAGTCTAATTTTGTGCTCGACATCGCCTCCGCTTTCCCTTATAATATTCAACATGTTCGTAAAACAGCTAAAACGCCAGACCACAGTCAACATATCGGTGCAGATAGTGCATTCCTACAGGAACTCAAAGGGTGAGCCACGCCAGAAGGTAGTGCGTCACATGGGCTCCGCTCCCCCGGGAGAACCTCTTGACGCTCTTGTGCGAGCTGCACATGTGGAGAAGAACCGTCTTGAACAGAGCGTACAGCCCACACTGTTCCCCGCTGAAGACACTGCTGAGAAGCTGATAAAGCTTAGAAGAACAAAGCAGAAGGACAAACCCCTGCCCATAGCTGATGCCCGATTGCTTGAAGAGGAGGCTCGTTACAATCTTGGGTTTCATGAAGTGTTTGGAGAACTGTACAGTCAGCTTGGGTTTGACAGGATATGGGGAGCGAGAAACAAGATGGCGGGCAGGCTGTTCCGTCAGGCAGTGCTTATGCGTCTTGCGGCACCTGGGAAGAGCAAAAGAGCCCATGCGAAGCTGTCTCGGGAATTTGGAATGGAAGTGTCTGTGGACAAGCTGTACAGGATGATGGACAAGGTTGACGAGAAGCGTACTGAGAAGCTTCAGAGCATTGTTAGCAAAGAAGTTATGGGACTTTTTGAAGGAAAGGTTGAAGTTGTGTTTTTCGATGTTACAACCCTTTCGTTTGCAAGCGACACGCAAGACGATCTTCGAAGGAAGGGGTGGAGCAAGGACGGGAAGCCTCACAGGGTTCAGGTGGTGCTGGGACTGTTTCAGACCAAAGACGGACTTCCCTTGGGTTATGAGCTGTTTCCGGGGAACACATCTGATGTAAGCACTCTTGAGCCTGCTATAGAGGGGTTAAAGAAGAGGATCAAGCTTGAAAGGGTGGTGTTTGTGGGGGATGCGGGGATGATGAGCAAAAAGAATCTTGAGGTCTTAAAGCGCAATAAGTATGAGTGGGTTGTAGCGGCAAGGCTTCGGGGGATGTCCGAGGAGGACAGCGAGAAGGTATTCTCACACAGTGACTGGAAAGAGATAGGGGAAGGTAAAAGACTTGGGGATATGGAAGTGGGAGGACGGAGGCTTGTTCTGCGTCACTGCGAGAAGAGAGCGAGGAAAGACTCGCAGGACAGGGAAGAGGCTTTAAAGAAACTTGAGAGAAGGATAGCAGGGGGGATAAAGGGCAATGGACGCAGGGGCAGGTTCATCAAGGTGGAAGCGGGGGCCGTGTCTGTAGACACCGAAGCGGTGGAGAGGGATGAGAAGTTTGACGGTCCTCACGGGGTATGGACCAGTCTTCCTGCTGACAAATACGATGCCTCCAGGATATACGACTGTTACGGGGAGTTATGGAAGATAGAAGAAGGGTTTCGTGTCATGAAGCACACAATGGCTGTAAGGCCTGTGTTTCACTGGACTCAAAGGAGAGTGGAGGCTCACATGGCCATCTGTTTTACGGCATTCGTACTGCTTCGCATACTGAGGTTCAGGCACAACTGTTATCATGGGGGAAAGGAACCGATGAGTGAAGGGGCCATACTGTCAGAACTTGGCAGGGTTGAGGCGTCCCTGGTGGTGGACAGGGGAACCAATAAGAGGTATCTGATACCTTCTCAGGGCACCACGGAGCAGAGATCTCTTTACTCCGCTGTGGGAGCGGTGCTCAGCAGGCAGACCATGCTTGCGGATTCCTGGTAAAAACAGACCGGGGACTCCCGGCTGACTAATAAACATCTTAAAAGCTCTTGTGTAGTGTACAAGCGGGAACCCGCTTGTGTAATATCAGGTACTTACGTTACAAAAGTGCGGAAGTCAGGAAACGTTCTCCCTCAGGGCTACGCCCCGGACATGTCAAAGCAGCTTCTGACCCAGTTCGTCGGCGACCTCATAGGCGTTCTGATCATCGTCTATCTGCTCTCTCAGACAGCTGGCCTGAGTTACTGGAGACGGGTAGGGTTTGTTTCCCTGCTGGGAGCGGCTATAGGTTTTATAAGCCACTTTCCTTACTGGAACTGGTTTGGATTCCCAACTCCCTACGTGGGGGTCATTGTCATTGAAGGTCTCATCGCCGGGTTTCTGGCAGGACTGATGATAGCAAAGCTGTTCGGAAAAAACAGAAGAATTATAAATTAATCCGACTTCTGTGTCAGCGCCCGCCGGATGTGGCATGGTCCGCAAACTCTATTCTGCTGAAGTAAAGAAAATTCATACGGTCAGGTTCAAGCCCTTTCACGTAAGGTTTGATCATGGTCTGCTGAACCGAGTTAAGGTAAGGAACTATCGGGACGTCGGTTTCCGTAAGAATTTTCTGGGCACTGTTGTAAAGATCCCTTCTCTGCCCGCTGTCCAGAGTCCCCGCTGCCTTCTCCACTAATCGATCGTACTCAGGATTGCACCACCCGGTACGATTATTTCCGCTTCCGCACTCAAACAGATTCATGAAATTGTGAGGGTCCGGGAAATCCGCCTGCCATCCGGCCCTGTATACGGGTGGAGGGTCCGTTCTGAGCGTGCTAAGATAGACGGTCCATTCTTGGTTCACAAGCCTGACTTCAATGCCAAGGTGCTCCTTCCACATGCTCTGAAAGGCTTCGGCCACAATTCTGTTGTTTCCGGTATCCGGATAAAGAAAGGAAGTCTTCGGAAAACCCTCTCCGCCCGGATAGCCGGCCATCTCAAGAAGTTTCCTTGCCCTGGTCACATCAAACAAAATACCGATGCGGGGATTTTGGGCAAGCATGTCGATCGGTATCCACGAAGTTAAAGGCACTCCAGCCCCCTGGAGCAGTCCGGCCAGACTTTCCCTGTCTATGGAGCTTGCAAAAGCTTTTCTCACAAGAGGGTTGTCAAACGGGGCTTTTTTAGTGTTAAACCCTATGTAGTTGTTTCTAAAAACCACGGTCTGTTTAAAATCCGGAAGCTTCATAATCCTTGGAACTTCAAGCAGCGGAATCCCCTTGCTGTCGAGAAAATCAAGCTCGCCGCTTTCATAAAGTGCGAGAGTGGATACGGGATTCTCGTTCATTATCATCTTTACCTTCTTGGCGCCTCTGGGCTTCTCTCCCCAGTAGTCTTCATACTCCTCGATAAGAACTTCCTTATGATGCTTCCATTCCTTTAACCTGTAAGGTCCAAGAGTCACTATGTTTGCGGCTTCAGTCCACCTGGTTCCGTATTTCTCAACAATGTCCTTTCTCATCGGAAAAGTGGACATGAAAGTAACCAGACTCAAAAAATAGGCCCTCGGCTTTTCAAGAGTAACAACAAGAGTATGCGCATCCGGGGCCTTTACCCCGACTTTGCTAAAATCCTTTATCTCCCCTGAGTTGAACTCTCTTGCGTTTTTTATGTCAAAAAGAAAATAGGCGTAGCTCCCGGCGGTTTCGGGCTTAAGAATCCTTTTCCATGAATAAAGAAAGTCACCAGCTTGAAGCGGCACCCCGTCTGTCCAGAGAATTTCTTTTCTTATTTTAAAAGTATACGTCCTTCCATCCTCGCTTACGCTCCAGCTTCGGGCGAGGGCGGGTACGGGTTCATATTTTTCATCAAACTCCGCAAGACCGTCCATTATGTTCTCTATGATTGTAAAAGATGTGCCGTCGGTGGCCAGAGACCAGTCAAGCGTGGGAGGTTCGGTGCCGATATTTATGTTAAGCGTGTCCTTGCGGGAAATATCCGCAACTTCGGGGGTTTTGTTTCCCGAACCGCAGGAAATAAAAGCAAAGACACAGAGAATCAGAAAAAATTGCTTTGATCTTTTCATGATGACAGTTTGAGAATCACGCTGCGGTGTCCGCCGCCTGATAAAAATTTTCCGGGGGCTGACCAGCCCCCGCTGTTTAGTTTAACTGTTCTGCGAAGAGTCTGAACTTTCCGTTCTCCACTATCCCCACAACCGGTTCGTAAACCGCATCCCCGTGAGGATCAAAATGAAAATCGCCCAAAAGCGTGTCCGCCCTGATATCGGCCATTGCGTCGCGTACATCCCCTCGGTCGGCTGAAGAGGCGCCGGCGATGGCTTCGGCCAGTATATAAGCAGATACGTAGGACAGAGCGGCGAAAGCATCGGGTTCGCCGTATTCTGCCCGGAAATTCTTAAGAAATCTGCGGTTCTCAGACGTGTCAATGTCCGCAATCCAGGTCGTAAAGGTAATAGCGCCCTCCGCCGCATCCGCGGCTTCTCTCACATCATCCTGAGTAGACAGTGTAACCAGAAAAGGAATGTTTATTCCGAGCTGGCGGGCCTGAATCATAATTCCTCTGCGGCCCGGAGCCAGAGCTGATATGAAAAGAGCCTCGGGAGCCGGAACGGCATTCATTATTTCGCTTAGCTGGCTGGTCAGATCGGGAAGCGCACCGGTTTGTCGAGAATAAGTCTGTTCGCTCACGATCCTGACGCCGTGCTTTTGAAGCTCCTGTTTTACCTTTTCGTGGTTGCTTGAGGAGAAAGAATCAGCTTCATTCACTATCACGGCTACGTTGCTGTAACGCAGATGCTCTTTGGTAAGCGCAACTCCGGCCTGCACAAGCGGGCCGACGGTCAGGGATGCGCGAAAGACAAATTCGCTTCTGGCGCTGAGACCGGACGCCGCGGACGTGGGACTGAAAGCCACAACTCCGTTTTCGTCGGCGACCGAAATGATTCTTTCGGTGGCACTAGACGTAAAAGGACCGAGAACGGCAACCACTCCGTCCCGCTCAACAAGTTTTGTGTATGCCCTTTCGGCGCCGTCGGGGGTACCCTCGGAATCCTCAACTATGAACCTGATTTCTTTCCCGCCAAGCAGAGGCGATCCGTTGATTTCCCCAAGGGCAAGCTCCATACCGTTTCTCATCTGCAGGCCGTTTGAGGAAAGCGGGCCAGTGAGGGGAACAGCCACACCGACTCGGACTTGCTCGGTTCCGTTCTGACCACAGGAAGAAGAAACAAAAAACAGCAGCACAAAAGCTGTGGCAGCAAACATAAATGCAGTTATCTTTTTCATCCCGAAGTCCTCAGGCACACATCCATACTTCCCGAAAATTCCCGTTTCAAACGCTCATCAAAACCATGCTCACAGGCCCGCACGGCGAGATTACCTTAGGGTTTCAAACCTGCCGTTTCGGATTACCCTTACCACCGGGGAGTAGACACCGTCTCCGTTTTCGTCAAAATGAAATTCCCCGAAAATAGTGTCTTCCAGAGGGGATTCCGGACCGATCATCTGTAGAGCCGCCCTTATATCTTCCGGGCCGGAGGTCGGCGCGCGCGAGATGGCGGCGGCCAGTATCCTGGTGCAAGAGTAGGAGCGTGATGAGAACGCGTCGGCTTCCTCCTGGTATTTCACCCTGTATTTCTCGGTGAAATCCATGCTCTGGGGCGTGCCGTCCTGTGCCCAGCCCCCAACTGAAACAGCACCCTCGGTCGACCTTTCAAGCATCTTCTCGGCATCAGATACGTTCGTCACAGTGAGGCCGGTTGCGACCAGGGGAATCGTTATGCCCATCTCTCGGGCGCTAGCTATTATTCCCACGCGCCCTGGCGAAAGCGCCGAAATAAATACCACTTCGGCACCAGAGCCGCTTATGGCGCGCAGCTGCTCCGTGAGATCGGGGAGCGGATCGTTTTTTGCCCGGACAAAACTCTGCTCTTCCACCAATTCCAGATCCGGGTACTTTGCAAGCTCCCCAAGCACCTCGCCGTTGTCGCTCACAGAGAAAGTGTCGGCTGTGTTGACTATGGTCGCCACTTTTGAATACCCGAAAGCTTCTTTGGTTTTCCTTACTGCTTCGGGCGCCAGTTTGTCCACGGTAAGGGAGGTGCGGAATATGAAATCGCCGGGAGCGGTGATCCCGTCCGGACTTGCCGAAGAGGTCGGACTTATGGCCACCACCTTGTTTTCGTTTGCGACCGGAGCGGCTTTTTTCGCCGAAGTTGAACTCCACGGACCGATTATCGCGCTTACTGCGTCCTCGCTGATAAGCTTCCTAAAAGCGCTCTCCGCGCCGTCAGGAGTACCCAGGGTATCTTCAAATATCAGGCGCAGATCCGCCCCGCCGAGAAGCTCCGACGCGTTGATCTCCTCCACGGCGAGCTCGACGCCGTTTTTCATGCTTCTGCCAATTGTCTCCGACTCCCCCGTAAGAGGAAAGGCGACTCCTATTGCAATCTCCTCGTCGCTATCCTCATCATCGCAGGAGACAAAACAAAGAACCGCACATACGGCGAAAGTTCCCAACAGCGCTTTTAAACCGGATTTAAATTTTCTGCCAATCATCTACACTCTCCCCCCCCCCTTGTGTTTAACGACAGCCTGACCTGCAGCGCACCGTTCAGCTCCGCTCTAAAACCGGGCTTTAAAAAATCTGTACTGGCGAGTACTACTCACTATCGGAGAGGGCAACCAAAACGGCGTCTTTTTCAACCGTTTGCCCCTCTTTGACTCTCACTTCCTTTATTTCGCCCGAAGCGGAGGCTTTAAGCTCGCTTTCCATCTTCATGGCTTCAACAACTATGACGCTGTCTCCCGCCTCGACGCTGTCTCCCTGTTTTTTGAGTATCTTCACAACTCTGCTGTGCATCGGCGCCGTTATGTTAAGACTGCCCGGGCCTTCTGCCTGGGAAGCGTCCCTTCCTGAAACGGCCTCCACTTCGTAGAGGTCGCCCTCGTGGAAAATCTGTATTTTTTTTCCTTCCCTGAATATCCCTACGGTGAGGCTTCGGTTGTCAACCAGAATCGAATAGGTGTTTTCGTCTATACGCAGGGACTGTATTTCCTTCTGCTCATCGTCCATGCTGAAGAAGCTCAGTCCTTCGCTTTCTTCAAAGCCTACTTTGTAGGTCTTATTTCCAAGTTTGAAAGTGTACGTCATAAAAGCGGATTACCTGATACGCCGGCCCTTCTGGCAAAAAGCTTCCAGCCTGAAGAGGCAGCGGTTTTCCCCTGCACAATTTGGCTCGCTCCGCCGTCCATGGCAACGGCGGCGGCCATCAGTATAACTTCAGGATCGGATTCCCCGGGCACCAGAAGTTCGGGATATCTTTCAATAAAACCGGTATCGATCTGCGCCTTGCGGAACTCAGGGTTCCGCATCATTCTGATGAGAAATCCGAGGTTGGTTCTCACACCCAGAACCACGTACTCCCTTAGGGCGGAAAGCATCCTGTCCACCGCATCCTCCCGGGAATTTGCCCAGACAACAAGCTTTGACAGCATCGGGTCGTAAAAAGACGTTATCTCGCAGCCGCTGTATACCGACGAATCATCCCTCACTCCCGGACCGCTGGGAGCGCGCACGTGGTGAAGGGGACCCGGAGAGGGAAGAAAATTGGCGGCGGGATCCTCCGCGTAAACCCTGCACTCAAGAGCATGGCCCTGCATCTTTACTGCAGACTGCTTGAAAGGCAGTTTTTCTCCCGAAGCTATCCTTATCATCCACTTCACGATATCGATTCCCGTGATCATTTCCGTGACCGGGTGCTCAACCTGCACCCTGGTGTTCATCTCCAGAAAATAGAAGTTCTCCTCCTGATCCATTATGAACTCGACCGTGCCGGCCCCGAAATAGTCGACCGCCTTTGATATGCGAAGGGCGACCGCGCACATATTTTTTCTGGTCTTCTGACTTATAAATCCCGAAGGAGCTTCCTCTATCACCTTCTGGTGACGTCTCTGTATTGAGCATTCGCGCTCGAAAAGATGCAGCAGATTTCCGTGCCTGTCTCCAAGAACCTGCACTTCAACGTGTCTTGGCGTCTGAATGAACTTTTCTATGAAAACGGAATCATCCCCGAAAGAGGAAAACGCCTCGCTTCTTGCCATCCGAAGGGACGACTCGAATTCTTCTTTGGAATTAACGAGTCTCATTCCCTTTCCGCCCCCGCCCGCAGAAGCCTTTATCATCACCGGATAGCCGATTTTTCTCGCCACCCTGGAAGCTTCAACATCGGACACGGCCCCCTCAGAACCGGGAACGAGCGGAATGTCGGCTTCTCTGGCTATTTTTCTCGCGGTCACTTTATCCCCCATAAGCCTTATCGCTTCCGGGGAAGGCCCTATGAAAACCAAGCCCTCCTTCTCGCACAGTTCGGCGAAGGAATCGTTTTCGGAAAGAAATCCGAACCCCGGGTGTATGGCTTCGGCTCCGGATTCTTTGGCCGCCGCAACCACTTTTTCCCCGACCAAGTAGCTTTCAGAAGGTTTTGACGGTCCTATATGGTAGGCCTCGTCTGCGAGCATGACGTGAAGAGCATCCCTGTCGGCATCCGAATAGACCGCTACGGCAGCGATCCCGAGCTCCCGGCAGGCCCTGATGATTCTTACCGCTATCTCTCCCCTGTTTGCTATCAGTATTTTTTTGAACATTCTCTCACCCGGCCGCTTCACAGGGGAATATTCCCGTGCTTTTTCGGGGGAAGCGTCTGTCTTTTTCCGTTCAGCATATCAAGCGCCGCTATCACTCTCGGCCTCGTGTCCTCGGGTTTTATAACCTCGTCTATGTAGCCCAGACTCGCGGCGCGGTACGGATTCGCAAAATTCTTTTTGTACTCCTCAATAAGCCTGATTCTCTCCGTGTCCGGGTCGTCGGCAGCGGCTATTTCTCCCCGGGAAATTATGTTCACGGCTCCGTCGGGTCCCATAACCGCGATTTCCGCCGTGGGATAGGCAAGGTTGACGTCTCCCCTTATATGTTTTGAGGACATGACGTCGTAAGCGCCTCCGTAGGCTTTTCTGGTTATCACGGTAATTCTCGGAACCGTTGCCTCGCAGTACGAATAAAGCAGTTTCGCTCCGTGCCTTATGATTCCTCCCCATTCCTGAGAGGTTCCCGGAAGAAAACCCGGAACATCGACAAAAGTAAGAAGGGGGATATTAAAAGCGTCGCAGAATCTTACGAACCTGGCCGCCTTGACGGATGCATCTATGTCAAGACATCCCGCAAGCACCTTGGGCTGGTTTCCCACAATGCCGACCGGCTGCCCGTTCATCCTCGCAAACCCTATAACTATGTTCTTTGCGTAGTGCTCCTGCACCTCGAAGAAATATGAATGATCGACTATCGGTCTGATCACGTCCAGTATATCGTAGGGCTTGTTGGGGTTGTCGGGAATAAGTGCGCGAAGGCCGGTCTCTTTTCTGTCCGCGGGGTCATTGCAGGAAATCACCGGCGGATCCTCCATATTGTTTGAGGGAAGAAAGCCGAGCAGTTCCTTTATTATCTCTATTGAGTCGTTGTCATCCTCGGAGGCAAAATGCGCGACGCCGCTTACCGAATTATGAACCATGGCACCGCCGAGCTCTTCTGAGGAAACCTCTTCATGGGTAACGGTTTTGATCACGTCGGGACCCGTGACAAACATATAGCTTGTGTTTTTCGACATGATCGTGAAATCGTTCATCACCGGGGAGTAAACCGCCCCTCCGGCGCAAGGACCCATGATCGCGGATATCTGCGGTATGACTCCCGAGGATGTTACGTTTCGAAGAAATATTTCTCCGTATGCCCCGAGACTCCTCACCCCTTCCTGGATTCTCGCCCCGCCGGAATCGTTAAGACCTATGATAGGCGCCCCGGTCGAAAGCGCCAGATCCATTATCTTGCATATTTTCTTTCCCTGCTCAAGACCCAGGGAACCTCCGAAAACCGTGAAGTCCTGCGCGTAGACAAACACCTGGCGTCCGTCAATCTTTCCGTAGCCCGTAACCACGCCGTCGCCGAGGGTTCTTTTCTTTTCCATGCCGAAGTCCGTACAGCCGTGCAGGACAAACTTGTCGAGTTCAATGAAAGTGTCCCTGTCGAGAAGTTCGGCTATTCGTTCCCGGGCCGTCTGCTTGCCGGAATCATGCTGTTTTTTGATCCTGGCTTCGCCGCCGCCGAGGTTTGCCTCTTTTTCCTTGCTTTCAAGGATTTTGACTTTTTCTTTCATCGGACGTACTCCAGACCCACTCGCAGTTAAAAACAGATCAGTGAATCATAACACGCAGAAGCGCCGTTTCAAGGTTCCGCGGCGCAAAGAGCCCTGAACAGCGCAACCACCTGGGCGCGCAGAATCTCCATGTCAGAGGAGTTTTTTATGAGAAAATCGGCCTGGGACACCTTTTCCGATTCTGACACCTGGGAGTCCATGCGGCGGCGGATTTCCTCAGGCGACACATTGTCGCGGACCGCCGCCCGCCGCGCCCTCAGTTCGTCGGGACAGGTAACCACCACCAGACCGTCGATCAGCTCACCCAGACCGCCACTTCTGCTGTCTATAAGCGACGCCTCGACAAACGCTATCGGTTCGCCGCTTCGAGCTGACACCTTTTCCTTTATCCTCTGAAGAATCCTCGGATGCGTTATTCCGTTAAGCCGTTTGCGGTCCCGTTCGTCTGAAAACACTATTTCGGCAAGAGCGCCGCGGTCAAGGGTCCCGTCCGATGCGAGAACCTCCCGGCCGAAACAGTCGACAATTTCCAAAAGAGCAGGCTCCCCCGGCCGTACGATCTCCTTTGCCACATTGTCGGCATCCACCGTGAAGGCCCCGAGCCTGCGCAGCATCTTTGCCACAGTCGACTTTCCGGAACCTATATTTCCTGTCAGACCGTATACTTTCATCCTCATGCGCTGCGTGAGTTTATAAAGTCAATTGCCCTTGCCAGACGCAGCGCCACGGTCTGTCTGCCCAGTATCTCGACAACATCAAAGATTCCGGGACTCTTCGTCGAACCGGTAAGCGCAACTCTGGCGGGTTGAGCTATTTTGCCAAGCCCAAGACCCGTCTGCCGCTTCACGCGGTCGAAAGCCCCTTGAATGTTATCATTGGAAAAAGGCTCCTCGCGGGCAAGCTCCTCGGCCAAGAGCGCCAGAATATCGCCGTTTCGTCCCACGAGAAACTTCTCCGCCGCTTTTTCGTCGTAATCGAAATCATCGGTGAAAAAATAAACGGACTGATCCACTATCGCGTTAAGAGTCTCTGAGCGCTCGCGCATCCGCACAACTATTTTGCCAAGCCGCTCCAAAGAGGGCCGGGCAAATCCCTTCTGAGCGATCAGGGAAGCTACTTTGTCCGATATGTCCTCCCCGGGCAGGTCCCTTAAGTATTTTCCGTTGAGCCAGAGAAATTTCTTGGGGTCAAACACCGAGGGAGATTTTCCGATGCCTTTGAGGCTGAATTTTTCAACAAGCTCCCGCACTGTGAAAATCTCCTGGTCCCCGAAAGACCATCCGAGCCTCACGAGGTAATTAAGCACCGCCTCGGGAAGATATCCCCGCAGCCGGTACTCCGTGACGGATTCCGCCCCATGACGCTTTGAGAGTTTCTTTCCGTCTGCGCCCAGTATCATCGGAACATGGGCCAGTTCGGGTTTCGGGAAACCGAGCGCCTCGGCTATCAGTATCTGTCTCGGGGCGTTTATTATGTGGTCATCGCCTCTTATGACGTGAGATATGTCCATCTGCGCGTCATCAATCGCCGCGGCGAAATTGTATGTCGGAAACCCGTCGGTTTTGAGTATCACAAAGTCTTCTATTTCAGAAGAGTCAAAAACTATCGTGTCGCGAACAAGGTCCTCAACAGAAATCTTCTCTGCCGGGGAGACAGAAAGTCTTACTGCGTAAGCTTTTCCGGGAGCCGCCCCGAGCTGGGACCACTCCCTCCTGTACCTGAAGACTTCCCCTTTCTGCCTGGCATCTTCTCTTCTCCGCATAAGCTCCTCGGCCGTAACATAGCATCTGTAGGCCTTGTCTTCATCGATGAGCCTCTCGGCAAGCATAGCGTAACTTGCAAGCCGCTCTGACTGCCGGACAATTTCCCCATGCCACTCAAGCCCCAGCCATTTAAGGGATTCAACAATCTGCCGCTCGAATTTCTCCTCGGAGCGCGCGCGGTCGGTATCCTCGATTCTGAGCAGAAATTCTCCACCGAGACTCGCGGAGAAAAGCCAGTTAAAAATCGCTGTGCGGGCCGCTCCCACATGAAGAGCGCCGGTGGGGCTGGGAGCGAATCTTGTTATGATTTTCACGGAAACTATTTTACACGCCGAAGCGGCAAAAAAATAAATACAGCCGAACAGCCTGGGTATCCTCCCCGGGGGATTGTATAATAACGGCCATGAGAATATGCTCCCTGCTTCCCAGTTCAACTGAGATAGTCTTTGCCCTCGGGCTTTCCGAAAATCTTGTCGCGGTAACGCACGAATGCGATTATCCGCCCGAGGCACGCAGCAAACCCGTGATCGTAAACAGCATTCTGAAAGAAAAGCAGAAACTTTCAAGCGCGCACATAGACGAATTTGTAAGCAAAAGCCGCTCCGAAGGACGAAGCGTCTACCTGATCGACTCGGAACGACTTATGGAGATAAAACCGGATCTTATCATAACCCAGGGACTTTGCGATGTCTGTGCCATATCTGAAAACCAGGTAACGCAGGTCTGCGAAACTCTCGGCAGCAACCCCGAAATACTGTCTCTCGGACCTTCCACCGTAAGCGAGGTAATGGATTCCATAATGCTTGTTGGAGAAGTCACCGGAACCAGGGAAAAGGCCTCGCAGATTGTAGACAGTCTCTGCAAAAGAATCGAGAGGGTTGAGAAAAAGCTCTCGGGAGAAAGGTACCGGCCGGGGGTTTTCTGCCTCGAGTGGCTTGATCCTCCCTACGCCGCCGGACACTGGGTGCCGGAAATGATAAAAACGGCGGGCGGAGAACCGTTAGTCTCAAGGGCGGGAGAACCTTCGTTCAAAACAACCTGGGATGAGATACTCAACTCGTCGCCAGAATATATGATTCTGATGCCCTGCGGGTTCGACATAGAGAAAACGCTTGACGGAATAGAGGATGTGACAAATAAGGTAGGACAGTGGCATGCGCTGCGGGCGGTAAAAAAAAGTCACTGCTACATAGTGGACGCCAACTCCTACTTCAGCAGACCTTCACCCCGGATCGTTGACGGAATCGAACTGCTGGCGGGAATAATACATTCCGATATATTCAAGCAGCAACCGAAGGCCAACTCGGTTCTGAACGTGAAAAACCATTTCTATTTACAGACTTTTCTCGGCTAAGAATATCAGATACGCAAAAAGGCCTGCATCAACAAAAAGAAGCATAAAAATCTTAACAAACCTCAGCGTTTGCAGCAACCGCCTCGGGGCGAGAAGGATCCACTCACCCTCCGGCTCGACATAAAGAACACCCCTGTGATTAAAAACATTGATCCTGTGGAGTGCAAACCCACTCACATATATTCACGCAACGACCGAAAACCAGTTCGGTTCCAAACATGAAAAACCGTTTCCGCCCAGAGAGTTTTCTCGGTTATCGCGGGGCCTGAAAAGGATCAACCTCTCCTGAGGGAGCTGCAGGGCTCGCCTCCTGAGGTGCCGCCGCCTGGGCGGACCGAAAAGGATCCACATCGCTCTGCGGCTCCGGGGGTTCAGGCGGAGCCGGTGGCTCGTCAGCCTGCTGCTGCCCCCCTCCTCCTTCATTTAACATAAGGACTATCCCTGTAATAAGAATTACGATAGCTAACAGCACTATCTCATTGCCTTGCATTGTCATGAGGCTATCTATCCTCCTAAATACTCTTTATACTCTTTATGCCAAAAACTACGGACCTAAAGTCCATAAAAACCCTAGGCTCTTTCATCCTTAATGATACTGATTGATCAAACAATATGTCAAGCATATTTTCAACGCCTCAAACAGCATATGACACGCTTGAGCAGGATGCGGAGCTGCAGATAGCGCTCTCGCAAATCCTCTATGGCTGCGTACCCCACGCAACGGAAAAAGAATGTCTGATGATCTTCAAGGAAAGCCCGGCGCAAATCTCCGTCCTTGCCGATATCCGGGAAATATCAACTCGGTTTTTCGCGGTCGAAAAAGAGGAATTTCCCTCGGTCGCCATGGAAATAAGAGTAACGACGGGGAAGAGACTGCGGATTAAATACGAGTACTTCTTCCTCATCGAGTCTTCGGAAGAGACTTTTTTTCTGTCCACTCTGGTAAAACTGGGAAAATACTCCCTTATTTTCCTCTGCGACCAGACGCACCAATCGGTCACGGCAGAGATGATCGAAGAGGAGATAGAGCAGCTCAACGAGGCCTTTTCTTCAGTTGGGGAGGGTTTGACAAAGCCAAGGCTTTAAACTATCATTGCGCTAACTTCTTCAAAGAGAGATTTCAGTTTGAAGTACGTAAAAATAATAGGAACCGGCTCTTCGGTTCCAGATGCCGTACTTTCCAATTCCGATCTGGAAAAGATGGTGGAAACCTCTGACGAGTGGATTACGTCCAGAACGGGAATAAAGGAACGCAGAATCTCGGATGAGGATACCGCTTCTTCTGATATTGCCTATGAAGCCGCCGAAAAAGCCCTCAAGGCGGCAGGCGTAAACCCGGGCGATATTGACGTAATCATAGTCGGAACCATTACGCCTGATTTCCTTTTTCCTTCAACAGGCTGCGTGCTGCAGAGTCTGCTGGGAGCAAAAAACGCCTATGCTTTTGATCTTATGGCCGGCTGCTCCGGGTTTCTTTACACCCTTCACGTAGCTCAGGGGATAATAAAATCGGGCGGGGCGGAGAAAATTCTCGTCATAGGGGTTGATACACTGTCGAAGGTCACCGACTTTGAGGACCGTTCAACCTGCATACTTTTCGGCGACGGAGCGGGTGCGGCTGTGCTCACCGCCTCTGAGGAGCCGGGAATTCTCTCATCCATTCTCAGTTCGGACGGAAGAGACTGGGACCTTCTATACGTTCCGGCAGGAGGTTCAAGGGCGCCAATCGACGAAAAAAGGCTTAAAAGCAGAGATCAGTACATAAAAATGAAGGGAAACGATGTGTTCAAAGTTGCCGTCAAGAGCATGGAGTCGGCAACTTTAAACGCCATTGAGCAAGCCGATATCGCTCCCGAAGATATCGATCTTTTTGTTCCCCACCAGGCAAACCAAAGAATTCTGGAAGCCGTGCGGAAGAGGCTGAATTTCCCGGAAGAAAAAGTTTTTGTAAACCTAGACAGGTACGGAAACACCTCCGGGGCTTCAGTTCCTCTGGCGCTTGACGAGGCAATTCGTCAAAGAAGGGTAAAAGAAGGAAATCTGGTGCTGTTCGCTGCTTTCGGAGCCGGTTTCACTTGGGGAGCTTCAGTGGTAAGGCTCTGAGAACCTTCGCCGAACCCGCATCCCGTTTACCCGGAAAGTAATTTTTTCTTCACAGAAAACACAGAATTATGACCCTTTCCTCCGTCCCCCAGCTTGTAAACATCGTACTGCCGGCATTTCTTGTAATCGCTTCGGGTTTTGTTTTCAGCAGGACCAAGAAAATAGACATCTCTTCAATCAACGATCTGGTGGTTTACGTGACCACGCCGTGTCTTATAATTTCTTCGCTCTCCGATTTCACAATGAATCCGTCGGTGACGGCAAAGATTTTCCTTTCGATGTCAGCGGTCATTTTCGCCACAATCATAATCGGGGCGGCGCTCACCAAAACGCTCCGGCTCGACCCAAGGGTATATCTGCCTCCCGTGGTTTTCTCGAACACAGGAAACCTGGGACTCCCGCTGTGTCTTTTCGCGTTCGGGCAGTACGGGTTTAACATCGCAATTCTCTGCGTTGTCTCGATGATGCTTCTTCACTACACCGTGGGAATTATGATCCTCGATTCCCGGAAAAACCTGCGCGAGGTATTCAGGCTTCCTCTAATATACGCCACCGTCGCCGGAATAATCATCAACTCGGCCGGCTTCGATATTCCGGTCGTTATCGAAAGACCCGTAACCCTTCTGGGAGAAATCACGATACCCGCGATGCTTTTCTCGCTCAGGTACAAGCTCTCGGAAATGAAGATCTCCAGGCTGTGGCTTTCATTTTTCTTCGGTTCTGCCAGGATATTTCTCGGCGTCATACTTGGAGCGGTGTTCGTAAATATGTTCGGCCTGAAGGGAATTGAAGCAAAAGTGGTTATCCTGGAGTGCTCAATGCCTCCAGCGGTGTTTAACTTCGTGCTCGCGGAGAAATACGGAAGAGATTCCGAGACTGTCGCGTCAATAATAGTGGCGGGAACAGCGGTTTCCTTCCTCGTTCTTCCCTTTGTTATTTCGTATCTGGTAAATCAGTGAGAGATCAGCGGGTTATGTCTTTTAGGGTAAGACCCTCGTCCCTAAGGTAAGGAATAAGGCCTTTTTTGGTTATCGTTCTCAGCGCACGGGCAGAAATCCTTATTCTCACGTACCTGTCTATTTCGGGAACGTAAATTCTCCTCCAGTGCAGGTTCGGATTCTGGCGTCTTTTAACGTGGTTGTTGGCGTGGGAGACATTGTTTCCGAAAAGGGGTTTTTTTCCTGTTATTGCGCAGCGGCGGGCCATCGTAATCTCCTTTACTACTTGGTCTCCTTAAAGACGACGTGCTTTCTTATCACCGGATCATACTTTTTCAGCTCAAGACGGTCCGGAGCGTTCATCTTGTTTTTCTTCGTGTAGTAGATGTAAGGACTCTCGGTGCTTTTCATCTTCACGAGTATTCTGTTTAAAGACTTTCCCATTGCAACCCCCGAAAAAGTGAAAGGTTATTATCCACGAAAAAAAACTGTTTTCAAGAAAAAATTTAAACTTCTTTCCGAATCAGTGACTACAGCAGCCTTGCCTGCACATCCTGAAATTGCGCAGGTGGCCGCAAATCATGAGAAAAGCGCCGATAAAAGTAAGTATATACTCTTGGTGTTCCGTGGTAGCCGCAAACACTCCTGCCAGAAGAAAGCCCAGTCCCAAAATCCCCATCATTACCACTTTAAAATCCTTATGACGTCTGCAGCCTAGAAACATGGCAATCGAGCTTGCGGGGATGACCAGAAAAAGCATGAGCTCGTGGAAAATCTCCTGAAACACGAATGTCGAACCCACAACCGGAAACAGTATGAGGGCCACTGGCGTCAAAAAACAGTGCACAAGACAGACACCCGCAAGGGATATCGAGGTGTAATCGGTAAGCCTCTGAATTTTTCCCTGGTTCATTTTACTTGTTAAGCCGCCTCCCCGCACTTCACACACTGCCCGAACAGCTGTATGAAATGATTCTTTACCCGAAAACCCTGCTTCTCAATCGAAGCGTAACCAAAGCTCTCCACCGGACACTCGGGAAAATCGAAGACTCCCCTGCAGTCAACGCACACCATGTGATGAACATGCTCTCCCCCGGAGAACGCGTAACCGTGACCGCCGTCGGGAAAATGAAGGCGGTTCACAATGCCCAGATCCTCAAATATCTCAAGGGTTCTGTAAATGGTGGCAAGCCCCGCGGCGCCGAGAATACCCTTCACAGCTTCGTGTATTTCGCCAACCGAAAGTGATTTTCCGCTCGTGTGAAGCACATGAACAACGGCTAGGCGCTGTGAGGTGGATTTAAGTCCCTTCTCCCGCAGAATCTGCTTGGCGTACGATTCCTGATCACATTCAAAATCTTTTAGCATAGCAACTGTTAAATGAGAATGATTTTCAGTTAATCCCTATTGTAATCAGCTGTCCGGGAAGCGTCAAGCGCGGGAATCGAAATCGGGATCGGAACGCAAAAAGCGCTCTTCTGGGCCGGTTCCCGTCAATCAGCCGGCTATCATGCCGCCGTCGACCGAAAGCATTGAGCCGGTGTTGAACATGACCTTCTCATCGCACAGAAACAGAACCGCTTCGGCTATTTCGTACGGGTCGGCCATCCGTCCCATGGGGTGAAGCGACTCCATAAACTCCTGAGCCTTGCGGGTGTCTTCGGCTCTTCTAAGGGGAATTATGCAGCAAAAGATGCTCAATACGTCACCCGAAATCTTGCTTCGTCGCAACTCTTTCTGTTCTTCTGCTGTGTAGCTCTCTTCGTTCTCCTACCCTTGCTCCAGCTTCTTTAGCGCCTGCTTGTTCTGTCCATGCACAGAAGGTTCCCGACACCACAGATCTCGCAACACTTTGACTGCTTTATCCGCGGCATCCGGTAGACCAAACATTTTCTGCACTACTGAGTCTATCTCATGTCGTGTTTGATCAGCATGTGCTTGACAAGCGGGCATTAGCTGGCAGAAGGCCAACTTATCAAACTTGGAAGCGGCATAGTCCAGCTTCTCCCCGGACAGTCCATCAAGTTTGGGGCATAGGATTTGTGCAAGCGCGTTGATTTGCGTTCTCGCCCGTCCAGCATGTGTTCGTTGCCCTTGCGTCCAGTGAACCATCATTCCCAACGTCGAGTTGGCCCACAGAGAGAACGCCTTGCAGACACGAGAATCCCCGTGTTGCAATACTGTCCAACTTGCCCCCCCCCATGTTGTTATGTTCAGTTACCGCTGCCAAGAGTGGTTGTGACGTCCAGCGCATGTTTCGAGCGTAGAATAGCGTTCCCCTCTGTGCTCGCATTTCATTGACCTTCTCGCTATCAACCGAAAACCCCTTATGTGTTGGAAGGACTACAAGATTGCGTTGAGTTTTGCCATCAGCCTTCCATAGAGCCCTGTCCTCCCCGATAGCATCCGCTGGGCCAGTGACTTTAAAGAATTCAAACGCTCCACGTGGGTCTTTACCAGTTAGATGCCCGATTGAATCGTGCGATGGGCCGACTTCAAACATTTCCCCGATTTTAGTCATGCCCGGTTGTAACTCTGTATTTACATCAAGAAACCTAAAGCACCCATGTGCCAGTCTGTCGGCCGCAATAGCTAAGCTAGAGTTAATGACTCCCAGCGGTCCCCAAGGCGCTCCTTCCCCGCCAGCGTCGAAGACGTAGACTTGGCCGATCTCCGCTTCCCCAACCCTAATGGGCCGACTCGTACCGACCTCGGCAACCCGATCAACCGCACCCCTAACCGCCCGTGCAACTTCTCCCGCTTCCCCGAGCCTTGTCACTGGGCTGGCAAGAGTCACGCACTTTACCAACGACCACTGGTCTGACTTGTTTGGTTTTTTGCGCCGCGTGGCAACGAGCAGCATTTCCTCCATACCGGTATCGGCGGAAAGCGCGTCCTTGCCCAATGCCTGTCCAGCTGCAATAGCAATAGCGCTTACATGAACAAAGTCTCGTTCTATCATCTTCCGGGTTGCCGTCCATGTATCAGCAAACGCAGCGGTCAACGGCAACACAAATCCTATTCTCCCGCCCGGTTTGACTTTCTTTGCCGCCAAGACCAGAAACGACGACGCCATTCCCGCTTTTGCGTTAGCCGGTTCATCTGATATTAACTTTTTCCATCGTTTTTGACATGCTTTCCTTTCACCTTCCGAAAGCCCCTCTACATCAAAAGTACTCTGCCCTCCGCGTGTTCTCGAATAGGGTGGGTTCATTAACACATAGTCTATAGAATTGTCGTGTATAGCAACTGAAAATCATCTTTCTTAGTATCTCCGGTTGAACGACCGGCCACATTTTGAAACATGTCCGCTAGCGAGGGAACATCAAAATACTCAAGCGATCCAGTAGTGCTAGTTTCTCCGCCAACGTTTACCCACCCAATCTTGGTATCACCATAAGGTTTTCCTTGCCCTATAGCGGCCAGTGAAGCAGATGTAAGATGAGCAGCGATAGGACTTATATCGGTTCCAATCAGGCCAGTTTCCATGGCGTGCTGATGCAATTCTGAGACGCTTTCGACAGTTCCGCCCGATGTCTCGTGAATGTTCTGGATTCGACGATACCCTGCCCGCAACAAAGTTCCGGTACCACATGCCAAATCAGCCAAAGATTTCTTCGAGAATAATTTCGGATTCGCCCATTCCTCCAGTGTCAAGTCGTCTTGGCGAATGACCAAGCCAGCAAGCAATTCTGCCGTGGCAGGTTGCGTGTAAAAGGCAGCAGCCTGCTTCCGGTCCTCACTCAGCTTCGGGAAGAGTTCCGCCCCAACGTTGATGTGCAGGCCTAGGCCAGCCAGCTCGATTTTTTGCACCGCTCTGGTCAAGCTTTGCAAAGCCGCGCCGGTGGCCGCAGGATCGGAGTTACCCGCAATCTCCAAAATCTTGATCGCAGGGTCAAAAATCGCTTGCCAGTTTCTCACTTGGATTCCTTGCCATACTGACACCTGTTCACAATGCGACGGTAACACTCTTTGGATAAAATCAAGCGGTGGAGTGTCCGGGACATCTTGACCATGTAGGCGCTGTTGGGTTAACAAAGCATTCAGCCAGAGCACCATCGCAGTTTTGAGGCTCTTGAGAATGGAACCCCGATTGATACGCTTGTTTATGTCCTCCTTTGTCGCTTCCGGTAGCGTGGTAAGACAAGCTGCCGCTTCGTCTATGAGCGTGGCTACATTATTTGCGGCTTGTTCTATCTTTTCCTTCGGCAAAGATGCGGCGGTAACCAGTGTTGCCAAATCTCGTGCTTGACCACTCACAAAACCCTTATCGGGCCATCGTCTGTTAGTCTCATCGATTTTTTGGTAAAGCGCGAAGCCAATTTGAGTACCGGCTACTAAATCGTCTTTGGGCGATATGCTGCTACGAAATTGTTCGGGGACGTGGACAGCTATGGCGGCTAGGACTTCACGGTGGCCTGTTTTCGTTTTCAGGCCAAGTCTCGCCTGTGCATCCCTGTTTGCGTCCGCTTGATCGAAAGAACACTCGACCACGGAAGGTGTAAACGGAGATCGTTAATTAGAATGTCAGGGCGCTTGGCCGCATTTGCAGTCCCCGAGAAAACGTCTGTGCACTCTCCTAGGACCATCAAAGGATTGTCCCGCCAATATGCGTTTGCATACCGCAATACTTCGCGTAGTGCGATATTGAACTCTTCTTCGCGCAACTTGCCGGAATGACTGGCCATGTAACCTCTGGTCTACGTTCTCTTGCGGTCGGCAGATTTCCGCAGGTTGCTTGGCTTCCTGTCAACTCCGACCATCTCGTTTTATTTTCCGTTGTCGGCAATCAGGTCCGCATAACGCAACTGTGTGCGGTACATCAGTTGCTGTTGTATTCAATGACTGCTATGCGGAGAACGATAGCAAAAAGGGATTATAAGTCAAGAAACTTACTGTAACACTAAACACCATTGTCGGTTGCGTCACACAGACGATTGGAATTGCTTTGAAAAGCAAAGAATGTTCTTCAAAGTCGGTTCCCGTCAATCAGCCGGCTATCATGCCGCCGTCGACCGAAAGCATTGAGCCGGTGTTGAACATGACCTTCTCATCGCACAGAAACAGAACCGCTTCGGCTATTTCGTACGGGTCGGCCATCCGTCCCATGGGGTGAAGCGACTCCATAAACTCCTGAGCCTTGCGGGTGTCTTCGGCTCTTTCAATATAAGAGTCGAGCATCGGAGTCCAGACCCCGCCGGGACATACCGCGTTTATTCTGAGTCCCCTGTCCGCATACTCAAGCGCCATGCTTCTTGTGAGCTGAACAAGAGCCCCTTTGGATGCCGAGTAGGCAGAAAGACCCGCAAAGCCCTTTAACCCGAGGACAGAAGAGTTGTTTACGATAAAACCTCTGCCCGCAGAAACCATGTGAGGAATTGCGTATTTGCACATCATAAACGCTCCGCGCACGTTTATGTCAAAAATCTGCTGGAATCTTTCGGTCTCGACTTCGTGAAGCGGACAGGAAAAAATGATGCCGGCGTTGTTAAAAAGAATGTCAATCTTTCCGTGCTTGCTAAAAGCGGTCTGCACGACGGCCGCGCAGTCGCTTTGAATCGAAACGTCGCAGACCTCATATTCTATCGAAAGCTCTTCGCGCTCCGCCTTTGCGCACAGCTGCTTTAGTTTTTCTTCCCTTCTTCCTGCAATAAGAACTCTGGCTCCGTTTCGCGCCAACAGAAGGGCAGTCGCTTCGCCGATTCCCGTTCCTCCTCCGGTAATAATCGCCGACCGTCCTTTAAATTTCATTGCAGACACCGCTCAAACCTACTGGAAAACCGCAAGCAGCATTCCGGCCGCCACCGCCGAACCCACAACCCCGGCTACGTTCGGACCCATGGCATGCATCAGAAGCACATTCTGCGGATCTTCCCTGGATCCCATGTCCTGCGAAACGCGGGCGGCCATAGGAACCGCAGAAACGCCCGCAGAACCGATCAGGGGATTGATCTTAGTTTCGGAGAAAACATTCATAAGCTTGGCCATAAGAACTCCGGCGGCAGTGCCTATGCAGAAAGCCACGACCCCAAGAAGAAGTATGCCGAGAGTTTCCATTGAGAGAAATCCGGCGGCAGAGAGCTGTGAGCCGACTCCGAGGCCGAGAAATATCGTAACAATGTTGATAAGCGCGTTTCTCACCGTATCGGACAAACGGTCAACTACCCCGCACTCCCTCATCAGGTTGCCGAACATGAAAAATCCTATGAGCGGCGCGGCAGAGGGAAGCAGAAGAAAGCAAAGGGTAAGGGCAATGAGCGGGAACATTATCCTTTCTCTTTTCGCCACAGGGCGAAGCTGCTTCATTCTTATCTTTCTTTCCTCAGGGGAAGTGAGCGCTTTCATTATCGGGGGCTGAATTATAGGCACAAGGGCCATGTAGGAATACGCGGCTACCGATATAGCGCCGAGAAGCCTTGGGGAGAGCTGGGAAGAAAGATAAATCGCTGTCGGCCCGTCCGCTCCCCCTATTATACCTATCGACGCAGCATCGCTCAGGGAGAAATTGATTCCGGGCACGTACTGAGTAAGAGCAACCGCACCGATAAGGGTGGAGAAAATACCGAACTGCGCCGCACCTCCCAGAAGCACCGTCTTGGGATTGGCAAGAAGCGGTCCGAAATCTGTAAGAGCGCCGACCCCCATGAATATCAGAAGGGGGGAAATACCGGTCTTTATGCCGATCTCATATATGTAGTAAAGCACTCCGCCGGGATCGCTTATCCCCGCAAGCGGAATATTGGACAATATGCACCCGAAAGCTATGGTGACCAGCAAAAGAGGTTCGAATTTCTTGGCGATCCCGAGGTAGAGAAGCAAAAACCCCACCATGATCATCAACAACATCCCGAACCCGTAAATCCAGGAAGCCGCATTGCCCGCGATGAATCCGTAGATACCTGTGCTGGTGGCCACGTTTTTAAGAAGTACGGAAAAAGACGGAAGCCCTTCGGCCTGCTGCTCGGCCACGACAGTACCTTCGCTCACCGTTTCGCCGAGACAATCGGGAGCGGCGGCGAACATTCCAAGGCAAAAGGCAAGGACCGCGAAAATAAGTGCGAATTTCTTCATGCGCTCAAGAAGGAAGAATGGTGAGGATAAGCTGGCCCGTCTCTACTACCTGTCCCTGTTCAACCTCGATGGACACCACTTCCCCGTCACACGGAGAGGCAACCGGAGTTTCCATCTTCATGGCTTCAAGCATGATCAGAGTCTGATCTTCCTTTACCTTGTCCCCCGCGCCGACCATCAGTTTGTAGATATTGCCGGGCACACTCGCCGTAACCGCCACAACATCCGGAGAATCCTCATCCGTCGCGGAGGATGCCTTGGGCGCGGAAGCTTCCGTCACGGAAGACACTTCCGAAGTTCCTTCCTTTACGGTCACGTTGTAGCTTTTACCGTCAACCGTAATGACGAAGTTCTCTCCGGTGCCTGACACTTTAGACGCCACGCTCGTTGCGAGACCGCGTTTTTGCGAAGGCTCCTGTTCAGGTTTATCTTTTCTTACGTTGACGCTGAAATTCCCTTTTAGAAAGTCAAGTCCCTTGTTTCCGCCCTGGGTCTGAAGCGCTCCGACTATAAATATGTTTTCCTCGGTAACAGGAAGGCCTTCTTTTTCGAGAATCTCGGTTGCCTTCGGAATTCCGGGCTCGAGTATGTCGAGCGGGTCACCTTCAAAGCGGGGCTTGCCCATCTGCTCTGCCGCTATCGCCACGACTTCGGGATCGGGATCGACGGGCGTGCGCCCGAAGTATCCCAGCACCATATTGCCGTAACCGTCGGTGATTTTCTTCCAGGGTCCCTGAGTGACGTTGGCGTAGGCCTGCTGGAAATAGAACTGGGAAACGGGGGTGACCGATGTCCCGAATCCCCCCTTGGCAACGCATTCGCTCATAGCCTCGATAACCTGGGGGTAAAGATCCAGGGTGCCCGTGTCCCTCATCATCATGGTGTTTGCGGTAAGCGCTCCGCCGGGCATCGGGGAGAGAAGAACCTCCGAGGAGACCCGAAGGGCTTCGGGCGGGAAATAATAGCCCGACATGCACTCCCTGAACACGGAATTCGCTTCAAGAATCTTGTTTATGTCAACGTCCAGGGTGTATTCCGTCCCCTTAAGGGCATTCCACATGGATATAAGATCGGGCTGGGAGGTCCCGCCGGAAACCGGGGCTCTGGCGACGCAGATTCCGTCGCACCCGCCGTTTATGGCGGCCATGTACTGATTGACTCCCTGAGCGGCCGTCTCATGTGTGTGCACCCAGAGAATGACATCCTCTCCCACGAGCTTTCTTGCGGCCGTTAGGGTCTCGTAAATCTTTTGCGGATTTGAAGTTCCGGAAGCATCCTTAAAGCATATGGAATCATAGGGAAGTCCCGAATCAAGTATTTTTCTCAGTCTGTCTATATAGAAATCCACGTCATGAGCTCCTTCGCACCCCGGAGGAAGCTCCATGAGAGTCACCACGGCCTGGTGATGCAGACCCGCGTTTTTTATGCACTGACCCGAGTACTCAAGATTTCTTACATCGTTTAAGGCATCAAAATTTCTTATGTGGGTTATGCCGTGTTTTTTGAACATTCTGGCGTGAAGATCTATCATGTCCTTGGGCTGCTGGGACAGGGCTACAACGTTGATCCCTCTTGCAAGCGTCTGCAGGTTGGCATCCGGTCCCGCCGCCTCGCGGAAACGGTCCATCATGTCAAAAGCAGACTCCCCGCAGTAAAGAAACAGGCTCTGGAATCTGGCTCCTCCGCCAGCTTCAAAGTGGGTTACTCCGGCTTCCCTGGCGGCTTCAACCGCCGGAATGAAATCCTCTGTAAGCACCCTCGCGCCGAAAACGGACTGAAACCCGTCGCGAAAGGATGTATCCTGAAATAAGATTTTCTTCATGACAAGACCTTGGGGCTTTCAAGATCAGCCATCTTCGGCACGTTTTGACCTGTAGGCCGCAACTGCCGCAGCTATGACTGGAATAATGATATCTTTTCTGGATTTTGCAGACGCCCGCCGGGTATCCGAAGGCGCAGGCGGGTCACTGTCTTTAAAAATCTTTGCAGACAGCATCACGCTCAGCATCAAGACAAGCAGGAAAACATACACTATGGCCATACCAATGACCATAAGTTTTACACCTTCAAGGATCATAGCGGACGAAAAATCTTGAAAACCGTTTTAATTTGATGAGTATCAATTATTTACAACAATTTATTTATTGTCAATCGACAGGAAAACTCCCGGCATCGCGCGGTCCCCGCAGATTTACGGGGGTTGCTCTGTTTTTTCTTGACCTTCAAATCCTTACGTGTTACTCTGACCCCCCACTATGAAAAGGACTTATCAGCCGCACGTAAAAAAGAGACTCAGAACGCACGGGTTCCGCGCCAGGCTGAGCACAAGGGGAGGCAGGAGCGTACTAAAAAGAAGGACTGCCAAGGGAAGATATGTTCTCACCGTTGGGAGATGGAAAAAGTAGCATTTGAGTCCGACAGTTCGTTTTCAGCAAAATTCAAGATAAAAACCTCCCGCGACTTTCTCAACACACTCTCAGAAGGCACTAAAAAACACTCGGAAAACTTTATACTCTACTCAAAACCCAACTCTCTTGGGTTTCCCCGCCTAGGAGTGTCGGTGGGCAAAAAAGCGTCGCCAAGTTCCGTCAGGAGAAACAGGATGAAAAGGGTGCTGAGGGAATTTTTCAGGAAAAACAAGCCCGCGTTTTCCTCAAACGATGTGGTGTTTCTGGTAAAAAACGACGTATCGGGCAGAAAGTTTTCGGAACTTCACTCGGAGATAAAAAAACTCGCGGGGCGAATAAAATGAGAGAAAACCCCGCTGTCGGATTTTTTGTTTTTCTGGTAAGAGCATACCAAAAAACCATATCTCCCCTGTTTCCCCGAACCTGCAGATTCCACCCCAGCTGCTCTGCGTATTCAATCGAAGCCCTAAGGGAACACGGAGCGCTAAGAGGAATCTGGATGACTCTTAGAAGAATTCTGCGATGTCATCCGCTAAACCCCGGGGGGTATGACCCAGTAAGAAAAAAAGCGAGAAGCGGATAGATGGATGAAGAAAAACTCTCTATTGCTATTAAAACTTATCGTGTATCATGCTCGCATGAACTCTTACTCTTTGGTTTCCTGCCACACGGTACAGCTACGCAGAGAAAGCGGGGGCAGTCTCACGGGTGTCTCGCAGAGAAATAACGACAACACGCCACATCCTCGGTAAATCCCTAACAAACAACACATGAACAGCGATCTCAAGAGAAATTACATTTTGTTTCTTGTATTGTCGGTACTGGTAATCGTCGGTTACTCGGCGTTTTTCACAGAAGCTCCCAAGGAGAAGCAGCCCGCTAAAACGGACCGGCCGGTATCCGCACCCGCCGACGAGTGGGATCACTCCGGACAACCGGCCTCTGTGCAGGAAATTCCCACAGAATTTGAACCGGTAAAACCTTCATACGCTTCCAAAATCATAAAAGTCAGATCAGATCTCTATGTTGCCGAAATAGACACTCTCGGAGGAAAGGTCGTCGGCTGGGAACTTGTGAACTACAAAAAGACGGTCGAGGCGGATTCAGGGCCTGCGGCGGCAATAGATCAGGAAAAAAAGTCGTTTGACACCATAATTAAAGTCAAAAACAAAAAGATGCCGGAACTCATCCCGTTTTCCTACGAAGGAAGCACCGACCTGGCCGTGGGTTCTGACGGACTTGACGTGAATCTGGTCTGGAGAAAAGCCGACGGGCTTACGGTGCGCAAAATCATCTCCTTTTACCCGGGGAAATATTTCATCAAGGAAAATCTGGAGGTTTTAAACGGGACGCAGGGCCAGATAAACCAGAAAGTTTACGTAGGCTGGGAGAACACGGTATACGAGAGCGGTTCAAACAGCCTCTACGAGTTCGTCTCAATGGTTGGCGGCGAGGTCAAGCGAACCAAAAAAACTCTTAAGGAAACCAAGACGTACAATGGAGAAACAAACTGGTTCGGTTTCGGCAACAAGTACTTTTTCAGCGCCTTTCTTCCGGAAATAGGAGGAGACCGGGGTCTTTATCTGCAGCCCCTTGATGAAAAAGGTCTTGCAGGAGCAGGTTTTTCCTATCCGGAGCAGAAAACGGCGGCAGGGAAAAGCTACAAGGTCGGATGGAAATCATATTTCGGTCCGAAAAACGAACCAGACCTTAGGGAAACCGGTTACAAGCTTGAGAAATCAATTGACTACGGCTATGCGGGAGTGCTTACCAAGATCGCCGTTGCGGCTCTTAAGTTCGTAAACGATTTTTTCAGCAACTACGGAATCTCAATAGTAGTGCTTACCATCTTTCTCAGAGTGGCATTCTTCCCTCTCACCGTGAAAAGCATGAAGTCGATGAAAGCCGTGCAGAACAAAATGAAGAAGCTGAAACCCGAAATCGACGCTCTGAAAGAAAAATACAAAGACGACAAATCGACTCAGCAGGCAGAAATGATGAAGCTTTACACAAGCAACAACATAAATCCTCTCAGCAGTCTAGGGGGATGTCTTCCCATGCTGATACAGCTTCCCGTTTTTATAGCTCTTTATTTCGCGCTTCTGTATTCGATAGATCTAAGACACAGCTCATTTCTCTGGGTAAACGACCTCTCCCAGCCGGAACATCTGTTTGACGTTCTGGGAATACCGTTTCGGGTTCTGCCCCTTCTGATGGGTGTTTCGTGGTTTGTTTCGCAGAAACTTACCCCCATGACCACTCCGGGAAGCGAAACGATGGAAATGCAGATGAAGCTCATGCAGTTTATGCCTATAATTTTTACAGTGATGTTCTGGGGCCTGCCTTCCGGTCTTATACTTTACTGGACCGTAAGCAATCTTCTCTCTGTCGTTCAGCAGCTTTATATAAATCGACAGGTCCCGGAAGAAGGAGGATAAGTAATAATGGCCATAGTAATAGAAAAAGAAGGAAAAACTATTTCCGAAGCCGTAGTGAATGCCTGCGAGGAACTGGGAGTCTCGAAAGACGAAGTAGAAATCGAAGTTGTAAGGGAAGACTCCAAGGGAATTCTGGGCATAGGAAGCAAAAACGCCATAGTGAGAGTGGAGATAAAAACCGGAGGGTTGAGCGACAAAGCGTTTCGGGCGAAAAAAACTCTTGAAAACCTCCTGGGTTTTCTGTTCTCAGCTCCCCAGAGCGTAAAAGCTGAAGAGATCGAAAACAGGATAATGCTTGAAGTCTGGCCCGCCAAAGACAAGAAATTTCTTATAGGGAAAAACGGGGAAGTGATAAAATCCCTTGAGTATATAGTAGGAAAAATAGCTTCGAAAAACAGCAACGAGGGAAAAAACAGGCGGGTTGCCATAAACATCGGCGGATATGACGGAAAGAAAAAAGGCGCCGACGACGTGCCGAGAAAAGTTGCGGAGACGGTACAGAAAGTAAAAAAGAGCGGAAACCCTCACTCAATTGAGCGGCTCTCCCCCTACAAAAGGAAAATTGCCTACACAGAACTCGACAAGCAAAAGGACATAAAGTACGAGACGATCACAGGCAAGGACAACTCGAAAAAAATCGTTGTCAGTCTTCAGGCCTGAACTCACAAATCCCTAAGCGCTCTGAAAAAGTCCTCAAGAATGCGCGCGCACTGCTCAACGCAGATTCCCCCTGAGAAATTCACCCGGTGATTGAGCTGCCCGCCTGTGCCGATTCCGAAATTGCTTACGAGCGCTCCGCCCTTGGGATCCGGAGCGCCGAACACCACCCTGTCTATTCTCGCGTTAACTATGGCTCCCATGCACATAGCGCAGGGCTCAAGAGTTACGTAGATAGAAGTACCGGAAAGCCTCCAGTTTCCCACAACTCCGCATGCACGGCGTATGGCCAGAATTTCGGCGTGAGCGGTAGCGTCCGAAGCCGACTCCCTCAGATTATGGGCAGATGAAATTACGGTTCCGTTCCCGTCAGTTATAACCGCTCCGACGGGAACCTCGCCTTCCGAGGCAGCCAGCTCGGCCTCCCTGATAGCCAAGGCCATAATGCTTTCATCGGACTGCCCTGCCACTGATAGAAAGAAAGTCTATTTTCTGGCGCTGAACTTAAGGCCGGTTTCGTTTCTGTCCCAGGTCTTCTCGGTGATTTCCTTTATTTCGGCGACCTTTACTTTCTGAGTCGCGGTTACCGGGAATCCGTCCTCGTAAACCTCTATGAAACGGGGCACCATGGCCACTATAACCCTCTCGGCCATCCATTTTGAAAACTCAACCGGATCAAACTCCTCGCCCGACTTGAGCGTAACACAGAGCTTGACCTCGTCATCGGAAACGTTGGGGAGCCTTATGCCGACCGCAATGGCTTCCTGAATCGCGGGATACTGCATCGCTTCGTCCCCGACTGCCACAGGATCCACGTTTTCGCCTGAAACCCTGATGCGGCTGAATCTTCCGACAAAGTAGTATCTTCCGTCGATGCCTCTGGCGAAAAGATCGTCCGAATTGAAAAAACCCTCGTCGTCAAAGGCCTCTCTGGTTCTTCTCTCATCCTTGAAATACTCATTCAGGGTCGTATGCGGAACAAGAGGCTTTACGAAAAGAAGCCCCTTGGCATCGTCTGGAGGAGTAATATCGTCGGTAGAGTCCCAAAACGGTCTTACAACCGTATCGATGTCTTCGGGATTTCTAAGCTCGACGTAATATCCCTCCATGGGGAAACCCGATGAGCCCGGGCGGTGATCCTCGGGATCTTTCCAAAGAACCATTCCCATCTCGGTAGAACCGTATCCGTCTATCACCCTGACTCCGAATCTCTCCTGAAATTCCTTTAAGTTCCTCGGAGCCGGAGATCCCAGCATTATTCTTATGCTGTGCTTCTGATCCCAGTCGCCCGCAGGCGCGGCCCACAGGTATTCGGCTACCGCTCCAAGCATGTTAACGCACGTCGCGCCGCACCCGGCCGCCCATTTCCAGAAATTGGAAGCTGAAAACCTCGGGAAAAACACGGCAGTCGCGCCGGCCGCCATGGCGCTGAAAAGACACATGACCTGAGCGTTCGCGTGACCCAAGGACAGTATGCTCATAAGCACGTCGTCACTCCTTACCCCTTGCTGCTGGAGATAGGAACGGACCGTCATGATCACTCCTCCGTGATCTCTGGCAACCCCTTTGGGCATCCCCGTGGTGCCGGACGTGAACATACATCTCTCCATGTCGGAAGTGGTAACGTCAACCCCGGGATTTGTATCGTCATAATTGTTGAATTCTGAAAAAGGAAGCGCCTTTATTCCTCCGATTTTTTCCGGAGGGCTGTCAACCGTTACGAATACCACCTCAAGCTGCTCAAGGGTGTCGCCGATTTCTTCTATGAAAGGAATGCTTCCCTCGTCAATAATAAGGGCTCTCATGTCTGAATAGTTGATCACGTATGCCAGTCTCTCGCCTTTTTCGTCCTTGTTCACAGGAACCTGCACACCGCCGCACTTGTGTATGGCGATAATGGATATCACGTGCTCAGAACAGTTGAGCATGTACATGCCGACCTTGTCCCCTTTGTTTATTCCGAACCCGCTGGCAAGACCGTTTGCCATTCTGTTGGCCCACGCGTTGGTTTCAGCGTAAGTGTAGCTCTCGACGATGTTTCCGTCTCTGTCTCCGACCTTGAACATCGCCTTTTCCGGAAACGCTTCGGCCCCTTTTTCAAGATTTCTCGTTATGGGTTCCCACTGCGAAGTGTCTTCAAATCTGCCGAAGGGAAGATCTCCGCCTCCTAGGTAGGCCGCATCGCGCGGTTTGAATAATAATTGCATTTACTGTAACCTCCTGAACTGTCTTAATAGTGCCTGAATAATGAAAAGGCACTGTAAAAATCCACACTATTATAGGTTAATCGGTGCTTCATTGCAAACCCCTGTATTCTCACGGTTCCCAAAAAAATCCCTGACCTGCCACATGCGGACTGAATTCCGCTTCTGACCTTATGGAAATCTGGAATCTGCTGATCTTTATCCTGAGTCTTGTGTTTCTCTGGCAAGGGGGAAATCTTCTTGTCAAAGGCGCGTCGGGGATTGGTAAATCCACCGGCATGGGCGGTTTTTTCGCGGGTTTCACCGTCGTCGCCCTCGGAACTTCCACGCCTGAATTCATGGTCTGCCTAGTGGCGGTCATAGAGGGTTCAAACGACATAGCGATCGGAAACATGATCGGGAGCAACATCGCCAATATCGGGCTCATCTTCGGCCTGACAGTCCTTATAAGCCCGATAGCGGTAAGCTCGGGGGCATGGAAAGAAGAGAGGCTTCCGCTTGTTTTTCTGGTGCTTATAACTTTTGCCGCTTACGTTCTCAGCAGCACGGGATTATCCATCGGAAGAGGAGAGGGAGTGGTGCTGTTTGTTCTGCTCGCCCTGTTTTTGTTTGTTCCGTACAGGGGATGTAGAGAAGAAAAAAATGAGACTTTTCCCCCGGCACAGACAGAAGGCAGACGGAAATTTGTTCTCTACGCGGTTTCGGGCTCGGTGATTTTAGCGATCAGCGCTCATTTTCTGGTCAACAGCGCAGTACAAATCGCCTTGCGGACCGGGGTAAGCGAGCTGTTCATAGGCGTAACCGCGGTTGCTCTTGGAACTTCTCTTCCCGAACTCAGCGCCTCTCTTGCGGCCGCCCTCAGAAAAGAACAGAACATAGTCGTGGGCAATGTAATAGGAAGCAACTTTTTTAATCTAGGCTATCTGGGTTTAGTGGCCGCCATACATCCCATACAGGTAAAAGAACAGATGCTGTCCGGAGTTTTTTCGGAATTCACGGTTTTTATTCTGCTCACAGTTCTTTTCGCCGCACTGATCTGGAAAACCCAATTTGGTCAATCTGGTGAAAACAGAATAGGAAAAAAGAAAGGAGCGCTTCTGCTTGTCTCCTACGCGGCGTTTATTTATTTTATGTAAAACTCACTTTCTTGATCTCAGCCTGAGTCCGCTTTTATGTCTGTCCCAGGTGGAATCGGATATGTTCTTGAGTTCTGAAACCGCGATTTTCTGAGTCGAGGTAAGAGGAAATTCCTCGTAGACCTGAATGAACCTGGGAACCATTGCCACCATCACCTTGCCGGCCATCCACTGGCAGAACTCCACAGGATCGAAATCCTCACCCTCTTTGAGTATAAGGTTAAGTTTGATTTCGTCATCCGATATGTCGGGCAGCCTGATGCCCACCGCCACGGCTTCGCGGACCGAAGGATGTTCTGAGGAAACATCGGCCACCGCCACCGGATCCACGTTCTCTCCCGAAACGCGTATTCTGCTGTAGCGGCCCATAAAGTAGTATCTCCCGTCTGTTCCGACGGCAAACAGGTCATCGGAATTGAAAAATCCCTGGTCATCAAAAGCGTTTTTCGTTCTTCTCTCGTCCTTGAAATATTCATCGAGAGTGGTGTGCGGAACCAGGGGTTTTATGAACAGAAGTCCTTTTTCCTCTTCTGCAGGAGCGGGTTCTTTGTCCACGTCCCAGCGCTTTTCTATTATCTCGTCCGTGTTTACGGGATCTCTTATCTCAAGGTGGTATCCCTCAACGGGAAATCCGCATGAACCCAGGGTTTCATCCTCGGGATCCTTCCAAAGCGGCATTCCCATCTCGGTAGATCCGTAGCCTTCCACTATTTTCGTATTGAATCTTTGTTCAAACTCGCGAAGCTTTTTAGGAGCCGGCCCTGAAAGCATCATCCTTATCCCGTGCTTTGAATCCCACTGCGAAGGCGGAGAAGCCCATATGTACTCGGGCACCGCTCCCAGCATGTTTGCCCCGGTCGCGCCGCAGCCGACTGCCCACTTCCAGAAGTTGGAGGCGGAAAACCTCGGGAAAAAAACTGCCGAACCTCCAACGGCCACCGAGACGAAAAGGCACATCACCTGGGCGTTTGCGTGCCCGAGCGACAGAACCGTCATCAGGACATCCTCGCTTCTGAGCCCCTGCTGCTGTATGAAGGAACGCACCGTCATTATCACTCCTCCGTGGTCTCGGATAACACCCTTGGGCATCCCCGTGGTGCCGGAAGTGAACATGCACCTCTCCTTGTCGGCAATAGTCACGTCAACCCCGGGATTCTCGGACGAGTACTGATCAAAGACGGAAAAAGAAAGCGCCTTTATGCCCCCCATATCCGCCGGAACCTCTTTTGAGACAAGAAAAACAGCCTCGAGGTTTTTAAGCTTGTCCGCTATTTCAGTTATGTAAGGAAGGCTCTGCTCATCGACAACAAGCACCCGCATCTCGGAATAGTTTATTACGTAAGCCAGCCTGTCACCTTTTTCATCCTTGTTTATCGGGACCTGAACGGCGCCCGATTTGTGCGCGGCAAGAATCGATATGACGTACTCAGAACAGTTGAGCATGTACATGCCGACCTTGTCCCCTTTTTTTATCCCGAACTCCTCAATCAGACCGTTTGCCATCCTGTTTGCCCAAGCGTTGGTTTCCCCGTAGCCGTAACTTTCAGCCACGCTACCGTCTGAATCCCCGAGGCTGAACATCGTTTTTTCCGGGTATGCCTCGGCCCCCGCCTCAAGGTATCTGGTTATTGGAAGCCAGTTGTCGGTGTCATCCAACGGGCCATTGGGGAGGGTTCCCCTTCCCACGTATTTTTCGTCTCTCGGACGTAAAGGCAGTTTCATCTTTTTCTCCTGTTACGGACTTGTTGACCGCAAATCCATTAATACCGGGATAATTTACTGCCGGAAGGGCAGTTTATCAATTCCGCCGGCAGGAAGCGGAGACGATTTGGACAGCGCACTCAGCATATCTTGTGATTCTGCGCAATGAAGAGTCATGGAAAAAAGACAGCAAAGCCGTACAGTCCCTATCCATAGCAGTCGATAAAGTTCCTCAGAAGATCCTTCCCGCACTCGGTAAGAATGGACTCGGGGTGGAACTGAACGCCTTCAACGGAAAGTTCCGTGTGCCTTATCCCCATTATTTCACCTTCTTCTGTCCAAGCAGAAATCTCGAACTCGGACGGAAGGGAAGCTTCTTCTATCAGAAGCGAATGGTATCTTGTGGCCTCAAAGGGATTCGGAAGATCCTTATAGATGGTTTTTCCGTCGTGCATGATTGGGGAGGTTTTTCCGTGCAGAAGCCTCTCGGCACGGATTATGTTCGCCCCGTACGCATATCCCACCGCCTGATGGCCCAGGCAGACGCCTAGAATTGGAGTTTTTTCCGCATACCTTCTTATTATGTCGACCGAAAGCCCCGCTTCATTGGGGGTGCAGGGGCCGGGAGAGATCACAATTATGTCGGGGGCAAGATCATCCACGAAACCGAAATCAAGACAGTCGTTTCTCCTTACCTCGATCTGCTGGCCGAGTTCCCCCAGGTAGTGGACCAGGTTGTAGGTAAAGGAATCGTAATTGTCGATCATAAGAATCACTTTTCTTTTGCTCCCGCTCATCACAGTCCCTCCTCCGCAAGCTCAACCGACTTCACCAGAGCCTTTACCTTGTTGACCGTCTCCTGGTACTCGGTTTCGGGATTCGAATCGGCCACTATGCCGGCTCCCGCCTGTATGTGGATTTTATCGTCTTTTATCACGAATGTCCTTATTGTTATGCAACTGTCCATGTTGCCCGAAAAGCCGAAGTAGCAGATGCAGCCCCCGTACGCTCCCCTTGTCGCCGGCTCGGTTTCCTCTATTATCTCCATCGCCCTTACCTTCGGCGCTCCGGAGAGGGTACCCGCGGGAAAAGTCGCCTTTATCACGTCAAAAGCGTCTGTCCCTTCGCCAAGCAGCGCCGTGACATTTGAAACTATATGCATCACGTGGGAGTATCTCTCCACTATCATGAACTGATCGACCCTCACAGAACCCACGTCGGAAACCCTGCCCAGATCGTTTCTGGCAAGATCGACAAGCATTATGTGTTCGGCCCTTTCTTTGGGATCGGCCATGAGTTCGGCCGCAAGACTGTCGTCTTCGGAGACGGTTCTGCCTCTGGGTCTGGTTCCGGCTATAGGCCGGCTCGTGATTCTTTCTCCCTCGACCCTCACCATTACCTCGGGCGAGGATCCGGTGAATATCTCGTCACCCATCCTGAGGAAAAACATGTAAGGGGAAGGGTTCAGCACCCTGAGCGCCCTGTAAAGATCGAAAGGATCGACCCTGAGGTCCGTTTTCCATCTCTGGGATATCACCGCCTGTATTATGTCCCCCGATTTTATGTATTCCTTGGTTCTCAGAACCGCATCCCTGAAGTGTTCGGGTTCGAAATTGGATTCGAGCCTGAATTCTTTTCCATCTGCGTTTTGAGAAGTTCGTTCGGCAAATCCCTCGCCGAGCGAACGCCTAAGCCTGTTTTTGAGCTCGGCAATTTTCGCAAGGGACTTTTCGTACTCCTGCCTTGCGTTTTTAACATCGGGGACATAGGCGTTTGAGATGATCTTCATTTTGCTCGTAACGTTATCGAAGGCCAAAACGGTATCCATTACCATGTAAATGGAGTCCCAAAGCTCAAGTTCATCCGGAGATGAGTCGGGAATATCCTCTATAAACCTGACCATGTCGTAACCGAAGTAGCCGACCGCTCCGCCGGTAAATCTCGGAAGCTCCTCGGAGAGAACCGGTCTGTATCTTGAAAGAAGATCCCTCAGTGCCACAATCGGGTCGCCTGTCAGTGTTTCGGTTTCCCCGCCCGAGTGTATTATCTCGATGTTTTTTCCCTTTGAGCGGAACACCAGGGAGGGCTCAGTTCCCATAAAGCTGTAGCGCGCCCACTTGTCTCCGCCTTCCACACTTTCCAGCAAAAAGGAGTAGCCGGGCGAATCTATCTTTCTGAAAACCGAAACCGGGGTGTCGTAATCGGCCAGAACTTCCTCCCAGACGGGTACGAGATTGCCGTGTTTTAGGTTCTCAAGGAACTGTTCGTAGGAGGGAGAAACCATGGGAGGAAATGATAAGACTCGAAAAACTAAAGTCAAGAACAACGCCTTTTATAAATCCCCGGGGATATTATAATTAAGTGCTTAAAACCATAAGGAGCGAGTCAGTTTTGGTTCCCGATAAAGCGATATTCAGAGAGTACGACATAAGGGGCATAGCGGGGGAAAGCGTAACCGAAGATGTGGTCGAGAGGATCGGAAAAGCTTACGGAACAATGATAGCCGAGGGCGGAGGGGCGGAGGTCTGCATTGGATATGACTGCAGGAAATCCTCCCCGGCTCTTCGAGATGCGCTTTGCGAGGGAATAACCTCAACCGGCATTGACGTGGTCGACATAGGAATGGTGACGACTCCCATGGTTTATTTCTCCACCTTCACCTCGGGAGTCGACGGCGGGGTGATGGTAACCGCAAGCCACAATCCCTCCGAGTATAACGGGCTTAAAATGTGTGTCGGCCAGAACTCGCTTTTCGGTGAAGGCATACAGAAAATAAGAAAATCGGTTGAAGAAGGCAGGTTCAGAACAGGAAAGGGAAGGAAGAGGCGCTCAGACATAATTGAGAGCTACCTTGAGTTTTTTGAGCAGAACCTTCATATAGAACCGGGAATAAAAGTTGCAGCCGACGGCGGCAACGGAACCGCCGGAGTAGCGTGTCCGCAAGCACTCAACAGGTTCGGCTGCGAAGTCCATGAGCTTTACATGGATCCTGACGGGGATTTTCCCAACCACCACCCGGATCCGACAGTCGAGGAAAACCTCTCCGACATAAAGGAAAAAATCGTGGGAGCCGGCCTTGACGTGGGACTGGCGTTTGACGGGGACGCAGACAGGATAGGAATCGTTGACGAGCAGGGAAACTCGCTGAGCGGAGATATGCTGCTGCTCATCTATTCACTCGATCTTCTCGAAACAAACCCCGGAGCAACCATAATAGGGGACGTTAAGTGCTCGGGAAATCTTTTCTCCAAGATAAGGGAAGCCGGCGGGAATCCCATCATGTGGAAAACCGGCCACTCGGTAATCAAGGACAAGATGAAAAAGGAAAACGCCGAGCTGGGCGGTGAGATGAGCGGCCACATTTTCTTTAAAAACAGGTTTTTCGGATACGACGACGCTCTTTACGCGGGGCTTCGGCTGCTTGAAATCCTCTCGAAAACAGAAAAGAAGGTCTCAGAACTGCTTACAGGACTGCCTAAAACCTTCTCAACCCCGGAGATAAGAATAGACTGTCCAGACGAAATCAAGTTTCAGGTAACGGAATCGGTAAAGAAAAAACTCAAGAAGCAAAACGAAGTGATCGACATAGACGGAGTCAGAGTCGAGTATCCGGACGGATGGGGGCTTTTGCGGGCATCAAACACCCAGCCGGCTCTGGTGCTTCGTTTCGAAGCTCAAACGGAACCGAGGCTTGCGGAAATAAGGGAAACCGTGGAGAAAACACTTAAAGAAACGATCAGACAGATCGGCTGATCAGGCAGATTCCCTTACCGGAATAAACTTGTAGGAACTTACATCCGTTCCGTCCGGAGCCTTTTTTATCACACCAACCGTAATGGCCATCTCCTCGCCGAACTGAAGAGAATCGGGGTTCTGGGTTTCAACCTGGGCCATGACCCTCACATCTTCGGGGAAATCGACAAGAGCGAGAACATAGGGCACCTTGAATTCCGGCATGCTCCTTCTCACAACCGTAAAGGAATGGAGAATTCCTGTGGGGCTGAGAAACCTCTCTTCCACGTCATCTGAGAAGCTTACAGGGTCCGCAAGGTACCTGGGGAAAGTCCAGTTGTCGGATTCCTTGCAGTAACCCGCAATCAGCCTCACTCTGCCCTCATCGTCGGTTGAAAACAAATCCTGTCTGAAAATATCTTCGCTCATGACACTGTCTCCTTAAACAATCGTTTGGCGTGGTGGGAAATTATATACAAACAAAAACAGTTTTCAATTCCGGTAAAACCCCGCCGGGAAACAGCCCTTATTCGGGTTTGTAAAAAAACAGGCTAATTTGTAGAATCCTTAAAATGGCGGAAAAAATTCCAAGAGCGCTTACCGTTGCAGGGTCCGATTCGGGAGGAGGAGCGGGAATTCAGGCTGATCTTAAAACCTTCACCGCCCTGGGGGTGTACGGTCTTTCCGTGCTGACCTCTGTTACCGCCCAGAACACCGTCGGGGTAAGCGCCGCCCACGACCTTCCCGAGCAGTTCGTGGGGCTGCAGCTTGATGCCGTGATGAGTGACATAGGTTGCGATGCCGCCAAGCTCGGAATGCTTTGCAATGAAAAAATCATTGAGGCAGTAGCGGAAAAAATAGATCAGCACGGAATTGAAAAACTCGTTGTCGACCCCGTGATGCATTCAAAATGCGGAACTGCTCTTTTAAGGAACTCAACGGAACTTCTAAAAAAAGAGATTCTTCCCAGAGCGCTCATAGTGACTCCAAACATACCCGAAGCGGAAATACTGAGCTCCGCCAGCATAAGCGATATAAGCGACATGAAAACCGCTGCCGAGAAAATCCACTCGCTCGGAGCGAAAACGGTTCTTGTAAAAGGCGGGCATCTTGCAAAAAACCACCCGGCGGTCGATCTTTTTTTCGACGGAGAAACTTTCGAAGAACTGATCAGCCAGAGAATCGAAACGAAAAACACCCATGGCACCGGCTGCACCTATTCGGCGGCCGTGTGCGCTTTTCTGGCAAAGGGAATGCCTCTTCGTGTTTCCCTGGAAAATTCGAAAGCATTTGTCACTGAAGCAATAAGAAATTCTCTCGAAATAGGCAGGGGCCACGGGCCTGTTAATCACCTCGGGAAAACCTGAAACCCCAGGCTTGCCGTTCTCCCGTCAACCGGAAAAGACTGAATAAAAATTAAGAAGATGAAACCGCCAGATTGAAACAATACTTTCTCTTACGAAGCGATATCGAAATCGCTTCGTAAGAGTTTGATGTTTAATAGTCATTGAACGAACAATTTCACCAGAGAAGTGATGCACCTGTCGAAAGTTTCCGTACAGAGTGCGGCGCGTTTGTCCGCAATGAGGTAAGCTTCGAGGTATACAATTCAGCAATAGGATAAGAACACATGTCTGAGAACCGAACCGAAAAAACACATTCCGAACTTGGGGCTCGCAGGAATCAGCCGGCAATTCCGGCGGTTGTATTCGCTGTGCTGGTTATCACAGTTCTTACATTGGCAGGGATTGGCGCGCGTTATTTTACCCGCGGGGATTTCAACGTTGTTCACGCCCTGTTGATTCTGTTCTTTTCGATTAATCTGCTGATCTGCTACTGGGAAGTATGCCTGTTGGTCAAACGCGACTATATTGAGCGGCGCGCCGAATACTGGCACAAGCGCTGTCAGGAGACAGGCCGAAAGCCGGCCATCGAATTTCTTACTGCAAGGGTTCCGCTTACCAGAGTACTGTCGCCGACGGTATGGGCAGATGTCTGGGCGACGTATTCCCAGTTCGACGGCTCCTACGCAGACCGTCGCACGTACGGTTACATCATCGATATTGCCAACGGTCTCGCTACCCCGGTCCCGACATTGATTCTCTACGCCGCCTTCACTTTCGATGTTCTATCCGCTCCCGTTGCGGGTATTGTCGGAGTGATACTGTTCTGGCAGCTGATTTACATGACTTCAGTTTATTGGGTCAGTTTCTTTTTGGCCAAACGACAAACCCGTCTCAGCCGAAAGGATATGTACATCTACATCTGGGCGATGAATTCTCCATGGGTGCTTTTCCCGCTGCTGGGACTCTATGTCTCAATTCGCCTGATCGTAAACGGCGACTACAGCGTTCTGGGTTATTGACAATGCCCGCCTGCTCGCAGCAAAGCTTTTAATCAAACCCTGCAACTGATTTCAAGTATCACTTAATCCTGCTTCGGTCCTCGTTTTCCTTGTTTTCTTTGTGATAAATTTCAATGAATTCTATTTTCTCTTCTCGTTCAAGATATGCATAAATAACCCGAAGAGACTCGCTCCAAATATTTTTAGATCGTCGTTAAGGGTTTTGTATTTTCGAGAGAGTTTTTTAATTCCCGACTTAATTCAGGCAGGGAATTAAAGTTCTTCATACAAGATATATAGAATTTTATACGTTTTACCTCTGAATGCCGACGCCGCTGCCCGCCCACGCCGGAATTCTCTGGATAAATCCGCTTCAATATGGATTAAGCCGAAGAAATTGACTAGAGTAGTAGTTTTTAAAACCGGCCATCTTTCGAAAAGAAAAAGGAATACAAACATGTCTAAAATCATGGATGGCAAAAAGCTCTCTCAAGAAACCAAAAAAGAGATCATCCGAAGAACCAAGAAACTTAAGGACCGTACGGGAGTAGTGCCCGGACTTGCCTCCGTTCTTGTCGGCGAAGATCCCGCATCCGAAATATACGTGAGGAACAAGAGAAGGGCTTGCGGAAAATGCGGGATGTTTTCAGAGGAATTCAATCTTCCGGAGAAAGTCTCCGAACAAGAGCTTCTTTCGCTGATCGAGCGCCTTAATCTGGATGAAAAGATTCACGGCATACTGGTACAGCTTCCCCTCCCGCCCAATATAAACCCGACAAAAGTGACAAGAAAGGTTTCCGCCGACAAGGATGTCGACGGGTTTCATCCCGATAACGCCGGAAGACTGTTCCTAGAAGAGCCTAACTTCATTTCCTGCACACCGTACGGAATAGAAAAACTTCTTGATTACTACGGCATAGAGATATTAGGCAAACATGTGGTAGTCGTGGGAAAAAGCAACATAGTCGGAAAACCCGCGGCTGCCTTAATGCTCAACAGGGACGCCACCGTCACCATAGCCCATATCGAAACCAGAAACCTGCAGGACATAACCTCCATGGCGGACATACTGATAATCGCAGTAGGAAACCCGCAGTTCATAACAAAGGAGATGATAAAGGACGGAGCCGTCGTAGTTGACGTCGGAATCAACAGGAACGAGAAAGGAAAGATCGTAGGCGACGTCGACTTTGAGGACGTAAAGGAAAAAGTCTCTCACATAACCCCCGTTCCAGGCGGGGTGGGTCCGATGACCATAACCATGCTTCTTTGGAACACGCTTGAGGCAGCGGAGGCATTTGCGCGGAGCAGACAGGTTCAAACCTGAGTCAACAGAAGCACTTCGGGGCCGTCAGTTTTGGAAATCGCCTGCGAATTCCCAAGCTGGGAGCAAATATCTCTCACCGTTTTGTTCTTAACCGGATGCCGGGCGTCCGGTTCTATTTCAAGCAGGGGTTCGAGGACAAACCTTCTTTCGTGCGCTCTAGGGTGGGGAATCACCAGAGAATCCGTGCTTATTACAAGATCTCCGTAAAAGATTATGTCAAGATCTATCACTCTGGGACCCCATCTCCTGGTTTTTTTCCTCCCGATCTTGTTTTCTATTGTCTTTAGATAATCAAGAAGCTCAAAAGGTGAAAGTTCCGTTTCCGCCTTAAAGACTGCGTTTGTGAACTTCGGCTGGTCCTGCGGTCCCACGGGATCAGATTCGTAAAGAGAAGACACCGCCACCACGCGCACGCGCTCCTCCATGCTACTTAGCGCGCGGGCGAAATTTTTGCGCACGGGACCAAGGTTAGCTCCGACACCTATGAAAACGACATTTGGCGAAACTTCGGACCCGCGCAATGGAATACTCACTCCGGTTAATATATAATGGAAGTATATGGCACTTTTAACGGAAAAAGAAATTTCTTCTGCCCTCGAGGGACTTCAGGGCTGGCAGAGGAAGGGAGAAGAAATAGAAAAGACATTTGTTCTGAAAAATTTCGTCGATTCCATGGGTTTTGTGAACAAGGTCGCGCTCCTTTCCGAAAGAGCAGACCACCACCCCGACATTATCATACGGTGGAACAAGGTTTTCATCACGCTGTCAACCCACAGCGAGGGCGGAATCACGGAAAAAGACGTGAGTCTTGCAGGGGAAATAGAAAACGCGCTCTGAAGCGAGCTCCGCCCACTGCGCTGCAAAAGCTAATCCGCATCCCTTATTTCGTACTCATCCTCTCCGAGGGCGATAGTATCCTCTTGCGGTCCACCGGCGCGGGGACCGGGCTTTCCGTTCTTGCCCGGAAACAGTTTTCTAAGAACCGAGGCTCCCGCGCCGAGCACCCCTAGCGCAGCCAGAGCCGGAAAGCCGAAAAACATGAAAAGGCAGACGGCCACAACAGCTAAAGGTGCAATGAAGGGAAGAGACAGAAAAGGAGCTTTTCCCCTGCGAATGTAGATTTTTCCAGCCATTAAGACACCTCGTCCAAGTATATTATCACCGACCGCAGCATTTTTTGTATTTCTTGCCGCTGCCGCAGGGGCACGGACTGTTCCGACCGACCTTTTTCTGGGTTCTCCTCACGGGAGTCTTCGGCTTTTCCTCCGACCTCTCTCCCCGCCCCAGCACCATTTTGCTCTCCTCAAGCTCCCTTTTTTTCTCGAGTTCCTCTATCCTCTCTTCTATGGCAGGCTGTATTCTGAAAAGATTCGAGCAGACGTCCATCCTGAACTTGTCCATCATGAGAGTAAACATATCGAAACCCTCTTTGGTATATTCGCGCAGGGGGTCTTTCTGCGCGTAACCTCTGAGCCCCACTCCTTCCCTGAGGTGGTCCATGTTAAGAAGATGATCCTTCCACAGGTAGTCGATGTGCCGAAGCATAACGTAGCGCTCGACCTGCGAGAGGTTATCAGAACCTATGCTCTCTTCTTTTTCCCGGTATGCGTCGAGCAGCTTTGCGACGATTTCTTCCGTTAGAACTTCTCCGCCCGCCTTTTCGGGAGATTCTATATCGATTTCCGCCCCGAAAATTCTCCTGACAGCTTCGCGAAGCTCCGAAAAACCAGATTCCGAACTGTCGTCCCGGCCGGCTATGTAACTGTCCACCTCCTGGCGAACGATATCTTCTGAAGACGAAAAAAGCATCTCTCTCAGACTCTCTCCGCCTTCGAGGATCTCGCGGCGCTGTTTGTAGACAACGTCTCTTTGGGTGTTAAGAACATCGTCATACCTCAAAAGATGCTTGCGTATGTCAAAATTTCTTCCCTCGACTTTTTTCTGGGCGTTCTCAATCGACTTGCTTATCATCGAGTGCTCAATCGGTTCGCCTTCTTCCCACCCGAGCTTGTCCATAACGCCCGTTATCCTATCCGAGGCGAAAATACGCATCAGGTCGTCTTCAAGGGAAACATAGAATCTTGAAGATCCGTCATCTCCCTGCCTTCCCGCTCTTCCCCTGAACTGATTGTCTATTCTCCTTGCTTCGTGTCTTTCAACGGAAAGAATGTGAAGACCGCCGAGGTCCTTGACTTTTTCTTTTTCCAGATCGCAGATCGATTTCGCCTCGAAAAGCGCTTCCTCGTACTGCTTGGGCTCCGCCTCATCGGGCTGGACCCTGAATTTTTTTCTGAGAATATCCCTGGCAAGAAACTCGGGGCTTCCGCCCAGCAGTATGTCCGTTCCCCTGCCCGCCATGTTGGTCGCTATGGTTATGGCGCCCACCCTGCCGGCCTGAGCCACTATCTCGGCTTCTTTTCCGTGCTGCTTGGCGTTAAGTATGCTGTGGTGAAGACCCATTTTCTCGAGGTACCCGCTGAGTTTTTCGGACTGCTCGATTGAAGAGGTGCCGACAAGCACCGGCCTGCCGGCAGAATTCATTTCCTTTATCTCTGTGCAGGCGGCGTTGAACTTTTCGGGTTCGGTCCTGTAGACAACATCATCGTAGTCTTTCCTTACAAGCGGTTTGTGGGTCGGTATCACGGTAACGTCAAGATCATATATGTGCTTGAACTCAAACGCTTCCGTGTCGGCCGTACCTGTCATCCCTGCAAGCTTTCTGTACATCCTGAAATAGTTCTGGATGGTTATGGTTGCCATCGTCTGGTTCTCGCTTTCGATTTTCACCCCTTCTTTGGCCTCGACCGCCTGGTGAAGCCCGTCGCTCCATCTGCGCCCCGGCATCAGCCTTCCCGTGAACTCATCGACTATAACAACTTTTCCGTCCTGCATCATGTAGTCGACGTCCCGGTTAAAAAGAGCGTTGGCACGAAGCGACTGGTTAACATGGTGCAGCGTCTTGAGGTTGCCGGGGTCATAGAGGTTCGGGAGATCGATGGCTTTTTCCACCCTGGAAACCCCTTCCTCGGTAAGATCCACCTGCCTTGATTTCTCGTCCACCGTGAAGTCGGTCTCGCCGGACAATGTTTTCACCACCTTGTCCACCTCATAGTAAAGATCGGTCGAGTCCTCCGAGGGTCCCGAGATTATAAGCGGGGTTCTCGCCTCGTCTATGAGAATGCTGTCGACCTCGTCCACTATGGCGAAACTGTGGCCGCGCTGAACGTAGCTTTCAATAGAGAACTTCATGTTGTCGCGCAGATAGTCGAAACCGAACTCATTGTTGGTGCCGTAAGTGATATCCGCATTGTAGGAGTCCTGCCTGGACGAAGGTTCAAGACAGGTTTTGAAGGAATTTATGATGTCGAGGTTTTTTTCGGGAAGAATATCGGCCGCCAGATACTCGTTCGGCCAGGCGGTCAGGCTCTTCTCCACGGACTCTTCGGCCCGCTGCGGATCCTCCCAGGCAAGCACGTAGGAGGAGTCGTGGTTTATAACCCCCACCTTCATGTCCAGGACCATAAGAACCGGCGACATCCAGGTGGCATCCCTTGCGGCAAGGTAATCGTTTACGGTAATAAGGTGGGAACCAAGTCCCGCAAGGGCGTTTAGGTAAAGCGGCAGAACGGCAACCAGCGTTTTTCCTTCACCGGTTCTCATTTCGGCTATTCTGCCCTTGTGAAGAACTGTCCCGCCTATCATCTGGACATCGAAATGCCTCATGGCTATCGTTCTTCTCGACGCCTCCCTCACAACGGCAAACGCCTCGGGCAGTATTTCTTCTAAAACCCGCTCCATCTCAGCGAAATATTTCTCGTCGGAGGGGTTTCCGTTTGTGCCGAGACGGGAGTGTATCAGTTCCCGAAACTGTCCGGTCTTTGCGCGAAGTTCCGCGGTAGGAATATTGACCAGTGTTTCTTCAAGGGCGTTTATCCGCTCCGCAAGAGTGCCGAGCTTTTTTACCTCCCTTTCATTGCGCGAGCCGACTATTTTTTTCAGGACGTAAGAAATCATGTGCTGAAGCGCTCTCCTTTGCTAGCGGTCCCCGCAGCGCGCGGGGACACCTGTTCTCAAACAGTGTAATAATCCGTGGAAAATAGACAAGGAATTTCTGGCTTCACCCGTCAAGCTTAACGCTTACAACCCTTGAAGCGGCAGTACCGTCTGTGGTCATTCCTATAAGCGCGTCGGCCTCGTGCATGGTCTTTCTGTTGTGGGTGATTACAGCCACCTGGGAGTGGGCCGATATCTCGTTTAGGATCTTGTTGAACCTGACCGTGTTCACTTCGTCAAGCGCGGCGTCTATTTCATCGAGAAACACAAAGGGAACAGGCTTTACAAGGCATGCGGAGATTATGACCGCTATGGCTGAAAGCGCCTTTTCCCCTCCCGAGAGCAGGTTTATCGGCTGGAACCTCTTTCCTCCGGGTCTGATCATTACCTCCACTCCGGTCTCAAGCAGGTTTTTGGGATCTGTAAGCTCAAGGCGAGCCTCTCCGTTTTCAAAAAGCTTGCAGAAGGTTTCGCTGAATTTTCCGTTTACTGTCTCAAACGCCTCCCGGAACCTGGAGATCGATTCCCTGTCGAGTTTTCTTATGGCCCCCTCAAGATAATCAAGCGCACGGGCCAGGTCATCGGTCTGGCGCTGCAGAAATCCGTTTCTTTCCTCAAGCTGCTCGTATTCCTCGGGCGCAAGCAGGTTCACGGGACCGAAATTCTGTATGCGCCTGCGAAGCGTTTTAAACTCTTTTTCCGCATCCGGTATCGAGGCTGGGGAGAAATTCGGGCTTTGAGAGGTGTCGGGGACAGTGTCGCCGAATGCCTCCGCATACCGTTCGTTGAGATACTCAAACTCATCCCCCGCACGCTCAAGCTGCGCCCGCACCGAGGCAAGCTGCTCTTTTCGCGAGGAAAGTTCCTGGGAGGCGGCCTCGAATTCCTGCTCGCTTCTGCGGAGCTGCTCCGCGCAGTGCGACACCTTTTCCCGCAGTTCCCCGAAAGACTCTTCTGTTAAACTCAGATCACGGCAGATTTTTTCAAACTCCTCTTCTGCCCGGCGTTTTGACAGAACGAGTTGCCGGCCTTCCTGCTTTTTAAGCTCCCCGTCTTTTGTTCTGAGCGAAAGTTTTTCGTTTATAACCGCCTTTATTCTCTCGGCTTCCGACATTTCGTGCTCAAGAGCCCTTTGTCTTTCAAGAACCCCCGCGTTGTCTATCCTGAGCTTAGTTATTTTTTCCCGAAGCGCTTTTTCCTCCTCCGCAAACCCGAGGGCCTGTTTTTCAATTTCCCCGTACTTTGACTCAAGTGCGCTTCTCTGGCCGTCAAGCTGCTGTATAAGCAATTCCATCTCCTGCACAGTGCTGTTTTTGCTTCCAAGTTTACTTTCAAGCTCGTCGCGCTGAACATCGAGGTTTGCGATTCTCGTCCCCAGCTCCTCCGCTCTGGTCTGCGCGTTTGAACGGTCCTTTGCGGTTTCAACCGAGCTTATCTCGCAGCGCCGAACAAGCTCCTCAACCTGCGCGCGGCGGCCCTCAAGCGAATCCATCTCCTCTTTGAGTTCCGCACAGACGGCCTCAAGTTTTTCTATGCCGGCCGACAGGGTCTGTATCTGCTCATCAAGCTCCTCGATTTCCCTTTTTCTCTCAAAGACTCCCGACAGAGATTTTCCGCCTGTCACGGCTCCGTGGGAATTTACGTAGTCTCCCTCGACTGTGGCGAAGCACGCACCGTTTCCCGTCTGGTTCTTGATCCTAATGGCTTCCCTAAGATCGGAAGCGACGTAAACTTCCGGAATGATAGACTCGACAAGCCCTTTGTCTATCACTTTCACTTCAAGGAGGCCGTTTAGGGAAGTGGCATCCGGCTTGGCGTGTCCGTTGGCCCTGCCGTTTCCGTTTCCATTGCCCGATCCGTTTGCCGCGAACCGGTCGGCGGCCGGTATAAAGGTTCCTCTTCCCGCATCAAATTCCCTCAGAAGCTCAACCGCCGCGACTGCCTCCGCGCTTCCTTCAACCACTATCCAGTTGAGTTTTTCCCCGAAGGCCGCCTCGACCGCTCTTTCGTAGTTTCTCGGAACGGAAACAAAATCCGAAACTATACCCAGCACGCCCCTTTGTTTACGCTCAAGCACGAACTTGCGCGTGGCGTCGGGAAGCCATTCGTAGTTGGTCTGTATTCTGTTAAGAGCCTCCGCCCTGGAAACGCAGTCTTTTCTGCTGCCTTCAAGAGCCTTAAGTTCGCCGAGTTTTTTTTCGCACTCGACCCTTATATCGTAAAGACGCGAATCGATCTGTCTTTTTTCTTTGGAGGCCGAAGTGAATTCTTCTTTTATTTCCCCTTCACGGCGGCGAAGAATATCCAGCATCCTCTCGCATTCAAGTTTTTCAAGCCCCAAAACAGAAGTCTCTTCCTCAAGGGCTTGTTTTTTCTCCGCAAGTTCCTCAAGCTCCTTTGAAAAAGCCCCTATCGTACTTCCAAGCGAGCTTCTCCTGGTCATCAGGTCAGACACCAGCTCCGCGGTTTCTTCAAGTTCCTTTCTGCTCTGCTCCCACTGGCTTTTCATGGCCACAAGGTTGTGTTCCTCGCGCGAAATCTCCTCGGAAGCCGAAAGGCGGGTGTTTTTAAGCTCTCCTGAGCGGCGACCGGCGCGGCTGCTTTTCTCCTCCATTTCCACAATTTCGCGCCCCAGGCTTTCTATTTCGGCTTCAATGTCCCCTACGTAACTTGAAATCCCGGCAATTTCCCGCTCGATCGAGTTCTTGCGGTACTCGTTTTCCCTTTTCTGCGCCCGAAGCTCGTAAATTTCCTTCTCAAGTGATCCCAGATCCTGACCCGAAACGGAGTTTTTCTTCCTTGCTTCATGAAACAACTCGCGCTTTCGGTCCGCTTCGGCATCAGCTGAGCTGACTGACTGCTCGGCCGCGAGCTTTTTTTCAAGAAGTGTTTCTTTGCGCTGCTGCGAGGCTGCAAGCCTAGCCGAGAGAATACCAAACTCTAGCGAACGGGCGCGCCCGGCAAGCTCCTCATACTGTTTGGCGCGTTCTGCCTGAAGCGATACCGCCTCAATGCGGTCCGAGACGTCGCGCTTCATTTCAAGAACGCGGGAGAGGTTTTCCCTGGTCGATTCTATTCTGCTTCGCGTTTCCTTTCTTCTGAGTTTGTATTTCTCGATGCCCGCGACTTCCTCTATGAACTTTCTTTTTTCCTCGGGCTTTGACATTATGAAGGATTCAACCTGGCCCTGCTCGACGATCGAATAAGCCCTCGCGCCCATTCCGGTGTCAAGAAGCATCTCAGTTATATCCTTGAGGCGGCATTTGACCCCGTTTATGCTGTATTCGCTCTCTGCGGAACGGTAAAGTTTGCGGCGGATCCTGACTTCCTCAAAGCCAAAACCCTCGACATCCTCAAGAATCAGTGAAACATCGGCCATGCCTAGGGGTTTGAGCTCGGCGCTCCCGTTGGAGATAACATCTTCCATGCCGCCCGCGCGCAGATGTCTGGGGTTATGTTCGCCGATTACCCATCTGATGGCGTCGAGGATGTTGGATTTTCCGCAGCCGTTGGGACCGACTATGGAGGTTATGCCTTCGGAGAAGTCTATCCTCGTCTTCAGGTAAAAGGATTTAAACCCTGCTATTTCAAGCGCTTTAATTCTCATGTGAGAACCTCGGCTCGGTATTTTTTAGGGTTAAACGTGCGCAACCGTCCATTCTGCACAAAACCCTTTGCCGCAATCGGGAAGGTTAAGGCTCCCGTACGTATATTATAGAAGCCCTGAAGAGAGCCGCCGGGTTGATGCTTTCGGCGGCACGTGAAAATGTTCCTTATCGATCAAGGCCTTCCGGTTACTGCAGAATATAGCACAGATTCAGTAGAATTTCCAATTTCCCGGTCGGGAAATCACCCTTCATGGGGGAAAAGGGTCTCGTTGTGTGAAATCTTGGAACTTTCCCTCAGGCTGTCAAGCAGACGTTCTATGACAAGCACCTTTCGCGCCGAGACTTCCTGGCGCCTGAGAGAATCCCTCTCGACCCCGAAGTATCCGCTGTCGGCGGGCTTTATCTCTGCAAGCGACACTATGTAGAAACTCTCCCCCGATCTGTAAACATAATTCGGGGTAGCACGGTCGTCCCTCAGCCCGAAAACGTCTGAGATGAAATCCTCCGATTCAATGTCAAGAGGGTCGTCTGACCTTGAAAAGAAACCCGTGCGCCTGGCAGAAAGACCCATGGATTTGGCTTCCTCCGCAAAACTTTTATCCGAGGCAGTTATTTTCGCCAGATTCTCCTCGGCGGCCGCCCTGGCCCGGTCGACGGCTTTTTCCCTGCTCAGACTCTCGACAATCTCCCCGCGCACTGACTCAACTCCCAGCCGCTTTGAGGATTCAACCCGGGTTATCTCGAAAAACCAGGTGAAATTCTCAAGCACCACGTTTGAAAGCCTGTTTTTCTTTACCGAAAAAGCCCTTCCTCCTATGGCGTCCGGAACGTCTCCGCCAATGCCTTCAAACGCAAACTCCGCGGTTTCTTTCACCTCAAGCGAGCTTTTTTCGGAAAGAAGGTCTGAAAAAGAGCGTTTTTTGTTTAAAAACTCCTCGAGGAACTGGTTGTACAGAAGCCCGGACTTGCCCTCTACAAGCTGTTTTTTTATCTTCTCCTTCACATCGTCAAACGGTTTGAGGGTCCCCCCGGAAGTAAATTCCTCCGGGTAGGTGGTATAGTAGACCTCGATTTCCTCGTCGGAAACATCGGCATCCTCGACAAAATCGCCGGGGGCGAGTTTCACATAGCGAGCCGTGCGTTTTTCCGGCTCCCAGAAAAGATCGGTTCTTTTTCCGTAATACCGGGCGATTTCTTCTTCGCTCGGTTCCTCTCCCTCAAGGTGGTCCCGAGCCGCAAACGAGAGGTAGTGAAGATCGATTTTGTCCTCGTACATCCTGTAGATGCTTAAAAGTTCCTCGTCGCTTGCAGTTACGGAGCTTTCAAGGACAGAAACCAGCTTTGCCACAAGAAGATTCTGCCTGTACGAATCCTCAAAATCCTTCACCGTCCGGTTAAGTCCTCTTGAAATAAATTCCTGGTAGCGTTCAAACCCCACAAAAACGCCGTCCGCCTGGAAACCGGGGTCGTTTCTTATTGCGTCTGAAAGCTCCTGCTCGCTTACTCTGATCCCCAGCTCTTCGGCCTTCTGGGCAAGCAGCCTTTTGTTGATCAGGGAGTCGATCACGGAAAAATTCACGTATTCGTAAAGCTCGTCGGAGATCTGCTGGTTGCTGCGGCGCAGACGGGAAACCATTGAATCTCTCAGATTATAGAACTCTGCCAGAGAAACCTTGTCTCCGTTTACCTCAGCCGCGATTCCGCCGCTGGGACCTCTGCCTCCTATGCTTATCCCCCCCACGTATCCGAATCCGACCACGAAAGTAAGGGCAAGCAGCAGAAGCAGGCCTCTGGTGAGAAGACTCTGCTTGTTTTTTATGACATCAAACGGCAAAGAAGTTTTCCTTGAAAAAGACGAGCTAAACTCTATATGAGCCGGTATCAACTTTCAAGCCGCCGGAGCGAGTGCCGCTTGACCTGTTGCGTTTCGAACTTGAAACCATGTTCTAATTTTCAAAGCATTTTTGCAATTATTTATTCGTCAAGTCAAAATCATGGGAATTATAGCGATAATTAGACAAAGCCCTAAAAGCTTTTTCTAGAACCTTGGTATTTTCTCTATTTTAGTTAATATATTAGACAGGTAAATAGAGTAATTAAGGAGTGTTAAGAAGTGGACCCCAAAAATCAGACAGCACCTTAAGTGTATTTCCTTGGTATTCTAAAAGAGTATACAGGAGGTACATAATGAAGAGTAAAAGACGTAATCATTCACCGCAGTTCAAGGCAAAGGTAGCGTTTTTGGCGGTAAAAGGAGACAAGACAGTAGCGGAGCTTGCCCGGCAGTTTGAGGTTCATCCCAATCAGATAAGCATGTGGAAGAAGAAGCAGCTCGGCAACGCCGCGGACAAAGTGTTCGGCCAGGGGGCGGGCAGCAAGGCGGCGGGCGAGAGCAAGTACGTAAACCAGCTTGAATCCAAGGTGGGCCAGCTGACGCTGGAGAACGATTTTTTATCAAAGGCGCTCGGTCGGCAGCGGCGCAAGAAGTTGGTAGTGCGCGGCCGGGCACTTTCTTTGGTAAGGCAGTGCAAACTGCTGGATATAAATCGCTCAAATATTTACTACAAACCTGTGGGGGTATCCCCGCAGGACGAAGAGATTATGAAGAAGATTGACAGGATCTACATTAAGTATCCGTTTAAGGGTTCAAGAAGGATGGTGTACGCCCTTAAGGCACAGGGCGTACAGGTGGGCAGAAAGCGTGTTATGAGGCTTATGGGGATACGAGGGCTTGCTCCCGGCCCCCAGACTACAAAGAAAGGGGGAGCAGAGCACAGGATATACCCGTATCTGCTGCGGGGGAAGACTGTAGAGCTTCCCGGGCAGGTATGGGCGGCAGACATAACGTATATAGAGATGAGCAGGGGTTTTGTGTATCTGTGTGCGGTAATGGACTGGCACTCGTGCAAGGTTCTTAGCTGGAGAGTGTCTAACACAATGGACAGCAGTTTTTGCGTGGAGGCTCTGGAAGAAGCGCTTTACAAGTATGATAAGCCCGAGATATTCAACACCGATCAAGGAAGTCAGTTCACAAGTGAAGAGTTTACGGGAGTTCTTAAAGACAGAGATATAAAGATAAGCATGGACGGCAAGGGAAGCTGGAGAGACAATGTTTTTGTGGAGAGGCTTTGGAGAAGTGTTAAGTACGAGGAAGTGTATCTGATGGCATATGAATCCGTTGCCTCGGCAAAGGCAGGTATAGGGAAGTGGATAGATTTTTACAATGAAAAAAGACCACATCAGGGGCTTGGAATGAAAACACCGGATGAGGTTTACTATGGTCTTGGGACAGCACAGAAGAATGTGGCTTGAAGCAATGAGACAAACAGAGCAGAGAGTTTATGGTTTTGGGATTCTTAAAGATGTTTATGCGTTGGTGGGAATACACTTAAGAAAACAAAAATGCTGTCTAAAAAAGGGGACCACCTCTTAGTTAGTCAAAAGAACAATTAACCCTCCTTAACCCTACGTTTACGCTTCCTCGAGAAAAGCCGGGGATAAACACAAGCACTCCAGGGCGCGTTTAACAACGCCCGCAAAAAAGTTTAGAATTATGCGCGAGGTGAGAAGGTGAGAATACTCTACGCCATACAGGGAACAGGCAACGGCCACATAAGCCGCTCAAGAGACGTGATAGCAGAGCTTCGCAAGTCGGCCGAGGTCGACATACTGGTAAGCGAGCGTCAGCACGAGGTGGATCTGGGCTTCGAGGTGAAGTACAACCTTCGGGGGCTCGGATTTGTTTTCGGGAAAAACGGGGGAATAGACTATTACGCCTCGATAAAAAAGGCCCGCTTCGACAAGCTGCTCGGCGACGTCAACGATCTTCCGGTCGGGGACTACGATATGGTGGTAAGCGACTTCGAGCCCATATCCTCGTGGGCGTGCCGCCTCAAAAAAAGACCTTGCGTGTCCTTATCCCACCAGACCTCGTTTGTTTCCCCCAAGACCCCGAGGCCCGAAAAACCGAACAAGATAATGGAGTTCATAATGAAGTGGTACGCTCCTGTGTGCATACCGCTCGGACTTCATTTCCGCGAATACGACAATTTCATTAAAACCCCCATAATAAGAAAGGAGCTTCGAAACTACGAAGCGCGTCCAAACGGCCACTACACCGTTTATCTGCCAAGCTTCGTCGAGCGCAATCTGATCGAGCATCTAAAGAAAATCGACGTGCGCTGGGAGCTTTTCTCAAAGCACTACAAGGGGGAGCTGTACACCGACGGAAACGTAACGGTGTATCCGGTAAGCTACGAAAAATTCATAGAAAGCTTCACGGGAAGCGAGGGCATACTTACAAACGCTGGCTTCGAGACGCCGTCCGAAGCCCTTTTTCTGGGAAAGAAGCTGCTTGCGGTGCCGATGAAGGGACAGTACGAGCAGGAATGCAACGCCGTGGCGCTCGAACAGATGGGATTTTCCGTGCTAAACGAGGTGGGCGAGGATTTTGACAGCGTGCTTCAAAACTGGGTATCCCTTCCCAGGGCGAAGCCCGAACCCTTCAGGGACGTCGTTCCCGACATATCCGAAACCATACTGGCTCTTGCCGAGCGCTACAGGGGCGAGGATGGATTCAGACACCCGACCGGCTCTCCCATAGAAGACGCCGAACAAAGAGGGCTGCTGGATCTTTTTTTCTGAAGCGGCACGAGGGCCCGCACCGCAGGAGCTTACCAGGAAAAGAAAAACCAGAATACCGCCGCGCCCAAAACCGCTCCCGCAAGGGTCTGAGCCGCGCTGTGGCATCCGAGCCTCACCCTGGACCAGGCGACCAGCAGGACAAGGGGTGGCACAACGAAAACCAGCGTATCGTGCGGATGGACAAACACCAAGGCTCCCATGGCGGCGCAGTGACCGCTTATTTTCCAGTAAAGCGAAACAAATATCCAAAGGCCCGTAAGCACAAGGCATGAATAGCCGATCGTAACAAGGGCGTCAGGCCCGCCCACAGTGCCGTACAGAACAAGGCAGACCGCAGAGCAGATGAAAATAACGCTAAGAGGCCTTATACGCTCCTCTCTCACGCTTATATGAAAATCGGTAAGCCTGCCCCGGCCCATGAGATAGAATATATAGGCCGTCGGGGCCAGCACGAAGAGCAGAAGGAAAATGCAGATCCACAAAAGCTTCGAGGGATGATCAAGCGAGTAGGAACACAGAATCACCGCGTAGAAAAGTACAAGCGCGGGGGAGAACACCGTGGAGACGAGATTCGCCGCGCCCGCGGCCCTGCCGCCGCTTGCTTCCGGGCGGGGAAACGCGGCCTTGTGAGCTATGTTGTCGTTGTTAATCATCTGCTGCTTTCCCTCACCATAAAATAAAAACCGCATAGGACGCAAAAAACAAGGGGCAAACCCAGGGTTTTACGTTTTTTAACCGTCCTTTTAAAAACCGCTGACACTGCCTTAAAGTCCCGGGGCGAGGGGGTTTCTAAAACCCGCAAATAATCTGTATAATACCGGGCGGGATGTCCCTTAAAGGAAAAAAGATCTTCCCGGGCGGCGCCTCGGGGCTTGCGGCTTTGCTATGCGTTTCGGGGGCGCTGGTGTCGGGCTACCTGTTTGTGGCCGACTTTGTGCTCGGGGGAGCGCAGCTTTGTCTTACGGGCGGGGGGTGCGATGCGGTGAGGGAGAGCCGCTATTCAAGCATCGGGGGCATACCGGTAGCGCTGCTCGGGTTTCTGGGCTATGCGGCGATGGCCGCCGTGATCTGGGGGCGGACAGGGAAATGGAATCTTCTTTTCTGGCTCTCGGCCGGGGCCGTGGGTTTTTCCGCCTACCTTACCTACCTTGAACTTTTCATAATACAGGCGCTTTGCTCATGGTGCGTCGCCTCGGCCGCGATCGCGGCGGCGCTGTTTGCGCTTGCGGCCTCCAAAAAAAGCGGAAGCCCCCTGGGGTCCCTCGGCGGCGCGGCGGCAGTGATCGCCCTTGTGTTTGCCGTCTCCTACTCCGTACACTCTCGCGCTCCCGAGGAGGCACCGGCCGCGGCCAGCTTCTATCAGATAAGCCTCGCCAAATACCTCTCCGAGTGCGGAGCCGTCATGTACGGCTCGCACACCTGCGTTCACTGCAAGACGCAGAAGGATCTTTTCGGAGACGCGTTCGGCTACATAACCTACGTTGAGTGCAGCAGAAGCGGCCCCGATCCCGATCTGGCTCTCTGCGCGGCCAGGAAAATAAAAAACTACCCCACCTGGGAAATCGGCGGGCAGTTCCACAAAGGGCTTATGACCCTTGAGAAGCTCGAGAGGGTTTCGGGCTATTCCGGCAGGTAGGAATCTCCTTACAAAGCGTTGCGATCACTTGCTATTTTTTGACAAGGAGCTTTTATCAATTATTCTTTTACGGATATTTATATTACATCTGAGCGCCGCCGGGGCGCCAGCGAGGTGAAGGTGGGAAGAAGAAAAGACGGATTATCCTTTATAGTGTCCTGCAACAGTCTGGGCCGGACCTGGTCCTGGGGGGCGAGCAGGAAACGGCTGCGGGTCGTGCTGGGCGTCTGTGCGGTTTTTTTGCTGTGCGCGCTTATTTCGTTTTTTGCGTCATACAAGTTCTACTGGGAAGCAAAAGACCTGCGGACAAACCAGCGGGCCGAACTCGACGAGCTGCTGAGCACCGTCGAGGCGATGTCAAACTCCATAATCGTTGACAGAAAGATCGAACAGAAATTCATAGACAGGGTCATGCTGCTTGAGGAAAAACTCGCTTCGGTCGAGAGCGAAGTCTTGTTCAGGAAACGCAAAAACCCTTTAATGATAGGCGGGCAGAGACTGGGGGTGAACGATATCGGAGACAATTACTTTAACGCGACCGAAAGGGACATAAAGCACCTCAAGGAAGTCATCGCTTTTATTCCTTTGGGAAAACCCGTCTCGGGGGGGCTTTCTTCAAACTACGGATACAGAAAAGACCCTTTTTCCAAAACAAAGGAATTCCACGCCGGGGTTGATTTCAAGGGGCATGTCGGGGACACGATCATCGCCACGGCGGACGGAGTGGTGAAAAAGACAAGGAACGCGAAGGGAGGCTACGGCAAGCATGTTGTGATAAAGCACAAAAACGGCTACGAGACTCTCTACGGACATCTGTCCAAAATATCGGTCACCAAGAATCAGAAGATCAAAGCGGGAGACAAGATAGGGGAACTGGGGTCCACCGGCCGCTCAACGGGGCCGCATCTTCACTACGAGATAATAAGGTACGGGAAAAGAGTAAACCCCGGCAGATACATAAGATAAGGGGGAGCGCTCATGTACGGCAGGCGGAAGAAAAGGAAAAACTCCGAATCCATGGAAACGGTTCTCGGCAGGGGCACGGTGTTTGAGGGAAACATCTCGTGCGAGGGATCGGTTAAGGTCGACGGAAACCTGAAGGGGGACGTGAAGATCTCCGGCACGCTCGTGGTCGGTCCTGACGGCTCCATGACCGGGGACATAAAAGCCGAAGAAATCATCGTATTCGGTTCGATAAATGGAAACATAGAGGCAAGAGAGCTTGAGATAAAAAGCACGGGAACGGTATCCGGAGAAGCCCTGATCGAAACCCTTGTAAGCGAAGCCGGGGGAGTGATGAAAGCCAACTGTCAGATGAAAAACCCTGCTTCGGACACAGAAAAACCCCAGACGTCTGACGCTTCCGGCAAAACGAAATCAGCTAAGACCTAGTGGTGGTCATGCCCGTCGTGATCGTCGCTACCGGCCCCGGGAAGAACAACGGGCGCCTTGACCGACACAGCAACTCCCGAGCGGAAGCGAAGCTCCAAAGCCACGCTTTGCTGCATATCCCCGGAGAGTCCAGAGAGCATCACATGATGGCCGCCTGGAGAGAGGGCCGCCGAACCGCCCGCAGGAATCTCGATCGAGGCGACTTTGCTCATCCCGACAGAATCTCCCTCGGTGCTTGTAACGTGAAGCGAAGCCTCGGCCGCGCAGCCGCAGCTTATCCCGACCAGTTCATCCGCCGCGTCAGATGAGTTTTCTATAACCATGTAGGCCGCTGTGACGGAACTGCCCGGAGGAACGCCCCGCACCCACGGATCTGTAACCGATATCGCACCCTTGCCCAGGGCGGGGAAGGCACAGAGAAAAAAGATTAAAAAGGCAATCGGGAATTTTTTCATGACAGTCTAAAGTAGGCGCTCCACATCGCCCGCAATTTTTTTAGGATCAAGTTTTTCTTTGGAATAGCGAAGCATCATCTTCCCGTCGGGGCCTATCAGGTAGACCGCCGGGGAGTGAACCACTCCGTACTCTTCCGCTCCGGGCTCCTGCTGCTTTGAATAAAAGGTCCCGCAGGCATCGTTTATCCGCTTTATTTCTGCGTGCGAACCCGTAAGTCCGATTATGCCGTCGTGGAAAAACGGAATGTAGGTAGCAAGGGAAGCCACGGTGTCGCGCTCGGGATCGACCGTTATGAAAAGCGCACCCACACGGTCGTCTCCCACGATATCGATCACCTCGCCCAGCATCCCCAAGGTTGTGGGGCATATATCGGGGCAGTTGGTAAAGCCGAAGTTAAGCAGAACCGCCCTGCCCTTGTGATCGGAAAGGGAGAATGCCTGGCCGCGGTGGTCTGTAAGAGAAAAATCAAACACAGGACGGCGATACTCATCCCCGTGAAAATCCTTTTTGTCCTTAACGAGAACCCCAAAGACCGCAAACCACAAAATGGCTATTACGGCCAGGGCCCCCAAAGACAGATAATATCGTTTCATTTAAAAATCCTCCGAGAACAGTCCGGATGCGGAGAGTATACACCACCTTTGGGACCGGGCAAAAAAAAGAGCGCCTCAGGGGGGTCGAGACGCTCTTTACTACAAAAAGGAGGATGAAGGATGAGTATTGATTGAATGTTTCTAATCAACACGCTATAAATATAAGTAATTTACTTAAACTGTCAAGGGAAAATTAAAAAAAATTTTTAAAACGGCAAAAAAAGCGGAAAAGATACTCTTCTCAACATCTTGAGGATATCTCCTTTTTTCGCGCGGCACACGGTCCTAACTACGCATCGCGTCCCGTTGTGGAGTGTAAAAAACCCCTCGGGCAAAAAAAGCATTAAAGGAAAACCGCAGGCTTCTATTCTCCCAGATCCTCGACAACATCGTGTATATAGGTGCAAAGCCACGGCACTTCCTCTGTGTGGCCGCGGAGAATTTCTCGTATTTCCGCTCCGCCCCAGGATTCTGCCGCCTGCACCGCGGCATCTCTAATCTCCACATCGTCTAAAGAAAGCGCGGTCCGCACAACCCCGGCGCGCCACGCTGGCGTTCCCGGGCTCCGTCGGCCCAGACAACGCAGAACCGAAGCCGCAAGTACCGGCTGCCCGTCGTCTGTTGCCAATGACCCGAGCACGCGCAAAGCGTTTTTCTGGTCCGCAAGCAGCAGCGTTTCATCTATAATCGATTCGGCGGAGTGGCAAAAACCGTCTTCGACTGGTGCATCTTCAAATGCCATTCTCAGTCTGGTTTCAAGTTTCCGGATTTTTTCAAATTCGGCTTCAAAAGAATTACTGTCGACCGTCTCCATCTATAATCTTTTCCCAAAAAGAAAATGCCGCTACGATACCTGCTCTAGTTTTGTCTTAATAAGCATGAAGCGTTTTTAAAGTAGAAATTCTGGAAACCATAAGGGAAAAATAAAGGTAATAGACCATTAATCAGGAGAGCGCATGAGAGGGCAAGCACATGCAAGCGCCATGAAATCCTCAGCCGGGTGTTACTCAAGCGGGGTTATACAGGGTCTATCGTCTGTCAGGCACCCTCAGAAGTACATTGACGAGTTCTCAAATGTACCAAAAAAACATCACCATTTATGGACTTATCGGAAAACGGTTGAATCCATAATATTTAGTTGATGAATTAATCTATCTATCTCTTTTGGTCTTTTGCTATTCTTGCTAAAGCGGCTAGTAATTTTTCCCAGAACTTTACAACTTCATCTAACCCCATTCAGAAGTGGACCCCAAAAATCAGACAGCACCTTAAGTGTATTTCCTTGGTATTCTAAAAGAGTATACAGGAGGTACATAATGAAGAGTAAAAGACGTAATCATTCACCGCAGTTCAAGGCAAAGGTAGCGTTTTTGGCGGTAAAAGGAGACAAGACAGTAGCGGAGCTTGCCCGGCAGTTTGAGGTTCATCCCAATCAGATAAGCATGTGGAAGAAGAAGCAGCTCGGCAACGCCGCGGACAAAGTGTTCGGCCAGGGGGCGGGCAGCAAGGCGGCGGGCGAGAGCAAGTACGTAAACCAGCTTGAATCCAAGGTGGGCCAGCTGACGCTGGAGAACGATTTTTTATCAAAGGCGCTCGGTCGGCAGCGGCGCAAGAAGTTGGTAGTGCGCGGCCGGGCACTTTCTTTGGTAAGGCAGTGCAAACTGCTGGATATAAATCGCTCAAATATTTACTACAAACCTGTGGGGGTATCCCCGCAGGACGAAGAGATTATGAAGAAGATTGACAGGATCTACATTAAGTATCCGTTTAAGGGTTCAAGAAGGATGGTGTACGCCCTTAAGGCACAGGGCGTACAGGTGGGCAGAAAGCGTGTTATGAGGCTTATGGGGATACGAGGGCTTGCTCCCGGCCCCCAGACTACAAAGAAAGGGGGAGCAGAGCACAGGATATACCCGTATCTGCTGCGGGGGAAGACTGTAGAGCTTCCCGGGCAGGTATGGGCGGCAGACATAACGTATATAGAGATGAGCAGGGGTTTTGTGTATCTGTGTGCGGTAATGGACTGGCACTCGTGCAAGGTTCTTAGCTGGAGAGTGTCTAACACAATGGACAGCAGTTTTTGCGTGGAGGCTCTGGAAGAAGCGCTTTACAAGTATGATAAGCCCGAGATATTCAACACCGATCAAGGAAGTCAGTTCACAAGTGAAGAGTTTACGGGAGTTCTTAAAGACAGAGATATAAAGATAAGCATGGACGGCAAGGGAAGCTGGAGAGACAATGTTTTTGTGGAGAGGCTTTGGAGAAGTGTTAAGTACGAGGAAGTGTATCTGATGGCATATGAATCCGTTGCCTCGGCAAAGGCAGGTATAGGGAAGTGGATAGATTTTTACAATGAAAAAAGACCACATCAGGGGCTTGGAATGAAAACACCGGATGAGGTTTACTATGGTCTTGGGACAGCACAGAAGAATGTGGCTTGAAGCAATGAGACAAACAGAGCAGAGAGTTTATGGTTTTGGGAGTCTTAAAGATGGTTATGCGTTGTTGGGAATACACTTAAGAAAACAAAAATGCTGTCTAAAAAAGGGGACCACCTCTGTCTTTCCCGAACCATTGGGTCCGAACATGGCGACTACGCTTGGAATTCGGATTTTCGGCTCATCGGGGATTCTCCGAAAACAGTTCTAGTTCAGGTGCCGTTTCGGGGATGCGGAAATCAAGCGATATTTCCTCCCGGATGGATTGAAAGTTGGATATCTTGAATTTATGTATCATGGGGCTTTCTCTGAAAATATTTCTTGTCGTGGTTTCGAACTTGAAGCCACGGTTTTTGTTTAGGATATCGTCGGATCATCTGTCAGCCGAAAGTGGGCAATCCTCCCAGGGAACCGCTGCGGTACTGTTTCTGAAGGCTTTCGTTGCGACCAAGGCCCCGGACATCGCGTAATCCGTATGCGTGCGTTGCGCCGCCGCGGTCCTTCTCGACTATGTACACCTCTTCTTTTTCCAGGTGGTCAAGAACTGCCGGATTATACAACGAGCAGACCAGCTGGGCATTATACGGATTGGTTTGTTTTCTTCGAAACCAGTTGAGAATTTCCAATAGGAGTTCTGTAGTAAAGTGAGAGTCAAGCGAATCCATGATTGCCAAGCCTCCTGTGTTGAGAACATCCTCAATCGTAGGGAGTATTAATGCCAGGTTGCGCGCGCCTGCTGACTCGTCCTCAAACGGGACAGGCGAATCTAACCCCCGATGTTTGAAAACCATCATAGCATCCGGAACTTCCGCTATCTCCATGTATTCAATTCCAAGATCAAGGCGTCTCAGCTTTTCGGAGACACTGTTCACAAGTTCGGGATAGCTTTTATATTCAAGAATTATTTCATCCGGCTCCAGACACCATGGTTCCTCGACATTGCTTAACATACTGATATCGGTTGATAAGGTGCGCAGATACTGAGCTAATCTGTAAAAAGGTTCTATCTCCATTCTGTCAAAAGCCGAGATTGCCGAAACTTTAGGCGGAATGTCAGACAGGCGACTGTCGCCTGGTCTTATATTGAATTCCTTAGCCAGATAAACTGGCTTGTCCGGTTTTCTTTCAAGCAGCCGCCGGGAGCGGCCTCCGGCAAAGGAGTAAACAGATTCGTATCTGACGCTGGGAATTGGGTCGTTGAAATAGTTTCTGTCAATCTCAACAACATATCGGTAAACAGAACCGGCATCACTTATACTGGTATCAAGCCATTCTGAGTCAAATTCCAGTTCAATCCTTGCAGGTTGGTTTATCATTTCCTTCTTTAGAAACGGTATGAAGCCGTTGATCATAACGGCGTCCTGATCATAATTAGAATCTGCGGCGAACATCATAGTGAAGAGCAAGCAGCGCATAAGGGTTGTTTTCCCCGAACCATTGGGTCCGAGCATGGCGATTACACCTGGAAGCCGGATTTCCGGCTGATAAGGGTTTTTCAGAAAACAACCTAATTCAGGTGCTGTGCCGGGGATACGGAAATCAAGCGATATCTCTTCCCCGATGGATTGGAAATTGGATATCTGAATTTTATGTATCATAAGTCTGTCTCTGCAAATATTTGTTGTTTGAAGGATAATAGTAGCTTAAAACAAGGCAGTTAAGAATAGCTGTTAGCAAGACAGGTGCTTGTTTTGTTCTTCCTGCAAGGGTTGGTAATTCGCGCGGATAATTTATAATAGGCACACAGGGACAGAGTCAATGATACATCCATCGCAGGCCGTGAGCGGCACATTAAAATATTTATATATCAAAGCCACAGGAAGGCCGAAGCTTCTTAATCTTGAGATAACCAAGCTTTGCAACGCACGCTGCGATTTCTGCGACTACTGGCAGACAAAACACGAAGAGCGCCTTTCTGACTACACTCCGGTGATAAAGAAGATAAACCCCCTGGTCACTGTCATTACCGGCGGGGAGCCAATGATCAGAAAAGATCTTCCCGACATAGTGAGGCAGATAAAGGGGTGTTCCATATTCATTTTCACTTCCATGGTCACGAAGGGAGATTTCCTTACCGAGGAGAAAACCGAAGAGCTTTTCGATGCGGGAATGGATCAGATTGCCGTCTCCCTTGATTTTCCCGGAGAAAAGCACGATACATACAGAGGCATTCCCGGACTCTGGAAAAAGCTGTCAGAAACCCTGCCGCAGCTGGCGCAGCGCTTCCCGCACAAAAGCCTCGTGCTTAACACCATAATAATGGAAGACAACCTCAATGAGGTGGTCGCCATAGCGAAAAAGGCAAGGGAGTGGGGCATAGCCATATCGTTCAGTTCCTACTCGGTAATGAAAACCAACAACGAAGACCACTTTGTTAGGAAAGAAGCTCTGTCGAATGTAAAAGACCTTGTAGAGGAGCTCATTGTTCTTCGAAAGAAGTGGAAAGGAACTATACTCTCAAGCGAGTACTATCTGAGGGAAATCCCGGGCTATTTCGAGAGCGGGAGCGTTCCCGACTGTCTTGCCGGAATCAATCAGATACACGTTACCCCGAGCGGACACTTAAAGCGCTGCTCGGAGATGCCCGTAGCCGCCCATTACAGCGAATACAGACCGGATCTTTACGGCAAAACCAAGTGTACTTCCTGCTGGTACAGCTGCAGGGGGGAGACCCAGGACCCGGCAAACGTAAAAAGGGCAATGGAATATATGGGAATCTATATCTAGGTTCTCTGCACTTTCCAGTCAGTGCCGCCGGGGCGGTCTTCAAGCACGATTCCCTTGGAGCTCAGGTAGTCCCTTATTTCATCGGCCTTTTTCCAGTTTTTCTCCTCTCTTGCCGAATTTCTCTGCTCTATGAGGTTTTCTATCTCCAGAGGGTCTATGTCCGAGAGGTTTGCGGCGGATTTTCTTTTCTCCATGTACTCGGCCGGCTCCTGGGAGAGCACTCCGAGCACCCCGCATATCTCTTTTATCTTCTCAAGCGCAAGGGTCGCGCTTTGGGTTTTTCCCACAGAGTCAAGCGATCTGTTGATTGAACGTATCAGGTCAAAGAGATTTCCCACCACGTCGGCTGTGTTGAAATTGTCACACATCGAGGAGTGAAAGTCCTGCTCGAATTTTTCGATCGAACCTTCAAGTGTCGGGTCGGAATCTTTTGCATCCTGAGCCCCTGCGGCTCGCAGCAGGGTGAGGTATATTCTTTCAAGCGCCGCCTCGCTGTCATACATGCTTTTTTCCGAAAAATCGGCAGGGTTCTGGTAGTGATGCGAGAGAAAGAAAAGCCTTATTGCCTCGGGTGACCACCTCTTTGTCGCTTCTGAGAGGGTAAAGAAGTTCCCAAGGGACTTTGACATCTTCTCCTTGTTTATTCTTATAAGACCGTTGTGAAGCCAGTATTTTGCAAACGGTTCTCCGGAAGCCGCCTCTGACTGGGCTATCTCGTTTTCATGATGCGGGAAGATGAGATCTTTTCCCCCTCCGTGTATCTCGAAGTTAGTCCCCAGATACTCCATGCTCATAACCGAGCACTCTATGTGCCATCCGGGCCTTCCGTTTCCCCACGGGCTTTTCCATGCCGGCTCGCCGGGTTTTGATTCTTTCCAGAGTGCGAAATCAAGAGGGTCTTCCTTTTCTTCGTTGACATCTATCCTCACGCCTTCAAGCATGTGGTCAAGCGACCTGCAGGAGAGTTTTCCGTAGTCCGGGAATTTTCTTACGGAGAAAAAGACATTGTTGCCCGACCGGTAGGCAAATCCTTTTTCCATTATCTTTTCTATAAGCGCTATTATCTGCTCCAGGTGGTCTGTTACACGAGGCTCGACATCGGGGGTCTCAACCCCTATCGAAGCCATGTCGTCACTGTATTCCTTTATGTATTTCTCGGATATCTCTTCGCAGCTTACCCCTTCCTGCCTGGCGCGATTTATTATCTTGTCGTCTATGTCGGTGTAGTTTCTTGCAAACAGCACGTCGTAGCCGGCGTATCTCAAAAATCTCTGTATCACGTCAAAAGACACGGCCGAGCGGGCGTGCCCCAGATGGGCTGAGTCATATACTGTGGGACCGCACACATACATCCTGACCTTGTTTCCTTCAAACGGAACAAGATCTTCTTTTTTCTGCGACAAAGAGTTATAAATTTTTATTCCGGGAGGTTCTTTCTGCATGTTTTCGGGGAGGCTGCGACGGGGTTTATCGTCCTCGTAGCGCTTTTTGAAGGGAGAATTCTACGTATTCATTCCTTAAATTCAAGAGATATGTTGATCCGAAAAGCTCTTAACCGGCATTGCTGCTTAGCCGAGAAAACAGTTCTCATTGTGCCATTCCAGGACTTCAGGTTCGGGAACAAACAAGGATTTTTCCGGAACGTGAACATTTTTGCCACTAAGGTCGTAGTAATGGCGTCCGTTGCTAAACTCCTCGTGGATTTTTTTGCTGACCTCGAATTTCAGGTCGGGCGTTACCGTAACATAGCCTTGGTCAAACAGTTTGTGTATATCGCTGCGCAGGAGAAGGCCGTTTGATATTTCGTGTTTACCTCCCTCGCTGTAGGGGAGTATGTGAGCCGCGTCAAGAGCCGGAAGGGTGCGTTCCTGCGTAACTGCGCACCGTCCTGCCGTAGGCGTCTACAACTCCTGCCCTAAATGCCCCCTGACCTAAGCGTGGTTGTATAATTTGGGGTTTTCCCCATCGTTTTGCCGAAGTGTCTTCGTCGGGATGAAAGATATCCAGCTCTCCGCTAAGCCTTTCCCAGAGCTCAAGACCCTCTCGATCTTCTGTAGAGTATGTTTTGAAGCTCACGATGTTGGGGGCAAAACTTTCCGGAACTTTAATCCATCGCTCTTCAGGCAGAAAAAACGGCTGGGTAAGAATTCGGCAGCCTATATGGAAATCATTCTGTTCATTTGGATCTACTTTTCGGTATCTGGCTATCAGAGAGCGCATTTCGTAAAAAGACCGCGCACCGTTGCTTTGGCCGAAAAAATTCCATGCCATGCTGCACGGCATGAGAGTCTGCTGAGCAAAGATGCCGCCGCCAACTATATAGTTATGTGGACTGTGCAGCTTGAACAGAAACAGCTCACCCGGTTTCAGTGCTCTGAAGTTTTTTTCCGACGGGGTCCAGCGGGGTCCAGAAATTGACTTCGGATAGATCTGGCCTGTGACTCAGATATTCAAACCAGTTGTTGTCCGTTACCGCTATGACCAGATTTACAGACATTCGTTTCCTTCCGAGACAAGTATACCTTGGTTAGGGTTCAGAAAAAAATTATTCTCCCAAAATCGAATATGCTGTCGACTCGATCCCAGCAGAAAGGTAAATTGCTTTGTGTCGCCAAATGAGACAAACAGAGCAGAGAGTTTATGGTTTTGGGAGTCTTAAAGATGGTTATGCGTTGGTGGGAATACACTTAAGAAAACAAAAATGCTGTCTAATAAGAAAACAAAAATGCTGTCTAAAAAAGGGGACCACCTCTTTGTACTATGAAATTCCTCAGGTTCAACAAAGCTGAAGAAAAACCGGTATTCGGAAAATATTCAGATGGATCGGTTTTTGAGATAGAAGGGAACATCTTCGGGGAATACTCCGTAACGGATACAAAACACAACTACACAGATATAAATCCTCTGGCTCCCTGCCTACCGACTAAAATTATAGCGGTGGGACTAAATTACGAGGATCACGCAAGGGAGATGAACAGGACTCCCCCCGAAGATCCCATGCTGTTTATGAAACCATCGACGGCAGTCATCGCACACCAAGAAGAGATAAAATACCCGGGGCATATGTCGAACAGGGTCGACTACGAAGGAGAGCTCGGGGTCGTGATAGGGAAAAAGGCCCGTATGGTGGAAAAAGAGCAGGCTCTGGAATATGTCTTCGGATACAGTTGCGTAAACGACGTGACCGCAAGGGATCTTCAGGCAAAGGACATACAGTTCACAAGGGGCAAGGGCTTTGACACTTTCGCCCCGATAGGACCTTTTATAGAAACGGAGGTCAACCCCTCAGACCTCCCTATAAAGACTTTTCTGAACGGGGAAATAAAACAGAACTCAAATACGAAAAACCTGATATTCAACGTCCCCGAACTCGTAAGCTTCATATCGAAGGTGATGACACTTTTACCCGGAGACGTAATAGCAACCGGAACCCCTTCCGGTATAAGCCCCATGAGCCCGGGAGACATAGTGGAAGTTGAAATACAGGGAATTGGAAGACTGATAAACCGCGTCGGCCGGTAGCCGGTCCGGATTGATCTGCGCACAACTTGAGGCCCGCGAAACTTCTGAGTTGAAAATGACTCAGGTAGATTAATGCCCTGAAAAAACCACAAATGCATGAGGAAACCGAAAATTGCCCAAGATACTAGTAGTCCCGGGAGACGGGATAGGAGTCGAAGTAACCGAAGTCAGCGTTTCAATACTCAAGGTGCTCGGTGAAAAAAGCGGAACTGAATTCACGCTTCAAAGCGATCTTCTCGGCGGATGCGCCATAGATACACACGGTGTCCCGCTCACAGAAGAAACCATAGAAAAAGCAAAAAGAAGCGACGCTGTGCTTCTGGGAGCCGTGGGGGGACCAAAATGGGAGAATCTTGAACATCACCTCAAACCCGAAAGAGGACTGCTTGAGCTAAGAAAGCAGCTTGACACCTTCGCAAACTTAAGACCCGCAGTCGTCTACGCTGCCCTTGCCGATGCGTCCACGCTTAAAAGGGAAGTTGTTGAAGGGGTCGACATAATGGTCGTGAGGGAATTAACAAGCGGAATATACTTCGGACAGCCAAGAGGAGCAGAGCAGCTCGGCGAAAAGCACAGCAGGGCGTTTAACACTCTCAGCTACACAACTTCCGAGATAGAACGGGTGGCGAAAACCGCTTTTGAGATCGCCAGGAAAAGAAGAAACAAAGTCACTTCCATAGATAAATCCAATGTCCTCGAATCAATGGTACTGTGGAGAGATACGGTATCGAACCTGCACGATCGACATTTCTCCGATGTTACCCTTGAGCATCTGTACGTAGACAACGCGGCGATGCAGCTCATAAGAAGACCTGCGGATTTCGACGTAATGCTGGCCGGGAACATGTTCGGCGACATAATAAGCGACGAAGCAGCCCAGCTTACCGGCTCTTTAGGGATGCTGCCCTCGGCAAGCATCGGCAACAAAGGGGCTATATACGAACCGGTCCACGGAAGCGCCCCCGACATCGCCGGCCGAGGTATAGCAAACCCCATAGCTTCAATTCTCTCGATGGCCATGATGCTGCGCTATTCCTTTGACATGGACGCTGCCGCAACGCAGGTTGAAAAAGCCGTAAAAAGGGTTCTTGACAGCGGCTACCGCACATCCGACATATATGAGGAAGGGACAACAAGGGTAGGAACGCAAGAAATGGGGTCTCTCATACTCGGTGAACTGTGAGAGAAAATGACTCGGGTCCCGAGAAGTGAACTGCAAAAACCCCAAGCTTGAACTTTCATCCCACATCGAAAACCCGCTGGTGGAGAAATTTTTTGCGTATCCGCCCGGAAAACCTACTGATCTTGCGGGTCTTTACGGAAGTTCGACCTATTTTCTTCTGGCGCTTCTCTCGGAGGCACCCGGCAAAAGGGTGCTTCATATCTGTGAACGAAAAGAGCAGTGCATCCATGCGGCGCGGAGCATCTCCTCTTTAAAAGGAATGGAAGTCCCCGTTCTTCTCTCAAAAGGAATGGAGAGAAACCGCTCCCTTTTCGAAAAGACAGAAATCACAGAGGCCGAGAGGCTTCACTCCATTTTCAGATGGGAGCAAACCGGGGTGCTTTGCGCAGATGCGGCAGTGCTTGCCGAGGTGCTGGCTCCGCCCCGAATCCTCAAGGCAGAAAGATTCACCATACAAAAGGGAGTGCGGATCGATCGTGAGGAATTTGTGCAGAAGCTCCTTGAAATCGGTTACAGCGAGGTGGATTTCACGGAAAAAAGGGGAGACATGAGCATCCGAGGCTCCGTGGTGGACCTTTTTTCCCCGGGATCAGCAAATCCCCTCAGAGTTGAATTTTTCGCAGACCGGGTGAATTCACTCCGGGAGTTCTCCGCCGCAACCCAGAAATCCATCGAAAAAAAGCAAAAAGCCGTGATCAATACGGCTTCATTCGCCGTTTACAGCCAGATAAGCAGGGATGATCTGATCGGACAGATTCTTGCGGGGGCTGATTTGAACGGACTTACCTCAAGCGAGGTAGAGCCTGTTCTGGAAGCGGTAAAGGAAAGTTCTTACTTCAGGGGAATCGAGTGGTTCGCGCCGTTTTTCTGGGACTCGCGGCAATGCGTGCTTGATTACCCGCAAGAGGATCTGGTAGTGAGCCTGCCAAGCGGGTTTGACGAACAGGCCCTGCTGACAAGGCTTGAGGAAAAATTCAAAGCGAGAAAAAAATCCCTGGGAAAACTTGAGAAGTCACTTCCCCCGTTTGAGAGACTGTATATCGGGAAAGAAGAACTTGCGGAGAAACTCCGCCAATCAAGACCTGCATACCCGGGGATTATAAGCGTAGGCGACGGAGAAAAAAACATCCTTAAGTTCAGCACAGAAGAGATATCGTTTTCAAAACCTTCGCTCAAGGCGCTTACTGACAGGGCAGACGAACTCCTCGAGGACGGATACGAGGTGTTTGTTTTTTTCGCTTCGCAGGCAGAAAGAGAAAAATTTCTCAAGCTTACGCAGAACCATCAGGCCGAGGGGATGGTGCACGTAGTCGGAGAACTTTTCGAAAGCACGGTTCTTCACGATTTCAAAATCGCCCTTATTACGGAAAAAACCCTTGCAGAGAAGACCGCAAGCCGGGGTGCAGCCTTCGGAGGAAGTGACATACCCTCCGCTTTTCTCACTTCGTTCAGCCAGCTCAGGTCCGGAGACTACATAGTTCACAAGGAATTCGGAATAGGGATTTTCAGAGGATTGAAAAGGCTTTCCTTTGAGAACAGTCAGGGTGATTTTCTTGAGTGCGAATACACAAACGGGGACAAGATATTCGTCCCGGTGGAAAAATTAGCGCTGGTTCAGAAGTATATGGGATCCGGAGGGGAACCGAAGATTGAAAAACTGGGAAGCGCAAACTGGAAAAAAACCGTCGGCAGGGTTAAAAGGGCGGTTGAGGAGATTGCGGTCGAGCTTGTGGATCTGTGCGCAGAGAGAAAAGTCGGAAAAGGCTTTCGGTTCTCGCCGAGGGATCAGATGTTTAACGAATTCGAGATGGAGTTTCCCTGGAGCGAGACCCGGGATCAGTCGGCTGCGATAGAGGATGTAATGTCAGATATGGAATCCGAAAAAGCCATGGACAGACTTATCTGCGGAGACGTCGGGTTCGGAAAGACCGAAGTGGCCCTGCGGGCCGCTTTCAAAGCATGCCTTGACGGCAAACAAGTCATGGTGATCGCACCCACCACCCTTCTCGCAAGCCAGCACTACAGGACCGCTCTTTCCCGGTTCAGGAACTACCCCGTGAGTATAGCAATGCTGTCACGATTCACAACGGGCAGGAAAGAAAAACAGATACTGAACAGGCTTGAAGACGGGTCCCTTGACGTTATAATCGGAACACACAAGCTTCTCGGGAAAAAAATAAAGCTGAAGAACCTGGGGCTTGCCGTGATAGACGAGGAACAGAAATTCGGGGTAAATCACAAAAAGTCCATAAGGTCGATGAAAAACGCCATTGACGTGCTAACGCTCTCGGCGACTCCCATCCCGCGCACCCTGCAGCTTTCCCTCGCAACCGTAAGGGACATAAGCGTGATAAACACACCTCCCGAGGGGAGACAACCCGTGGAAGTTTACATTCAGCAGTTCAACACCACGGCAATAAAAGAGGCCGTGGAGAAAGAAACCGCGAGGAGCGGCACGGTTTTTTTCATACACAACAGGATAAAGGACATATTCGAGAAGGCTAACCTTCTTCAAAAACTCATGCCGAAACTGTCAATAGGGGTAACACACGGTCAGATGAACGAAACGCAGCTGTCAAGAACCGTAGAACAGTTCACCGACGGAAAAATAGACCTGCTCATAACCACCGCGATAGTGGAATCCGGACTCGACATACCAAAAGCCAACACAATAATAGTTAACAACGCCCACACCATGGGCCTAGCGGATTTATACCAGCTCAAGGGCCGTGTCGGAAGATCGGACAGAAAAGCGTATGCGCATTTTCTCGTGCCATCCATAAACTCCCTCACCGAGGATGCAAGAAAAAGGCTTGAAGTGCTCTCTCGTCTCACCGACCTTGGAAGCGGATTCAAGCTTGCCACGGCCGATCTGCAGATAAGGGGAGCCGGCACGCTTTTCGGAGAAAAGCAGTCAGGACACATAGCCGATATAGGACTTGAGTTCTATCTCGAGATGCTGAGGGATACAATTGAAAGCAAAAAGAAAAGGGAAGACCGCATGCCTGAAATCAGACCGGAGATAAAAACGCGGGATGACGCATTCATTCCCGAGCACTACATCCAAAGCGGTTCAGAGAGGCTTTTTTACTACAAAAAAATATCGTCTGCGGGAAAACGCGGGGAAGCAAGACAAATCGCAGGGGAAATCGAAGACAGATTCGGCACGATACCCGATCCGCTGAAACGTCTCGTTCTCATTGCGGAACTGAGAATCACGCTCACAGAAAAGCTGATAAAAAAGGCCGAAATAGGACAGAGCGCGGCAACTCTGAGTCTTTCGAATGAAAAAAAACCCGGTTGGGAGAGAAAACTGAGCATACCCCTTCCACCCGAGGACAAGTACGAGGCACTGATAAGTGCGGTAGAAAAGGTGGAAAAACCGACTCAAGCCCATGTATAGTATATTTTCAAGGGTGGTTCGGGGAGGAAAAAACTTTGCAAGGAGACTTTATATGAGAAAACCATGGTGGTTCGCAGCTACAGCATTTTTTGCGGTTTTTACGGCGATCCCCGCCCAGGCGGAAGTTGTGGAGAAAATTGTGGCCGTGGTAAACGACAGGATAATAACGCTCAGCGAATTTAATCAGGAGCTAAAGGAAGTAGTCATAAATCCTGAGGCAGAAGTAAACGTCAGCGAAGTGCTCGACGCCATGATAGACCGTATCCTGCTCGATCAGCAGGCAGCCGCGAGGAAGATATCTGTAAGCGACGAAGAGGTGAAGATGATAGTAAAAAACCAGCAGGAAGCACTTAACCTCGACGAAAAAGCAATAGCCGAAGAGCTTGAAAAACAGAATATTACCGAAGAGCTTTTCTACCGACAGTGGAAATACCAGATACTCTCAAAAAGGCTTCTTGACGTGGTCACGCAGGGAAGCATAGCGGTAACGGATGAAGAGGTGGAAAAATACCGCAAAGAGCACTATGAAGAAGACAGCGTTTACGGACAGCAGACCAAAATCGCTCACATACTGATCAACAAGGAATCGGAGGACGCTCTGTCCAGAGCAGAAGAAGTACTGGAACTGGCAAAGTCCGGCGAGCCGTTCGGTATGCTCGCCAGGAAGTACTCGATGGATGAATCGTCGGCACAAGTCGGTGGAATTCTGGGATATTTCGTCGAGGGAGACCTGGTTACCGAGATTGAAAGCGCCGTGGAGAAAACCGAAGTGAACGGCATAGCGGGACCTGTAGAGACCTCCCGCGGCTATCACATAGTGAAGGTTCTTGAAAGGACAGAGAAAGGAGAATCCTCGGTCTTCCGGTACAAAGACCGCATAAAGCAACAGATCTACATGGAGAAGGTTGAGAGATTCATAACCTCCTGGCTTGAGGATATCAAGAAAAACTCCTACATAGAGATAAAGATCTGAAGTTCCGGGTATTACTCTTCGGCCGCGTAAGCTTCGAGGGGAAGGCAGGTGCACACAAGATTCTTGTCGCCGTAGGCATTGTCTATTCTTGAGACCGCCGGCCAGAATTTGTTGGTCCTAAGGTAAGGAAGCGGAAAGAAAGCCTGCCGGCGGGAGTAGGGATGTTCCCACTCAGAAGACACAAGATCCAGTACCGTGTGGGGAGAATTTACGAGTACGTTATCCGAAGAATCCGCCCCGCCGTCGATTATCTGCTGTATTTCCGCGCGTATCTTTATCATCGCGTCGCAGAACCTGTCCATTTCCTCCATGGATTCGCTCTCTGTGGGTTCCACCATCAGGGTTCCCGTAACCGGCCATGACATAGTCGGGGCATGGAACCCGTAATCCATGAGTCTTTTGGACACATCTTCCACGGTTATTCCCGCACTTTTCCCAAGTTCGCGCAGGTCAAGTATGAATTCATGGGCAACCCTTCCGTTTTCTCCTTCGTAGAGAATATCGTAGTGCTGCCCGAGCCGGGTCTTGAGGTAATTGGCGTTCAGTATCGCATACCGCGACACCTCGCTCATTCCATCCCCTCCAAGAAGCCTTATGTATCCGTATGATATAAGCAATATGCTTGCGCTTCCCCAGGGAGCCGCAGATATGGCTCCGCAGGGCTTCTCGCCCCCCACCCCTTCCACAACAGAGTGTCCGGGAAGATGCGGGGCAAGATGCGGGGCAACACATATAGGACCCATTCCCGGGCCTCCGCCTCCATGGGGGATGCTGAAAGTCTTGTGCAGATTTATATGGCACACGTCAACGCCAATAAGGGAGGGAAAGCACAAACCTACCTGCGCGTTAAGATTCGCCCCGTCCATGTACACCTGAGCGCCGCTTGAGTGGATTATGTCGCATATCTCACTTATTCCGGGCTCAAACACCCCATGAGTCGAAGGATATGTAATCATCAGACAGGCCACTTTACCCTCGTTTTTCCTGCAGCACTCCCGCAGGTCGTCTATGTCCACATCTCCGTTTTTACGGCATTTCACCACAACGACGTCCATACCCGCCATCCGGGCACTTGCTGGATTGGTTCCGTGCGCAGATGAGGGAATCAGCACCATCCGCCTTTCGGTTTCTCCTCTCTGCTCAAAGTATTTGCGTATGACCATCAGGCCGGCGTATTCCCCCTGGGCTCCCGAATTAGGCTGGAGCGAGCAGGCGTGAAGTCCCGTTATTTCGCAAAGATATCTTTCGAGTTCTTCAATCACCCGTGCGTATCCCGCCGCCTGATCCCGGGGCGCGAAAGGATGTATCCTTGAAAATTCCTCCCAGCTTATCGGCATCATCTCGGTCGTACCGTTTAGCTTCATTGTGCAGGAGCCTAGAGGAATCATGGAATGGGCCAGGGAAAGATCCCTGCGCTCAAGGCTTTTTATATACCTGAGCATCATGGTTTCGGAATGGTAGCGGTTAAAAACGGACTGGGTAAGAAAATCGTCCTTCCTAAGAAGGTTCTCGGGCACAGAGCCGATGACGCGGGCACGCTCCGCCGTGACAGATACCTTCTTGCCGAGTTTCAGGGAATCTGAGAAAAGCGAAAGTATATCGGCTACATCTTCCTCCATTACCGTTTCGTCAAGCGATATGCAGACTTTGCTGTCCGGAAGATATCTGAAGTTGATTTTTCTTCTGAGCGCCTCTGCGCGAAGGGTTTTGTAAGATTGTTCACCCCAGGTGGAAAGATCCACAAAAAGGGTATCAAAAAACGCCTCGTTTCGCTGGGCAAGCCCCATTTCCCTGAAGCCCAGATCAAGCATCTTCGCAAGTGTGTTTATCCTCCCGGAAATGCGCCGCAACCCGGACGGACCGTGGTAAACCGCATACATTGAGGACATTATGGCAAGCAGGGACTGCGCAGTGCATATATTGGAAGTAGCTCTTTCTCTTCTTATGTGCTGTTCTCTGGTCTGAAGCGCCATCCTGTATGCAGGATTTTTGTCTCTGTCCAGGGACATTCCGATTATTCTGCCCGGAACCTGCCTTCTGAAATCGTCTTTAGTGGCGAAATAGCCGGCGTGGGGACCGCCGTAGCCGACAGGAACCCCGAATCTCTGGGAAGTTCCGACGACGGCATCGGCTCCGAAGCTTCCGGGAGGAGCAAGCAGCACAAGGCTCATCAGATCGGCCGCGACCGCAACCATGATGCCGTGGCCGTGAGCGCTGTCGACAAATTCCGAGTAATCCCTTACTTCTCCGAATGAGTCCGGATACTGCACCAGAGCACCGAAAAAACTTTCATCAAGCGGGAAATTTTCCTCCTCTCCCTCCACGACCCTTATTCCCATGGGCTCGGCCCGGGCCTTTAGGACATCAATGGTCTGAGGAAAACATCTTCGGGAAACGAAAAACCCGTCGGCATCCGCCTTCCCCCGCTTTGCACCGCTCAGTCTGTGAAACATGGTCATAGCCTCGGCAGCTGCCGTTGCCTCGTCAAGCAGCGAGGCGTTTGAAAGATCCATCCCCGTAAGTTCCGAAATCACTGTCTGGAAGTTAAGGAGAGCCTCAAGGCGCCCCTGGGATATTTCCGCCTGGTAAGGAGTGTACTGGGTGTACCAGCTCGGATTCTCGAGAATGTTCCTTGATATGACTGGAGGAACCACGCAGTCATAGTAACCCAGACCTATGTACGACCTGAATATGGTGTTTTCGTGTGCGACACGCCTTATATGGTCAAGATAGGCGCTCTCGGTCATGGCGGCGGGAACGGCCATTTCGGTCTCTGAAAGCAGATCAGCAGGTATGGTTTCCCGCACCAGCTGCTCAAGACTCCCCGCACCGACACACGAAAGCATCTGGCGCGTTTCCTCCGGCGCGGGACCTATATGCCTTGCGGAGAAAAAATCTTCCTGCTCATAAATGCCGCCTTTGTTCTGCAATCCACAACTCTCCCCGAAGAATCAAGCGAAATGCCCTGCCTCATCCATGTTGCCGGCACATATCAGGCATCTTCTTCATCTTCTATAAGTTTTTCGTAAGCGGAAGAATCCAGAAGACTCTCGACTTCTTTTTGGTCAAGTTCTTCGGTATGGATTTTTACGATCCATCCGTCACCGTAAGGGTCGGCGTTTACAAGTTCCGGAGAATCCACGAGAAGATCGTTCACCTCGGCAATCTCCCCGGAGACCGGAGCAAAAAGCTCAGAAACAGCCTTTGTCGACTCCGTTGCACCGAAGGAGTCTCCCTGAACGATTTCATCCCCTTCGGCCGGCAGTTCAACAAAAACTATCTCTCCCAAGGCTTCCTGCGCGTAATCCGTTATCCCGATCACGGCCCTGTCCTCTTCAAATCTCACCCACTCATGTTCCTCAGTATATTTCAAGTCTTTCGGCACACTCATAACCTAAATGCTCCTTTTATCGTTTCGCTGATTACATACCGTCCTTATGAAGCGGAAATTCAGAACAGACCGCATTCCTTGCCTCTCCACGAATCTCAATCCCTATTTCATCTCCGCAATTAACTTCGCCCGAGGCAACCGAAGCAATACCCAAACCGATACCAAGGACCGGTGACATGGTGCCGCTTGTAACCTCTCCTATCCTTTTTCCATTCTTCATTACCCCGTAGCCGTGCCTGGGAACCCCTTTTTCAATCATCTTAAAACCGATGGTCTGTCTGGCCGCTCCGCTCTCCACCTGTTCCAAAAGCACGTCTCTGCCTATAAAATCGCCTTTGTCCATCTTCACGTATCTGTCAAGCCCCGCCTCAACAGGAGTCGTTTTCTCATCCAGTTCGTTTCCGTAAAGAGGATATCCGGCTTCTATCCTAAGCGTGTCGCGCGCTCCCAGACCGCAAAGAGCAATCCCGAATTCGCTTCCGCTTTCAAAAAGCTTCTCCCATATCCCGACCGCGTCTTCGGCGGGCACGAACAGTTCAAAACCGTCTTCGCCCGTGTAGCCCGTCCTGGCCGCTATAACTCCCGGCGAATCACCTTCAAGAATCCTGAAAGAAAACCTCGGAAAATCCCGCACGCTGTGTTCGCCAAACGCCTTTGCCATTACGGACACAGAACTGGGTCCCTGAACAGCGATCTGCGCGTAGGATGAACTCGCATCGGTTATCTCAACGTCAAGGCCCCCGCAGTTGTCGGCAATCCAGCGGCAGACCTTCTCATTGTTGGACGCGTTTACGCACACAAGGAAATGTTCCGCCGAGAACCTGTAGGTTATAAGATCGTCAACAGCCCCGCCGTCAGGGTAGCAGAAAAGACCGTAACGGGCCCGACCGTCGCGAAGCTTCGCCATGTCGTTGGTGTTAAGCCTCTGGCAGAGGGCTTCAGCCTGAGGCCCTCTGATCTCTATTTCTCCCATATGGCTTACGTCGAAAAGGCCGCAGGCCGTCCTGACTGCCATGTGTTCCTGTCTTATACCCTTGAACTGAAGAGGGAGCTTCCATCCGGCGAAATCGATCATCTTCGCCCCGAAACTCCTGTGTGTTTCGTATAAAGGAGTGTAAATCATATTACTAGATTAAACATCCAAAAAAATGGACTGTCAAAACAATTCCGGGAAACCACTCTGAATTTCCGTGGTTTCAAGTTCGAAACGCAACTATTTGAAATAAACCAAAAGGGCAAGTTGCGACAGTCTTCGCAACTGTCCTTTAGATACCAAATCAAAAGGAGCGTTTATGATGAGAAAGCCAAAGCAGCTTACCCAGGAAAAAAGATACCAGATTGAGGTTCTGTGCAAAGAAGGACTCAATCAGACCCGGACAGCAAAGCGCCTGGGCGTATACAATAAGCAGGGAGCTTAGACACAACCGCGGGAAGCGGGGTTAGCGTCCCAGGCAGGCGCATATGCTTGCCGAAACCAGGCGCAACCGCTGCGCAAACCGCATTGCCCGGCAGACATAGACACGGGTGGAGGGGACAGATAAGCGGCTGGCTTGCCCTGAAGGGATTAAGGTAAGCCACAAGAGCATCTGCGGGCACGTAAGGGAAGACAGGAAGAACGGAGGGATCTTCACACCCATCTTCGATGCTGCTTGATCTGTTGCGTTTCAAACTTGAAACCACGTATACTTCATGACGATTTGACATGCCATATGTCGGAGGGGAGGACGACTGACGCCATGTGCAAGGTGAATTGCCTTGGAACAGCTATCTGCACAGTATGCCTTTGTATGCTTGTACTGTTATCTTCAGTGCCGGCAGCAGCACAGACATGGAATAAAGTCAGTGCCGAATTGAGAGGTGGTCCCCTTTTTTAGACAGCATTTTTGTTTTCTTAAGTGTATTCCCACCAACGCATAACCATCTTTAAGACTCCCAAAACCATAAACTCTCTGCTCTGTTTGTCTCATTGCTTCAAGCCACATTCTTCTGTGCTGTCCCAAGACCATAGTAAACCTCATCCGGTGTTTTCATTCCAAGCCCCTGATGTGGTCTTTTTTCATTGTAAAAATCTATCCACTTCCCTATACCTGCCTTTGCCGAGGCAACGGATTCATATGCCATCAGATACACTTCCTCGTACTTAACACTTCTCCAAAGCCTCTCCACAAAAACATTGTCTCTCCAGCTTCCCTTGCCGTCCATGCTTATCTTTATATCTCTGTCTTTAAGAACTCCCGTAAACTCTTCACTTGTGAACTGACTTCCTTGATCGGTGTTGAATATCTCGGGCTTATCATACTTGTAAAGCGCTTCTTCCAGAGCCTCCACGCAAAAACTGCTGTCCATTGTGTTAGACACTCTCCAGCTAAGAACCTTGCGCGAGTGCCAGTCCATTACCGCACACAGATACACAAAACCCCTGCTCATCTCTATATACGTTATGTCTGCCGCCCATACCTGCCCGGGAAGCTCTACAGTCTTCCCCCGCAGCAGATACGGGTATATCCTGTGCTCTGCTCCCCCTTTCTTTGTAGTCTGGGGGCCGGGAGCAAGCCCTCGTATCCCCATAAGCCTCATAACACGCTTTCTGCCCACCTGTACGCCCTGTGCCTTAAGGGCGTACACCATCCTTCTTGAACCCTCAAACGGATACTTAATGTAGATCCTGTCAATCTTCTTCATAATCTCTTCGTCCTGCGGGGATACCCCCACAGGTTTGTAGTAAATATTTGAGCGATTTATATCCAGCAGTTTGCACTGCCTTACCAAAGAAAGTGCCCGGCCGCGCACTACCAACTTCTTGCGCCGCTGCCGACCGAGCGCCTTTGATAAAAAATCGTTCTCCAGCGTCAGCTGGCCCACCTTGGATTCAAGCTGGTTTACGTACTTGCTCTCGCCCGCCGCCTTGCTGCCCGCCCCCTGGCCGAACACTTTGTCCGCGGCGTTGCCGAGCTGCTTCTTCTTCCACATGCTTATCTGATTGGGATGAACCTCAAACTGCCGGGCAAGCTCCGCTACTGTCTTGTCTCCTTTTACCGCCAAAAACGCTACCTTTGCCTTGAACTGCGGTGAATGATTACGTCTTTTACTCTTCATTATGTACCTCCTGTATACTCTTTTAGAATACCAAGGAAATACACTTAAGATGCTGTCTGATTTTTGGGGTCCACTTCTGCGAGTCGGAAAGGCGGCAATTTGCGGAGCGGGAGTTTGTTTTTCGCAGCTAGCTGTCTTCAGGATATTTTATCTTTCTCGGTATCCGGGAATTTTTCGTATAGTATTATGTCCGCGTTAGGTTTCCGTGTACGCGGAGTGATTTTGCCAACTCTTTTTTCGTAATGGATAGCAGGACCGAAGAACTTAAAAAAGCCGCGGGCGTAAGGGCTGTGGACTTTGTGTGCACAGGGATGCTGGTCGGACTCGGGACCGGGTCGACCACGGAGTTTGCCATTGAAGAGCTCTCAAAGCGGATAAGAGACGGTCGGCTCTCTTCCATACACTGCATTCCAAGTTCCGAGAGAACGAAGAGCTTCGCCGAGGCAGCGGGTCTTGATCTTGTTGGACTCGATTCGACAAGAATGATTGACGTTACTGTTGACGGAGCGGATGAAGTCGATTCCGAATTTAATCTCATAAAAGGGGGCGGAGGCGCCCTTTTAAGGGAGAAAGTCCTCGCACAGCACAGCAGGAGAAACATAATTGTCGTTGATGAATCGAAGCTCTCGGAGCGAATCGGAGAGCGGTTTCCGGTTCCCGTCGAGGTGCTCCGGTTTGCCCTTGAAGCTGAAAGACACTACCTTGGGGATCTTGGAGGAGAGGTCCGCGTGCGCATCGATTGCGACGGTTCCCCGTTTCTTACGGATCAGGGCAATATTATCATCGACTGGGTTTGCGGAGAGATGGACGATCCCTCTTTTTTAGCCGACCGTTTGTCAGCAAGGGCCGGGATAATTGAGCACGGTCTTTTCATAGGTACCGCAAGCGATGTCATAGTAGCTTCTTCCCGGGGAGTTGAGCACTTCGCTACGGGTTTCGGGGTTTGAGGTTTTCTGAAGACCGCGGCGAATATGATCACAGCGACGGTAGCTAGGAGTCTGTCGCTCTTAGCGAACAATTGAGGGGAAATCCAACTGATTCAGAGCTGGTGAAAGTCATATCGGCAAAAATCCTTGATTTTGGAGGTTCAGCTAAGCTTCGGGGAGCTGTTTTTACCTCAAATCCCCAATATTCTCTGCTCTCTCACCTCTTTGTCAGCCCTTCAACGCATACATTCTCTTCAGGTTGTACCCTATGCACACAAGATTCCACTCTCCGCGCACAGCTTCAAGCCCCCGCACCATAAACTGCCGGAATCCCATCACCTGCTTTATTATTCCGAACACAGGCTCTATCGTTGACTTGCGTTTTGAGTACATCTTTTTGCCTGCGGATGTTCCAAGCCTCCTCTGCATGTCTTCAACCGGTGTTGCCGGCTCTTTCTCCTCCTCATTGCACTGTGCGAATCTCTCCAAAACGGTCTGTTGTGCTTCTCCCTGCGTTTGGATATATAAGGCTTTATCCCCGCCCTGTCACATAAGTTAACGTTGCTTGCACTGTAATATCCGCTGTCGGCAAGCAGATTCTCAGCCTTGCCAAGCCTCTGCTCATTCTCCTTTAACTGCTCAAGCACGGGCTCCATCTCACGCTTGTCGTTTGTGTTCTGCGTTACATGCCTGGTCACTATAAGTCTGCTCTCCACATCCACTGCACCCTGAGCGTTGTATGCCTGCTCAAATCCCCCTCCCGAAGGCATTATCCGCGAATCTCCGTCCACAAGATTCACCTGATCCTTATCCCTCGGTCTGCTCCCTCCTGCCTTCTTCCCGCTTTGCTTCTCATACTGTTCCCGCTTCTCTACCTTCTCCCCGTACACTTCTGACTCCCGCTCATACCTGTGCTTTGCCCGCTCCTGTATCTCACGCTTCGCTTCCCGTCTCTGAAGTTCTTCGGGAACATTCATATCCTCTGGCAGTTTAGAGTTGTCAGCCTCCCGTGCAAGTCTCATCAGTTCCTTCACTTCTTTGTTCAGCTGCTTTTCTATCTTCCTTGCCCTCTTCCAGCTCAGTGCCTTGTGCCTGCTCGCATTAGCCTTTATCTTCGTGCCATCCACACTCACCGTGCCCATCCCTATCTGTCCCGCTATCTGCAGTATCTGTACAAACAATACCCCAAGCTCCTTGCCAAACCTCTTGCGGAACCTGTTTATGCTGTCATGATCCGGATTGCTGTTAGCGCATATATACCCGTACGCCACACTGTCATATGTTGCCTTCTCAAGCTTCCGGGAAGAGAATGTCCCCGTCGCGTATCCGTAGAACAGAAGAGCCACCTTCATTCCCGGATGATACGCTGCCGACCCCCTGCCCGAATACGCTTCCGTCAGCCTTCTCAGATCCAGCTGCTCAACTATCTCCACCACAAACCGGGCAAGATGGTCTTCGGGCAGATACTCTTCTATTGTAGGCGGAAACATCTGCGGCGTCTTGCGGTCTGCTGATACAAACCTCCGTCTCATTGTCTTCTCCTTCTCAGACATCTTGATACCGTTGTTTTAACATTATAATGACCGCTAAAGCCCGACAGACTCCTAGAAAAATTTAAGCGAATTAAATTTGCATTGAGGGTGTTTGAGATTGAAGATGAACTTTCCGTGAAATATATGTAAACCGTTCTTTAACCTACGTGGTTTCAAGTTCAAAACCCCGAATCAGGTACTCTTCGGTCTTGATCCACCTGTTGCGTTTCGAACTTGAAATCACGAAATAAGTACATAATGTAAGCCAATGAACCCAACATTATCCAAAATCTGAGAAACTTCCAAGAATGTCCAGAAAAAAATACACTTTTTGCCTGAAGGGCAAAGAATACACAGAGTCCAAAGCGGTAGATGTTTATGTGGAAATTATAAAGATGCTTGCAGCTGACGACAAAGAGCTCCTTAGGAGCTTAGCTAGGCATATTGCAGACAGAAAAAACAAATGGTTATCTCAGAGCGTTGAGGACATGGCTGTTTATAAAAGGACCAGAGAAATTTCCGCAGGCTGGTGGTTGGATGTTGTTGATTTGCCGAGTAAAGAAAAGCTCAGAAGACTGAGTATCGTCTGTGAAGTTGCAGGGATTCCTTTCGGGAAACCTGAAGGACTGAAAATTACCATTCCTAAAGCTGTTTCTCGGATAAAGGAGAGAGAACCTGAATCTGAAAAATTCCTAGGAGGACCCCGAAAAAAAACACATTTTTTCCTGAGGGATAAAGAATACACAGAGTCCATAGAAATAGATGCGTATGTGAAAATTATAAGAATCCTTGCAGATGAGGATAAAGATTTCCTTAGAAACTTGGCTAAATATACTGAAGGCGGAAAAAAGAAATGGTTATCCCGGAATCGTGAAGACATGGTTGTTTATAATAAGAGAGCCGAAGGAATTTTCCCAGGCTGGTGGTTGGATACTGATGTGGAGAATAAATACAAGCTCCGTAACCTGCGCACTGCCCGTGAAGTCGCAGGGATTCCTTTTGGGGCATCTGAAGGACTGAAAGTTAACTTTTAATTGCGAAATAAACTCTCCCCTTTTAATTTACCGCAGGCGGTATTATTATAGTTGGTATTATTATAGTTTTTGTAAGCGAAAGTCCTTATTTTCTTTATGGCTTGGATAATATTTCGGAGGCGTTCTTAAAAAATGAATACTCTTAAAAGTGTTTTTCTGCTTGCTTTTCTATCTGCCATTCTCGTTGCCGCAGGGGGCATGATGGGTGGCCAGAACGGTGCCGTGATAGCGCTTGTTCTGGCTGGAGTTATGAATTTTGCAAGCTACTGGTGGAGCGACAAGATCGTTCTTAAGATGTACAAGGCAAGCGAGGTCGGAAGGGACGATGCTCCCCAGCTTTATTCCGACGTTGAGGAACTTGCCCAGATAGCCGGGCTTCCGATGCCTCGGGTCTACATAATTCCGGAACAGGCTCCAAACGCCTTTGCCACGGGTCGGGACCCCCATCACTCGGCAGTAGCGGTCACTCAGGGGATTATGCGTATTCTGAACCGCAATGAGCTTAAAGGCGTAATCGCTCATGAGCTTGCACATATAAAAAACAGAGACATACTGATCGGCTCCGTCGCGGCAACAATAGCCGGCGCCATCACTTACCTTGCCTATATGGCGCAGTTCGCGGCCATTTTCGGCGGAGGGGGAGGAGACAGAAGAGGCGGCGGAATGTTCGGACTTCTGGCCATGGCAATTATTGCCCCGATGGCCGCCATGATCGTGAGAATGGCCATATCGAGAACCAGAGAGTTCGGAGCGGATAAGACCGGGGCCGAGATATGCGGAAATCCTCTTTATCTGGCCGACGCGCTTAGAAAACTTGAGGCCGGAGCGTCGAGAGTTCCCCTGCAGGTAAGCGAACAGGCGGCCGAGAGCACTGCGCACATGATGATAGTGAGTCCGATGATCGGTGGAGGCTTCGCAAAACTCTTCAGCACGCATCCTCCGACCAGAGACAGGGTCGCCAGACTGGAAGCTATGATCGGCGGCGCTTCTCTTTAAACCGCAAGAAAAAACTCTTTTAAAAAGAGCAGATGAAGGCGCGACCGCTTATCGGCATAACAACTGACCTTGAGGACAAATCCAACCTTATAGAGTCTGCCTATTCAAAAGCGGTTGAATCCTGCGGCGGCGCTCCGGTTCTGATTCCGACGGTCCCCGAGGCCGCAGGCCCGGATTTTCTTTCCCGTATAGTTTCTGCTATCGACGGGCTTTTGATACCGGGTTCAAGGGACATGGACCCGAAGTTCTACGGCCAGTCCCCCCATCCTGCCATAAAACCCATGAGTTTTGAGAGAACCGAAACCGAATTCAGCGTCCTTTATTTCGCGCTCAAAAAAGATATTCCGGTTCTGGGAATATGCGGAGGCATGCAGTTTATAAACGTCTTTCACGGGGGCTCTATCCATCAGGACATAAAAGCGCTGCTGCCCGACGCGCTTTGTCACGAGGAGGGAGTGGTTCACGCCGTCGCGGTTGTTGCGGACACAGCTTTTAGCGGTTTTGCGGAAGAAAAGGAGTTTGAGGTAAAAAGCTACCACCACCAGGCGATAAACGCAGTTGGGGAGGGTCTTCGGGTAAACGCTTCGGCTCCGGATGGAATAGTTGAGGGATTTGAATCGGCCGACGGCCGCATTATGGGCTTTCAGTGGCATCCGGAACTTGAGCAGACCCGCCTGTCCGAGCTGATTTTCAACCGCTTTCTCTCCGAGGCTTCCCGGACGGCGGACGGTTCTTCCGGTATCGGGTAATTTTATTTCCGTATTTCCCCCGGGAGTCTTGAGGTTGAAATTCATAAACATAATCGGTGCGCGTGAGCACAATCTCAAAAACGTAGACGTCAGGATACCGCGGCACAGCTTTACCGTTGTCACGGGCGTCAGCGGTTCTGGAAAATCTTCTCTGGTTTTTGACATACTTTTTGCCGAGGCTCAGAGAAGATTCATGGAGTCGCTTTCCTCCTACGCCAAGCAGTTTGTCGAGAAACTAGACAAGCCGGATGTCGATTTCGTCGAAGGCCTTTCTCCGTCCGTTTCGGTTGATCAGAAGACCTTTCACAGAAATCCCCGCTCGACTGTCGGCACCATAACGGAGATATATGACTACATGCGCGTGCTTTTCTCCGTGGAGGGCAAGCCGTACTGTCATAGGTGCGGCGAGGAGATATCTTCGCAGACCCCCTCCAGCATGATAGAGAGGATATGCGAGGAGGCGGGTAAAAAATCCGTGACCGTTTATTCTCCGGTGGTTGTGGGAAGAAAGGGAATATACAGAAAAGAGCTTGAAGACATGGCCAGGGAGGGTTTCGTAAGGGTAAGAATCGACGGGCAGACCTATGACCTTGAAGATGATATAAAGCTTTCCAGAAACAAAAAACACACTATTGAACTGCTCATAGACAATGTCTTTCTGCGCGGGGGTAGCTGGGAGAAAAGACTTGCCGATGCGGTTTCCCTAGCCCTTAAAAGGTCGGGCGGGCTTGTTAAATGCGAGATCGAAGGCGGCAAGACTCTTACTTTCAGCGAGCATTTTTCCTGCCCCGGCTGCGCGATAGACTATCCGGAGATATCCCCCAGACTTTTTTCTTTTAACAGCCCATACGGAGCGTGCGTGAACTGCCAGGGGCTTGGATTCGAAACATTTTTCGATCCCGAACTGATAGTGGAAGACCCGGGAAAATCGCTTAGCGAGGGAGCGATCAAGCCTTTTGAGGATTCAAAGTACGTCGGCCGGATGCTTGAAGCACTCTCAGAGCATTACGGTTTCGCACTCGACGTTCCGTTCTCCCGGCTCTCTTCCCTGCACAGAAAAAAAATACTGTACGGTTCGGGGGCGGAGAGGATAAGCTTCAGGAAAAAAAGGAGGGGAAGGCAAAAGGAATACGTAGAGGCTTTTCCGGGAATCGTCGGCATACTCACCGAATGGCACTCGGAGACCCACTCAGAAGATCTTCGGGAAAAGCTCTCAAAATACATGAGAACGGTTCCGTGCAGGGAGTGCGACGGATCAAGACTCAACAGGATTGCTCATTCCGTGCTTTTTCGGGAAAAGAGCATATCGGATCTTTCCGCGATGGCGGTCTGCGACCTGATCCCTTACTTCGGGTCGCTTGAACTGTCCGGCAGGGAGAAAAAGATTGCGGGAGAAGTGATAAAAGAGATATCCTCCCGGCTTGGCTTTCTCGGAGACATAGGACTTGGTTACTTGAGCCTTGACCGCACGGCTCCGACCCTTTCGGGCGGAGAGGCTCAGAGAGTAAGGCTTGCGACACAGGTGGGATCAAAACTTACGGGAATAACGTACCTGCTTGACGAGCCTTCCATAGGGCTTCACCCGAAGGACAACAAAAAGCTTGTCGAGACATTAAAAAGCATAAGGGACATGGGCAACACGGTGATCGTCGTCGAGCATGACGAGGAAACCATAAAAAGTGCGGATTTCGTGCTTGACGTCGGTCCCGGAGCGGGGGAACTGGGAGGCGAGGTTGTCTGCTCAGGAAGCGTCGGGAGAATTTCCCGGTGTGAGTGTTCGGTCACAGGAAAATACATTTCGGGGAGGGATTCAATCCCCCTGCCCGGCTCAAGGCGTTTTTCCGACACCCGGATCGGAGTACGGGGAGCTTTCGGGAACAACCTGAGGAAAATCGACGTCGATTTTCCCCTCGGAACATTCATATGCGTCACGGGAGTTTCCGGTTCGGGAAAAAGCACCCTTGTTGTCGACACTCTTTATAACGGCTTGTCAAAAAAGCTTAACCGCGCCAGAAACCGCGTCGCTCCCCACGCAGAAATCATCGGCACCGAGAATCTTGACAAGGTCATCAAGGTCGATCAGAGTCCGATAGGCAGAACCCCGAGATCGAATCCGGCAACCTACACCGGCGTGCTGACCGAGATAAGAAAAATCTTCTCCATGCTTCCCGACTCCAAGGTGATGGGATACGGGCCGGGCAGGTTCAGCTTTAACCTCTCACAGGGAAGCTGCTCGGGATGCGGCGGAAGCGGAACCGTAAGGGTTGAGATGCACTTTCTTCCCGATGTTTACGTTAAGTGCGAAGTATGCGCGGGAAGAAGGTACAACGACGAGACCCTGGCGATCAGGTACAGGGGAAAAAACATGTCGGATGTTCTTGAGATGAACATAAAAGAGGCGGCGGGTTTTTTTGAGAACATACCGAAAATTTCAGAAAAGCTTCGGGTGTTAAACGATGTCGGGCTCGGTTACCTGAGGCTCGGACAGCGGGTCACCACTCTTTCCGGAGGAGAAGCGCAGCGAATAAAGCTTGCGAGGGAACTTGGAAAAAAGGCATCCGGAAAAACTTTCTACATACTTGACGAACCGTCGGTCGGACTTCATTTTGACGACATACGCAAACTCGTCTCCATAATACAAAAACTCGTGGATCGGGGAAACACAGTGGTTGTGATAGAGCATAATCTTGACATCATAAAGTGTGCGGACCATGTGATTGATCTTGGCCCCGGGGGCGGAGAGGACGGAGGAGAGCTTGTGGGCTGCGGCACTCCGGAGGAGATATGCGGGGTAAGCGGTTCGCACACGGCCTTTTATCTCGGAAGTGTTTTAGAAAACAGGGCTGCGGGGAGTTAGGAATTGGAGATAGTGGAGTCTATAGTTCTCGGCCTGATACAGGGGATAACCGAGTTTTTCCCGGTAAGCAGCACAGCTCATCTGTTTTTGGTTCCGTGGCTTTTTTCCTGGCAGGATCAGGGTCTGACTTTCACGGTGGCTCTTCACGTAGGAAGCCTGTTTGCGATCCTTTACTGCTTCAGGGGAGATCTTGCGCTTATCATACGGGATTTTTTCTGCGGCTTGAGATCTTTTTCGTTTGAAGGGCGCCAGCATGGAAAAACCGGAGTCTACATTGTGGTTGCCACCCTGCCCGCAGTCGCGGCCGGGTTTTTATTCGAGAGTTATGCCTCAGGCGTGTTTCGCGACCCTGTTCTGGTCGCCGCCTTTCTTTTTGGTTTCGGGGTGCTGCTTTACATCTCCGACAGAAAAACGACCGGAAGCAGGACTCTTTCCGACATGAATTTGGCCGACGCGCTTTTTTTCGGTGTGGCTCAGGCTTTTGCTATTCTTCCGGGAGCTTCAAGAGCCGGCGTTACGATCACCGGAGGGCTTTTCAGAAACTATAAAAGAGAGGACGCCGCTCGGTTTTCATTTCTTCTGGCCATACCTGTCATAATCGCGGCCGGTGTTTTTGAGATAAGACATCTTCGGCATGAGGATGTGCTGCGATGGTCTTTTGTTTTGGGAGTTGCAGTTTCTTTTGTCTCGGCGCTTTTCGCTATACGGTTTCTGCTCGGCTACGTGAGGACAAGATCGTTTACCGTATTTGTTGTCTACAGAATGATTCTTTGCGTTGTGATAATCGCGGTGCATTCATGGGCATAGGGATGATCGGGATTTGCGGACGGAGCAGACAGGCAGATTTTATTTCCTTTTGTCATGTTAGCTGGCCGCGGTTTTTCTAACCGCCGCAAGCACCTCTTCATGGATGTTGCCGTTTGTCGCAAGAATTCCTTTGTTTTCGAGGAGTTTTTTACCGAAGGAAAAATCAAGAGGTTTGCCTAACAGGTCTGTAACGGTTCCGCCGGTTTCTGTTACGATTATGCATCCCGCGGCGTGATCCCATATGTTTTCCTTGTAATCTTTTCGCGGAGGGAGGCGAAGGTAAATGGAAGCATCTCCTCTGGCCAGGACGGCGTATTTGCACTGACTGTCCATTCTTACGGGTTTTGCGTTTATATTGAGAGCGCGGGCGATTTTTGTTGAAAATTCATAGGAAGTCTCCACCGCTTCGGCCGATTCGCATATGACGGAATCCGAAACTTTTTTTACGCCTGATACGCAGATGCGAGTCCTGGGAGTTCCCCGCAGCCCGAACTGGTAGGAACCCTCGCCTTTGCAGGCAAAAAACACAAAACCCTTTTCCCCGTTCGCGTCATTGCTCGTATCCGGCCCCAGTTCAGGACACCCCAGAATTCCGAGAACCGCCTCTCCGTCCTCAATAAGGGCGAGAGCGATTGCGTACTGGCGTTTTGCGAGGAATCCTCTTGTTCCGTCAATCGGGTCAAGCGTCCAGAATCTTCCGCGGCTCCCGCCTCCGTGATTTCCCCTGTCGATTGCGCGCAATATCTGCTCCGGATTTTTTTCGGGAAGAAATTTCTCAAGATGTTTTCTGAGTTTCTCTCCGCAGTCTCCCTCAAGGCAGAGCGAGGTTTCCTCGGCGGCTATGGGGATTTCGGGAAAAGCGGCCGTGAGTTTTTCGTTTATAAGCGTTTGGACGAAAAAATCCGCGGCAGTGACCGGGGAACCGTCCGTTTTATAAAGCGTTTCTCGAAACTCGGACTCCGCGCTCATTTCTGCGCAGAGCTTTGCCGCTTCTGTTACTGCTTCGAGTCCTGCCTTTTTTTCAAGTTCAAAGTCCATCTGTATCGGATTGCGGGTCTATGGGACAAAACCGCGCCGGGTTTTTCAGGTGTCTGCCACGAATGTCGGATTCTCAGAAGAGATTTCAAAATCGACTCCACAATGGCAAAGAGCTATTCCGTCTCCGTCTTTAAGCGTGTATGTGGTTTGCGAGTGGTTAAGGTCTACCTCTATAAGATTGCCCAGGATTGAGACGGAAAAACCGAGTCTTACAATTTCTTCGGGCAGATTGGGGATGAATTCGGTTTTTTGCCCGGTGTTGGCGAGTCCGGCGAATCCGAACACCAACATCATCCACGTTCCTCCCATGGAAGCTATATGACAGCCGTCAACTGTGTTTCCTCCCATGTCTCCAAGATCCATGAAAACTGCGGTTTTCGCATACTCCATCGCCTTGTCCATGTGTCCGACCTTGGCAGCAACTATTCCCTGTATGCAGGCCGAAAGCGATGAGTCTCCGGTCGTAAGAGGATCGTAATAATCAAAATTCCGTCTTTTCTCCTCCTGCGAGAACTCCTTTTCAAGCAGGAACATCGCAAGCACTAGATCGGACTGCTTTAATACCTTGTGACGGTAAATGACCAGAGGGTGGTAGTGCAGCAGTATTGGATACTTTTCTTCCGGGACGTTTTCAAAATCCCATTTTTCCTTTTCGAGAAAATAGTTGTCCTGAGGGTGTATTCCCAGTTTTTCGTCATACGGTATGTACATACGCTCGGCGGATTTTTTCCAGTCCTCTATTTCCGAGATCTGAAGGTCGGTTCTGTGAGCAAGATTTTTAAAAAGTTCAGGTTCGGTTTCTCTGAGTTTTTCAACCGTGGCTGCGGCAAGTTTTAAGTTCTCGCGGGCCATGAGATTTGTATAGGTGTTGTTGTTTACCACGGTATTGTACTCGTCCGGGCCCGTAACGCCGTGTATTTCGAACTTTTGTTCTCCCGAGTTTGAGTAAAATCCAAGACCGTTCCACAGCCTTGCCGTCTCAATCAGGATCTCAGCTCCGCACTTGGAGACAAAGTCATTGTCTGCGGTGACCTTAACGTATTTTCTGAGCGCGTAGACTATGTCGGCATTTATATGGTACTGCGCCGTTCCCGCGGCGTAGTAGGCCGAAGCCTCTTCTCCGTTTATGGTCCTCCACGGAAACATCGCTCCCCTCTGGTTAAGTCTTTTTGCGTATTCCCTAGACTTGTCGAGCATGCTGTAGCGGAACTTTAAAAGATTCTCGGCGATAATGGGCGAAGTGTAGATAAGAAAAGGCATCAAGTATATTTCCATGTCCCAGAAGTAATGGCCGTCGTAGCCTGCTCCTGTAAGACCTTTGGACGGAACGCCGGCCCCTTCGACCCTTGCCGACGACTGGTACATCTGGAAAAGGCTGAATCTTACCGCCTGCTGGAAGGAAGCGCTCCTTTCCTCGCTGTCCATCTCCACGCGCACGTCGCTTCTTTCCCAGAATCTGTCGAGATACTTGCGCTGTCCTTCAAGCAGGTCTGAGAATCCGAACTTTTTGGCTCTTTTAAGGCTTCTTCTGGCCCTTTCGCGAAGTTCCTCGTTTGTGTGCGGAGCGGTTCTTGTCGTGTGATAGGTCATGTACTTGGTAAGACTTATCGGTTCTCCCTTCCGGGCATCAACCATGAAAACCACTTTTCCCCGCTCATCCGTCGCCCTGCTCGTATGGGAAAAATCACAGTCTGTCTCAAGGGTGTGCTCGATTCCCGATGTTATGGCCATCTTGCTGTTTCGGGTCGAGTGGCAGAGAATCACGCTGGTGTCCTGTACATCATTAAGGCGCGGCTCAAGAACCTGGTACTCAAGCCTGCTGGCCCTTCGCGGATCTCCACCGTTGCTTCGCGGATGCTGCTCATCGTCTTCTGCATAGTTTTCGTGGTCGACTACCTCCGAAGATATGATCACGGGGGCTTTGTCGTTTAGAACGGTTACTTCGTAGGATATGGCGGCCAAGTGGCGGTGCTCCAAGGAAACCAGCCTTTTCGATCTTATGGATATCTGTTTTCCTGAAAACATTTCCCATACGAGGTTTCTTTCCACCACTCCGTTTCTCATGTCGAGGACGCGCTCGAAGTGAAGCAGGGTCGCGGTCGGCAGATAAAAGGGCTCGTCATCAACATAAAGCTTTATTATCTTTGAATCAGGGACGTTCACTATGGTCTGTCCCATCTTCGTGAATCCGAAAGCTTCCTCTCCGTATGTGATGGGCCATGTTTCGTAAAAGCCGTTTACCATGGTGAAGTTCTGGTAGCTTGGATTTCCTTCTTCGAAAGCGCCCCGTATCCCTATGTAGCCGTTTGACGTGCAGAACACGGTTTCGGCAAGGCCGATCAGTTCGGGATAAAACTGCTTTTCCATTATTCTCCACGGATCCGGCGGATATATGTGCCGTGCCGAATATATGCCTTTTCTCTCTCTTTTTATCATTGTTTTCCTCGCAGGCTACTTGCCGAACCTGAATTCTCCAAGGTCTTTTACGACTATATCCGCTCCGCTTGATAAAAGATCCGCTTCGTTCTGCTTCCTGGCTACGCCGATCACAAGCCCGAAACCCCCGCTTGCTCCCGCCGCCACTCCCGCCGCCGCATCCTCGATAATGATGCTTCTTTCCGGCCTAGTTCCAAGAGCCGAAGCGGCTTCAATAAAAGTATCGGGCCGGGGCTTTCCCCGAAGACTTTTTTCGGCTGCAGTTACCCCGTCCACAGCTACTTTGAAAAGATCCTCTATTCCCGCAGACTTCATTACCGCACGGCAGTTTCTGCTTGAAGATACGACTGCCAGGCAAAATCCGGCTTCTTTAAGATGGCATGCCAGTGCTACGGATGTCCGGTAGATTCCGGGCGGCTCTTTTTTCAGGGTTTCGGTGAACAGCCGGTTTTTCCTGTTCCCAAGACCGAAGACCGATTCCTCGTCCGGAGGAGAGTCTGTAGCGCCCTCCGGAAGTTGTATTGAGTGTGAGAACAGAAAAGCGCGCACGCCTTCATAACGGGGTTTTCCGTCAACATGCTCGAGGTAGTCGTCCGTTTCGCTGAAAGGAACGAAATCCTGACCATTTCTGCCTGCCCGGAGGCGAAGAAACTCGTCAAATGTCTTTTTCCAGCAGGCCGAGTGAATTTTTTCAGTCGTGGTAATTACCCCGTCAAGATCGAAGAGAACCGCATCATAGATGTTTTTTGAGAAGACGCTTTCTGCGTTGAGAATCTCTTTTCTAAGAGCGTGTGTTTTCATATTCGTTTTCCGAAGAGGAGTTTCACCCGCAATATCTTTGCAGCGGCTTAATTATACAGCATATCCCCTTCCGAAAAACCACACAGAATGTCGCTGGATTGTCTGATAATTTTACGGGGCATTTTGAAATTGAATTTTTTTATGATAGCTTCATAATTCCTTGTGAGATTGGCCCCATCGTCTAGGGGTTTAGGACGCAGCCCTCTCAAGGCTGAAACACGGGTTCGAATCCCGTTGGGGCTACCAGGTTTCCCCTTCTTGGAACAGTCGCTGAGCGACTTTATGCTTTCCAAGCCCACGGTCTACGAAGAATGTGATTTGGCTCAGGCGGCTTGCTCCCATAGCTGACATCTGATCGCATCTTCAATTTTTTCTCGGTTGCATTCATAGTCCCCGACTAGTTCGCTGACGGTTTCTCCTGCCTTGTAACGTTCAATTACAATTTCTACTGGAATATTTACGATGGACAGAACTGGGCGACCAAATGAAATCCTGGGATCGATCAAAACTGGCTTAGGATCATCCATTTTCCCGTTTCGTGAAAATGGGTAGAACTGTGCGGGAAGACCATTTGACTCTCTTTTTATTCTATGCATGTACTTTCCAAGAATCTCTCTGGATACTGCTTGGGAGTGGTTTCCACTGGAAATGTCGCAGGTGACGCCTGATTTTTCTAAAAGCAGAGGCAGACCATCCGTTTCAAAACCCTTTTCAGCCAAAGGATGTTCGGATGAACAGTTCCTTGATATAAAATTTAGGCCTCTTCTTATCTTGTTCGCGGAGAGTTTGCACTCTCTTCGTACTGAAGCCAGAACGTAAGCCTCAACCAAGTTAATAAAAGACAGTGTCAGAGGTTTATCTTGAGCAGGGGTAATTAAAGGCTGTAAATTGGCTTGTCCACCAAACCACGCACGCAAAGTGGTTCGGGGAAGCTTTAAATATGCAGATGCTTCCGAAATATTGTAACAAGGCAGGTAGCGAACCTCTGTCTTTGCAGGAATGTTTTCAATGCTGCTCAATTCTGAACCTACAGATTTGTATACGGAAATATGCTAAAAATCATCTCTTGGTGTGTAGCTAAGCTGTTGGGAATTACAGCAACAACTGCTCAGGTCTACCAGACAAACCTTTTTCTGGAAATAGATTTCACGGTAAATACGGAAAACAGCAACAGGTCCAGAAAGGTGGGCTCACTTATTATCAGGCCTTAATCCTTAGGGACGGCCGGAGAGGCTTTCATTGGTCGGCTGTGAGCAGCACCTTTAGAGTGAATTTGCTTAAGAAATGACGGCTGGGCAAGAGAACGAGTTGCATTCCATTTTTCTTCGCTTGGATGGTCAAACCAATTCCGGTGCAGCTCTTCAAGCGACTTGCCATCTGTATCTCTCATCCGGTCCTCGGGCTGTTTCTCGACATCCATGCGCTTAAGCCTCCTGCTGTATCGTATACAATCGAACAAAATTCTTACAGTTTAAAAACAGCTATTCTACCAGACTTTCTAAGTTGAAAAAATCCATCAGGAATTGACGCAGCCGCCTGTGTTGTTTTAAACTAATCCCGAGGTTGCGGGCGTTTGCCGCTCGCATAACAACATACCAAGGAGGCTAAAATGAAACTTGAGGGTAAATCTGCGATAATCACCGGTGGCAGTCTGGGAATAGGGCAGGTAACGGCGCTTCTTTTTGCAAACGAGGGTGCAAACGTTCTTATAACCGGCAGAACCGAGAGCACTCTTGCGGAAGCTGCGGAGCTGGCCAAGGATTCTCCCGGCAGCATAGAGTATCTTGTAAGCGATGTTTCAAAAGAAGAGGACTGCGGGGAGTCTGTGGATCATGCCGTAAAGCTTTTCGGCAAAATCGACATACTGTTTAATAACGCCGGAGTGCTTCCTCTCGCAGTTACTCACGAGACATCCATTGAGGACTGGGACAAAGTGTTTGCCATTAACGTAAAGGGCACCTTCATGATGTCCAAATTTGCGATTCCGCACATGATCGAGCAGGGCGGAGGCACAATAGTCAACAATTCCTCCATACTGGGAATTAAAGCCATACCGGGCACCGCCGCATATAATTCCACCAAAGGAGCGGTGTCGCAGCTGACAAGAAGCATGGCTCTTGAGTACGGGGCAAACGGCATCAGGGTAAACGCCATAAATCCTGGCACTACCGTGACTCCGATGGTAGAGGCTTTTCTTGAAAGTGCGCCTCCGGAAACTGATGACTATCTGAAGGGGCTTCAGCCTATGACCGGGCACCTGGGCCGTTACGCGACTCCAGAGGAAATAGCGCACGCGGTGCTTTTCCTGTGCGACAGCGAAAACGTGGCGTACATGACGGGAGCGGAGCTCTCCGTTGACGGCGGCTGGATAGCCAACTAGAAAAACAGTTTCCGTTACGGGATTCTTCAGTCGGTATCTGTATCCGTCAGGGTTATATCCGCAAGGGGTCCGTACGCGTCGGAAAGAGTTTTTCTTATAAAGGCTTCGGGATTGTCCGTCCCGGCCTTTAAGAGGATTTCTCCGCGGTTCTCAATAGAGTGGCGAAAATCCCCGGCGGCCGGGTTTTGTTCCGCCTTGCATGTTGAGCTGTTTAGGATAAAAAGGATCTGCGGGTTTTCCCCGTTTCTTACCTCGCAGTCTATCGACACTATCCCCTCCGGAACCTCTATGTCGGCTACGTATCTTGAGGTTTGTTCCTGCATTTCGGGCGCACTCAGCTTGTTGAGAATTCAAGCGAATCCGCTAAGGGGAATTTTGTGGATTCCTCTTTAAGGCTGAACTCTTCAAAGTTGGAGGCTCCCAGATCCTTAAGCTTTGAAAGCAGCTCTTCGATTATCACTTCGGGAGTCGACGCGCCGGAACTTATGCCCACGGTCATGTCCCGTCTGAGAGTTTCCACGTTGCCGAGCCCCATTGTATCTTCGATAAGATAGGCTTTTTCTACGCCGCACGATTTTGCGACTTCAACCAGTCTGTTAGAGTTTGAACTTTCGGGAGATCCCACTATAAAGATGACATCTGAGATCTCGGCGAGTTTTTTTACGGCATCCTGGCGGTTCTGGGTCGCATAGCAGATATCAAGCTTAGAAGGCTTTTCGATTTTCGGAAAGCGCTTCTCAAGCGCCGCCACTATTTCCTTTGTGTCGTCAACGCTCAGGGTGGTCTGCGTAACGTAGGCTACTTTTTCCGGGTCCGGGACGTTTACCGAGAGGACCTCGCTTACCGATTCCACAACCACGACGCTGTCCGGCGCTTCGCCCTTGGTTCCCACAACTTCCACGTGATCCCTGTGGCCCACAAGTATTATCGTATACCCCCTCTCGGAGTAGTGCCTCACTTCGTTGTGAACCTTGGTTACAAGCGGACAGACGGCGTCCACTATCTGAAAACCTCGTTTTTTGGCTTCGTCTATAACCGTTGGACTCACACCGTGGGCACTGAATATTACCCGAGCCGAGGGATCGTTGATCTCGTCTATTTCCTCGACAAAAACAGCGCCTTTCTGCCTCAGAGAATCCACCACCCTTTTATTGTGCACTATGGCGTGGCGGACGTAGATTGGCGGACCGTACATCTCAAGAGCCCTTTCGACTATTTCGATCGCCCTCTCAACTCCGGCGCAAAATCCTCTGGGTTTGGCTACCACTACTCGCATTTCACCGTAGATCATAACGCCGTGACAACGCAGGTCAAGCAAACCCCTCTGCGTCTGGGATCGAAAAAATCGGGCTGCAGTCACAAGCACTGAGTGCGTTTGCCGGGTATGCTTTATCGCAATTATTCTCGTATAACGGCGCACTGCGCAAAGGAAATTTCAAGACTATGGCACCGCAAAAAAGCGAACAGGGCGCTCCGCGAAGCTGCGACAGGCTCATAATAGCGCTTGACTTTGACTCAAAGCAAAAGGCTCTTGATCTGGTGGAGCTTCTCGGCGCAAGAGTCGGCATCTACAAGGTCGGCTACCAGCTTTTTATGCGCGAGGGGATGAGCTTTGTAAAGGAACTTACAGGACTTGGAAAGAAGGTTTTTCTTGATCTTAAGATGGGAGACATAGACCGCACTATCGCGGCCGCGCTTCAGGCGGTGCCGCAGGGAGTGGAATTCGTTACCATAAACGGCGGGAAGGCGACGGTGGCCGCCGCTAGGGAAGGCCGGGGAAAAAGAGACCGGCCGCTTGTTCTTTCCCTCACTTTTCTGTCAAGCCTCGATCAGGACGATCTTAGGGCGCTTATGATGAACGAGAATCTGGAACTTGACGAGTACGTGCGGGTTTTTACGCGAAGGTCGATCGAAGCCGGCTGTGACGGAGTCGTGGCTTCCGGGGAATCGATAAGCGAAATAAGGCGGGAATTTGGAGACCGCCTCGTGATAGTTGCTCCCGGAATACGCCCCGAGGGGAAAAGCCGAAACGATCACAAAAGGGCGTTAACTCCAAAAATGGCCATTGATTACGGTGCCGATTATCTGGTCGTCGGACGCCCGGTTACCGAGGCGGAAAACAGCCTTGAGGTCGCAGAAAACCTCATAGAGGAAATAAACCGTACCGTCGCCGGAAAATAAGGATCAGACCGAATGCTGATCCTGCTATACGACGATTTCCATAAGATCTTCGGCGACTATTATTTCCGTTTCCTTATTGCCTGACAGCGCTTTTATTTCCTGCCGAAGATTCTTTCCGTCCATTGAAGGGTAAAGGTGCGAGAGCACGATTTTTCGGGGACTGCTTTGCCGGAGGATCTGCGCTATGTCTGATGGAGTCATGTGAACCGCCATTTTCTCTGAATCCGGAAGCGCGCATTCCGTAACGAACATGTCTGCGTCCGAGGCCTGCCTGGCAAGTCCGGGGAAATAACCCGTGTCTCCCGTGTAGACAATTTTCTTTCCCTCCGCGCGCACCGCGTATCCGATGCTGTTTTCTGTGTGAACGGTTTTGAATGTCTTTATCTGAAGGTCGCCGATTTTCTGCTTCTTTTTTCCTATCTCATGGATTTTCACAAGATCGGGTCTTACCCATTCCCCGTAGGGCGCACGCAGTTTTTCTGTAAATTCCGAAAACCCGTACGGACCCCATATCCGAAGTGTTTTCTCTCTTTTTTTTCCGTATGGATGCCTGGTGGCGAAAAGAAGGGGAATCAGATCGGAAGTGTGGTCGGGGTGGTGGTGCGTTATGAAAACATTGTCGATCTCAAGATAGTCGACCCCCGTTTTTTCAAGTTTCCATACCGTTCCGTTTCCGCAGTCAAAAAGGGAGGAGCCGGTATCTGTGCCGAGAACATAACCGGAAGACCCTCTTTTTTTGTGGGGCACGCAGGTGCCCGAACCCAAAACGGTAAGTTTCACCATCTCACTTGATATAATTCCGTCTCCGTTCCATAATCTTATTTTGGAGCGTCTGATGCGAAGAATTATAACACTGACAACCGATTTTGGGTTAAGCGGTCATTACGTGGGGGCGATGAAAGGAGTTATGCTCAGCATAAACAAAGATGTCCATCCGGTCGACATAACCCACTGCATCGAGTCTCACGACATCCGCGCCGCGTCTTTTGTCATAGGCAATTCATACCGCTATTTTCCGAAAAACACCGTACATCTGGTCGTTGTGGATCCGGGAGTCGGAAGCAGCAGAAGGCCTGTTGCGCTCTTTGCCGACGGACATTTTTTCGTGGGGCCCGACAACGGCGTTTTCAGTTCGGTCATCCGCTGCTGCGAAGATCTAAGCGCCCGCGAAATAAAAAACAGCGACTATCTCCCAGAAGAGATAAGCTCAACTTTTCACGGAAGGGATATATTCTCTCCGGTGGCGGCTCATCTCTCGCTCGGGGTTTCGTTATCGGATGTCGGACCGCAGATCCGTGATCCCCAGGTTCTTCCACGCGAAGGATATTCTGTGAGCGGGGCCGAGATCCGCGGAAGCATCATTTACACCGACAAGTTCGGGAACCTCATAACCAGCATACCGACCGAGGCTGTAAGAGACGGGGCCCGGGCTGTGATAACCGTTGGAGACAAGCAGATCACGGGAATCTCCGAGTCGTACTGTTCTGTGAAGCCCGGTGAAATCGCTGCTGTCGGGGGAAGCGGGGGATATGTGGAAGTGTCGGTTAACCGGGGACGGGCGTGCGATATTTTCGGCGAAGTGCCGCCGCAAGTCGTTGTTGTTGAAAAAAGCGGTTAAGAAAAATTCATGGAACCTGCAGAGCAAAAAACCGTAACAAAAATCCCGCCGGAGTTCGCCGGCAAAAGAGCCGATGTGTTCCTCTCGGTCTTCCTTGGGGAGCTTAGCCGCTCAAGCATAAAAAAACACATAGAGCACGGAAACATACTTATTGACCGCAAAAGGTTTAAGCCTTCCAGGGTAATAAACGGCGGGGAGAGTCTTAGCATTGACATTCCGCCCCCTGAGCCCTGCGGAATCGGGGCGGAGAAGATCGATGTCGAAGTCATTTATGAGGATCGCGACATAATTGTCGTTAACAAACCCGCCGGCATGGTGGTTCATCCCGGCGCAGGAGTCACAAGCGGCACGCTTGTAAACGCCCTTGTTTATATGTGCCGGGATCTTTCGGGAATAGGGGGAGAGATGCGCCCCGGGATCGTGCACCGCCTCGACAAGGAGACCTCCGGGGTCCTTGTCGTTGCCAAAAACGACCGTGCGCACAAAAGCCTTTCCGATCAGTTCAAAAACAGGGAGACGGAAAAACAGTACGTGGCTGTTGTCAGCGGAGAAATGAAGAAAAGTTCGGGGGTTTTTAACTCTCCCATAGCAAGGAGTCCGTCAAACAGGGTGAAGATGACCTCTTTTTCCGGAGCCGGAAGAGAGGCCGAGACCCGCTGGGAAATAATCGAGAGACTCAGGGGAGCGACTCTTGTTAATGTCTGGCCGAAGACCGGAAGAACCCATCAGATACGGGTTCATTTTTCTGAAAACGGCTTCCCTGTGCTTGGCGATAAGGTTTACGGAGGAAAAAAAAGTCGCCCGAAAAATTCAAAGATTCTGGCAGAGCTGATAAAACGCCACGCGCTTCACGCAAAAACCCTCGGATTTACCCATCCGTTGACCGAAAAGCGCATTGAGCTTTCAGCAGAAATCCCCGAGGATATGGCCTCGGCAATCAGTTTTCTTAGGAGACAGGACGGATGAAGATTTTTCGCTCCCCGCTGCTTGAGAGCTGTCACGGCATTACCCACGGTTTCGTTCATGATCCCGAAGGGCCGGACATCAGTAAAATCGCCTCCGCACACGGGCTTGATAATATCATTACCGTGAATCAGGTTCACGGAAGCACAGTTTTTTTCGCAGAAAACGCCGCAGAAGACAGATCTGTCGAAGCCGATTCTATCGTTACGAAGCAGACAGGTGTGGGAGTCGGGATCATCACGGCCGACTGCGTTCCCGTTCTGCTCTGTTTTCCCGACGCCAGGTGCGTCTGCGCCGTCCATGCGGGATGGCGCGGAACCTCGCTGCGCGCGGTGAGGGATTGTATAGAGGCCATTTGTGAAAAACACTGTCTGCAGCCCCGGGATGCCGTAGCGGTAATAGGCCCGGCCATATCGGGATGCTGCTATGAGGTCCGGGATGATGTGGTGTCGCAGTTCGTCTCAAGGTTCGGCGGCGAGCAGGACTGGCTTTTGGAAAAAGGCGACGGGAAGTTTCTTCTTGATCTTGTGGAAATTAACAGAATCGAGCTTTGTGAAGCGGGAGTTTCGCAGATCGGGATAATTGATGTGTGCACCTGCTGTCAGGGACTTCCTTCGTACAGAAGAGACGGTTCAGGGGCGGAGAGAATGATAAGTTTTATCGGAGTTTGTTTTTAGCGGATTTTCTGTTCCGCCGCAGCGGTGCAGTCTGAGCGCCGGGGCGGAAACGGCACTTTGACGGATCTTCAGTTTCTCGTCTCCCGATAAAAAGTTTCTGCACGAAGCTTCAATGCCTCCCCTGCGTCGCGAAAACCGCGGCGTATATAACCGCCGAACAGAGCTGAAACGGCCGGCGAGAGCACACCGCTTAGCAGATCGACATTATAGTAGCTGCAGCTGCTCTCACTTATGGGTTCCAGATGCTGCTCCCGCACCGCAGACAGAAGCCGGGGGGTTCCGAATTCTCTGCCCCATGCAATAAGACAAGGTTTTTTAAATGCGCATATATGTTCTGTTATTCTGAATTGCACGGGTCCCATTCTTACCAGCAGGCAAGCCGGCGATCCGATTTTGAAATCAGTGCTGACTTGAGGCGTGAACGGATTCCACTCGCCGTATTTCTCAACGTCGGTAAGGACTTCCCAGACTGTGTCAGCGGGCGCGTTTATCCGAATGCGGTCGGTACTTATGCTAAAGCGGTTCATGCCCGCCCCTGCCGTCGTCAACAAGAGTTTTTACCCATGCGGCTGAGTTGTCCCATAGAAGTTTCGCCGCGTCCTGATCTTTTGTCTCGTCGGATGATTCCGCCGTTTTGCAGCATTCATAATACCTTCCGCCCTGCAGCGGGTATTTGCTGGCACACATAACGGAAGTCTGGGCGCCGTGCTCCGGATGTAGCAGCATAAGGGATCCGAGTGCGGAGGAGATTCTGTTTGCAAGCCGTCCGATCCTTCCTTCAAACTTGACCTGCGTAAGATTGGTCAGGACAGACCCCGGGTGCACTGCTGCCGACTGGAGATTGTACTTTCCGGCAAACCGTCTCTGGATCTCGGAAGTAAAGTGAATCAGCGCCAGTTTCGACAGTCCGTAGGCATCCCATGTGTGGTAACTGCCTTTGTCATCGTTAAACATGTTTTTGTTCTCTGCCCTGTCGTGCAGGTGCGAAGTCAGGTTTATGATGCGCGCGTCTCCGCTTTCCAGACCGCTTTGCTTAAGGGCGGGAAGCAGCAGACTCGTCAGGTGATAGGTTCCGAGGAAGTTGGTGCGCCAGTGAATTTCAAAACCGTCTTTTGTCAGGGGCGGCTTTTTTCTCGGGTTTAGAACATTCCTCAGAATTCCCGCGTTGTTTATAAGTACATGCAGCCGGTCGCCATAGTTTTTGCGGTACCACAGTGCAAAACTGTTAACGCTCCCGGCATCGCACAGATCCAGTCTGCGGGCTGTGATCCTGCCGTCGTCAGCCCCGATTGCCCGCAGGTCTTTTTTCAGGGAATTTTCCATAAGCTCGGTGTCGCCAGTGCGCGTAACGACAACAGTGGCTCCCCAGCCCGCAAGAATCCTGGCCGTTTCGTAACCGATTGAATCGGGAGTTGCGCCCGTCACGATGATGTTGCGGTCAGACAGGTCGACTTTTTGCGCCATCGGTTTGCTGGTAAACAGCTGCAGGATATGAGATGCGGATTTTGATAACGTGTTGGGCATTGCGGAGTAATATTATCTATAAGAAGAGCTTATGCGTACAGTTTTTTGCCCGGCCGGACGCTGTACCGGTTCAGGCCTTACTCCCGGGAACTGGCGACAAGGAGACTGCTTGCTTCCCAGAGCCTGGTTCCGTTTTCCGCGTCCAGTGCCGCGGCAGACACGGACTTTTGCTGCATTAAATGCAGGTAGAGTCCGGTTTCTTTACCGGCTTTTTCCGCGCAGCATAAATAAATCACCGGCCCGATGGCTTCTTCGGGAGACTGAAAAAAATGTCTCAGCAGCCGGTTAACCAGAGGTTTTAAGATCGGCGGCGCTCCTCGTGACAGGTTCGTAGCCACTCCTCCGGGGCACATTGAGTGAACTGCAACTTCGGTTCTGCCGCCCGTGTTCAGACGGCGTGAGAGTTCAGTTGCATATGTACACATAATGAGTTTGCTGATGCCGTAATGCTTAAAGCCGTTTACGATTCCGTAATCGGTAAATTCCCCGAAGTGATCGAAATCAATGGTGTTGGAGGATCTGTGAGCCTCGGATGAAACGAAGATGATTCGCGGTGTTTTTCCGTCCTGGACGGATGGACGAATCACGCCGTCTCCAAGCCACCGGTCAATCATAACGCGATTCGAAAGGAAGTGAACCGCGAACATCTCTTCGTATCCCTGCGGTGTTCTGGCTGCCTTTTTGGGCATTACTCCTGCGTTTAGAACCGCAATGTCAATTCTTGTGCCGCGGCTGCTCAGATGATCGCAAAGACTGTGTACCGATCGAAGATCCGACAGGTCCACTTCCATCATTTCTATGTTTCGGGAACCGGACAGTTTTTTTATTTCGTCGCATGTTTTCGTGTGACCGGGCCGGCAGGCCAGAATCATGTTTGCCCCTCGCCTGGCAAGCTCGGCAGCGGCGGCTTTGCCCAGTCCGCTGTTCGCTCCGGTTATGAGACAGGTTTTCCCGTCGATACGTACGTGCTCAGGCAGGGGATTCACTTCCGATACCTTGGGTCGTCTGAGGTCCCGAACCGCAATGATTATGGCGTTTACGAAAGAACCGTCGCCCATCTGTTTTGTTTTTCGATTCATGGTGAATTCTCCGTTTGGTTTCCCGATTCTTATGTGGCTGTCTTAATCCGTATAGACTACTCAAAGGGAATTTCATGTCTCTTCCGATAAAAGCGGAGATGATTTTCGATAATTTCCTCGTTCAGTCCGAAATCATTTAACCGGTAGGCGTGCCTGCCGAAGCGGTTTTGCGGATTTTGCTTCATGAAAGCCTCGGCCCGCCGCGCCGCCTGTGCGTCAAAATCAATTCCGGCCTTGAGGCAAATCCGCTGAAGTTCGGCACTCGGGTTTTTTATCATGTCGTAGTACGAAACGTCCACGAATCGGTCGTCACCTGCCCTGTGCCGGAACTGCATGCTCAGCTCAACCATCCTGCGGATCTTTCTCAACCAGTGTTTTGCAATTTCCTCCGGGTCGACATGGTCGCTGAACATGCCGCGGCTGTGAGCAACCATGCTGCAGAAAGAAGGCACGGTTTTTCGGGGGTCGCGGTGGGTCTGCACGACTGTGGCAGAGGGGAAGATTTTAAGAAACACATCCAGATATTCCATGTGATGCGGCGTTTTAAGCACCCAGTTGCCTGCGGGGCGCTGCCAGTGCAGAATCTTGAGTATTTTACGGAAATATTCGTAGGTCCGCGTATGGTCTTGCTTCTCAAGCCACCGGGAATAGCTCGGTACGTGCATCGTGGCTTCCGGCGCCTGGCTCATAAAATTAAGATCAAGAAGCATTACGTCTTCTTCCGGCTCGTTATGGTCAATGGGGTGAACCGCCGCAAACTGCGGCGAGAGATACGAAATCAGTTTTTGCGCGAGCAGCGCATGCATGTTCCGGGTGAACGCTGCTCCGGCTTTTCTGTCCGGCGGCAGGGGATTTAGCGCTTCTGTCCCCGATACGGCTCGAATGTCGGGATGGGAATTCAGCACTCTGTGCAGTATGGTAGTTCCGCTGCGCTGCAGTGCCGTGATCAGGATTGTTTTCCCCAGATCGATGTTATGTATTTCAGGGTGCCGTTTCAGCAGTTCTTCAATTCGCAGTCGATGGACCAACGCGGTTTCGAGCCGGATTTTCTGTATCATTCTGCCGGTCGGGGTGAGCCCGGCTTCTTCGTTGATTGAATTTATGAGAACTTCCAGAGCCTCAAAGTGACCGTCATCGCCAAAATCTTCAAGTCCGGTTTTTCGGATTGCATTTTCGGTAAGCTTCTTAATGTCCAGACAGCCCGACAGTCCCAGTTTTCCCCCAAGCCTTCCGATGGAATTGAAAATTCTTACGGGAAAAGGCCGGTAGGGATTCTCATAGTCTGTTGAAGTCACCAGGGTTTTTTTAGCCATTGTGATCTGTTTGGTCCGGCAGAGGCTTAAGCTCGGTCAGCTTTACCAGTTTTGTCCGCGGTTGGGGATGTTCCTTTGCCTGCACCCACCTCAAGCACATCGTGCCGGAGCAGTGCCCGGCCGTTTCAAGCCAGTTGGGACAGCCGGGATTTTTGTGAGCTACCACTAGACGCACAGAGCCGTCCTCTTCATGGTGGGCGAGATGCTTGTTGGTGTGTATCGAGTGATAGCGGTAGTCAAGCGACTCCATCCAGTAGTTGTTTAACTGAAAGTTCCAGTGTTCGCATTGCGGCGGCGTCACCTCTATTAAAAGCGCTTCATCTTCGGCAACCCTCCAGTGACTGTGGTAGTAAACGATATTGGGGTCGCCCCCGGCGGCCGCAGACACTTTCGGATCAAACATCGGCAGTTCGTTTGTGTGCTTCTGAAAATCACGAGCCCACTTGGCGAACAGAAGCGGTGCGCCCGCCACAAGCATTCCCGCCGTTTTTAATCCTTCGTCGAGCTGTTTCGGCGTAAGTGGATGAGGGCGGCGTTCGTCTTCACCGCAGTTGATCCGTTCTATTCGCAAATACGCCGGAGTTTCCGTTTCGCGGTCAAGGAAAGTCTGGCGCACAACCAGGGTGCCGGTTTCCGGCGTCATGGGAAGCCAGTTTCCGCTTTGAGGCTTGCAGCTGAGTATCAGTTCAAAATATCCGTGTTCGTCGGTTTCTATCTGACAGGACTCTATATGTCCTGTCGGAGGCAGTCCCCGTCCCTGCCCGTAGTTGCCGGATTGAGTGCCGAAGCTTAAATATGCAATGCTGTTGCGCCGTCCCGTTATTCTGTATTCGTACTCGCCGCTAAGTGCCGCTGTCTGGTAGAAATTGTCAGGATTGTCCGCACCCAGCTTGGTCGTTTCGTCGACTACGCGATGAAGTACGGGCGCCTTGGGGTCTGCATGCTCGACAAATGCCATCAGTCCGGCCCGGGCCAGGCGGCTCAAGTACCGATACCCTTCTGCCTGATTGAATGCGTCCTTGGGTGCTTTTGGAAAATTCAAAGCCGCCCCCGCGGCCTTGAGAGTATCGCAGAACTCATCCCAGGACTTTCCGCTGACTACCCTCTGAGCGGCCAGATCAGCTTCCGTTCCGCCGCGCAGCCCCCGGATAAAAACAGATGTCTTTCGAAACAGGGAGAGAAGACCGATTGCGAATCTTCGCATAGCACACCTCTGGGCAAATCTGATTTTCAGGGTCAGTTTCTGTCTCGTATCGTTACCCAAAAATACCATAATAGTATATAATTTTCGAGAATATCCATGTGAATCCTTCGGAGGAAAGAAAAATGAAGATAATGTCCTGGCTTGATGCGGAAGATTACTGGTACATAAATTCCCTGAGCGAGCAGAACAAGGAAATAAACTACTACGGCTACGTGATGGATGTCGGAGACGAAGAGGATTCGAGCAGGATAAGAATCATGGTGATCGAACTGCAGAGCGTGAAAATGGCGGTGGGATTCATTGTTCCTCTCAGCATGGATCTTAGCGGAACGATAGACATAGGCTTTATCTGTCAGGAAAGACCGGACAAGGACGTTCCGTTTTCGTGCAAGCTCTCAACAGAGGTGAAAAGCCTTACCTACACCGGAGACGACCTCCAGAAAATAGAGTATGCCGGTCTTTCGCTTGAAAAGTTCTACCAGAACAACGGAGTGAAGTTCTACCTTATGGATCTTCGCCCGATCTCCGGGCAGAATCAGGACAAGCCTTGATCAAGCATTCTGTCTGCAAACAGTTACCGGAGCATCTAGAAATATGTCTGAAAAAAACAAAATAGTTCTTGCGTATTCGGGGGGACTTGACACCTCTGTAATCCTGAAATGGCTTGTAAACGAGTACGACTCCGACGTCATAGCGTATGTGGCTGACATAGGACAGAAAGAGGATCTGCAGGAGGCGGAGCAGAAAGCCTGGGATACCGGTGCGTGTGCGGTGTTCGTCGAAGACTTAAAAGAGGAGTTTGTGAGGGATTACGTTTTTCCCGCGATAAGCTCAAATGCTGTGTATGAAGGCAGCTATCTTCTGGGCACTTCCATAGCGCGTCCCCTTATTGCGAAAAGGCAGATTGAAATAGCCAAACGCGAGGGAGCCTTCGCGGTTTCCCACGGAGCGACGGGCAAGGGAAACGACCAGGTCCGCTTCGAACTCACTTTCTACGCGTTGCACCCCGAAATAAAGATCATAGCCCCGTGGCGCGAGTGGGATTTCAAATCAAGAACCGATCTTGTTAATTACGCAAGGCAGAACGGAATAGATGTCACGGTGACGGAGAAAAAACCCTACAGCTGTGACCGCAACCTTCTTCATATCAGTTATGAAGGGGGAATTCTGGAGGATCCGTGGGCAGAAGCGCCCGAGGATATGTTCGAGATGACGGTTTCCCCCGAGGCGGCTCCCGATGAGCCGGTTTACCTGGAAATCGGGTTTGAAGACGGCATTGCCGTTTCCCTTGACGGAAAAAAGCTTTCTGCTTCAAAGCTTTTAGGCCTGTTAAACGATGTTGCCGGCAAAAACGGCGTCGGGAGGGTGGACATAGTTGAAAACAGGTTCGTCGGCATGAAGTCAAGAGGAGTGTACGAGACCCCCGGCGGCACTGTTCTTCACGTGGCGCACAGGGCCCTTGAGTCGATTGCCATGGACAGAGAAGTAATGCGCTTAAGAGATTCCCTGATTCCGAAGATATCCGAACTTATCTACTACGGCTTCTGGTTTTCTCCCGAGATGGAAATGCTCACTGCCGCCGTCCGGCAGAGTCAGAAGGATGTAAGCGGCACGGTAAGGCTTAAGCTTTACAAGGGAAACGTCATAGTCTGCGGGAGAAAATCCCCCAACTCCCTTTACAGCGAGAATCTGGCTACCTTCGAGGAGGATTCGATTTACGACCAGTCAGACGCCACCGGTTTCATAAAGCTAAATTCCCTGCGTCTTTCCGTGAAAAAACTTCTTGAGGGAGAATAGTCCTTTTTACGGATGAGAACGGATCAATTCGACTACGATCTTCCACGGCGGCTGATCGCCCAGTATCCGCTCCCGAAGCGCAGTTCATCAAAGCTCCTTGTGGTTGACAGGAAAACGCGGGGTTTTTCCCACGCCAGGTTTTCTGGTCTCGCGGATCTGCTGCGCCCCGGCGATCTGATGGTTCTTAACAACACCAGGGTTATTCCCACAAGACTTGCGGGTCATGCGGAAGGAAGGGGAACAGTTGAATTTCTTCTTACGGAGAGGATGGATGAAACCCGATGGAAGGTTCTTTTTAAAAATCCGTCCAGAGGCCTTCGCATCTCGCTTGACGCAGGAGTGTCGGGCAGCCTTGAAAGAGAAGCCGATAAAAGCTGGACGATAAGGTTCAGCGGACCCGTCGAGCGGGTGATCGGCAGCACCGGACGCATGCCGCTTCCCCCCTATATAGAAAGAGAACCGGAAGCGTCGGATAAAAACGCCTATCAGACTGTTTACGCGACCGAAGATGGAGCGGTCGCCGCTCCGACGGCCGGACTTCATTTCGACCCGCAACTTATCTCGGACCTTCGCGAAAAAGGTGTTCTGATGAAGTATGTCACGCTTCATGTGGGAGAGGGAACCTTCAGGCCCGTAAAGGAGGAACTTATCGACAACCACGCAATGCATTCAGAACGTGTTTCGGTTCCGCCGCAGACCGCTGAGGCGGTAAACGAAGCCAAAGAGCAGAGAAGAAGAATTGTTTCCGTCGGGACCACGGTTACGCGGGCCCTTGAATCGGCGCAGGGAGAAGCCGGGAAAATGAAGCCTTTTTCCGGCAGGACGGATCTTTTTATAAAGCCTCCTTACGAATTCCGGTTTGTAGACGTTTTGATAACCAACTTCCATATGCCCCGCTCAACCCTTCTTATGCTCGTCTCCGCGTTTTGCGGCACAAGGGAGCTTGCCCTCGCCGCTTATGAGGAGGCTAAGTCGCGCGATTACAGGTTTTTGAGTTACGGAGACTCCATGATGATAGTGTGAGGGGGCTTTTAACCGTTTCGCGTCCCGGGTGTTTTTGTACATTGTCAGTCGGAATTGCTATACTCATTGCAGAAGATGTTTTTTTTCAGTCAATTTTCCCGCAGGAGGATGCCAGATGGCGACAGTAGTTACGGGAGCGACCGGTTTTATAGGATCGCACATAACAAAAAAGCTGGTTGAGAGAGGAGACAGAGTAAAGGTTCTCCTGAGAAAGACCAGCAATACAAAAAACATAGATTCTCTCGATGTTGAGAAGGTCTATGGGGATGTCGGGGATCCGGATTCTCTTAAGGCCGCTTTTTCCGGATGCGACAAGCTTTTCCACACGGCCGGGTTCGTGTCCTTTAAGAAATCGGATCACCAGAAAATGCTGGACATAAACGTGCGCGGCGCTTCGAATGTTCTCTCCGCCGCAATGGATGTGGGCGTATCCAAGGTTGTTTTCACAAGCAGCGTAGCCGCAATCGGGGTCGAGCGGGACGGCTCCCCGGTAACAGAGTCCACCCAGTACGATCTTTACTCCGACGGAATAGGCTATATGAACTGCAAGTATCTTGCGGAGCGGGAGGCGAGAAGCTTCAGCGAGAAAGGGCTTCCGGTGGTTATAACGAACCCTTCGGTTGTTCTCGGCGCGGGAGACATATATCTTTCAAGCTCGGGATCGGTTCTTTGGTTCTGCAAGAAAAGGTTCCCCGGTTATATGGACGGCACCTTTAACGTTGTCGATGTTGAGGACGTGGCGAACGGACACCTGCTTGCGGAGAAAAACGGAAAGCCCGGAGAGCGCTACATACTCGCAAACGAAAACGTGAGCGTGCGAAGTTATTTCGCCCTGCTCGAAAAGATAACGGGCATTTCCGCTCCCGGAATAAAGATTCCCTACATGTTCGCTTACACCACGGCGTTTCTGCTTGAAAGAGTTTTGGGGCTTGGATTTCCGAATTATTCCACTTTGGACATCGATTCCATAAAGCTTTCAAGGTACAACTGGCACGCTGACAATTCAAAGGCCGTAAGGGATCTCGGATTTTCTGTGACTCCAATCGAGCAGACTGTAAGAAGGACAGTGGAGTGGTTTAAGGAAAACGGCTATCTGAAGTAGGGAAGAGAGCAAAGTGGCGGGAAACAGTTTCGGAAGATTTTTCAGAATTACCACATGGGGGGAGTCGCATGGCCCCGCTCTGGGAGTTGTTGTTGACGGCTGCCCCGCCGGGCTTGAGCTTTGTGCAGAGGATATACAGTACGAACTTGACAGAAGGCGTCCGGGGCAGAGCAGGATCACGACCCAGAGAAAGGAGGCCGACGCAATCGAAATACTCTCGGGAGTTTTTGAAGGAAAAACCCTCGGAACTCCCATATCCATGATGGTGAGAAACACAGACGCCATATCAAAATCCTACGAGGACATAAAGGACATCTATCGTCCGGGGCACGCCGATTTCACCTACGACGAGAAATACGGGCGCAGGGACCACCGCGGAGGCGGACGCTCCTCGGCACGGGAGACGGTGGGCAGGGTGGCGGCCGCGGCGATAGCCAAAAAAATTCTTAACTCCCGCGGAGTGACTACCACTGGCTATGTAAAGCAGGTGGGAGACATAGTCGCCAAGGACCTTGATTTTGACCGGATCGAGGAAAACCCCGTCCGATGTCCCGATCCGCAGGCCGCGCAGAGGATGGTCGATCTTATAGAATCGGTAAGAAAGGAGGGAGATTCTGTCGGAGGAACCGTCGAGGTAGTGTCCCGGGGACTTCCTGCGGGTCTCGGAGAGCCCGTGTTCGACAAGCTTGACGCCGACCTTGCGCGCGCGCTTATGAGCATAGGGGGAATAAGGGGTTTTGAAGTGGGGATGGGCTTCGGGGTCGTAAAGAGAAAAGGCTCGCAGGTAAACGATCTTATGTATAGAAAGGAAGACGGAACCCTCGGCTTCCGAACGAACAACTCGGGCGGCCTCCTGGGGGGAATAACCAGCGGGGCGGATCTGGTCGTGAGAATCGCCGTAAAACCCACTTCTTCCATATCCCGGGTTCAGGACACCGTGGATAAAAAAGGAGAAAAAACCCAGCTGCGGGTAAAGGGCAGGCATGACCCGTGTCTTTGTCCGAGAGCGGTACCCATAGCGGAGGCCATGGTAAATCTTGTTCTGGTCGATCACCTGCTTGTCTCAAGACTGTCCACTATCTCGTAACTGCCATGTCGGAACTGTTCAGAATTTACGTAGGAGAGCAAGAGATATACTCAGGACATCTGGAGGATATACCCGATTACTACAGACGCAATCTGGTTGAAGCGATTTCCGAGTGGGGTGAATGCCTCAGCAAAGGGGGTTTCAGGGAACTTCTTTATTCCTCTTTACATTGGTACAACCTGAAGACATATTACTGCGGTGACTGTGAAACCGAATCTGATAGGGAAGGGGCGTGCGGGGACTGCGGCAAAGAGGTTTCGGAGGCTTTCGTTCACAAAAGGAATCCGGGAATAGACAAGATAATGATGTGCATCGGCATGATAGACCGCGTGGAGATGGAGGTTGTTTAATTTTTCGGGCTGCCATGAAACTTATCGTTAAAGGTCATATCTATCCCAAGGCCTGGGAGATCGCAAAAAGTGTTAAGAAGCTCAGAGAAGAGCGGAAAAAAGTTAACATAGGAAGCGGAACCGTCGGTTATACGGTTTACGAGGTCGATTTCCCCGAGCAAACCGCAAAAACGGGAAACTACCTTACGACTCCCCAGGGAATAAGGCTCTACCACAACTCGGGCGACTATTACGGGATCGGTTACCTGATATCCGAAATAGATCACGATCCGCTTGTCTCGAAGCACTTTTCCTGATTTTGCGCTTTTCCTGCCGTAGACTTAAGACACATCCCCATGCTGTTGCGCGCTTCACGACACTTTTCCTGACTTCAGCATGTTTTTTTTAAGTCGGGCCTTTGAAGTTTCGTAAGTACCTGTAATTACTTGATATTGATTTTCAGCCTGCTTCAAATCGTTTTGTAGTGCTCAGTCTAATTTTGTGCTCGACATCGCCTCCGCTTTCCCTTATAATATTCAACATGTTCGTAAAACAGCTAAAACGCCAGACCACAGTCAACATATCGGTGCAGATAGTGCATTCCTACAGGAACTCAAAGGGTGAGCCACGCCAGAAGGTAGTGCGTCACATGGGCTCCGCTCCCCCGGGAGAACCTCTTGACGCTCTTGTGCGAGCTGCACATGTGGAGAAGAACCGTCTTGAACAGAGCGTACAGCCCACACTGTTCCCCGCTGAAGACACTGCTGAGAAGCTGATAAAGCTTAGAAGAACAAAGCAGAAGGACAAACCCCTGCCCATAGTTGATGCCCGATTGCTTGAAGAGGAGGCTCGTTACAATCTTGGGTTTCATGAAGTGTTTGGAGAACTGTACAGTCAGCTTGGGTTTGACAGGATATGGGGAGCGAGAAACAAGATGGCGGGCAGGCTGTTCCGTCAGGCAGTGCTTATGCGTCTTGCGGCACCTGGGAAGAGCAAAAGAGCCCATGCGAAGCTGTCTCGGGAATTTGGAATGGAAGTGTCTGTGGACAAGCTGTACAGGATGATGGACAAGGTTGACGAGAAGCGTACTGAGAAGCTTCAGAGCATTGTTAGCAAAGAAGTTATGGGACTTTTTGAAGGAAAGGTTGAAGTTGTGTTTTTCGATGTTACAACCCTTTCGTTTGCAAGCGACACGCAAGACGATCTTCGAAGGAAGGGGTGGAGCAAGGACGGGAAGCCTCACAGGGTTCAGGTGGTGCTGGGACTGTTTCAGACCAAAGACGGACTTCCCTTGGGTTATGAGCTGTTTCCGGGGAACACATCTGATGTAAGCACTCTTGAGCCTGCTATAGAGGGGTTAAAGAAGAGGATCAAGCTTGAAAGGGTGGTGTTTGTGGGGGATGCGGGGATGATGAGCAAAAAGAATCTTGAGGTCTTAAAGCGCAATAAGTATGAGTGGGTTGTAGCGGCAAGGCTTCGGGGGATGTCCGAGGAGGACAGCGAGAAGGTATTCTCACACAGTGACTGGAAAGAGATAGGGGAAGGTAAAAGACTTGGGGATATGGAAGTGGGAGGACGGAGGCTTGTTCTGCGTCACTGCGAGAAGAGAGCGAGGAAAGACTCGCAGGACAGGGAAGAGGCTTTAAAGAAACTTGAGAGAAGGATAGCAGGGGGGATAAAGGGCAATGGACGCAGGGGCAGGTTCATCAAGGTGGAAGCGGGGGCCGTGTCTGTAGACACCGAAGCGGTGGAGAGGGATGAGAAGTTTGACGGTCCTCACGGGGTATGGACCAGTCTTCCTGCTGACAAATACAATACGATGCCTCCAGGATATACGACTGTTACGGGGAGTTATGGAAGATAGAAGAAGGGTTTCGTGTCATGAAGCACACAATGGCTGTAAGGCCTGTGTTTCACTGGACTCAAAGGAGAGTGGAGGCTCACATGGCCATCTGTTTTACGGCATTCGTACTGCTTCGCATACTGAGGTTCAGGCACAACTGTTATCATGGGGGAAAGGAACCGATGAGTGAAGGGGCCATACTGTCAGAACTTGGCAGGGTTGAGGCGTCCCTGGTGGTGGACAGGGGAACCAATAAGAGGTATCTGATACCTTCTCAGGGCACCACGGAGCAGAGATCTCTTTACTCCGCTGTGGGAGCGGTGCTCAGCAGGCAGACCATGCTTGCGGATTCCTGGTAAAAACAGACCGGGGACTCCCGGCTGACTAATAAACATCTCAAAAGCTCTTGTGTAGTGTACAAGCGGGAACCCGCTTGTGTAATATCAGGTACTTACGTTACAAAAGTGCGGAAGTCAGGATTGGCTAGCTATATGCGTACCATGCCAACCAATGTCAGTGTATTAACCAATGCCGAGGATGCAAGCCTGCTGTACCTAGAGGCATTTGCGTAGTAGGGGGTTTTGAGATTTTGGAAGCACACAGCGGAAGGGAGGGGAGGGTATTCCGGCAATTTCAAAGCCGAGTTGTCTGATTCAGGCTGATTCAGACACAACTCAGCACCAATTTCACCCAGGAATCGCTGTTCTGCCCGGGTGCGGACGCAGCAGTCCACACAAGGTTGAATTCCGTTTAAATTTTCTGGTGAATAATTTAAAGAAGGACTATCCGGTATCGGCATAAAACCCCGACACAAGGGATCTGATACGCTCCGTTCTGCCAGCCTTTGCGTGACCCACCGCAAGAGCCATTATCACTGCAATCGCCATACCCGCTCTGAAGGCCATCTTCGCCTTGCCCCTGATATAGTGCTTCTCAAACCTGAAGCTGCCCCCCATGCGTGAGTTTAAACGCTCAATGGCAGTTCGCTTTCTGTAAGCCCGGTTCCATGACGGACTGCCGTGCCGCGCGGGAGTAAAAATACGACGGTCACGCTCAAGAGACACCCGCACCACCCTGCCGTAACCATTGGTCTTTTTGCCCGCGTCACTGTGACACTTCTTCCAGCCCTTGCAGTCAAGATTGTACTCGGCGGCCGCCGGACAGCGGAACTTCAAAGTGCCTCTTTTCTTCTCAAGCCCGTAAGAAGCCATCCTGCGCTCCTTGCCGCTTAGCGGACAGCGACACCATATCTGTCCCGTCTCAGTATAAAGAATGTTGTCGTGCACACTGTTAAGAGGTCTCATGATCCTCTGCCCCGGAACATAGCTCTGCCCCTGCTTTTCCTCCCTCCACAGCCGCCTGATGTCTATAATCGGGCTGATCCTGTAATCATCCCACAGCTTGGCTTTGAGCGGACCGCTGTCAAGCCCCCTGTCAGCAGTGAAGTACTTGCACCGCCCGGCAAGCTCGGAGTTATTGCCGAACAAACTGTCAGCCATCCGTTCACACTGTTTTATTTCGCTTGTCGAGGCTTCGGTCAGACTGAACGCAACCGGTATCTCATACTCGGTGTCGGCAATGATATGAAGCCGGTAGCCAAACCATTTTTTTACCTTGCTCCATTCCCTGCCGTCAGAATCAACTCCTCGGTACTTGTGCACGCCCCAGTTCGCGTCGGGATCAGACTTTTTGCCTGCCCTGCGGTTTGTTCTGCCTGTTGAATGACTCTTTATCGCCTTGCCGTCATAACCGAGGTGCTTGCCGAATTCGGGAAGCACCTCCATAAGCTCTTTGCACAGATGATTGTTTATCATCTCCGATACCAGACCCTGCTGCAGGTCGAGCTTTGCAAGGTTTGCAAGGAACCCGGAGAAGTTATAACTGCGGGGAGCAGAACTGCGAGACTCAAAATCTGTAATCTTGACCACGCCGCCGGGTTCAACCTCATACCTGTCACGTCTCTGCATAGGCACCGTGGAGAATCCGCAGACGGCAAGCAGAGATGAATTGCGGTTAAGCTCCCGGATTAAAGACTCTATGGATTCGTGCCCGAACACTATCCCCGCCACAAAGGCCCTCCACATCGCAGATACCGGGTACTGGTTGCGTCCGTTTTTGCGCATACACTCAAGAGCCCGGATGATATGGGCGTCGGGCAGGCTGTCAAGAACCATCTGAAGACGGTTAAAATCCGATGCTCTATCGACTTGGTCCCAGCTGAAAGGTAGATTAAATTGTGTCGCCATGGGTTTGCTCCTTTTTTAAGGTTGGTATGCCTTTAATTATAACCCATGGCGACCACTTAATCAGGTGATATCAGTAAGTTACCTGCTATTTTCCTTAAGTTTTTCAACGCAGATTACGGCTTGGGGTGGAATTTGCGGTCCTTGACCAGAATCAGTCGTTTTTTAGGGGTTTTTACCAAGATTCTGGGGTGAAAAGTTTTTTCACCCCTCCTTATACCCCTGCCCCGTATGGCTATCCTTTACTACGCAAATGCCTCAACCAGACCCGGATAGCAAGACGCCTGGGCGTACACAAGTCGACCATAAGCAGGGAACTTAGACGCAACAGCGGGGAACAGGGTTATTGCTCCGAACAGGCACAGAGACTGACGTCTGCCAGGCGCAAACCGCATTGCCCGGCAGACATGGACACGGGTGGAGGAACTGCTAAGAAAGGAGAGGAGTCCGCAGCAAATAAGCGGCTGGCTTGCCGTAAACGAAGGAGTTAAGGTAAGCCACGAGAGCATCTACGGGCATGTAAGGGAAGACAATGAAGAACGGAGGGAATTTTCACACCCATCTTCGCTGCCGCAAAAAGCACAGAAAACCCTGCGGAGCCCCCTCATATAAAGAATCGCGTCATGATAGATGTGCGCCCCAGCGACGTGTATGAACGCATTCGGAAAGGGCACTGGGAGATCGACACGGTGATTGGCCTTGGGAAAAAAGGCAAGGTGCTTGTAACTATAGTAGAGCGTGTTTCGCGCTACTGCATAATTGTGGTCGCGGATGACAAAACGGCCATCTGCCGGGCTATACTCCAGGGGGCTTTATCCATGCGCAAGCACTTAAAGACTGTGACGTGCGATAACTGAGCAGAATTTGCTCTGCATGAGAAGCTGTCAGACAAGCTCGGGGCGCAGTGGTACTTTGCGCATCCTTACCACTCTTGGGAGAAGGGGTCTTGTGAAGACGCAAACGGACTTATAAGACAGTACTTCCCCAATGGGGATAGACTTTGACAAACTGATACAAAAAGACGCTGACAAAGTTATGGAGAAACTCAACAGCAGACCGAGGAAATACCTTGGCTTTAAAACCCCGAATCAGGTACTCTCCAGTATTAGTTGGCCTGTTGCGTTTTGAACTTGAGACCACGGGATTATAGTTGACAGCATCTAGAGATTTTTGGTAGTTTTTAACTGAGGGGTTTCACTTTAGAGATGATTAAGTGAAAGATTCGATCAGGTTATATTGTTTTTTGTGCTTTATGGTTGTTTCTGCTGTTGTTCTTTGGCAGAATGACTCTTGAGTTTTTATTATATCGAGAGTGATGCACATTGCTTGGAATTGCCTGAATACAGAAGTGGACCCCAAAAATCAGACAGCATCTTAAGTGTATTTCCTTGGTATTCTAAAAGAGTATACAGGAGGTACATAATGAAGAGTAAAAGACGTAATCATTCACCGCAGTTCAAGGCAAAGGTAGCGTTTTTGGCGGTAAAAGGAGACAAGACAGTAGCGGAGCTTGCCCGGCAGTTTGAGGTTCATCCCAATCAGATAAGCATGTGGAAGAAGAAGCAGCTCGGCAACGCCGCGGACAAAGTGTTCGGCCAGGGGGCGGGCAGCAAGGCGGCGGGCGAGAGCAAGTACGTAAACCAGCTTGAATCCAAGGTGGGCCAGCTGACGCTGGAGAACGATTTTTTATCAAAGGCGCTCGGTCGGCAGCGGCGCAAGAAGTTGGTAGTGCGCGGCCGGGCACTTTCTTTGGTAAGGCAGTGCAAACTGCTGGATATAAATCGCTCAAATATTTACTACAAACCTGTGGGGGTATCCCCGCAGGACGAAGAGATTGTGAAGAAGATTGACAGGATCTACATTAAGTATCCGTTTAAGGGTTCAAGAAGGATGGTGTACGCCCTTAAGGCACAGGGCGTACAGGTGGGCAGAAAGCGTGTTATGAGGCTTATGGGGATACGAGGGCTTGCTCCCGGCCCCCAGACTACAAAGAAAGGGGGAGCAGAGCACAGGATATACCCGTATCTGCTGCGGGGGAAGACTGTAGAGCTTCCCGGGCAGGTATGGGCGGCAGACATAACGTATATAGAGATGAGCAGGGGTTTTGTGTATCTGTGTGCGGTAATGGACTGGCACTCGTGCAAGGTTCTTAGCTGGAGAGTGTCTAACACAATGGACAGCAGTTTTTGCGTGGAGGCTCTGGAAGAAGCGCTTTACAAGTATGATAAGCCCGAGATATTCAACACCGATCAAGGAAGTCAGTTCACAAGTGAAGAGTTTACGGGAGTTCTTAAAGACAGAGATATAAAGATAAGCATGGACGGCAAGGGAAGCTGGAGAGACAATGTTTTTGTGGAGAGGCTTTGGAGAAGTGTTAAGTACGAGGAAGTGTATCTGATGGCATATGAATCCGTTGCCTCGGCAAAGGCAGGTATAGGGAAGTGGATAGATTTTTACAATGAAAAAAGACCACATCAGGGGCTTGGAATGAAAACACCGGATGAGGTTTACTATGGTCTTGGGACAGCACAGAAGAATGTGGCTTGAAGCAATGAGACAAACAGAGCAGAGAGTTTATGGTTTTGGGAGTCTTAAAGATGGTTATGCGTTGGTGGGAATACACTTAAGAAAACAAAAATGCTGTCTAAAAAAGGGGACCACCTCTTACCCAAGGGAGGAGTAGAATGAAAAGAGTTGGTTTAGTCATGTTGTTTTCGTGTTTTATGTTTGTTTTTACTGTTATTCTGGGCGGCACTCATTTAGTTTTTGCCCATGATTCAGCCGTAGATGCGCGTGATAAGGGTACTATGCAGGCAATGGAAGATTTTCTGTTGCACACAAAAAAGCACTGGGAGCAGCTCAGCAACCCAGATGATCATGCAAACTTTCGGGCTGCCTTGAGAACTGACGATGGAGTATGGAAGGACGGCGACATATACGTTGTTCTCGTTAATCAAAGAAGCATTTCATTAGAAGCAGGTGAATCTGTAGTCTTCCATGCGGGACACCCGATTGCCGCAGAGGGATCTTTGAGACACATCCCAATTTTTGAACAGCTTGTGAACGGAACGGGCGAAGAACCTTTCTGCCTTGAAGACGACAGAACAGACGGCAGGCATATTTGTGCCGTTAACATTACCATTAACCAAGCAGGAGTTCAGTATGATTTTATATTGGTTGTGGGCTTTGATCATAAAGAGTATGAGGTGGACTTTAGCAGGTCTCAGTGTCCTGAATTTGAGGACGGATACTTCGGCCAGACAGCAACAGATCCGAATGGAGAGCCATTTACGCGTACAAGCGCCCATATGGTGACTAACAGGGAGAGCCTGAAAGATTATCCAGGGAGAGCCTGAAAGATTATCTGAAAACTGTAGAAGAGTACATCTCTACAGAGATTAAAACACTTGGTGAAAGCAGCAATCTTCCCCCAGGACTCTCAGTAAGGCAGGAAGTAGGGCTTGTATTCTCAGGGTTGGGTCGATACAGGCGTTGCTGGAGAAAAGATCCTTGGACAGCTGGAGAAATATATTTCTATCTTGTCACCTTTACGGATGAGCTGCATGGGATTTTTAACGGACTGAATCCTGAATTTGAGGATACAACATTGCGTCTGTATGACGGCTGCATAGACTACGGGGATACTGTGAGCAATATATTGGATCAGGATGGCGTAGACGACGGATTTTTGGAATACTACTGGTCTGATCCTCGTCAAACTGATGATCTGGTAGTTGACGATGACGGAAACTCCATAAGGGGCTTGTCTCCCGGCACATCTGTTAAGATTGGTTATTTCTTGGAGACAGACTTCGATATCCCCTTTGGTGCTACTTTCATTATCGGCTCGGGCATCTATCCGGAGGATCAAGAATACTACGTTCCCGAGGGCGAAATGTGTCAGGACGTCCCTGATGACTTGTCCCTAGTTTCCCGCACGTACCTTGACAGGTTTCCGGTTTTTCCGGGAAGGGATGACGGCGGGGATGACGACGGCGGATGTTCCATTGCTTCTTCTGTGGAGGAGGGCAATGGTGGCAAGGTCGCGGGCCTTAATTTGCTTCTCATAGCGGCGTTTATGTTTGGGGTTTTTGGTGGGAAAAAGTTGCTTGGGCGGAAAAATTAGGGCTTAAGTGTAAGAGATTCTGAGCATGGGTTAGAACTGTAATTGTAATGTTCTCGGAAAGCCCAGCTGTGACACAGTTGGGCTTTCTGGGAATATGGCCCTTTTTTTCGCCAATCAGAATGCGTAACAGGTTGTTGGTATTTTCCTAATTTTAAATTCACGGTGCAATGTGAATCTCCTTGCTCTCTTCACAGAGAAGGACCGATCGGTATGCAATCCGAGAAAGTCCTTATAATTTCTCCCCATCCCGACGACCTTGAAATAGGCATGGGAGGAACTGCCTGCCTGCTTGTGGAAAAAGGATTTGAAGTTGTTTCCGTTGTCGTTACGGATGGAAGAAGAAGTGCGAATCCGCTTGGTGTCACACCGGAACAGCTTGTACGGACAAGGGAAAGAGAAGTCAGAGAATCATCAAAGATACTTGGAGTGGAGATTTCTCTTCTGGGGTTTCCCGAAATGGAATCCGATTCAAACAAGCGTGAGTTCAGTTCCAGGATTTGGGAGATAATAACAAATCTTCATCCAAAACAAGTGTACTTGCCGCATCCTGAAATCGACAAGCACAGAACCCACAGGACAGTTTCGCACCTGACGCTTGATTGTCTTAAAACGATGTTTAAGGATATCTGTTCTAAGAAGAGCGAGTGCTGGTTTTATGAAGTATGGACGCCTTTTTCTTCATATGATCGGATTGAGGATATAACGTCTTTTGCCGACCGCAAACGCCGCGCCATTGAGGCTCACAGGAGCCAGACGGCCTACAAAGACTATACAGACGGCATAATGGGCCTCAACAGGTATAGGGGAGCTTTTCACGACACCGCCGACGGATTTGCCCCGCTCTGGGCCGAGGTTTTCATAAAGCATGACTCCGGATAATCTTATCTCGGGATGTCTTTTCTTTTTCTTGATCAAGGGAACAAGTCAAATTCATTAAGACTGATTTCCAGTCTGTAAGCGGCTTCCGCAATAAAATTTTGGCGGGTTCAAAGTATATTTTCTTTGCCGGAAGGCATTTCATTTCTCTGTGACTCTAAGTTCAAAAAACGATTCAAGATTGTTTCAGTCAAGGGTCGCGCAGTCACGAAAACAGAGGTGGTCCCCTTTTTTAGACAGCATTTTTGTTTTCTTAAGTGTATTCCCACCAACGCATAACCATCTTTAAGACTCCCAAAACCATAAACTCTCTGCTCTGTTTGTCTCATTGCTTCAAGCCACATTCTTCTGTGCTGTCCCAAGACCACAGTAAACCTCATCCGGTGTTTTCATTCCAAGCCCCTGATGTGGTCTTTTTTCATTGTAAAAATCTATCCACTTCCCTATACCTGCCTTTGCCGAGGCAACGGATTCATATGCCATCAGATACACTTCCTCGTACTTAACACTTCTCCAAAGCCTCTCCACAAAAACATTGTCTCTCCAGCTTCCCTTGCCGTCCATGCTTATCTTTATATCTCTGTCTTTAAGAACTCCCGTAAACTCTTCACTTGTGAACTGGCTTCCTTGATCGGTGTTGAATATCTCGGGCTTATCATACTTGTAAAGCGCTTCTTCCAGAGCCTCCACGCAAAAACTGCTGTCCATTGTGTTAGACACTCTCCAGCTAAGAACCTTGCGCGAGTGCCAGTCCATTACCGCACACAGATACACAAAACCCCTGCTCATCTCTATATACGTTATGTCTGCCGCCCATACCTGCCCGGGAAGCTCTACAGTCTTCCCCCGCAGCAGATACGGGTATATCCTGTGCTCTGCTCCCCCTTTCTTTGTAGTCTGGGGGCCGGGAGCAAGCCCTCGTATCCCCATAAGCCTCATAACACGCTTTCTGCCCACCTGTACGCCCTGTGCCTTAAGGGCGTACACCATCCTTCTTGAACCCTCAAACGGATACTTAATGTAGATCCTGTCAATCTTCTTCATAATCTCTTCGTCCTGCGGGGATACCCCCACAGGTTTGTAGTAAATATTTGAGCGATTTATATCCAGCAGTTTGCACTGCCTTACCAAAGAAAGTGCCCGGCCGCGCACTACCAACTTCTTGCGCCGCTGCCGACCGAGCGCCTTTGATAAAAAATCGTTCTCCAGCGTCAGCTGGCCCACCTTGGATTCAAGCTGGTTTACGTACTTGCTCTCGCCCGCCGCCTTGCTGCCCGCCCCCTGGCCGAACACTTTGTCCGCGGCGTTGCCGAGCTGCTTCTTCTTCCACATGCTTATCTGATTGGGATGAACCTCAAACTGCCGGGCAAGCTCCGCTACTGTCTTGTCTCCTTTTACCGCCAAAAACGCTACCTTTGCCTTGAACTGCGGTGAATGATTACGTCTTTTACTCTTCATTATGTACCTCCTGTATACTCCTTTAGAATACCAAGGAAATACACTTAAGGTGCTGTCTGATTTTTGGGGTCCACTTCTCTTCGCATGGGCTCTTTTGCTCTTCCCAGGTGCCGCAAGACGCATAAGCACTGCCTGGCGGAACAGCCTGCCCGCCATCTTGTTTCTCGCTCCCCATATCCTGTCAAACCCAAGCTGACTGTACAGTTCTCCAAACACTTCATGAAACCCAAGATTGTAACGAGCCTCCTCTTCAAGCAATCGGGCATCAACTATGGGCAGGGGTTTGTCCTTCTGCTTTGTTCTTCTAAGCTTTATCAGCTTCTCAGCAGTGTCTTCAGCGGGGAACAGTGTGGGCTGTACGCTCTGTTCAAGACGGTTCTTCTCCACATGTGCAGCTCGCACAAGAGCGTCAAGAGGTTCTCCCGGGGGAGCGGAGCCCATGTGACGCACTACCTTCTGGCGTGGCTCACCCTTTGAGTTCCTGTAGGAATGCACTATCTGCACCGATATGTTGACTGTGGTCTGGCGTTTTAGCTGTTTTACGAACATGTTGAATATTATAAGGGAAAGCGGAGGCGATGTCGAGCACAAAATTAGACTGAGCACTACAAAACGATTTGAAGCAGGCTGAAAATCAATATCAAGTAATTACAGGTACTTACGAAACTTCAAAGGCCCGACTTAAAAAAAACATGCTGAAGTCAGGAAATTTATAGCCGAATACTTAAGAGTAAACGAGAAGTACTGCAAATAGTCTTGCTGTTTAATCTTTCTTATTGTTTAACAACACAATGTGGACTCCAGATTTACTGTTCCACTTCTTTTGTGATATCATTACGGCCCGTGGGAAAAAGGATTACTGATAGAACCTGAGAATTTCCCGCCATGTCAGCTTTCAAGTGGAAAATTTGTTTTTTCCTAGATCTGCAACCCCGAGGTTTCCAATGAAAAACGTAACTGTTTTCGCTTTATGTTTTATTTTTGCTTTTATTGCTTTTCCAGGAGATGGGTACTCTAATTCCGACTCCAGTCATAACAAAAATGCGTCCGCCGAATCGAGCGGGAAAAACGAAAGGAGAAAACCGATGGTTATTATTTCAACTTCGCTAGGTGACATAAAACTCGAACTTTATGAAGAGCAAGCACCAATTACTGTGGCAAATTTTCTTGCCTATGTGGAAGAGGGCTTTTACGATAACACTATATTTCACAGGGTAATAAATAATTTCATGATACAGGGTGGCGGTATCACTGCTGACATGAAACAAAAGCCGACTAAAGCCCCGATAAAAAACGAGGCTGAAAATGGTCTTAAAAATGAACGCGGCACCGTGGCAATGGCCAGGACTGCCGATGTGAACTCTGCAACGTCGCAGTTTTTTATAAATCACAGGGATAATGCTTTTCTTGATCATGGTGTCCGTGACTTCGGTTATGCGGTGTTCGGAAAAGTGGTTGAGGGAATTGAAGTCGTTGACAAAATCGCCGCTGTTAAGACCGGACCCGGGGATGTTCCCGTCGAGACGGTGTCTGTTTTGTCCGTGAAGGTCGTCAATTAACAGGCCGTCCCTTTTTTCGTGTCACAAGAGATTACTTACAAAACCGCAGGTGTTGACGTGGAAGAAGGCGAGAGGTTTGTGCGCCTTATAAAACCTCTTGTCGAATCGGCCTGCGGCGAAAGCAAAGTAAGCCCGATCGGGGGTTTTTCGGGTGCTTTCCCACTTGATACAAGTGCTTTTCGTGAACCCCTGCTTGTATCCGCCACAGACGGCGTCGGCACAAAACTCAAAACAGCCTTTGCTACACGCAGGTTTGATACGATAGGTATAGACTTGGTTGCCATGAGTGTCAACGATGTGATTACGTGCGGTGCGAAACCTCTTTTTTTTCTTGATTATATCGCTACCTCAAGGCTTGACTCTACCCAAGCGGCCGAGGTTGTAAAAGGTATTTGTGAAGGGTGTATTCAAGCTGGATGCGTGCTTATCGGGGGCGAGACGGCGGAGATGCCCGGATTTTACTCCGAAGGGGAGTTTGATCTGGCGGGTTTCTGTGTCGGAGTGGTGGAAAAAGACAGCTATATTAGTGGTGCTGCAATAGAGCCGGGTGATGCGGTCATCGGGCTTGCTTCAAGCGGGCTTCATTCAAACGGCTACTCGCTTGCAAGAAAGGTGCTTTTTGATCTAGAGGGCTACTCGCTTGATTCAAAGCCCCGGGGACTTTTAAAACCTCTGGGAGAGGAACTTCTCGAGCCTACAGTCATATACTCAAGGGTCGTTCTTGGGCTCTGCGGAGAATTTGACGTAAAGGCTTTTGCTCACGTGACAGGCGGTGGGATTCCAGGGAACCTCCAAAGAGTCATTCCCGACGGACTTTTTGCGCAAATTGAGGGCCAGAGCTGGCCCGAACCTGTTGTTTTTGACCTGATAATGAAAACCGGGGACATAAGCCGAGATGAAATGTACTCGACTTTTAACTGCGGGCTGGGAATGATAGCGGTATTGCCGCGCGAGCAGGTCGAAGAAGCTTTGTCTTTAGCACAGGACCTCTCGGAATCGGCTTACCTTATCGGCGAGATAAAAGAAGCTGAAACTGACAACTCCGATACCAAGGTCTGCATTCTCTGAAGAAGGCAGGCTCAGTTATAGTATCTCCTTACCCACTTGGGAAGCGTGTAATCAAATGTGGCGGGTATTCTGAGTGTTTCTTCCTCCCAGCTCTCGGGGAAGGGGTTGTAGGGAGAAGCAACCCTTATTGTGCGCAGAACTTCCCCGTCCAGATCCTTAAAACCGGAGGGTTCGATTATCCTCACGTTTTCGAGATATCCGTCTTTTCTTAGGGTGAAGACGATTCGTACATTTCCCTGTTCCCTTCTTACCTGGGATTCCTTGGGGTACTTCCAGACCTGGTAAATTCTCTCTTTGAGTTTCCTGAAATAGGAAATGTATTTATATTCCGTCGTGTTCAGATCAACAGTAATTTCCTTTTCGACGTTTTTAGTGCCAAGAAGCTGCTCTTCTGTATTGTAGTCAAACGGAACGCCCACTATGCTTGGATTTACTATCTGCGAAGCTGAAGCACTTGGGTCGTTCCTTGACAGTTCGTTAGGGGTTGCTTTTCTTTTCTTCGGTTTTTCTCTCTCCCCTTTGGGCACTATGGCGACCGGATCTTTTTCGGGAGAGAACCTCTCAGTGCTCTTTTTGTCCTCTGCGGGCTGAACTGTCCCTGCGGGTTTTTTCTGCGACGTACTTTTCTTTGTCGGTTGAGGAGCGGACCTTGAGAGTTTCGTTGTATCGTCTATCGTGGATTCTTTTTCCGCCCTGTGAGATTTATCGGCAAGCCTTGAAGGTTTGTCAGGAGGTTCGGTTTCTTTAACCGGTATTTCTATAAGTTCTATGTATTTTCTCTCAAGCGAATCTTTAAGATTTTCTGGGTCTGGAAGTATCTTTGAGAAAAGAAGCTGAATCAGCAACAGGTTCAGTGCGGTTGAGATAAGAAGAAAAACCAGAAAAGGGGATTTTTTGTTCCTGTTCATGGGGTTTGCCAGCGTTTTACCGCACGCAGGGCGAAGCCGTTTATACCTTCAGTATATTTTGTATAAGAACTCTGGTAAAATCGGCCGTTTTGAGGTTGCCTCCCAGATCCTGGGTTTTGTCGCCGGTCGAGAGGGCTAAGTTATAAGCCGTTTTTATCTTGTCGGCCGCTTCTGCCATGTCCTCTCTTCCTTCTGAATCAGCAAGATATCTGAGCATCATTACCGCTGACATGATCAGGGCGAGTGGATTTGCTATTTCGAGTCCGGCTATGTCAGGTGCCGACCCGTGCACCGCTTCAAAGACTGCGTATTCGTCCCCTATGTTGGCGCCGGGAACAACACCAAGTCCTCCGACAAGTCCTGCACAGAGGTCGCTCATCACGTCGCCGTACAGATTCTCAAGCAGCAGAGTGTCAAAAAGGCTCGGATCCTGAACCAGCCTCATACATCCCGCGTCTATGATGTACTCTTCATACTCAATGTCCGGGTACTGTTCGCTTACTTCCCTTGACTTTCTTATAAAAAGACCGTCGGTGATCTTCATTATATTGGCCTTGTGAAACACAGTCACTTTCTTTCTGTTTCTTTTTCTGGCGTATTCGAAACCCCATCTGGCGATTCTTTCGCAAGATCTTTCTGTTGCGACCTTCATGCTCATCACTACCCCGGGGGAAACCGTGTTTTCAACACCGCTGTAAAGACCTTCGGTGTTTTCGCGCACGATAACTATGTTAACGTCGGAAAATTTAGTCTTCACCCCGTCAATATTTCTTACCGGCCTTACGGCTGCGTAAAGGTCAAGTTTTTTTCTCAGTTCCACGTTTGCCGAGGAAAACCCCTCGCCTATAGGGGTTGTGCATGGACCCTTGAGCGCGACTTTATGTTCCCTTATGGAGTCTAAAGTAACTTCCGGCAGAACTTCCCGGTGCTTCTGTATGCCCGATACGCCGGCCTCTTTTATGACCCATTCGATCTTGGCTCCGGAGGCAGAGATAACATCCTTTGTCGCTTCGGCAATCTCCGGGCCTATACCGTCTCCGGGGATTAAAACGATTTTTCTAGCATTCATAGTCTTTAAGTGCGATAAGGTTTGAAACCGGGTTTTTATTAAGCATATATGTTCTTATGTGACAAGTTTTATTCCAGCAAATCACTTTCCGTATAGGCACATCCGCGAAGCTTCTGCCAGACAACTCAGCCCAGTTTCCCTAAAAGCAGCGCTCCTGCCAGAACCAGCATGAAAAATATAACAGTAAATATGTTGAAATATTTCTCGATAAGCAATTTCACTCTCGCTCCGAAGATCGAGAGAAGGCATGCGACTATCATAAATCTTGCTGTTCTTCCCACAGCGCACGCAGCCATGAAGGCCAGGAAATCGACCTTGAAGACCCCGGCCGTCACAGTGAACGCCTTAAAGGGTATTGGAGTGAAGGCTGCGGCCAAAACGGCTCCAAATACACTTTCTGAGTATTTGTCACCTACAGTGGCGAATGCCTCCGCGGTTATTATGTGCGAGATAAAAAAGTCTTCGATAATTCCCCATATCCAGTATCCTATCAAATACCCGGCCGCCGCCCCCATTACAGAGAAAACGGAGCAGTAAAAAGCGAAGCGATATGATTTTTTTGGATTTCCAAGACAAAGCGCCATGAGAAGCGGGTCTGGCGGGATGGGAAAAAAAGACGCCTCCGTGAAGGAAACCAGTGAAAGCGCAAAGGGGCCATGCTTTCTGTCCGCCCAGCTCAGAATCCAGTCGTAGAGGCTTTTAAGCATGCTTGAAAATTATATGTTTGAGCGGATCAGCAAGGACGCCCGCATCCAGTCAGTGTTGTGCCTCAGTGCGGTAAACTTTTTGCCGAGACCGAAGCAGCTGATCTGAGGTCTCTGCCAATTACTGTTTCTGAAAGCCTGATTTCCGGCAAGGTTTTTCTCCCTGAAGTGAATCCACACGCATCGGCAGGCTCCTGCAATCCGGGACATTTTTGTTGTCTTACTGCTTTTGGTAGGCAGAACAGCAAATTCTGCTGTACGTATCCGCTTAGCCATCTTTGTAAAAGTCAGTCAGGTATACAGTTCCCCTAGTTTTTTCCTGAGTTCTTCGAGATACTCGTAATCCGTCATATCAAGCTTTATGGGGGTTATCGAGACGTACCCTTCAAGAACGGACACTATGTCAGAATTCTCAATTTTGAGGGAAGCAAGTTCGTTTCCGCCTATCCAGTAATACTTTTTCCCCCGGGGGTCAGTTTTTTCCACTACCGGAGCCTGATAAACCCTTTTTCCCTGGCGTGTAACCCGTATTCCCTTTACTTGTTCGAGAGGAAGGTTAGGCACGTTCACATTGAGCAGGGTGTTTTCAGGAAGACCCGTTTTAAGAACGAATTCCGCAGCTGCTTTTGAATAGTGGGCTGCGGTTGAGAATAGGAAATCTCTTTTCGCTGCAAGTGATACTGCTATTGCCGGGATTTTCATAAGGGTGGCTTCCATCGCGGCGCTTACGGTTCCCGAATACGTTATATCATCCCCCATGTTGGCGGCCATGTTTATTCCAGAGACTACCAGATCGGGTTTCCTGTCTCCCAGAATTCCGTTCACGGCGAGATTCACGCAGTCCGTGGGAGTTCCGTCCACGGAGAATACCCTCTCTGAAATTTTCTCGACCCTAAGAGGTCTCATGAGGTTTAGCGAGTGGCTTGAGGCGCTCTGATCGCGGTCAGGGGCCACAGTGTATATCTCTCCCAGATGAGAGAGGGTTTTTCCAAGCGCTTTTAAGCCTTCTGACTTTACCCCGTCATCGTTTGAGAGCAATATTTTAGGTTTCATGTCTGGGAATGGTCGGGGTGACCGGATTTGAACCGGTGACCCCCGGCTCCCGAAGCCGGTGCGCTACCAAGCTGCGCTACACCCCGAAAAAAAGCTCCGGCTAGATTCTAACCCATCATGGATTTCTCGCAACACACAATCCTGAAACACTCAGGGAAGCCGTACGGACCATTACTTGACTTGCGGGTTTGATTTGGTCGGGGTGACCGGACTTGAACCGGTGACCCCCGGTCCCCCAGACCGGTGCGCTACCAACTGCGCCACACCCCGTGTTGAGCAGAAGCCGGATCAGAGGCGAACAGGGGCACAATGGCCCGTTCATAGATCCTGTCTCAGGGATTTTAACTCATTTAGAGTTTTGCGCAACAGCGATTTATCTGAATGGAGGGGGAATATATTTCCACTTCTCTCATCCCTAAGTCTTTTCTGAACCCCCGCTATGGTGAACTTCTGATCATGAAGCAGGTACTTTATCTTATGGAAGAGATAAATCGTATCCTTGTTGTAAAGTCTCTGGGATTTTCTCCTGACAGGCTTTATCTCTTTGAACTCGGTTTCCCAGTATCTGAGAACGTAGGGCTTTACTCCTATGATCTCGCTTACTTCTCCTATCTTAAAATAAAGCTTGTCCGACAGAGACAAATCTGAAGGTATGCCAGACATATTTGTATTATCGTTGCAATATCGGCAAAAAGTCAAGATATAATTATATCGAGGCATTTGCGTAGTAGGGGGTTTTGAGATTTTGGAAGCACACAGCGGAAGGGAGGGGAGGGTATTCCGGCAATTTCAAAGCCGAGTTGTCTGATTCAGGCTGATTCAGACACAACTCAGCACCAATTTCACCCAGGAATCGCTGTTCTGCCCGGGTGCGGACGCAGCAGTCCACACAAGGTTGAATTCCGTTTAAATTTTCTGGTGAATAATTTAAAGAAGGACTATCCGGTATCGGTATAAAACCCCGACACAAGGGATCTGATACGCTCCGTTCTGCCAGCCTTTGCGTGACCCACCGCAAGAGCCATTATCACTGCAATCGCCATACCCGCTCTGAAGGCCATCTTCGCCTTGCCCCTGATATAGTGCTTCTCAAACCTGAAGCTGCCCCCTATGCGTGAGTTTAAACGCTCAATGGCAGTTCGCTTTCTGTAAGCCCGGTTCCATGACGGACTGCCGTGCCGCGCGGGAGTAAAAATACGACGGTCACGCTCAAGAGACACCCGCACCACCCTGCCGTAACCATTGGTCTTTTTGCCCGCGTCACTGTGACACTTCTTCCAGCCCTTGCAGTCAAGATTGTACTCGGCGGCCGCCGGACAGCGGAACTTCAAAGTGCCTCTTTTCTTCTCAAGCCCGTAAGAAGCCATCCTGCGCTCCTTGCCGCTTAGCGGACAGCGACACCATATCTGTCCCGTCTCAGTATAAAGAATGTTGTCGTGCACACTGTTAAGAGGTCTCATGATCCTCTGCCCCGGAACATAGCTCTGCCCCTGCTTTTCCTCCCTCCACAGCCGCCTGATGTCTATAATCGGGCTGATCCTGTAATCATCCCACAGCTTGGCTTTGAGCGGACCGCTGTCAAGCCCCCTGTCAGCAGTGAAGTACTTGCACCGCCCGGCAAGCTCGGAGTTATTGCCGAACAAACTGTCAGCCATCCGTTCACACTGTTTTATTTCGCTTGTCGAGGCTTCGGTCAGACTGAACGCAACCGGTATCTCATACTCGGTGTCGGCAATGATATGAAGCCGGTAGCCAAACCATTTTTTTACCTTGCTCCATTCCCTGCCGTCAGAATCAACTCCTCGGTACTTGTGCACGCCCCAGTTCGCGTCGGGATCAGACTTTTTGCCTGCCCTGCGGTTTGTTCTGCCTGTTGAATGACTCTTTATCGCCTTGCCGTCATAACCGAGGTGCTTGCCGAATTCGGGAAGCACCTCCATAAGCTCTTTGCACAGATGATTGTTTATCATCTCCGATACCAGACCCTGCTGCAGGTCGAGCTTTGCAAGGTTTGCAAGGAACCCGGAGAAGTTATAACTGCGGGGAGCAGAACTGCGAGACTCAAAATCTGTAATCTTGACCACGCCGCCGGGTTCAACCTCATACCTGTCACGTCTCTGCATAGGCACCGTGGAGAATCCGCAGACGGCAAGCAGAGATGAATTGCGGTTAAGCTCCCGGATTAAAGACTCTATGGATTCGTGCCCGAACACTATCCCCGCCACAAAGGCCCTCCACATCGCAGATACCGGGTACTGGTTGCGTCCGTTTTTGCGCATACACTCAAGAGCCCGGATGATATGGGCGTCGGGCAGGCTGTCAAGAACCATCTGAAGACGGTTAAAATCCGATGCTCTATCGACTTGGTCCCAGCTGAAAGGTAGATTAAATTGTGTCGCCATGGGTTTGCTCCTTTTTTAAGGTTGGTATGCCTTTAATTATAACCCATGGCGACCACTTAATCAGGTGATATCAGTAAGTTACCTGCTATTTTCCTTAAGTTTTTCAACGCAGATTACGGCTTGGGGTGGAATTTGCGGTCCTTGACCAGAATCAGTCGTTTTTTAGGGGTTTTTTCGGGTCCTGTCGTTATAATTACCCGCTTGTGATCGGGGTGTGGCGCAGCTGGGAGCGCGCAGCATTTGGGATGCTGAGGTCGGAGGTTTGAATCCTCTCGGGCGCGCATCGATTAGTTCTGACCTAAAAGGGCAAAGAGCATTTGTTGGTGTGGGCGGCATCTGACCTTCTACAGGCAGTGCAAAGCAGACGTCGCTTACGCGGTTGTAAAAATTAAGCCAAGTGGCAGACTCTGTTTGTTTTTTGGATTCCCTGCGACCTCATAAAAAAGCTCCCGATTTGCTTGAACTCTTAGTGCAGTACATGCAAACCGGGAACCCAATGTGCTGTTCTAGCTAGCTTCAGAACTTCCAAACCTTAATTTTTCCGTCCAAAGCACCTTTTTCCAAAAACTCCAAAAAACATAACCGCGGCTATAAGAACAAAGCTAAGCCCTGCGGCTTTTAAATTGCCCTCACCGACAGAAGCAATTGCACATCCCCCATCATCATCCTGCTGGGGTGATTCCGGCTGCTCTGGCTTTTCCTGATCCATAAAATCCGGAAATTCGCCAAGATATTCACGGGCGAACAGGGACAAGTCATCAGGTATGTCCTGACACATTCCTCCCTCGGGCTCGTAAGTGTTCTTGTCCGGATATATGCCCGAGCCAATAACGAAATTAGAAGGGAAAACACCGCCTAAATTTGCCTCCAGAAAGTAGCCGTCCTTAACCGACGTGCCGGGAGATAAACCCCTTATAGTATTTCCGCTGTCGTCAACCACCAAGTCATCATTTCTGAGAGGATTAGACCAGTAGTATTCTAAAAATCCGTCGTCTACGCCATCCTGACCCAATATATTGCGCACAGTCGCCCCGTATTCTATGCAGCCGTCATACAGAAGCACTGTTGTATCCTCAAATTCAGCATTGAGTCCGTTAAAAACCACAAATAGTCCACCCGTAAACCTGACCAGATAAAAATATATCTCCCCGGATTTCCAAGGCCCGTCTTCGTCTCTCCAGCAGGGCCTGAATCGAGTCCATGCTGAGAATATAAGTCCCACATCCTGTACCTGTGCTTGAATCTTCTTAACCTCATTGGTCATGTACTCGTCCACAGTTTTGACATAATTAACCAGACTGTCCCTGTCAGTCACCATATCGGCACTTGTACGCGTAAACTGCTCTCCTTTGGAATCTGTTCCCGCTGCGGAGAAGTATCCGTCTTCAAGTTGACACTGCCTCTTATCAAAGACCACTTCATTCTCTTCGTGATCAAAACCGGCAACTAATATAGTATTAAGGGGAACTTGTCCTTGGGTAATGACAATTCTAACAGCGCAAATATACCCGTCTCTTCCAGTCCTTGTGTCTTCAAGACAGACAGCCTCTCCGTCCACCCCTTCCTCTACATCATTCATGAGCTGTTCAAAAATTGGGATGCCTCTTAAAGAGAAGTGGACCCCAAAAATCAGACAGCATCTTAAGTGTATTTCCTTGGTATTCTAAAAGAGTATACAGGAGGTACATAATGAAGAGTAAAAGACGTAATCATTCACCGCAGTTCAAGGCAAAGGTAGCGTTTTTGGCGGTAAAAGGAGACAAGACAGTAGCGGAGCTTGCCCGGCAGTTTGAGGTTCATCCCAATCAGATAAGCATGTGGAAGAAGAAGCAGCTCGGCAACGCCGCGGACAAAGTGTTCGGCCAGGGGGCGGGCAGCAAGGCGGCGGGCGAGAGCAAGTACGTAAACCAGCTTGAATCCAAGGTGGGCCAGCTGACGCTGGAGAACGATTTTTTATCAAAGGCGCTCGGTCGGCAGCGGCGCAAGAAGTTGGTAGTGCGCGGCCGGGCACTTTCTTTGGTAAGGCAGTGCAAACTGCTGGATATAAATCGCTCAAATATTTACTACAAACCTGTGGGGGTATCCCCGCAGGACGAAGAGATTATGAAGAAGATTGACAGGATCTACATTAAGTATCCGTTTAAGGGTTCAAGAAGGATGGTGTACGCCCTTAAGGCACAGGGCGTACAGGTGGGCAGAAAGCGTGTTATGAGGCTTATGGGGATACGAGGGCTTGCTCTCGGCCCCCAGACTACAAAGAAAGGGGGAGCAGAGCACAGGATATACCCGTATCTGCTGCGGGGGAAGACTGTAGAGCTTCCCGGGCAGGTATGGGCGGCAGACATAACGTATATAGAGATGAGCAGGGGTTTTGTGTATCTGTGTGCGGTAATGGACTGGCACTCGTGCAAGGTTCTTAGCTGGAGAGTGTCTAACACAATGGACAGCAGTTTTTGCGTGGAGGCTCTGGAAGAAGCGCTTTACAAGTATGATAAGCCCGAGATATTCAACACCGATCAAGGAAGTCAGTTCACAAGTGAAGAGTTTACGGGAGTTCTTAAAGACAGAGATATAAAGATAAGCATGGACGGCAAGGGAAGCTGGAGAGACAATGTTTTTGTGGAGAGGCTTTGGAGAAGTGTTAAGTACGAGGAAGTGTATCTGATGGCATATGAATCCGTTGCCTCGGCAAAGGCAGGTATAGGGAAGTGGATAGATTTTTACAATGAAAAAAGACCACATCAGGGGCTTGGAATGAAAACACCGGATGAGGTTTACTATGGTCTTGGGACAGCACAGAAGAATGTGGCTTGAAGCAATGAGACAGACAAAGCAGAGAGTTTATGGTTTTGGGATTCTTAAAGATGTTTATGCGTTGGTAGGAATACACTTAAGAAAACAAAAATGCTGTCTAAAAAAGGGGACCACCTCTGGGTCCACTTCTCTTCTTGGTCAATCAACCCTTCCGATTCCAAACGATCAAGTACAACTTCCTCATTTACCCCAAACTCCATACTAAAAACACCAGCGGCAAACTTGCTCGGCGGCTGCACAAGCAGAAGTCAGAGATTCTTTCTCCCAAGTTCTACGATTACATCAAAATGCTTTTTTTCAACCTGCATGACTGAAAGCCTGCTCTGCCTCACAAGGGAAATACCCTCGAGTCTTTCATCGTCTTTTATACACTTTAGGGATACAGGATTCTCAAGCGTTTCCAAGGGTTTAAGATCAACCACTACCCACCTTTCGTCCTCTGTCGTAGGATCCTGATAATGTTCTCTTATGACCTCTGATATACCTACCACTTCAAGACCCTTGTTGCTGTGGTAAAAAAGCACCAGATCGCCTCTTTTCATGCCCTTCAGATTGTTCCTAGCCTGATAGTTTCTCACCCCGTCCCAGTAAGTCCATCCGTCACGGAGAAACTGCTCCCACGAATATTTAAACGGTTCCGATTTGACAAGCCAGTAGTTCATTACACGAGTTAATATAGCGGGAGGAAGTGCAGATTCAATACAAAGCACGGCTTTAAGTAATTGAATAAAAAGCATATCACCGCAACACCGCGCGCATTTTTTGCAATGAGGACAAAGCGCGACTACTTAATGAACATGATCCCGCTTATCCAGACTGCCCAGCAGCAATAAAACGTGACCGGCTAGTTTATATTGACTCGCTCGAAAGACGACAGTTCAGGAAGCTCCAAGAGCTAATATATGAAATCTTTGTGCGAGCAGCCGATCATCCACTCGTATATATTTCAGGGCAGTTCAAGGCAACGGATAGAGGTGATGACAAGAGGCATTTGTTCAGCAGGGCTGGTCAAGCAAGAAAATTCCATCATGCGCCGCTGAACAAAAAGAGATTTTCCTGAAACAGCTGAACCCGCCGAAGCCGGGTACCGGGCCTAGGCACAGAAGCATGGTTAAGATGGGTAAGGTTGATAAATGAGTCTAAGTCGTTTGGGAAAATCAGGGGATAACTCTCAGTGATTTTCAAAACTCGGCAGATAATCTGTATTTTTTTGAAATATTCTTATAATAACCTCTTAGCTTGTGTATTATTTCCGGTGACTTCTAGCTCAATGAGGTTTTAAATTGTTCATAATCCCCGCTATAGACTTAAAAAATGGAGACTGCGTACGGCTTTTAAAAGGACAAGAAGGTACGGAGACCGTGTTTTCAAACAGTCCCTCCGATACCGCAAAAAAGTGGGAGCGGTGCGGAGCCGAGTGGATTCACGTCGTGGATCTTGACGGAGCTTTCAGAGGGAATCCCAGAAATTTCGAAGCGGTAGAAGCAATAGTGCGCTCTGTTTCGTCAAATGTTCAGGTCGGTGGGGGGATAAGAAGCATTGCAACCATTGAAAAGTATTTTGAAATCGGCATACAGAGAGTGATAATAGGCACTTCGGCCTTTACAGACAGAGACTTTCTTAAGGATATCTGCGGGAGATTCCCAGGGGAAATAGCCGTCGGGGTTGATACAAAGGGAGGAAAGATAGCCCTGCGTGGATGGAAAGAGACAATAGATATGAGCATAGCCCGGACGATGCTTGAATTCCGCGATGTCGGTGTGTCGCTTGTTATTCACACAAACGTGGACAGGGATGGAACTATGGAGGGAATAGACACGGCTTCAATAAACGACTTTCTTTCCCTCTGCCCCATTCCGGTAATCGTTTCAGGCGGCATCGCATCGCTTTCCGACCTAGGCAAGATACAGTCCATCGAAAACAACAATCTGCTGGGAGCAATACTGGGAAGATCCCTCTACTCAGGTTCCATAGACCTTGAAGACAGCATAAAGAGGTTCGGATAAAGTGGTTTCCAAAAGAATAATTCCGTGCCTTGACGTAAAAGACGGAAGAGTGGTAAAAGGGGTACGCTTCGTTAACCTAAGGGACGCCGGAGATCCGGTCGAGGTAGCAAAAAAGTACAGTGAAGAGGGCGCTGACGAAATAACGTTTCTTGATATCACTGCCTCGCACGAAAAGAGAAAAACCATGATAAATGTGGTCGAACGGACCGCAAGCGAAGTCTTTGTTCCCCTGACTGTAGGAGGTGGGCTGAGAACAGTAAAGGACGTAAGAGAACTGCTGCTGGCAGGAGCCGATAAGGTTGCAATCAACACGGCCGCCATAGCGGATCCGGAGTTCGTAAGGCGGGCTTCTGACCGATTCGGGAGTCAGTGCATAGTGGTAGCCGTAGATGCAAGGAGAAAAGACAGCGGCGGATGGGAAGTATTCACACATGGAGGACGCAACCCGACCGGAATAGACGCCGTCAGGTGGGCAGCAAAGATGGAGGATTTCGGAGCCGGAGAAATTCTCCTTACGAGCATGGACAGGGACGGTACGGAGGACGGGTACGATCTTCAGCTCACAAGAGCTGTCTCCGAGACCGTCCGCATTCCGGTTATAGCTTCCGGAGGCGCGGGACAGCTCGAACATCTGCTTGAAGCAGTGGAAGCGGGATTAGCAGATGCCGTTTTGTGCGCTTCGATTTTTCATTACGGCAAGTATTCAATAAACGAGGCAAAGGAGTTCCTGTCGGATAAAGGAGTTCTTGTAAGGCCGGCATAAAAAGAGGTTCGAGATATTTTGCTCATACGACAGCAAACCGAAGAAAACGAAAAAAAACTGCTAAGTCCTATGGCTACTCTGAGTTGTGAATCCAAAGGAAGAGCAACCTCCGAGCGTGAATGCAACATACGAACCTGCTTTCAGAGGGACCGGGACAGAATAATTCACTCCAAGGCATTTAGAAGACTCAAGCATAAAACCCAGGTATTCATTTCTCCGACTAACGATCACTATCGCACAAGGCTGACTCATGTAATAGAAGTCTCCCAGATAGCCAGAACTATATCTAAAGCACTTATGATTAACGAAGATCTGACCGAAGCTATAGCTCTTGGTCACGACCTCGGACACACTCCTTTCGGCCACTCCGGCGAGGCAGGACTGAATGAAGTGTTTCCAAGCGGGTTCAAACATGTTGATCAGAGCATAAGGATCATCGATGTGCTGGAACGGAACGGGACGGGACTCAATCTGACGCACGAAGTCAGAGAGGGAATAGCCAAACATTCCAAGGGGTGGGGCAAGGAAAGAATAGAAACCGAGGACAACAGACCGCTTACCCTAGAAGGCCAGGTGACCAAGATTTCCGATCTTGTTGCTTACGCGAATCACGATCTTGATGACGCAATCCGCTCTGGTATCATATCCCCCGGCGATGTCCCGTCAGAATATATCTCGGTCCTCGGAGATACGGCTTCGCAAAGAATAAACACGATGGTAGTGGACATCATTGAGCAGACTATAAAAAGAGGCAGGAGGAGAGTCCTTATGAGCGAACAAGTGTTTGAGGCTCTTTTGGGACTCAGAACCTACCTCTACGATAATGTCTATATAAGCGAACGGCTGCTTTCGCTTCACAACAAATCCAAAAAAGTCGTAAAGGAGCTTTATCTGTACTTCTGCGAGAACGAAAAAATCTTCCGTGAAAGCTTCTGCAGGATGCCCGCAAGGGAAAATGAACCGCTGCAGAGAGCTGTATGCGATTTTATCGCCGGAATGTCTGATCTTTACGCGCTTTCGATTTATCAGAAGATATTTCTTCCGAGCAGATGGACAAAAAGCCAGGAAATATGGGACGGTTACGTATGAGAAAAAAAAGGGGGGATTGATTATTGATAAACCTCGGAGCAGCACCTTTTCTTAACATGCGGCCGCTCATCTATCCTCTGGAAAAGGGTGTCGTCAAACACAGCTTCAACATAATGTATTTTGACCCTTTTCTCCTTTCCGAGAATCTGTCGGAAGGAGTGGTGGATGTCGCACCCATTCCCTCAGTTGAATTTCTGAGAACCGACGACTTTTGCATTCTACCCGACATTTCCATATCCTCCTTCGGGAAAGTCGACAGTGTTATACTTAAGGCACGAAAAAAAATAACGGAGATAAGAAGCATATCGGTTGACAGCAGGTCCAGGAGTTCAACAGCCCTGCTCAGAATTGTTTTAGAACTCTTTTTGGGGCTCAGGCCCGAATATGTAAAAAGAGAACCCGGAAACGGTTTCCTTGAAGAAGTTGACGCCGGGATGCTTATCGGCAACGCGGGTCTTCAGGCCCGTCACATCTTTGCGGAAGAATCCGCTTTCATGTACGACCTGGGGGAACTTTGGACGAAGGAAACCACCCTTCCCTTTGTGTACGCAGTAATGGCGATCAAAAAAGGCGATGACGTTACCGCGAAAAGCTGTGAATGCCTCGTTTCGGCAAAAAAGCAAGGAGTGGAGCTCATCCCTGAGATAGCAGATACCGAATCCACAAAACTTGGACTCAGCAGGGAACAGTGCCTGACTTACCTTCAAAAAAGGATTAAATACGACCTTGAAGCCCCAAAAATTGAAGGACTCATAAAATACCGTGACTTTCTTTTTGAGCTAAAAGAAATAGAAAAGAAAAACGAAATCAACTTCTATACAGACCCGTCGTAGACGAAATCCAAGAGGAGACGAGAATGGAAAAACGAATAATGAAACTGGGGCACAGCCCCGATGCAGACGATGCCTTCATGTTTTATGCCATAGCGAACGGAAAAGTGGTTTCAGAAGAAATTGACTTCAAGCACGTGATTGAAGACATACAGTCCCTTAACAAAAGAGCCATGGAAGTGGAACTTGAAGTCACCGCAATCTCCGCCCACGGATATCTCAGCGTACAGGACCGCTATAGGATTCTTTCCTGCGGGGCAAGCATGGGAAAAGGTTACGGTCCCATTGTTGTTGCTAAGAAAAGAATTTCCGACCTTGGGAGGAGAACCGTCGCAGTGCCTGGAAAGCTTACCACCGCATATCTTCTTCTTAGTCTCTATGCCGATGATTTCATTCCAGTTGAAACCCCCTTTGACAAGATCATGGACAAAGTGCTCCAAGGAGAGGTGGATGCGGGGCTTCTTATACATGAAGGACAGCTTACCTATGAAGAAAGCGGGCTTGAACTTCTATTCGATCTCGGGACAATGTGGGCTGAGGAAACCGATCTTCCGATGCCGCTTGGACTTAACGTACTTAGAAGAGACATACCTAGGGGGCTTGACGGTGAAGTTCTTCGGGTACACAAAGAAAGCATAGAATACGCCCTTTCAAACAAAAAAGAGGCTCTTGATTACGCAATGCGCTTCGGAAGGGGAATGAGCGAGGATACGGGAGAGAAATTCGTTTTAATGTACGTAAACGAGTGGACTAAGGATCTTGGTGAAAGCGGAACTCAGGCGCTTGAACATCTGTTTGAAAAGGCCCGCGCAAAGAGAATTATCGACAAAAGCCCAATGCTTGATATTCTCTGCGAGTAACTGTACCTCAACCCCAATAGACAGCATCCGTTATCCGTTCCGGTTAATTTTTTTCTGAGATCGCTTTTTCAATAAATCCGAGCAGGAACCCTATAAGACGGCTGAATTCTTCTTTCCGTCGCCACGGCATCCTGAGTCTGTCGCTTATCTCAATCTGGATTGCAGGAACCGAAAAGCGCTTAGCACAGAATTTGGCCACAGTCATCTGCCGTGCAGCGGGAAATATATCGGCGCTTCCAGTCGTGATTCCATGTTTTTCGGCGACAAGATAAAACTTGTCAAGAATATCAGGCGCCGAAAGAAGAAATTCCTTCCCGACACCCACGCCTGGAAACAGATCCTCTGATCTCTGGTTTCCAGTGCCGTGCATGTCAACAACAAGATCTATTTTCTTCTCACAAAGAACCCTCCCAAGCACAGACTTAAAACCGCAGTCGTCATAGTAGTTAGGATCTGTTTCCTGTTCCCTGTTCGCATAAAGACAGTGGCAGCCAAGAACCAGATGCAATACGGCTCCCAGAGCGGCGGTGTAGAATTCATGGCGTTTCAGTTTTCCCATTCTCGTGTGAGCAGTTGAGTGCGGACATGTGACCAGAACCGGAGCCGTGCCCTCAAGAAAAATGTTCTCTTCCGAACGACCGTCGGGCTTCATCCTGTAGTAGTGCTTCTGGATGTTCTCAAAACTGACTGCGAAACAAAAAGGGTCCTCTTCACACAGCATCGGGCTTGAAAACCAGTTGCCACTTTTTATTATGTTCGTATCCCCAAACTGTCTTCTTAGCCGCAGGCCAGGTTCATAGGCGTAAAAACACTCTTTCTCCAAATGAATAACGGATCTTGAAAAAAGTTTTTCATCCGCCCATTCGAGGCGGTCCAAATTTCCAATAAAAACTTCGGAATCCGGGGGAAGTTCGTAAAGCTCTCCCTGGACGGCAAGCGGGGAAAGCTCATCAAACACTGCCGCCGGATAACCGAAAGGCGTAAGGTAAAGAATCCCGGGTACTTTTATCATCCTGAGCAGCCTGCACTGCTCAAGCTGCCCGCTTCTTTTCCCGCCCTTTCGCAGAGTTCCATAGACAAAAAGTTTTTCGGGCTTTGATTCGGTCATGGCAGATACTGAGGGAACTAATGCTCATAAGGAATCCATGGGTCCTTTTTGTAGATGAAATTTCCTCCCACCATCGAGAACCGGAGATTCTCCGGTTTTGAAGACACTATGCAGGAATAGGGATCGGGGGCAATTTCTCCTTTGCAGTCAACACATATAATATCGGCACTTTTTCCGACCTCAAGACTCCCTGTCTTCCCCTCTATAAAAAGAGCTTTTGCTCCACCTAGAGTGGCGAAATAAACCGCCAGACGCGCACTTTGCCGTATTCCCTGCTCAACCATAATGTCATGGAGAAATCTGATCTCCCGAAAAAAATCAAGATCTGAGTTGCTTGAAAGTCCGTCGGTCCCCAGCCCTACTCTTTGATGATCAAGCATCTGGCGCAGATTCGGTTTGCCCACTCTGAGAAAGACATTGCTCCTCGGACAGAGAACAATACCGATATCGGCACTTCGGATTATGTCCATGTCTTCCTCCGTCACCTGCACCATGTGAACTGCGGAGAGTTTTATCTCTTTTCCGAGAAGAAATCTGTTTATGTACTGTGTCGGAGTATCGGACCGGGGCCTTTTAAAGGTCTGCTTTTTTATGAGCGGGAAAATTTTCCGTTCAAATTCATTGGGCAGATTCCTTAGAAAATCGACCTCATCGGGGCTTTCCCCCAGATGAATACCTGCCGCGACTGCGGCTTCGCGCACACAGGCAAAAACTGCCTCCAGAAATTCCGGCCCGCAGGAATAAGGCGCGTGCGGAAACGGTCTTTCCTCGTAAAGGTTTTCGCTTTGAAATTCAAGGGAGGAAAGTCTTGGTGAAATACGGTCAAAAAGCTCGAGAAATGCAATAACTCTCATCCCCGAGTTTCTAAGCATCTCCCTCCCGCCAAAATCTAATGAGGATATCTCCCCAACTGTAGTGACCCCGCTTTCGATAACGTCGCGAATCCCCATCCTCATCGAATCCTCCACGAGGTCTTGAGCAACCCCGCCGGCCTTAAGAGCAATCAGCCGCTCCAGCCATCCGGTGAAATTTTCAAAACCACTGATTTTTCCCCCCGTCCAGCTGAGCTCAAGGTGAGTGTGGGCATTTATGAATCCGGGGAGTATTATGGAGTTCGGTGTTTTTATTTTCTGCAGGCCGGAATAGGCGATCTCGATTCTGTCTGATGCTCCGATGTCAACGATACGCCCGCCGTCCACGACGACGGCTCCATTGCGAATCGGCTCAGAACTTACCGGAATCACAAAATCCGCCGTTAAAAGCAGTCTTTCCATTGAAAAACAAACAGGTCGCTCTATAAACTTGTAGAGGAAGGATTCCTCAGCTTGCAAAGAAGATCGTCGCTTAACATTCCCGAAAAAACTTCTTCAACCTCGCCACGCATACTGATCGCCCAGTCCTCCCCGACGTTTATGTCGAGATGACCTCCAGGCATCAGAACCCTAAGATTCCGATCCGTAAGACCGGACTTCACACACGCGGCGGCAACCGCGCAGGAACTGCTGCCCGAGGCAAGAGTGTATCCGGCCCCTCTCTCCCAGATTAAAATACGAACGCTGTCGCGCGAGATCACCTGGGCGAACTGGACATTAGTTCTGTTCGGAAAAACGGGGTGATTCTCTATCTCGGGTCCGAGCTGCCTTATCAGATCTTCTCTCAGCTCTTCAAAGAAAATAACGCAGTGGGGGTTCCCGACCGAAACGGCAGTGAAATCAAATTCTGATGTGCCGAGAACCAAACGCTGTGCTTTTGCTTCTTGTCTTTGTATGTCTACCGGTATTTTGTCCGCCCTGAAAGTCGCTGTCCCCATTTCCACCGTGACGTGGTGGACTTTGCCGTCTTTTTCTTCAACTTCGGCAGTGACAAGACCGCCGGGAGTATCTATGCGAAAACTCTTGTCCGAAGCGTGGTTTTTCTCGTAGAGGTATTTGGCAAAAATCCTGAGCCCGTTTCCGCTTTTTTCCGCTTCGCTCCCGTCAGGATTGAGAATCCTGAGCCCGAAGTCCCCGTTTACCGGGGGAACCAGAAGCAATATTCCGTCCGAACCTATACCGTAGTTCCTGTGGCATATGAGCTCTACGGCAGATTTGCCGAGATCAAAATCTATTTCGGCGCTGTCTAAAACAATATAGTCATTCCCCAACCCGTGCGATTTTACAAAACAGTTGATCACGTCGTTTTCAGTTTTGGGAAATATTTCGGAAGGAGATACTAATCCTCCAGAATGAATGTGATCCTGACATGAGAGCGGTACTCAGTAATTTTCCCATCCTCTATGTGGGCGTTCATCCTGGTCACCTCAATTCCGGTAAGACCTCTTATGGTCTGGTTTGCCCTGTCAAGAGCCTCCTGCACAGCGTCATCCCATGACTTGTCGGATGATCCTATAACTTCCGTCACTCTAGCTACAGCCATTGCAATCCTCCTTAAAAACAGTTTTTTGACGCAATTCAAAGCGTAATTGTAACTTTATTTCCAAATTTTTGTAGACTGTGGCCGCGCAGGCACCAGACAGCATCATTCAAATCTGTGCTGTCCCGGGAATATATACCCCACAACGAACGTCACCACCACAATGCAGAACCCGATCACGGCTCCCAGCGCTGCTCTCCTGCCTTTCCATCCTAGGGAAAGACGTCCGTTTATCAAAAAAGCGTACAGAAGCCACGTAACAGCGGACCATGTTTCCTTTGCCCCCCATGTCCATCCCTCGCTCCATATCTGTGTTGCCAGCGTGAAACCGATCACAAGACTCACGGTGAGAAGCGGGAACCCGAGCAGGAGACTCAGGTGGTTTATCCTGTCTAGAGTTATCAGGGAAGGAAGTTTTTTCAGGTGGCTTCCGACCCTTTTTGACTTCAACTGGTTTTCTTGAAATATATAGATTGCGCCAGCCAGAAATGATATGGCAAAAAACGCCTCTCCAAGGAAAATAGACAGTATATGCGCCAGCACCCACGGGTTTCCAAGCGTCGGGTCCTGGGTAATCATCCCGTCCGGAATGATTACGTAGGGCAAGGTCCCAAGAAAAGCTATAGGGAGTACGAACGCACCAAGTACGGGGGTCTTGAACCTAAGTTGCGAAACTAAAAAAACAAGCGCTATAAGCCACGAGAAGATAAAAAGCGGCCGTGAAGTGCTTCCCGCCAGCACGTCGCCGCGCATCAGGAAAACGACAAGCAGCGCGGTATGAGCAAGCACTCCCGCAACGCAGAAATAAACCCCCACCCGGGAGATTTTTCTTTTCTGCGACCAAAGGTACGTTCCGTAGAGAAGAGAAGAAAGCAGGTAGAGTGCGGAAATCAGATATATAACCTTCATTTAAAATATATTGTATTGCGCAGACCGGCAAATACAAGTTGGGAAATGGTCAGCTCTCTGACAGATTCTTAAGACTTTCAGCCTGAAAATGAGCCGCCAGAGGTGCCAGAAGAGGATCAAGGTCTCCTCCAAGCACTGACTCCATCTTGTGGAGAGTAAAGCCTATTCTGTGGTCAGTTATTCTCCCCTGAGAGAAGTTATAGGTTCTTATTTTCTCGCTTCTGTCTCCACTTCCGACCTGGGTTTTCCTTGTGTGCGATATCTCGTTTGCACGTTTACTCTCTTCCATCTCGTAGAGTTTCGCACGCAGCATGCTCATTGCATGAATTCTGTTTTTCTGCTGAGAGCGATCATCCTGGCACTGTACCACGATTCCCGTAGGGAGATGGGTTATCCTTATTGCGGAATCGGTTTTGTTGACGTGCTGACCCCCTGGCCCGGAAGATCTGAAGGTATCAACTTTGAGTTCCTTCTCATCCACTTCCACATCAACCTCGTCGGCCTCCGGAAGCACGGCTACGGTCGCCGTTGACGTGTGTATCCTGCCGCCGGCCTCAGTCGACGGCACCCTCTGGACTCTGTGGACCCCGCTCTCGTATCTGAGCTTGCCGTAAACATCCCGCCCTTCAATCTTTATCACAAGTTCCTTTATTCCGCCGATTCCGGTTTCATTCAAGGTTATGACTTCAAACTTCCAGCGGCGGTTCTCGCAGTACCTCGAGTACATTCTGAGAAGGTCAGCCGCGAAAAGTGCCGCCTCATCCCCTCCAGCTCCGGCCCTTATCTCAAGAAAAACATTTTTCCCGAGATTCGGATCTTTGGGCAGAAGAAGTTTTCTCAGCCTCTGTTCAAGCTTGTTTTTTCTCTCCGAGAGCTGGTCGAGCTCCTCGCGGGCAAGAGATGCAAGCTCACTGTCGTCAAGCAGCTTGCGGTTCTCCTCAGCTTCCTCCGCCACTTCTTTTAGCTGAGAGTAGACGGATACCACATCCTCAAGCTCCGCATGCTCCTTTGAGGACTTTATTCTCTGCTGGGCGGATATGTCAGGATCACCGAGCGCCCTCTCAAGCTCAATAAACCTCCGTTCAAGCTCCTCAAGTTTCTCAAACAGCTTCTTGTCTTCAACAGGACTTGTTCGCATGGCAGGAATTATAGACAAAAAGTTCTGAAAACGTAAAAATTCTGATAAAAACGCTCCAGGCACTGTTCTTGTAATAGTGCTATCATAGTGATAAAATTTATATCTATTATGGAATCATTAGAAATTCTTGAGAGAAAAATCAGAGGGTTTGCAGATAAAAGCGCCAAAGTTGCTGAAAAACACGATGGACTACTTGAAGAAATTAAAGTGCTCAGAGAAAATGTGGCTTCTCTTGAAGCCGAAAAAGAGCGCCTAAGAACACGCGTTGACAACATGATACAGACAATTGAACAGCATCTTGGCGAAGAATCAGTATGAAAGACAGGATAAAAGTGGTTTTCTGCGGCAAGGAATATTCGGTCGTTACAGATGTCGAAGAAAATTACCTTATGGAGATTGTAAATTATCTTGAACAAAAAGTCACCAAGGCAGCTGAAGACAACAAACCTGTAAATTTCACGACTGCTGTTTTTCTGTCTTCTTCTCTTGAGATCGTCGATGATTTCTTTACACTGCAGAGGGAATTTGATGAATTCAAGAGAAACGCGGAAAGAAAAACAGAAGAATTGGTCAGACTGCTCGAATCACCTAGAAGCCGAAAAGAACCCGTACTTATCGAAGAAAGCCCCGAAAACCCTTTCTGATCATGAGGAGACAGCTTCTGAGACCTGCTCCGGTTCCGCATACGTAAACGGTTCCCGGGAAACCGACCCGCGAATCTCAATCATTGAGGAAAAAAACAGACTGAGAAGAAATCTTCTTGATCAGAGAAAACAGCTTCCCCAAGTTGTGCACCGGGAAAAATCCGCCCTGATTCTCAAGGTTCTTCTCTCCGAGAGCATTTTTTCAGATGCATCCAGTGTCGGTTTTTATTTTCCCGTAAACGGGGAAGTCGACACCCGTGAAATATTCAAAAAATGCATCGATCTTGAAAAAAAGGTTTTTTTTCCAAAAACCGTAGGTTCCGATCTTGTTTTCCTGAGAACCAGAAATATTGAGGAACTCACCCCCGGCGGCTTTTCGATACCAGAACCCCCGGCAAACGCAGAACGCATCCGCGGCAGCGAGCTTGATCTGGTACTGGTGCCGGGAGTGGCTTTTGATTTTTCCGGAAACAGAATCGGGTATGGAAAAGGTTTTTACGACAGATTTTTAAAAGATATATCTAGGCAGAGCCGTTTCGGACTGGCCTACCGGTTCCAGGTGCTCGAGAGCATACCTTCGCAGGAAACCGATGTTAAGACAGGCCTAATAATCACAGAAGACGGAACCGTAAACTGTCTGGAAAAAAAAGGAGACTGAAATGCAAGCACAATCAATATTAGTGTTCTTGCTGCTGTTCGGACTTGGATTTGCCGCCCATTTCATCTACAGGATGATAATGGAGAAAAACGGAATCAGCAAAAGCCAGGAACAGGCACGTAGCATAATCGAAGGAGCTGAAAAACAGGCGCAGGAAATAAAAAACAGGGCGGACAGCAGGGCAAAAAAGCTCGTTAAGGACAAAAACTCTCAGATGCAGAGAATGTCAAGCGAAAAACGCAGAGAGTTTTCCGCCACTGAGAAAAAGCTAAAAGCAAAGGAAGAGAAACTCGGCAAAGAGCACAAGGAAATTGACAAAAAAAAGGCGGAACTGGAGAGCAGGAATCTGGCTCTTGAGGAAAAGCAAAAAGCTCTTGACGAGAACATAGAAGAGACAAAAGAAAAGATAGAACAGATATCGGGTTTTACCCGCGAGGCAGCGAAAGCAGAGCTAGTAAGTCTTGTTGAAGATGAGGCAAGACATGAAGCAGCGAAAAGACTCAAACAAATACAAGCAGAGTGCGATTCCTCGGCCGAGCAGAAGGCCAAGGACATAATATCCCTTGCCATCCAGCGATATTCCGGAAGCTATACGAGCGAGAAAACGGTATCGGTAATCAGTCTTCCGAGCGACGATGTGAAGGGAAGAATTATCGGGCGCGAAGGACGGAACATCCGCTCCATAGAACTTCGTACCGGGGTAGACATAATTATCGACGACACGCCCGAAACCGTTGTGATATCGTGCTTTAATCCAATAAGACGTAAAGTGGCAAAAATTTCGCTTGAACGGCTGATAACGGACGGGAGAATACACCCGGCAAGAATCGAAGAAGTGGTAACCGAGGTTGAAAAGGAAATAGATAGAGAAACACAGAAAGAAGGGGAACAGGCTCTTTTTGATCTCGGCATAAGCGGTATGCATCCGGAACTGATAAACAAGCTCGGGATGCTCAAATACAGAACGAGCTATTCACAAAACATACTCAACCACTCGATTGAGGTAGGATTCATCTGCGGAATGCTGGCTTCTGAAGTCGGATACAATGAAAAGCTCGCCAAAAGGGCCGGACTGCTCCACGACATAGGAAAAGCGGTTGATCACGAGATTGAAGGCTCTCACGTGGATATAGGGACAAACATAGTCAGAAAATACGGCGAACCTCCTGAAATTATAGACGCGCTTGAAAAAACCCATGATCCTCAACCCCAGGGAGTCCTGCCCCTTCTTGTGCAGGCATCCGACGCCATCTCTGCTGCCCGCCCGGGAGCACGCAGGGAGACGTATGAGAATTATGTGAAAAGAATCGAGAGCATAGAAGGCGTGGCGAGTTCTTTTCCGGGCGTTGAGAGATGTTATGCGATTCAGGCAGGAAGAGAAGTAAGAGTGATAGTGGAAAGCGACCAGGTAAGTGACGAGGAGGGAGCCATCCTTTCGCATGAAATAGCCAAAAAGATAGAAAAAGAGGTCGTTTATCCGGGACAGATAAAAATCATGGTCATAAGGGAAAGCAGGGCTACGTCGTATGCTTCATAGAAAACACGCCAGGCACAGGGGCTTTGTGGTATATTACACCGGCAATGGACCGGAAAGAGAGAACCGCTGAAGGAGGAAGAAATGCGAGAACCACGAAACAAGGAAAAAACACTTGAGAGCTTTAACAAGGAAGCGCTTGATTTCATGATTGAGGAACAGAACAGAATCGCCTGCGCGATCGTTTACGCCCTGTCTCACCTGAATCAGCCGCTCATTGCGGGATATCAGCGCTATTTTAATCAGAACGTAATCTTAAAATACGATTCAAAAGCTGTATTCGCCCACAATTCCGACCTTCCGGATTTTCTGTGCGCATATTTCATCTTAGTAAGAAAACCGGACAAAGCCGATAAGAAGGAAATTCTTGAAGACTCCAGGATCTACGTCAACAATTTTCTGGAATTTAACATGGAAATACTTTCCGGAATATCCTGTTTCATCTTTGACATAGAAAGCGGGGAGATTGTCGAAAGAGTCGACCGCGGAAAAAAAGAAAGCATGGAATCTGTTGAGTTCCTCAATATATGAAGTATTCCGCTATCGTGCGTCGGGCATATCAAGGACCGGGAAAGGATGCTGATTCCGCTCCTAAAACAAGAGCTTGCCGCCTGAAGATATTGAGACCCCAATCTAGCTAGAGATGTTTCAGCGAATCGACAAGCGCCCCAAGTGGCTTGTCGGCCCCGGAAAACCTGTCTTTGAAAGTTCCGCCGTTTTCAAGCTTAAGAACGCCCCTAGGACACACTGCCGAGCATACTCCGCATCCAACGCACGAAGCTCTTACTATGTTCTCGCCCTTCTGAGCGTAAGCCCTGACATCTATTCCCATCTCGCAGTAAGTGGAACAGTTTCCGCAAGACATGCACTGATCGCCGTTTGTAGTGATTCTGAATCTTGAAAGATACCTCTGGAAAATTCCGAGAATGGCTGCCATGGGACAACCGAACCGACACCACACCCTGCTTCCCATTATGGGGTAAAAGCCCACTCCTATGACCCCGGAGAAGACAGCCCCTATGTAGAACCCGTACCACTTCTTAAGAGACATCGAAGCTTCTCCGAACACCGCCCCGGAGGTCGCGGAATTAATCCAGAGAAGAATTGTCGTAACGACGATAAACACCAGCACTGAATGCACGATCCAGCGCTCTACGCGCCATGCTTTTTTGGATTTGTCAGAAAGCTGCCTCCATGGATCTCCCAGAGTCTCCGCAAGCCCTCCGCAGCCGCACACCCAGGAGCAGTACCATCTTTTGCCGAAATAATATGTAAGAAGCGGAGTGGCAACGAAGCTCATCAAAGCTCCCCAGAAAACAAGGAACATTCCAAGCCCGCCCGGATGATTCACTAAATAGCTGAATGTGCCCGGAAACAGGTAATCGTATTTAAGAGGCCAGAAATAGCTTAGGTAGAACTCAGGCTGATTAAAGAGCATAAGTATGTTGGGGATAAGAAAGGCAAACCCAAGCTGGAAAAACATGACCGAAGCCGTTCTTATCTTCTGATAGCGGTTATGCCTGTACTTCATGAACATCCTTATTCCGAAGACAAAAACAGCTAAGGTGTAGAGAAAACCGTAGAAAAACCAGTTATTGGCCGGAGAACCTGAAAGGGCCTGAGAAAGCGGGTTTACGATCTTTATTCCCCCCGCCAGGTATTCGGGAAACCAATAAAGAGCTATGTAGAAACCGGTGAAAACAATGCCGACAAGCCAGCCGAGAACCCCCTTGTTGGTCAGCCCCCTGAAATAGATGTTATCATGCTTGATTCCGGGGACAGTGCCTTTGAAGTTAAGGTAGAAGTAAAACACCGTGCCGAAGAAAACAGGAAGGAATACAAGAAGAAAACCTGCCCAAGTGCCGCCCGGAGGCATACCCATGGACTGGAGAGCAAACATCAGTATTCCGAAGCCCAGAATAGCAAGAGAAAGCTTTTCTCCAGTTCCAAGCTGCTTGGACGAGGCCTTTTCCGGCTCCTCAAAACCGAGAACTTCTTCGTCAAAATCGTGATCTATAGTGTTTTGTTCCATTATGCAACCTGTTTCCTTATCTCCTTTATTATTTCCTCTTCACATTCTTCGTAGAACTCGGGATCGAAATTGGCTTCCCTGAGATGATCAAGCACATAGTCAAGAGATCTTTTCTCCGCTACCCAGCTCTCGCAGACTCTGTGGCTGTAGCGAAGACCCATAACGTTTATACCGCATACGGCTCCGTTTTTAGTAACAATTCTTATTGAACGGACATGATCGGAATGCTCCCAGTAAAAATTGTCTTCTCCCTCGACAGGAACATTTCTCACCGTTCCGTAAGTCTGATACTCAAGATCAAAGAATTTGGCTGAGTTGTACCATATTCCGGGGTCATAAACGCTGCTTCGGCCGGCTATTGCCTCTCCAGCCACTTTTCCCTGATTCTTCCCGGTGTACCAGACCTGCTGAATAAGGTTTCTTGCCTCACCCTCGGTGATTATCTCGGCACAGTCCCCGGCAGCAAACACATCCGGGGTATCAGTCCTAAAGCTCCAGTCAACCAGAATCCCCCTGCCTGTCTTTATCCCGCTTGCCTTGGCAAGAGCTATGTTGGGACTCACCCCCGCAGTGAGACCGACGATCTGGCACTCTATGAACTCCTCTTTGTTAGTTACAACTCCCCGCACTCTTCCTGAATCGTCCCCTGCTATTTCCTTAAGTTCCGTTGAGATTTTGAGATCAATCCCCTGTTCCAGAATCACACGGTTTATCATCTTAGATTCCTCAACAGGAAGGATGTTAGTCCAGTAGGACTGTTCTCTCACCAAGAATGTGACGTGGATGTTGCGAGAATGGAGAATTTCGGCAAGTTCTATCCCGATCAGCCCTCCCCCGACGATAACGGCGCTTCGGGCTCCCTTCACGTTGTCGTAAAGAAGCCTGAGATCCATAAGACTGTACAGACCCTGGACTCCTGCGAGATCCTGGCCAGGCCACCCGAATTTGTTTGACTTGGATCCCGTGGCGATAAGCAGCTTATCAAAGGAAACGGGATCCTTTTTGTGCATAATGAGCTTTTTCCCGGCGGTATCGATTCTGGCAACCCAGCCCCGCAACAGATCAATTCGGTTTTTTCTCCAGAAACTGTCTTCGTAGGGCTTGGTGTCCTTGTAGTTCATATGGCCCATGAATATGTACATGAGCGCCGGACGGGAATAGTGAAAAGAAGATTCGCCCGAGATCATGACGATCTCCCAGTCGGGCTGGAGCCTGCGTATACTCAGGGCGGCCGCAACCCCCGTTACCCCATTTCCGATTATAGCTACGCGCATGACTGGCTTTATCCCCTGATGCAAACCGAGTTAAATTATATACATAGGGCAGATGCTATTTTTCGAACCGGTCTTTCTGGTCCGGATTGTTCTCGAGAAAAGCCTGCAGATGCCTGTCCGAATAGGAACCCTTCGGGTAATACTGGTCATAGAAATCCACGTCTATGTGCATCGCCTGAAAAACTAACCTCATATACATGGGATCCACAAACGCGGGAAATCTGCCGTAAGTGTCATAAATATAGTTAGCGACATCCCTTACAATCTGTATGGTGGTGTCCGTGGGCCTGGGGGCCTTCATCAGATGCCTGTCAGGCTCCGTGTACGGGAAAGGCCTGTCGGATTCCCACGCTCTCCATTTATGGGACAAGAAGTGATCAATCGCATCATCCATGTTTTCATAGTAGGGCGGGCAGTAAGCTTCAAAGACCCCGTCCTTTCCTACGGGAACAGTCGTGGGAGGATCTATCGTACCTTTTTTCGGCTGGACAAACCTAAATCCAAGACCCTTGAACAGATTCGGGGCGGCTCCCATGGCAAACCTCGGTATAAAGCCTGTAAACGCCCATCCGGCAAGCCCCAGGGGCTGAAGAGCAAGGGCCATGTTCTGCGTGATAAACGCCTGCTCGACATTAAGTCCTGTAAGAATTCTCACCTCAAGGTCAAACAGGGAAAGCTTGATCTCGCCCTTCAGTCTGCCCTTCTCCACCCACTTCTCAACGCCCGCAGGCTTTCCGGTAAGATCGTCTATAATTGTGAACCCGTAACTATGGCTGCAGTAAAGGGTGAGAAGATTCAGGTACTCCTCGGTAACGTCCGTGACCGGAACAAAAAGTGTGGTGCCCTGCTTGTTGGTATTCCACTGGTTAAACTCAAAAAGCCCCGGCATCTTGTCGGGCATGTCGGCCCTTCCGTCCTCAAGCTTGTTAATGCTTTCCTTGTAGAGTTCCAGAACTCTGGCGATTTTCCCTTCGCGAGAGAGAGAAAAAAACATGTCGATCTCATGCTCCTTGGGAAGCATGTTCTTCACGTCCACGTGGTAAAGACCGTCGTCGTTTGTGAAAAAAAGCTCAGTCCCGTGGTTGTTACACGCAGAAGGCCAGGTTCTTCCTGTCCACTGACACAGAAGGTCTATCCCGTTTTCGGGCGGCAGGTCAGCAAGACAAAGCCCGGTGAGTCCCGTTCCGGCCCACACCAAAAGCGCTTCCTCCACCTCTGTGAGCGGTACAGGATCATAATTCGACTTAAACTCAAGAGTGCTGTCCTTAAGCTCCATCCCGAGACCGAACCTTCTTGAGCGCCTGTTGAATATGGAATCAAAAAGCGGGTATTTAAGCGCTTCCTCAATTCTTTTGCCCAGAACCGTTTCATCGAGTTTGCCGTTTTCCATCGTTCAAAATCTCCTTTAGTCTGGTTGATTGTAAAGTGGAGTATACCAAAAATCAGGCGGTTTTTCCCCTGTTAAAATTCCTTGCCCATGATTTCAGGGTTTCAAGAGCGAGGCGGCTGCACTTCGGGCGGGTTATCATAATGTCCTTGCCAAGAAATTCTCTGAGGTGGTCCGAGTCGATCTCTCTGAGCCGGTCCACGGTCTTTCCTTTTATAAATTCCGTAAGAAGGGAAGCCGCGGCCTGGCTTATCGTGCAGCCTTGCCCGTCAAAACTTATATCTTCTATGACGTCCGCATCGGATGTACGGATATAGATATTCAGCGTGTCTCCGCAATTCGGGTTGCCGCCCCTGAGAGTCACCGTGGGGCTCTCAAGCGGGCCGAAGTTTCTCGGATTTTCATAGTGATCCATGATCATTTTCATTCTTTCTTCTTCAATCACGTGACCGCTCCGCGCCTTTTGACCTCGTTTTTTATTCTCGCGTAAACCGCACTTAAACCCCTTACCCTTCTTATTCCGAGCTTCTGGGCAAGCCCCAGCTGAGAGATGAAATCCACCGGAGCAGATTCGATCTGCTCAGGACTCAGGCCATCAAAGGCACTCACAAGAACCGACACAAGCCCTCTCACAGTCGGAAACGGTTCCGGGACATCGGCGAATATACGCGCCTTTCCACCTTTAATCTCAACCCAGATAAAAACCGGGGTTTCGCACTCGTGCACCCTGTTATGATCCCTGTCCGCAAGCTCGGCGAATCTACTTGGAATCTCAGGAAGATCTTCTGAATAATCTATCAGAAGCTCTATCATTTCCTGACGGTCCGCCTCCTGAAATTCCCTGACTATTTCCTCTGCTCTGGTCATTTTCCGCAATTTCAAAAAAAAGGATGCGGACCCGCAAGACCGCATCCTTTCTCATTCACGCAAAAAAGCTTTCTCCTTTTATTTTTCTATCGGAGCCCTTACAAGGTTCCCCCACTCGGTCCACGAGCCATCGTAATTCCTGACGTTCTCAAACCCGAGGAGATAGGTAAGAACAAACCAAGTGTGAGAAGAGCGCTCCCCTATCCTGCAGTAGGCAATCACGTCCTGATCCTTGATCAGTCCCTGCCCCTTTTCGTATATCTCGACAAGCTCGTCGGCCGAGCGGAAAGTTCCGTCCTCATTGGCGGCTGTGGCCCAAGGGACGTTTACCGCACCCGGAATATGTCCTCCGCGAAGCGCACCTTCCTGAGGATAGGCCTCCATATGAAGCAGTTCCCCCGAATATTCCTTCGGAGAACGGACATCGACAAGTGGCTTGCCCGAACTCATGTGTTCAAGAACATCGTCACGAAAAGCCCTTATCGATTCGTCGACAGCCGAAACTTTGTAATCGGTTTTCGGCCTCTCGGGAACCTCTTTTACCATGTCTCTCCCCTCGTCAACCCATTTCTGCCTGCCGCCGTCCATTATAAGGCATTTTTCATGTCCAAGCACTTTGAAGGTCCAAAACGCGTAGCAGGCCCACCAGTTGCTCCTGTCCCCGTAGAAAACCACGGCGTGATCGTTTGAAATGCCTTTTTCGGAAAGCAATGCCTCAAAGTCTTCCCTGCTAACGTAGTCCCTTACAAGCTGATCCTGAAGCTCTGTCTGCCAGTCGAATTTCACCGAATTTCTTATGTGTCCTATTTCATAAAGCAATATGTCCTCATCCGATTCCACTATAACGATATCGGGATCGTCGATATGCTCCTCTACCCAGTCCGTGCTTACTAAAACATCCGGGTTTGCATAATCCGCCATTTCTAAAACCTCCGTTCGACCGCATAGCTTCACGGCCTTTTACAATATTTTTGTAAGTATAAATATATGGAAGTGGGTTTTCAAGAAAACCTGAAGCCACCGGCTGCGGCTGGCCAGTCGTGACGGAAGCGCGGTTTCCGAAACGGTTGGGGCCGGACAGCGGATTAATTTATCACTTCTGTATTTCGGTTTGTTCTACGATTGGATCAACAAGCCACACAACTGCTGGAAGCCGAACTGGAAACTCGGTGGCCGAGCCCTAGTGTGTGAGGATCTTGGCCTCGACAGCTCAGGAAAAGTACTGCGGCATCGTAACTGCTTTTATTGTGTCGCGTTTCAAATCAACGAATCATATCTGCACAAATTTTTCTGGCCGCAAGCTCCGATGAACGTATACAATCCGGAATTCCGACCCCGAAATAAGCGGCTCCGCAAAGGGCAATCCCGGATTGCAGCAAAAGCCGGTGCATAACGTCCGAGATATTCTCTTTGTGTCCCGGCGCAAAGCGCGGCATGGACATCTTGTATCTCCTGATATAAACCTCTGTCGGTTGGTTGTCGAATCCGAAAACCCTCGCAAGTTCTTCCCTTAAGACGGATTTTAGCTGCCCATCTTCCCAGAGTACCGCATCGGGATTAAGTTCCCCTCCGAGAAAACATCTTATTACTGTTTTTCCGCTCCCGGATTTTCCGGGAAACTTGCTGCTGTACAGCGAACACGCAACAAGGTTCATTCCCTCCCTGGAAGGAATTATGATCCCCAGACCGTCTGGAAGACCACGGAAATCCTTCTCATTGAAAACAAGAGCCGCAACGACGGAAGAAACATATCGCACGGCCGAGAGTCCAGCTGCAAGCTGCGGATCAACATCACGAAGCAGCCGGCCGGCCGCAACGGCTCCTACAGACAGAATAACAGCATCAAACTCCTCTTCCCCACGGTCAGAACTGACAATCCATCCATTATCTGATTTTTCAAGAGAAAGGACCGGGCACTCAAAATACTGCCCTGCAAATTCGGCATTTTCGCAGAGTCTTTCGATGATAACGGACATGCCTTCGGCCGGAGTGAGAAAAAGGCCGTACCTGGCTCCGCTCTCTCCGACGGAGGTCGGCGGATTGCGAAGAAGATCCCGAAGAACGCTTCCGCTCCTCTTCTCCATTTCGAGGAACTGGGGCATTGTGGCAGAAAGACTGAGCTTTTCTGCGTCAGCCATGTAGATTCCGCCCAGAAGAGGCTGCGCGGCCTTCTCAAAGATCTCCCTTCCGAATCTCCTCTCAACAAAGCAACGGACGCTCTCATCCTTTTTCCCGCCGCGCGGAACCAGAGGCTCAAAAAGCACTCTCAGCTTGGCCCCGAGGCTGAACAGTCCGCTGCGCAGAAAGGGAAGAAGCTTTGAGGGGGCCATCAGGAAAAAACCCTCAGGAAGCGCCTGGAGCCTTTGCCCATGATAAACAAAGGTGTTTTTCCGCTGGCCGTATCCCACCCCGAGAAGCGAATCCTCAAGTCCAAGCTCTTTTGCAAGTTCAAGCGCCCAGGGCTTTGAAGTTATAAAAGAATCGGGGCCGAGTTCAAGAACCATATCCCCCGTCTTTACAGTCTCAAAAACCCCGCCCGGACGCGCGGACGACTCGAAAAGCACGAGTTCAAGGGGAACATCGCCCTCTCGACAGAACTTCCGCAGATAGTGGGCCGAGCAAAGACCGGAGATCCCCGCGCCGACAATCGCAACTCTCATAACGAATTATCTTACTCGTTGGACTTATTGCCGCGAATTTTCTGAATCGATAAGCCTCAACACCCCGTCGCCCAGAGCCATTATGTAGCGGTCATCGTCGTTTACGGTCTCCGCCCTGTAGAGGTTCACTCCGCACTCGCGCGCGGCCTCGGCCGCCTCAACACCTATATCAAAAAGCACTTCGATATGATCGCAGACAAATCCTATAGGCTGAATCACGATATCCGTGAAACCCTGACCGGCAAGGCGGCCTATTACGTCGCGTATGTCCGGTTCAAGCCATTTCTCGTTTGGAGAACCGCTTCTGCTCTGATAGGCGATCATCCATTTTTTGTGTCCGACTCTGTCCGCCACCAGCATGGAGGAAGTTTCAAACTGCAAGGCATAGGGAGACAGATCCGACATCTTCTCGGGAATGCTGTGGGCCGTGAAGACCAGCATGGTGGTATCGAGCCTCCCCTCGGGAATCTCGCGCATTCGCTGCGCAACCCTGGCCGCCGAACCTTCTATGAAAAGAGGATGATTAAAAAGCGGAGGAACATATTCCACACGAAGATCCATCCCGAGATCTTCGCAGGCCTCGTTCACATCCCTCATGTATCTCTCCCAGCTCGCATCGGAACGGTAAACGGCCATTATAATACCCACAAGGTTCTTGACGCCGTTTTCCCGCATCTGCTCAAGGGAATCCTTAATAAACGGATGCCAGTTCCTCATTCCGACGTAAACCGGAAGATCGTACCCCCAGCCGGAAAGAAGTTTCTCAAGCTTCCGGGCCTGTCTGTAAGTGAATTCGTTGAGTGGAGACTTCCCGTCGAAGATTTCATAGTGATGGGCGACTTCCCGCAGCCGCTGCTCCGGTATTGGTCTGCCGCTGGCAACATTCCTGAGAAAGGGCATTATGTCCTCTTTTTTCTCCGGAGCCCCGTATCCGATCATCATTACGGCGTCAAAATTGTTCTGCATGGAACTTCTCCCTAAACCTGCATTTGCGCGGAATACTCGTGAACTTCGTCAATCAGCCTCAGAACATTGTCAACCGGCGTCTGCGGCAGCACACCGTGACCCAGATTGAATATATGCCCGGGCCTGCCTCCCACCCTGTCCAGTATTTTCCTGGCCTCCCGCACGACATGAGACGGGGTTGAGAGCATTGAAACCGGATCAAGGTTTCCCTGGACCGCAAGAGAACTTCCTGCCATCTGCCAGCCGTCTAGAATGTCCACTCTCCAGTCAAGACCGATAACTCCCGCACCGGTATCCCCCATGAGTCCGAGCAGGGAACTGGTCCCGGTTCCGAACAATATTACCGGAACTTCGGGCGGAAGCGCCGAGATAAGTTTTTTTACGTGCGGAAAGACAAATCTCTGATAGTCGGCCGGGGAGAGACAACCCGCCCAGCTGTCGAAAATCTGCACGGCATCGGCCCCGGCATCTATCTGGGCACACAGATAATCCGAGATGCTGTCGGTCAGAATCTCCATCAGCCTCTCCCACAGGGAAGGATCCGAGTACATAAGTTTTTTCGTGTTTACGTAGTTTTTTGAACCGCTTCCCTCAACCGCATAGGAAGCCACTGTAAAGGGGGCTCCGCTAAAACCAATGAGTGAAACTTCGGGGGCAAGCGCCCTTCTCGTGACACGCAAAGCCTCGTAGACAAAATCCATGCTCTGGGGATCAAAGCTCCTTCGAGCCTCTATATGTCTGCGGGTCCTAAGAGGCTTGGCTATCACGGGGCCATCGACGCTTGAATACTCAAGAGAAAGTCCCAGAGGTTCAAGTATAAGCAGTATGTCTGAGAAAATAATGGCCGCGTCCACACCGAAGCGGTCAACCACCATCAGCGTAATTTCAGAGGCCATATCCGGGGTCTTGCAAAACTCCTTGAAAGAAACGCGGGAGCGGGCCTCCCTGTATTCCCTGAGGAATCTGCCGGCCTGGCGCATAAGCCAGATGGGAGTATAATCGGTTTTTTCAAGCCGGCACGCCTTCATGAATGCCCCTGAAGAAGTGAGCTTTTTTCTCTGATCATGCGAGGCGTCCGCCGACCAGACCATCTGAACGCGGTTCCAGTTCCTGGTATTTACCCCGTTTTGAAAAGCCGTTCTTTTTTTGGTGAGAAGCGCGCCCGACCTTCTGGCCAGCTCTCTCACCATGTTTCCCATTTTCGGACTGTCCGGCTCATAGTCAACGGATATTCCTCTTTGCCTGAGCGTCTCCGTGGTGGTCGGTCCGATTGAGCATACAAGGGCTTTTTTCATTCCTTCAGCGAGCTTGTCCGCACATCCCTGCCCGGCCGCCACCTCGAAAAGATTGGATACCTGCTGAGAGCTTGTGAACAACAGACAGTCCTGCTCACCTTCGGATACGGACCTTACGGCATCGCGCAGCGGACCCAGATCCTCCGGCAGAGCCCACCTGTAGATGGGAATTCTTCTTACGTCAGCCCCTGTTTTTGCAAGCGAGGCGAGAAACTCCCCGTTGGAGACACCGTATTCCTGAACGTAGACAACCATATTCTCAAGCGACATGTTTTTTTGCTCAAAAGTGGAAAGTATCTCTCTCCACGTATTCGGCTCGGAAACGGTTATATCCGGTCTTATCCCGAATCTGCGAAGGGCCGCGACGGGTTTGGGACCTCTGGCAATAATCGTCGTCGCGCGCAGCGCATCCAGATATCTGCTCTCTCCCGACTCGGCAATTACGATATCGGACAGGATCTGCGTGCCTACTCCCGTCATGAGAACAAGAAGATCGATACTGCCCGAAAAGAGATCATCGGCAAATCCGGCAACATAAGGACTTTTAAGATCGGAGACTTCCCTCATCGAGGGTGCGACCCTGGGCACACCGCCGTGATAAGAGATAAGTTTTTCCATCTCCTCGCAGCGGCGACTTTCAAAAGACGTCACCTTAAGCCCGTTAAAATCCTGTTTCATAACACTTAACTGCCGGCAGGCGTTTCGGCGCTAGAGAAATTCCGCTATGCTCTCGGCTTTTAGCAGATCCTCAAAAGTTTCCCTGGCCCTTATCTCGCAGTAGTTCTGTCCGCTTACAAGAACCTCGGCAGCCCGGGGTCTTGTGTTGTAATTGGACGACATCACGAAACCGTACGCCCCGGCGCTGAAAACCGCAAGCAGTTGGCCCGCGGACACTTCGGGAAAACTCCTCTGTCTGGCCAGAAAATCGCCCGATTCGCATATCGGGCCAACTATGTCCACTACCTCGCGGGATTCAGAAACGCCCGCATGCACCGGCTCTATCCGGTGGAAAGAATCGTAAAACGCAGGTCTTACAAGGTCATTCATCGCGGCATCGACTATTACAAATTTCTTCGAGACCCCCTCTTTGACATAAAGCACCGTGGTGGACATTATCCCCGCGTTGCCGACCATCGATCTTCCGGGCTCAACGACCAGTCCGTAACCTGTGCCGCGAAGATGTTCCTCGAAAATTCGAGCGTACTCAGATTTTGCCGGGGGATTTTCCTTTCTGTCGTAGCTTATGGCGAGACCACCTCCTATATCGATGTAGGAAATCTCTATTCCGTCGCTTTTGAGCTTGTCGGCCAGAAAGACAAGCTTCGAAATGGATTCGGTAAAGGAGGAAAGATCAAATATCTGGGAACCTATATGGGCGTCAATTCCCCTTATCTGTATTCCCTTCATCCGCGAGGCGTTTCTGTAGACATCCACTGCTTTTTCGATTCCGATCCCGAATTTGCTTTTCTCAAAACCCGTAGATATGTACGGATGGGTGTCGGGATCAACATCAGGATTAACCCTTATTGCAACCGGGGCCTTTTCTCCCAGACAGACAGCCACGTCGTTTATCTTGTGAAGCTCCGCTTCGGATTCCACATTGAAAAAAAGTATCCGGGAGCGGATTGCGTCTTTTATCTCCTCCTCGGTTTTTCCGACTCCCGAGAACACCACTTTCGAGGTGTCCCCCCCGGCGGCAACGACCCTGCGCAGCTCCCCTGAGGAGACTATGTCGAAACCCGACCCCATTGAGGAGAAAATCCTGAGTACGGATATATTTGAGTTCGCCTTTACGGAATAGCAGATCAGGGGGTCGATTTCGCAAAACGCCTCCTTGTACTCAATGAAGTTTGAGCGGATAGAATTATGGCTGTAGATATACACAGGAGTTCCGAAATCCTCGCATATCCTGCTTACGGCGACTCCCTCAACGTAAAGTTCGCCGTCGGTATATTCAAAATCAGAATTGATCATTATTAAGTTCCCAAAGGTCTGAAGTCAGAAAAACCTACCCGAAAAAAACATCGGAAAACAATTACGCAATACAGAATTCGGCAGAGCGGGCCGGGTGCGGGACACTCGCCATGAGCAGGCAGAACAAGGCAATTGCCCAACCCTGCCTTGGACAAAACCCGGATTTGCTTTATAATAGTTTCGTTTTATTGAAAATTCAGACCTCGGAGCAAAAACCTCTCTATTCAAGGATAAATCCCAATGGAAGCAATTACTGATCTGTTCACCAAGGGCGGAATATATATCTTCCCCCTTATTTTATGTTCCATATTCGGACTTGCGATTTTTCTTCAGAAACTTTATACACTTCAGAGGAAAAAGATTCTCCCCGAAGAGTTTCTTTCAAGCCTGTACAAGACTGTCCAGACAAAGGGGATTGAAGAAGCAAGATCCCTGTCCGCATCAAACGATTCCGCTGTGGCCAGAATGGCTCTGGCCGCCGCGCAGAATTCAGGCAAATCCAAGGAGCAGATGCATGAAGCCATTGAAACTGTCGGAAAGGCCGAGGCGAAGGGTCTTGAAAAATATATTGAGACTTTGCTTACCATAAGCAGCATAAGCACCCTTATCGGGCTTCTCGGAACAATATCCGGCATGATAAAGGTGTTCGCCGTCATATCGGAAAAAGACATAGTGGATCCGCCTTCTCTGGCGGGAGGCATATCGGAAGCACTTTATACAACGGCCCTGGGACTCACAATTGCGATCCCGGCACTTATAACCTACAAATACACCGATGGGAAATTCAAGGAGATAATTTCCGAGCTTGAGGAAGAAGGCAAAAAGATACTTGAAGCTTTTTCCACGAAGGCGTCCCTATGAGATTCACCCAGAGAAAAGATTCCGGCAGATCCGGCATAGATCTTGCCCCTATAGTTGATGTGGTCTTCAATCTTCTCATTTTCTTTGCTCTTACGCTTAATTTCGCCATATCGAGCGGCATAAAAGTCAACCTTCCGAAGGCAACCGGCGAAATCGTTGAAATAAAAGATGTAAACATACACATTGCCAAGGACGGAAAAGTCTACTTCAACGACGCGCTTATGCGCTCTGCCGGCTCCTTAAAGAAGGAGTTTGAGAAAATACCCGACAAAGACACTCTGGTAATAATAAGGGCGGACTCCCAGGCCATGCACGGCCCGGTGGTAAGCACCATGGATCTGGCAAAAGACCAGGGGTTCTCAAAGATAGCAATCGCAGTTGAGCCAAAGCGATAGGGCTCTCCGTCGACCGCTTCCCGGGCAGTCCCGACGGTAACAGACAAAATTGAATTCAACCAAAAGCGTTTTAGTCTCGCTGGCAGACCTTATAACAAGGTTTTTCATGGTCTGGATAATCCTGTTTTCGGCCGCAGCGTACTTTTTTCCCTCGGTTTTCAAAGATCTGGGATTCCTCATAGTGCCCATGCTGGCGGTGATAATGTTCGCTATGGGAATAACGCTAAAAACTGACGACTTCAGGGAAGTTTTCTCAAGACCGCTTGAAATCCTAACAGGCATTTTCGCTCAATACGCCGTGATGCCTCTTTTGGGTTTCCTCCTTGTCTTTGCCTTAGGCACAGATCCGCTGATCGCCGCAGGGGTCGTTCTGGTGGGTTCATGTCCCGGGGGAACGGCATCAAACGTAATCACCTATCTTGCAAGGGGCGATCTCGCACTTTCCGTAACCCTGACTTCTGTTTCAACCCTGCTCTGTCCGTTTCTTCTGCCCGCACTCATGTACGTCTACGCAGGAAGATGGATAGACGTTCCGGTAGCTGACCTTTTTATCTCCGCACTTCAGATAGTGCTGCTGCCTGTGCTTTTAGGAGTGACCCTGAGGAAGCTTCTCGGAGAAAAATCAGAGATCCTCCTGCCTTTTCTTCCATCAGTATCGTCTCTCGTCATAGCTTTTGCCGTGGCAATAATAGTGGCTTTGAACGCTGAATCCATAAAAACAATCGGCGCGGGGATTTTCCTCATAGTCATCATTCACAACGCTGCCGGTCTTGCATGCGGTTATCTCATAGCGAAGGCGATGGGTTTTACGGAAAGCAGCGCCAGGGCTATATCCGTTGAGGTGGGGATGCAAAATTCCGGGCTCGCGGCAGCTCTTTCCCATATGCACTTCGGCTATCTCTCAGCCCTTCCCGCCGCGCTTTTCAGCATCTGGCATAATATCTCGGGGGCAGCTGTGGCCTGGTTATGGAGAAACACAAAAGTTAAATGAAAAAAAAGGATAAGGAACAGAAGCTTCCTATAAAAGGCTATCTGTTTCTGATAGCCACCGCTTTTTTCACGGCGCTTTCCTACGCAGTAGGAAAAGCGCTTGAGCCGGATGACCTTCACCCCGAGACCACCACTTTTTTCTGGTTTTTCGGGGCTTTTGTGGTCGCCTTAATAGTGTTTCCCTTTCTTCGCTCGCAGAGAAAGGAACTTGGAAGAATACGCGAGTACCGTGCCATCTTCATCTGGAGTTCCGTTATAACCTCGGCGGGGGCGGCCTTGTGGATGGTTGCTCTGTGGACGATCGGACCCGCTCTTACCTCGTTTTTGATGAAGGCCCAGACGCTGTTTGCACTTCTGCTCGGCATAATCTTTCTCGGCGAAAGGCTTAACAGGTGGGAGAGCGTAGGAATAGCAATGACGGTGGCCGGCGGAGCGGTGGTCGCTTACCAGAGAGAGGATTACCTGATTTTTGGAACCGTTATGGCAATCGGGGCCGCGTTTTTATATTCGTTTCTCTCTTTTATGGTAAAAAAAACAGCCCAGGACCTGAACATGCTGACAGTCGCGACACTCAGAAGCCTGGGAGTCTCCATAGTCCTTTTCATTTACCTGATATTAACCGGCACTTTCCAGTCTCCAAGCCTGAAGCAGGCGCTCGTGATGACATGCGGGGGAGCATGCGGAGCATATATAGCCAAAGGAAGTCAGTTCCACGCCATAAAGCTTCTGGATATCTCACGAACAACCGCCGTTTTGCCGATGGAATCGATTTTCGTGCTGATCTTCGCACATGTCTTCTTTGACGACCTGCCATCGGTTACGAAACTTCTGGGAGGAGCTTCCATAATCATCGGAGTCGTCTTCCTGGTGTTCTTCCGGGGACAGAGAAACGACATTCTCGGCAAGTAAACCCTACCGGGAACCGGCAAAATCAGTTCTGAGCTCCATTTTCATACGATGCCTCTGCTCTGCCAGATCAACAAGCATCTCGAGCATCTCACCGACGGGAAGCCCGCTTGCCTCCCACAACTTCGGATACATGCTTACAGGAGTAAATCCGGGGATTGTGTTTATCTCGCTTACAAACACTTGGTCCGTATCGGAGTCAACAAGAAAATCTACCCTTGCCATACCGACGCAGTAAAGGGCGGCATAGGAAGCAACGGCGAGGGTTCTCACCCTCTGCTGAATCTCGGGGGCAAGGTCGCACGGAATCCGGATTTCTGTTGACTTGTCGTGGTACTTCTTTTCATAATCGTAAAAACCTCCCTCCACAACAAGTTCCCCGGGAACCGAGGCCTGAGGGCGCTGATTCCCTATTACGCTTACCTCCACTTCCCTGAGATTCATTACGGCCCTCTCAACAATCACCCTTTCAGAAAAATCAAAAGAGGCTTCCACCGCACCAGCAGCTGCTCCGGGAGAGCTCACCTTTGAAACTCCCACGCTTGAACCCAGATTCGAGGATTTGACGAAGCACGGAAATCCTATTTCGTCTTCTATGCGGCGGAGAACGGCTTCACTGTCGTTTTGCCAGTCTGTTTTTGCGAAACCGAAAAACGGAGCAACCGGAATACCCTTATCCCTGAGAATAGTTTTTGAAACTATCTTGTCGATGCAGAGCGAAGACCCAAGCAGGTCAACCCCCACACAGGGAACACCCATAAGATCGATCAGGCCCTGTACCGATCCGTCCTCGCCAAAGGTTCCGTGAAGAACCGGGAAAACGGCGTCCACAGAAAAAATCTCCTTTATTTCTTTCCCGACTATTTCAGCAAAACGGCCAGGGGGAGAACCGCAGAGCATGGGAACAATTTCGGAGTCGGGAACTAGGGCCGGAGGATGTCCCTCCTGCCAGTTTTGAACAACGGCTCTACGCCATCTGCCGTCTTTAGAGATAAAAACTGGCAGCAGAGAAAATTTTGAAGGATCAAAGTTGCTGATGATAAACCTTGAAGATACAAGCGATACTTCATGCTCAACCGAAACACCGCCGAAAAGAATCGCTATTGTTTTTCCGCTCAATCTGTGGTGACCCCCAATAAACTTAAGGAAAAGATTTTATGAAAAACTATGAACAACAACAAGGAAAACCCCGCCACAGGTTGCTAGTGAATTATTTTCCATAACTCAGAAGTGGACCCCAAAAATCAGACAGCATCTTAAGTGTATTTCCTTGGTATTCTAAAAGAGTATACAGGAGGTACATAATGAAGAGTAAAAGACGTAATCATTCACCGCAGTTCAAGGCAAAGGTAGCGTTTTTGGCGGTAAAAGGAGACAAGACAGTAGCGGAGCTTGCCCGGCAGTTTGAGGTTCATCCCAATCAGATAAGCATGTGGAAGAAGAAGCAGCTCGGCAACGCCGCGGACAAAGTGTTCGGCCAGGGGGCGGGCAGCAAGGCGGCGGGCGAGAGCAAGTACGTAAACCAGCTTGAATCCAAGGTGGGCCAGCTGACGCTGGAGAACGATTTTTTATCAAAGGCGCTCGGTCGGCAGCGGCGCAAGAAGTTGGTAGTGCGCGGCCGGGCACTTTCTTTGGTAAGGCAGTGCAAACTGCTGGATATAAATCGCTCAAATATTTACTACAAACCTGTGGGGGTATCCCCGCAGGACGAAGAGATTATGAAGAAGATTGACAGGATCTACATTAAGTATCCGTTTGAGGGTTCAAGAAGGATGGTGTACGCCCTTAAGGCACAGGGCGTACAGGTGGGCAGAAAGCGTGTTATGAGGCTTATGGGGATACGAGGGCTTGCTCCCGGCCCCCAGACTACAAAGAAAGGGGGAGCAGAGCACAGGATATACCCGTATCTGCTGCGGGGGAAGACTGTAGAGCTTCCCGGGCAGGTATGGGCGGCAGACATAACGTATATAGAGATGAGCAGGGGTTTTGTGTATCTGTGTGCGGTAATGGACTGGCACTCGCGCAAGGTTCTTAGCTGGAGAGTGTCTAACACAATGGACAGCAGTTTTTGCGTGGAGGCTCTGGAAGAAGCGCTTTACAAGTATGATAAGCCCGAGATATTCAACACCGATCAAGGAAGTCAGTTCACAAGTGAAGAGTTTACGGGAGTTCTTAAAGACAGAGATATAAAGATAAGCATGGACGGCAAGGGAAGCTGGAGAGACAATGTTTTTGTGGAGAGGCTTTGGAGAAGTGTTAAGTACGAGGAAGTGTATCTGATGGCATATGAATCCGTTGCCTCGGCAAGGGCAGGTATAGGGAAGTGGATAGATTTTTACAATGAAAAAAGACCACATCAGGGGCTTGGAATGAAAACACCGGATGAGGTTTACTATGGTCTTGGGACAGCACAGAAGAATGTGGCTTGAAGCAATGAGACAAACAGAGCAGAGAGTTTATGGTTTTGGGATTCTTAAAGATGTTTATGCGTTGGTGGGAATACACTTAAGAAAACAAAAATGCTGTCTAAAAAAGGGGACCACCTCTCTATATTTTGACTATTGAAACTATGTGACTAGAGTTATTGTACAAATAACCTACCGGAAAACAAACCGGAATCTTTCCATTGATGCAAAACGGCCACTCAATGGTCAGTCAAGCGTGCAATTCTCAGCTAACATGAATCTAAAAGTCATATTCTGCATTGCCCTCGCCGTCTTTTCTCCGTGGGTGTCCGTTACAGCCTCAGGTCTAGTCCAGTACTCTGAGCATTTCCAGAAATTACAGAAAAAATACCCCGAAACAGGCAAAAAGACCTCAACGGCTGAGGAAGCTCGGAAAACCGCTCAGACACATCCGGACCCTGAAATCCTGAAACCTGTTAATTTTGAAAAACAAAACCCGCAGGCGCTGAACACAGAGTCCGCAGCTAAAAAAATCTCAAAAACCCAACCTTCACTCACTCTGGAGAGTCATAAAGACATAAAATTCGAGATAAAAAGAAACTCAAGAGTTGAGCACTACATCCGACGGTTTTCTTCGGGAAAAGGAAAGAAGAATTTTACCCTGATTTTCAAACGCTCCGAGAAGTATCTTCCAGATATCAGGCAGACTCTTCGCGCCGAGCGGGTTCCCCTGGAAATTGCATATCTACCTGTTATAGAAAGCGGTTTTAACCCCCGAGCTGTCTCAAACAAGAATGCAGTAGGATTATGGCAATTCATAAGGCCGACCGGACTGAAATACGGACTGAGAATAAATCACTGGGTAGACGAAAGAATGAACCCCGAAAAATCCACCGTGGCAGCAGCCAGATATCTCAGAAAACTGTTTGAGGAATTCGGTTCCTGGGAACTCGCCCTTGCCGCCTACAACTGCGGTGAAAAAAGAGTGGCTAGGGCTATCAGACAGACGGGTTCAACTGATTTCTGGACAGTATCGAAAAAGCTTCCCAGGGAAACAAGAAACTACGTGCCGAAATTCAACGCCGCTTTGATAATGGCCAAGAATCCCGAAAAATACGGTTTCAGGATTACGGAAACGGGAAAAAATTATGAAGCCGTAAGCGTTCCGCCAAGAAAAAGTCTTGTGCATATCGCAAACCTGCTTGGTATTGGACACAAAGAAATTTCCAAATACAACCCTTCACTCATCGGAGGTGCCACTCCCCCGAAAAACAACTATAAGCTTAAGGTTCCCAAGGGTTACGGTAAAGAACTTCTTGCCGCCAAAAACAAAGTTGAGGGTCTCAAGGATGTTAAGAGTCCTTTCAGGACAAGACCCATAAAATACACTGTAAAGCCCAACAACAGCCTCTGGGAGATAGCCAGGAAATTCGGAACGTCTGTCGAGGATCTCAAGGCTGCAAACAACCTCTCGGGTTCAATCATACGACCCGGGCAGAGGCTTAAAATACCCGCAAGAGGAAATGTCATATATGTAAAGCACAGAATACGACCCGGGGAAAACATCTACGTTCTAGCGAGAAGATACGGAACTTCAATCGACGAGATAAAAAGGGCTAACAATCTGGAAAGCTCCCTTATAGTAGCGGGAAAAACCCTTTCCATTCCGCAGAACTCTCTTTCCTGTAACAGAACAATCAGAGGAAGATGTACCACAAGATAATCCCCGGCGACAGGACAGGCGAGCTGGCGTTTCTCTACAGAGCATCGGTTTCCCAGATCAGGAAGTGGAAAATATGTTTTCAACAACCCCCGACCGCTGAAAAAACCTTGTCATCCACATAACAGATCCCGGATGCTGAGAGTACGTTCAATAAGAGAAAATCTTCCGCGCAGACTCCCGGAAATAAGGAAGAAGCTCGGGGAGTTTGAAAATATGATCAAAAACGCCCCGGAAGAAGCAATCTTTGAAGAGCTCGTATTCTGCATATTCACGGCTGGAACGAGTGCAAAGATGGGACTGAACGCCATTAGTGCCGTAAGGAGCATACTTCCAAGGGCAGACGAGTATGAGCTGAGTGCAAAACTTCGGGGAGTTTACAGATTTCCAAACGTGCGCTCAAAACATGTGATCCACACAAGAGACTATCTGGCCAGGGAATACGGACTCAGGCTAAGATCGCTTCTTCTCTCCTTTGAAGACCCAGCAAAGCGAAGAGATTTCCTCGCGCTTAACAAAGACATAAAGGGAATAGGTTTCAAAGAAGCAAGCCATTTTCTAAGAAATGTTGGTTTTCGCGGCTATGGAATTCTTGACAAACATATACTTCAGTGTCTGTTTGAACTAGGTATAACGCAGTCCGCCCAAGCTCCGCACTCAAGATCAAAATACATTGAGATTGAAGACAAGTTTAAAAGATTCACGAAGAAAAACGGATTTGATTTCGATGAAATGGACCTGTTTCTGTGGAGCGAAAAAACAGGCGAAATACTGAAATAATCACAGTAGAATATCTTAAGGGAGAACACGGATTTGTTGTGAAATCACCACCTGTCAGCTCCTTTGAGAACAGAGCAGGAAGAAGAGCTTTTCTCGCTGAAAATCCCAGAATAAAAGAACTTGAATATATGCAGGCAAACAATCTTCTTTCTAAAAAAGTGCTGGTTAGAAGTGGACCCCAAAAATCAGACAGCATCTTAAGTGTATTTCCTTGGTATTCTAAAAGAGTATACAGGAGGTACATAATGAAGAGTAAAAGACGTAATCATTCACCGCAGTTCAAGGCAAAGGTAGCGTTTTTGGCGGTAAAAGGAGACAAGACAGTAGCGGAGCTTGCCCGGCAGTTTGAGGTTCATCCCAATCAGATAAGCATGTGGAAGAAGAAGCAGCTCGGCAACGCCGCGGACAAAGTGTTCGGCCAGGGGGCGGGCAGCAAGGCGGCGGGCGAGAGCAAGTACGTAAACCAGCTTGAATCCAAGGTGGGCCAGCTGACGCTGGAGAACGATTTTTTATCAAAGGCGCTCGGTCGGCAGCGGCGCAAGAAGTTGGTAGTGCGCGGCCGGGCACTTTCTTTGGTAAGGCAGTGCAAACTGCTGGATATAAATCGCTCAAATATTTACTACAAACCTGTGGGGGTATCCCCGCAGGACGAAGAGATTATGAAGAAGATTGACAGGATCTACATTAAGTATCCGTTTGAGGGTTCAAGAAGGATGGTGTACGCCCTTAAGGCACAGGGCGTACAGGTGGGCAGAAAGCGTGTTATGAGGCTTATGGGGATACGAGGGCTTGCTCCCGGCCCCCAGACTACAAAGAAAGGGGGAGCAGAGCACAGGATATACCCGTATCTGCTGCGGGGGAAGACTGTAGAGCTTCCCGGGCAGGTATGGGCGGCAGACATAACGTATATAGAGATGAGCAGGGGTTTTGTGTATCTGTGTGCGGTAATGGACTGGCACTCGCGCAAGGTTCTTAGCTGGAGAGTGTCTAACACAATGGACAGCAGTTTTTGCGTGGAGGCTCTGGAAGAAGCGCTTTACAAGTATGATAAGCCCGAGATATTCAACACCGATCAAGGAAGTCAGTTCACAAGTGAAGAGTTTACGGGAGTTCTTAAAGACAGAGATATAAAGATAAGCATGGACGGCAAGGGAAGCTGGAGAGACAATGTTTTTGTGGAGAGGCTTTGGAGAAGTGTTAAGTACGAGGAAGTGTATCTGATGGCATATGAATCCGTTGCCTCGGCAAGGGCAGGTATAGGGAAGTGGATAGATTTTTACAATGAAAAAAGACCACATCAGGGGCTTGGAATGAAAACACCGGATGAGGTTTACTATGGTCTTGGGACAGCACAGAAGAATGTGGCTTGAAGCAATGAGACAAACAGAGCAGAGAGTTTATGGTTTTGGGAGTCTTAAAGATGGTTATGCGTTGGTGGGAATACACTTAAGAAAACAAAAATGCTGTCTAAAAAAGGGGACCACCTCTAAGCTGTCTCGGGAATTTGGAATGGAAGTGTCTGTGGACAAGCTGTACAGGATGATGGACAAGGTTGACGAGAAGCGTACTGAGAAGCTTCAGAGCATTGTTAGCAAAGAAGTTATGGGACTTTTTGAAGGAAAGGTTGAAGTTGTGTTTTTCGATGTTACAACCCTTTCGTTTGCAAGCGACACGCAAGACGATCTTCGAAGGAAGGGGTGGAGCAAGGACGGGAAGCCTCACAGGGTTCAGGTGGTGCTGGGACTGTTTCAGACCAAAGACGGACTTCCCTTGGGTTATGAGCTGTTTCCGGGGAACACATCTGATGTAAGCACTCTTGAGCCTGCTATAGAGGGGTTAAAGAAGAGGATCAAGCTTGAAAGGGTGGTGTTTGTGGGGGATGCGGGGATGATGAGCAAAAAGAATCTTGAGGTCTTAAAGCGCAATAAGTATGAGTGGGTTGTAGCGGCAAGGCTTCGGGGGATGTCCGAGGAGGACAGCGAGAAGGTATTCTCACACAGTGACTGGAAAGAGATAGGGGAAGGTAAAAGACTTGGGGATATGGAAGTGGGAGGACGGAGGCTTGTTCTGCGTCACTGCGAGAAGAGAGCGAGGAAAGACTCGCAGGACAGGGAAGAGGCTTTAAAGAAACTTGAGAGAAGGATAGCAGGGGGGATAAAGGGCAATGGACGCAGGGGCAGGTTCATCAAGGTGGAAGCGGGGGCCGTGTCTGTAGACACCGAAGCGGTGGAGAGGGATGAGAAGTTTGACGGTCCTCACGGGGTATGGACCAGTCTTCCTGCTGACAAATACGATGCCTCCAGGATATACGACTGTTACGGGGAGTTATGGAAGATAGAAGAAGGGTTTCGTGTCATGAAGCACACAATGGCTGTAAGGCCTGTGTTTCACTGGACTCAAAGGAGAGTGGAGGCTCACATGGCCATCTGTTTTACGGCATTCGTACTGCTTCGCATACTGAGGTTCAGGCACAACTGTTATCATGGGGGAAAGGAACCGATGAGTGAAGGGGCCATACTGTCAGAACTTGGCAGGGTTGAGGCGTCCCTGGTGGTGGACAGGGGAACCAATAAGAGGTATCTGATACCTTCTCAGGGCACCACGGAGCAGAGATCTCTTTACTCCGCTGTGGGAGCGGTGCTCAGCAGGCAGACCATGCTTGCGGATTCCTGGTAAAAACAGACCGGGGACTCCCGGCTGACTAATAAACATCTTAAAAGCTCTTGTGTAGTGTACAAGCGGGAACCCGCTTGTGTAATATCAGGTACTTACGTTACAAAAGTGCGGAAGTCAGGACGAGGTCGATTTCCCCGAGCAAACCGCAAAAACGGGAAACTACCTTACGACTCCCCAGGGAATAAGGCTCTACCACAACTCGGGCGACTATTACGGGATCGGTTACCTGATATCCGAAATAGATCACGATCCGCTTGTCTCGAAGCACTTTTCCTGATTTTGCGCTTTTCCTGCCGTAGACTTAAGACACATCCCCATGCTGTTGCGCGCTTCACGACACTTTTTAGCGGGTTCGGTCTGTTTGGTTGACGGATGTCGTTCAGACAGCAGCGTTTACTTCGTTGCCAGCATTTGCGATATCCTGGAAACGCCGGCTCCGCTCGTAAAGTCGTGCCCCGCAGATTGCAGGACGGATTCAAGGGCCGATACAAACGCCACCATGTCGCTTCGGTCGACGTCCCCTATGTGGGATACTCTGAAGATTTTCCCTTTGGCGTGATCCTGCCCTCCGGCGACCGTCATGCCGAATTTTGACTGAAGATCGGAGATTATCTTCCCCGCCCCTATTTCTTGGGGCGCCACTCCCACGGTAAGAGCCGGACTTGCTTCGTCTGTGGTGAACAGATCTATGTTGATCGCCCGCAGCGCCTCGCGGGTTGCAAGCGACACAAGCTCGCGTTTTGCGTAAATGTTGTCCATTCCCTCTTCAATGAATCCGTCTATAACCCTGCCCAGCCCGATTATGAGAGTAACGGCCGGGGTCCAGGGCGTTGTGTTTTTCTGGGCGCTTTTCTGGTAGTCGGCAAAATTGAGATAGAATTTCGGCAGGTCCGAGGTCTTGTTGAATTCCCAGGCTTTTTTGCTCATCGCTGCGAATGAAAGTCCCGGGGGAAGCATGAAAGCCTTCTGCGAGCCGCCCACCAGAACATCTATTCCCAGTTCGTCAAACGGAAGCGAAAACACTCCGACAGCGGTTATGCCGTCAACTATGAGCAGCACATCGTCTCTTTTCGAGGTGATCGCCGCAATCTGGTCGGTCGGATGCTTGACTCCGGTGGAAGTTTCGCTTGCCTGCATAAGAACCGCTTTTATCGAAGGGTCACTTTCGAGTTTTTCCTCTATGACCGCCGTGGAGACGGTCTGGCCCCAGGTGACATCTACCTCATCCACTTCAAGTCCGTAGGCCCTTGCGATCTTTCCCCATCTCTCTCCGAATTTCCCGCCGTTTACAGTGATTACCTTGTCGCCGGCACACAGAGTGTTTACAACTGCTCCTTCCATGGCTCCGGTTCCCGAAGCGGCCAGTATGAAAACTTCATTTTTGGTTTGAAAGATATGTTTAAGCCCTTGTCTTGCCTGCTCGAATATAGCTTCGAACTCCTTTGTTCTGTGGTGAATGAGCGGTCTTGCCATCTCAACCATTATTTCGCTTGGGACCGCCACGGGGCCCGGGGTCAGCAGCAGTTTTTTCATCTTGTGTTTCTCCTCGCGTTATTAAGGGATTAAATCAAAGCGGATAAACTACCCACAAACCTTCGGCGTTTCAATTGCTCTGCGTGTCGAGGCATCTGAGCTGCAAGGGTTTTCTGGGCTCGGGTTTCCGGAACCCGGGCGTCGGCGGTTAATATTCCGGCGACTTAAAACCCGTACCGGCTGATTCAGGGGATCCCGGCGTCGATTTACCTGAGAATTTCTACTTCTGCCCGAGCGCGGACGCAGCAATCTCTTCAAGGCTAATTTCTGTTTGATTTTTCTGCGAACAATAAAGGGACGCTGACCGGTATCGGCGTAACACCCACCCACAAGCGGCCTCGTACACTAGGGTTTCCCGGCCTTTATCTGACCCACCTCAAGGCCCATCTTCACTGCAAGGTCCATACGGGCCCGCAAACTCTTCTTCGCCTTGCCGTCATAACCGAGGTTCTCCCCGGAGTCGGGAAGAAGTTCCCGCAGCTGTTTGCGCAGATTGTCTATCATATCTGATACAAGACCCCGTTCTTCTTCCAGCCTTGCAACGTCTGAGATGAACAGGGCGAAGTCGTGAATTCCCGGAGCCGGACTGCGCGGCCGGGACTTTACAGCCTTGTCCGTGCCTTCCGGTTCAGTGTTATGTCTTTTGCCTTCGCGCAGAGGCTCGGAACTGAACCCGCAAAGCTCAAGCAGAGACAAGTTGCGGTTAAGTTCCCCTAAGAGGGACTCTACGAATTTGTGCTTGAAGACCGTCCCGGCGACAAGAAGCCTCCACATCGGCAGCACCAAGTATCCGTTGCGTTACTGCTCAAGAGCGCGAATGATATCCGCATCGGGCAGCGCGTCCAGAGCCAGCGGCAGATGGTTAAAATCGGATAGCCTTTCAACCTGCTTCCAGCCAAAAGGTAGATTGATCTGTGTCGCCATAGGTTTACTCCTCCGGGAAAATGTGTTTAGGCATACTTTCGATTATAAGCTATGGCGACATTAAATCAGGCGATATAAATAAACTGCCTGCTTTCTCCCCAAGTCGTTCAATGCAGATTCCACGTAATCCGGACTTGGGCTTGTCCTGCATGCCTGTCCCTTGCTACGCAGATGCCTCGTGTCGTTTTTGAATTCGCAGGTTATTTGCGTACTATGTATCCGGTGCTTTCTAAGGAGGTATCGCAGATGAAAGAAGAACTGCGCGGTCTTGTAGAAGACCTGAGAAGCAGGATCCACAGGACAGGAGAGTGTCTTTGACCTGCCTTCCAAGGCTAACAGACTTAAAGAACTCGAAAAAACCACTTCAGGTCCCGGTTTCTGGGACAATTCCGAACTAGCGCGCAGAACGCTTCGGGAGCAATCCGAAATAAAAGACGCTGTTTCGGAATTTGAAAAGCTCCGCTCCGACATGGAGGACGCGGCTTGTCTTTTTGAACTTGCTGTCGGTGAAGACGATCAGGATTCGTTTGAAGAGGCCGGAGCCATGCTCGCTTCCGTGGAAGCCAGGGTCTGCGAACTTGAATTCGCCCGGATTCTTGGCGGTCCTGACGACTCTCGAAACGCCATAGTTTCGGTAAACGCCGGGGCGGGAGGAACCGAAGCTCAGGACTGGACCGAGATGCTTCTTCGCATGTACCTTCGGTACGCGGAGAGAAAGGGGTTTTCAGCGAAACTGCTTGAGATTCAAGACGGAGAGGAAGCAGGTATAAAAAGCGCCACTGTTCTTGCCCAGGGGGGATTTGCCTTCGGTTATCTTAAGGCGGAGACAGGAGTTCACAGACTGGTGAGGATATCTCCGTTTGATTCAAGCAAAAGAAGACACACTTCGTTTGCTTCCGTTTTTGTCTCTCCCGAGATAGATGATTCAATAGAGGTGAACATAGAGGAAAAGGATCTGAGGATTGACACTTACCGTGCGAGCGGAAAGGGCGGACAGCATGTAAACAAAACGGATTCCGCGGTCCGCATCACCCACCTGCCCACCGGAGTTGCGGTCAGTTGCCAGAATGAGAGGTCGCAACGCCAGAACAAAGAAAGCGCCATGAAAATACTCAAGGCAAGGCTCTACGAACTGCGCAGGATGGAGGAAAAACAAAAAGAAGATGAACTCAATTCTTCAAAAAAGGAAATCGGCTGGGGAAGCCAGATAAGATCGTATGTCATGCATCCCTATCGAATGGTGAAGGATCATCGCACCAATTTCGAATCCTCAGGAATTGATGCGATACTTGACGGGGAGATAGATGATTTTATAGAATCGTATCTTTCATATGATGCGACCGAAAATCCGGGGGAGGAAGTGAGTTGAAATTCGGCATAACGGGCAAAAAAGACAGCACTGAAGTCTGTGAGATTGCAAGGCGGCTGTGCGGGTGGTTTCACAAAAGGGACATAGAGTTTTTCGTTGAGGAGAAGCTCGGGCGGAGCATAGATGCTGAGTGCATACTTGCGGAGCGGGACCTGCCCGCGGCCGTCGACATAATAGTTGTGTTCGGAGGTGACGGCTCTTTTATCTGGGTTTCACGAATGGTGCAGGGACACGATGTCTCAATACTGGGCTGCAATCTCGGCGGACTCGGTTTTCTCACAGAGTTCACGGTGGATGAGTTTTTCCCGATGATGCAGAGAGTGCTCGCCGGAGACTACGAGATAGAAAAAAGGGACATGATATCGTGCTGTGTGAAGAGAAAGGACGGAGAGCGCAAAGAATTCACCGTGCTAAACGACGTTGTGATAAACAACGGTCCAATTTCCAAGGTTGTTGACCTCTCCATATATATAAACGAAAAATACGTTACAAACTTTAAGGCTGACGGAATAATATTTGCGACCCCCACAGGCTCGACCGCCTATTCTCTTTCAGCGGGCGGGCCGATAATTTTTCCGACTCTGCCCGTAATAACGGTCACTCCGATATGTCCGCACATTCTCACCAACAGGCCTATTGTTGTGCCCAACACGAAAAAGATAAGGACCAGGGTGCTGAACGACACACAGAACACCTATCTCACCCTTGACGGTCAGATAGGAGTGCCTCTTTATCTCGGCGACGAAGTTGTTCTTGAGAGTTCGGAGAGTTACGTGAATATCATAAAATCTCCTTTCAGGGATTATTTCAGTATTCTTAAGGCAAAGCTTATGTGGAGCGGAAGATATGAAAATTCCCAGTGAGGAGAAGTTGATTCATGACTGGGTGATAGGGCAGGTGGAGCATAAGTACTCCTCGCTTTATAATGAGATACGCACCAACCCCGCAGAAGAGCAGCTCTTTGAGTTTGAGGGGTGTTTTCCGGACGTAATTCTCGGTTCATACGGGCAGGTCGTCCAGATTATTGAGATTGAAACCGAATCCACGATAAGCGAAAAAAGAAGCGAGTACTGGAAAACGCTCTCGGAACTTCCTGTCCAGCTTATTGTGCTCGTTCCCGCGAAGTCAAAAACTCACGTTACGGATATCTGCTGGAAATGCGGCCTGGCAGGCAAGGTGAAAATAGGAACTTTCGAGGTTTCAATCAGGATATAGGGAGCTTCCCGACATTCCCATGAACTGTCCTTTCCCAATGTCTTTTCTTCCGCGCTTGAATTCAGAGGCGTCCATACTCCTTGAGCCTTCGATCTGAAGGGAGAATATCTGCAGTATGCCGCTGCCCGTAGCGACGTCGAGGCTTTTGCCCTCGACCGATACTATTTGTCCGGGTCTTCCCTGCCCGGGAGCCGCAAGCGCCTTCAGTATCTTAAGGTTTTTCCCTCCAAGCGTGGTGTGAGCGCACGGCCACGGAGTCATCGCCCTTACCAGGTTTTTTATCTGCTCCGCGTTACGGCTCCAGTCCACCCGGCCGTCTTTTCTCGACAGAATAGGCGCGTGGGTAGCCGCGGCAGGATCCTGTTTTATGGGAGATATATCATTTTTTACGATGCGGCCGATTGTTTCCACAAGAAGTTCCGCTCCCTCAACAGAGAGTCTTTTTAAAAGTTCTTCGGCGGTTTCCTCATCCCCTATCCGCACTTCTCTTTGAGCGAGAATGTCTCCCGTATCCAGCCCCTCGTCAATCTGCATTATCGTAACTCCCGTTTTTTTCTCTCCGTTTGCTATGGCCCAGTTAATCGGAGCCGCCCCCCTGTAGCGGGGAAGCAGCGATGCGTGAACGTTTACGCAGCCCGAAGGGGGTGCGTAAAGCACGGCGGAAGGGAGTATCTTTCCGTAGGCCGTAACCGCTATTAGATCGGGAGAGAGGCATTTCAGCGTTTTTTCGAACTCGGGTGTTTTTAAGTCCTGGGGCTGAAAAACGGGAATTCCGTGCTGCACGGCGATTTTTTTCGTTTCCGGCCATACGGGTTTTCGGCTTCTCCCTCTTGGCCTGTCCGGTTTTGAGAGAAGGGCGATTACCTCGTGGGGAGAGTCGCAAAGCGCCTCAAGCGATGGTACGGCGAATTGCGGCGTTCCTGCAAAAAGAATTCTCATTTTCAGCCTTTTTAAGAAAAGCGATTGGTTTGGTCTGCATCTTCTGCGCCCGCACGCGATTTTTGTTCCAGACGGTTTTTTCATTGCACCCCGTGCACATTTTTTAGGCATGGTCTGCAGACTCTAAGTCTACTTGAAAATCCCGAAGCGCCGGAAATTTATTTTTTTTGTAATTATTCAAGAGAGTTAGAGTGGTTTTTCTCTCCCTTCCCGTTTTATGGCCTCTTAATTGCGAAAGTTATCTGAGAAGAAATTGTCTAAACATGGAGGAGTTGGTTATGAATATCGCGGATTTTTTAAGAAAACCCTTCGGATGCAGCCGCATGCTGTTTGTTTCGGTTTTTGCCTTTGTTGTTCTGGGGGGTTATTCAGCTTTTGCGTCGGAAGGTGCAGCGCATTCCGTTTTCGTTGCGAACAATGTGTGGATGTTACTTGCGACTTTTCTGGTTTTTGTAATGCATCTCGGATTTGCTGCTCTTGAGACCGGACTTACCAGATCGAAAAACACTGTAAACATACTGTTTAAAAACACATTTATTATTTCGGCTGGTATTCTCACTTACGCATTTATGGGTTTTAACCTTATGTATCCGGGGGATTTCAACCTTATAGGCGGTGTCTTCGGGTTTGCCGGTTTTGGTATTTCCGCGCCGGCCGGGGCCGAGGGGCTGATAAATTATGCCGACGGCGGCTACACCTACTACACTGATTTCATATTCCAGGCGATGTTTGCCGCAACGGCGGCCACGATTGTCTCCGGAGCTGTTGCCGAGCGTATAAAGCTTTCGAGCTTTCTTGTTTTCGCAACCATATTCGTTGCCGTCGTCTATCCCGTAGCCGGATCCTGGAAGTGGGGAGGCGGATGGCTTGATCAGATGGGTTTTTACGATTTTGCCGGTTCCACGCTTGTTCACAGCGTAGGCGGATGGGGAGGACTTGTCGGGGCCTATCTTCTCGGTCCGCGCATGGGGAAATATCTTCCCTCGGGAGCAATGAGACCGATTCCCGGTCATTCACTGCCTCTTCTTGCCATCGGCGTGTTCCTGCTCTGGATGGGGTGGTTCGGTTTTAACGGCGGTTCGGTGCTGAGTGCGGATCCGGAGCTGATTTCGCTGGTCATAGTGACGACTTCGCTTGCGGCCGCGGCGGGCGCTTTGGGAGCGTCCTTCACTTCATGGGGAACTTTTAAGTTTCCCGACCTTTCCATGGCGCTAAACGGCGTGCTGGCGGGTCTTGTGGGAATTACCGCCGGAGCCGATGTGGTCAGTCCCGCAGAGGCAGTCATCATAGGGCTTGTGGCTGGAATAATAGTGGTTTTCGCAGTCAGTTTCTTCGACAGAATAAGAATAGATGACCCTGTGGGAGCGATTTCCGTTCATTTGGTCTGCGGTATATGGGGAACGCTTGCCGTGGGAATTTTTGGGGGACCCGATTTCAGTTTTGTGGTCCAGCTCATCGGAGTTCTCGCATACGGTGTTTTTACGGTTGTCTGCGCCTTCATACTCTTTTACGCCTTAAAGATGACCATAGGCATAAGAGTGAGCGGAGAAGAGGAGAGAAAAGGACTGGACGTAACCGAACACGGAATGGAAGCGTATCCGGATTTCCAGGCCGCATCGAAGATCTGATGGCAGCATGAGAACTAGGAGTCTGTCGGGCTTTAGCGGTCATTTAATGTTAAAACAACGGTATCAAGATGTCTGAGAAGGAGAAGACAATGAGACGGAGGTTTGTATCAGCAGACCGCAAGACGCCGCAGATGTTTCCGCCTACAATAGAAGAGTATCTGCCCGAAGACCATCTTGCCCGGTTTGTGGTGGAGATAGTTGAGCAGCTGGATCTGAGAAGGCTGACGGAAGCGTATTCGGGCAGGGGGTCGGCAGCGTATCATCCGGGAATGAAGGTGGCTCTTCTGTTCTACGGATACGCGACGGGGACATTCTCTTCCCGGAAGCTTGAGAAGGCAACATATGACAGTGTGGCGTACAGGTATATATGCGCTAACAGCAATCCGGATCATGACAGCATAAACAGGTTCCGCAAGAGGTTTGGCAAGGAGCTTGGGGTATTGTTTGTACAGATACTGCAGATAGCGGGACAGATAGGGATGGGCACGGTGAGTGTGGATGGCACGAAGATAAAGGCTAATGCGAGCAGGCACAAGGCACTGAGCTGGAAGAGGGCAAGGAAGATAGAAAAGCAGCTGAACAAAGAAGTGAAGGAACTGATGAGACTTGCACGGGAGGCTGACAACTCTAAACTGCCAGAGGATATGAATGTTCCCGAAGAACTTCAGAGACGGGAAGCGAAGCGTGAGATACAGGAGCGGGCAAAGCACAGGTATGAGCGGGAGTCAGAAGTGTACGGGGAGAAGGTAGAGAAGCGGGAACAGTATGAGAAGCAAAGCGGGAAGAAGGCAGGAGGGAGCAGACCGAGGGATAAGGATCAGGTGAATCTTGTGGACGGAGATTCGCGGATAATGCCTTCGGGAGGGGGATTTGAGCAGGCATACAACGCTCAGGGTGCAGTGGATGTGGAGAGCAGACTTATAGTGACCAGGCATGTAACGCAGAACACAAACGACAAGCGTGAGATAGAGCCCGTGCTTGAGCAGTTAAAGGAGAATGAGCAGAGGCTTGGCAAGGCTGAGAATCTGCTTGCCGACAGCGGATATTACAGTGCAAGCAACGTTAACTTATGTGACAGGGCGGGGATAAAGCCTTATATATCCAAACGCAGGGAGAAGCACAACAGACCGTTTTGGGAGAGATTCGCACAGTGCAATGAGGAGGAGAAAGAGCCGGCAACACCGGTTGAAGACATGCAGAGGAGGCTTGGAACATCCGCAGGCAAAAAGATGTACTCAAAACGCAAGTCAACGATAGAGCCTGTGTTCGGAATAATAAAGCAGGTGATGGGATTCCGGCAGTTTATGGTGCGGGGGCTTGAAGCTGTGCGCGGAGAGTGGAATCTTGTGTGCATAGGGTACAACCTGAAGAGAATGTATGCGTTGAAGGGCTGACAAAGAGGTGAGAGAGCAGAGAATATTGGGGATTTGAGGTAAAAACAGCTCCCCGAAGCTTAGCTGAACCTCCAAAATCAAGGATTTTTGCCGATATGACTTTCACCAGCTCTGAATCAGTTGGATTTCCCCTCAATTGTTCGCTAAGAGCGACAGACTCCTTGGTATTCTGAAAGAGTATACAGGAGGTACATAATGAAGAGTAAAAGACGTAATCATTCACCGCAGTTCAAGGCAAAGGTAGCGTTTTTGGCGGTAAAAGGAGACAAGACAGTAGCGGAGCTTGCCCGGCAGTTTGAGGTTCATCCCAATCAGATAAGCATGTGGAAGAAGAAGCAGCTCGGCAACGCCGCGGACAAAGTGTTCGGCCAGGGGGCGGGCAGCAAGGCGGCGGGCGAGAGCAAGTACGTAAACCAGCTTGAATCCAAGGTGGGCCAGCTGACGCTGGAGAACGATTTTTTATCAAAGGCGCTCGGTCGGCAGCGGCGCAAGAAGTTGGTAGTGCGCGGCCGGGCACTTTCTTTGGTAAGGCAGTGCAAACTGCTGGATATAAATCGCTCAAATATTTACTACAAACCTGTGGGGGTATCCCCGCAGGACGAAGAGATTATGAAGAAGATTGACAGGATCTACATTAAGTATCCGTTTAAGGGTTCAAGAAGGATGGTGTACGCCCTTAAGGCACAGGGCGTACAGGTGGGCAGAAAGCGTGTTATGAGGCTTATGGGGATACGAGGGCTTGCTCCCGGCCCCCAGACTACAAAGAAAGGGGGAGCAGAGCACAGGATATACCCGTATCTGCTGCGGGGGAAGACTGTAGAGCTTCCCGGGCAGGTATGGGCGGCAGACATAACGTATATAGAGATGAGCAGGGGTTTTGTGTATCTGTGTGCGGTAATGGACTGGCACTCGCGCAAGGTTCTTAGCTGGAGAGTGTCTAACACAATGGACAGCAGTTTTTGCGTGGAGGCTCTGGAAGAAGCGCTTTACAAGTATGATAAGCCCGAGATATTCAACACCGATCAAGGAAGTCAGTTCACAAGTGAAGAGTTTACGGGAGTTCTTAAAGACAGAGATATAAAGATAAGCATGGACGGCAAGGGAAGCTGGAGAGACAATGTTTTTGTGGAGAGGCTTTGGAGAAGTGTTAAGTACGAGGAAGTGTATCTAATGGCATATGAATCCGTTGCCTCTGCAAAGGCTGGTATAGGGAAGTGGATAGATTTTTACAATGAAAAAAGACCACATCAGGGGCTTGGAATGAAAACACCGGATGAGGTTTACTATGGTCTTGGGACAGCACAGAAGAATGTGGCTTGAAGCAATGAGACAAACAGAGCAGAGAGTTTATGGTTTTGGGATTCTTAAAGATGTTTATGCGTTGGTAGGAATACACTTAAGAAAAGAAAAATGCTGTCTAAAAAAGGGGACCACCTCTTTCCTCCTCTGTTTATTCTCCTTTATCGATACTCTTTAATTTTAATGTTATCATTTTTCCATTAGATAATCGAAAAGGTCAACAGGTTTATTTAGTGGATCAGGGGTTTCCCTGAAAAAGGGAAACTCGGTTCAGATTTTAAGCTGACTGAGATCTCGGCAACTGTTTATAAACCAAAGGTTAAAGAATGTGATAGATCTGTACACGGCGGCAACGCCGAACGGCAAAAAGATTTCAATAATGCTTGAAGAACTAGGAGTCGACTATAAGCTTCACGCACTTAGCCTCTCTGAGTTTGAACACAAGGAGCCGTGGTTTCTCAAGATAAATCCTAATGGTAAAATTCCTGCAATAGTTGATAACGAGAGCGGTACGGCAGTTTTTGAATCAGGGGCTATACTCATATACCTTGCCGACAAGTTTGGGGGCTTTCTTCCCCCGGTCGGGGATAGCCGCAGAACGACCTGTATCCAGTGGCTCATGTTCCAGATGTCTGCGGTAGGGCCAATGCAGGGACAGTTGAATGTCTTTTTAAAATATGCTCCCGAAAAAATTCCCTACGCCATAAGGAGATACATGGAGGAAACGAAAAGGCTTTACTCGGTACTTGACCAAAGGCTCTCAGGCGTTGAGTACATTGCCGGAGAGTATTCAATTGTCGATATAGCCACATGGCCTTGGATAAATGCCTACGATTGGGTTAGAATGGATCTTAAGGCTTTCCCGAACCTTAGCAGATGGCGTGCAGCTGTGGCGGAAAGGCCCGCCGTGATAAGAGGAAACGGAATTCCTCCAAGCCCGGAGGAAGAGGAAACCGAAGAAGAAAAGATAAAGAGAATCCAGAAACTGCTTTCCTAAGTTTTTCTCTGTCCGGGACTATGCCTCAGATTTGGTTATATAAACATACGCTTTGTTAAGATGATGCAACGAATAATGCTTCATAAATGCAGGTAGCAGCAAATGAGTTCAAGTCCAGATGTGCGCAAGGATGAAACCTTGCTTTATCCATTTCCGGAAGGTTGGTATTTTGTTGCCAGCCGCAGGATGATTGAAAAAAAGGGGCTCTTGAAGAGAACCTGGCTCGGAGAACAAATCGTTATCTGGTGTAACGTGGAAGGGAAGGTTTGTGTCGCTGAGGCGGTCTGTCCGCATCTTGGGGCTGATCTTGGTCCTGAAGCGGGCGGGCAAGTGCACAACGGGTGCCTCATATGTCCTTTTCACGGTTTTGAGTTTGATGTAACCGGTCAATGTGTGGCGACACCTTTTGCTCCTCCTCCAAAGACCGCCAGACTTAAGGTATTTGAGACACATGAAATTGAAGGTCTCATTTTTGCGTGGTGGGGTAGTGGCGGTCGAGAACCTCAATGGCATCTGCCTGAATTTCCCGCAACGGATGCCGACTGGGGTGGAATGGAGTTGCGGAACATACGTTTCCAGGGACACCCCCAGGAAACTACCGAGAACTCCGTGGATGTCGCACATCTTAACTATGTGCATCACTACCAAAGTGTGAACATTGTCGGTTCGGTATCAATCGAGGGTACCTGTCTCAGGAACTCCTTCAATTTTAAACGTAGCCTTGCAGTTGCCGGCGTCAAGCTTTTCGAGTACGACGTTTCAGCGGTAGCCAGCATACATGGGCTTGGCTATTCAATTGTCCAGGTTCACGAACATTCAATCAATATGGAAACCCGTCTGTGGGTGCTTGCCACACCGATTGACGGCAAACTCATTGAACTGACGCTGGTAAGCCAGGTACGACAACTTCGTAATCCTAAGGGGCTGGGCTTGGGGTTGAGGTTACTTCCCTTGGGACTCAGGACCCGTCTCATGAACAAGATCATCATAGCTTCCCAGGAACACGATGTTATGCAGGATGTCGTTATCTGGGCAAATCTGAAGCATCGATCAGTTCCGAGGCTCTGCAGTGTTGACGGCGATATCGGAAAGTATCGGCGTTACTGCAGACAGTTCTATCCGGATGGTCAGTATTATAACCTGTAGAGGTATGTGGAGATGTTTATGCTAAAACCAGCATAACATTCAGATCTTCCATGTCACACAAGGAATGGAATTTCACAATCTATTCCGTTGAGAACTTCAATCGCTTTCTAATTTCCTCGTCGGTTTCTTTGGTCTCGTCAAGCAGCATCAGAAGCGGCGGAAGAAACAGAAAGTCCGCCAGCAGAGCAATAATTACCGTTATTCCCACCAACAGACCAAGCACTTGATTTGCCACCACACCAGATGCTCCAAACACCATGAAACCCAGCCCGAATACCAAGGTGGTTGTAAACAGTGCCCTGCCAACCGATCGAAAGGCAGCTTGAACGGCCTCTGAGGGGTATTTTCCCGCTTTTCTGCTTTCTTGATATTTTGTCATAAAATGGATCGTATCGTCCACGATAATGCCGAATGCTATTGCTGTGACAACCGCTGCCGGAACACCGACCTCTCCCACCAGATATCCCCACAGTCCTATTGCCATAACGGCCGGGATGAAATTGGGGATCAGGCTGATCAGTCCCATGCGTATACTCCTAAATATCCCGAACAGCAACAGGGAGACGATGGACATCGCCACAAAAGTGCCCGACAACATGTTTTCAATGTTCCTCTGAATCGAATTGGCCCCTACAATGGAAATTCCTGTAGCACCGGTCTCCATGCTGGGAGTGTTTTGTTGCAACCACGCACGTGCACGATTGTCGAGGTCAATCTTTTCCTTGCTGGACATACTTTTCAACGAGACCGTTGTGCGTGTTGTTCTCCGATCATGATCGATCAGATTGTTCAGGTCACGACCTATTGGAAGAGAGAATTCATAAAGCAAAAGGTATTGTGCAGCAAGTTCAGGATCGTCTGGAAGCACATAGTACTCTGGATTATCGCCGTGCAGATTCTGGTTAAGACGCTTCATTATGTCTGCAATTGAGAAGATATGGACAAATTCCGGTTGTTCTCGGTACCAGTCCGAAAATGAATCAAGCTGTTTGAGGTATTCTATATCCGTGATCCCTCCGTCACGACCGGAGTCAAGAGTGTATTCATAAGTTTCCACTCCAGGGAAATTCTCGCTCAGGAAATCTGCGGATTGCCTGAACTCGTAACTCTCATCAAGAACTTCAAGCCAGTTCTCCCTGAGTTCAATCCTAGAGATGCCGGCGATCAGCACGATAGTCAAAAGACCGAAGGTCCAGAAAAAGATCGTGCGATTGGAGATGACGAAATGACTGAGACGATCGAAAAAATCCTGTTTGTTCTCGGGCAGCTTCCGGGCACGAATAGGTAGTAGGCATAAAAACGCGGGTAATAGAGTCACTGAAAAGGCGAAGGCGCAAACAGTGCCGAATGCCACGATGTTGCCCATGACCCGAAACGGCGGCATATCTACGAAATTCAGGCTTAGGAACCCAATTGCAGTTGTGAATGAGGTAAGGAAAACAGGCCAGATGTTTGCTTTCAGAGTATAGACAACTGCCTCTGTTCTCGCCATGCCCTGACTTAACCCCCTAGCCATTCCCTCAATAATATGCACAGAGTGAGCAACCGTCACTGCCATCAATACAAACATTGCGGCAGCGCTTTCGCCAAACAGCCTTAATCCGGTCCAACCGGCAAAGCCAAGCGAAGACGGGATGACTGCCCCAAGCATCAGTACAATCGCCAGTGTTCCCCATATTGAACGTATCAGAATCAGGGAGACAATTAGCATGGTTCCAAGAGCGATGGGCCCAAGAATGGCCATTTCATCGTTAATTGCGTCACCTATGGCACGATTGAGTACGACTCCACCCAGAAGGTGGTAATCAATGTGTTCATATTTCTCCCGGGCATTGGAAACAGTTTCATACAGGTAGTCAGTAACTTCTTTCTTGGCCAATTCACGTTTGTTGTCAGGAAGCGTGATACTTATAACCAGACCGGCGACTCGTCCGTCATGGGAAACAAATCGCCCCGAAACTTCCCGAGTGCCGAGCGCGATATCCATTATTTGTTTTATGTCAGTATCGACCAAGGAACTGGCTTCATCGATAAGCGGCTCAACGATCAACTCATCTTCAGCCCCCTTGCTGTGTGTATAGTTTGAAATTGAGTCGACGCGGGTGGCGTACGGGGTGTGCCAAAGTTGCTTAGTCAGTTCTTCAATTGCAACAAGCGTTTGCTGTGTGAAAATAGTGCCGTCATCTGGAGCCACGCCAACCAGTGCAACATCGGACAGTGCATATGTCTCCTCAAGCTGTTCCAGTGCAATAAGGTGTGGATCGGCTTCATCAAAGTGATTACGGAAGTCTACATCCACCACAGTCAGGCGTGTGGCACCCGCAGCAAGTGCTAGGACAACGAGGAAAGAAACCAAGATAGTTGCCCAGTGACGGGTGACTATCATCGATATTAAGGATTCTAGATTCATACGATAATTCTTAATTACGCAATATGCCTAACGTTTCGGATCCGGATTTTTTCTTCACTCTGCCACATCAAATCCACCTCCACCTTTGCAGTGCTATATTCACTGAACACAGGATAAATATAGCATGGCCAAAAGAGGTGGTCCCCTTTTTTAGACAGCATTTTTGTTTTCTTAAGTGTATTCCCACCAACGCATAACCATCTTTAAGACTCCCAAAACCATAAACTCTCTGCTCTGTTTGTCTCATTGCTTCAAGCCACATTCTTCTGTGCTGTCCCAAGACCATAGTAAACCTCATCCGGTGTTTTCATTCCAAGCCCCTGATGTGGTCTTTTTTCATTGTAAAAATCTATCCACTTCCCTATACCTGCCTTTGCCGAGGCAACGGATTCATATGCCATCAGATACACTTCCTCGTACTTAACACTTCTCCAAAGCCTCTCCACAAAAACATTGTCTCTCCAGCTTCCCTTGCCGTCCATGCTTATCTTTATATCTCTGTCTTTAAGAACTCCCGTAAACTCTTCACTTGTGAACTGACTTCCTTGATCGGTGTTGAATATCTCGGGCTTATCATACTTGTAAAGCGCTTCTTCCAGAGCCTCCACGCAAAAACTGCTGTCCATTGTGTTAGACACTCTCCAGCTAAGAACCTTGCACGAGTGCCAGTCCATTACCGCACACAGATACACAAAACCCCTGCTCATCTCTATATACGTTATGTCTGCCGCCCATACCTGCCCGGGAAGCTCTACAGTCTTCCCCCGCAGCAGATACGGGTATATCCTGTGCTCTGCTCCCCCTTTCTTTGTAGTCTGGGGGCCGGGAGCAAGCCCTCGTATCCCCATAAGCCTCATAACACGCTTTCTGCCCACCTGTACGCCCTGTGCCTTAAGGGCGTACACCATCCTTCTTGAACCCTCAAACGGATACTTAATGTAGATCCTGTCAATCTTCTTCATAATCTCTTCGTCCTGCGGGGATACCCCCACAGGTTTGTAGTAAATATTTGAGCGATTTATATCCAGCAGTTTGCACTGCCTTACCAAAGAAAGTGCCCGGCCGCGCACTACCAACTTCTTGCGCCGCTGCCGACCGAGCGCCTTTGATAAAAAATCGTTCTCCAGCGTCAGCTGGCCCACCTTGGATTCAAGCTGGTTTACGTACTTGCTCTCGCCCGCCGCCTTGCTGCCCGCCCCCTGGCCGAACACTTTGTCCGCGGCGTTGCCGAGCTGCTTCTTCTTCCACATGCTTATCTGATTGGGATGAACCTCAAACTGCCGGGCAAGCTCCGCTACTGTCTTGTCTCCTTTTACCGCCAAAAACGCTACCTTTGCCTTGAACTGCGGTGAATGATTACGTCTTTTACTCTTCATTATGTACCTCCTGTATACTCTTTTAGAATACCAAGGAAATACACTTAAGATGCTGTCTGATTTTTGGGGTCCACTTCTCATATCAAACAGTTGCGATGGTTAAGTAGATATTTTTATCTCATAATAAAAAACGATACAGGAATATTCTAGGGGAATCAATTTGGGGAATCCGGAATTTAGAATATACTGGCAATTTCCTACCCACCCTGATAATTCAGGCAAGAAGGAAATCAGTTTGCTAGCATGAATCAAATATAGACGTTACTTCTGCTTTGATGGATTGAAAAAGACTAAACTCAGGGTAGCTATGTAGCCATATCACAGGATAATGGCTTTCTAAGTAAGAGTGTTGAGATGAATTACTTAAAGCAGTGCATTTGAAATCAGGTTGACCATTAAATAATACGGATTTTTACTGTCGCTCATTACCTGTAAAAAATACTCTCAACAGTGAAAAATAGTGCTATCGTAAACCCTAGAGAGGATAATCCTGCATAGAGAGCTTTTGTATAATAAGCATATTCCGGAATCAAATTTGGGATAAGGTCAAACACTACTGTGCTATTTATTGCAGCAAGCATAACAGCCAAAAAAAACGATATTGCAATAATCCACATTCCAAACCTAAAAACTATTGAGCAGTCCCATTTGAATAAACACAACCAACTATACACTGAAGAAGCAATTTTAGGCAACTCTTTCTAGTATATAGCATAATAAGACCCATTATACCTGATATATCTTGAGAAGTGGACAGAATTGGATCCTGAAAATCGGACAGAATCTTAAAAGAGGAGGACCCCTTTTTTAGACAGTTTTTTGTTTTCTTAAGTGTAACCCCCAACGCATAAACATCTTTAAGACTCCCAAGACCATAAACTCTCTGCTCTATTTGTCTCATTACTTCAAGCCGCATTCTTTCCTTCTTGTCCAGTGCCATAGTAAACCTCATCCGGCGTTTTCATGCCAAGCCCCTGATGAGGTCTTGTACCGTTGTAAAAATCCGTGGTTTCAAGTTCGAAACGCAACAGGTCAAGCAGTATTGAAGAGTACCTGATTCGGGGTTTTGAAGCCGAGGCATTTTCTCGGTCTGCTGTTCAATTTCTCCATACCTTTGTCTTTAACAACTCCGGTGAACTCATCACTTGTGAACTGGCTTCCCTGATCGGTGTTGAATATCTCGGGCCTATCATACCTGCAAAGCGCTTCTTCCAGAGCTTCAACGCAAAAACTGCTGTCCATTGTGTTTGACACCCTCCAGCTGAGCACCTTGCGCGAGTGCCAGTCCATTACCGCACACAGATACACAAACCCTCTGCTTATCTCTAATATACGTTATGTCGGCCGCCCATACCTGTCTCCGGGACGCTCTACGGTCTTTCTCCGCAGCAAATACGGGGGCTTGCTTCCGCTCCCCCTTTCTTCGTGGTGCGGGGACCACCTCTAAAAGAGGAATCGAATCATTCAGCCTGTCCCCGATAATAAGGTAGTAAACAACGACGGGAAGAGACTTGTCGAAATCTTCTTTTATCTTCTCTATACCTTTAAGAAATTTTTCATCTCCGCTGTTTAAAAGCGTCAAAGAGTTGTTCCCCTGTTGGAACAGATGACTCAACCCTGAAGAACGTCTGTGTTTTCTTTTTACGTGAACAAATATGTTTTTGCTTTTACTTCCGTCTTTGCCACCAACAAGCAGGATGTCGCAAAGCTCCACCTTGTCGTACCCCTGCACGGAAGAGGTGGTCCCCTTTTTTAGACAGCATTTTTGTTTTCTTAAGTGTATTCCCACCAACGCATAACCATCTTTAAGAATCCCAAAACCATAAACTCTCTGCTCTGTTTGTCTCATTGCTTCAAGCCACATTCTTCTGTGCTGTCCCAAGACCATAGTAAACCTCATCCGGTGTTTTCATTCCAAGCCCCTGATGTGGTCTTTTTTCATTGTAAAAATCTATCCACTTCCCTATACCTGCCTTTGCCGAGGCAACGGATTCATATGCCATCAGATACACTTCCTCGTACTTAACACTTCTCCAAAGCCTCTCCACAAAAACATTGTCTCTCCAGCTTCCCTTGCCGTCCATGCTTATCTTTATATCTCTGTCTTTAAGAACTCCCGTAAACTCTTCACTTGTGAACTGACTTCCTTGATCGGTGTTGAATATCTCGGGCTTATCATACTTGTAAAGCGCTTCTTCCAGAGCCTCCACGCAAAAACTGCTGTCCATTGTGTTAGACACTCTCCAGCTAAGAACCTTGCACGAGTGCCAGTCCATTACCGCACACAGATACACAAAACCCCTGCTCATCTCTATATACGTTATGTCTGCCGCCCATACCTGCCCGGGAAGCTCTACAGTCTTCCCCCGCAGCAGATACGGGTATATCCTGTGCTCTGCTCCCCCTTTCTTTGTAGTCTGGGGGCCGGGAGCAAGCCCTCGTATCCCCATAAGCCTCATAACACGCTTTCTGCCCACCTGTACGCCCTGTGCCTTAAGGGCGTACACCATCCTTCTTGAACCCTTAAACGGATACTTAATGTAGATCCTGTCAATCTTCTTCATAATCTCTTCGTCCTGCGGGGATACCCCCACAGGTTTGTAGTAAATATTTGAGCGATTTATATCCAGCAGTTTGCACTGCCTTACCAAAGAAAGTGCCCGGCCGCGCACTACCAACTTCTTGCGCCGCTGCCGACCGAGCGCCTTTGATAAAAAATCGTTCTCCAGCGTCAGCTGGCCCACCTTGGATTCAAGCTGGTTTACGTACTTGCTCTCGCCCGCCGCCTTGCTGCCCGCCCCCTGGCCGAACACTTTGTCCGCGGCGTTGCCGAGCTGCTTCTTCTTCCACATGCTTATCTGATTGGGATGAACCTCAAACTGCCGGGCAAGCTCCGCTACTGTCTTGTCTCCTTTTACCGCCAAAAACGCTACCTTTGCCTTGAACTGCGGTGAATGATTACGTCTTTTACTCTTCATTATGTACCTCCTGTATACTCTTTTAGAATACCAAGGAAATACACTTAAGGTGCTGTCTGATTTTTGGGGTCCACTTCTCTGTGCCTGTTCGGAACAATAACCTTGTTCCCCGCAGTTGCGTCGAAGCTCCCTGCTTATGGTCGACTTGTGTACGCCAAGGCGTCTTGCTATCCGGGTCTGGTTGAGTCCTTCTCTGCACAGAACCTCAATCTGGTATTTTTTTTGCCTAGGGAAGCTGATTTGGTTTTCTCATCATAAACGCTCCTTTTGATTTGGTATCTAAAGGACAGTTGCGAAGACTGTCGCAACTTGCCCTTTTAGTTTACCTCACCTGTTGCGTTTCGAACTTGAAACCACGTATATCAAACCCAATAAATATTGAAAATCGCACGCTTGCAAATGCTCTTCGAAAAGCGAAATCTTTTCAATGAAGCTGGCCTGAACCGAAAGCTGAAAAAGTTCTCTGTTCAATATGAACCACCCAGAACCTGGAAAGCGTTTTAAATGAAAGTCGGGAACGAAGTGAGCAGTTTAAAGCAAGCGAGGTAGTTTTCTTAAATGGCTGGGGCACTAGGATTCGAACCTAGACTAGCGGATCCAGAGTCCGCTGTACTGCCGTTATACGATGCCCCAGAGTGTTGGAGGAAAAATTATTTACTCTAAATCCCGCGGTGTCAAACCGGGAAATTTCCCGAAGCCGGGGTTGATTACCAGAGGCCGGCCGAGTAAATTAGCAGATACGGAGGTGGCGGCCGCAGAGGCCTTGCGGCGTTTTCCAGCCCATGGACGAACCGAACCCGAAAATTCTCGAGACTTTCGAGAACAAAAACCCCGAAAGGGATTGTGAAATCGAGATATCGTGTCCCGAGTTTACCTGCGTCTGCCCGAAAACGGGTCAGCCCGACTTTGGGACCATCAGGATAAAGTACGTCCCCGACAAGCTCTGCGTCGAACTCAAGTCCCTTAAGCTCTACATATTCTCCTACAGAAACGCGGGGGAGTTCCACGAACACGTAACGAACAGGATTCTTAATGATTTTGTCTCCGCGTGCGATCCGAAGTCAGCCGAGGTGACAGGCGACTTCAACGTCCGCGGCGGAATAAAGACTATAGTCCGGGCCTCGCACAGAAAAGATGGCTGAACCCCTCGGGCCCCAGACAGCATGTACGCAAAAACCCAGGTGATAATCACGGGAACCCTGATATTCCTGATAATTCTGGTTGCGGTTTTCGCCCCCGCCCTCTCCCCCCACGAGTACGACCAGACAAATTTCGCGAATGCGCTTCGCACCCCCGATTCGGTTCACCTCATGGGAACCGACCAGGAGGGCCGCGATCTGCTGAGCAGGGTGCTTTACGGATCGAGAATATCGATCGCGGTCGCTGTGGGAACCGCCGCGATGGCGCTTGTGATCGGAACGGTTCTGGGAGCGGTGTCCGGGTACGCCGGGGGGAAAACCGACGAGATAATAATGCGCACGGTGGATGTGTTCTACGCGGTTCCAGATCTTTTGCTGATCGTTCTTCTCACGCTCGTTATCGGAAGCGGGGTTACGGGCATCGTCATATCGCTGGGGGTAATGTCGTGGATGAGGGTCGCGAGGATAGTGAGGGGAAGCGTTTTGCAGATAAAGTCGTTTGAGTACGTCGAGTCCGCAAAAGCGCTCGGGGCCTCGCCGCGGACCATTCTTGCAAGGCACATACTTCCGAACACGTTAAGCCCGCTTATAGTCACCGTCACGTTTTCTGTGCCCTACGCTATCTTGACCGAATCCACCCTGAGCTTCTTAGGCCTCGGCATATCCCCGCCGGAGGCGAGCTGGGGCACGCTTGCAAGCACCGGGTGGCAGGGAATAAGGACTTTTCCCCACCTTATAGTTTTTCCAAGCGCGGCGATTTTCATAACGGCGCTTGCGTTTAACCTGTTCGGGGAAGGCGTAAGGGATCTTCTGGCTGCGGAGAACGCAAGGTAATGAAACCGGAGAAAAAAGCACTGGGCATCTTCGTCTTTATTCTGCTTGTTCTTTCCGCCTCGGTTGAGGCCGCGCACGCCCAGGAGGCTGACTGCACTGAAGCCCTTGCCTCTTCGGAGGAAACCCCCGAAGCGCAGTTTGTCAAGCTTCACTGCCGCTCCCGGGCAAAACAGCACGCACAGGTGCTCGGCATGCTGCCCGCAATAAAAGACAGGCTTGTCTTTATGGAGGACTACATTCTTTTCTACGAAGCCGAAGCGGCTTTGGGACTCGGGCAGAGAGAAAAGGCCGAGGCGCTTTTCGGGAAGATAGTAAAACTCCACCCCGACTCGGCGATCCTCCACCGGGCTAATGCGCGGCTCGGCAGAATTCGCCTTGAGGACAGCCGCTACGCAGAAGCGGAAAAAATATTCTCCCGTCTTGTCCGAACGACCGAGAGCAGATGGGAAAAAGCCGTTTACCTAAAAAATATCGGCGAGATAAAGGAAAAACAGGGAGACTTCCCGGCGGCGGCCAGGGTGTTTGAGAGGATATGGGCTGAGCATCCCGAGGTGAGTTTTTCTGATTACGCCTTCGGTCTTTACGAAAAAAACGGAAAAGTCTTTATCCCCTCAAAAAAGCAGTTCGAAAAAAGAGGAGACGCCATGTTCGGCACCGGCAACTGGGAGGGAGCGCTAAAGGCATTCTCAAAAGCGCCGCGGACAAACGCGGTGAAGATAAAAACCGGCATCTGTCTTTACAACCTCTCGCGGTTTCCAGAAGCTTTTGATCTTTTCTCGGGGACCGACTCCGCCGAGGCCTTTTACTGGAGGGGGGCTACGCTTCTTAAAATGGAAAAAGAGACAGAAGCCATAGCAGTCTTTGAGAGTCTCCACAGAATTAACCCCGAAAGTTCCTGGGCCGCAAAGTCGCTTCTTAAGGCCGCAAACCTCAGCTACTATCGCGATGAAACGCAAAAAGCCAGACGTCTTTACCGCCTCATCACCGAAAAACACCCCGGAAAAGAAGAGGCCCGGCAAAGCGCATGGAGCCTCGGGTGGATTCACTACAGAGAGGGGGAGTACGCAAAAGCCGCCGAGATTTTCTCCGACCAAGCGTGGGAGAAGGGAGAAGACCGTGAGCGCTTCCTTTACTGGTACGCCCGGGCTTCGCAGAAGGCGGGAGACAAACCCGGAGCGCTTTTTGCGTTCGGAGAAATCGCAGAATCCCCGATCACTTACTACTCCGTTCTCGCAAAAATAAGAATCGGGGAAAAGCTGCTTCCGCACCGGGCGCCAGCCGCCGCGCTGAGCAGTCCTTTCGGGAAAAATCCCGCACTCAGAAAATTTCTTTTCCTCATAAAGGCGGGCATGCGCGACCTCGCCGCGGGAGAAGCCGAGGTTCTGCACTCCCGGGCAAAAACGGTCTCGCAGCGTCTGTACCTCGCTTCGCTCTACGCCGAGCTTGGGGATTACAAAACCTCCATAAGCCTTGCGGACGGGTCAGCCTCTGCCCGGGCGCTTCGCCTCTCCTTTCCCGAGGGGTTTTCGGAGAAGGTAAGGTTTTTTTCGCGCAAATACTCTATTGACGAGTTTCTGGTCTATTCCCTCATAAGGGAGGAGAGCCATTTTGACAAAGAGGCGGTTTCGAGCTCAGACGCAAGGGGGCTTATGCAGCTTCTGCCCTCAACGGCCGTCGAGACGGCTCCCAAGGCAGGGCTTGGGGATTTTAATATCTCCAAGCTTTTCTCTCCCGACGTAAACATCGATATCGGATGCTATTATCTGAGCTGGCTGCTTGAAATATTCGACGGCAATTTCGCAGTAAGTCTTGCCGGCTACAACGGCGGACCCACGATCGCAAGGACCTGGTACGATAAAAACGCAAAGCTCGACACAGACGAGTTCATAGAGGAAATTCCTTACGAGCAGTCAAGAAACTACGTAAAGAAAGTCCTGAGAAGCTACGCGGCCTACGAGGCGGCCTACGGTCCGCAAAAAAATCAGTTCTCAAAGCAGAGCTTCGAGAAGTTCCTTAAGATCATAAGTCCGTAGTCAGAACTTTTCTCCGGGTGGAACTGAAAGGCGCAGATGTTCCCCGATATCACTCCGGCTTCAAACTCGCCCCCGTAATCGGATGTAAGAATCTGCGCGCCGGGCTCGTCCGAAACCACATAATAGGAGTGAACGAAGTAAAACCAGCTCCCGTTCGGTATTCCCCCGAGTATGGAACTTTGTTCGGGCGCATCCACCCTGTTCCATCCCATGTGGGGCACCTTAAGATTCTTGTCGGCGGGCCGAAACCTGACCACCTTGCCTTTTAAGACCCCGAGACCTTCTTCCCCCGCGGCCTCCTCGCTTGACTCAAACAGGACCTGAAAGCCGAGGCATATGCCCAGAAACGGCCGGCCGCCTGCGATGAAACTCCTTATTGGTTCGGTCATGGAGCGCTCGCGAAGGTTCCTCACGCAGTCGCCGAAAGCCCCGACCCCGGGAAGCACAAGGCCGCTTGAGCCCTCTATGTCCTTCGGGTCCCCGGTAACGCGGACTTCTATCCCCTGGGAGGCAAAGCCCTTCTCGACGCTTCTTAAGTTCCCCATCCCGTAATCAACTATGGAAATCACTAGAGCGTACCCTTGGTCGAGGGAATGTCGTCGCGGCGCCCGTCAAGCGCCGAGGCTGCGTCCAGAGATCTTCCCAGGGCCTTGAACATGGCCTCTATTATATGGTGCAGGTTGGTTCCGTGGCGAAACTCGATGTGCAGGTTGCAGCGAAGCGAATTAACAACGGATTTGAAGAACTCCTCGGCAAGTTCCGAGTCAAAATCTCCGACCTTGCCCCCGGGAATCTCCCCTTTGAAAACAAAACAGGGCCTGTCGGAAAGATCAACCGCCGCCATGACAAGCGCGTCGTCAAAAGGGATCGCGGCGTGACCGTACCTCGTTATTCCCCTCTTGTCTCCGAGGGCCTCCGAGAAAGCTTGCCCGATCGTTATCCCCACATCCTCCACGGTGTGATGGAAATCAACATCGATGTCCCCTTCGGCCCTGACCGTAAGGTCAAAGTAGCCGTGCTTTGCGAACTGGCTCAGCATGTGATCAAAAAACGGTACCCCCGTCGAGATGTCGAATTTTCCGGTTCCGTCAAGATAAAGTTCCACGCTGGCGCTGACTTCGGATGTTTTTCTTTTTAAAACGGCTTTGCGGGTCATTGTGAGACTGTGGTTTCCCCTCCTGCTTTGCGGCAGCGGATTTTCGATAATCATTTTATACGCAAGCAGATTCAAATCCAAGCTGTCGGGGCTGACATTTGCGTTTTTCAAGCGATACTTTTATTGATACAATAGTGCGTGGTCGCAGATCCCGTAAAGCCAGGTGGCAGTTTTTGAAATTCATACTGATTCCCGTAAAAGACCTCTCGAGGGCAAACGAAAGGCTCTCCTCGGTTCTTAGCAGCAAGCAGAGAACCGAGCTTGCATATGTGATGCTTGAAGACGTGTTCTGCGCTGTGGGCGACTCGAAGCTTGCCGATAACAGGGTCGTCGTCACGGTCGACAGAAAAGCGGAGAAAATGGCCCTTGAGCAGGGATTTGAAGTCATAAGGGAGGAAAACCAGCTCGGGGAGAGCTCTTCGGTCGATCTTGCGATACAGGTCTGCAGAAAAATGGGCGCGAAATCCGTGCTCGTAATCCCGGGCGACGCCCCGCTGATAACAGGCCAAGACCTCGACTTCGTTCTGGAAAAGGAAAAAAAAGGAAAGTCGGTGATCCTGGTTCCCTCAGAAGACGAACTCGGCACAAACGCCATACTGAGAAAACCTCCCGACAGCATACCCTCGATGTTCGGCGACGACAGCTTCAGAAAGCACAAAGAGGAAGCCGAGCGCAGATACGTGCCCTGCGACGTCTACAGAAACTTCAACATAAGCATCGATATCGACGAGCCCGCAGACATAGACATCTTCTCCCTCCACGGCTCCCGCACAAGGACCTACAGGAAACTTCTGGAACTGGGGCTCATAAGCAAAGAGGCGGGCAAAAACGGAGCGGCGCCAAGCTGATTTATCCACAAACCGGGGGGCGCCGTCTGCCGCCAAAGCATCGTTGCGGCGCGTTGAATCCTGGCGGAATTCCGGTATAATTTCCTGCTTTTCGAATTGCCTTTTCTTCAGAGGGCGGCGTAGCTCAGGGGTAGAGCGGGGCTCTCATAAGGCCTGTGTCGGTGGTTCGATCCCACCCGTCGCCACATCTGCCCTCCCGTTTATTCTTCTTCAAAATCCAGAGAAGCGGAATTTATGCAGTATCGCAGCCCAGTGGGTCTGGGCCCGTCGGGAAAAACATGTCCGAGGTGGGCGTCGCACTTTGAACACAGAACCTCGGTTCTGGTCATCCCGTGGGAGCGGTCTGTCTTCTCCGCTATGTTCTGCTCCGATACGGGCTCCCAGAAGCTTGGCCATCCGGTGCCGGAATCAAACTTCTCCGAGAAACGGAAAAGCTCCTGTCCGCAGCATACGCAGACATACATGCCTTTTTCGTGATGATCGTGATATTTGCCGGTAAAGGCCCTCTCGGTCCCTTTTTTCCTCGTTACCAAAAACTCCTCGGGGGAGAGCTGCTCCTGCCACTGCTTGTCGGTCTTTTTTATCTTCTCAGACATTGTCCTCTCGCTCCCCCAGATTCCTTTTCAAATCCCGAGACTCCCTCAAAAGGGCACCCAGCTCCTCTACATTACCGGAGGCGACGGCTTTTTCAATTTCCCCGAGTTTTGCCGCAAAGCCGCGGATGGCTCCAAGCAGCGCGTCGCGGTTTTCGATAAAAATGCCGGCCCACATCTCCGGGGAGCTTGCGGCTACCCTGGTCAGGTCGGCAAGGCTACCGCCCGAAAAATCAAAAAGGTTTTTCTCCCGCCCGCCCGAAGCCACCGTGCTCACAAGAGAGTAGGCGACGGCGTGGGGAAGATGGCTTACAAGCGAGAAGACTTCGTCGTGGGTTTCGGGGTCCATCTCGACCGTTTCGCTTCCCGCAAGGGCAAAAAGCGCCTTTACCATCGACAAGGCTTCGGCGCTTGTGCCTTTCACCGGAGTGAGAACACATTTTTTTCCCGAAAAAAGCAGGGGGTCTGCCTCCCGTGCGCCCGACGTTTCTTTCCCCGCTATGGGGTGGGCTCCCACGAAGCGGATGTTTTGCGGGACGCTTTGCATTTCCCTTGTGATGGAAGCCTTTACGCTTCCCACATCGCAGACCACGGTGCCGGGGGAGGCGAATTCGGAAACTTCCCGGACCACCCGCACTATGGAGCCGACATAGGTTGCGACGACAACTATTTCGGAGCCGGATATGCCGGGGCCGATCTGCGAAGCGCCCGCGTCTGTAATTCCGTTTCGGAGGGCGAAACGAAGCGACTCCTCATCCCGCTCGACCCCGAACACTTCCCCGACCTGCCCCGATCCGCGAAGGGCCGCGGCAAGCGAACCTCCTATCAGCCCGAGACCCACAACCGACACCTTCTTAAAAGTCATCTTCTTATAATTTCCCCGAGCAGTTCGATGAATTTTTCGTTTTCCCGCGCAAGGCCGAAGCTTACCCTCAGGTGCGTTTTAAGCCCGTAGCCTCCCACCGGTCGGGTTATGATCCCCCCGCGAAGAAGCTCCTCGTAAACCGGCATCGGATCCCGCTCAAGGTCAATCAGAACGAAATTCGTGTGAGACTCCGTGTATCTGACTCCGAGTTCGTCAAGCTTCTTGCGAAAATACTCCTTTGCATCGCTGTTAAGCTTTTTTGAGCGGTCCACATGTTCCTGATCGGAAAGCGCCGCGCAGGCCGCCACCTGCGCGGCCGAGTTCACGTTAAACGGCTCCCTCACCCTGTCCATGTAGGAAACCGCCTCACTAGACGCAACGCCGTAGCCGACTCTCAGTCCCGCAAGGCCGTAAATCTTTGAGAAAGTCCTTACTGTCACGAGCGATTCGCGCACCGAGTGGTAGCGAAGAGTGTCCGGGTATGCGGGGTCGTCCACGTACTCGAAATAGGCCTCGTCAACGAGTATCACAATGTTGTCGGGAACCCGTTTGAGAAACCATTCAAACTCGTCTGCTCTCACCATTGTGCCGGTTGGGTTGTTCGGGTTGGCGATGTAAATGATCTTTGTTTTGTCCGTGACCAGAGAGAGCATGTCCTCCAGGTCGTGCGCAAGTCCGGGCATCCGGGAGACTGCGTGGGAGCATCCGAGCGCCTGGGTCACGATCGGATAGACGATAAAACCGTGGCGGCCGTAAATGGCTTCGTCTCCGGGTTCGAGAAAGGTCCTTGCGACGATCTCTATCACTTCGTTTGAGCCGTTGCCGATTATTATGGTGTCTTCTGGAATCCCGAGTTTTTCGGAAAGTTTCCTGCGAAGCTCAAAACAGCCCCCGTCGGGATAAAGGTTAATATTAGACACTTGATCTGAGAGCGCTTTTTTGGCAAGCGGGGAGGGACCGAGGGGGTTTTCGTTAGAAGCCAGCTTGGCCGCGCCGCGTATTCCCAGCTCCCGTTCAAGCTCCTCTATAGGTTTTCCCGGAACGTAGGGAATAAGGCTTTTCACGCTTGCTTTCGGTTCCATGGAGGTTTTTTCTCCGCAGGGCCGCCGTCAGCCCGGCACTCCGCAGGGGTAGGATCCCAGCACCTTTAGAAAAACGCAGTTGGCTTCCACTTTTTTAAGCGCTTCGCTTACGGTCTTCTCCTCCCGGTGCCCTGACAGGTCGGCGAAAAACACATACTCCCACTGCCGGTCGCGCGAGGGTCTTGACTCAATTCTGGTGAGATCTATGCCGGCCTCGGAAAGCGGAAGAAAAAACGCCCTGTGCAGCTCCCCCGGTTCATGTCTGACGGAAAAAGCGATCGAAGTCTTGTCCTCTCCGCTCGGGGGCGGATTCTCTGTTCCCACCACCACAAAGCGCGTCGTGTTGCGCGGGCTGTCCTCTATGCGGCTGCGTATGGTGTCGAGGCCGTATATCGATCCCGAAAACTCGCTTGCTATCGCGGCTATGTTTTTGTCTTTCGCGGCCATCTTTGCCGCCGCCGCGGTGCTCGGGGTTTCAAAAAGCACCACCCCGTGGAGGTTTGCGGCAAGCCATTTCCTGCACTGCCCGAGCGCCTGGGGGTGCGAGGCCACAGTCTTAACTTCCCCCATGTCTCCGCCGAGAGAAAGCAGGGAGTGCTCAATGCGCTCAAAACACTCGGCCGAAATGCTAAGATCCCACTCAACCAGCATGTCAAGCACGTCCCCCACCGATCCTTCGATCGAATTCTCAATGGGCACCATGCCGAAATCCGTCCTCCTACCGTACACTTCCTCGAAAACGTCCTCAAAGCTGGAAACAGGAAAAAGCTCGGAAGAAACACCGAATTTGCGAAACGCGGCCTGATTGGAAAAACTGCCCTCGGGTCCGAGGTAAGAGACCTTTTTTTCGTGCTGAAGGGATCTGCAGCGCGATATTATCTCCCTGAAAACGAAAAGTATGTCCTGGTCGGACAGAGGGCCAGGATTGCTTCCGGTTATCTTGCCTTCTATCTCCCGCTCCCTGCCCGGATCGTAGATTCCCAGAGAGTCCTTTTTTTTGAGCCCGCTTACCTCTATTGCAAGCTCGGCCCGCCTGTTTACAAGCTCAAGCAACTTGGAATCAAGAGCGTCTATTTCCCTTCTTACAGAGGCAAGTTCTTTGTTGGGAGCCATTATCCAGTCTTATGGAGAGTATTTCGAGAAGAGTAGCGAGGGGGCAGGGCAAAGTCAAATAGCCCGCGGGGGTGAAAACGGCTCTTTCAGCTACCCCCGCCGCCCCTTACGATTCTGGGTTCCGCAAGAGTTCCCTGAATCTTTCCGGAAAATGTCCCGTCGCTGGGGGTGCCGAGCAGAGCGCCGACAAAAAGAAGCTTAACGTCTTGGGGAGAAGGCTTAAATGCAACGGTAAGATCAATGGCCGCCCCCTTTTTTAACCGAAGCGGTGAGGGAGCCTTTCCCTCCGCCTGCAGGGAAAGCTTCGGGTTGGCAAGGGAGAACCTCTCGACTCGCGATTCAAAGCGGTTGGCGGTGCCGCGAAGCAAAACGCCGAGGTCCGCGTACTTCTCCTTTATGTCAAACCCATGGACCTTGTCCACCGAAACCGAAAGAGAAGGAGATGACAGCATATATTCCATTTTTGAAATCCCCTCTGCCGTCCCGTCTCCGAAAAACTTCACGTTTCCGTCGATTTTCCCGCTTACAGAGACCCCGCCATCTCCAAGAAAAACACGGGAAACACCGGAAGACTCAAGGGAACTTATATCCGCTTCCGCGCTCAGAACCCCGTTTTCCTCCGCGCTCAGCAAAACCATGCCGTCTATATTTCCGCCGTAGGCATCAGCGGAAAAGGAAACCTCGATACCGTCAGAAAAAACAGCGGAGAAAAGCGCGGCGCTTATTCTGACTCTGTCAATCGCAAGCGGATCCGCCTCCCCCGTCATCACTCTTACGTCCCTTAACTCAATTGAGGAAAAACCCCTCAGTTCCGCATCGCCCACAAGAACCGGAACAGGCGAACTGCTCTGTATCTCGAAGACCACTCTTCTTTCAATCGAGTCCGACGGAAACCCCGCAAGAAGAAAAAGAAGAAGAAAAACAAAGAATATTCCCGCGTAAATACGGAAGGAGAGTTTTTCCGGCATTCTGATTCTGGTCTTTATCTTCATTTTTTACCGCTTACGACTCGCTGAAAGAAAAAGTGGACAGCTGAAACGACACATCGGACAAGGTGGGGTCGTCGAATCTGGTTTTTATCCTTAGGTCAGAAACCTTCAGTATGGTTTTGCTTTTCTGGAAGGTGTAAAGAATATTCAGCACTCTGGGCACGGCAACCTTGTTTATACTGACCAGAACCGCTCTTTCGCCGGTTATCCCGCCTCCCCTGACCGACGGATTCGTCGCCTTTATGGAAAACGATCGGCTGCTTATGCCGTTTCTCACAAGCGCCTTCTCCACCACCGAAATGAGCGCTTCGCGCTCCTGTTTCATCGAACCGCTGAAATTGGCCAGCAGATCCCTTGAGTAGCGGTACTCCTCCTTGATGGACCTCATCTCGGTCAGCTGCACCCTCACCTGGCTCACTTCGCTTCTGACCCCCGAATCCCCAGTGAAAACCGCTCTGAAAACGGAAAAAAGGATGAAAACACAAAGAGCTGCGGCGGCTATCTTGAGCGCGCGGACATCTCTTGGGGAAAGATCCCACCTGTCTATCAGTTCCCTTGCCTTCCCGGCCAAGGGGGCCGTTATTCGCAGAGTCGCCGAGAGAAGCGGTTTAGTCACCGCCGTCAGTTTTTGCGTTAACTCTTTGATTCTCATCTCACTACCACGGACATCTCGAACTTCAAACCGCTGTTAACGGCTTTTCCGACCTGTCCCATCTTCACCTGGCTGAAGTTGGCCGATTCCGAGAAAGATTTTTCTATCGACGCTATGTCTTCGTAGGAATCGCTGCGGCCCCATATTTTTGCCTTGCCCCCGTCTTCAATCCTTATTTCGTCAACCGAGAAGCTAACGTTGTCCGGAACGGCGGCGGAAACCGCAGTCAGCATCTCAAGCGGGCTGTGGGCTCCTCTTACCTGCTTGAGTATATCAAGCTTGCGGTTTATAACTTCAAGCTTTCCCTTGTAAAAAACAACAGGGTCCTGCGTCCCGGCGGCCTCCGGAAATTCTTCCCTTAGGTCGGCTTCCATCTCGGAGCGTATGGAATTCATCTTTCCCCTAGCGGAGACCGTTTCCGCCACTCGCCCCAAAACAACCACCAGGAGCAGAGCGGCGCACAGGGCTATGGGAACCCTAAGCTCTTTTAGCAGACCCTTCGTAACCCCCCGTGGCCGGTACCCGTCCCTTCTGAGGTTGAGCCTCCCCTCTTTGCCGGAGGAGCTTCCGTAAAGAGCAAGAGCGTAGGCCCTTGCGAAAAAAGGTGAGTCGGCCTCGCCCAGAGGCTCTATTGAAATTCTTCTCACCTCGCGGCCGAGACATTCGGCAAGCTCTTTTTCAACTCCTCCCACCTCGCATATATCTCCGGTGAGAACAATGGTTTTTACTCCCTCTGCGGCCTCTCCCTCAAAGTATCGTATGGTGTTTACTATCTCTTCCGCTATGAGACGGCAGCTTTTAAAAAACGCCTTTTTTTTCTCCTCGTCGCAGTTTATCTTCTGAAAATCTAGCGTTTCCCTGCCAAGGTGCTTTCTCGCTCTGTCGAGGACGTCGTCGCAGTTCCTGACCCTGCTGAGACCGCTTTGGTCAAAAAACGAAAAGTTAAGGTGGTTCTCGTCGGCGTCTACAAGCAGAAGCGGCTTGGGCCCTTCAATAAATTCTTCCAGGGAAGAAAACGCAACCGGTGTGAAGGTCACCTGGTCGGGGTCCACGCCGTTCTCCCCGAGGGTGCCGAGGTAGTTTTCAAACACACCTTTCTCAAAAGCGGGAACTATAGCTTCGGCTCCTTCCGGTCTTCTCACCTCGTGGTAGTCGGACAGAACGTCATCCCCGAGGGTGAACCCGGTCGAGTTTTCAAGCTCAAAGCGGTAAACTTCCCTTAGCTTTTTTGAATCGGAAAAAGGGAATTTAAGAACTCTAAGAAGAAGCGGAGAGGAGCTGATTCCGGTAACCGCTCTGATCCCCAGGGAAAATTCGTTTCCTAAAAAATCCGATGTCTCGCCGCCTGTCGACCCTTCGGCGAAAGAGGCTTTGCGGACCTCGGTTCCCTTAAGGCCCCTTTTTACTGTTACGGTCCTGACCTTCGCGCCGGAAAAGTCGACTCCGATGAATCCACCTAGCATGTTAAAAGTGCGGGGATTATCCCCCCGCCCCGGGCCCGTCAAGATCCATTGGCATTATTACATTCATGTAGCCGTCCTGCTTCTCGCCTTCCTCGCAGGGAACCAGATAAACCGGGTTTTTGTGGCCGGAAAAACCAATTATAACTTCTGAAGACCCCACAACATCAAGAACATCCCGAAAGTACGTGAAGTTAAAACCGAGCCTCTGCTCATCCCCGGAATACTCAACGGGGATGCTTTCCTTTCCCTCGCCGGTATTGAGAGAAGCGTCCAGAAGCAGTTCCCCTTCCCCGAAAGCCATCTGCACGAACCTGGCCCCGTCCTTCACGTTGTCTGCGGAAAACAGAGAAACCCTCCTGAGCGCAACCTGCAGCTTCGAGGTGTCGACCGTGACCGTGTTTTTGGTCGAGACCGGAACCACCTGCATGTAGTCCGGAAAATCCTGGTCAATCACTCTGGAGACGAAAACAAGATTCTCATCGCTTAACTCAAAAACAAAGAAATTTCCGCTGTTCCCGATCCTGACTTCTTCTGAGAGACGAAGAAGCTTTCTTATCTCCATAACCGCCTTTTTGGAAACCAGTATGTCGTTGGGTAGATTTAGGTTCTCAATTTTTTCATCGACAAAGCTGAGCCTGTGGCCGTCGGTGGCGACAAGCCTGAGCATTTTTTCTCCCCTTTTTTCAAAAAACACACCTGAGAGACTTTTTCTCATCTCGTCTTCTGAGACGGAAAAAACCGTCCTGGATATCATTTCATCAAGCTTCTGGGAGGAAACAGGGAAAAGACCTTCGGACGCAACCTCGGGCACACTGGGGAAATCCTCGGCCGCAAGGCCCGCTATCTTAAAAGATCCCGAGCCGGTGACAACCTCGATCCAGTTGTTTTCGGCAGCGGTAACGGAAATTTCCTCTTCCTCTTTTATCTCCCTTGCAAGATCCGAGAGAATTGCGGCGGGAACCGCCAGTTCGAATTCCCCTTCCGTCTGCGCATCGCAGAAAACCGTGGCCGTGTTTTCAAGATCAGTGGCCTTTAGGAACACTCCCCTGTCGGTGGAACCCAAAAGAATATGGGAGAGTACCGGCATGGTAGTTCTTTTCTCCACGACTCCCTGGACCATTGTCAGTTTTCTTGAAAAATCCCCGCCTTTAATTCTGAATTTCATCTTGAGAAAAAAAACCTCCGGTATCGGGAAGAACCCGTTTTCTTTTTTCGCGTTTGTATTGAAAAACCCGTCTATGTGATAATAACCGCTTTTTTGCGCAAAACCATAAACCGCAAGGCCCGGTCTTTGTCTGCTGCTGTTTCTATTCTTTAAATAGTTTTTAAACTATTTACAGCAGTAGCAGTAGTAAGTCCTGTGAAAAATGTGAAATCAGCAAAACCGCCCGAAATGCTTTGATTTTTCGGTTTCCATGGTTGTTGATAACCTTTGTTTTTTTTAACAGATATTCACATCATTCTGTACTTTGGCTTTCCTGCCTGTGCAAAAGTCTTCGTTTCTGCACAGTATTTTCAGTTCCATTTGACAGTCTGTGCACCGTCCGGGTTTATGATGTTATGAATTTTTCCAGCGTGGCCGAGACGGCCGCGACCGCGGTTGCTACAGCGGGGTCGGTTGCGACCTTTTTTTCGATGTTCTTTACAGCATGCACCACAGTTGAGTGATTTTTCCCGCCGAATTTCTTTCCTATCTCCGGAAAGGATGACGAGGTGTATTTTCTTGAAAGGAACATCGCTATCTGTCTGGGTCCTGAGACTTTTTTCTGCTTCTGGCCGGATTTAAGATCCTTTACGGTTAGATCAAAAAATGCGCTTACCTCTTTTTGGATGATATCTATGGTTATCACCTTAGGTTTTTCTCTTTTCACCAGGTTGCTCAGAATCTGCTTTGCCAGTTCTAGGGTTATTTTCTCGCTGAACATTTTCGAGTAGGCAAACAGCTTGTTAACGGAACCTTCAAGCTCCCTTATGTTGGACAGGACGTTCTGGGCTACGAAAGAAGCCACTTCGGTCGGGATCTCGATTCTTTGTTCCTCGGCCTTTTTTTCTATGATGGCTATTTTGGTTTCCACTTCCGGAGGCTGTATGTCGGCCGTAAGCCCCCACCCAAACCTGGATTTTAAGCGCTCCTCAAACTTTTTCATTACGCTCGGAGGTTTGTCGCTCGTTATGACTATCTGCTTTTTCGCCGCGTACAGGGAGTTAAACGTGTGAAAAAACTCTTCCTGAGTGCTCTCTTTGCCGGCGATGAACTGTATGTCGTCTATCAGCAGGACGTCGCAGTTCGTTCTGTACAGGTTCCTGAATTTTTCCATCGAGCCGGTTTTTATGCTCTGCACCACTCCGTTTGTGAACTGCTCTGCCGATATGCGGAAGATGTTAAGGCGGCTTCCGTTCTTTTTGAGCATATAGTTCCCTATGGAGTGGAGAAGGTGGGTTTTGCCGAGCCCGACTCCGCCGTGTATGAAAAGCGGATTGTAGGCCATTCCCGGGTTCTCGGCTATTGCATATGAGGCTGCGTGGGCAAACTGGTTGCTCGGTCCGACGACGAAGTTGTCAAACGTGTTGGATGAACTGAAAAAACCTTGCGTCCGATGACTGTGTGATCCCGCGCCTCTTTTTTTGTCCGGACCGGCGGTTTTTTCAGCTTCCTCATCCCAGGAGTTCTCCTCGCCCACATCTATGGTTACCTGGAAACCGTCTTTTCCGTAGAGCTTGCGGGCGGAGTCGTTTATCAGCTGCAGGTAGTGGTTTTTCACCCACAGGGCCTGGAAGGGGGTTTTCGCTTCAAGCGTGGCGGTTTTTCCCCTTACATTCGCAACCTTTATGGAGAACAGCCAGGAAGGGGGAAAGTAAAGGTCTTTCTTCACGCCTTCAAGAACGGCGTCCCAGTCAAACTCCATTTTCTGTTGCGATTTACCCTCTTTTGCAGCCAGACTTTCGTGCGCAGCTTGCCCTGTCTTGCTCAAACCCTTCTCTCCTGAAAAGCTATAAGAAAAACTTCTAAAACAGATACTTCAGAAAAAATTCCGAACCACCCTCGGAAAGAGGAGTCGAATTGTAATTGCATCGGTTTTTCGTGTCAAGAAAGAGTGGTCTCCCCCCCCCCCCCCGAAAACCCGGTTTTGTGCCCTGCGGACGGGGAGAAAAAATTTTTGAGCCGCCCCGGCCAAATTGACACGCAGCCGCGTTTACAATACAATTTTTAACTGCAAATGGGTGAAGAAGACGCCTTGAGATTTCTGGCCGAAAGGTTCAAGGCTGCTCAGAAAGAAGTTTTGAAGGGGATAGGGGACGATTCTGCTGTTGTACAACCAAGAGAAAAAACCTGTCTTGTCGCCTCGACGGACACTCTTGTCGAGGAAGTTCACTTCCGTTTAGGCACCCAGACTCCGAGGCAGCTCGGCAAAAAGGCCGTCTGCGTCGCCGTAAGCGATATAGGGGCTATGGGAGGGGTGCCCAGATACTTGCTCTGCTCCCTGGGCTGCCGGGAGGGGGGCGCAATGAATTTTATCGAGGATCTCTCCCGGGGCGTTGCAGACGGCTGCCGGGAGTTTGACGTCTGTCTCATAGGGGGGAACCTGTCGGAATCAAAGACCGTTTTTATAAGCATGACGGCGCTTGGAGAGGTTTTCAGGGATGATGTGGTGCTGCGCTCGACGGCTCGCGAGGGGGACGACATATATGTGACCGGGACCCTGGGGGATTCGGCTCTCGGCCTCAGAGTTCTGTCGGGTGAGGGCGGGACCGAAGGATGCGAGGGCGTGGTTTCAAGACACATTGAGCCCACGCCCCGCCTTGAGGTAGGCGCGATGGTTGCCAGCCGCGGGATAGCTTCTTCGATGATAGACGTAAGCGACGGGCTTGTCTGCGACCTTGAAAAACTCACTTCGCAGCAGGGACTCGGAGCCGAATTGGCTCTCGGCAGCATTCCTCTTTCTCCCGGTTTTCTCTCCCTGTGCGGCAGTTTCTCACAAGACGGCTACAGACTTGCGCTCTGCGGGGGCGAGGATTACGAGCTTCTTTTCACCTCCTCTGAGCAGAACCGCGCTTCGGTAAAGGAAGTTTCCCGCCTCTGCGGGGTTTCCATTTCGAAAATCGGTTCCGTTACGGCCGGGGGGAAAATAAGGTTTTTTGACGGAGGCAAGGAGGTTTTTTACGATACAAAGGGTTTTGAGCATTTCTGCTGATTCCTCCGCGGGGGGTGGAATTTTTGGCTGAAAAATTTATTCTCATTCTTTTTTTGCTGTGCTGTTCAGCGTTTTTCTGCTTCAGCGAGGGGGCGCTTTTCTCCCTCAGCCGTCCGCAAAGAGAAAGCATATCAAAACAGGGAGGCAGGGTTTCTGCGGCCATAGAAAAGCTCCTTGCAAACTCCCACAAGCTCATCACCACTGTTCTTCTGGCCGACGAGATATTCAACATAGCCTACTCAAGCATAATAGGTCTGACGGCGAGAAAATACCTGCAGGACACCCCGGAGCAGACGGTCGCCCTGGTATCCCTGGCCATAGCGTCTCCCACGCTGCTTGTGTTCGGAGAAATCATTCCCAAAACCGCAGGAGTGAAGTTCCCCAGAACCATCTCGAAAGCGGTCGCGCTTCCCCTTTATTTTTTCCACATTGCGGTCACGCCGGTCAGGTGGGCTATCATGTTTGTCTCCGGTTTCTTTATAAGGGCCTTCGGAGCGGATCTCGGACATCGCGCGCAGGGAATCAGAATTTCTTCTGATGAACTTGAGACCCTGGTGGGAATGGGCAGGGACGAGGGGGTGCTGAACGAAGTGGAAAAATATCTTGCAGACGGCTTTTTTAAGCTTGAGGACCTGCCTGCCCACAGGATAATGACTCCCGCCATAGACTGCTTTACGCTTCCCCGCGACATTGAGGTGACAGAGGCCGTGGGCCAGGTCCGCCGGATGGGCCGCTCCCGCATCCCGGTCTACGAAGAGGACAGGGACAACATAGCGGGGGTTCTTTACGGCAAGGATCTTCTCAAGTGGGATTTTGCCGGGAACAATCCCGCGGCCACCCTCGGCGAGTGCCTCAGGAAACCGTATTTCATCCCCCGCTCGAAGCCCGCGGGGGCGCTTCTGCGGGAGTTTCAGATGCGCAGGATTCACATAGCGATAGTGGTTGACGAGTACGGAAGGTTCGACGGGCTGGTGACCATGGAAGACATACTCGAGGAGCTTTTCGGAGAGATAGAGGATGAAAGGCCGGTGCCGGAAAGAACGGCTCCCGCTGTCTTCGCAGGAGCGATCACCATTCCGGGAGGAATGAAGATAGAAGAGTTTAACGACGACTACCTTTTTTCGGCCGCACGCTCGGCCGGGCTTGAGAGCATGGCGGACATGCTTGAGGAGGCCGCAATCCCGCTTCGCATGGAAAACGAGACCATGGGCGGTTTTGTTTTCGATCTTTTCGGGAGACTGCCCGCCGAAGGGGAAAAAATAGGGTTCGGGGGACTGGTTTTCACATTAAAGAGCATGGAAGGGAAAAGGATTTCCGAGATAAGGGTTGACGTTGACAAGGAGGCTTGCGGCGATGTCGGTTGAACTTGTGGTTCTTTGCGCCTCCCTGTTTTTGCTTCTGCAGGCGTTTTTTGCCGGCTCCGAAATAGCCCTGATCTCCTGCGACAAAATAAAGATGAGAGCCCTTGCGGAGCAGGGCTCTGCCGCCGCAGGACTGGTTCTTTCCGCCCACTCGAAGATCGAAAGCTTCATCGGCACCACTTTAATAGGGGTTAACCTCTCGCTCATAATAAACACCCTGATGCTCACCTTTTATTTCGAGCAGACCGTCGGGCAGCGAAGCGGCCTCTACACGGTGGCCGTTCTCACCCCGCTCATCGTCATTTTCGGCCAGGTGGTTCCCAAAGCGGTGTTCGAGAGCAAGCGCAACTCCATAGTGCTTTGGATCATCTATCCTCTATGGGTTTTCTCCAAGCTTTTTTACCCGGTGCTTTTCTTCGTCAATCTCTTCACCCGGGGGATACTGAGCCGTTCGGGCAAAAACATGAGCTCCATCACCCGCGAGGAGCTTGAGGGCGTGATGGAGGAAGACGAGGACAAGCCGAGTTCGGACTACAAAAGAAGGGTTCTTCGCAGGATTTTCGGCTACTCCGAGACCACGGTCGGAGAGATAATGATACCGCTTGTCAGGGTGGACGCCCTTGAGAGAAGGTCGACGCTTCGCGACGTAAGGAGCCTCATAGCGGAAAAAAGCCATTCGAGAATTCCGATTTTCACCGATCGGGTGGACAACATAACCGGCATACTAAGCTCGTTTTCAGTCCTCGGCGAGCGGGACCTCGACAAGAGCGTCGAGCAGTATGCCGCCTCTCCCTTCTACGTTCCTGAATCAAAACTTGTCAACGAGCTTATGGACGAAATGAAGGGAGGACGCGCAGGAATGGCGGTTGTGGTCGACGAGTACGGGGGGTCAGTCGGAATCATAACCCTCGAGGATATAATTGAAGAGGTTGTGGGGGAAATAGAGGATGAGTACGACACCGGAAAGACCCCGTGGAGAAGGCTCGGCGCCGGGCAGTATCTCATAGATCCCACAGTCGAGATAGACCGGTTAAATGACGGCCTCGGCCTTGCCATTCCGCAAGGCGAGGATTACGAGACGCTTGCGGGATTTCTTCTTTACACGCACGGCTCGATTCCCTCCCCCGGAACCGTGATAGTTTTCGGAAGAAAAACCTTCACGGTGGTTTCCTCAACCCCGAAGATGATAAGCGAGGTTCACCTGCGGACGGGGAAATAACTTCCTTCTTTGCCGTCTGTGCGGGTTTGCCCGCTGCTAAGCCCTGCTCGACTGAAGCCGGGCGGCCGGGTCAGTGAACAGACTGTGCCCGCGCAAGCTGTTTTGCTATCAGCTTTCTGTACGATTCGACGGGCTGGATCCCGTGTATCCTCAGTTCTCCGATGTAGAGGGTGGGAACGCCGAAGACCATGTTTTCCCGGGCCCTTTCCATATTGTTTTCTATTTTCTCCGAGAAGTCTCTTCTCCGCAGAGACTCCGAGAGCTGCTCGGGGGCAAGTCCCGCCCTTCTGCCTGCCTCGAGGACGGTTTCGAGAAGGCCTATGTTCTTCCTCTCCCCAAAATAGGCTGTGTAGCATGCCTTGTGAAACTCCATGAATCTGTTGTTTGCTTTTGCAAACTCCGCGCCTTCAAGGCAGAGCCTTGAGCTGGTTACAAATCCCGGCAGTTCTACCCGTACCCCCGCCTCTGCGGCCACGTTTTCAAGAGTTTTTGAGACAAGGGCGGACTTCTGCGTTTTTTTCCGCCTTTTTCCCTCGGCCGGATATTCGGGGTGAATCTCAATGCCGAGCCATTCCGCCTCAAGATCAAACTCCCTTGCCAGATCGAGCACTCTTCGGGTTGCCAGGAAGCAGAATGGGCAGATGTAGTCGTAGTAGAGAAAGAGCTTCACTTTTCTTTCGGGGTCAGGTCTTTTGTCTCTCGGTTCTGTCCTGACCGGTTTTTCGGGCGGCCGCTTTTTCCCTCGGCCGCCCGAAAAAATCAGATCCCGAACTTTGCAGTGAGAAACAGCGTTCTGCCCAAGATGGAATCCAGATACAGTATGTGGTCCTCGTCCGGGTCGGGGCGGCTCTGGCCTTCGTTTCCGATATTCAGAATGCCTCCCGTGAGTTCCAAGCGCTCAAAGCCGAAAACCTTTCTCCAGCTGAACGCGATATCGTGCCCTATCCATTCTCTGAACTCCTTGGTGTCGGTGTCGTTCGGAAAGGATGTAACCGCTTGCGTGCTCCACTGCGCTGTCAGATCGTTTCGGTCTGCGCGGAACAGAATGTGAATGCGGTTGCGCGCAGTATCTCCGGGCTGCACCTCTCCTCCCGCGCGTCTCTCGTAATAGGTTATCCTGATCCAGTTGGTGTTTAATGTTAAATCTGCCAGATCGGTTTTCAGGTTGCCGCCGAGCCCGACCGTGAACCCGTCCATGTCGGTTTCTCCGCTGTTGGTGATCGGATTTCGGATTTCCGCCAGTCGGCCGTCAGAGCGTGTGACGCTCAGCCCCGGATACTCGCTAAGCCTCCCGCTTCTCTCAAGGCCGACGACAAACTGCGTGTTAAGGGTTGTTGGTGTTCCCTTCAGACGCAGCCGGAACCAGTCAAAGTCGGCCGTAAGCGGACCCACGCCCGCGGAGATGCCGGCGCCGAAGCTTTCAGCCTCGTCCGTTTCCAGTTCCGGGTTGCCGCTTGTGACCACCCGCACTTGGTCTCTGGGACAGTCCGGAGTCGGTGTATCGGCATCGCATACATACGGGTAATAAACAAACTCGCCTGAATACAGGGTTGCAAAACCGGGCGCCCTCTCTCCCCCGCTCCATGATGCTCGCAGAGCGATATTGTCTATTACGCGGTAAAGGGCCGCCATCCTGTGCGAAAATGCTCCCCCGACATCGTCAAAATCATCGTGGCGAAGGGCAAACGACAAGTCCAGCGCATCCCCCACGGGAACCAGAATATCGCCGAAAGCCGAAAAGCGCCTGCGTTCGGCCATCAGTGAAAACGAATATCCCCCCAGGACATCGTCCTCGCTGACGGGCTCGCCGCTGAGATTGGAATATTCATAATCGGAACTTACGTCTTCTTTTGCCAGTTCAACACCGGCGCTCCAGCGAAGCTCGCTGCCCATAAGCTCAAACAGCGGCCCGTCAAGCCCCAGCGCGCCCTCAACATAGTCGGTTTTGTATCCGAATTCGCTTCGAACGCTGCTTTCGCTGATCGCGGCCCTGTGCTTTTCGTCTTCGGAAAGCGGGTTGACGATGTCGTAGTCTCCGCTTAAAATAGCGGCGTTTATCACGGGTTCGTTAATGAAAGTGCGGCCGTCTACGACGTATTCGTAGCTGTTGTAGTGAATGTATCCGTCATGTCTTATGCTGTCTGCGATGTCCCCTCTCAGGCCGAGCACGGCATCGTATTCTTCAAGATCCGAATCCCACTGCCGGTTTCCGTGCCCCAGGAAACGGTGCCCCACAGTTATGCTCTCGGGAAAGTTGCTCTCGTTAAGCCCTTCGAAGTTTCCGCTTTGAATCATGCTGTTTCTGAGTTCCGCATCCGGCACGAAAGGGAAGGTGTTCGGATCCGGCGCATAAACGAACCTGAGCTGTTCTTTGCTCACTCTCCCCTCAACATATATGTCGGCCGAGTCTGACAGCGGATAACTGAAGTTCATAAACGCGCCGTCGTTCTGCCTGCGCCGCAACTGCCATGAAACGTCCGCGTAGGCAAACCCGCATACGGTACCGAAAAAACCGCCCGGAGGATCCGTAAGCTCCCCCGTGTACACGCTTTCATCACAGTCGCCCAGGGGCCCGGACACCTGTCCCCCGTCATTTTTTACCAGAAAAACGGTGTTGCCAAGAGACGAAACTCCTTCGGCATCGGCAAAGGAACCTCCGGGTTCGTATCTGGCGCGGCTGTACTCGCGGTCGGCGTCTCTTACCTCGTCCCGCCGGAATATATCAAGCCCCACAGTAAGGTTTCCCTCTCCGATGTCCGTGCCCCACACAACGCCCAGGTGTTCGGAATCCGCTCCCTCGCTGCGCGGGCGTCCCGCGTTTAACTGGATGTCGAAGCCTTCATAGCCCTTTTTCAAAACGATGTTTACGGTTCCCGCGATTGCTTGCCCCCCCCCCGTGCAGGGCGCTTGTGCTGTCGGTGAAGATTTCAATGCGTTCAACGGCCGCAATCGGAATAATGTCCGTATCAACCTGCGAGTCTGTAACCCGCCGTCCGTTGACCAGAACTATAGTGCGGCCCCTTCCGAGAACGAGCGGTCTTGAGAGACCGAAATTGTTAAAGTCCGCCCGGTCCAGCATGTCGGTTATCCTCTTTACGCCCGACAGTTCAATGTCCTGCCGGATAATCACTTTCACGGGGTGCACACTGCCGTGTGCCGCCTCGGAATGTATCTGCTCGCCGGCAGTGCTCTCTTGCGCCGCCGCCTCGTCCCAGGCGGCAAAGTGGCCCGCCGCCAGCACGAACAGCGCAAGAATAATGTTCCGAAGTGTAGTTCCGTTAACTGCCTCACGAAATTTATGAATCATTTTTATTGCTCCTTTTTGCCGTTGAAATTCTTCAATTCCCCTGCGGCGGGGTTTCCGCATCCCTGATCGGGCGCGCGAACATGCGACACCCTGATGAAACCTTCGAAAAGCCCGTATGGCTTTACAAAAACCCCCGGCGTTTGCGAATCTGATCAGGGAGGCGAATATGAATTATAACAATTATTGTATCTTAATTCGTTTTTAACTCCAATATGTGTATTATGAGGCATTTGCGTAGTAGGGGGGTTTTGAGATTTTTGGAAGCACACAGCGGAAGGGAGGGGAGGGTATTCCGGCAATTTCAAAGCCGAGTTGTCTGATTCAGGCTGATTCAGACACAACTCAGCACCAATTTCACCCAGGAATCGCTGTTCTGCCCGGGTGCGGACGCAGCAGTCCACACAAGGTTGAATTCCGTTTAAATTTTCTGGTGAATAATTTAAAGAAGGACTATCCGGTATCGGCATAAAACCCCGACACAAGGGATCTGATACGCTCCGTTCTGCCAGCCTTTGCGTGACCCACCGCAAGAGCCATTATCACTGCAATCGCCATACCCGCTCTGAAGGCCATCTTCGCCTTGCCCCTGATATAGTGCTTCTCAAACCTGAAGCTGCCCCCCATGCGTGAGTTTAAACGCTCAATGGCAGTTCGCTTTCTGTAAGCCCGGTTCCATGACGGACTGCCGTGCCGCGCGGGAGTAAAAATACGACGGTCACGCTCAAGAGACACCCGCACCACCCTGCCGTAACCATTGGTCTTTTTGCCCGCGTCACCGTGACACTTCTTCCAGCCCTTGCAGTCAAGATTGTACTCGGCGGCCGCCGGACAGCGGAACTTCAAAGTGCCTCTTTTCTTCTCAAGCCCGTAAGAAGCCATCCTGCGCTCCTTGCCGCTTAGCGGACAGCGACACCATATCTGTCCCGTCTCAGTATAAAGAATGTTGTCGTGCACACTACACTGTTAAGAGGTCTCATGATCCTCTGCCCCGGAACATAGCTCTGCCCCTGCTTTTCCTCCCTCCACAGCCGCCTGATGTCTATAATCGGGCTGATCCTGTAATCATCCCACAGCTTGGCTTTGAGCGGACCGCTGTCAAGCCCCCTGTCAGCAGTGAAGTACTTGCACCGCCCGGCAAGCTCGGAGTTATTGCCGAACAAACTGTCAGCCATCCGTTCACACTGTTTTATTTCGCTTGTCGAGGCTTCGGTCAGACTGAACGCAACCGGTATCTCATACTCGGTGTCGGCAATGATATGAAGCCGGTAGCCAAACCATTTTTTTACCTTGCTCCATTCCCTGCCGTCAGAATCAACTCCTCGGTACTTGTGCACGCCCCAGTTCGCGTCGGGATCAGACTTTTTGCCTGCCCTGCGGTTTGTTCTGCCTGTTGAATGACTCTTTATCGCCTTGCCGTCATAACCGAGGTGCTTGCCGAATTCGGGAAGCACCTCCATAAGCTCTTTGCACAGATGATTGTTTATCATCTCCGATACCAGACCCTGCTGCAGGTCGAGCTTTGCAAGGTTTGCAAGGAACCCGGAGAAGTTATAACTGCGGGGAGCAGAACTGCGAGACTCAAAATCTGTAATCTTGACCACGCCGCCGGGTTCAACCTCATACCTGTCACGTCTCTGCATAGGCACCGTGGAGAATCCGCAGACGGCAAGCAGAGATGAATTGCGGTTAAGCTCCCGGATTAAAGACTCTATGGATTCGTGCCCGAACACTATCCCCGCCACAAAGGCCCTCCACATCGCAGATACCGGGTACTGGTTGCGTCCGTTTTTGCGCATACACTCAAGAGCCCGGATGATATGGGCGTCGGGCAGGCTGTCAAGAACCATCTGAAGACGGTTAAAATCCGATGCTCTATCGACTTGGTCCCAGCTGAAAGGTAGATTAAATTGTGTCGCCATGGGTTTGCTCCTTTTTTAAGGTTGGTATGCCTTTAATTATAACCCATGGCGACCACTTAATCAGGTGATATCAGTAAGTTATCTGCTATTTTCCTTAAGTTTTTCAACGCAGATTACGGCTTGGGGTGGAATTTGCGGTCCTTGACCAGAATCAGTCGTTTTTTAGGGGTTTTTACCAAGATTCTGGGGTGAAAAGTTTTTTCACCCCTCCTTATACCCCTGCCCCGTATGGCTATCCTTTACTACGTAAATGCCTCATTATCCTCTGTATGGAGCGTTAAAATCTACAGTTTAAGATGGAACCTGCATCTTAACCGCAAAAAGGAAAGGATTTTCAGTCATGGAAAAAATCGCAAAAATCAGCCTGTTTTTTTTCTGCATAACCGTTTTTTTCGCCTCCCCGCCCGCCGTTGCGCATGACGGGGCAACCGCCGGTGAGAGCCGAAAACATGGAGGATGTCAGGAGTTTCCTGCTGCACTCAAAAAGACACCTCGAGCGGATCGCGAGTGACGACAGTCAGATAGAGTTTCGAAACGCCCTGAGGAGCAGCAACGGAGTGTGGAGGCATGGCGACATGTACGTCATTACCGTTAACAGATCCGGCAGCGGGCAACACCATACTTTTTCATGCGAAATATCCCGAAACCCTGAGCGGATCCCTAAGAGGCATCCCGGTTTTCCGGAACCTGATCGACGGTGCGGAGGAGGCGGGAGGAGAAGCGGTCTGCACTGAAGACACAAGAACCGGAAGGGAGGGCAGATATATCTGCGCCGTCGAAACTGCCATCAATCAGGGAGGAGCCCGGACAGCTGTCATATCGGTTGCGGGCTTTGATCACGAGCGCGGTGAAGCGAACCTTGAAATTGCCCGCAGCAGGTGTCCTGATCTCGGCGACGAATATTTCGCCGCAAGCGGGACGGACTCCAGTGGAGAGCAGTTTGTGCGTGCAAGTGCCGATATGGTGACTGACGAGGACAGTCTGGTGCGTTACCTAAAAGGGGTTGAGGAGCACATTTCACAGCAGTTTGCCGCAGAGCGGTCAGGCGGTGGCGCGCAGGCGGGACTTCCGCTTGAGAGAATGATTCAGCTTATGCCGTGCTGGAGGATGCCGCCATGGGAGTCGGGCTCCATATATTTCTTCATAGTCACTTATACGGACAGGATGTATGCACTTTTTAACGGACTGACTCCGCAGTTGCAGGATAGGTCTCTGATTCTGATAGACGAAAACGACCTTAACGTTGGCCAGGCCATACTGGAAGAGGTGCTCAAAGAGAGGTGGTCCCCTTTTTTAGACAGCATTTTTGTTTTCTTAAGTGTATTCCCACCAACGCATAACCATCTTTAAGAATCCCAAAACCATAAACTCTCTGCTCTGTTTGTCTCATTGCTTCAAGCCACATTCTTCTGTGCTGTCCCAAGACCATAGTAAACCTCATCCGGTGTTTTCATTCCAAGCCCCTGATGTGGTCTTTTTTCATTGTAAAAATCTATCCACTTCCCTATACCTGCCTTTGCCGAGGCAACGGATTCATATGCCATCAGATACACTTCCTCGTACTTAACACTTCTCCAAAGCCTCTCCACAAAAACATTGTCTCTCCAGCTTCCCTTGCCGTCCATGCTTATCTTTATATCTCTGTCTTTAAGAACTCCCGTAAACTCTTCACTTGTGAACTGACTTCCTTGATCGGTGTTGAATATCTCGGGCTTATCATACTTGTAAAGCGCTTCTTCCAGAGCCTCCACGCAAAAACTGCTGTCCATTGTGTTAGACACTCTCCAGCTAAGAACCTTGCACGAGTGCCAGTCCATTACCGCACACAGATACACAAAACCCCTGCTCATCTCTATATACGTTATGTCTGCCGCCCATACCTGCCCGGGAAGCTCTACAGTCTTCCCCCGCAGCAGATACGGGTATATCCTGTGCTCTGCTCCCCCTTTCTTTGTAGTCTGGGGGCCGGGAGCAAGCCCTCGTATCCCCATAAGCCTCATAACACGCTTTCTGCCCACCTGTACGCCCTGTGCCTTAAGGGCGTACACCATCCTTCTTGAACCCTTAAACGGATACTTAATGTAGATCCTGTCAATCTTCTTCATAATCTCTTCGTCCTGCGGGGATACCCCCACAGGTTTGTAGTAAATATTTGAGCGATTTATATCCAGCAGTTTGCACTGCCTTACCAAAGAAAGTGCCCGGCCGCGCACTACCAACTTCTTGCGCCGCTGCCGACCGAGCGCCTTTGATAAAAAATCGTTCTCCAGCGTCAGCTGGCCCACCTTGGATTCAAGCTGGTTTACGTACTTGCTCTCGCCCGCCGCCTTGCTGCCCGCCCCCTGGCCGAACACTTTGTCCGCGGCGTTGCCGAGCTGCTTCTTCTTCCACATGCTTATCTGATTGGGATGAACCTCAAACTGCCGGGCAAGCTCCGCTACTGTCTTGTCTCCTTTTACCGCCAAAAACGCTACCTTTGCCTTGAACTGCGGTGAATGATTACGTCTTTTACTCTTCATTATGTACCTCCTGTATACTCTTTTAGAATACCAAGGAAATACACTTAAGATGCTGTCTGATTTTTGGGGTCCACTTCTCTAGATGTATCGGCGGACATAAGAATTTGTGGGAGAACTGTCCGTACCAAGATTTGGCAAGGCAGATGTTACAAGCTTAACAAAGTCATCCTCATTGTTGAATCAGGATTTGAGGACTCGGATGTCTTTTAATACGGGGGACGGACGGATACGCTGCTAAGAGGTTCTAAGCGAAGGAGATTAGCCTTCGACCTGCCATAATCTCTAACAGGTTGGGTGGCCGATAGTTTAGAGGTCTTGGGGGATTGACCTTCAATTCTGCCATAATCTCTGACAGGGTAACTGGCTCCCGATTTTCGGGTAACCGCGATAAAGTTACAGCACCTGTTTTGCCATTATAGACCATGTTGAATTCCTTTAGGAAGTCTCTGCCGATAAGGGCATATTGTTTTCCCGAGTCCAAACGAACACCAGCAAAAACTCCAGAGAAAATGAAGCTCAAAGAAGGAAGATAAATCTGAGCACGGTAAGAGGTAAGAGTTGAATTTCTCTTTCCCATTAACACCATATACGGTTTTCTGACCAGCAAAAGGAAGTTGCAACACGTTCGCAAGATCAGAATCGATACAACTGTATGTGGCACCAGTATCCACCAGTGCAGGCAATATCTTCTCTGGTAAATTTGGCGGAACACTCTGATGTGGAAAGTAGTTCCAGTCAAAACCTATTCTTACTCCCAAAGTGGGACCATAACGCACTAGATCATTCTGTTCTTTAAACCCGCAATCAACTTGTGGTGTTGTCTGTGGAGTGTGCACGGAGCCTGAAAGTGTCATAAGGTGGTTCTCCAACTTTTCTTATAAGAGTAAGTTCCTCGGCCAAGACGTTTTACGGCATCCTCAGCCGCTAGCTGGAAAGAATTATATATCCCGGCAAGTTCCTTGTTGTGAATAATTGCCCACTTTCCAAGGTGCTCAGTCTCTAAGTTGTTATGCATATTGTCGTAAACATCCAAATTGTTCTTGTAAATTATCCATAATTTTCCTAGCCTAATACTATATATTGTATACCAACAGCTAGCCAAAGTCAATATCTATGGAAAAGTAATAAAAAGACGGACAAAAACTGTCATGGGAAGCCCTTTTGAAGGTTCGTAAAATGACTCTTATATCCAAAATACACAGTTCTAACATCAGTTGCGGTTTTAAAAACTCACCGGCAATCAACGAGCTCCCCCTCGGCAACCAGAAGCTGGAATAATCTGAATCTGAATGGGAACTGCTGCGAAGCGGTTTTTCCGATAGCATGGCTTTGCTGGGCTGAAAAAAACAAAACCGGACAGTTTAATTTGCTTCTTACAAACGGCAAGGCCGCATTTGCCTATCGAGCCTGGTTGGGTTAACCTAAAATTTCCCTTAGGGACTCATATTTTGTTCAGCAGGGAGGATGGATTCAGATGAAAATCAAGTGGGCGGAGAGAATCGAGCAGCTGCCTCCGTATCTTTTCGCCGAGATTGACAGAAAGAAAAACGAACTTATCGACAAGGGTGTCGACGTGATCGACCTCGGAGTGGGCGACCCGGACATACCGACGCCGCAGCATATAATTGAGTCTCTCTGCGAAGCCTCGCAGGATCCCGCAAACCACCGCTATCCGTCCTATGTGGGCATGCCGTCTTTTCGGGAAGCGGCGGCGCAGTGGTACTCCCAGCGTTTCGGAGTGACTCTTGATCCCGCAAAACAGATAGTGACCCTCATAGGCTCCAAAGAGGGAATAGCCCACGCTCCTCTTGCCTTTGTCGACCCCGGAGACATAGCTTTGGTGCCGGATCCTGGATACCCGGTGTATCCGGTTTCAACCACGTTTGCCGGAGGGGTTCCCTACGCGATGCCGCTTCTTAAGGAAAACGGTTTTCTCCCGGATCTTGACGCCATTCCCGCCGACGTGGCCCGTCGGGCCGTCATGATGTTTCTTAACTATCCCAACAACCCGACCACTGTTCTTGCAGACGAGCGGTTTTTTGCAGAAGTCGTCGATTTTGCCCGGAAAAACGAAATACTCATCTGCCACGACGCCGCCTACACTGAGATAGCTTTTTACGGGAAAAATCCCCTCAGCTTCCTTGAGATACCGGGCGCTTCGGATGTGGGAATCGAATTTCACTCGCTGTCAAAGACCTTCAGCATGACCGGGTGGCGTCTTGCGTTTGCCGCCGGAAACGAAAGGGCCGTTGCGGGTCTCGGAAAGATAAAGACGAACATTGACTCTGGAGTTTTCCAGGCGGTGCAGGCGGCGGGCATAACGGCGCTTGAAAACAGCTCCGAAGGACTTGAGGAGCGAAAGGAAGTCTACAGGGAGCGCCTGGAGATATTCTGCAGGGGACTTCGGGAAGCGGGCATAGAGTACACCGTCCCCGAGGCCACCTTCTACGTGTGGTTTGAGGTTCCCGAGGGGATGACCTCTTCTGAGTTCTCAGAGAGGATGCTCACCGAAGCCGGCGTGGTTGTCACTCCCGGAAACGGTTTCGGGGACTGCGGCGAGGGGTATGCCAGGGTGTCCGTTACCTTCGATACGAACAGAATAGAGCAGGCGGCCGAGAGGATAGCGAAATTCAGGCCATAAGGGATAACGGAATTCTGACGGACAAGAGGTTTGGATTTGTTTGAGTTTATAAAGTATCTGTGCACCCTGCTTTACGTTGTCTCCTCTGCTTTTCTCTGCATATTCGGTCTTCACCGCTACTACCTGGTCCATCTCTACTCAAAGATAAAATCGCTTCGCTCCCCTTCCCCGCCCGCACAGGACAGCCTTCCGCGGGTCACCGTGCAGCTTCCCGTCTATAACGAGATGTATGTTACCGAGAGGCTCATCCGGGCGGTCTGCAAGATAGACTACCCCAGGGATCTGCTTGAGGTGCAGGTGCTTGACGACTCGACGGACGACACAAGCGGCATAGCGGCGCACTGCGTCGGGGAACTGCGCTCGGCGGGCTTTGACATAAAGCATATAAGAAGAAAGAACCGCGAGGGGTACAAGGCGGGGGCGCTTGCCGCGGGCTGCGAGCAGGCAAGCGGAGAGTTCCTTGCGGTTTTTGACGCGGATTTCATTCCCCCCGCGGATTTTCTAAAAAAGACCGTGCCGTGCTTTGAAAACCCGGAGGTCGGGATAGTGCAGACAAGATGGGGGCATGTTAACCGCGACTACTCGCTTCTCACCAAGGCCCAGTCGGTGCTTCTTGACGGACATTTCGTTGTCGAGCAGACCGCGCGGTGCTCAAACGGACTTTTTCTTAACTTTAACGGCACCGCGGGGGTGATCCGCAAAAAATGCATAGAACTGTCCGGCGGGTGGCAGAACGATACCCTGACAGAAGATCTTGATCTCAGCTACAGGGCGCAGATGAGGGGGTGGAAGGTGGTCTACCTGCCCGAAGTCGTGTCGGACGCCGAACTTCCCGTGGATATGAACGCCTTTAAGATACAGCAGCACAGGTGGGTCAAGGGAGGGGTCCAGACGGCGGGGAAACTTCTGCCCTCGGTGCTTCGCGACTCTGCAATTCCGTTTAAGGTCAAGACCGAGAGTCTTTTTCACCTCCTTGGCAATTTCAGCTACTTTTTCCTGCTCTCCACTACAATCCTCATAATCCCCATGAATTTTCTGTGGGAGCAGATCTGGCTAAACGACCTTTTCCTCGCGAGCGTAACGGGGGTGGCGATCGGCACTCTCGCCATAATAAGGTTCTACATACTGGCCGTCCGCGAAGCCCACGGCCCCAGGGCACGGAAATTTTACAAGTACATACCCGTGGCGCTCAGCGTCGGGGCGGGCATAACGGTTAACAACACCAAGGCCGTGCTGGAGGCGGTCTGCGGCCGGACGTCGGGTTTTGCCAGAACGCCGAAGTACGCTGTTGTAGGAAGAAAGGACCGGTGGCGGACCTCGGCGTATGTTTCTTCAAAGGGTTTTACTACTTTTTTCGAGGTGATCCTCTCTGTTCTCTTCACGATCCAGGTGGGGTATGTGCTCTACATGGGGTTTTTCATCTGGCTTCCCTTCCTGCTGCTTATGCAGTTCGGTTTTACCTACACCGCTTTTCTCTCCTTATATCACGGCTCCTGAGCCGAAGACCCGGGAAGCTGTCAGGAGTTTTGCCGAGTCAGGCAAGCGTATAATCGATACCGGCAAAATTGTTAGCTGATCTGCTGTTTTGGTTTTTTAAGCACGGCCTGCTGCCGAATTCCCGCATAAGCTGCCGGGCAAAGCGTTTGCGTGCGATTCAGGGCTTTTTCGGGGCAAACCGTCCGCGGCCCATAGCTTTGCAGAACCCGTGATTCTCCCCTTCGGCGAAAAACTGTGTTAGAATCTAAACCGTTGCCCGTAAGGCAGAACCGGCCTTGGCGGGTCTGCGTTTAGCGCAATCTTACTTTTATGTAAAGAATCATCCCGGCGAGAACATTTCATGTCTTCCAGATCCAGACTGAAGGAAATCCTCAAGGATAAATCCATGATGCACGGCAATTTCACCTTGGCGTCCGGACAGTCAAGCGATGTCTACCTTGATGCCAGAATCACAGTGCTAGATCCTGAAGGCATGTTTCTGATATCGGAGATATTTCTGGCGGAGATTGCAGAAAACCACAGCGATGCGGAAGCTGTGGGATGTTCCTTGTCTGTCGGTGCGGGCCCCATTATGGGAAGCATGGTCTGCGGGAGCAAGAAAACGGACAGGCCGCTGCGGGGAATGGTGGTGAGGGATAAAAGAAAATCCTACGGCACCGAGAAAATAGTGGAATGGGAACCGGGCGAGGGCTCTCAGGTCATTATGATAGAAGATGTGATCAACACAGGAGGGTCCGTGCTCAGGGCTGTAAAGCATGCCGAAGCAGAAGGCGCAAAAGTTCGGGCGGTTTTCTGTGTTGTTGACAGGGGGACGGATACGGAACAGGTTTTTCTCGGCAATGGCTACAGGTTTTTCTCCATCTTTAAGCTCTCAGAGCTTCTTTAGGAAGATTGCGAGCCGAGCTGGTTTCATTTTGACAGGACGGGGGAGACTGACAGCTGTCGCTTCAATTCCCGTGAGCATACAGCCAGTCGCCCGCGCTTGGGCGGAACGGCAGCCTTTTAAATCCGTTGCGGTTACCTGCAGTTTGGACTTCAGTCATGAGATTTGACACACAGACCCTTACTGTTTATCGTTGAGGAGTTGTTAAGGGTGGGACAGTTTTTCATCAAGGTTAAAAACGCTTGAATAAAGCTTAGATTTGTAGTAGACTCATAGTAGGGTTTGGTCGTGCTTTGGGTTCATTTGAGGAGAAGTCAGGGAATGATCATTAGTTTTTTGGAAAATATAAATTTATCCATGGAGGTAAGGAGAGATGACTCAAGCCAGATGGCTTATTATATTTTTTGCCGTTCTAGGTATGTCGGTTCCATCATTTGCGATAGACTGGTCGCTTGGCGGGTTTCCGAGCTACATGAGAACGAGAGCTCGTGTTATTGGCAACGCCACTTACATGAACATGACAGACAAAGATGATCTGATTCATGTGGTTGACACGACGCTCAGACTCACCCCGCAGCTGGGGTTAAGCGATGCTGTTACCGTAAGGGCGCAGGTTGATGTTGCGAGCAACATGATATGGGGTGGAGCGACTGCCCACTTTTTCGGAGGTACTCTCGGTGAGGATGACAGCGTTGTGCTGTCCGACCTGAGGCCGAATGACCGCTTCAACGGCGCTATTCTTACAGGACCTAAGGCTATAGATGATGACTACGGGTTTTTCAGCGTGCGTATGCTCCACGCGGACATTGTTCTTCCGCACAACCTGGGTTTTGTCAGGATAGGACGCCAGCCTTTTGACTGGGGTCTTGGAATTCTAGCAAACGGCGGACACGATCCGCGTTCGGACCTTGGTTTCGTTGTAGACAGGGCTCTTTGGCTGAAATCCTTCCCGGCTGGGGCAGGAACATTCACCTTGGTTCTCGTGTCTGACATATTCAGCAATGGTTCTACTCTGTTTGCGGGAGAAAGCGGTGTAGGTTACGACATACTTGCCGCAGCCGCCATTTACAACCAGCAAGCGGGAGACGTAAACGTTACTGTTGGAGGTTATGCGTTCCCGTACCTGCATCAGAATAACATTTTCAGCGATGTAGGTTTTGACGGTTGGAATGTTGACCGTACCTCGCTGTACTCTGGTCTGCTCGTGCTTAAGGGTGCTGCCTGGAGCTTCACATATGAGGTTCAGATGTTCGGAGGGGGAGAGTTAGAAGCAGGTGCTCCAGATGTACAGCTTGAATTTGACTACGCTTTCGACATGGCGGGCCGCCTTGAGTTCTATCCTTCAATGGTACCTCAGGTAAAAACGATAGGTTTTGAAGGCGGTTGGGCACAGGGTGATGACGGTACTACCCCAGAAGTTGAGGGTAACGCCCTTCCGTTCAGCCCGGCCTACAATGTAGACAACCTTCTTTTCAAGCATGTCATTCCGACTGTTTACAATATAGAGGGAAGCGTAATAAACGCCATCTACGCAAAAGCTTACGCGAACATGCAGCTTTCTGATAACCTAGGATTTACTCCCCAGGTTCTGATTGCCTGGAACGACCAGACGAATGCGGTTTCAGCGTTTGACTCTGGTGGTTTCGGTAGTGGTCTTCCTGCCACAAATGTAGCGGAATACCTCGGAACCGAGGTTGAGGGAACGCTCAGCTGGACGATTCATCCGGGCGTAAACCTTGACTTCATCGGAAGCTTGATAGTTGCCGGAGACGGTCTTACGGATCTGATAGAAGCCCACGGGGTTGCTAATGATGAGACTCTCGCCGGTGTTAGTGCCGAAGATACAATATGGGCGTTTCAGTCAAGGCTGATGGTTTACATTGATCAGTTCATGAAATAAGAACAAAAATAAATAAAGCTCACAAAGCTTGTTGAATGAAGCGGGCTCCCTAACAAAGGTAGCCTGCTTTTTTTATTTTCTTTTGACGGCAGGAGAGAAGATTTTCTCCGGTGCGAAATCAGACCTGCCTCCGTTTTTTTTCAGTAAATTGTTGTTGCGGGATAAGTAATGGCTTGACTGAATTGACTGCTGGAACCTGCCCAAAAAAGAAGATGGACTTTTTATCACCAGTGTGATTTTTCCCCGAGTACCGTACGGGCAAAGCAGACTGCTTGCATCGATGCTCCCGTTGAACTGCGCAGAGACAGGATTGCGGATTCCGAGGTTCTGAGTGGTGTTTTCTGACTTCCAAGGAGAGTGAAGAGCTTAAAGTTCTGAGTGAACAGGAAGCCAGGTTAAATGAAATTAGAAACAAATTTTAACAGGAGTTTGCTATGGATCCGATAATGCCGAGTTTTTATGATTTTTGGGTAATGATAGTGGATAATGGAAAAGAGAAGTTTATTATGAGGCAGCTTTTAAAGGATCCGGACAACAGGGCTTTTGAACTGGTGCCTGTGAATGAACAGGTGCCGGATTCGGTTTTGCTGCAGTCCAATAATCATGCTTATTTCTGGGCAGTGCAGTTAAGAATGAGTTACCCGGATTGCGAAGTTTCCGCTTACCTGGCCCATGCCTACAGCGATTATCTCAGATCGGAAATTACATGGGCAGAACTGCAATCTTACAAACTCAACATTCTGTCGTACAAAGAAGTGATCTCCAAGGTTGAGACTGAACTTGCCAGACGTGAAAAAAACCAGATGCAAGAGGCTTATAACGAGCCAGAAAAAAAATACCAGCAGTAACAGAGTTTAAGTATCCAGAGTGCGATTTTAGCATAGCCGTATCTGTACGAAAAGCAGATATGCAAAAACCTTGGATTCTATGCGGACCGTTGTCGTAAGCTGCTTGGGGTTTTCGTTTCGGGTTTAGTGGACTGACTGAGCAATATCCTGTAAAAGCCTTTTGGCGGCAACCGCATGAACCTTTTTGTCAAGCGCAAAACTCTGCGTTCCCCCATGGATAATGTCTATTCTGCCAAGCCCCAGATCACGCAGGGCCGAGCGCATAGAGGGGGTGACGGTGGGAACTGTCGTGCGTTTTATCTCGAACCCGCGAAGACGGCCGCCATGGTGCACAACAAGGTCAATTTCCGCCCCTGAGTGAGTTGCCCAAAAATAGCATTGCCGATCATCGACCCCGAGTGCCTGAATCAGTGCTTCAACGATAAATCCCTCCCAGGACGCTCCGACTTTGGGGTGGCGTTCCAGTTCGGAGTGAGTGGAAACGTTTAGGAGGTTGTGTAGTATCCCCGAGTCACGTATGTAAATCTTGGGGGATTTTACTTGGCGTTTGCCGATGTTGGCGCTCCAGGGTTTAAGGCTTCGCACCATGAATGTTGCCTCAAGCACATCAAGATAGCGACGTACGGTGTGGTGCGAGACGCCGAATGCGCGTGCGATTTCCGAACCGTTCCAGACCTGGGCGTGATAATGGGCGAGCATTGACCAGAAGCGATCAAGCGTCGCGCTTGGCATCCTGATTCCAAGCTGTGGAATGTCTCGTTCAAGAAAATCCCGGATAAAAAATCGCCTCCATTCAAAACTTTGCCTGTGACTGCGTGCGGTGAACGAACAAGGGAATCCCCCTTGAAGCCATAAAAGGTCGTCTTTGCTTCTGCCGATTTCAGACAACGAAACCCCGGGAAGGTTGTAGTAGGCAATCCGCCCGGCCAGAGTTTCCGAATCTTGGCGCAGGAGTTCGGGAGACGCACTGCCGATAACAAGAAAGCGAGCAGGCCGGCGTGGACGGTCTGACAGCACGCGCAGAGTGGGAAAAAGATCGGGTCGGCGTTGCACTTCGTCCAGTACCACGAGGCCGCGCAGTGAGGAGAGCGCGAACAATGGATCCGCGAGGCGCGAGAGGTCGGCGGTGGATTCAAGGTCGAAAAAATGAGTCGGGCCTTTTCGCAGCTGGGCAAGTTCACGGGCCAATGTAGTTTTGCCTACCTGCCGGGCTCCCAGCAGGGCGACGACCGGATTATGGGAAATAAGCCGATTCAGTTCCTTTAAATGTTCGGGACGTTTAATCATTACAGGTAATTATACCATGAAAATTGGAAGTCTATTATCCAAATTTCATGGTTGTTCCAAATACTGATCTTGCTGAAAACGAAAAATTTCAGAGGATTGTTGTTTAAGCAGTTAGACAAAACTACTGATTCTCTGAGAATCGGCGGTGCGTTCTGTATGAATTGAGCGTGGTTTCAAGTTCGAAACGCAACTTCTGATGTAAATTAAAAGTCGCGATAATTTTCATAATTGTTTAGGTTCGGGGATTTTCAGACCTCTTTCAATGCTAGTCTCAATCCATGTTTTTTTTGCATCCTCAATCATTTCATTAACCTGATTAAGTTCATCACAAAAAGTCATGCACCCAGGCAAGTCCGGTATTTTTGCAAAATATCCATCCTCACCTTCTAATATCTCTATTTGATATTTTAGTTTCATATAGTATTCAAAATCTTTATTTGTTTTCTGCATTTCTATCTATTCCCGTCATAACTTAGTTTCTTCAAAATATGGATATTGCTTGTTTCACATATTCCCTGTTCACATGCTTTTTATAAGGTCTGGGTGGAGTTGTTATGCGCTCATTTATCTGCGCTTTCTTGACGCAGTTGCTCAATTGCATCTTCAAACCCGTCATCTTCCTCACCTGGCCATGTACCGAAAATGATTCTGACATCCTCGACAGGTCTTACATTCTGTAAAAGCGCCAGTTCCTCTATAGTTCTCGATTCCCAGAACGATGTTGTCACCGGGATGGGGGATTCCACATGTCCGACGGTTTTGCTTCTGGAATATTCCAGAGGTTCAATATTATGAATTTTAATCTTTTTTATTTTTCCGGATTCCGCATCCTGGTCTGCCTCCCCGGTAATGCGTACGTATTTAAGCAGGTTTTCCAGCACTTGGTCTTTGTGTTTTTTGCTGAAGTGGCAAATAACTGGATTGCCTACGGACGGATGTACCCTGCACTTGGTTCGATCTTCTTTAAAATCCGCCATCAGCAACCTGCCTTCAATCGACCGGATGTTGCTTTCCGGTCCATGACTCCGTTTTCTTCCCTCTCCTGCGGCAGTGCCGTCTTTCAACATAGGATTATCATATTTGTTCATCAGTAAACCTCCCGAATACGCATCTGTCGACCTTTGATGGTTTTAGAACGACTGTCACAGCGTCTTCCGGCAGATGTAGCGGAAAAGCTGGTTTAAAAAATGGTCAAATACTATCGACATTCACAGTAGTGAAGTCACAGACCGCTTGGATCCCAGGCTCTTTTTCTGCAATCCCTTCAGGTCTCCCTTGCCGGGTAATTTGCACTGAATTCGGGTGTCAAGTCAAATTTCCCAAGGCGCGTAAGATTCACCGTTTACCAACTCAAGATTAGGTTTTCTGCGGGTTTTTTAGTAAATTGTTACGATGATCTGGCAATCAGAACCAAGGCCTTCGGCCGAAACACGGGAGCAGCTTTTCGCATAATGAGTCTATACACGATGTCGAGATGCATTAGGGTTTTTCTGGTTTCTGCAACCTTTTTTCTTCTTGCCTCGGGCGGAGCGCAGTCTCTTACTCTCACGCAGGCAAAGATAATGGCCCTTGAGAAAAACCACGATATAAGGGTCTGGATGCTCGGTGTTGACGCCGCCCGCGGGGAATACAAGAGCAGACAGGGAGTCTACGATCCCGAGATAAGCTTCACGACCTCCTATGCGGACAGAAAAACTCCCGTTGCAAGTTCCCTTATAGAGGGTGGAATAATAAACGCCGAGGTGCTCTCCTTTGGGAGCGAACTGTCGGGAGTGCTGCCCACCGGAACTTTCTACAAGCTCTACGATCTTGAGGTGTCGAGGACCAGAACCGATTCTCCTCTTGAGAGCCTTAGCCCCTCGTGGGCCGCCAGCCTGGGTTTCAGCGTGGGACAGGAGCTTCTGCGCGGCTTTGATATGACTTTAAACAAGATATCCGTCGTGCTTTCAAAAAAGAACAAAGACATATCCGTTTACGAATTCGAACGCATGGTGACAAAAACTCTTTTCGATCTTGAAAGAATCTACTGGGGAGTCGTAGCCGCGTCCCGCGACCGCGACCTTGAGAAAAAAGCCTACGATCTTGCCCTGGATCTGGAAAGAAGAACCCGCATACAGGTAGAAGTGGGAGTTCTGCCCAGAGTGGCCCTCACCCAGGCGCGCTCAGAGAGCGCCGCCAGAAAGGTGAGGATGATAAATTCTGAAAACGACTACGAGGCGTCTATGGATACGCTTAAGAACATGCTTGCCATGCCTCTTGAGGAAACCGTTCAGCTGCTTGAAGCGACCGACTCCTCTCCGGCTGCTTCCGCACAGCCCTCAGAGGCCGAGGCCGTGGTGGAGGCGTTTGAGAAACGTCCCGAAATGCGCCGGGCGGAGCGGGAGATGGAAAAGACTCAGGCCCTTAAAACCTTCTACTCACGCCAGAGACTTCCGCGTCTCACGGTCGAGGGCCGCCTTGAGTATGCGGGTCTTGGAGGATCTGAGAACCCCGACAGGCTTGTTTTCGGAGGGTCCGGAGGCGTGCCCAGGCATTTTACCGATTCCTCGTATGCCTACGACAGTATTGCCGACCGCGATTTTCCGAGCTGGAGTGTTACGGGAAAGTTGAGTTTTCCGGTTTTCGGGAGAAAAGCCGGAGGAGACTACGCAAAAGCCCGCGCCGAGTATGACCGAAGCGTCATAAGCTACCAGAAGCAGAAGGATGCGGTTCGCCTCGACGTAAGAAATGCAATAAGGGAGATTGCAAGCAGCCAGAAAAGAATGGAAGCCGTCTCACTTTCCACTAACCTTTCTGAAGAGGTGCTGGCAAACGAAGAAGAGAAATTCAAGGCGGGACTTTCCACCACTAGGGAAATTCTTGAAGCGCAGCGGGACCTCATAAACGCAGAGGCAAATTACATAAGTGCCTTCGCGGCTCACAGGGTCGCCCTGGCCGATCTTGAACGTGCGCGAGGGACGATGATAGAGAGCAATTCTTTTCTCATAGAGAAAAACTCGGACATCGGGTCATATTTTGAGGTCGACTGATTCGTATGGATGGTCTTGCTTCGAAACGGATTTGTCAGCTTTTTCTTTTTGCTGTGGTTGTGTCCGCACCCGGATTTGGAGGAACTTGCTTAATTCTAACCTTTAGCTGAAGGGCTGGAAGAAACTTTTCCGGATATCCATTTTTTCAGAAATTCTCCGTACAGAAGACAGAAAAAACTTGTCGGATCAAACCCGATTTTTTTATTGCCGTATGTTTTAACTTCGTATTTGGTAAGAGTACAGCAAGTCAGTTCTTCGGGGTCGCTAAGCTGATTTTCTTTACCAAAGCTAAGGAGTGCTTTAAGTTCAGAGGGGTTTTCAAGCGGCCTGTCGGACCACTTGATTTCAACCGCCTGAATGAGGTTTCCCAGCATGTCCATGATTATCAAGTCGACCTCTGAATTTTTCCATCTTGCGTAATATGGGTACAGATCTCCCGCAGAATGAAAAAAGTTACTGAAAACAGCTGTCTCTACGAGTCTTCCCAAGACGGCTTTGTCACTTTTGTTCACGAAACCGAACAGAGCCGTGTACATTGAAGGGTTCTGCAAATAGATTTTAAATGTGTGATTTCTTTTAAACTTCCGGACAGTCCTGTCAACTCTGTTTACGCGTTTTATAAGAAAAGCCGCTTCTAGATATTCCAGCCACCTCAGTATCGTGTCTTTCGACAAGCCTGAGTTCTTGCAGATGCCAGGCAGATTAACTTCCTGCCCCGTGTTGTGAGCAAGCGTCACAAACAGTCTGTTCAGTTCTGCGATGTTCTGAATTCCATACAGGTTTGGAAGATCCCGCAGAAGCACCTTGTCTATGATATCGTCTTTTATGAAACGGCGGTTTTCTCTGGCGTCTTCAAGAAATACGGTTTCCGGATAGCCGCCGAAGTTTATATAATCTATGAACTCATTGTTTAAATCTTCAATCTTCTCAATAATCCTGATGCGTTTAAAAGAACCATTTTCTTGCAGAAAAGGGGTTCTTCTTTCACGGTCCGTAAACTTTATATATTCATAGAACGTAAGAGGAGGGAGCGTGAAATCGGAGAATCTCCCGGCACCTGATTCATCGCTTTTCAGCTTAAGTGCTGCTGCGGCCGAACCTGTAGCTATAAAACGGTGCTGCGGATAGGAATCAACCAGAGATTTCAGATGTCTTTCCCAGTCGCTTAAATACTGAATCTCGTCGAAAAAGACGTAGCAGCGCTCCGTTTGCTTTATGGAGTTCAGGTCAAAGAACATGGAAAATATTTTTTCAAGCCAGAGGCCTGAATACAGGGGATTGTCCAAAGAAACGTAGAGGATCCGCCGCGGCGCAACTTTTTCCTTTATGAGCCTTGCAATTACCTGATGAACCATAACAGTCTTGCCGACTCTGCGAGGTCCCATCAGCACAATAGCCCTGTTGATTTTTTTCCGGTATATAAGTTCGAAAAACTGAGTGAAATAGATCCGTTCATGAGATTCTTTCCACCTGACATTGGTTGGGTCTTCCCACCAGGGGCTGTCTACACTAAACCGTTTTAGGATTTCTTTTTCAGGGATTTAGAAGTGGACCCCAAAAATCAGACAGCATCTTAAGTGTATTTCCTTGGTATTCTAAAAGAGTATACAGGAGGTACATAATGAAGAGTAAAAGACGTAATCATTCACCGCAGTTCAAGGCAAAGGTAGCGTTTTTGGCGGTAAAAGGAGACAAGACAGTAGCGGAGCTTGCCCGGCAGTTTGAGGTTCATCCCAATCAGATAAGCATGTGGAAGAAGAAGCAGCTCGGCAACGCCGCGGACAAAGTGTTCGGCCAGGGGGCGGGCAGCAAGGCGGCGGGCGAGAGCAAGTACGTAAACCAGCTTGAATCCAAGGTGGGCCAGCTGACGCTGGAGAACGATTTTTTATCAAAGGCGCTCGGTCGGCAGCGGCGCAAGAAGTTGGTAGTGCGCGGCCGGGCACTTTCTTTGGTAAGGCAGTGCAAACTGCTGGATATAAATCGCTCAAATATTTACTACAAACCTGTGGGGGTATCCCCGCAGGACGAAGAGATTATGAAGAAGATTGACAGGATCTACATTAAGTATCCGTTTGAGGGTTCAAGAAGGATGGTGTACGCCCTTAAGGCACAGGGCGTACAGGTGGGCAGAAAGCGTGTTATGAGGCTTATGGGGATACGAGGGCTTGCTCCCGGCCCCCAGACTACAAAGAAAGGGGGAGCAGAGCACAGGATATACCCGTATCTGCTGCGGGGGAAGACTGTAGAGCTTCCCGGGCAGGTATGGGCGGCAGACATAACGTATATAGAGATGAGCAGGGGTTTTGTGTATCTGTGTGCGGTAATGGACTGGCACTCGTGCAAGGTTCTTAGCTGGAGAGTGTCTAACACAATGGACAGCAGTTTTTGCGTGGAGGCTCTGGAAGAAGCGCTTTACAAGTATGATAAGCCCGAGATATTCAACACCGATCAAGGAAGTCAGTTCACAAGTGAAGAGTTTACGGGAGTTCTTAAAGACAGAGATATAAAGATAAGCATGGACGGCAAGGGAAGCTGGAGAGACAATGTTTTTGTGGAGAGGCTTTGGAGAAGTGTTAAGTACGAGGAAGTGTATCTGATGGCATATGAATCCGTTGCCTCGGCAAAGGCAGGTATAGGGAAGTGGATAGATTTTTACAATGAAAAAAGACCACATCAGGGGCTTGGAATGAAAACACCGGATGAGGTTTACTATGGTCTTGGGACAGCACAGAAGAATGTGGCTTGAAGCAATGAGACAAACAGAGCAGAGAGTTTATGGTTTTGGGAGTCTTAAAGATGGTTATGCGTTGGTGGGAATACACTTAAGAAAACAAAAATGCTGTCTAAAAAAGGGGACCACCTCTGTCCTTGTCCGCACCACTCAATCAGTTTCTCGAGGTTTTTGGTCGTTCCTTCAGCAACTATTCTGACGCTTCCATCCGCGAGGTTTTCGACATGTCCCTTGATGCCAAGCTCGGTTGCTGTCTGGGTTGTTGATGCTCTGAAATAAACCCCCTGCACCCTTCCCTTTACCAAGATAACGGCTCTTTGCTCCATCCGATTCTTCCAGACTACCGAAAGCCTCTGACAGTGTCAATTAACACAGAAATTCTGGACTTCAAAGCAAAGCCCAGAGCCGGAGAAAAGAGCTCGCACGGCGTTGACAGAGAAAAAGGCAAAATGTATTTTCTTCACCCTAGTGAGTGAGTACCGAGCCCATTTCAGATGCATAGACGAGAACTGCTCTGAAACCTATCCCATCGATGAAATCATTTACAGGTGCAGGAAGTGCGACAACCTTCTTGACGTTCAGCACGATATGGAAATTTTGGGGCGAAAAACGCCCGAGCAATGGAAAGAGCTTTTTGAGAGCAGGTACAGAAAACAGGTATGGCCTTTCGGAAGCGGTGTCTGGGGCAAAAAAGAGTGGGTTCTTCCCTCGCTGCAAAACGACAAAATAGTTTCAATGTACGAGGGATGCACAAACCTTTTCTGGGCCGAGAGGTTCGGCAAACAGGTGGGCGTCGAAGATCTGTGGATAAAGATGTGCGGAAACAGCCACACGGGATCCTTCAAGGATCTGGGGATGACCGTGCTCGTATCTGCCGTAAATCAGATGATAAGCGACAACGTGAGCATCCCGGCGGTAGCCTGCGCCTCGACGGGGGATACATCGGCGGCACTTGCCGCCTACTGCGCATCGGCAGGCATTCCTTCCATAGTGTTTCTCCCAAAAGACAAAGTGTCGATTGCCCAGCTGATCCAGCCCATATCGAACGGAGCTTTGGTTCTCTCCCTGGACACGGATTTTGACGGCTGCATGGAAATGGTACAGAGAATAACCGGCGAGCATAACATTTATCTCGCAAATTCAATCAACTCCCTGCGAATAGAAGGACAGAAAACCATAAGCATAGAACTTTGCCAGCAGTTTGACTGGGAGGTCCCGGACTGGGTGATAATTCCGGGCGGCAATCTCGGCAACGTGTCAGCACTCGGGAAGGGATTTTTAATGATGTATGAGCTCGGCGTCATAAAGAAACTTCCGAGAATAGTCTGCGCGCAGGCGCAGAACGCAAACCCTCTTTACCTGAGCTTCCTCAGTGGCTTTGAGGAATTCACCCCGGTGAGAGCGAAAAAGACCCTCGCAAACGCCATACAGATTGGAAACCCCGTAAGCATCAACAAGGCAATCTCAATCCTCAGGCGATTTGACGGAATCGTGGAGCAGGCATCGGAAAACGAACTTTCTCACGCATCGGCGCTGGCGGACTCAACAGGAACGTTTAACTGTCCGCACACAGGAGTTGCGCTTGCGGTGTTTTTGAAACTGCTTGACAGGAAAATCCTTTCTCCCAAGGAAAAAATAGTGGTGGTTTCCACTGCCCACGGGCTTAAATTCGTGGAGTTCAAAGCCGGCTACCACAAATCCGCCCTTGAGGGAATTTCGTCCGATCTGAGTAATGTTCCGTTGGAACTTCCAAACGATTACAAAACCGTAAGGGACGCAATACAAAACAGAATTCTCGTCCAGTAATCCGGGAGTCGGTCGGCGACCGCAGCAATTTATGCTCTCAACCGCGAGTGATTGTGATGTCTCGGCGAAAAGACGGAATTTTTTTAGAAGCCCGGAATCTGCGCCATTCCCAGGCAAGAAGGATCCACACGGGTATGAATTCTATCCATACAACCGCGTCTTTGAATATTCCGCTTTCCTCGGGATGAGGAACAAAATAGTACTGAAGATAATAAAGCGGAAGCAGTGCGGTCGGCGCCAGAAAACCCGGACTCGGAGCTATGCAGAGAAACGGAAGAAGCCACGTGTAGTACCAGGGAAACTGTGCCGGCACCAGCAGGAACAAACCTCCGATTATGAGAAGAGCTTTTCTGTGAAAACCCAAAGATCTGCATGCAAACACCACATAGAACTTCCAGAGAAAAAAAACTGCGATGAGACCGAGCCTTGAACGTGACTGCGCATGTCCGGGATGAATACCAAAGGCCTCCAGAACAGACTCCCATCCTGAAAGAATTGCCGCAAAAAACGGACTGTTGTTCTGCCAGCTTTTTCCGTACGCTACCACACCGGAAGTCGAATCGAGCTTAAATACAAACATGGGGAGAAATATGATCAGAACCACGATGGTGAAAATAAGGATCTGCACAAGCGTTTGCCGTTTCTCCTTGATGGGGGCTAAGAACATTCCGAAAAGAAGCGCAGGCCAGAGCTTTACTCCCACCGCGAACGAAAGGACCGGAGCCCAGAGTCTTTTCCTTCCGCAGAGAAAGAGCAGAATCGCTCCCAGTACGAACGGAAACGCCAAGACGTCCATGTGAAGAGAGTTGAATATTTCCTTTACCAGAAGCGGATTCCACCAGTAGATAATGGAATACTGACGAGGAATGTCGAGTTTTTTAAGACTGACAAGCAGAAGACCCAGCGTAACCAGATCAAACACCATGAGCAGAATTCTCCACGCCGTGGCACTCATGGGAGATATTCTGTAGGATAAGGCGAAGAAAATTTCCGCAACAGGAGGATAGATGGTTTTTACGTGGGGGTGATTTATTTTCTCAAGCGTATCGCCGTAGAGATGTCTGAGCTCCTTAAGCTTTTCGTTTTCCCCGCCTTCGGCCACTTCTTTAGGAGAGTGTTCGTAGGGATTCATTCCGCCTGCAACAACGGCGCCGTCCCAGAAATAGCGGTGATAGTCGTTTTCAAGTATCGGGTCTGAAAAAAGAAACAGAACGCGGAACCCGAGACCGAAAAGAATTATGAGAAGAACAGAACACGCGCGGTTTTTTCTGAAAATCCCCACCGCCGCGAAGTAAACAGCCGAGGCGGCAACCAGAAGCGATATGAAAACCGGTATCAGGTCTTTTTCAAAAGCTTCGGAGGAAAGCTGCGGGGAAATTTTCGCTATGGCTCCGAGCAGAAAAAAAACGGCAATTCCGCACAGAGCAAGGAGCAGGTCCGGTTTATCGATTTTCCGCATCAACAGATATAATCATGAAAATAATGTTTCATTCGGTTCATAACCCCGGAAAACAAACAAAAACAGGGGAGAATTAAAACTAATTACCAAAAGCAAATCAATCGCGGGCGGGGATTTCATCCTAAGCATAGGGAAGTCAGAGTTTCTGCTGAATTTACACCGGGCTCACGACCCTGAACCGCCAAAGCGCCCGTCTCATATCGTATATTGCGGGCAAAATCGTCGCTCAGGGAGCCATAACAGTCACCGGAGCCGAGGTCCGCGGGTTCTCTGCATCGTTGACAGGAACGAGGAGACATAAAAAGCTTTCCTTGAGTGGAGCTACAGCTTTTTCCATATTCAGGGTTTCGGAACTTTCTAGAAAACTGCGCGCAAAACCTTTTGTTTTTCGCATAAACCGGAACACTATTTGGTTTTTACGTAATCACTGCCGCCGACATTCAGGCGTGGAGACAGCTTATTGAGCGTTTTACTTGTTGTAACACTTGTGCTTTCGGGATTCCTGGCCCTTAACATAGGAGCCAACAATTCCGCGGCATCCATGGCGACATCATACGGTGCCGGCGTAAGATCAAAAAGACAGGCTGTATGGCTCATAGCCATCTTCGCACTCTTGGGGGCGCTTACGGCCGGAGCTCCCGTGGTGGAAACCGTAGGCAAGGGAATAGTGCCGGCCGAGACCCTGTCTTCCGATATAGGCTTCATATTTATAATTCTGCTGCTGGGAATAGGCTTTATTGCCTGGGCAAATGTAGTCCGCACGCCTATAGCCACCACCCACGCCATAGTGTGCGCCATAGTGGGAATCGGCCTTTATACCCAGACGCTTAATTCCGACAGCTTCATTCGTGTGCTTAAATGGTGGATTCTGGCGCCGATAGTCGCCTGGGTGATAAATTTCGCCGTGGCAAAGTTTTTCTACTTCAAGATAGTCCATTATCTTGCAAGTAATTTCTCGGAGAAAAGAGTCAACGCTATTCTGACCGTGCTGATTACCATATCCGGAACTTTTATTGCCTTTTCAGGAGGCGCCAACAATTCTGCAAACGCCATAGCCCCCATAGTAAGTCTGGGGCTGATAGACTCCTATTCAGGTGCGATTCTTGCCGGCGTCGCAATGGGAGTGGGGGCAATTCTGCTGGGAGGCAGGGTTCTTGAGACGCTGGGGAAGAAAATAACGGAGATATGCATCATAAGAGCTATCTCGGTTGAATTTACAGCAGCAGTGATAATACTGCTTGCTTCCTTATACGGAATTCCAGTTTCAATCGCCGAGATAGTAACGGCCGGGGTTGTGGGTTTTTCGTGCGCACAGCACGGATTCGCCAAGACTTCCAGAAACAGCCATGTTGTAAAAATCGCTTTTTTCTGGTTTGTTGTTCCTGTGATAACGGTAGGGGTAAGCTACTACGTATCCCTGATATACATAAAGTACGACCTGTCGTCGTACCTGAGCTTTCTGGGTTAAATGAAATTCTCTGAAGAAGACGTAAAAAATCTCAATCGCAAGTTCAAGCGAAGTTCTCCCCAGGATATTCTCGCCTGGGCATCAGCAGAGAACCTCGGCCGCTCGGTGGCACTTGCAACCAGCTTTCAGGTGCAGGGCATGGTCCTTGTTGACATGTTTGCGAAAACAGTCCCCGGGGCAAGAATCTTCACCCTTGATACAGGGAGGCTTCATTCGCATACCTACGAAATCATGGACAGAACAAGAGAGAAGTACAATATCGACATCGAGGTGCTTTTCCCCGACACGGCCGAAGTGGAGGAAATGGTGACCAGCTGCGGGGTTAATCTTTTCTACAAAAGCGTCGACAACAGAAGGCTGTGCTGCCAGGTAAGAAAAAGCAACCCCCTCAATGGATACTTAAAAACTCTAGACGCCTGGATTACTTCCATAAGAGCGGATCAGACCGTGCAGCGTGCAGAGGCAAACAAGTTTGAGATCGACTACCAGCACGGAAGAATGCTCAAGATAAACCCGATTCTCGAGTGGACAACTGACCAGGTATGGGATTACGTAAGGAGTAACGATGTTCCCTACAACAAGCTTCACGACATGGGATATCCGAGCATAGGATGCGCTCCCTGCACAAGAGCCGTTGAAGAAGGTGAAGATAACAGGGCAGGCAGGTGGTGGTGGGAGCAGGGCTCGGACAAAGAATGCGGAATCCACTTCGGTCACGAGCCGAAATCCTAAAGAAGCGCAGGTGTTTTCAGATTTCCCTGCGCAGACAGACCCTTTTTCACAAGCGGAAGAACTTCTTCTTTAAGCAGCCTCATCGATTTCTGCCATTTCTCTTTCGGGTTCCACTCGTGCCCCATAATCAGAAGCACTCCGAATCCCCCGACGAATTCATGAAGTTCGATTATTTTCCGGGCAACATCCTCAGGACTTCCGACAAGCCACACGTTCTCGATCATGTAATCCATGGTCACTTCACTGTCTGAAATTGACTTGTCGATCTTAAACATATCCAGATTGTCTCTTATCATGGGAACTATCTCGAAGAAATAGTCCCGGAAGTCTCTTGCGAGCGTACCTTCTATCACCTCTTTTCTCGCCTCTTCGGTGGTTTCCGCAACATAAACATCCCTTGCGATTCTCCATTTCGCCCTCTGCGGCGTTCTGCCGGCGGCATTCGCTCCCTGCTCGTATGCCGCCCAGTGAGATCTAAGCACATCGGGGATGACGAAATTTATGCTCATGGGTATCCAGTCTCTCTCCCCGGCAGTCCTCAGGCTTGAGGAATTCTCCGAGATTCCTGCAACCGCTATGGGAGGATGGGGCTTCTGGTAGGGTTTGGCGTGCACTCCGAGACCGATCCTTTCCACGGGGTCGGGAACGGTGAATTTCCACCGGGAGTTGGCATATGCGCCCGGGCGCGGATCATTCCACAGATCAAGTATCATCTCAAGGGATTCGTTCATAAGCTGTCTCTGCTCACCTGTTTTAGGGTTTATGCCGAACGCCTTGAAATCTCCCATGAAGCCGCCGGCTCCCACTCCCCAGTAGAATCTTCCCTTAAGCAGGTTGTCAAGAACCGCTATTCTGTGCGCCAGCATGAAAGGATCATGCTGAGGCAGGCATGAAACTCCCGTACCGAAGATTATCCGCTCCGTAAGCGCAGCAGCTTTAGCTATAAAAAGATCGGGGGCCGGTATATTTTCCCAGCCAGCAGTGAAATGCTCTCCTATCCAGGCCTCCCTGAAGCCTGCATCGTCGAGAAAAATCATCTGCTCCATGTCGGCTTCAAGCGTATCGGAGAGGGAAGAACCGAACGGATGAAGCGGCATAGTGAAGTATCCCAGTTCCATTTCCGAAACATTATACTTTCTTTAGAAGTAAAAAGAGAATAGTTTGCCCGGGCTGTTTGAGCTCATTTAGGATAGAAATGGAAGAAGGCGTCGGCGTCAAGATGATGTCCAACGTGGTTGACATGGACCCCAAGGATGTATCCATAGGCATGCCAGTGCAAGTCCTGCTTCGATGACGTTACCGACTAGGTCACACTCCCCAAATTTAAACCAGCGGACTAAAAAAGCGGGAGCGGTCAGTCATCAATCTTTACAAGCACGTCGTCCCCGTCAATTTTTACCGGATATGTCTCCAGAGGTTCGACCGCCGGAAGGCAGAGAGCTTCTCCGGTTCTTACGTTAAACTCAGCCCCGTGATAACAGCAGGTGATGCGCTCTCCGTCAAGATAGCCATCTGAAAGAGTAAAACACTGGTGGGTGCATTCATCCTTAAAGGCGTAAAAATCTCCCTCTACCCTGCATACGGCTATCAGATCCCCATCGATGAAAAAAGATCCCACCTCTCCTTGGACTATGTCTGAAACCTCTGCAACTTTCTTGTAATCGGACATGATTCTACCCTGCTTTGCCGTTTTGGAGTCTCTGTTCAAACCATTTCATGACCATACTTTCAAGAACTTCTCTGACAGGATTAATTGACATATGCTCAAGGGTCTCGCTAGTAAAGGCCCGGAGCATTATGATCTTCGCTTTCCTCATTGGCACCCCCCTTGAACGCAGGTAAAAGAGGGCTTCTTCATCCATCTGCCCGATCGTAGCGCCATGGGTGCACTTTACGTCGTCATTGTATATCTCAAGCTGGGGCTTTGTGTCTATCTGTGCCGTGTCGGAGAGAAGGAGGTTTCTGTTGGTCTGCTTCGCGTCCGTTTTCTCGGCTCCTTCGTGAACAAGTATCCTTCCGTGAAAAACTCCCTTTGAACGACCGTCAAGAACACCGTTATAGAACTGGCGACTGTCGCAATGAGGGCTTGCGTGCTCAACCCGCATGAAGTTATCCATGTGCTGGCGTCCCTCGGACATGAAAAGACCATAAATGTCGGAGTTGCATCCTTCTCCGGCCAAGACGGGATGAACATTGTTTCTGACTATAGCCCCTCCGCAGAGAACCGAGTGGGAAGTGATGTTGCTGTTTTTCTGCTGATTTACTCTCAGAGTGGAAAAATTAAACGCCTTGCGGCTTTCAAACTCAAGCCTGTAATGCTCAACACTGGCATTCTCCCCGCATACGACCTCTGTGACCACATTTGAGAAATAAACGCTCTGAGATGTCGACACGTAGTGTTCTATAACCTTGGCGACCGAACTTTGCCCAACAATTATGAGATTTCTCGGATTTACGAATAAAGGATGACCTTCATCCGTTGATATGTGGACAGCATGTACAGGTTTTTCGAGAACCGTTCCGTCGGGGACGTAAACAAACACCCCGTCTTCAAAATAAGATGTGTTAAGGGAAACAAACGCGTCTTTTTTATAATCCGCGTATCTCGCTAAGTAGTCCCTTACAAGATCGCCCTGATCACAGATCGCCTCCGAGAGGCTTTTTACCAATATGCCTTCCCCTGCATCCCCGGCATCTGAGAGGGAAGAGGCAAACCGACCGTTTACAAATACAAGTCTCAGACAATCAAGCCCTGCAAGCCCGCAGGAATCAATGAATTCCCCAGAAACCTCGGAGATTCCGTTCTCGGCGATTGAAAAGGAACCTCTTCTGAGTGCCTCAACATTGGTGAACCTCCACTCTTCGTCAGAAAGCGTCGGAAATCCGAGCCTGCCGAATCCGGAGATCGCCTCGCGGCGAAGATTGGCTACCCACTCGGGGGCATCATTCTGCCCGGCATCAAAAAACTCAGAAAGTCCGCTGACGTAACCCTCACGCGTACCGTCAAAAACAATAGACATGATATTATGCTCCTTGCAGGTTGCCCGACACCCTAAAACCCGGCGTAACCTTTCTCCTCAAGCTCGTAGGCAAGCTCCTTTCCTCCCGACCTCACGATTTTTCCATCAACCATGACGTGTACAAAATCGGGAACTATATAGTTAAGAAGCCGCTGGTAATGGGTTATAACTATGAAGGAACGTCCTGAGTCCCTCATTGAATTCACCCCGTTTGCCACTATTTTAAGCGCGTCTATGTCAAGACCGGAATCTGTCTCATCAAGCACCGCCAGCGTCGGTTCGAGTATCTGCATCTGAAACACCTCGTTTCGCTTTTTCTCTCCGCCCGAAAAACCGGCGTTCACAGATCTTTTGAGAAGATCTTCGCCAATACCGAGAGCTTTCATTTTCTCCCGGGCAAGCTTGGCGAACTCAACATGCTTGAGCGGTTTTTCGTCCCGGTACTCTCTTTTTGCGTTAAGAGCCTCACGAAGAAGGTAGGTATTGGCAACTCCCGGAATCTCAACGGGATACTGAAAAGCAAGGAACACCCCTTCGCATGCCCTCTCCTCAGGCTCAAGATCAAGAAGATCCTTTCCCTGGAACTTTATCTCTCCTTCGGTAACTTCGTAAGCTTCCTTTCCCGCAAGCACCTGAGCAAGGGTGCTCTTTCCGGAACCGTTCGGACCCATTATCGAGTGAACTTCCCCGGGTGCCACGGTAATATCCATTCCTTTCAGTATTTTCTTGTCATCTACCTGCACATGCAGATTTTTCACCTCGAGCATGTTCTGCTCCTCCTAAAAATCTTTTTTTTCAGAATTACGGCGGAAGCTTTATTAACCCACGCTTCCCTCAAGACTCACACTCAGCAGTTTTTCAGCTTCAACCGCAAACTCAAACGGAAGCTCCTTGAAAACTTCCTTGCAGAAACCGTTCACTATCAGCGAAACCGCGTCTTCGGCAGAAAGCCCTCTCTGGCGACAGTAAAGCATCTGGTCCTCGCCTATTTTGGAGGTGGAAGCCTCGTGCTCCATGTGGGCCGTGGAATTTCTGACCTCTATATATGGAAAAGTATGTGCTCCGCAGCGGTCCCCTATAAGCATTGAGTCGCACTGCGTGTAATTTCTCGCCTTTTCGGCATTTTTACCAATTTCAACCAGTCCCCTGTATATGTTCTGTCCCTCGCCCGCGGAAATACCCTTGGAAATAATCGTGCTGCTGGTATTTTTCCCCACGTGAACCATTTTGGTTCCGGTGTCGGCCTGCTGACGCCTGTTGGTAAGAGCAACGGAGTAAAACTCCCCGACCGAATTGTCCCCTTCAAGAACGCAGCTCGGGTACTTCCAGGTAATAGCGGAACCGGTCTCAACCTGAGTCCAGGAAATCCTTGAACCCCTGCCGACGCATCTTCCCCGCTTTGTTACGAAATTGTATATTCCGCCCCTGCCCTGTTTATCTCCGGGGTACCAGTTCTGTATCGTCGAATACTTTATGGTGGCATCATCGTGAGCTATGAGCTCAACCACGGCCGCGTGCAGCTGGCTGTCATCCCTTTTCGGGGCAGTGCAGCCCTCAAGGTAGCTTACGTAGCTTCCCTCGTCGGCAATTATAAGCGTTCTTTCAAACTGTCCGGTGTTCTCCGCGTTTATACGGAAATAGGTGGAAAGCTCCATTGGACATCTTACTCCCTTCGGAACATAGACGAAGGAGCCGTCCGTAAAGACTGCAGAGTTCAAAGCCGCATAGAAGTTGTCCCTGCGCGGCACGACCGAGCCCAGATACTTCTGCACAAGATCGGGATATTCTTCCACCGCCTCGGATATGGAACAGAAAATAACCCCTTCCTCGGCAAGTTTCTCTTTGAAAGTGGTAAAGACGGAAACGCTGTCAAAAACCGCGTCAACAGCAACGCCTGCAAGCATTTTCTGCTCCTCAAGCGGAATGCCGAGCTTGTCGTAAGTCTCCTTTATCTCCGGGTCTATCTCGTCAAGACTCTTTGGCCTGGGGTTGCTTTTCGGAGCGGCGTAATAGCTTATTTCGTTAAAATCTATTTCCGGATACCTTAAAAAAGCCCATCTGGGCTCCTTCATTTTCTTCCAGTGCTCATACGCTCCGAGACGCCACTGGAGAAGCCACTCCGGCTCATTCTTCTTGGAGGAGATCATTCTGATTACGTCTTCGTTAAGCCCCTTGGGGGCAATCTCCTGCTCTACATTGGTTACGAACCCGTACTTATATTCTTCCTGTGCGAGTTTTTCAAGATCAACGCTCATTAAGAAAACATCCTCCTGTTAGTGACTCCCGCCGCCTTGAGTTTCACCCACAATATCTCCTATAGTGGTATCTTCAAGAATCCTTATCATGGAAACCTTGAGCTTATCCCAGAGAAGAAGCTGCCCGCAGTTCTCATAAAGGGCGCATGGACCTTCTTCATCCATGCAGTCGACTATCCTTATCTCTCCCTCTATGGCCTCGTATACCTCTCTGAGACTGAGCTCGTGCGGGGACTTGCGGAGCATGTATCCGCCCCCCGGCCCTACCCTTGACCTGAGTATCCCTCGGTTAACAAGTCTTCTCATCACTTTGGCGAGGTAGTTTTGAGGAATGTGCTGGGTTTCGGATATCTGCTTCATGCTGAATCTAAAATCCGGGTTGCCTCCCATATGGATAAGGCATCTGACGGCGTAATCAAGTGTTCTGCTTACCTGCATAACATTATTATATACTTCATATATCCATAAAACAGCTATCTAGATGGTAATCCTTACCATTATTTAAGCAAAGTCAACCGGAAGGGAAAAAGAAACTCTTTTCAGGTGATTTTATGCAGTTCGGCTGAAGCTAGAGAAACTAAACCGGACAGTTTAATTTGCTTCTTACAACGCACAGTGCAGCTATTGTCTGTGCAATCAAATAAAGGTAAAATTCAAAGGGACTTACGAAGGAGGCTATAATGAAATTTAGAACATACAACATATTTTTGTACGCATTCTTTTTGGTTGCGGTTGGTTTTTCATTCCAGACTGAAACGTTCGCTCATGACTTCAGAGGGTTTAGCCACAGTCAGGACCTTGACATAGATGCGGAAGCAGAAAACGTTGGCGTCTCGGATAAGGATTCCATAGAGAAAATAACTCTTCACTTGACAAAGCACATCGCCATGATTCATGAATCAGACCTTAGTCGTACAGACAAAGGCAAAGAGTTAGTGATATTGGCACAACGTACTAGGCAACCGGGGATCTTCAATAATGGCGAAGTCTACTCTGTGCTTGTAAACCCGGAAGGATATATATTAAATCATGGAGTGCATCCCCAGCTGCATTTCAAAAGATATTTTCCTACATATGAGTTTAAAGACAGAGACGGCTCTACGACAGGAACCATGCAGGCCCTCCTGGACCGTAGCGAGAATCCGGCCCCTGTATGTATGAATTATCACCATGACGGACAAGACAGAACACTATGTGCAGGTGGTTCGTATGTCTTCTCCGCAGGTGGTCCCGTAGTCTTCTTAGTGGGTTTTGATCACGAAGAGAATGATGACAGTCTAGTCCGGGCAGTCAACCCTGGCTGTGCAGCCAATGAGGCTCTGTACACCCTTTCTGTTACAGCAAAGCAGGTTAACGATGAACAAGATCTGCAAAAGAAAGAAGATTTGCTTGTACAATATGTAAAAGCAGTTGCCGAGAAATTCAAGGAACGCACAAGACAAATAGCATTGGAATTATTTGCAGAGGATGCTTCAATCTTCCAAATTGCCTCGGGACTTGTTCCGGGCACCACACCGGAAGATATTAAAGCTGCAGAGGAAGAAATCTCTTTGAGATCTATCAAGACACAGCTCAGGACGACAAGCTGTGTTATTTCAGGAGATTTCAGATACGGTTCTATATACCCCTTCTCTATGAAAGTAAATGACGGAACCGTTGTTATAAACGGACTTGATGTTCATCTCTTCGGATTAAGTGTCTCGCTGACCGACCCAGACCCGGTTCAACCTGATGGAGGAAATATCTTGGGGGCTTTTCGCAATGCAGTTACAGATGGAACCGGAAACCTGGAAAGTCTGGCGGAGGGAAATAACGGTTTCGTCACATATCATTGGGACAATCCCGAGACTATTGAGGACAACAATGAGTTTTTTCTTGAAAAAGGCGAGGTCCCGGGCTTTTCCTTAAAGAAAGGCTATATTGAGGTAATAAACGCAACACCACCTGAGTTTGCTGCTGCGGGCGCTGCTCCGGACTGGGAGATTATCGGTTCAGGAATTTATCTGGACGATCCCGAAGACGGTGACGACGGGTGTTCAATTGCCGCAACCGCCGATACATCTCGAACCACTTTGCTTAATCTGTTCCTGATAATGTCTGTACTGTTCTCGGCTGTACTGTTGAGAAAAAATTAGGGAAGCAGCAAAGAAAGCCGGAATTTTTTCCTGATCGGTCGGCTATAGTCACTACTAACTCAGGGATGCATGTGAGGGTATGCATCCCTGAGTTTTTTGTATTCCGTTTCGGACAAGCTTCTTGACCTGTCAAGAAATATGGCGACCGCCCAGATTGTCCTGTCTTCGTGTGTGGGTCCGTAAGCTGGCATTCCTGTCATCTTGACCCCGTTTTTCGTGACCCAGAAGATGTCCTTCAGAGAATATTCGTCAAATTTTTCACCGGGAAATCTGGGAGGCGGAGGGAAAAGACCCTTTCCGGTCGGTGAAGGCTCAACACCGGGAGCCCCGTGACATTGAACGCACATACGCTCGTATTCCCCAAAGCCCTCCACGTAAATATCCTTATCATTGATGTCGTAGGGAACAACAAGACCTGCTGAGTTTCTCTTTATTGATCTCTCGGCAATCATATGAAGAACAGTATTCATAATTGACGGATGCGGTTTTGTAGCCGAGACATTGTAAAGTCCAAGAAAAAAATAGAATGCTGCCAAAAAGATCAAAACTGTTATCAGTGATTTTCTCCTTCTCAGCAGTTTTTCAATCATTTCCAATACCTCTCATCAGCAAATCCTCTCAAACGTAAGATCCTCAGCGCTCTCGTCATTCAGTGTGGAATCGCCAAGCCGCCTGTATGCATAATCAAGCTTAACAAAAACAGGTTCCACGAAGGAACAGGAAAGTCAAAAACAGGCCAGAAGCACCGCAAGTGCATGTATTTGGTATTTGGCAGAGCAAAAACAAGTTAGGGTTAGGCAAAGGCTTAAAGAGGTTTTTTTACCTCAAATTCCCAATATTTTCTTTTCTCTCTCTCCTCTTTCTCAACAATCACTGCTAAAGTCCGACAGACTCCTAGCGGCAATCAGAAAACACAGAACTGCCTCAAACCTTCCCGAAAGTCATACTTACATCCACCACACCCCAGATCGAAATGGAAAAACTTTGCCCGTCAGGAAACATTGGAACTGTATAGGAGAAGAAGCAGTATTATAACGACGACCCCTCCTACCATGGCCGCCACGTAATATCTGAGCAGGCCTGTCTGCAACACACTGAGGCGTTTTGATAATTTCCTTACAAAATCACTCAGTCCGTCAAGCGAGCTGTCTATAAAGGAACGGTCAAAATCAGAGCAGAGGCCCGAAATGTAGTTAAACGGAGAAAAGAAGACCGCCTCGTAAATCTCATCGACATACCACTTGTTAAAGGACCCGCCTTTAAGTGCAGCGGCTGTTTTACCCCCTGTCGTGGCACCTCCGCACCGGCGACAGTAGTAGATCAGAACACCAGCCCCTATTCCCACAAAAGCTGCCAGCACTGAGAACCCCACAAGAGTCCAGTGGCCAAAATAATGGGAGTAAGCATGTTCCGCGCCGTAGTGCACTACCACTGAAGAAGAAAGAAACTTCTTAATAAGATCCGTGTAATGAAAACCCACTGCTTCGCCCATGAATCCCGGCACCCCGAGAAGACCCCCAAAAACAGAGAGAACCGCAAGAATCACAAGAGGTACCGTCATTACGGCAGGGGATTCGTGCACGCGGCTCTTCGTCTTATAGTCCATTCTGGCTGTCCCCTCGAAGGTAAGCACATACAGTCTCGTCATGTAAAAAGCTGTCAGCACGGCAGTGACAAGGCCTGCTCCCCAGAAAAACGTATGGCCGCCGTTATAAAGCGAAGCCAATATTTCATCCTTGCTGAAAAAGCCCGAAAGAAGAGGGAAGCCGGAAATCGCAAGAGTGGCCACAAGAAAAGTAACAGCCGTTACGGGAATCGTCCCGCGAAGCCCTCCCATTTTCCTTATGTCCTGCTCTCCGGCCATGGCATGTATAACGCTTCCGGCACCGAGGAACAGAAGCGCTTTGAAAAAAGCATGGGTAACCAGATGAAATATAGAAAACACATAGGCCCCGGCCCCGGCAGCCATCATCATGTAGCCGAGTTGGCTTACTGTGGAGTACGCAAGCACCTTCTTTATGTCGTTTTGGGTAATCGCTATTGTAGCGGCGAAAAACGCAGTGAACGCCGCCACGATTAAAACAACATTCAAAGCCACTGGACTCAGTTCAAAAAGCGGCGAGCATCGGCTCAACATATAAACCCCGGCGGTAACCATTGTGGCGGCGTGAATGAGGGCGCTCACCGCGGTCGGACCCGCCATCGCGTCCGGAAGCCAGACGTGAAGAGGGAACTGGGCTGATTTTCCGACGGCGCCGACAAACAGAAGAAGCGCCGCCGCAGTTATGAGCGACTGTGAAAGCCCGGAGACAAAAACCGGGTCGGCAAGCTGGGAGAAAACATCCTGGTAGTTAAGCGAGCCGAACATGGTAAAAATCAGGAAGATTCCGAGGATAAAACCGAAATCCCCTATTCTGTTCACCACAAAAGCCTTTCTTCCGGCATACACCCTAAAGGAGTCTTCATGCCAGAATCCTATAAGCAGATAGGATGCAAGGCCCACCCCCTCCCAACCGACAAACATCATGGGAAAGTTGTTGCCCAGAATCAGAACGAGCATGAAGAAAACAAAAATGTTCAGATAAGTGAAATAACGCGCATAACAACGGTCGTGGTGCATGTAACCGATCGAATAGACATGTATAAGAAATCCCACCCACGTCACGACAAGAGCCATTACGGCGGAGAGGGAATCGAAAAGGAACTCGAAGCTGACGTCAAGGGTGCCAGAGAGCATCCAGGTGAAAAGTTCCGTCGTAACCGGCTCAGCCCCTGTCGGGCTCTGCGAGAGAAGATCAAGGAAAAGACGCGTGGATAAAAGAGCGGGGACCAGCACGGCCGCACACGCCACCGTCCCGACAATCCTGTCACTTGTGTGTCTTCCGGTCCCTGTAAGCCTCGCACAGAGTCCGGTGGCGAAGAAAAGGCCGTTGAAAATCGCTCCCGCAAGCGGCGCAAGAACTATGACAGCAAGCACTCAGATAAACCTCCGAGAATAGATTAACCCCTAAGCAGTTTCAGCAGATCGATGTCAAGACTCTCCTTCTGCCTGTAAATCGAAACGACAAACGCAAGGCCGACCGCAACCTCGGCCGCCGCCACCGTTACTGACATCAGAACAAACACATGTCCCGTTGCGCCCTCGTAGAGCCTTGAGAAAACAACAAAAAGCAGGTTGCAGGAGTTAAGCATGAGCTCAAGGCACATAAGCACAATCAGTATGTTTTTTCTGGTAATTATCCCGTAAACCCCGATCGCAAAGAGCACGCAAGCCAAAACCACGTAGTGACTAACCGTAATTTCCATCTTATGACTCCTTCCCCTTGGCTATAACCAGAACGCCCACCATGGCTATTACTACAAGAACCGAGGCAAGCTCAAACGCCAGCAGATAATCACTGAAAAGGGATCTTCCCACTTCGGCTACGGTACCGAAATTCTCAGGATCCCGGAGTTTCGGAAAAACGACGGGAGAAGACAAAAAAAGCTTTGAGGCAAAAAATCCGACAGAAACAACAAAGAGAAGAAGAAACGTCATCCTTTTCGGTATGTTCATACTGTCAAACCTGAGTTCGCTGGCTCTTATGTTCAGGAACATGACTGTAAAGAGAAAAAGGACCATTATTGCTCCCGCATAAATCAGTATCTGTATCGCCGCAATGAAATGGGCATGGAGAAGAATGAAAAGCACCGCGGTAGAAAAAAGAGTAAGAACGAGAGAAATAGCGCTTGAAACGGGGTTTTTATGGCTCACGACCATAACGGCCCCAAAAACCGCAAGCGTAGAAAAAATATAAAAGAGGACAGTATGAGACAATGGGTTTTCCAGAAAAAGGTTTGGCAATCAATTATATTTACAATACGTGCAGAGTCAAACCGTTCAATTGGTTCTACCTGCTTCTGGAAACTCCCCTCTTCGGACAGTAGCCGCTCACCGGACAACTGCTGCAAAGCGGAGATAGCGGTCTGCAGATTTGCTGTCCCAAGGCCACCAAGAGAGAATTATACTCTATCCAGTATCTGCGGGGCAGCTTTTCCCGAAGAGCCATTTCAGTTTCATAAGGACTTTTGGTATTTACGTAGTTCCATCTGTTCGAAATCCTGTGCACATGAATATCAACGCAGATAGCAGGCTTTCCGTACCCGAGAGAAAGAACCAGATTGGCAGTTTTTCTCCCGACTCCGCGGAATTTTAAAAGCTCGTCAATGCTGTCCGGAACCCGGCCGGCATATTCGTTTATAAGTTTTTCACATATCCCGATGATGTTCTGCGCCTTTACCCTGTAGAAACCGACGGGATATATCAGATCTCTTATTCTTTGTTCACCCAGCTCCAGCACTTCCTGCGGAGTTGAAGCTTCGCCGAAGAGTCTCAGAGAGGCTTCGGCCGTGGTCTTGTCCTTGGTTCTCAGGCTGAGCACCGTGGAAAGGAGTACTCTGAAAGGACTTTTTGAGGATACAGCCGTAAGCGTGACCACTGGAACATCCCATCCGGCGGCCTCTTTTCTGAGCACTCCCAGCACTTTTCCGATATTCTTGCTCTCAAGTTTTGCGGTCATCTTAAGTCGGGAGGGGGTCTTTACTGGATTCGAGAGTGTTCAGTGCTCCCGGCACACTTGGCTGCTATATCCTCCCATTTCTGAAAAAACACCTTAAGCGCAAGCTCGGCCTCGTCAAAATCCGACAATGAAATAAGGTCCAGGATTTTCGCAACCTCCTGTACGCTGTTTTCATTTTTCAGCGTGTAGGGATGTATGTAATTGCAGATATCGCCGTAATTAAGAACCAGATAGCTTTGTGAATTGAACTGTACAAGCCATCTTCTAAGGTCTTCCAGACTTCGATCAAGACTGCGCAGAAAAACCTTAAGAAAATTAGCCGATTCTTCGGACAACATCCTTTCGATTTTTTCCCGAGAGGAAGTCAGTTTCCTTTTTGACTGCTCAAGAGTCGAGTTGTAATGAATTGAGTTAAAACCCCAGTGGGTATAAAAATTTTTCCTCCCCTCCTCGGAAAAAAGGAGAAACCACTCAAACGGAACAAAATTCTCAGACGAGAAACAATTAAGGGAATCAGAAGTAGGCGCAACAAAATAACTGCCAGCCTCATCCTTCATGAAAAGACAGTCGGGCAAATCTTCATGGGGCAGATCGAGATGATCTGAGAGGGCTTGACGAAATGCACTGTACTCATTGCCGAACCATATTCCGAAAGGAGAGGTGGGACCACCCCAGTAACGCTCATAAAATTTAAGATACTTGCTCCAGTATTCAGATTTTTCTCTGAAAGAATCCAAGGGTTCATACACTATAAGAGTACTGGAAGGCATAGCTTTATATTAGAAAGCACGGTTACAAAAAAGCAGGCAAAAAAAAGAGGAGGCGAGCCGAAAACGGTCTGCCTCCTCTATGATTACTCACTAAGAAGTCTGATGTCCTGTGACACCAAACCCCTTCACCATTATCCCTGGCTATACTGCGGCAGCAGGAACCTGTGACGCATCGTGTACTCAAACGGTGTCGAATATACCACATGACCCATGTCATCTGTAGTCCTCTCCACTGTCCTAGTCCAGATAGTCTGCGCCGGCGGTATTATCAGATTGAACGTGAAACTTATCAATCCAACTACCTCCGTAGCCGGTATCTGCCCGCCCATATAGTCAAACGGCGTCCCAGACATATACCACGAACGCACATCCTCTGTAACAGCAGTCCTCACACTCTCGGGATTCAGCTGGAACCTGTGCCCAGTACCAAAACCCGGAGGAAGATCCGACGGCAAATACGTTACCTCGTGGATACTGTTCGCCACATCAGGCCTAGTCGTTATCCTGTAATTCATCCTGCCCCAGTCGGTCTTGCCGTAAAACGTAGGCCTAGCCGCCAAAGGACGATCAGAATAACGCCCGTTTGCCGTGTGCAGTATATATCCCCTGCGCTCCATCAAATGGTTGAAATAATTGTTGTTCGTCCCATGCTCGAACCCGGCTATGTACGCAGCCTTCTTCGGAAACCCAAATGGCTCCTTGCCGGCAAATATCGGTGAGTCGTTTGACAGATACATGTACGGATAATATCCCGCCCTGTATATGTGACCGCTGCCGTCATCCACCGTAGCCGAAAAAGTTACGCCCATCTCCATGTATGGACCCAACATCGTGTTCTTGTGTATCACGTACCAAAACTCTATCACATCATCCTGAACCTCTATCGGCTCCGGTACTACCGCCTTCATCGCGCTCATGTCAGCCCTTATCACATAGGCCATCCACCTGCTCTCCGTGTACGTAAGCGGTATGATGTCGTAGTCGAACACTGGGTCCGCTACTCCCTGACTGATTATGTGGATCCTGTCCCTGTCCAAAGGCAACGGCGGAACTTCTCCCTCATCAAGCCAAGGATAACTGTACTCATTTGCATGTAATCCCATATTGTTTTTACCTCCTTAATACTCTATTTAGTTTATGAACCCTGACTGATCGGGAACTGCTGCCTCAATCCGTACTTGTACGGCGTGGCATATCCACGATAACTCGCAGGCCTCTCATACGTCTCCGTCCACAGCACTACAGCCGGCGGTATGACAAGATCAAATACAAAACTTATCAGTCCCGTCACTTCCTGTATCTTCAGCTCCGCTCCCATGTTGTCAAACGGTGTTGCCTGCATAAACCAGTTTACCGCATCTCCGCTTGCCGTCCTTGTGTGCTCAGGCTTTATCTTGAACCTGTGACCCTGGATCATGCCGTCAAACGGCGGCGGCAACGCTGACGGCAGATACGTCAACTGCCACTCCGAACTAGATACGTCCGGTCGCGTTATAACCTTCATGTTGAACTTGCCCCAGTCCGTCTTGCCGTAAAAATGCGGTGGAGTCACCTGCTTGTCGTCAAACTGACCCGTCGCACTGTGCATCAAATAACCGTTACGACTCATCGCGAACCCAAAGAAATCAGTCCCCTTCTCCCCGCCATGCACCGTACACCTGATGTAGGACATCTTCTTCGGAAATCCTAACACCCTTCCCGCATCCACAGGAGCATCCCCCGTCAGATACATGTACGGATAATATCCGGCCCTCCACACGTTCCCGTCAGGATCCGTGTACGTAGCCGATATCGTTACCCCAAACTCAAGATATGGACCTAACATAGTGTTCTTGTGATCCACATACCAAAACTCCACTAGGTCCGCATTCTCTCCATCCCACACCTGCAGCGGAGGATTCGGGCACAGACGACTCCTAGTCGCCTCGTCACACCTCACTACAAACGCCGACCACCTGCTGTCCGTATACGTCAGCGGCAGCACGTCTATGTCCCACAGCGGATCCGACGGATTCGCTATGATCCACGACTTGATATCCCGCTCTATCGGAGGGGGCGGGACCTCTTTCGTCAACTCCCAGTACTTCGCTGGGACATTCAAATGACTATGGCTCATAATTTATAAGCCTCCTTGAATTAGATTTGGGCCAAAACTCCACTGACATCTCTTCTGCCCCAGCCCTGCCCCCCACTGCTCTGTTAATGCCGGTCAGTCCTGTTTGGATGCAAAACCTCTATGCAACCTCACCCACTTCGCATTGGATCATTTCATACACCCTCTTGTCAAGCACTTTTTTAGATATCAGCCATCTTTTTTTCAGGATTTCGGGACCGCGAAGAATATTTGTGCGCCAAACCCCGTGAAAATCTCTGATCCGGTGTGAATGTGAAGGAGAAAACAGAAAAAAAGCCGCTGAAGCCACCTAATCCGTTGCGGAAAAAACAGCCACGGCGGCAACCGGAAGGTGGAACATTTCCTATGTTACTATTTATCCGACGGGAATGTCAATAAAAATTTTTCAGGGGTTATATGCGGTCCTGCCAAAGCCTTAGACTTTGATTTTCCCTTTTGTCTCTAGATTTTTTGTCAGCGGCTAAGGGGGGGGGTATCGCTCTGGCAATTTCTCCAGCGAGGTGACAAGACAGTATAATGGGATTCTTTCAGTTCTCGACAACCCGCTATCCCCTGCGGTCCTCTGCTTGAGTGGTAACAAAAGCTAGATTCTTAGTAAGATATATTATTGATTTATCTCCCCTGACTTCCTGCTAAAACTTAAGCAGGCTCACATCAAAATTCAATTACTATTAGTTTGTTTCACCACCTGCTAGTTTCGCCGTATTAACCCCCTGAATCTCCGAAGCCTGCGGTACTTACGAGTTGGCAGGTGCAAGGTGCAGTATAAATCAAAGACTCGCACCGACCCTCTATTTCGTTATTCGCGCTAAGGCTGCGGATCGGGATTTAAGCACCGGTATGACTTGGTCAAGGCCCGTTATCACGAATACCTCTCTTATGGGCTTGGACAAGCCGCACACCGCGATTTTCAACCTGCTCTGCTGATGCTCCTTGGCAACAAGCAGGATTGAACTCAGTCCCATGCTGTTGATGTAAGTCAGTCCCTTCAGGTCCAGAACTATATTGGCGTCATGCCTCTGAACTTCCTGGAATATAGCACGGCGAAAGTCTGGTCCGCCCAAGCCCCTGATCTCGCCTGATATGCTTATTATTACAACTTTAACTGGCTTATCTGCGCGGATTTTAAATTCTGGCTCGGTCACCGGTTCGGTCATTTGAGTAGCTTCTCCATAATTTACAAACCCACCAATACTATACAAACCCACCAATGCTATCTGGTAACTCGCTAAATGGGAAACACGTTAACCCATATTCCTAACCTAAATCATGCTTTTGGGGCAACAGTGAAGCTGCAGCCACTGGTTTAATTCCGCCTATTTTGCCAGAGCACGCTAAAACGGCTATACTGCCTTCCCGAAAAACTTTCCCGCTGTAACTGCGGATTGGCGCACAGGGAGGAGGCCAAATTGCCTATTGATTTCGAATTCACCGACGAACAGCACATGTTTCGGGAGATGATAGTAGATTTCGCCCAAAACGAAATAGAACCACTGGTCGAAGAAGCAGAAGCCACCCAGACCTTTCCCAAGCAGTTGTTTCCTATGCTCGGGGAAATCGGACTGCTTGGAATCGTTTTTCCCGAAGAGTACGGAGGAGTAGCCCAGGACAAGATAATGGACTGCATATTCTCCGAGGAGATGGGAAGGGTTAATGCCGGCATAGCGATGTGCCTTAACGCTCACACAAGTCTGTCAATGTTTCCCATATACAAATTCGGTTCCGAGGAACAGAAGCAAAAATATCTCGTCCCCGGGATTGAAGGCAAGAAAATAGGTTCCCTGGGAATCACAGAACCCAACGCCGGTTCCGACGCCCGAAGCATAAGAACCCAGGCGGAAAAAAAGGGAGACCGCTACGTGCTAAACGGCACGAAAACCTGGATAACAAACGGCACGATGTGCGATTACGCGGTCGTAGCCGCCTACACCGACAAGACAAAAAAGGGTCATGGGATAAGCATATTCATAATTGACAAGGGCACGCCCGGATTTTCCGTAAGCGGAAAGATGCACAAACTCGGGCATCGTTCGGCGGACACTTCGGAACTCATATTTGAAGGCTGCGAGGTTTCCGAGGAAAACCTGCTGGTGGGAGAAGGAGGTTTTGCGGGAGCGATGGAAACCTTGCTTGGAGCGCGCATAACCCACTCCGCGAAAAGCGTCGGAATAGCACAGGCCGCCTTTGAGTACGCCCTTCAGTATTCAAAGGAAAGAGAGGCGTTCGGAAGACCCATATCAAAGTTCCAGGCCATAAGCTTCAAGCTAGCCGACATGGCGGTCAAAATAGAAACTGCAAGGCTCATGGTGTATAAGGCCGCGTGGCTGTACAGCAACGGGAAAAGATGTCTCAAAGAAGCTTCCATGGCCAAACTTTACTCGGCCGAGGTAGTGCAGTCGGTAGCCACAGAAGCCCTGCAGGTACTCGGAGGCTACGGATACAGCGTCGAATACAATGCGGAGAGATACTACCGGGACGCGAGACTGGCTTCGATAACCGAAGGCACTTCGGAGATACAGCGCATCGTTATTTCCCGCGAGCTGGGAATTTAGGTTGGCAAAACACACAGGTATAAAGTGGTATGGACAGGGTATTTGAATAAGAGACAAAGAACATCGAGAACAAGTCAAGTAAGGAGGAAGCAATACGATGTCAGATAATCTTCCGGGCATAAAACAGACCCGAGAACTTCTTAAGAACAAAAAAGTGGTTATCGCCGGAGTGGGCGAAACGGAGCAGGGCAAAATCCCCGATAAAAGCTCCTTTCATTTCTTAAGCGAAGCCTCTAAACTCGCCATTGAAGATGCGGGAATACAAAAAGACGATGTGGACGGCCTTGTAACGGCCTTTTCCCTTGTCGAACACACTTTTATGCACTGCACCACCTTTGCCGATTACTTCGGCATGAACCCGAGGTTTTTCTCCTCGGTGGCCGTGGGTGGAGCCACCGCGGTGTGGATGGTGGCAGAAGCCGCCATGGCCATAGCTTCGGGACAGGCAGAAGTCGTGCTGTGCGTGAGGGGAGACAACACCCTGTCGGGCATCTCGTCTTCCGGCATGCTCGCCCTTATAAGGGAGATGTGCCACGCGGAGTTTGAGTTCCCCTACGGACTCACCACTCCCGGCGGATACGCACTTGCCGCTCAGAGATACCTGCACGACTGGGGCAACCGCCCAGAACACCTGGCCGCGGTCGCAGTCACCATGAGAAAACACGCAGCGGACAAGGAAAACGCAATGAACAAAGATCCTCTGTCAATAGAGGATGTTCTTAACTCCAGGGTTATAGCCGAGCCTCTTACCAAGTATGACTGCTCGATTATCTCAGACGGCGGAGCCGCTTTCATAGTAACAACCGAGGAAAAGGCAAAGGAACTTGGAATTACAAACGACCTTGCCTACCTTTGGGGAATGGGTCAGGGATATTCCCATCAGTACCTTACCACTCTTGAGAACCTTGATCAGATATACAATGCCGTTGAGCGCTCGGGCACGAAGGCGTTTGAAACCGCGGGCATAAAACCCGATGACGTGGACATCGCCTTTCTTTACGACTGCTTCACCATAACCGTTCTGCTTGAACTTGAGGGACTGGGCTTTGTCCCCAAGGGAGAGGGAGGAGCCTTTGCTCTTGAGGGCAGAATGGAGATAGGAAAGGACCTTCCCGTTAACACCCACGGGGGACTGCTCTCTCAGGCCCATCTGGGGGCGATGCACCATGTGGTGGAGGCCACTCTTCAGCTGAGGGGAGATGCGGGGTCCCGTCAGGTGGAAGACCCCGAGGTTGCGGTTGTGCATGGAAACGGCGGAATAGTGTCGGCTCACAGCACTGTGGTTCTTGGCAGTCAGCCGATCAATTAACAGCAAACAGACAAAGGAGACAAAAAATGTCAGAACAGAAAAAAGAGTACAACAAGCCTCTGCCGGAGTTCAGACCGGAAACAAAACCGTTCTGGGAAGCGGCAAAACAGCACAAGCTGGTTATCCCGAGATCAAAGGAAACCGGAGAGTTTTTCTTCTACCCCAGAGCTCTTTCTCCCGGAGGGGACATGAGCGAGAACATAGAGTGGGTTGAGAGCGAGGGGCGGGGAAAAGTGTGGACCTTCTCCATACACCACATGGGACCTTCCAAAGCCTACAAGGGGGAGCCGCCTTATGTGGTGGCCCTTATAGAAATGGAGGAAGGCGTCAAGATGATGTCCAACGTCGTTGACGTGGACCCCAAGGAAGTGTCCATAGGCATGCCCGTTCAGGTCTGCTTCGATGACGTTACCGACCAGGTCACACTCCCCAAATTTAAACCAGCGGACTAAAAGGAGAACCGAAGATGTCAAAACTTTTTTACGAAGACCTAAACGAGGGAGACGAGCACAAAAGCTCGGGAAGAACTATTACTGAAGCCGACATCGTCAACTTCGCGGGGCTTTCAGCAGATTACAACAATATGCACATAGACGAGGAGTTCGCCAAGAAAACTGTTTTCAAGACAAGAGTAGCCCACGGCATGCTGGTCACATCCATAGCAACGGGCCTGTGGTTCACCATGCCGAGACTCGCTACAGTAGCTTTCATGGGGCTTGAAGACTGGAGATTCTCAGGAGCGGTATTCCCGGGTGATACGATCCACATAACAAGAAAGCTGGTTGAGAAAAAGGAGCATAAGCGTCCGAATATGGGATTTTTCATTTTTGAGGTAAATGTATTTACCCATAAAAACGCTGAAAAACCGGTCCAGAAGGGAAAGTGGGTAATTCTCGTCCAGAGAAAGGAAGAAGCATAAGGACTCAGGGATTTTCTGACTTGAGCTCATATGCAAAACTAAAAACCAGCTGAAATCAGAAGACCCGGAAAGCGGAAAAAACAAAAAAGGGAACTTTGTTAAAAAAGTTCCCTTTTTTTCTAGCTTTCTGCAAACCCATTCTGCATCGCCTCAGACAGCGCAAACTTAAACTTGGCGACTTCAGCGCAATTGTATTGCAAGTGCCTGAGATTATACGAGTGGATCCGCTAAGACTCTGTCCAGTTTTTGGGGTCCTCTTCTCCGGAGCACGGAGTGGAGCTTCACGGTGCACTCAGGTGCAGGAACGAGCTGAACACACACTCGGGATTTACCGCTGTCCACGGCAACATCTCTCCGGATCAGACAAGCTAACCTGCTTCTTATTAACAGGGTTCAGCAATAACGGTAAACAGACACATTGCTTTTCCCCTGCTGTTCATGTGAAATGGACAGACAGTAAAGACAGGCTGATTTTTCCCTGAAGTTCTTCACCTCATCTAGAGAAGGCCCAGTGTTTTTTTTTGCTGTTTGCCCGTTTCTCTTATATTTACATGGAATCGGAGTTCAACTTCGTCTCCGTCACCGTAAAAACTCCCCGAAACGGGAGCAACAAGCTTGTTGCTGGGGCCGCTTGCGACCGCGACGTGGCGGTCTGAAACCGCAAGGCCAGAAGAAGGATCATAGCCTCTCCATCCTCCGCCCGGTATGTAGACTTCAGCCCATGCGTGAAGATTGTCTTCCCTGTTTTCCGTTGCGCTGAGTGCATAGCCGCTTACGTGTTTGCATGCAAGACCGGTCGAGCGGCATACGGCCGAGAAAAGTTCCACCAGGTCTCTGCAGGACCCTTTTTTTTCTCTTAGGGTTCTCTGCGGGGACCAGGGGGCGCCCTGCTCTCTGGTAATGTGAGGAAAGTTATCGTGTATGTGTTCGCAGAGTGAGAGAATAAAATCCATGGTTTTTCCCATGGTCTGCGAGAGAATGGTTTCGCGAAGCGGCGAGACCGCCAAGGCCGTTTTTCTGCTCACCGCCAGGTAAGGGCGAAGGGCTGCCTTCTGCTCGCGCGGGTACTGCATGGGCAGGTCAAGGAATCTTATGTCGGAAACTATGAAGTCAAAGGGGTTTTCCCGAAGCGTCTCGACAACGCAGCTGGTATCAATTGTAAGACTGTCTGATTCCCCCGTAAACCACAGAGTGAGGGTGGTGTTTCCATCAAGGTCCGAGTTCACGCTTCTTCCCGCTTCGGTAGGGTCCGTCCTCAGCGAAAACATATGGGTCATCTGTGCCCCGTTGTCTCTCGGGCAGAGCCTCACGATGTGAGGGGCCAGGACCACTTTTTTTCCGTAGGAGTAAGTCGTTTTGTGATCTATGCTAAGCAGCACTTTTCGGACTTCTGCTAAAAATTTTTCTTACCCATTCAGCCGGCATCTCTTCGGCCGATTTCCTCAGCCTCTCCTGCCACCAGTCGGATATGTCCGCCAGTTCGTTTTCATTGAACCTGTACTGCTCGATGGAAAATGAATTGCTTCTGTAGACTATGATGTCTATCGGAAAATCGACATCTATGGCGTTTATCCGGCTTGAGTCAAACGCGAGATATGCGATGCGAAGCGCCACATCAAGGGGCGTATCGTATGTAAGGGTTCTTTTTATTATCGGCTTTCCGTATTTCGACTCCCCTATTATAACGGAGGGAGAGGTGGTTCCCACATTGATCCAGCTTCCCTGGGGATAAACCAGGAAAAGCTGGGGCTCAAGGTCGTTTTCGAACTGTCCTCCTATTATGGAATACATGTTAAAGGAAAGTCCCGATTCGGAAAGTACTTCCCCGTCTTCCTCCTTTACCCTGCGAAGCTCTGTTGAGAAAATGTTCACCGCCTTGTAGAGACGGTCAAGGGGATCGCTGGACTGTTCAAGAGCCTCGTCAAGATAGGTGATGGTTTTATCCCTTACCGAACGAAGCCCCGAGGTCATAAGGAAAAACGATTTTTCTCCGGCACTGTGAGTGGTTACCTTCTTTGCCCTTACAGCTTCGTTTCCCGTTATTATGAGATTGTCGGCAAGCCCGATTATCCCGCTTTTGAGTCTCATTCCCACGCAGAAGGTCATCTTCTTACTTACTCTCAGATATCGTCAAAATCCTCAAGGATGCTGTCTGTTACGCCGTAGCTGAAATAATCGTCGTATATGCGGTTTCCGACTTCATTTATGCGGAACCGGAAGCTGTTGAGGTATTCGTGCATCCCGTGCCGCATTATCTCTCCGACGCTTATGAACCGAAGGTCCGACAGAAGTCTTCCCATTCTTTTCTCGGTTTCGTTGTTGTAGGAGCCGTCCGGGCTGTTGGATATGCAGTGAAGCGACTCGTCAGCTTTCGTTACGCAGTAGATTATCGAGCGGGGGAACTGGTTATCAAGGATGAGAAAGTCAAGCACATTGCCTATCGATATCTGCTGGTGCTTTGCTTTGTAGGTCTCAAGGGCGCTTGTTGATTTAAGAAGCGCTATCCACTGCATGTTGTCTATCGAAGTTCCCACAAGCTCTGTACTGGGCAGCAACGTGTAGTACTTGACGTCGAGGATTCTCGAGGTGTTGTCGGCCCTTTCCATCTGCTTTCCGAGTTCCGAGAAATGCCACGCCTCGCCGTGGGATATGCTTATGTAGCCGGATCCGTGAAAAAGAAGGCTCTGCACTTTTGCCACTTCACAGAATTTGCCGGGGTTGTCGAGCAGCTTCTGCCTGGCGTCCTCGCTGTTAAGCCTGTGATAGAAGCGGTTTATCAAAAGCCACATCTCAGAGGAGATAATCTCCCTTACCGAACTTGCGTTCTCGCGGGCATGGTTGACGCAGGAGATGATGGAGTTCGGATTGTTTCGGTCAAGGACCATGAAGTGTATAACGTTTTCCTGGGTCGTGCTGTCATAGAGGCTTCTGAAAAGCTCCATATCTCCCGTCACCTTCACTATGGGGTCCCATCCCTGCTCGACGGAGTCATGCGTATCGATGGCAAGGCCCAGGTTCACGCTTATGAGCCTTGCGGTGTTCCCGGCGCGCTCGGCGTAGCGGCTCATCCAGTATATAGATTCTGCGACGCGACTTAGGATTTTTCGCCTCCTTTATCCTCGGTGTTCTTTGCGGGGGAAAGCACCCAGGTGTCTTTGCTTCCGCCGCCTTGAGAAGAATTAACTATCATCGATCCTTTGCGGAGGGCCACTCTGGTAAGGCCTCCGGGCAGGACGAATATTTCTTTTCCATAGAGAATGAACGGCCTCAGATCGACATGGCGTCCCTCGAAGTGATCGTCCACTATAACGGGAGCCCGGGAGAGGGACATGGTCTTCTGGGCTATGTAGTTTCTGGGATCCGCCTTTATGTTTTTTCTGGCCTCGGCCAACTCTTCTTTCGTCGCCTTGGGTCCGAACACTATTCCGTATCCTCCGGATTCGTTTGCGGGCTTTACGACCAGTTTCTCAATATTGTCGAGCACATACTTTCTGTCCTCCTCGCAGATATACGTCGGCACGTTCGAGATTATGGGATCTTCTCCCAGGTAGTACTTTATTATCTTCTCAACGTAGGCGTATATTATCTTGTCGTCAGCCACCCCTCCTCCGGGGGCGTTTGCTATGGCAACGTTTCCGGCCTTGTAGGCGCTGAAAAGCCCCGGAACCCCGAGCGCCGAATCCGGGCGGAACACCTGAGGGTCAAGGAAGTTGTCGTCTACTCTTCTGTATATGACATCCACTTTTTCAAGTCCCTTGGTGGTCTTCACATAAACAAAATTGTCTACCACGACAAGATCTCTTCCCACGACAAGATCTATTCCCATCTCCTTTGCCAGAAACGAGTGTTCGAAGTAGGCCGAGTTGTAAATCCCCGGGGTGAGAAGCACAACTTTCGGGTTGGCCGTTCTGTCCGAGAGCAGGTACTGCAGGGTGTCGTGGAGCTGCAGCCCGTAATCGCTTATGGGCATTATCTCTACGGTGCCGAACACTTTTGGAAATGTGCGTTTCAGAAGTTCGCGGTTCTCAAGCACGTAGGAGACGCCGGAGGGGGAGCGAAGGTTGTCTTCAAGGATGTAGAAGTTTCCGTCCGAATGTCTTATCAGGTCCGTTCCCGTGATATGACACCAGATATTTTTCGGCGGGGAAAACCCGACGCATTCAAGACGAAACTCCCTGCTTGAGAGGATGAGTTCCTTTGGAACCACCTTGTCCTTGAGAATTTTCCGGTCGTTGTATATGTCGTCTATAAAAAGGTTGAGCGCGTGGATTCTCTGCTTGAGGCCCCTTTCTATGAGCTCCCAGTCCTCGGCAGACACTATCCTCGGAATTATGTCGAAGGGGAAAATGTTCTCTTCCGAACTCTTTTTCTTCTCCGAGTAGAGAGTGAAGGTGACCCCCATCTCGAACAGGTTCATCTCGGCCGCTTTCTGCCTGTCGACCAGTTCTCCGTCCGAGAGGCTCTCTATCCTGTCGGTCAGAAACCTGGTCCACTCATGCGGGGTGGCGTTATCCTTGAATACCTCGTCGTAAAAGCCTTCCGTGTCGTAATTTTTAAAATCCATTCTGGCTCCAAGGCTCTTTCGCGCAAAGTCTAACCAAAAGTGGGGATTATGCAAAAGCCGGCCAACGGCTAGAGTATGTATCTGCTGAGATCTCTGTCCTTTACGATGTCGGCTATTTTTTCCTCAACGTAGCCGCTGTCTATAGTGATTTTTTTCTCCTTCATGTCGGGAGCGTTAAAGGAGATCTCGTCAAGCAGCTTCTCAAGAACGGTGTGAAGCCTCCTTGCCCCTATGTTCTCGGTGGAACTGTTAACCTCGGCCGCGGTCTCGGCTATTTTCTCTATGGCTTCATCGGTGAATGCGAGTTTTATGTCCTCGGTTCTCATAAGCTCTGTGTACTGCTTTATCAGAGCGTTTCTGGGTTCGGTGAGGATCCGTATGAAGTCGTCTTTGGTGAGCGCTTCAAGCTCAACCCTTATGGGGAACCGTCCCTGGAGCTCAGGTATGAGATCGGAAGGTTTTGAGACGTGAAAGGCCCCGGCGCCTATGAAAAATATGTGATCTGTTCTGACCATCCCGTGCTTCGTGGTGACGCTGCTCCCCTCGATTATGGGGAGCAGATCCCTCTGAACTCCCTCCCTTGAGACATCGGGGCCCGAAACGCCGTTTTTCCCGGCGACCTTGTCTATTTCGTCTATGAAAATTATCCCCGAATTTTCGGTTCTCTCGAGGGCCAGCTGGGCAACTTTGTCCATGTCTATCAGTTTTTGCGCTTCCTCATCCGTCAGGATATCCAGGGCCTCGGGAACCTTAACTTTTCTTGTCTTGGATTTTTTGGGCATGAGACTGCCGATCATCTCCGAGATGCCGGGATCCATTTCCTCAACTCCCGCCTGACTGAACACCTGTATGGGAAGGGTCTTAGCCGTTATCTCTATTTCTACCTCCCTGTCGTCAAGCTTTCCGTCCCAAAGAAGTTTTCTCATTTTCTTTTTGGTCTCGCTCATTTTTTTCCTGGCCTCTTCCATGTCTGCGTCCGCCTCGGCTGCGGGGCGCGTCGGGACGAGCAGGTCAATGAGTTTGTCTTCGGCAAGCTCCCTGGCTTTTGTGTTGACCGAGAGGGTCTCTTCCTCGGTTACCATGTTGACGGCTATTTCGGTCAGGTCCCGTATCATTGATTCCACGTCCCGGCCCACGTAGCCGACTTCGGTGAACTTTGATGCCTCGACCTTTACGAAGGGGGCCAGGGCCAGTTTTGCCAGGCGTCTGGCTATCTCCGTTTTCCCCACGCCGGTGGGTCCCATCATAAGTATGTTCTTGGGAGATATCTCATCCCGAAGCTCGGGCGACACGTTCTGTCGTCTCCACCTGTTTCTGAGGGCCACGCCCACGGCCCTTTTGGCCATGTTCTGCCCGACTATGTACTTGTCTAGTTCCGATACTATTTCCCTCGGGGTGAGGTAGGATTCCTGGGACATCACTCTATTTCCTCTATCGATATGTGGCTGTTTGTGTAAATGCAGATTCCGGCCGCGATCTCAAGAGAGCGCCTTACTGTCTGCGAGGCGGAAAGTTCTGAGTGCCTTACAAGCGCCAGTGCGGCCGCCTGGGCGAAAGAGCCTCCAGATCCTATGGCTATCACGCTCTCGTCGGGCTCTATTATGTCTCCGCTCCCGGAGATTATGAGCATGGTCTCGGAGTTGGCGACTATCAGCAGGGCCTCGAGCCTTCTGAGTATCCTGTCGGTTCTCCATTCTTTTGCAAGTTCCACCGCGGCACGCTCAAGGCTTCCGCGAAATTCTTCAAGCTTCCCTTCAAACTTGTCAAAAAGCGTCATGGCGTCCGCCGTCGATCCGGCAAAGCCGGCGCAGATTTTCCCGCCGTACATTTTCCTTATCTTGTTCGCGTTATGTTTTACCGCCGTGGCTCCCATGGTCACCTGACCGTCTCCCCCAAGGGCCACCCGGCCGTCTTTTTTAACGCAGAGTATCGTGGTTCCGTGAAACTGGCTCATGATTTTTCCCCTCCCTCCCGGTGATCCTAGGCGTTCGGATGAGTCTTGTCGTATACTTCCATTATCCGCTCGACCGACAGATGTGTGTATCTCTGGGTTGTCGACAGACTGGCGTGGCCGAGCATCTCCTGTATAGCCCTGAGGTCCGCCCCGCCCGCAAGCAGATGTGTGGCAAACGAGTGTCTGAGCATGTGGGGACTCACGTTTTTCGATATTCCGGACACAAGCCCGTACTTCTTTATTATCCGCGCGAGGCTTCGTGTGGTTATTCCGCCTCCGCGGGAGTTAAGGAATATACGGTCGGATACGGGTTTTAGTTTCTCCCTCATGTCGAGATACTCTGCGAGAGCCGAAAGCGCCTTTGATCCCACAGGGACGATTCTTTCCTTGTTCCCCTTGCCGCGAACCCTTATTGTTGCCTCTTCGGTGCTCAGATCGGCAAGCGTCGCCCCCGCAAGCTCGCTTACCCGAAGACCGCTTGAGTAAAGAAGCTCAAGAACTGCCCTGTCGCGCACGCAAAGCGTGTTTTTCTCACAATACTTCACGTCAACCAGGCTGAACACCTCGTCCACGCTTAAAAAAACGGGAAGGAGCTTTTCTTTCCTGGGGGTGCGTACAAGCTTTGCGGGATTGTGTGTCGCAAGACCTTTTTTTACCAGATACGAGAAAAATGATCTTATTGCCGACATCTTCCTCTCTATCGAGGAAGGAGAGTTTTTTCCGTAGAGCGCAAGGACATATGCGTTTATCGTCGCGATGTCTGTATCCTCAATCTTTTTTTCTTCCTTCAGGAGAAAATCACGGAAATTTTCAAGATCGCCCCTGTAGGCCTTTACGGTGTGTTCCGAGTAGTTTCTTTCGTCCGAGAGGTGTTTTATGAAGTTTTCCGCAAGCTCGTTCATCTCATTGTGAAATATATACGCTCATTTACTTTGGACAAGGGATCGTGGTTCAAGTTCAAAACGCAACTTTTGAAGCAACCTAAAGCTGCGACAGTCTTCGCAACCCTCTTTTAACAACCAAATCAAAAGGAACTTTTAGATGAAAAACCAAAGCAGCTTGCCCAGGAAGAAAGATACCAGATTGAGGCCCTGTGCAAAGAAGGACTCAACCAGACCCGGACAGCAAAGAGCGCTGGGAGTTTGACACGGTGGTCAGTTAAAGGAAAAAAGGCAAGGTGCTTGCAACTGTCGTAGAGCGTGTTTCGCGCTGCTGCATAATAGTGGTTGCGGATGATAAAACGGCCGTCTCTGTCTGCCGGGCTATACTCCGGGGCTTTATCCATGCGCAAGCACTTAAAGACTGTGACGTGCGATAACGGAGCAGAGTTTGCTCTGCATGAGAAGCTGTCAGAGAAACTTTCCGCGCAGTGGTACTTCGCCCATCCTTGCCACTTCTGGGAGAGGGGATCCTGTGAGAACGCAAACGGGCGTGTAAAGCAGTACTTACTTTGACAGACTGACACAGAAAAGATGCTGACAGAGTTCATGGAGGAACTGAACAGCAGACCCAGAAAATGTCTTGGCTTCAAAACCCCGAATCAGGTATTCTCTGATGCTGTTTGACCTTGTTGCGTTTCGAACTTGAAACCACAATCAAAAAAAGGGGGGAACATCTTTAATGATTCACGAAAAATTTAAATCCAGGTTAAAAGCGCTTTTAGGAACTTTCGCCGTGAGCACGGTTTTTGTTCTTACAAACGGCGTCGCTGCAGACGCTCAGGACACGTTCGGCGTAAGCAGCGCAGTGCTCGAGAAAATCACCGTTACGGCACGAAAACGGGAGGAGCCGATTCAGAACGTTCCGATCTCCATAACGCATTTCAGTTCCGAACAGATTGACACTCTTAAGGTAAGAAACCTGGAGAGTCTCACCGTAAAAATTCCCAATGTCGCCCTTGACGACATCGGGACAGTCGGGGGAGTCGCCAACTTTTCCATTCGCGGAATCGGGATAAACAGTTCCATACCCTCTGTCGACCCGACCGTTGGAGTGTTCGTCGACGGTGTTTACCTCGGAGCCAACAACGGGACTCTGTTCGACACGTTCGATATCGAGAGCATTGAGGTGCTCAGAGGTCCGCAGGGAACGCTGTTCGGCCGCAATATGACCGGGGGCGCTGTACTTGTTAACACGAAAAAACCCGGAGATGCTTTGGAAATGTCCCTTCGCACCTCTTTTGAGGGAGGAGGGGAAAACCTCAACAGCTACTACATGGGCACCGTGGGAGGCCCTCTGGGTGAAACACTCCGTGCCAAGATAACAGCGTACACAAATCAGGATAACGGCTGGTTCGAAAACCTTAACACCGGCGAATCTTTCGGCGAACTGGACGTCAGGATGGTGCGGCCTGTGCTGACATGGGACCCCACCGACGACCTGAGCTTTGTGCTTCGATACCAGTACGACAGGGTTGACGGCGACGGCGCCGCGGCTCAGAACCATACAAACGGGTTCGGCGTCACAAACCCGGCGGCTGGCTACGACCGGGACAGCCACGACTTCAGCATCAACGAGGAAGGCAAAAGAGAAAGCGAAGCTCATTTCTTCACCGCCCAGGCAGACTGGAACGTGAATTTCGGCGACGGCACGATAACAAATATTTTCGGCTGGCGCGATTCGGACACCTTCTCTCTGGTTGACCTCGACGCCTCGCCGCTTGACCTCCTAAGCGCGCGTGCATGGGCCAATTACAGGCAGTGGAGCAATGAGCTGCGTTACTCGGGCAGGTTTTACGAACGCTTCCACGCAACCACGGGAGTATACTACTTCAGAAACGAGATTAACTATCACGAGCTCCGTTCTCTTCTTGCCGACGCTCTGGCCGCATCGGGCCTTCCCGGATTGGATGTGTCCCAGTCAGGAGGCGGAAACTACGATGTCGAAACTCTGGGTCTGTTTCTTTCTCTGGATTACGACGTTACGGACCAACTGACTTTTACTGCGGGCACGCGTTACACGCGCGAGAAAAGAGATGCCGAAATAGTGCTGATTGCTACCACGCTTCCCTTTCCCCCGCCGGAAGCGCCGTTATGCAATATCGTTGAAGGCCCCGACTGCGAGTTTGATTTTACAGACGAAGAGACTTGGCACAGCTGGTCACCGAAAATCGGCGCGACCTATTACATAAGCGACAGAGCCAACATTTACGGACACTGGTCCAGGGGGTTCCGCTCAGGAGGCTACAACCTCCGCAATCTCTCGCCCGCCCATTCTCCGGGACCGTATGATGAAGAAACAATCGACAGCTTTGAGGCCGGATTCAAGGTCGCAACGGACCGCGGCCGTCTCTACGGGGCAGCCTTCTACAACATGATTGACGATATGCAAAGGGAGATCAACTTCCCCGTTGAAGGACTCGGACTGGTCCAGCTGATCAACAACACTGCCGATGTCGAGACCTACGGTTTTGAGCTCGACGGACTGTTCGCTATAGCGGAGAGTCTGTTTGTGGTCGGTTCTGTAGGGTACGTAAACCCAGAGTACATCAAAGTTAGACATGATCTGAATCTGGACGGCAGCATTGACGAAAACGACGAAGCCCTTGAGCTTCCCCGCGCCGCGAAGTGGACCTACAGCATCGGACTCACTCACGACACGGGAGCGATCAGCTGGGGCCGGATGACATCCCGCGTAAGCTACTCCTATCGCGACAAGTCATATTTCACCGATGACAACAGGGGATATATTCTGGAGCAGAACATAATTGACGCCGGAGTTGACATTATCCCGGCAAACGGCCCGTTCTCAATCGGCCTTTACGGCAAGAACCTGCTCAACGAAGTCAGGCATGGAGGCGACAGCCAGCTGCCCGGCGTGTTGGGGACGCCGCCACTTGCGGCGCCGCTTGGCGGCACGTTCTCACCTCTTTCCAAAGGCAGAACTTTTGGAGTGGAGCTGACTTACAGGTACGGAGGCTAGCCAGACCGGCATCTGTGTTCCGGGGCGGCAGTCGGGAGGACCGGGAGTCCTGTCTCTGCCGCCAGGACTCCCGGAACGGAAATCCTTCTCCGTCCCTGAGGCGTTTTTGCGTCTTCACAAGGGTTTTTTCAATCGCCCGCACCGTGCTTTCGGCTCCCGAAATCCGAACTCTCATACATGATTATCTTCGGGTGTTGTAATAAAAACCCCGGTTGTTATATAATGTTCTTTTCGCAAATAAGGAGTTTTTTATGAACAGTTCGGCCCTGAGGGCGGAAATACTGGTAGAAGCCCTGCCTTACATACAGGCCTTTCACGGCAAAACCGTCGTGGTCAAATACGGCGGAAGCGTAGCGAGTGCGGATCTTTCGAACTTCGTGCGCGACCTCCTACTGATGAAGTACGTCGGAATAAAACCGGTAGTGGTGCACGGAGGCGGACCCCAGATCCAGGAGCATCTCGACACTATGGGAATAAAATCCGACTTTATAGCCGGACTCCGCGTTACCAGCAGGCAGGTAATGGAAGTGGTGGAGATGGTGCTTGTCGGAAAAATAAACCAGCGGATCGTAACTTCTATCAACCGCCACCAGATGGAAACGGTGGGTCTTTCGGGCAAGGAAGGAAAGCTTATAAAGGCTAAAAAGTTCGATATTCACAAATTCGCCGCCGAACACCATATGGATATCCCCGAGGACACAGACCTCGGCTACGTGGGCGAAGTTGACGAAATAAACCCCGAACTGATACAGATGCTCGAAAGCAGGGATATCATTCCCATTATAGCTCCCATAGGCTGGGGCGAGGACGGAACCACCTATAACATAAACGCCGACCACGTAGCGGGGAAAATAGCTGGAGCAGTTCGCGCTGCAAAACTGATACTGCTGACCAACGTTGACGGCATTTTGGATAATGAAGAAAATCTCATATCCTCTGTGACTAAAAAGCAGGTTGAGGAACTTATCAGGAACGGGACGATAAACAGCGGGATGATCCCCAAGGTGATGTGCGCTCTTGAGGCTCTGCAGGAAGGGGTCGGCAAGGTGCACATAATAAACGGGGGAGTGAAAAGGGCTCTCATACTTGAGCTTCTCACCGATCTGGGAATAGGGACGGAGATAACCTTTTGAGTCCGGAAAAAATGGAAGACCCGCGGGGAAAACACCTGATGGAGACCTACAGCCGTCTTCCCGTAACGATGCGAAAGGGCAGAGGTTCATGGCTGTGGGACACTGAAGGAAAAAAGTATCTTGACTACACAACCGGCATAGGCGTTAACAACCTCGGACACTGTCACCCAAGCATCACGGACGCCATAACATCCCAGGCCCTGACCCTGGTTCACACCTCAAATTTGTTTAACATAGAAAACCAAAGCGCTCTGTCCGAGATGCTGGTTTCAAACTCGTTTGCCGACAGGGTGTTTTTCTGCAACAGCGGAACCGAAGCCGTTGAGGGCTCGATAAAGCTTGCCAGGAGATGGGGGGCACGCAACGGCGGAAGATTCGCGCTCGTCTCAACCCAGGGAGCTTTTCACGGCAGGACTTTGGGGGCTCTGAGCGCCACGGGATCGGAGAAATACAGGGAAGGGTTTTCTCCTTTTCTTGAAGGATTCCACTTCGCTCCCTATGGAGACTCAGACGCAATAGCCCGCCTGGCGGCCGAAACAAACCCCTGTGCGGTGATTCTCGAACCTGTGCAGGGAGAAAACGGAGTCATCGTTCCGCCCGCGGGATACCTGAAGCGTGTAATGGAGATCTGCGGGGAAAACGACATGCTGCTCATACTTGATGAAATCCAGGTCGGAATGGGAAGAACGGGAAAACTGTTCGCCTACGAGCACGATGATGTAAGGCCGGACATAGTGGCGCTCGCAAAGGCCCTCGGCGGCGGAGTGCCGTGCGGAGCCGTTCTGTCTACCGAGGCCGTGGCAAAACACTTCACGCCCGGAGCGCACGGAAGCACTTTCGGCGGAAATCCTCTGGCCGCAGGGGCAGCCTGCGCCGTGATGGAAACGATAATTGAGCAGAACCTGACCGAAAAAGCGGCAAAACTCGGAGACTATTTTCTCGGCAGGCTTGAGAATGTCCGGAAAAAATATCCCGAGCATATAAAAGAAATAAGGGGAAAGGGACTTATACTCGGGGTTGAATTCTCGGACAGGACCTTTGCGCGGAACTGTTTTTCGGCCTCCGTTAAAAACGGACTCCTGGTTATACTTACAGTCGAGCGGGTGTTTCGCATTCTTCCTCCGCTTAACACGAACGAGCAGGAAATTGACCTGGCCGTCGCTTTAATAACAAAATCCATCGAGGAGACAGTTTGCAATGGGTAGGAATCTTCTTTCTGTCTCAGATCTTAACAAAAACGAAATCCGGGAAATAATCCGTCGCGCCGGCAAACTGAAGGAGCTTAAAAAGCAGGGCAAAAGCCCAAGGAGCCTTGAGGGCATGTCGGTGGGTCTTCTTTTTGAAAAACAGTCGACCAGAACAAGACTTTCTTTTGAATCGGGCCTTTTCGATCTGGGAGCTCAGGCGATCTACATGAATCCGGGGGACACGCAGCTCGGAAGAGGGGAAACCATCGACGATACGGCCAGGATTCTCTCCTCTTATCTTGACGGGATAATAATAAGAACCTACGGACAGGAAAAAGCCCTTGAACTTGCCGACAACTCGACAGTTCCCGTGATAAACGCCCTCACCGACCTTGAACATCCGACACAGATAATCTCCGATCTGTTTTCGATCTCGGAGCAGAAAATAAATCCCGAGAAATTCAAGCTTGCTTATCTGGGCGACGGAAACAATATAGCCAATTCCTTCGTGGCCGCTTCCGCCATAATGGGCTTTGACCTTTCAGTCGCAGTTCCCTCCGGACATGAACCCGACCCGACGATTATGGCAAGGGCCGCGCAACTCAGAAACTCGAAGATTGAAGTTACCAATACCCCTGCCTCCGCGGTAAGAGATGCCGACGTGATCTACACAGACGTCTGGGTAAGCATGGGTGAAGAGAAAAAGAGCACAGGGGTCTTTGAGCCTTTTCAGGTAAACAGGAAACTGCTTTCCCTGTGCCGCAAAAAGCCTCTGATTATGCACTGTCTTCCTGCTCACAGGGGAGAAGAAATAACAGCGGAAGCAATGGACAGCCCCGGCTGTATAGCTTTTGTGCAGGCCGAGAACAAGCTTCATGCAGGCAAAGCCATCCTCGAATTCTGCCTTCGAACTTAAAACCGCGAGTCTAAGCAAATTCCCGCCAAAGAAAAAAGAACTGCAGGGACAGAAGCGTGCGGAAGCGAATCCGGCACATGCAGCTTGGCAGATGCCCTGAAAGCGCGGGCTGGCATATCAGCTTCCAGGATGTTCTTAATCCCCGCGGACAGAGATATCCTTTGTGCGGTCAAATATGGCCGCGATCACAGCTTCGACGTCCATTCGGGTCGTATCCATAACCACGGCGTCCGAGGCGGGACGCAGAGGATTTTCGGTGCGAAGCATGTCACGGTCATCTCTTGCGCGAAGCTCCTGTTTAACCTCACCGAGGGAAACACCTCCGGGGGTGTTCTGAGAGAACCTTCTTCTCGCTCTTTCGGCGGCAGAAGCGTCAAGATAGAACTTATATTTCGCCCCGGGAAAAACATGGGTCCCCATATCCCTTCCCTCGGCAACTATATTTCCCCCTTCCCCGATCTTTTGCTGAATCCCGATGAGAAATTCCCTCACTTCGGCAAGCTCGGCAAGCTCGGAAGAAAGAGAGGATATTTCCTCGGTTCTTATAAGTTTCGATACGTCCCGCCCGTCAACAAAGACCTGACCCTTTGAAGAAAAACCCACCTCGGTACGGGAAAGCAGCCGCAGAAGCGAAACGGGGTCGCGTGAACTCAGCTTCGCCTCGCTTGCCCTGAGCGCCACGGCTCTGTACATCGCGCCCGTATCAAGGCATGAAAAACCGAGCAGTTCTGCAACTCTTCTGGCAACGGTGCTTTTCCCCACTCCCGAAGGTCCGTCTATGGTAACGATATTGTCGCCGCTGCGTTTCATCCGGTATCTGCAAGGGTCTCAAAAAGCGCAAAAAATTCAGGAAATGAAATGGAAACGCATCCGGCGTTGCCGATCACCGTTTCTCCCCGGGCCCGCGTGGCGGCAACTGCAAGAGACATGGCGACTCTGTGGTCTGCGCGGCTTGAGCATCGGGCCCCGAAAAGCTCTCCCGTGCCGTTTATAACCATTCCGTCGGGCGTTTCCCGTATTTTTGCTCCGAGCTTTAAAAGCTCCCCCGTCATGGCGCTTATCCTGTCGGTTTCCTTCACGCGAAGCTCCTCCGCCCCGCTTATCACGGTTTCCCCTTCTGCAAAGCACGCGGCCACGGAAACAACGGGAAGCTCGTCTATGGCACGAGACACCGACTCTCCCTCTATGCGCACGGCGCGAAGCGCGCTGTGGCGGGCAATCAGGTCTCCCACCGGTTCCCCGCAGCACTCGCGGCGGTTCTCAACCGAGATGTCGGCCCCCATTTCCCCCAGGATATCCAGCACCCCGGTTCTGAGCGGATTAAGTCCGATGTTTTTCACCATGATTTCCGATCCCGGGTTTATAAGCGCGGCCACGATAAAAAAAGCCGCCGATGAGATGTCCGAGGGAATTTCAAGCTCCGCTCCCGCAAACTCCGCCGCCGCGCTTACGGTGACGCGTGTTCCGCTTACATCCAGGGGAACTCCGAAGTGGCGAAGCATCCTCTCTGTATGATCCCGGGTTCTTTCGGGTTCCGTAACGCTTGTCCGCCCGGCGGCGTAGAGTCCCGCGAGCAGAATCGCGGACTTTACCTGCGCGCTTGCCACCGGGGAGGCGTAGTCTATTCCCCTGAGTTTCGAACCCGTTATATGAAGCGGAAGCAGCTCTTGCTCCGTGCGGATTTTTGCCCCCATGCTTCTGAGCGGACCGGTCACCCTTGACATGGGACGGCGGCGAAGCGAATCATCCCCGGTAACGGTTGAGCTGAAGCTCTGGGCGCTTAGAACTCCCGAAAGCAGTCTGGCGGTGGTCCCGGAGTTCTCGGCGTCTATGTCCGCGCGCGGCGCCCTCAGGCCGAAAAGCCCTCTGCCTTCGATTTTCACCACCCCGGAGTCCACTTCCACCCCGACCCCCATGCTCCTGAAGGCGTTTGCAGTGGCAAGGGTGTCCCGGGAAGCCAGAAAACCGCCCGCCACGGTTTTTCCCCGCCCGAGCGAACCCAAAATGACCGCTCTGTGGGAAATGGACTTGTCCCCGGGAGGGGTTATCTCTCCGGCAAACTTGCGGGGGCTGCTGCTGAGTATGAAATCGGCCATGTTTGAAATTATATACCCCAACTCGGTAAAACAATATATACTATTTCCCGCAAGGCGCAGTCTTTTACAGAATCTGCAAAATGAAATCGGAAGACAAAAACATATTCGGCGAAGACCTCAGGGAGTGCTGCACGGACCCGATGACCGGATTTTTCAGGGACGGCTGCTGCCGGGCGGCGGTTGAGGATGTGGGACTTCATCTGGTCTGCGCGGAAATGACGGAGGAATTTCTCGAATTTTCAAAATCCAGGGGAAACGATCTCATAACTCCCCGTCCGGAGATCGGTTTTTCCGGACTCAGGCCGGGAGACAGGTGGTGTCTTTGCGCCCTTCGCTGGAAAGAGGCGCTTGAGGGCGGAGCGGCTCCTCCCGTTTTTTTGCAGTCAACCCATGAATCCGTACTCAGAATCATAGACCTTGCGGATCTTAAAAAATACGCGGTCGACGTATCCTGAGCCTTGATTCCCCCGAATTTGCGTATACCCTTTTTGTCCTGTGAAATATCTTGTGCTCCAAGGCGACGGCATGCCCGACCACAGGCTCCCCGAGCTTGACGGCAGGACTCCGCTTGAAGTCGCCGACACCCCCAACCTTGACGCGATCGCCCGGCGGGCCGAGATTTTCGGAACCGCAAAGACCATTCCCGACCCGCTTCCTCCGGGAAGCGATGTGGGAAACCTTGCGGTGCTGGGCTACGACCCCGCAGAATACTACACGGGAAGATCCCCGCTTGAAGCCGCAAGCATCGGGGTTGCGCTCGCAGAAACCGACGTCACGGTGCGGTGCAACCTCGTGACTCTCGCGCAAAGAAACGGCCGGACCGTCATGGAGGATTACAGCGCCGGGCACATAACGGACGATGAAGCGTCTGACATCATAAAGGATCTGGAAAAACAGTTCGACGGGAAGGAATTCTCCCTGAGTCAGGGGGTAAGCTACAGGCATCTTCTCCTGTGGCGCGGAGGGAACAGCGGCATCCGCACTACCCCTCCCCACGACATCTCGGGCAGGGAAATCGCTTCGCACCTTCCCGAAGGAAACGGAGCGGAAAAACTGCTGAGCCTGATGGAAAAATCCCGCGAGATTCTAAAAGATCACCCCGTGAACGCAAAAAGAAAAGCCGAGGGAAAAAACACCGCAGACTCCGTATGGCTTTGGGGCCAGGGGACAAAACCCGACATGCCCTCATTTAAGGAGCTTTACGGAATCACCGGATCTGTGGTGTCGGCCGTTGATCTGGTAAAGGGAATAGGAATATTCGCCTCCATGGAGATAATAGAAGTTCCGGGAGCGACCGGCTACATCGACACCAACTACGCGGGAAAGGTAATCGGGGCGATTGATTCGCTTCGGCGCGTGGACCTTGCGATGATTCACATAGAGGCGACGGACGAAACGGGGCACATGGGAGACGCCCGCCTCAAGATACAGGCAATCGAGGACTTTGACAGCAAGGTGGTGGGACCCGCGCTTGCGGGAATGGAGCAGTTCGGCGAATACAGGGTGCTTGTCCTCTCAGACCACCCCACTCCCATAGACCTCAGAACTCATACGAACGAACCCGTTCCCTTCGCCATACTTGATTCCTCAAACCGCTCCCCGAGAAACGGCTCGCTCGTCTACACGGAGCACAGCGCGGCTAAAAGCGGAGTCTTCGTCGAGCAGGGCTGGAAGCTCATGGGAATGCTTGTCGCCGTATAGAAGCAAATCACAGATAGTACTTCAGACCGACCGTGAAGGTCCAGTTGTCCGCGTCATCCACATCAAAATCGGTCGTAAGCGGGCGTGACGCCGTCTGCGCGTATGGATTCGTGGCTTCGCACCTGATCCCACTGCAGGCCGTTTTGGTCAAAGCCGCTAAAACGTGTCCAGCGGACCCTGGCGCCGAGCGAAAGATCATCCCGGATGGCATAGTCAACCCCGCCCAGAACCTGAAAACCGAACCTGGTTTTTTCAAGCTTCGTGTCTATGGAACTCACCGTTCCCGCCGCGGCCATCTGCCACACCTCCGGGCCCAGGTTGCTTGCGCGCAGGAATCTTGCCGAGTAACGCATTTCCGTCGAGCCCACGCCCGCTCCGCCCCCGATATAGGGAGTAAAAGGCGAGTCGTTTGACAGAGCATAGTAAACGTTTAAGAAGAAATGATGAGCGTTAAGATCGTACACGCGTTCCCGGGGAGGATCGTTCTCGTCCCATTCGCTTGTCTTTTCCTCAAACGCTTCGCCGCCGCCACCACCACCGAGACGCGGAGATTTTCCGTGCGAACCCTGACGGCGGTTAAGATATTCGGCCTCAAAGCGCAGTCCGTTGTCAAACGCATAACCCAGGGTCGCGCCTCCCGCAAATCCGGCTCCGGGGGCAAACACGTTTGCAATGGTGGTTATTTTGTCGGTGGTACACTCCTCGTCCATCGGCGGAGTCACACCGGCAGGGTATAGAAACGAATCGCACCGGGTCGGGTGATCGATAAGGGACTGGGAAACACCCACGTCGCCCGACTTTGAAAAACCCGCTTCAAGCCCTATGTAGAACCCGCTTGCGGCCGAAGCCGGCAAAGAACCGAAAGCAAAAAACACGTTACTGCCGCCGCATATCTCATATAATTTCCTCTCTTTAAAATGCAGTAATTTTAATTCCGCCTAATTAATACCGAAAAATTACGTCTTTTTCCACTTCTCCCATATCTCGTCCATCTGCTGCGCGGAAAGATCGGCTACCTGCTTTCCGAGCGCCCCGGCAGTCCGCTCAAGGTGTGAGAACCTGCCTATGAACTTCTCGACGGCCGAATGAGACGCGGTTTCGGCGTCGATTTCAAGATGCCTTGCGACGTTCACCACAGAAAAAACCAGATCTCCCCACTCCTCCCGTGATCTGTCCCGCTCGCCCGCTTCAATCTCGCACTCAAGTTCGAGCAGTTCCTCTTTTACCTTGTCAAGAGCCGAGGCCGCGTCACTCCAGCAGAAGCCGGCGCGGGCCGCTTTCTCGCCCGCCCTCTGGGCTCTCATAAGGGAAGGCATGGCCCTCGGTATTTCCTCAAGGGATGTCTTTCCCTTTTTTTCCTTAAGTTTCTCCGCGTTCCAGGTCCTCAAGGCGTCGGCGGCGTCTTCTGCCTTTTTTTCCCCGAACACGTGAGGATGCCTTCTTACGAGCTTGTTGTGGAGTTTGTGCGTAACGTCGCCTATGCTGAATCTGCCCTCTTCGCTTGCTATCTGGGAGATGAAAACAACCTGGAAGAGAAAATCTCCAAGCTCCTCTATGAGTCCGTCGGTGTCTTCAAGCTCTATTGCCTGTATCACTTCATAGGCCTCTTCAAGAACATAGGCGCGAAGGGAGGAAAGGGTCTGCTCCCTGTCCCACGGACAGCCTCCCGGAGCGCGAAGACGCCTTGCGAGTAAAACTATATCTTCAAACGTTTTTTTCTCTTCCATAGCGCCGGTGGGCTAGACCCGGAATCTTTTCGAACACCGGGTAAGATTTTCGTTTCCGTCCCGCGTAACCAAAACCACGTCTTCTATTCTCACTCCCCCCAAACGCCCGTAGTAAAGACCGGGCTCGACCGTAACGACATTTCCTTCCCTGAGTATCTCCGCTCCGGGACCGATCCTCGGAGGCTCATGGATGTCAAGACCGAGGCCGTGTCCCGTTGAGTGTATGAAGCCCTGGGGACCCGCGGCGTCAGAAGTCCCGGTCGCAAACCCCCGCTGCGTGAAAAAATCCATTATCGCACCGTGCACGTCCGCACCTCTTGTACCGTCCTTTATCATGGAAAGCGCGATTTTCTGACCGCGCAGAACCGTATCGTACATCCTCACAAGCTCGGCCGAGGGTTCGCCCCGAACCACCGTTCTCGTCATATCGCCGAAATAGCCGTTTTCCTGAGACCTCGGAAAAATGTCGATCACTACCGGCCATCCGGCCCTGAGAGGACCCGAACCCTGTTCGTGGGGCATTGAGCCCTGAACCCCTCCCGCAACTATGGTGTTTGAGGCCGTATACCCCTGCGCGGCAAGATAGGAGCTTACGGCGGAACGCACTGTCTGGGAGGTAAGAGGTCTGCCGTCGCGGTAAAGCGCAGAACCCTTAACCGTTGAATCCGATATCATCGAAACAGCGATCCTGATGGCCCGCGCGGTGGCGGAAAGCGCTTTTTTTATGTGCGCGACTTCGGCCGGGGATTTGCAAAGGCGTGCGGGGAAAAGAAACTCCGTCTTTGCCGTCTTTACGGAAAAACCCGCTTTTCTCAGCGCATCGGCGTAAAAAACCGGAAAGCTCCTCTGGACAATCAGGCTTCTTATTCCCCTGTCCCTTAAAAGAGCCGCGGCCACCTTGGCAATGCCGGGCATTTTTTTTCTCCTGCCGCGAATTTTTGCGGTCCACTGCCCGAGCGGGACAACCCGCTGCGCTTTCGCTTCTTTTTTTCCCCTCTCAAGTTCAAGGTCGCTCAGAACAAGCGTCCCTTCCCCGTCGTGTTCGAAAAAAATAACGGGATCCGGAACGAAAAAACCGGTTCTGTGGTAAAGGTCGGAGTTGCGCTCGCTTGAATCGATTATAAGATAGGCCGTTGTGCTCACGCCCAAAACTATACAGCAAACCCGGGCGGGCGGGCAAACCCGGGCGGGCGGGCAAACCCGGGGGCGGTGATTGCCGCCTGCTCTTTGACAACCGCCGCCGGCAGATGTATTTTGTTTGCGGAGTACTAAAAGAATTCACACTGCGAGGAGGCAGAGGAAATATGTTTTCCGTAACTCCAAAAGCCGTAGACGAGATAAAAAGGCTGCTTGCCGAAGACGATATCGAGAACGCGTTTCTCAGGGTGAGAATAGTGCCCGGGGGATGTTCCGGGTTTTCCTACGAAATGGGATTTGACGACGAAACCGATGAGGGAGACAACCTGATCGAGTCTGACGGCGTAAAGGTCGCCATTGACGAAATCAGCTACAACTACCTTGACGGAGCGGTTCTGGATTTCAAGGATGGTCTTAACGGAACGGGTTTTGCGATCGAAAACCCTAATGCGACCGGTTCCTGCGGCTGCGGACAGTCTTTCACCGCATAGAAAAACAAATACGCAATCCCCAGATATTCCCCCCACAAAATCTTTGCAGGATCCCGCGTCGAATCTCGACGCGGAGGATTCGTTAGACGTGGAAGGGCCGGGAGAACAGGCTTTTTTGTCTGCAAGTCGGTGTGTCGGGCAACGGACGGCGGTTTGCGCATTCGCAAAAAAACCGCGGCAAAACAGATTCCTTTTCGCATAAACAGATTTGATTATATAATTATAAATGCGGCGAATCCGCCAACGGATCGGCGCACAGCACATCATGGCATCAACAGCGAAAATACTGCAGGCCCACGAAGAGGCAAAAAGCTACGACAGAATCAAATCAAAACATCTGATCGGAACTCTGTTTACCGACTTTACTCCATGGGACAAGCTCCAGGGGTTCAGAAACTTCATTCACGCCCCGTCGGGCAAGAAAATCGAGTTCGTAAACGACCCGGCAGTCATAGTGGGCACGGCCGTGTTTAAGGGCACGGGAGAGGAAGTGGCTGTAATAGCACAGCAGACCCCCTCGGGCGAGGGGGAAAGAACGAAGCTTAACTTCGGAATGGTAAAGGCCGACGGCTACGGGCTTTCGCTCTGCATGATGGAATACGCCGAGCAGAACCGTCTTAAGCTCTACACGTTTATTGACACCATCGGCGGAGACCCCTACGAATACTCGGCCGAAAAACTCCAGTCCTGGCTGATCTCCTACTGCCAGTCGAAAATGATTTCCATAAGAACGAAAACGATAACCACGGTGCTCGGCCTGGGGGGAAGCGGAGGCGCGATCGCAATACAGCTCGGACACAGAAGACTGATGCTGTCGCGCGCGGAATATTCCGTGATAACGGCCGAAGGATGCTCCGCCATTCTTTTCAGAAGCGCGGACAAGGTGGCCGAAGCCCTTGAGGTTCTGCAGCCCACGGCAACCCACATGAAGAGATACGGAATAATAGATGAAGTGGTAAAAGAACCCCCTCTCGGAAAAAGCAACTATATTGCCGCGGCGCTCAAAAACCTGCAGGCATCCCTCACCGCCGCCTCAAAGGAGCTTGACCGCTACGACGTAAGGCATCTGCGCACGGAGCTTCGAAGGAAGATCGAGCGGTGCGGGCGGATAAAAAAGCAGCAGAGAATCTACGAGGGAATCTCAAAAAAAATAAAAGCCTGGCTTCCCTACTACTTCACCGGCAAAACCGAAAGTCCCGACATCTCCGAAATGCAGATAGCCATCTACGGATCGGAGCCTCATTTCTGCAACGACGAAAAAGACGGCCAGGGAAAAATCATACGTCCCGGATGCAAAAAACAGCTGACGAAAAAACAACTCCACGCAAACAACTCCTCCTGTCCCTACTGCAACCGCCCCGAAGCGCTGAGCTCCGATGATTATCTCGACTTTCTTCTTGACGAATCATCCTTCCACGAAATAGAAGCCGGCCTTTCCCTTGAAGACGTGGACTCCGTCTACAAGTTCTTTAACTATTCGTCTTCAAGGCAGAAGCTTGCCGGGAAAACCGATTCCAAAGATTCCCTGATAACGGGTTACGGAACCATGTTCGGCATACCCGTCGCGGTGGCGGTCTGCGACTTCCGGTTCATGGGCGGATCGATGAGTTCGGTTTTCGGCGAGAAGATGAACATAGTGGTAAGCTACGCAATTAAGCACAAGCTTCCCCTGCTGACCGTAACGGTGAGCGGAGGCGCGCGGATGCAGGAAGGAACCGTGGCTCTGTATCAGATGGCGAAAACCATATCCGCGATCACGAGGCTAAAAGAGCACGGGCTTCCCAACATCTCCATACTCGGCCATCCGACAACGGGAGGGGCTCTTGCCAGCTACGCGGTGCAGGGAGATTTCCTGATAGCGGAGAAAAAAGCGACCATAGCATTTGCCGGAGACCGGGTCGTCAAGCTCACAAGCGGCGGACGCGGGGTTGACCCTAAAATAATGTCCTCCGATTTCTACGAAGAGCACGGCGGGGTTCACCTGGTGCTTCAAAGAAGTCAGATAAAACCCGCGATCTCGGGCCTGCTTAAGTTTCGGGGTTTTAAAAACAGACTGGACACGGGAGCTTTTCACCAGGTTCCGCCCCCCGCTTTTGAAGACGACTGGCTTTAGTCCCGGCCGCCTTTTTTATTCCTTCCGATATGACTGAGCTCCCCCTTAATGCCGCCGATTTCAAGGACACTCATGTAAGAACCGCACGGCCGGGGAAGAGACGCGATTAGATTATTTCCCGCACGGCGGGCGTTACTCAGCTTCCGGGGAGACGGTCTTTGGGGAGTATGTGCCGTCCATTTTGGTTATCTTCGAAATTTCCTCCGGGGAATCGAGTATCTCTCCCTTGCCCATCTTGTAGAGGAAATTTGCATTGTCCCGGGGCGCGTCGCTTTTTACGTTCGGATCGAAGAAAACCTCTTTGGTGTGAACGAGTCCCGCGCGGTTGTAAGAAGAAAGCTCATACTTCATTCCCATACGAAGCGCGTCGCACGGGCAGGCTTCGACACAGAAGCCGCAGAAAACGCAGCGCATAAAATCTATGTTGTACACTTTGGGCCTTCTTTCGATTCCGTAATCGTCTGCGGGCTCAGAAACTATTGAAATAGCCTGGGTGGGGCACGCGATCTCGCAGAGCTTGCACGCAACGCACCTTATCTCGCCCTCGTCGTCGGCGGGCATCACGTGAAGTCCGCGGTAGTTTTCGGGAAGCGCCTTTACCTCTTCGGGGTACTTCACGGTTATGGGCTGGTGGTGCGTTATGTGCCTTAAGGTGATCATAAGCCCCTTTAGCACCTGGGGGATATAAAGCTTCTCCCAGAAAGAAAGCCGCGGCCTCTCAAGCACTTTTACTTTTATCGCCATATCAGCCATCTATATACCACAGAAAAGAAAAATACTGAAGCCGTCAGCGGAAAAAACTGCCGCGGCGGTAAAATATCAGGGCAAGCCCGAGGGCCGAGCCGCAAAGAAGCCAAAGCGCGGTCCCGCCGTCCCCGACAAGGAGCTTGCCCGTTCCCGTCATCAGGCAGAGAAGAGAGGAGACGACAAGCGACCAGTTAAGGAGGATGGAAAAAAAGACTCCCCGCTCACGCTCAATCCCTGCTCTTTTCCCGACAGGCGACCAAAGACCCGGGGGTCTTACTCTCGAGTAGAACTCCGACAGTTTTTCCCAGGACTCGGGAGCGGTGACGAAGGTGGCCGTAACCCAGCAGACTATCGAGACGGGAACGACCAGTATCTGGTGGCGCAGTTCAAGCGGAACGCCCCTGGCTTCTGTATAGAGAATCAAAACCAGTATGGTCACAAGCGACGATCCAAGCGCTACTATCTCGCTCCAGGCGTTTATCCTCCACCAAAACCACCTGAGTATCAGCACAAGGCCTATCCCGGAACTCATGGCCCAGAGAAATATCCAGGCATCCCCTATGTTTTTTATCTGAAGCGCCACAATCCCCGCGATGACCGCAAGCGCCACCGTCGCGACCCTGGAAACCGCCACGTAATGGCGCTGCGGAGCGTCCGGACGCATAAACCTCCTGTAAAGATCGTTCACAAGATAAGAAGCTCCCCAGTTAAGGTGAGTTGACACCGTGGACATAAACGCCGCAAGAAACGAAACCAGAAGAAGACCCCGAAGACCCGGCGGGAGAAAATCCCTTATCATCACCAGATACATCGATTCTTCGTCCCCGCCCGCAATCCCCGCCGCCTCGGGAAATATCACCACCGAAGCCAGAGCGACCAGAACCCAAGGCCAGAGACGAAGCACGTAATGGTTAAGCGCAAACCATGCCGTGCCGGCAAGAGCGTGTCTTTCATCCTTTGCCGAACAGAGCCGCTGTATGAAGTAGCCTCCGCCGTCAGCGTTGTGGGAAGACCACCATACCACGGTCATGAAAATAAGAAACGTGAAAAAATCGGAGGAAAAAAACTCTTCGCCGCCCGAGGGCTGCACAATGAACATGGAGGTCTGCTCGGCGGGAAGCTGCGAGATTTTGCTTACAAACTGACTGTATCCCCCGACCGCTTCAGAATTTATTACCACGACCGCGAGTATTATCGTGGAGCCCAGAGCTATGGCGTACTGCACGAAATCCGTTATCACAACCCCCCAGAGTCCTGAGAAAACCGTGTAGACAAGAACGATTCCCACGCAGAGCGAAACCGCGTATATCTGCCCCACCCCGAAAAAGACCTCAAACACCTTGGTCATCGCGGTTATCACCCACCCCATCACTATGAAATTGAAAATCGTCGAGAAATAAAACGCCTTAAACCCGCGCAGAAACGCCGCGGGGCGGCCGCCGTAGCGAAGTTCTATCAGTTCGTTATCGGTTATAACCTGCGCCCTTCTCCACAGCTTTGAGAAAACCACTATAACAAGGGCGTGGCTGAAGATGTAGTTCCACCAGAACCAGTTCTTCCATATTCCCTCGGTTCTTATCCACCCGGTTATGGCAAGCGGAGTGTCGGCGGCAAAGGTGGTGGCTACCATTGAGGTTCCGAGAAGCCACCAGGGAAGCCCGCGCCCCGAAACGAAATAGTCCGACAGACTCCCCGACGCCCTTCTTGAAAAATAAAAGCCCACTCCCAGGGAAAAAACCAGGTAGAGGCCGACAAGCATCCAGTCTACGGGATAGAGCTTCACTTGCCCGTTCTCACCGGAAGTCTCGCCGGGGCGCTTCCCTGTCCGGCAAGGACCGCCGCAGCCGCCCGGCCCGCCGCATGCGAGGAGTCAAAAAGCGAGATCGCCGTATCGAAAAAAGAAAAAGCCGCCGCGGGATAGGGAGAACCGAAGGTAAGCAGAATCTTTTGTCCGGGAAAAGAAGAAAAGCCGTCTATGTAATCGGCTATTTTTCGGGGAACAATGCAGTTCTCCGTCCAGGCCGCAGGCGCCGCGGACAAAACGCACACAAGCGATGAAGAGGCATCGAGTTTCGGTGTTTCGGGAAAGCAGAACAGCTCTTTTACCGTCACTTTTTTCTCCGACAGCCCGTTGCGCAGCCCGTCCAGTATTTCACCCTCGCCTTGTCTGCCGAAGTGAAGAACCGACACTGCGCGGGAGCGAAGGCCCCCTCCCCGTAAAACGCAGGCCGAGCGGCGGGAAATCTCCTCTGCGCGGGCGGCATTTGCCTTAAAATCCGGCACCGGGACCTGTTCTCCGCCTGAAGCGAAAAATTTTTTCGCGTGGAATATTCTGAAAAGCGACTCCGCGCGGGCGGGGTCCCGGAAAAAATCTCCCTCCGCCCGTCTTTTTAAAAACCCCTCCGCATCCCTGGGATCAAGAACTATATCCACCCCCGCGGCAAGCGCGGCCACAATATTTTCCTCTTCACGCTCATCTCCCCCCAGCGCATCCATCCTGAAGGAATCCGAGACGATCAGGCCGCTGAATCCGAGTTTTTCCCGAAGAAGGCCACGCAGAACAGGTTTCGAGAGCGTGGCGGGAGCCCCGAGAGGGTCAAGAGCCGGAAAGCATACGTGCGCCGGCATCACGCAGTGAAGCCTTTTCGCGATCGCTTCGCGAAACGGAAGAAGGTCCGATTCCGCCAGGCGCTCTAAAGACCTCTCGACACGCGGAAGGCTGGCGTGGGAGTCCTCAAGCGTGGCGCCGTGGCCGGGAAAATGCTTGGCACAGGCCGCCACTCCTTCTTTCTGCATGGTTTCAGCAAAGATCCCTCCCAGTTTTGCAACCAGCGCGGGATCATCCGAGAAGGCCCTTGCGTTTATTATCGGATTAAGGGGTTCGGTATTCACGTCAAGAACAGGGGCGAAAGCCAGATTAAGTCCGCAGTATTTCATCTCCCGGGCAGTTATGACCGCCTGACGTCTCAAGGTTTCCTCGTCGTTTATCGCCCCCTGGGCCATCGCAAAAGGAAAAAGGGTCGCACCCGAAACCCGCTGACCCAGACCCCTTTCAACGTCACACCCGAAAAAAAGCGGAACCTCAGAGATGGAGGCAAGTTTTTTTGTGGTTTTTCTTACCAGATCGACATCTCCGTTAAACACTATGAATCCGCAGACGGCAAAATCCCGCACAAGCCGCTCCGCCCGCCTGACAGACTCAGCGTCGGAAAAATCGATTCTCGGCATAAGAAACTGCGCTGCCCTGCGAGGAGCGGAAAGATTTTTTGACGAAAAGACAGCCGGATTCTCATACATTTTTATGCGACGTTCTTTCCTATCGAGATTTTTCCGAGAATCGTGGCGTCCCGGGCTCCCGTGACCCCGGGCGCGTTTGTCATGTTCGCGCATACGGTCTCGTTTGCCAGTACCGCAAAGCCGACGGCTTCTTTGGCATCGCAGGGAATGCCGTGATCATCGGAGAGCGAAAGCGGAACCGGGGCGAGCTTTTCGCGAAGACTCGAAACCATGACCGGGTTTCGGGCCCCGCCGCCGCTGAGCACAACTTCTCCCACATCCGCGTTCGGGCAGACAAACCTGCGGTAAGCGGAAACTATGGAGCAGACGGTAAATTCAACGAGCGTGCGAATGAGGTCCGGCGTGGATATTCCCCGTTTCTGCGCAAGAGAAAAAAGCCTCCCGGCCATTTCTTCTCCGAAAAGCTCCTTTCCGGTCGATTTCGGAGGTCTGACATCCAGATACGGGTTTTCCATAAGGCTTTGAAGCAGATCCTCTCTTACCGAGCCTTGCTTTGCCATGGCGCCGTCTTCATCAAAGCTCATCCCGCCCTCCGAGACGATACGCACAACGGAATCGATCAGAGAATTTCCGGGGCCCGTATCGAACGCAAGCAGTTCGCCGAACTTTCCCGTGACCAGCGTGCAGTTGGAAATCCCCCCTATGTTCTGGGCGATAACGGCCTTGGGGGTTTTTGAGAACAGCAGGTAGTCCAGATAGGGAATAAGCGGAGCCCCTTCTCCCCCGGCCGCGATGTCTCTCGTCCTGAAATCTCCCACCGTGGTAATTCCTGTGGCCTCGCAGATAACGTCCGCTTCGCCGAGCTGAAGCGTTGAGGAGATCCCTTCTCCCGAGGAAGGAGGATTGTGAAAAACCGTCTGTCCGTGAGTTCCCACAAGATCCACCTGTGCCGTTTTGAGATCGGCTTTTCTTAGAAGATCAAAAACCGCAGCCGCAAATTCCCGGCCGAGCAGAAAATTAAGATCGGACACCTCCCTCGAACCAAGTGAGGCGGATGAGAGAAGAAGCTTTTTCGCCTCATCGGAGTACTCGCGGCGGAGAAAATCCAAAACCCTGACCTCGGTATTTTCCCCGCAACCGCCGATTCTCACCAAAGCCGCGTCGATGCCATCCATTGAAGTCCCGGAGATGAGGCCGACGACGAGTTTCTGCTCTTTTGAAATTATCCGATCAAGCCAGTGCACTCCAAAAAAGCTACCTGATGAGAAAGCAGTTTAGCAGATAATTCTGCTTTGATGTTGTTGTATCGGGCGGCCTTATCTCTACTGCATCTGAAACAGAAGCTCGCTCCTGACCACTCCGAAAAGGTTCGGGCCGCTCTGATCATAGCGAGAGTGCAGCAGAAAGTTCATCGAGATGATCCGCTCCATAAACGGCCAGTCAATCTCAATCGGCGGCTTGGCGCATGCTTGTAGAAGTGTCTTAGGGTTGACTACAGAAATCTCGGCATGCTGGGGGGTATAGATAGACGATTCGTGCAGTACCGAATCAGCTGTTTTTATCCTCAACCGTTCGTCAAGAGCGACAGACTCCTGGAACAGAAGAGGATATACCGATCTTATGGATTCCGTTTCCCCGAGAACCCGCTTCGGAGAGCTTTTTTGAGGGACCCGCCGCTTTTTGCAAGCAGACCCGCCGACTCGTTGGGCGGCAGGCCCGCAAGCTTCATAACCACCGCGACCTTTAAGCTTCCGCCGGCTTCGGCAAAAAGTGATGCCGCCTCGTTTTCCTGCACATCGCATATGTCCATTATGATTCTTGTTGCCCTGTCGACAAGCTTTGAAGACGTGGGCTTAAGATCCACCATAAGGTTTCCGTAAGTCTTCCCCGAAAGCACCATGGCGGTCGTCGTGATCATGTTAAGGGCCATCTTGGTCGCGGTTGCGGCTTTAAGCCTCGTGGAACCCACTATCACTTCAGGACCTACAAGCAGGGTTACTACCAAGTCGGCCGGGGTGGCCTCCGGCTCGCTGCAGCTTACAAGCACGCTTGCGCAGCCGACTGTCCTTGCATGCTCAAGAGCCGATATCACAAAAGGAGTTCCGGAACTTGCCGCGATTCCAACGACTATGTCGTCTGCCGAGAGCCGTTTTTGGCGAAGGGCCTGCACCGAAGCCGTAACGGAATCCTCCGCACCCTCAACCGCGTTCCACACAGCCTCCCGTCCTCCCGCCATGACCGCCTGCACGGTTTCGGGGTCCGTTCCGAAAGTCGGCGGGCATTCGGCCGCCTCCATCACCCCGAGCCTCCCGCTTGTTCCCGCCCCCACGAAGAAAACCCTGCCGCCGCGCTCAAGCGAGCGGAAAACCATGTCCGCCGCCCGGGATATGGAATCCCTCTGGTTTGAGACGGCGTTAAAAGCATCCAGGTCTTCCCGGCTTATGAGATCAATTATTTCCGGACACGAAAGTTCATCTATGTTTACTGTTCTCGGATTTACTTTTTCCGTGAGCAGGTGTCCTGTCCGGCGAGTCTTCTTCACGCGGAACATTATATCTGAAATGCGCGCCGGTTATCCGCAGAACCGTACGCGGCAACGGGTCTGATTTGTCGGGTATAGTATAAAGCTGTTGAGTATTGCGGGTGTAGCTCAGCTGGCCAGAGCATTGGCTTCCCAAGCCAAGGGTCGCGGGTTCGAATCCCGTCGCCCGCTCCACTCTTTCCGAGGCAAATGCCGATTTAAATGAAAGACCTTCTAAAAACCGTGATTAACAGACAGTCGAAGAACCCATAATGAACAATCAGAATCTCGTTACTCTCCAAGACCTCGCCAAGCTGGAAGCGGCACTGACAGAGAAGATTTCCAGCATTAAAGGGGAAGTGAAGGTCATCAAGTGGCTTGTCGGAATAATTGCGGCTGTCCTGATCTCTGCAGCAGCAGAATACATTGCCGGGTAGACGAACAAGAAAACTGATCTGCTTGCTCATCTGAACATAACTGTTAAGTCAGAAATATCTGGAATCCATCCCCGTTTCGCCGTTGTTCTTGGGGGAAACGGGCTCCATGTTATTAAATATTGCCCGCCGAATCCCTTAACCCCTGTGCGAGCTATGAATCAGCAAATCGAGCGGAATGCCAATATTTTTGCTAAGAGCCTTTGCCATAGGCATCGTTATGGCACGTTTCCCGGAAAGCACCTCGGAAACCTTCTTGCGGCTTCCTATAAAAGGAACCAAGTCGCTGCGGCTCAGCCCTGCCTGTTCCATGAGAAACTTGATAACTTCAATGGGGTCCGGATATCCCATCGGCACATGTTTGTTCTCGTATTGCTCAACAAGGTCAACCAGAACATCAAGCTCCCTGCCCTCGGGACTGCCCGGTTCGGCTTCAAAAATCTCATCGATACGAGCCAAAGCGGCTTCATAGTCTTTTTCGGTACGAATTGGCTTCATTTTTGAATTATCCTCTGGTTTTTTTCAGACCGCAAACTAGATACGCATCAAAAATAATTTGTCTTCTGGAGAGAAACGGCAGCGCTCCACTCTCATCACTTTATTCTCCATAACCAGGATCTTCGTCTACTTCCAATCCTGCTTCCAGCTTCCAGAAGAGCCTGCCTGAAAGCCGCCGGGTTTTCAAAATACTGCTTGGCCGCAGCTGCGACGCGTTTTAGAAGTCCTAAATCTTCATCTTCAATATCTTCCACATGCAGTAATTCGCGAATCTTACCCTCTTCAAACTCGCCGTACAACTGGCTAAAAAAGCCGCAGTAAGTGCTGACACATTGCGAAACGAGAGGGAAACATGAAGATTCTGGTTCAGTGCGGCCGCTAAGCGATCATAAACTTTCTGTCCGTCGTCTGATGCAACACACAAAGGACTGCCTATAACTTCAGACAGGGATATCGTAACTTTCTTTTCCACAGAACAATCCTCCCGGAAAAATTACTATATCAACCTTTACCGAAATTTTTTGATTTTTCCTTATATTATTTCCTGTCACTTCTCTGTTGTGGATTCTTTCCTTTCAAGTTCTAAAAAACAGCCTTTTTAAGAAGCTTCATAAAATACATAAGAATGATAGGCTACAAAATCAAGGTTTCCGTAAAAACCGCGCAAATCAACTCTTTTTCTCAAAAACCAGATACTTAAGGCCGAAAAAATTCCAGAAAAGCGTAAATATCAAAGACACCGCGGCCCCTATGTTGGCCCACAAAGTGGAAGAAATGGATCCCCCCGAGCCGCCGAACTCGACGACCACGTACGAAGCAACCGTAACGTTTATCACAAGTCCCACTCCCACAACGCCGAAGAACCTTATGAACTGATTCATCCACCCCTCCTCCCCCTTTCCCCTGTTGCGAAACGTCCAGAACCTGTTCCACATATAGCCGTTAACGTTTGCAAGAATAAAGGAAGCCGCCTTGAAAACCGAGTACAGAACCCCTTCGGCCACCCCGAAATAATAGATGAGCAGGTTCAGTATTCCGAAATCGATCACAAGATTGGAAAAACTTATAACGCAAAACTTTGTGAACTGCACAAGCGAAGACCAGCGTGAGAAAACGCCGAGAAAAATAAAGGTGACCACGGGACTCAGTATGAAAATCCCCCACTGCACATCCACAAGGCTGGAATGCACTGCGGGAATCTCGGCACGAAGCGTGAAGAACAAAAGCAGTATGAAAAGCGCGTTTATCTGGCTTATTACGAATAAAACCGGATAGTCCGATCTGGTCATGGAGGCTTTCGGAAAAAAAAGGGCTGCGCTTCAAAGCGGGAGGCTTATGAGCGCAACCCTAAAAACTGCACTTATTTCACTTTCAGTTAACTACCTGATACTGCGGGTAAACGAAACTCCCCTTGGTCCAGATAGCCCAGGTGGGGTCGCCAAGCGGCTTGAGCTTGAGAATCGGGTGATCCTCAGGAGCCGTGAACTTTATTTTCGGGTTTTCCATGGATACGGTCCCTCCGTTCCAGGGGATCGGATATTTGACCACTCCTTTGTCCTTAATAAACCCGAAGTAGTTAAGGTGTCCTCCGCTCCAGTTCCCCAGTTCGCTTCCGACCGTGGCCGTGGCCTCGATCATCGACTGTCCGCCGACCTCAAGTTTTGTCTTGAGCACTCCTTTTTCCACCACCGTGGTGGTCATTCCTTCCTGGGCGGGAATACCGACGGGCTTTGTGAACTCCCTCATCTTGGGGGAGCTGTTATAGTAATGAACGAAGTATCTTCCCGGGTAGGTTATGTCCGAATCCATAACGTAGGAGTTGTGACCTTCAACCTCGACCGTCAGATACGTGAGCGTGTACGCCCCGAATCCCGAGGTCTGATTCTTGTCGGGAACCGTGTACATGTTTATGACCACGTGACCGTCCGGATGCGGCTTAAGACCCTCCGGAAGCATCGATTTTAAAACCTCCGGATCGGCCTTGTAGCCCGCAATAAACATCCACGCACCGGTTACAAGCTGCGGACCCGGAAGCGAAGCCGACTTGGAATGCGCAACCATCGTAAGCGGAGCCGCACAGAAAAACAAAGCAATTAAAAAAACCAAAAACCTTCTAGATAACATTTCTACTACCTCCTTAAGACTTTCTCTGTTAAGTATCCTCATGCAGCCGATTCAGCCGGCAGCCGGGCCTGCTAAAGCCCTAGCGCTCTTTCGACTTTTTCTTTTCCTTTTCCTTTATCATATACCTGACGGCGGAGCGGACAAACCTGTTCCTCTCGGCCTCCCCCAGCACCCCCTTTAAGGCGTCGTGAACAGAAGGGTCCACTACAAGGCCCCCGATCGAGCCTTCTCCCTGCCTGATTATCCGGGAAACCTCCGCTATGTTGGAAGAAAAACTCCGCATATCGGCCGCAAACTGCTCGTCGTAGATCAGAGTATGCAGGAAGCCCTCCTGCTTCTCAATGGCTGTTACGGTTTCGGAAATCATATGGAAGCTCTCCTGCATGGCAAGCAGAGTGTTTCTCGCGTTTCCGGGGTTGGTTTCGTCGGCAAACGACTCCACTATCTTGTCGAGATTTCTGGAGATAGCCGTAAGGTTCGTAACGAATTCCTCTGACTGACTTATTATTTCTTGCATCTCGGGCGAAGTGTAGCCGCTGATAACGATCCCGTCGCGGGCCCGTCCTATGCTTTCTCCCTGGCCGGGAACGATCTCGACGAATTTTGCTCCCAGAAGCCCTTCGGTCTTGATTGTGGCGTGGGAGTCTTTCAAGATCCTGGAAAACGCCCGTTTGTTGATTTCCATCGTGACCTTGACCTTTCCGAGGGAGGGATCGTCTGAGAAGCGAATGGATGACACGGACCCCACTCCCACTCCGGAAAGACGCACGTAGGCACCTTCGAGCAGACCCGCAGAGTTGTCAAAGTAGGTCTCCACTTTATATTCCCGCTCAAACAGCTCCTCCTGGCCGCTTATCGTAAAAACTCCGTAAACGAAAATAGCGACTGATGCCAGAACGAAAATTCCTACCTTGAGCTGAGCGGACTTCTCTTTTTTCATCTGCAGTCTCCCTGTGCGGCACACACGTCCTACCCGTGGTATTGTACCGAAAAACCGGATTGTTTGTAAGCGGGGAATTGAAAATCCGAGCGTCTGTGATAATCTGCAATGTTCCTTTCCACACAAGGCAGCTTGCCGACTCCGAAAAGGGTTTCAGTTCATGGCGAAGATAAGAAAAGCGGTAATAAGCGTTTACGACAAAAAGGGAATAACTGCGCTTGCAAAGGGCCTCGGGGAACTGGGGGTCAGGATGCTCTCAACCGGAGGCACCGCCGAGCGGATCAGGGACGGAGGGGCTGAGGTTACGGAAATATCGGACTACACAGGGTTTCCCGAAATACTGGGAGGAAGGGTGAAAACTCTCCACCCGAAAATCCATGGAGGCCTGCTCGGAATCAGAGACGATGAACGCCACCTTGGGGAGATGGCCCGAAATTCCATAGAACCGATAGACATGCTAGTTGTGAACTTCTACCCTTTTGAGGAAGTGGCGGCGAAAAAAGAAACCGCCTTTTTCGAAGCGATAGAGAACATAGACATAGGCGGACCGGCGATGCTTCGGGCCGCGGCGAAAAACCACGCGTCGGTAACCGTGCTCACCGATCCCGAAGACTACGGCGCGGTGCTCGTAGAGCTTAGAGAAAACAACGGAAAAATCTCCCCCGAAACCAATTTCCGCCTCGCGGCAAAAGCCTTCTCCTACGTTTCCAGGTACGACGCTGCTATATCGAACTATCTGTTTTCTATAGAACCTGACGGCGAAAAAAACCCGCTTCCGAAAACCTACACCCTCTATCTTGAAAAAAAACTCAATCTTCGCTACGGGGAGAACCCTCACCAGATCGGGGCTTTCTACACAGAAAGCGGCATAGCGGCGGCGCACTGCGTTGCAAACGCAAGGCAGCTTCAGGGAAAAGAGCTGTCGCTTAACAACATATACGATACGGATTCCGCCTTTGAGCTCGTAAGAGAGTTTGAAAAGACCGCATGTGTAATAGTGAAGCACAACAACCCGTGCGGAGCGGCGCTCGGAGATACTCCCGCCGAGGCATTTTCCCGGGCGAGGCAATGCGACCCGCAAAGCGCTTTCGGCGGGATAATCGCCTTTAACAAAGAGGTTGACGAGACGGCCGCCGAGGCGATAGCCGACATGTTCGCAGAAGTGGTCATAGCACCCGGTTTTTCAGAAAAAGCGCTTGCACTCCTCTCGGCAAAAAAAAGCCTGCGGGTACTTGCCTCGGGCGGTATGGATATCGGCGGGGCGGGAGCCTTGGACATAAAGAAAGTGACGGCCGGAGCCCTCATACAGCAAAGCGACAGGGGATGGAGGGATGATTTTTCAGACCTTAAGATTCCCACCAGAAGAAAACCCACGCCCGAAGAGATGGAAGATATGAGGTTTGCCTGGAAAGTCTGTCGGCACACCAAGTCAAACGCCATTGTCTACGCAAGAGACCTGCGGACGGTAGGCATAGGAGCGGGGCAGATGAGCAGGGTCGACTCGGTAAGGATTGCGGGAATGAAGGCCCGCACTCCGACTGACGGTTCGGTGCTTGCTTCTGATGCGTTTTTCCCTTTCAGAGACGGGGTTGACGAGGCGGCGCGCGCCGGAATAACGGCAATAGCACAGCCCGGGGGATCGGTAAGGGATGAGGAAGTTATCGCCGCTGCAGACGAGCACTCAATGGCGATGATCTTCACCGGCAAAAGACACTTCAGGCACTGAGCATTCAGAAATTACTATCTATCCGAAATTACTTTTACGAGCAATGGCATTTAACATCTGTTTGTCCGCTCAATTTCATTAAGTTCATCGTCTGGATTTTGCTCGTTTGGTTTCTCAGAGTACATCCTTCAAGTCATATGGAAGAAGTTCCCACTTAACCTTAAAGCACCCAAAGTTGTCGGAGTCAACACGGGGAGGGGCAAACTCTATTGACTCAATCTCGGAGGTGTCGTGTTCAAGTATTTTTACAAGTGTTTCCGCGGTAACTGTTTTCGGGCTTAAAAAATAAGCTCCAAAAGAACTCTTCCTGCCTATCTTGATATCCATGAACAATTTCCTGTTTGCGATTGCAGCTTTGTTAAACCTTATACCATGAAAACATTTTTAAAAGCAACGGTGAAGAATTAAAGCAGGCTCTTTGTGCTTGAACATTTTCCCAGTCATACCTTTTGCAAGAAGAATATCTGGCTCGCACCCTCGGGAGAACTGCTGCTGTTGAACTACTGGTTTACGGTGAAATAAAGATAGTTGACTCTGCTTATTTGACTTTTATTCTCTCCGCATTACCATACTATCATCATGCGAGAAAAGAGGTGGTCCCCTTTTTTAGACAGCATTTTTGTTTTCTTAAGTGTATTCCTACCAACGCATAAACATCTTTAAGAATCCCAAAACCATAAACTCTCTGCTCTGTTTGTCTCATTGCTTCAAGCCACATTCTTCTGTGCTGTCCCAAGACCATAGTAAACCTCATCCGGTGTTTTCATTCCAAGCCCCTGATGTGGTCTTTTTTCATTGTAAAAATCTATCCACTTCCCTATACCTGCCTTTGCCGAGGCAACAGATTCATAGGCCATCAGATACACTTCCTCGTACTTAACACTTCTCCAAAGCCTCTCCACAAAAACATTGTCTCTCCAGCTTCCCTTGCCGTCCATGCTTATCTTTATATCTCTGTCTTTAAGAACTCCCGTAAACTCTTCACTTGTGAACTGACTTCCTTGATCGGTGTTGAATATCTCGGGCTTATCATACTTGTAAAGCGCTTCTTCCAGAGCCTCCACGCAAAAACTGCTGTCCATTGTGTTAGACACTCTCCAGCTAAGAACCTTGCACGAGTGCCAGTCCATTACCGCACACAGATACACAAAACCCCTGCTCATCTCTATATACGTTATGTCTGCCGCCCATACCTGCCCGGGAAGCTCTACAGTCTTCCCCCGCAGCAGATACGGGTATATCCTGTGCTCTGCTCCCCCTTTCTTTGTAGTCTGGGGGCCGGGAGCAAGCCCTCGTATCCCCATAAGCCTCATAACACGCTTTCTGCCCACCTGTACGCCCTGTGCCTTAAGGGCGTACACCATCCTTCTTGAACCCTTAAACGGATACTTAATGTAGATCCTGTCAATCTTCTTCATAATCTCTTCGTCCTGCGGGGATACCCCCACAGGTTTGTAGTAAATATTTGAGCGATTTATATCCAGCAGTTTGCACTGCCTTACCAAAGAAAGTGCCCGGCCGCGCACTACCAACTTCTTGCGCCGCTGCCGACCGAGCGCCTTTGATAAAAAATCGTTCTCCAGCGTCAGCTGGCCCACCTTGGATTCAAGCTGGTTTACGTACTTGCTCTCGCCCGCCGCCTTGCTGCCCGCCCCCTGGCCGAACACTTTGTCCGCGGCGTTGCCGAGCTGCTTCTTCTTCCACATGCTTATCTGATTGGGATGAACCTCAAACTGCCGGGCAAGCTCCGCTACTGTCTTGTCTCCTTTTACCGCCAAAAACGCTACCTTTGCCTTGAACTGCGGTGAATGATTACGTCTTTTACTCTTCATTATGTACCTCCTGTATACTCTTTTAGAATACCAAGGAAATACACTTAAGATGCTGTCTGATTTTTGGGGTCCACTTCTTTCCTCCCCGCGCAAAGGTCGAATCGGTTGAATTCAAGTGGTTTGCACCTGAAGGCAGGTTCATCGATTTTCGTATAAACAAGACTCAAAGGAGATCAGATTGATAATAAAATGTATTCCGGGCGGAATGTTCGTTGAAAACTGCTATATCATAGGGGATGAAGATACAAACGAGGCTATTCTCGTTGATCCCGGAGAGCAGATCCCGGAGATATCCGAGGAAATCGAGAAATCGGGACTTGAGGTAAAAAAAATAGTTAACACGCACGCGCACCTGGATCACGTGGCCGGTGTTGAGACTTTTAAGAAAATGTTCGGCATACCCTTTTACATACATGAAAAAGAACAACCCGTGCTTGATGTGCTTCCCGAGGCCAAAATGAGATTCCCCGGATTTGATTCTCTCGAAGTCCCCGAGGTGGATGGTTACGTAAAAGAAGGAGAAACCCTTTGCGTCGGGAACCTGAGGGGAGAAATACTCCTTGTTCCCGGACACACTTGGGGGCATATATGTTTTGTTTTCGAAGAATCAATAATAGCTGGAGATACCGTCTTCGCCGGAAGCGTGGGCAGGGTGGATCTCACCGGGGGAACGACTATGACGGAGCTTGTCGGGTCAATCCGCTCCGAAATCTTCAAGTATCCTGACCATTACGAGATTTATCCGGGCCACGGCCCTAAAACGACAGTAGGATTTGAAAAAAAGACAAATCCTTTTTTGTAGGGAACTTTTCTTCTGTAAAGAACATTATGAGACCGAAAAAATTCATCAGGCTGGCTGTGTACTCGGTTATTGCCCTAGGGCTGGCCTTGATATTTTTCAACGAGATTTCCAAAGTCTATTTTCTCAAAAGCGAAAACAAAAGGATAGAGAAGGATATAGAGAACCTGGAAACGCAGAACAGTGCGTACAAAGAGGAAATAAAGGCCCTTAAGCAGGACAAAAGATACATTGAGAAAATGCTGAGAGAGGAACTGGGGATGATAAAAGACAAAGAAAAGATATTCAAATTCAAAGAAGAATAACTTGCCGGACTTAATTCTTTTTACGGTCCCATGATTTAAAAGTTGCTCTGAGATATTGTCTGCTTTAAACGGATGGATGATATGAAACGGGAGCAGATATTCCGTCAGACCAAGAGGCTTGGGCAGAATTTTCTGAACGATCCTAATATACTCCGTAAGATTTGCGCTGCTGCAAAACTGCATAAAGAAGATCACGTGATTGAAATCGGGCCCGGTAAGGGCAGCCTCACGGAGCATCTTGCGCACAGTGCCGAAACAGTGACGGCAATCGAGAAAGACAAGAGGCTGAAAACTTTTCTTGACGAAAAATTCAAAGAATCTGAAAACATCAGATTCGTTTACGAAGATGTCCTTAAAATCGGCTTCAGCCCTTTTTTTGACGGAAAGAAAATAAAGCTCGTATCTAATCTTCCCTACAACATATCCACCCAGATTCTGTTTAAGCTTCTTGATGAAAGAGAATTATTCTCGAGGATAGTAGTGATGCTGCAAAAGGAAGTGGCACAGAGAATATCTTCTGCAAAGGGACGGAAAAGCTACGGTTCCCTCTCGGTGCTTCTCCAGAGCTGTTTTAGCGTAGAGCCTGCTTTTAAAGTTCCCCGACGCGTGTTCTATCCGGTTCCCAAAGTGGATTCGATGGTGGTGGTGCTTGAGCCGCTTAAGGAGCCCGTGTTTTCCGCATCGAGCGAGAAGACATTCAGAACCGTTATCAGACACGCGTTTTCCTCGCGAAGAAAAACCATAAGGAATTCGCTCGGCAACTTTTTTGAGAAAGAAACTGTTGAACGGGCACTTTCGGACTCAGGTATTGATCAGCGAAGAAGGGCGGAATCTCTCTCGGTCGAAGAATTCCCTAGGAGTCTGTTGGACTTTAGCGGTCATTATAATGTTAAAATAACGGTATCAAGATGTCTGAGAAGGAGAAGACAATGAGACGGAGGTTTGTATCAGCAGACCGCAAGACGCCGCAGATGTTTCCGCCTACAATAGAAGAGTATCTGCCCGAAGACCATCTTGCCCGGTTTGTGGTGGAGATAGTTGAGCAGCTGGATCTGAGAAGGCTGACGGAAGCGTATTCGGGCAGGGGGTCGGCAGCGTATCATCCGGGAATGAAGGTGGCTCTTCTGTTCTACGGATACGCGACGGGGACATTCTCTTCCCGGAAGCTTGAGAAGGCAACATATGACAGTGTGGCGTACAGGTATATATGCGCTAACAGCAATCCGGATCATGACAGCATAAACAGGTTCCGCAAGAGGTTTGGCAAGGAGCTTGGGGTATTGTTTGTACAGATACTGCAGATAGCGGGACAGATAGGGATGGGCACGGTGAGTGTGGATGGCACGAAGATAAAGGCTAATGCGAGCAGGCATAAGGCACTGAGCTGGAAGAGGGCAAGGAAGATAGAAAAGCAGCTGAACAAAGAAGTGAAGGAACTGATGAGACTTGCACGGGAGGCTGACAACTCTAAACTGCCAGAGGATATGAATGTTCCCGAAGAACTTCAGAGACGGGAAGCGAAGCGTGAGATACAGGAGCGGGCAAAGCACAGGTATGAGCGGGAGTCAGAAGTGTACGGGGAGAAGGTAGAGAAGCGGGAACAGTATGAGAAGCAAAGCGGGAAGAAGGCAGGAGGGAGCAGACCGAGGGATAAGGATCAGGTGAATCTTGTGGACGGAGATTCGCGGATAATGCCTTCGGGAGGGGGATTTGAGCAGGCATACAACGCTCAGGGTGCAGTGGATGTGGAGAGCAGACTTATAGTGACCAGGCATGTAACGCAGAACACAAACGACAAGCGTGAGATGGAGCCCGTGCTTGAGCAGTTAAAGGAGAATGAGCAGAGGCTTGGCAAGGCTGAGAATCTGCTTGCCGACAGCGGATATTACAGTGCAAGCAACGAGAGGTGGTCCCCTTTTTTAGACAGCATTTTTGTTTTCTTAAGTGTATTCCCACCAACGCATAACCATCTTTAAGACTCCCAAAACCATAAACTCTCTGCTCTGTTTGTCTCATTGCTTCAAGCCACATTCTTCTGTGCTGTCCCAAGACCATAGTAAACCTCATCCGGTGTTTTCATTCCAAGCCCCTGATGTGGTCTTTTTTCATTGTAAAAATCTATCCACTTCCCTATACCTGCCTTTGCCGAGGCAACGGATTCATATGCCATCAGATACACTTCCTCGTACTTAACACTTCTCCAAAGCCTCTCCACAAAAACATTGTCTCTCCAGCTTCCCTTGCCGTCCATGCTTATCTTTATATCTCGGGCTTATCATACTTGTAAAGCGCTTCTTCCAGAGCCTCCACGCAAAAACTGCTGTCCATTGTGTTAGACACTCTCCAGCTAAGAACCTTGCGCGAGTGCCAGTCCATTACCGCACACAGATACACAAAACCCCTGCTCATCTCTATATACGTTATGTCTGCCGCCCATACCTGCCCGGGAAGCTCTACAGTCTTCCCCCGCAGCAGATACGGGTATATCCTGTGCTCTGCTCCCCCTTTCTTTGTAGTCTGGGGGCCGGGAGCAAGCCCTCGTATCCCCATAAGCCTCATAACACGCTTTCTGCCCACCTGTACGCCCTGTGCCTTAAGGGCGTACACCATCCTTCTTGAACCCTTAAACGGATACTTAATGTAGATCCTGTCAATCTTCTTCATAATCTCTTCGTCCTGCGGGGATACCCCCACAGGTTTGTAGTAAATATTTGAGCGATTTATATCCAGCAGTTTGCACTGCCTTACCAAAGAAAGTGCCCGGCCGCGCACTACCAACTTCTTGCGCCGCTGCCGACCGAGCGCCTTTGATAAAAAATCGTTCTCCAGCGTCAGCTGGCCCACCTTGGATTCAAGCTGGTTTACGTACTTGCTCTCGCCCGCCGCCTTGCTGCCCGCCCCCTGGCCGAACACTTTGTCCGCGGCGTTGCCGAGCTGCTTCTTCTTCCACATGCTTATCTGATTGGGATGAACCTCAAACTGCCGGGCAAGCTCCGCTACTGTCTTGTCTCCTTTTACCGCCAAAAACGCTACCTTTGCCTTGAACTGCGGTGAATGATTACGTCTTTTACTCTTCATTATGTACCTCCTGTATACTCTTTTAGAATACCAAGGAAATACACTTAAGGTGCTGTCTGATTTTTGGGGTCCACTTCTTTCCTACAGGAACTCAAAGGGTGAGCCACGCCAGAAGGTAGTGCGTCACATGGGCTCCGCTCCCCCGGGAGAACCTCTTGACGCTCTTGTGCGAGCTGCACATGTGGAGAAGAACCGTCTTGAACAGAGCGTACAGCCCACACTGTTCCCCGCTGAAGACACTGCTGAGAAGCTGATAAAGCTTAGAAGAACAAAGCAGAAGGACAAACCCCTGCCCATAGCTGATGCCCGATTGCTTGAAGAGGAGGCTCGTTACAATCTTGGGTTTCATGAAGTGTTTGGAGAACTGTACAGTCAGCTTGGGTTTGACAGGATATGGGGAGCGAGAAACAAGATGGCGGGCAGGCTGTTCCGTCAGGCAGTGCTTATGCGTCTTGCGGCACCTGGGAAGAGCAAAAGAGCCCATGCGAAGCTGTCTCGGGAATTTGGAATGGAAGTGTCTGTGGACAAGCTGTACAGGATGATGGACAAGGTTGACGAGAAGCGTACTGAGAAGCTTCAGAGCATTGTTAGCAAAGAAGTTATGGGACTTTTTGAAGGAAAGGTTGAAGTTGTGTTTTTCGATGTTACAACCCTTTCGTTTGCAAGCGACACGCAAGACGATCTTCGAAGGAAGGGGTGGAGCAAGGACGGGAAGCCTCACAGGGTTCAGGTGGTGCTGGGACTGTTTCAGACCAAAGACGGACTTCCCTTGGGTTATGAGCTGTTTCCGGGGAACACATCTGATGTAAGCACTCTTGAGCCTGCTATAGAGGGGTTAAAGAAGAGGATCAAGCTTGAAAGGGTGGTGTTTGTGGGGGATGCGGGGATGATGAGCAAAAAGAATCTTGAGGTCTTAAAGCGCAATAAGTATGAGTGGGTTGTAGCGGCAAGGCTTCGGGGGATGTCCGAGGAGGACAGCGAGAAGGTATTCTCACACAGTGACTGGAAAGAGATAGGGGAAGGTAAAAGACTTGGGGATATGGAAGTGGGAGGACGGAGGCTTGTTCTGCGTCACTGCGAGAAGAGAGCGAGGAAAGACTCGCAGGACAGGGAAGAGGCTGTGCAGAGGGATGAGAAGTTTGATGGTCTTCACGGGGTATGGACCAGTCTTCCTGCTGACAAATACGATGCCTCCAGGATATACGACTGTTACGGGGAGTTATGGAAGATAGAAGAAGGGTTTCGTGTCATGAAGCACACAATGGCTGTAAGGCCTGTGTTTCACTGGACTCAAAGGAGAGTGGAGGCTCACATGGCCATCTGTTTTACGGCATTCGTACTGCTTCGCATACTGAGGTTCAGGCACAACTGTTATCATGGGGGAAAGGAACCGATGAGTGAAGGGGCCATACTGTCAGAACTTGGCAGGGTTGAGGCGTCCCTGGTGGTGGACAGGGGAACCAATAAGAGGTATCTGATACCTTCTCAGGGCACCACGGAGCAGAGATCTCTTTACTCCGCTGTGGGAGCGGTGCTCAGCAGGCAGACCATGCTTGCGGATTCCTGGTAAAAACAGACCGGGGACTCCCGGCTGACTAATAAACATCTTAAAAGCTCTTGTGTAGTGTACAAGCGGGAACCCGCTTGTGTAATATCAGGTACTTACGTTACAAAAGTGCGGAAGTCAGGAAAGGTGTTACGAAGAAGTACTTGCCGAGTCTTGCTCGTTTTCCGCCGCTTCTTCTGAAGTATCAATTACTTGATTAACCGCGGGATTGAGTGGCAAGGCAACGATCATCTTTGTATATTCCCCTTGCTTTGTTTCTACGCGAATCTCACCGCCATGCTGTCTTATGATGTCATTGGACATCGATAATCCCAGACCTGTACCCTGATCCGTGGGCTTTGTTGTATAGAACGGATTAAAAATATGCTCTAAGGCAGATTCGGGGATACCGGTTCCGTTATCACGGACATGTATCTCGATAAGATCATCAACCAACTGTGTGCTCAGACTAAGCGTTGGTTGGTAATCCTTATTCGACTCATCTTCTGCAGCAGCCAGCGTTTTTCGTTTTTCGTCAACCGCATGGCAGGCATTAGTTACCAGATTTAGGAAAACCCGGCCGATATCTTGCGGTTGTACCACGATTTTACCTATATCTGGTGCATAGTCTTCCTGAATTTTCAGTTGGAATTCGGAGTCGTTGACCCGAGCACTATGGAACGCAAGCAACGCATGCTCGTTAAGCAATACACTGAGGTCAACTGGTTGCCATTCTCCGCCACCACGACCCATTTTGAGCATGTCTGTTATAATTCGGTTTGCGCGAGTTCCGTGCTCGTTAATTCGTTTCAAATTTCCTGTCAGATCTTCTGCTACTTCCTCGACTAGCTCTGGATCGTATCCCTCCTGCCCTCTCACACTAGCTCCGATCTTGTTTACTTCCTCCAGCAGTTCTTCCAACAACTCTTGTGAAACCTCCGAGAAGTTCATGATAAAGTTCATTGGATTTTTTATTTCGTGCGCGACTCCTGCGGTCAACTCTCCTAACGCAGCAAGTTTCTCTTGCATTACAATCTGGTCCTGTGCCCGCTCCAATTCTTTGTTAGTATGTGCCAGTTCTTCATTTTTTTCTTGTAATTGCCCAGCCAGAGTTTCTACAAGATTAAGGCGCTGTACTTCCAGTGCGTTATTTCGGAATACTTCAAGTGCCTTGGCTAATTGCGCGATTTCGTCACTACCCCTAGTGTCGACGGCTATTTCTAGGTTTCCGTCAGCCATTTCTTGCATTTGACTCGATATCTTTTCCAGACGCCGAATCAGGCGACGTTGCACAAGTAGCCACCCGAACAAGACTGCACCGCTTATACTAACAATATTAAAAGCCACTAGTAGCTTTGTGCTGGTAGCAGTTACTGTAGCTGCTTTGTTGGTCATATCTCCTGCAGCAATACTTGAATCGTTTACAACACTTTCTACAAGTTCAACGATATCAATTCCTAAAGTCTGATTCTGGAGAAGCAGGGCAGATAATTCATCATCAACTGCGAGTTCTCGTCTGCGCAGCTCAAATCCGTTGTTTTCTCTTCTGCCAAATGAGATGAGGTCTTCGAAAATCTTGGACAGTCGATTGTTGAGAGTTTTTTCCTTCTGTCCGTTGCCAGGATTGACTGCCTCCTGTTGATGTTTTTCAATCGTATCGAGCGACCGGTTGATATTGATGGCTGCAGCTTTAAATTGTTCTTCCAACGGCTGTAACCTGGCTACATTGATTACTAAAAATGTGGTTGCAAGCAACTGCGTAGCGACTGCCGCCGTTTCTTGGAGCTCAAACAAATGGCGATGGATCTTGAATTCCGATTCGGAAAAATGAACCGAGGCGGGTGATTTTTCCCCGTCAAGAGATCGATATCCAGTCATTATATAAAACGTCTGATCGTCGATTTCACTAATCATAGTTCGCTTTACTTTACTTTGAATGTCCTGAAGCTGGTTTCTGAGATCTATACTGTTATCGCGAAGTTCAAAACGTTCCTTGACAAGCAGTTTGATTCGTTCAATGTTATTGATCAGGATCGTCCCATCATATTGAATCTGCTGGGCCTGCTCGCTTTCTCTTTGATTTTCCATCATTACTGAGAGTTGTGTTTTAAATGCATCCGTTTGCAGTTCAACCCTCCCGGATATGGTCCTGAACTGCTCGGGTGTACTTGAAGTGAGTCTGGGAGCAGCGGCGACGAGAGTGGCTGTCTGCTGGGCAATTGCTGCTGCCAGCGTCATTTCAGGTATGTTTTTTTCGTTAATTTCCTGCTGAACCCTGCCGATATGGCTAAGAAAGAAAAGGGCAATCAGGCTGATAATGATGATAAGTACTACCGCACCTATGAAACCTATATAGAGCTGCGTAGAAATTCGATTCCAAATATTTGAAAGCATTTCACTTAATCTCAGTTCAATCTTTTACCTGTTCAGAACGTGTTAGTATCGTTGTTGAGGTTAGAGACTTGAGAGGCGTATACTGTCCATCAGGACCAATAATTGTCAAAAAAACTCTGTCTGAACCTTGATTATCATCCTCGCTGTATTGCAGGGTAAATCCATCCAGATTAATTTTGTTGCCAGTCCGAAGCACTGCGTTAATACAGTTTCGGTCAACATCGTCGCCGCAATTGCTTACGATATGGATGGCCAAGCGTCCTGCTAAATATCCTTCATACGATATAAATCCGGGTTTCAACGCCGGATTGTATGACTTCAATGCGGCACGATAGGAAGCAGAAGCAGGTACCGTGTCCCCGGTTGGAAAAGGAACCACCTGGGTAACTAAAACTCCGACCCCTTGATCACCCAGCTCGCTTGACAAGGCATTGCTTCCTACAAAAGAGAGTGTCATAAAAATGGAATTCATACCGATGCGGCGTGCCCACTTAATGAATGTCGCAGTTGGTTTGTAGGGACCGACAATAATCACAGCTTCTGGTCTGGTGGTGCGCAAATCAAGAAGCGCCGTCTTTATCGCTACAGTATTGCGAGGAAATATTCCTGTTCCGACAGCAGAAAGTTTGCGACGCTCAAGAGCAAAAATGACCCCCCGCAGACCCGCAAGACCAAATGAATCATCCTGATACAGAATGGCGACGCGATTAATTCCGAGATCGGTGATCAGCCTTTCCACCATCTCCTCGGCTTCTTGGTAATACGAAGCTCTGAGATTGACGACCGTCCTGAGTTCACTGTTACGAAGGAATTCCGCACCTGTCATAGGCGCTATGTAAGGTACACCGTGTCTCTCCGCAATAGGCACTGCAGCTTTGGAGGTAGGGGTGCCAACTGCGCCGATGAATGCGAAAATCCCCTCGCCGATCAGTCGCTGAGTATTTACAATTGCTGCTTCCGGTTCGTATGAGTCATCCCTTGATCGCAGTTCTAGAAGACGTCCGTTAATACCACCCCGGTCATTAACCTCTTTAAAGGCGGAGAGAATGCCATCCCGTATGCCTTTGCCAAGTTCGCTGGCCGGACCAGTAAGGGCGGCGGATTGCCCAAACACAATACGATCACTGTATACGCCTGGCACAGAATATATTTGTGCTTGGGATTTGTCTGATATCGTGCCTGCCAGTATTGCAACCATTGAAGCGGCAACTACTGTTTTAAGAAATGATCTGCTTAATGCCCACATTTTTCTAAATTTTCTTGATCATAGTCAGATGATTACGAGCATTTTTATATTGATAGTGCAACTCAGTCATCAGTCTTTTTGCCAGCCTTATTCCCGCTCCACCAATACGGCGGTCTGCAAGGGAACTTTTTATATCAAGCTCTGGCGCTTCTTCTAAAGGATTAAAGGGATATCCGTCATCCAGTATCTCAACAATTATTGTCTCCGCTCCACTCGAAAATATAATTTCCACTTCATGTTCCTGATCATCATCGTGTGCGTAGCTGACCACGTTAGTGAAAATCTCCTCTAAGGAAAGCTGTGTGTGAAACAATGCTTCAGGAGTAAAACCTTGCTGTACAAAAAATTCTTCCAGCGCTGCTGCTATCGTTCGGATTTCTTCCATCCGGTTGAGAACGATCAATTTACGTGAAGCTTGCATCTTAATGTCTTTGCCTATCTATTCGGTTTTGGTTCGCAGAACAAGACAGGTTATATCGTCAGATTGCGGATTTTCACCAGCGAATTCCCTGACCTTGTTGAACACCTCATTTGTAACTTCCTCGGCATTTCTAAAAGTGTTGTTTTGAAGAATCTGGCAAAACCTGTCCATTTCGAATAATTCATTATCTTCCTTTTCAGCTTCCACTACTCCGTCGGTATAAAAAACAATCGTGGAACCCGGTTCAAGAGCGACTGTATTTTCCTCATACCTGAAATCTTGCACAATACCCAAGGGAACTCCGCCAGTCAGCTCAAGTAATTCAGTTGTCAGATTGGGTTTGACAATGACAGGCGGATTATGTCCGCCGTTTGCGTACAAGAATTCTTTTGTTCCGGGGTCGTAAATACCGTACAGGAGGGTTACGAATGTCATGGTATCGTTTTCATCCGACAACATCGCATTTACCTGTTCCACCACGGCGGACGGAGAAGGAGAATCGGAAATCTTAGCACAGGCCTTGAGCAGGGTACGACTGGCCATCATGAACATTGCCGCGGGCACTCCTTTGCCCGACACATCCGCTATCGCTATGCCAACCCTGCCATCACTAAATTCATAAACATCGAAAAAATCTCCGCCTACAGAAAGGGCCGGGACCATGCTGGCGTAAAGATCGTATACTTCCGAAGCCGGAAAAGATTTTGGAAGAATGTCCTGTTGCATCTTCCGCGCCACATCAAGCTCATTTTGGAGAGCTACAAGTTTGTCGCGAGCACTCAGCGCTTTACGCCAGAGAATAAGGTTCTCGATCGTACGTTCTATTGTGGTCTTCAGGTCAGAGAAATCTATCGGCTTGGTAACAAAGTCAAATGCCCCATGGTTCATAGCAGTCCGTATGTTCTTCATGTCGCCGTATGCGGAGACCATTACCGCACGGATATCGGGGTCTACATCCGGTATCTGCGACAACAATGTCAATCCGTCCATAACGGGCATGTTGATATCAGACAGTACAATGTCAAACCCGGCGTCTTTGCGCAGAAGTTCGAGAGCTTCCGCACCGTTGTGTGCGAATTTGAATTCGTAACGGCCGCGACGAATGTCACGCCGCATTCTCTGCAGCATAAGCTCTTCTAAATCTATTTCGTCATCGACGACCAAAATTCGGAATTTTTCATCGTCCATTGAGAACTCACCTTTAATGATTAACCGTTAAACCAGTAATCATATACCTGATTACAAGAAGTTATGCATTAGAAAGTGTTGGGAATTATGGCGATAATTAGACAAACTTAGCAGGAAGTCATTTGCTAAGCTAAGGGGCTGCTATTTCTTCACCTTGATTTTTCTTGAGGCTTGAAGGTCTCTGTCCGCATTGCGGAAGATTGCCTTTGCCAGTTCCTCCGGCGTTGTGTCTATGCGGGGTATCTTCCGGATCTCGGGTCTGCCTCGGGGATTTTTAATCCGGGATTTGTTCTTTTTCATGATTCTTACCCAAGGGTGTTTTTCATTCTCAGAGCAATGATAACAGCAATTCAAGATACAAGCTCTTTATAGGGAAGCTTCTTGCCAACCAACCCCTTGGCCAACAGCGCCATCTGCTCTATAGTGTCCATCTCTCTTGCATTATGCCTGCCCGCAAACTCCGTAACATAGCGGTCCAGATGTTTCTCGCTCATGTGATGGTAAGTTCCGTAGTACCCTCTGTTCAAAGCAGCCCAGAAGGATTCCACGCCGTTTACATGGGCTTTTTCTCTTACATACTCTCCCACACTGTGATTAACCGCTTCATGTCTGTAGTTCTTCTTCCCAAGACCCATATACCCCCTGTTCTGATCGGTGTATACCGTAGAACCTTCTTTCACAGCCTCCTCTACCATGCGTTGAAGTGTGATGCTCGATACCGGCCTAGTCACTTTTGCCCTGATCTTGCTGCCCCCACGCTCCTTAATGGCAACTACAGGTATCTTGTCTTGAGTCCCCGCCCCCATCATCCTGGGTTTTTTCGACCTGTGCATATTGCCATACTTCCCGCCCATATAGGTTTCGTCCACCTCCACCGCTCCGCCCAGCTTCTCATCCCTTATCCATCCCTGCCTTATCTTCTCCCTGCCTTATCTTCTGAGCTAAAGTCCATGCCGTTGACTGAGCTATCCCCAAATCCCTGTGAAGCTTCATGCTGGACACGCCTTTAAGATTTGTTGTCATCAAGTACAAAGCCACCACCCACTTGCGCAATGGCGTCTTGCTGCTTCTCATTACAGTTCCAGTCCTCACACTGAAATACTTTCGGCAATCCTTGCAGTGATAAGGCATTTTATGCTTCGCCCCGGCAGTACGAGTCCCTGCGCAGTGCGGACAATGCCTCTGCCCGTTCGGCCAGCGCTGATCCTCAAACCACTTTGTCGCAGATCCCTCATCGGGAAACATCTCAAGCAGTTCCATAACCCCTATTCCTTTTCTGTGAAACCTTCCAGGGGCCTTGTACTTCCTCTCAGACATTCCCTAAAGAGGTGGTCCCCTTTTTTAGACAGCATTTTTGTTTTCTTAAGTGTATTCCCACCAACGCATAACCATCTTTAAGACTCCCAAAACCATAAACTCTCTGCTCTGTTTGTCTCATTGCTTCAAGCCACATTCTTCTGTGCTGTCCCAAGACCATAGTAAACCTCATCCGGTGTTTTCATTCCAAGCCCCTGATGTGGTCTTTTTTCATTGTAAAAATCTATCCACTTCCCTATACCTGCCTTTGCCGAGGCAACGGATTCATATGCCATCAGATACACTTCCTCGTACTTAACACTTCTCCAAAGCCTCTCCACAAAAACATTGTCTCTCCAGCTTCCCTTGCCGTCCATGCTTATCTTTATATCTCTGTCTTTAAGAACTCCCGTAAACTCTTCACTTGTGAACTGACTTCCTTGATCGGTGTTGAATATCTCGGGCTTATCATACTTGTAAAGCGCTTCTTCCAGAGCCTCCACGCAAAAACTGCTGTCCATTGTGTTAGACACTCTCCAGCTAAGAACCTTGCACGAGTGCCAGTCCATTACCGCACACAGATACACAAAACCCCTGCTCATCTCTATATACGTTATGTCTGCCGCCCATACCTGCCCGGGAAGCTCTACAGTCTTCCCCCGCAGCAGATACGGGTATATCCTGTGCTCTGCTCCCCCTTTCTTTGTAGTCTGGGGGCCGGGAGCAAGCCCTCGTATCCCCATAAGCCTCATAACACGCTTTCTGCCCACCTGTACGCCCTGTGCCTTAAGGGCGTACACCATCCTTCTTGAACCCTTAAACGGATACTTAATGTAGATCCTGTCAATCTTCTTCATAATCTCTTCGTCCTGCGGGGATACCCCCACAGGTTTGTAGTAAATATTTGAGCGATTTATATCCAGCAGTTTGCACTGCCTTACCAAAGAAAGTGCCCGGCCGCGCACTACCAACTTCTTGCGCCGCTGCCGACCGAGCGCCTTTGATAAAAAATCGTTCTCCAGCGTCAGCTGGCCCACCTTGGATTCAAGCTGGTTTACGTACTTGCTCTCGCCCGCCGCCTTGCTGCCCGCCCCCTGGCCGAACACTTTGTCCGCGGCGTTGCCGAGCTGCTTCTTCTTCCACATGCTTATCTGATTGGGATGAACCTCAAACTGCCGGGCAAGCTCCGCTACTGTCTTGTCTCCTTTTACCGCCAAAAACGCTACCTTTGCCTTGAACTGCGGTGAATGATTACGTCTTTTACTCTTCATTATGTACCTCCTGTATACTCTTTTAGAATACCAAGGAAATACACTTAAGATGCTGTCTGATTTTTGGGGTCCACTTCTTAACACTCCTTAATTACTCTATTTACCTGTCTAATATATTAACTAAAATAGAGAAAATACCAAGGTTCTAGAAAAAACTTTTAGGGCTTTGTCTAATTATCGCTATAATTCCCCGATATAGTTATTGACAGATTGAAGAACAAACCGAGACAATGCTTTGGCTTCAAAGCTTTGAATTAAGTGCTGTTCAGCACTGATTCACCTGTTGCGCTTCGAACTTGAAAGCAAGATAGATGGGAGAGTGTATTATGTCCGATGTTTTGGAAAAAAGAATCAGCACTATCGAAAAAGATGTTGGGAAAATCAAGGAAGATATTTCTGACATCAAAACAACTATTAGGAAGGATAGAAACCAAGATTGACAAAAGAGCCGAAGCTGCCAGTCAGAGATTCAATGACCAAGACAACAGGATAGATAGATTGGGTTTTCGGTTTTGGTCGATGATTTGTGCAATCGGAGTAATTATAGTTGGATAATGGTTAAGAGCCTTTAATGACTAACAAACCCATTCGGCCTTCTAATTTTTCTTTGCTTCAATGACGTAACAGATGAATTTTTCTGATTTCAGGTAGTTATGTTACAAATATACTGAAGTCAGGGTAATTTTTCAGAAAATCCCATACACGACACAGCAGTTGCGTAGGCGACTTCGTTTCTTACTTCTTCTATCTTTACCTTTATTTCCGTCCCGGGATCGATAGTACATTCAGTAAGTTTTACGTTTATGTAGTTTCCTGTGGTGCAGTTTGATTTGTTCTCAACAATAGCGTCAAGGGTTTTGCCTATGAAAGTTCTATAAAAGTTTTCTTTTTTCGTTTTCCCAAGCGCTCGAAGCTCTGCCGCTCTTTGCTTTTTAACCTGTGGGGAAACCTGGTCTTTCATATTCGCAGCGGGAGTCATTTTCCTAATTGAGTAGGGAAACACATGGAAATAGGTAAGTTCCGAAGCGGCAGCAACGTCGCGGGAATTTTCGAACTGTTTCTGCGTCTCCCCGGGAAATCCGACCATTATGTCCGTACCGATCGAGGCCTCTGGTATGAGGTTGCGTATAGTGCCAGTACACTCAAGGAACCGCTCTGGGCTGTACCTTCTTCTCATTTTTCTTAGAACATCCCTGTCTCCGCTTTGAAGCGCTACGTGAAAACTCGGACAGACGGTTTTTGAGTTTGAAACGAAATTGATCAGCTCTCTTGTCGTATCTGCGGGATCAAGCGAGCTAAGCCTTATCCTGCGTACTGCCCCGGATTGCTCAATTCTCTCAAGGAGGCTCACGAGGTCAGAACCTATATCTCTTCCGTAGCTTGCCAGGTGAACGCCGGTGAGGACCACTTCCCTGTAGTTTGCGTCCGAAAGGGTCTTCAGCCTCGAAATAACTTCATCCGCTTCCAGGCTTCGGGACCGCCCGCGTGCCCTCGGTATCACGCAGAACGTGCAGGCGTAGTTGCACCCGTCCTGCACCTTGAGAAATGCCCTTGTTCTGTCGGGAAAGAATCTGATATCCGGGGTGTCGAACTTCCTTTTCTTCTCGCTGAAAATATCGGATATAAAAACCTTCGGCTCGCTTTGAATCTCTCCTCTGCGCACGGCTCCTAGAAGGGATGAGGACTTGTGGGAATTTCCGATTATGTAGTCGACTTGCTCCATGGCCGAGAGCTGCTCGGGGGAGATCTGTGCGTAGCAGCCTGTGACTATTACAACGCCGCCGGGGTTTGACCGTTTTGCCCTGTATATGTAGTTTCTTGCCTCTGCATCCGCTTTGTGTGTGACGGTGCATGTGTCTATTACGTACACATCCGCCGGTTCGTCGAATCTGTCGTTCTTTACGAATTCAGATGTCGGAAGATGGTTTAGCAGGGCGGCTGTGTCATACTGGTTAACCTTGCATCCCAGCGTGACGACGGAAATCCTTTTCATTGGACGCATGCCCCTTTTATCCAGCCGCCGCCCACAACGGTTTCGTCTCTGTAAAAAACAATCGCCTGGCCGGGCGTTACGGCTTTCTGGGGTTCTGAAAAACTGACTACTGCCTTTCCATCCTTAGTTACTGTAACTCTGGATGGAACGGCACCGTGGCGGTATCTTATTTTGGAATGCACTTGCATTTCTCCTTCGGGAGGTTCGCTTACCCAGGAAAGACTTTCCGCGGTGAGGGAGCTGCTGTAAAGATCTTTTTCCTCTCCGACTCTTACCTCGTTTCGCTCGGCGTCTATACTGACAACATACATCGGTTTTCCCTTCGCAAAACCGAGTCCGCGTCTCTGCCCGATTGTAAAAGATGCAATTCCCCTGTGCCTGGCTATGGGGTTTCCCTCCATATCCACTATGTCGCCCTCTGTTTTTCCTCTCTCAAGGTACGGCTCTAGAAATTCCCTGTAACCGTCTCCCGTGATGAAGCACACACCCATGCTCTCGGCCTTTGATGCAACCCTGAGCCCCATCTGTTCGGCAATTTTCCTGACCTCGGTTTTCGTTTTGTCTCCCAAGGGGAAAATGAGTCTTTTAAGTTCCCTCTGTCCAAGGGTGAAAAGAAAATACGACTGGTCCTTGAAGGGGTCAACGGCCCGCCCGAGGGAATACTCGCCGGTTTCGGTGCTGCGGGATATCCTGGCATAGTGACCCGTGGCCAGAAAGTCTGCGTCAAGTTCAAGAGCCCTCTTGAGGAGGAAATCAAACTTCATGAACTGGTTGCAGAGCACGCAGGGTATGGGAGTTTTTCCCGAATCGTACTTGCTTACAAAATCCGAGACCACAAGTTCCCTGAACGAATCCATGTAATTCACCACGTAGTGAGGTATGCCTATTTCATGCGCGACTCTTCTCGCATCGCAGACCTCGTCTGCGGAGCAGCATCCCCCCTCGCTTTCTCCGTAATCCCAAAGCTGCATTGTCATTCCTATGACTTCATGTCCCTGGGCTTTTAAAATGGCGGCTGTAGTGGCGCTGTCGACACCGCCGCTCATGGCTACCACGATTTTTTTTCTCATCACGCAAGGATTTTACCCTAGAAAAAAAAGCGGACAAACACAAAAGTGCGGAGCGTCCGGTCAGAACTTTTAATTGCCTAGGATATGTTAGGGAATTATAGCGATAATTAGACAAAGCCCTAAAAGCTTTTTCTAGAACCTTGGTATTTTCTCTATTTTAGTTAATATATTAGACAGGTAAATAGAGTAATTAAGGAGTGTTAGGGAATGTCTGAGAGGAAGTACAAGGCCCCTGGAAGGTTTCACAGAAAAGGAATAGGGGTTATGGAACTGCTTGAGATGTTTCCCGATGAGGGATCTGCGACAAAGTGGTTTGAGGATCAGCGCTGGCCGAACGGGCAGAGGCATTGTCCGCACTGCGCAGGGACTCGTACTGCCGGGGCGAAGCATAAAATGCCTTATCACTGCAAGGATTGCCGAAAGTATTTCAGTGTGAGGACTGGAACTGTAATGAGAAGCAGCAAGACGCCATTGCGCAAGTGGGTGGTGGCTTTGTACTTGATGACAACAAATCTTAAAGGCGTGTCCAGCATGAAGCTTCACAGGGATTTGGGGATAGCTCAGTCAACGGCATGGACTTTAGCTCAGAAGATAAGGCAGGGAGAAGATAAGGCAGGGATGGATAAGGGATGAGAAGCTGGGCGGAGCGGTGGAGGTGGACGAAACCTATATGGGCGGGAAGTATGGCAATATGCACAGGTCGAAAAAACCCAGGATGATGGGGGCGGGGACTCAAGACAAGATACCTGTAGTTGCCATTAAGGAGCGTGGGGGCAGCAAGATCAGGGCAAAAGTGACTAGGCCGGTATCGAGCATCACACTTCAACGCATGGTAGAGGAGGCTGTGAAAGAAGGTTCTACGGTATACACCGATCAGAACAGGGGGTATATGGGTCTTGGGAAGAAGAACTACAGACATGAAGCGGTTAATCACAGTGTGGGAGAGTATGTAAGAGAAAAAGCCCATGTAAACGGCGTGGAATCCTTCTGGGCTGCTTTGAACAGAGGGTACTACGGAACTTACCATCACATGAGCGAGAAACATCTGGACCGCTATGTTACGGAGTTTGCGGGCAGGCATAATGCAAGAGAGATGGACACTATAGAGCAGATGGCGCTGTTGGCCAAGGGGTTGGTTGGCAAGAAGCTTCCCTATAAAGAGCTTGTATCTTGAATTGCTGTTATCATTGCTCTGAGAATGAAAAACACCCTTGGGTAAGAATCATGAAAAAGAACAAATCCCGGATTAAAAATCCCCGAGGCAGACCCGAGATCCGGAAGATACCCCGCATAGACACAACGCCGGAGGAACTGGCAAAGGCAATCTTCCGCAATGCGGACAGAGACCTTCAAGCCTCAAGAAAAATCAAGGTGAAGAAATAGCAGTCCCTTAGCTTAGCAAATGACCTCCTGCTAAGTTTGTCTAATTATCGCTATAATTCCCAAAACGGTCTGTTGTGCTTCTCCCTGCGTTTGGATATATAAGGCTTTATCCCCGCCCTGTCACATAAGTTAACGTTGCTTGCACTGTAATATCCGCTGTCGGCAAGCAGATTCTCAGCCTTGCCAAGCCTCTGCTCATTCTCCTTTAACTGCTCAAGCACGGGCTCTATCTCACGCTTGTCGTTTGTGTTCTGCGTTACATGCCTGGTCACTATAAGTCTGCTCTCCACATCCACTGCACCCTGAGCGTTGTATGCCTGCTCAAATCCCCCTCCCGAAGGCATTATCCGCGAATCTCCGTCCACAAGATTCACCTGATCCTTATCCCTCGGTCTGCTCCCTCCTGCCTTCTTCCCGCTTTGCTTCTCATACTGTTCCCGCTTCTCTACCTTCTCCCCGTACACTTCTGACTCCCGCTCATACCTGTGCTTTGCCCGCTCCTGTATCTCACGCTTCGCTTCCCGTCTCTGAAGTTCTTCGGGAACATTCATATCCTCTGGCAGTTTAGAGTTGTCAGCCTCCCGTGCAAGTCTCATCAGTTCCTTCACTTCTTTGTTCAGCTGCTTTTCTATCTTCCTTGCCCTCTTCCAGCTCAGTGCCTTGTGCCTGCTCGCATTAGCCTTTATCTTCGTGCCATCCACACTCACCGTGCCCATCCCTATCTGTCCCGCTATCTGCAGTATCTGTACAAACAATACCCCAAGCTCCTTGCCAAACCTCTTGCGGAACCTGTTTATGCTGTCATGATCCGGATTGCTGTTAGCGCATATATACCTGTACGCCACACTGTCATATGTTGCCTTCTCAAGCTTCCGGGAAGAGAATGTCCCCGTCGCGTATCCGTAGAACAGAAGAGCCACCTTCATTCCCGGATGATACGCTGCCGACCCCCTGCCCGAATACGCTTCCGTCAGCCTTCTCAGATCCAGCTGCTCAACTATCTCCACCACAAACCGGGCAAGATGGTCTTCGGGCAGATACTCTTCTATTGTAGGCGGAAACATCTGCGGCGTCTTGCGGTCTGCTGATACAAACCTCCGTCTCATTGTCTTCTCCTTCTCAGACATCTTGATACCGTTGTTTTAACATTAAATGACCGCTAAAGTCCGACAGACTCCTAGGGACCTCATACGGACGGGACGGCGACCCAAAGACAGAAGCGAACAGATGATCCTTAATAACTACAGGGCAATGGAATCGATAAGAGATTTAAAAAACGAGCCCTTATCTCAGGAACTTGTGTTTAATCTTCATGAAATTATAACCAGGGTAGCTCTCGATGAACCAACAGCGGCTGGACGGTTTCGCAGGGAATCCGAAGATATAAAGATTTATTCAGGCGGGACGGAGGACACCTTGGTGCATGAGCCTCCCCCTGCGTCTGAGCTTCCTTGGAGGATGGAGAAAATGTGTGAATTTGCAAACGGAAAGGACGGTGCGGGATTCATACATCCCGCAATCCGCTCCATAGTGCTTCACTTCTGGCTTGCTTATGATCATCCGTTTTATGACGGCAACGGCAGAACGGCTCGGGCACTGTTTTACTGGTCCATGCTCCGCCACGGGTACTGGCTGTTTGAGTTCATATCGATATCCGAGATAATCCTCAAAGGCAGAATGAAATACATTAAATCGTTTTTATATACTGAAACTGACGGAAACGACCTCAATTATTTTATTGTTTATCATCTTGACGTGATAAAAAGAGCCATAGAGGCTCTGCATGATTATACAGACAGAAAAACTGCTGAATCAACACGACTTAAATCGCAGGTCAAATCTCTTTATTTGCTGAATCACAGGCAGATAGATCTAGTTGGCAACGCTCTTAGGCATCCGGACCGCGACTACACGGTCAAGGATCACCAGGCCTTTCATAATGTTGTATATCAGACGGCCCGGACGGATCTGTTGAAATTGGTGAGACTGGGTCTTTTTGAGAAACAAAAGCGTAGAAGAGTATGGATTTTCAGTCCGGTGGCCGGACTGAAAGATGCATTGGGAAGGCTCTGATTTGGTTGCCGTTTTTCTTAAAACAATTCAGGTAGCCGAGCTCTGTCCTCAAGCCATCTTGCATCTTATCGGTTTATTGACGCTGCAGAATCCATGGACCGGTGGGGACTGTAAGAGTAAGTCAATTGACTGGTCTGGAGGGAGAAATTAGTTTATATGCACGTCCTCCTTGCAGAGAAGATATATGCTCTGCCAACCTCTTTTCAAACCGGTCAATTAACTTGTTGCAAAAACCGGACAGTTTAATTTGCTTCTTACACTCTTCTTATCACAGCTTGAAAAACGCTTCACGGGCATATACGATAGAAGTTCTATAAAAATTTTTACGAAAGGAGACATCAAACAATGAAAATTTCACTTCTAGGCGGAACCGGAGACATAGCAGAAGGTCTGGTGCTGCGGTGGTCAAGAGCGGGACATGAGATCTACATAGGTTCCCGAAGCGAGGAGAAAGCGCTCGGCATAGCGGATGGCCACACAGAAACCCTAAAGGGGCTCGGAATTGAATCGAACATACACGGCTTGGCGAACGCAGACGCCGCGGCGGCTTCCGAGGTGATAATAATAAGCATTCCTCCCGAGTACGCGGCATCCACTGTGGCGGGATGCGGCGACAGCATCACGGATCAGATAGTTGTGACTCCGGTAGTCTCTATGAAAAGAGAGGGCAAGACTTTTCTGTTCGACCCTCCCGCTCAGGGCTCCTCAGCACTTGAGATAAAGGAGGCGCTTCCCGAAACGGCCAGGCTCGTGTCCGCCTATCACAATCTTCCCGCAAAGGAACTTGCCAACATAAGCGAGGACCTCGATTACGATGTGGTCATATGCGGGGATGACGAAGGAGCTAAAGAGGTGGTCAAGAACCTTACCGAGGAAATGAAAAGCCTCAGGGTGCTTGACGCGGGTCCGCTTGAGGTCTCCTCGATGATAGAGTCGCTTACTCCCCTTATTGTTAACCTGAACGTAAGGTACAAGCCCACGCATTTTTCGGTCAAGTTCGTCTGAGGCGCATTCATTCTCCGATAATCTGAACGATTACATTTCTTGTCCTGGGACGGTTGTCAAAGTCGACAAGCACTATCTGCTGCCAGGTGCCGAGAAGCAGGCCGTTTTGCGAGAAGGGAACCGTGAGCGAAGGACCGAGCACGGACCTGACTTCCGCACTTTTGTAACGTAAGTACCTGATATTACACAAGTGGGTTCCCGCTTGTACACTACACAAGAGCTTTTGAGATGTTTATTAGTCAGCCGGGAGTCCCCGGTCTGTTTTTACCAGGAATCCGCAAGCATGGTCTTTAGCACCGCTCCCACAGCGGAGTAAAGAGATCTCTGCTCCGTGGTGCCCTGAGAAGGTATCAGATATCTCCTGTTGGTTCCCTTGTCCACCACCAGGGACGCCTCAACCCTGCCAAGCTCGGACAGTATGGCCCCTTCACTCATCGGTTCCTTTCCCCCATGATAACAGTTGTGCCTGAACCTCAGTATGCGAAGCAGTGCGAATGCCGCAAAACATATGGCCATGTGAGCTTCCACTCTCCTTTGAGTCCAGTGAAACACAGGCCTTACTGCCATTGTGTGCTTCATGACACGAAACCCTTCTTCTATCTTTCACAGCTCCCCGTAACAGTCGTATATCTTCCCTGCATCATATTTGTCCGCAGGAAGACTGGTCCACACCCCGTGAAGACCGTCAAACTTCTCATCCCTCTCCACTGCTTCGGTGTCTACAGACACTGCCCCCGATTCCACCTTGATAAACCTCCCCCTGCGTCCATTGCCCTTTATCCCCCCTGCTATCCTTCTCTCAAGCTTCTTTAAAGCCTCTTCCCTGTCCTGCGAGTCTTTCCTCGCTCTCTTCTCGCAGTGACGCAGAACAAGCCTCCGTCCTCCCACTTCCATATCCCCAAGTCTTTTGCCTTCACCGATCTCTTTCCAGTCACTGTGCGAGAACACCTTCTCGCTGTCTTCTTCTGACATCCCACGAAGCCTTGCAGCCACAACCCAGTGATATCCCCCGCGTTTTAGAACCTCAAGATTCTTTTTGCTCATCATCCCCGCATCCCCAACAAACATCACTCTTTCAAGCTTGATCCTCTTCTTTAACCCCTCTATAGCAGGCTCAAGGGTGCTTACATCAGATGTGTTCCCCGGAAACAGCTCATAACCCAAGGGAAGTCCGTCTTTGGTCTGAAACAGTCCCAGCACCACCTGAACCCTGTGAGGCTTCCCGTCCTTGCTCCACCCTTTCCTTCGAAGATCGTCTTGCGTATCGCTTGCAAACGAAAGGGTTGTAACATCGAAAAACACAACTTCAATCTTTCCTTCAAAAAGTCCCATAACTTCTTTGCTGACAATGCTCTGAAGCTTCTCCACGCGCTTCTCGTCAACCTTGTCCATCATCCTGTACAGCTTGTCCACCGACACTTCCATTCCAAATTCCCGAGACAGCATAGAGGTGGTCCCCTTTTTTAGACAGCATTTTTGTTTTCTTAAGTGTATTCCCACCAACGCATAACCATCTTTAAGACTCCCAAAACCATAAACTCTCTGCTCTGTTTGTCTCATTGCTTCAAGCCACATTCTTCTGTGCTGTCCCAAGACCATAGTAAACCTCATCCGGTGTTTTCATTCCAAGCCCCTGATGTGGTCTTTTTTCATTGTAAAAATCTATCCACTTCCCTATACCTGCCTTTGCCGAGGCAACGGATTCATATGCCATCAGATACACTTCCTCGTACTTAACACTTCTCCAAAGCCTCTCCACAAAAACATTGTCTCTCCAGCTTCCCTTGCCGTCCATGCTTATCTTTATATCTCTGTCTTTAAGAACTCCCGTAAACTCTTCACTTGTGAACTGACTTCCTTGATCGGTGTTGAATATCTCGGGCTTATCATACTTGTAAAGCGCTTCTTCCAGAGCCTCCACGCAAAAACTGCTGTCCATTGTGTTAGACACTCTCCAGCTAAGAACCTTGCGCGAGTGCCAGTCCATTACCGCACACAGATACACAAAACCCCTGCTCATCTCTATATACGTTATGTCTGCCGCCCATACCTGCCCGGGAAGCTCTACAGTCTTCCCCCGCAGCAGATACGGGTATATCCTGTGCTCTGCTCCCCCTTTCTTTGTGGTCTGGGGGCCGGGAGCAAGCCCTCGTATCCCCATAAGCCTCATAACACGCTTTCTGCCCACCTGTACGCCCTGTGCCTTAAGGGCGTACACCATCCTTCTTGAACCCTTAAACGGATACTTAA
>CBDAUE010000004.1:0-450856 GCA_965200595.1 Thermodesulfobacteriota bacterium | reverse complement strand
AGCCTCCTCTACCATGCGTTGAAGTGTGATGCTCGATACCGGCCTAGTCACTTTTGCCCTGATCTTGCTGCCCCCACGCTCCTTAATGGCAACTACAGGTATCTTGTCTTGAGTCCCCGCCCCCATCATCCTGGGTTTTTTCGACCTGTGCATATTGCCATACTTCCCGCCCATATAGGTTTCGTCCACCTCCACCGCTCCGCCCAGCTTCTCATCCCTTATCCATCCCTGCCTTATCTTCTGAGCTAAAGTCCATGCCGTTGACTGAGCTATCCCCAAATCCCTGTGAAGCTTCATGCTGGACACGCCTTTAAGATTTGTTGTCATCAAGTACAAAGCCACCACCCACTTGCGCAATGGCGTCTTGCTGCTTCTCATTACAGTTCCAGTCCTCACACTGAAATACTTTCGGCAATCCTTGCAGTGATAAGGCATTTTATGCTTCGCCCCGGCAGTACGAGTCCCTGCGCAGTGCGGACAATGCCTCTGCCCGTTCGGCCAGCGCTGATCCTCAAACCACTTTGTCGCAGATCCCTCATCGGGAAACATCTCAAGCAGTTCCATAACCCCTATTCCTTTTCTGTGAAACCTTCCAGGGGCCTTGTACTTCCTCTCAGACATTCCTAACACTCCTTAATTACTCTATTTACCTGTCTAATATATTAACTAAAATAGAGAAAATACCAAGGTTCTAGAAAAAGCTTTTAGGGCTTTGTCTAATTATCGCTATAATTCCCCAATTTTAAGGTTACGTGCTTTCAAGTTTAAAACGCAAAAAAAAGCGGACAGGACGCCCTCGCGCCGTGCCCGCTTTTTAGTTTCTAACAGGTGAAAAGAAGGGACTCTACATCATCCCTCCCATTCCCCCCATCGGTCCGCCCGGAGGCATCGCGCCGGGGCCGCCCCCGTCCTCTTTGGGGATCTCGACCACAAGCGCCTCTGTGGTAAGCAGAAGACCGGCAACGCTTGCCGCATTCTGCATAGCCGTCCTAGTGACCTTTGCGGGATCAAGAATACCGGCCTTTATAAGGTCCGTGTACTTAAGACTCGCGGCGTCAAAGCCGTTCGAGCCCTTCTGGTTCACCACTTTTTCGACCACTATGGAGCCGTCCCATCCGGCGTTGGAAGCTATTCCCCTGAGGGGCTCCTCAAGCGCTCTTTTAACGATGTTGACTCCCGCCTGCTCCTCGTTATCCGCGCCACCGTACTTGCTGACCGCGCCTATGGCCCTTATGAAGGCCACGCCTCCGCCGGGAACTATTCCTTCCTCGACGGCTGCCCGTGTAGCGTTAAGGGCGTCCTCGACCCTGTCTTTTTTCTCTTTCATCTCGGTTTCGGTTGCGGCTCCGACCCTGATCACGGCCACACCGCCGGCAAGCTTCGCAAGACGCTCCTGGAGCTTCTCCCTGTCGTACTCGCCGCTTGCTATGCCTATCTGGTTTTTGATCTGACCTATGCGGCCCTCTATGGACTTTTTGGTTCCGGAGCCTCCGACGACCGTTGTGTCGTCGCGGTCTATAACGACCCTCTTCGCCCTGCCCAGATCTGTGACCTTTGCGTTTTCAAGCTTCATGCCGGCCTCTTCGGATATAACCTGTCCTCCGGTGAGCACGGCTATGTCCTCGAGCATGTCCTTTCTTCTGTCTCCGAATCCGGGAGCCTTTATGGCCGCGACCTTTATCGTTCCCCTGATCTTGTTCACAACAAGCGTCGCAAGAGCCTCTCCCTCTACGTCCTCGGCTATTATAAGAAGCGGCTTTGTGCTTCTTGCCACTTCCTCAAGAAGCGGGAGCAGGTCTTTCATGTTGGCTATCTTCTTGTCGAAAAGCAGGATGAGCGGATCTTCAAGCTCAACCGTCATCTTTTCGGGTTCGGTAACGAAGTAGGGGCTGAGGTATCCTCTGTCAAACTGCATTCCCTCAACCACGTCAAGCTCCGTATCGAGGCTTCTTCCCTCTTCAACGGTTATAACGCCGTCCTTTCCGACTTTTTCCATCGCGTCGGCTATTATGCTTCCGACGTTGCTGTCCCCGTTTGCAGAAACCGTGGCAACCTGGGCAATCTCCGTGCGGCCCTTAACCTGCTTGCTCAGTTTCCTTATGCTTGTGGTGACAACCTCCACTGACTGGTCTATTCCCCTTTTAAGCTTCATGGGGTCGTGCCCGGCGGCCACAAGCTTTATTCCCTCGCGGTATATGGCCTGGGCCAGTATGGTGGCCGTGGTGGTGCCGTCTCCGGCGACGTCGCTTGTCTTTGAGGCGACTTCCTTTACCATCTGGGCTCCCATGTTCTCAAACCTGTCCTCAATTTCTATTTCCTTTGCCACAGAGACTCCGTCCTTGGTAACGACCGGAGCTCCGAACGTTTTTTCTATAAGCACGTTGCGTCCCCTGGGACCCAGCGTCGCCTTTACCGCGGCCGCGAGCTTGTTAACGCCCTCGAGAATCTTCTCTCTGGCCTCGGTGTCGAATAACAGATCTTTTGCCATCTTACTTTTTCCTCCTTGATGTTAGTCTTCTATCACAGCGAGTATTTCGTGCTCGGCGATAATAAGATAATCCTCGCCTTCAAGCGAAACCTCGCTTCCGCCGTACTTTCCGAATATCACCCGGTCTCCGGGCTTTACGTCGAGCGGAAAAATCTCTCCGTTCTCAATAGGCCTTCCGTTTCCAACGGCAACAACCTCCGCCTGCTGGGGTTTCTCAGCAGCGGTGTCGGGGATTATGATCCCCCCTTCTGTCGTCTCAGATACATCAAGGCGCTTTATCAAGACCTTGTCGTGTAGCGGTCTTATTCCCATCTGGCTAATACCTCCTTTTTAACTTTATTAAATCTTCTCTGGCACTTGCGCCTGCCAAGTGCCAACTATAAAGTAAGCACGATTTTGCGGGTGTCAAGGGGGTGAGGGGAAAAAACAGGGACGGGAACGGGTGCAGAGGAGGGTTGAAAAGCCATTGGTGAACACATCCCGCAACGCCTCCGTATCTGAACTGTAACCGCCTGCTCTGTTTTTAGGAAACTATATTTAGGAAAGTTAATAGACTCCTAATTGAAATTCAGCCATTGTTAAACTTTAAGGTTGATTGTTTTGCAGGAAGTTCTACTCCAAGAACTTTTACAACCCTATATGACGGCTTACCAACAATCTCACCATCTTCATTCTTTATGTAGGTTTTTCTTCTAGTTCTACTTCCAGCGAACTTCCTGGAGGGGCAGATTCTGCGCTTGTCTGAAACTTTTCCAACCACTCTTTATCATCAATAGTTACTTCTATGGCATGTTTTCCTGTAGGTCTTGAGCGCATGTTCGCAACATTCCTGTACGACTTCCCCATTGTTACCTATCGTACCAAATCCTTTATCCTTAAATTGATAAGGTGCTCCCTCTGTACCAAGTTTAGCGCCGCAGGTGTTACAATGTTCTTCTGTCTTGCGGGAAAGCAAAACCTCTATTAGCTTTTGTTTTCCGAACAGTCTGTTTCCATATACCGAGTTGCGTTCCCTCTTGAGCGCAGCAAAGATGACATTCATTGTAAGAAAACGGAGAGGGAAGACTTCCGTATAAGAAATTAACGAAAAACTGCCCCAGAGAAACAACGGGTGATTCAAGTAGGCTTGCTGTAAGATTTAGGATGGTCACTGGGAAACAAACCTCTAAGAATTATGTAAGGCAACCCAAGTATGGAAGTGGACCCCAAAAATCAGACAGCACCTTAAGTGTATTTCCTTGGTATTCTAAAAGAGTATACAGGAGGTACATAATGAAGAGTAAAAGACGTAATCATTCACCGCAGTTCAAGGCAAAGGTAGCGTTTTTGGCGGTAAAAGGAGACAAGACAGTAGCGGAGCTTGCCCGGCAGTTTGAGGTTCATCCCAATCAGATAAGCATGTGGAAGAAGAAGCAGCTCGGCAACGCCGCGGACAAAGTGTTCGGCCAGGGGGCGGGCAGCAAGGCGGCGGGCGAGAGCAAGTACGTAAACCAGCTTGAATCCAAGGTGGGCCAGCTGACGCTGGAGAACGATTTTTTATCAAAGGCGCTCGGTCGGCAGCGGCGCAAGAAGTTGGTAGTGCGCGGCCGGGCACTTTCTTTGGTAAGGCAGTGCAAACTGCTGGATATAAATCGCTCAAATATTTACTACAAACCTGTGGGGGTATCCCCGCAGGACGAAGAGATTATGAAGAAGATTGACAGGATCTACATTAAGTATCCGTTTAAGGGTTCAAGAAGGATGGTGTACGCCCTTAAGGCACAGGGCGTACAGGTGGGCAGAAAGCGTGTTATGAGGCTTATGGGGATACGAGGGCTTGCTCCCGGCCCCCAGACTACAAAGAAAGGGGGAGCAGAGCACAGGATATACCCGTATCTGCTGCGGGGGAAGACTGTAGAGCTTCCCGGGCAGGTATGGGCGGCAGACATAACGTATATAGAGATGAGCAGGGGTTTTGTGTATCTGTGTGCGGTAATGGACTGGCACTCGTGCAAGGTTCTTAGCTGGAGAGTGTCTAACACAATGGACAGCAGTTTTTGCGTGGAGGCTCTGGAAGAAGCGCTTTACAAGTATGATAAGCCCGAGATATTCAACACCGATCAAGGAAGTCAGTTCACAAGTGAAGAGTTTACGGGAGTTCTTAAAGACAGAGATATAAAGATAAGCATGGACGGCAAGGGAAGCTGGAGAGACAATGTTTTTGTGGAGAGGCTTTGGAGAAGTGTTAAGTACGAGGAAGTGTATCTGATGGCATATGAATCCGTTGCCTCGGCAAAGGCAGGTATAGGGAAGTGGATAGATTTTTACAATGAAAAAAGACCACATCAGGGGCTTGGAATGAAAACACCGGATGAGGTTTACTATGGTCTTGGGACAGCACAGAAGAATGTGGCTTGAAGCAATGAGACAAACAGAGCAGAGAGTTTATGGTTTTGGGAGTCTTAAAGATGGTTATGCGTTGGTGGGAATACACTTAAGAAAACAAAAATGCTGTCTAAAAAAGGGGACCACCTCTAAAAACGGAAAGAAACAGAAAAGGCTCCCAAGCAAATATCTCTTTTTTAACATGCTTGGGAGCCTAAATCGCCTGCCAATAAGGCAGTTTAGCATGAAGCATTTTAACTGACTGAAAGGCCCCAGAGACTTAAGTAAATTTAAAAAATCCCGCCTATCGACCTCATAAGACCTGCCTGAAGATGCGGTTTCGCCTCCTCAAAGTCAAGATTAGCCTTGTTGGCAACGCTAACAATCCGGGTCCTGTAAATTTTCCACTTAACGCCATCAGTACGTGAAGTCTGTGTGGTCTTAGTCGCGGTGCCTTGAGATACTTCAGTAGTCTCTGTCTGTGAAACAATTTCTCCTTTTTGAGTGCGCTCCCTTATTTGAATATCGGTGACCATAGTGAACAGGTCGTCTGTCACAAGCGCATCGAAAAGAAAGCCCGCTACACTGCCCGCAACAGCCCCTGCAACGGTGCCTTTGTTAATCTCATCAACATCCCCTCCGATGGCACCTCCGATGACCGCTCCGATGACTGCTCCTTCGATCACGCCTTCGAAACCAGTGTTAAACAGGGAGTTAGCCTCCTCAAGATCGGTCTTTCCGACTTTGAGAATATTAGCCTGAAGAATGAAGGTCGCTTCGGCCGGGTCATCTGTGACCCTGTAACCGCTAGAAGCTATCTTGCCTTTGATTCCATATTCTATTGAGGGCAGTTCCTTGTCGGTCGTATTCTTTATGTCGACGTAAACAACTCTTTGCTCGGGAGACACGGGCTCAAGAAAAATTGTTTCCGACATCTTGGTTTCAACCTCGAGATTTCGTTTCTCTATAAGGGTCCTAGTAGCCGCGCAGCTACTCGCGAGAAAGACAAAACAAATGGACAATACGAAAAACAGGTTTTTCCGGCAAAAGGTTGTTTTTTTAATCATACGGACGCTCCTTTCGGTTCAGTGTTTTGGAGAAATACCATCCCCACGCTAAAGCCTATTGAAAAATATGGAAAAAAACAAACGGGACGAAATATGGCCGCGGCCGGGCGTTTTCCCGAAAAACTCCAGGTCGTGGGAACCATCGCCACATCTTTCCGGAAACGGCACCGAGACTTTGCCAACGCCAAACAATCTGGCAGTTGATCCGCAAAGGAAGTGAGTCTAGGTGCAGTGAACATGAAAAGTATTTCAGGCAGCGATTCGGAGTCGATGGGTCGTCTCTTCTTTAACAGCTCGCACTCCCTTCTAATATAGTTTGGTGCAGTTCATTAGGTACGCCAAGGTTGTCCGGGTCCGACCCAATTACCTCGCGGCTCACGAATTGTTGCACCATTCTGAACTGTTGTGTGTAACAGAACATTTTGGGAACCGAATTGCCGAGGTTTGCTATCTTAGGCAGGAAGAAACATCTTGCGTGCGAACTGCTTACATTCGTCCATAGTTTCCAGAATGTTTTCATTAGGCACGCGAGCCAATACATCAAGCGAATCCAGTGTTTTAGCGGTGTCGCCTTTAAGTCCGGTGACAAGTATTTGCGTATTGCTATCCAAAGTAGCGTTAATTAAGCGCACGATGACCATCGCAACGCTGTCGTCAATATGAATGGTGTTTGAAAAATTGAAGATGACAAGTTCGTGAGCCTTGATGTCTTCGCCGATGATTCGATGGAGATTGCGAGAAGACGAAACTGTGAAAGTTCCTCGGAAGTCAACAAGCCCTGCTCTGGCTGAAAACTGATCCAGACTGGCTGGCTCACTGTCTTCGTCATAAAGAAAAATCTTATCTAACATTGGTACTGACACTATATTATCAAGTTCAAGAGACTCGAGTTGCGCAGCGTGGGTCATGCCAGCGACGATCAGTCCTATTGCTACTGCGGTGACGACATCAATAAAAATAGTCAGACTCATCGTTATGAGTAGAGCAAAGAGATACCGCGGCCGCAGTCGATGAAGTCGCCGCATGAGAGGCCAATCGATCACATCCAGTCCCACGACGATGAGTACGCCTGCAAGCGCAGCAAGTGGTACAGGCGAAAGGTAATGACCTAACCCAAGGATAGCAGCGAACAAAAATAGCGCACACATCGTGCTGGAAATCCGCGTAGTACCTCCGGATCGTATGTTCGTTACAGTGTTCGTGGTGGTACCAGCACCAGGGAGAGCGCCAATGAAACCCGCCACCATATTTCCTATGCCTTGACCAATGAGTTCTTTGTTGGAATTGTGGTTCGTGCCAGAAATACTGTCGGCAACTAAAGAAGTCAATAGGCTATCGACAGAACCCAGAAGCGCGAGAATAACCGCTGGTTCAATTAAGCGGAGCAGGTAAGCAGGGTCGGGAATTTGCTCCAAAGATGTGAACTGCAGGTCCGGCAACCCAATTGGCAATTCACCGAGAATCGGCGCTCCGGTGAAAACCAAAATACCCGCTGCGCTCCCTGCTACCAGACTCACCATCGGCCTGGGCAGGTAACGGGCCAACCGTGCTGGCCAGGAAATACCAACCAACAGACTGATAGCTGCAATACAGAATGCGTCGAAGTTGATCTGATTGATGACTTCTGGAAGACTGAGCAGTGCACCTACCGCTCCACCAGGTACGGGATCAGATCCCATAAATGGCGGAAGCTGTATCAAAATCACAACAAGACCAATACCAGACATAAAGCCGGATATGACAATGTAAGGCGTGTACACAATGTATTGCCCAATCCGTGACAATCCAAGCAATATCTGAATTGCACCAGCCATGATCACCACAAAAAACGCGGTGGTCAAACTGCCGGCTGCATAGACTGTAACAACAACGGTCATTGCAACTGTCATCGGTGGCGTTGGACCAGAGACTTGCTGTCTCGTACCACCCAGAATTGCAGCAAAGAAGCCCACCGCAACTGCGGAATACAGTCCGGCGAGTGCTCCTATACCAGACGCGACACCAAATGCCATGCCAATCGGGAGACCAACAATCATGGCGGTCAGACCGCCTAAACAGTCACCCCACAGTGTTTTTAGGTCAGGCAACTGTAGTTTCATGAAATGGTGCGAATTCGGGATTTAAAGCTCACAGCAGTTATCACAATATGGGCAGGAAAACACAACTGGTCGGAAAAAAAAGAAGGCAGAGAGACAGTGCGAAAACACCTTAAACTCTTTGCTGTGTCTTTCTCTCTAATTTCAAACCACATTGTTCTGTACCGTCCCAAGGCCATAGTAAACCTGACTTGGCGTTTCCATACCAATTTCCCGATGGGGTTTTGTCTTTCTTATTGTAAAAATCTATCCACTCCCCTATACCCGTCTTTGCCGAGGCAACCGATTCATACCCCACACAGATACACTTCCTCGCACTTAAGACTTCTCCACAGCCTTTCCACAAAAACATTGTCCCATAAGTTTCCCTTGGCGTCCATGCCTATCTAAATCCCTCTGTCTGTAAGCGCTCCGGCAAACTCATCATTTGTGTGCCGACTTCCTTAGTCAGTGTTGAATATCTCGGGCTTATTGTACCTGTACCTCCAAAGCCTCCACGTAGAACGCACTGTCCATCGTGTTCGACACCCTCCAGCTCAGCGAGTGCTAGCCCATTACAGCCGCCAAATACGGCTGTTTTCTCCGAAAACGCAGGATCGCAGAGACTATCGCTACATCGTCCCGGAAACAGCGCCGGAACCTTGCCAACGCCAAACAATCTAGTATGATTAGCCAATCCTTACCGCCATGGGAGAATCCTTATCGAATGCTTGAGCTTATGGGAGAGTGGAAAAGATCGGATTTCTGCGGAGAACTTGGAAAAAAACAAGTTGACAATTCCGTTACGCTTATGGGCTGGGTGCAGTCCCGAAGAGACCACGGCGGCGTGATTTTCGTCGACCTGCGCGACAGACAGGGGCTTTGCCAGATTGTTTTTAACCCGCAGCGCGATCCGAAAATCCACCAGATCGCAGAGCTTCTGCGGGATGAGTGGGTGATCGCCGTAAAAGGAACCGTAACTCCCAGGACCGAGGAGACAGTGAACCCGAACCTTAAAACCGGGGAAATCGAGGTGGTAGCCGAACAAATAAGGATTCTCAACACTTCAAAGACAATACCGTTTCTTATAGAAAACGAAGTGAACGCCGATGAACTCCTAAGACTCAAGTACCGTTATCTTGACCTGAGAAGACCGCCAATGCGGGATAACATAATCTTACGCCACAAGGTCGCCTCCGCGGTGCGAAATCACCTTAACGAAAACGGATTTCTTGAAATTGAAACCCCCTATTTCACGAAATCGACCCCTGAAGGCGCAAGAGACTTCCTGGTTCCGAGCAGACTTAACGAGGGTCAGTTCTATGCCCTTCCCCAGTCCCCCCAGATATTGAAACAGACCCTCATGATCTCGGGTTTTGACAGATACTACCAGATAGTGAAATGCTTTCGGGACGAGGACCTAAGAGCCGACCGACAGCCCGAATTCACCCAGATAGACATGGAGATGTCCTTTGTCTGCGAAGACGACGTGATCTCGGTTGTCGAAGGCATGATAAAAACAGTCCTTCGGGAAACAAAAGGGGTTGACGTAAGCACTCCTTTTTTAAGAATGCCATACGAAGAAGCCATGCAGAGATACGGAACCGACTGCCCCGATACGAGATTCGGTCTTGAACTAAAAGATATCTCCTCCATATTCCGTGACTCCCGGTTCAAGGTGTTTCGCGGAGCCGTTGATAAAGGCGGAGCGATAAAGGCACTTAACCTCAAAGGAGGAACCGAAAACCTCTCAAGAAAAGAAATAGACGATCTTACCGAATACGCAATCTCGCTCGGAGCAAAAGGGCTTGCCTGGATACGGGTCGGCGAGGACGGGTGGAACTCTCCAATAGTCAAGTTTCTAAGCGAAGGGGAGCGTGAACTCCTGTCCGATGCCCTCGAAATGGAACCGGGAGACATAGTGTTTTTCGGCGCCGACTCGGTTGATATTGTAAACCAGGTAATGTCAAACGTAAGGCTAAGCCTCGCCCAGACCCTTTCGCTCGTCCGCAAAGAAGATCTTGAGTTTCTCTGGGTAACAGATTTTCCGCTTCTTAAATACAGCCCCAGAGATAAAAGATACGTCGCCGTTCACCACCCCTTTACCGCCCCTAGGGACGAAGATGTGGAAAAAATCGGGAGCTGCCCGGATGATGCCGCTTCAAAATCTTACGACATAGTCTTAAACGGAGTGGAGATAGGCGGGGGAAGCATAAGGATTCACAGAAAAGACATACAGCAAAAAGTGTTTGACGCCATAGGAATAGGAGAAGATGAGGCACGGGAAAAATTCGGTTTTCTTCTTGAGGCTCTTGAATTCGGAGCCCCTCCACACGGAGGTATAGCCCTCGGTCTTGACAGACTTGTGATGCTGCTTTCGGGCGGAGAGTCGATAAGAGATGTAATAGCTTTTCCCAAAACGCAGAAAGGATCCTGTCCCCTGACAGAAGCTCCCTCGGAAATCTCCCCGGAACAGCTCCTTGAAGTCGGCATAAGCCCTATCGCAAAAAAATCAGAAGACTGACTCTTCCGAAAGCTTCTGCGTAACACCCTAAAAAACCGCAATCTGCGATTTCAACTTTCCCAATCACAACCCGGACAGCCAATACTCATGACCGGCATGCAATAGACTCTGAATAACTCTTTCAAGCGGCAGCTAGAATTGTTGCCAGGTATTTTTGGCAGAGCCTCAAAAAGAGGTGGTCCCCTTTTTTAGACAGCATTTTTGTTTTCTTAAGTGTATTCCCACCAGCGCATAAACATCTTTAAAACTCCCAAAACCATAAACTCTCTGCTTTGTCTGTCTCATTGCTTCAAACCACATTCTTCTGTGCTGTCCCAAGACCATAGTAAACCTCATCCGGCGTTTTCATTCCAAGCCCCTGATGTGGTCTTTTTTCATTGTAAAAATCTATCCACTTCCCTATACCTGCCTTTGCCGAGGCAACGGATTCACATGCCATCAGATACACTTCCTCGTACTTAACACTTCTCCAAAGCCTCTCCACAAAAACATTGTCTCTCCAGCTTCCCTTGCCGTCCATGCTTATCTTTATATCTCTGTCTTTAAGAACTCCCGTAAACTCTTCACTTGTGAACTGGCTTCCCTGATCGGTATTGAATATCTCGGGCTTATCATACTTGCAAAGAGCTTCTTCCAGAGCTTCAACGCAGAACTCGCTGTCCATTGCACGAGTGCCAGTCCATTACCGCACACAGATACACAAAACCCCTGCTCATCTCTATATACGTTATGTCTGCCGCCCATACCTGCCCGGGAAGCTCTACAGTCTTCCCCCGCAGCAGATACGGGTATATCCTGTGCTCTGCTCCCCCTTTCTTTGTAGTCTGGGGGCCGGGAGCAAGCCCTCGTATCCCCATAAGCCTCATAACACGCTTTCTGCCCACCTGTACGCCCTGTGCCTTAAGGGCGTACACCATCCTTCTTGAACCCTCAAACGGATACTTAATGTAGATCCTGTCAATCTTCTTCATAATCTCTTCGTCCTGCGGGGATACCCCCACAGGTTTGTAGTAAATATTTGAGCGATTTATATCCAGCAGTTTGCACTGCCTTACCAAAGAAAGTGCCCGGCCGCGCACTACCAACTTCTTGCGCCGCTGCCGACCGAGCGCCTTTGATAAAAAATCGTTCTCCAGCGTCAGCTGGCCCACCTTGGATTCAAGCTGGTTTACGTACTTGCTCTCGCCCGCCGCCTTGCTGCCCGCCCCCTGGCCGAACACTTTGTCCGCGGCGTTGCCGAGCTGCTTCTTCTTCCACATGCTTATCTGATTGGGATGAACCTCAAACTGCCGGGCAAGCTCCGCTACTGTCTTGTCTCCTTTTACCGCTAAAAACGCTACCTTTGCCTTGAACTGCGGTGAATGATTACGTCTTTTACTCTTCATCATGTACCTCCTGTATACTCTCTAGAATACCAAGGAAATACACTTAAGGTGCTGTCTGATTTTTGGGGTCCACTTCTGAGGCGGGAGAAGATATTAGCGTTGCCGAGAGAACGAATTCAGGCTTTCTTTAAATCCCGCCCCCTTCCTCGCCCACACCCGGTCGCTTATCATTGACATGGTTACACTTTCCCGTGAAACTTTAATTGACCATGATGTAACCAGATACGACCATATCTGAACTTAATCTCAACATGAACGTCAGGAGGAGCTATTCTGCGTTAGGAGCCGTATTGGTCTTGTCTCCTGTTACATCTCCGCTGTCAATCGTCAAAGGAGGTAAGGAGTAGATATGATCAATGACTTTCGGTTGTTTAGGGGCTGGCGGAATGGTGTCGCGAGGGCTGTGAGTAGATTCGGCATTGTTGCGATACTCCTGGCCTGTATCTTGTTGCCCGTGTCCGCGTGGGCTGCCGTTGAGGACGAGACACAGTTCGTTCTCAATACGTTTGGGTTTCTTGTCTGGGGTGCCCTAGTTATGTGGATGGCCGCAGGCTTTACAATGCTTGAGGCGGGTTCTGTACGGACTAAAAACGCTTCGGTCATCTGCCTGAAAAACATTGGTCTTTACTCCATTGCCGGACTGGCGTACTACCTGATCGGCTACAACATCATGTATGTCGGCGTCGAGCCGGGCAGCTGGTTTGGTTCGCTTCAATTTCTGTACAGCACGACTCCGGATGAAGTGGCCTTGCTGGGCGGCGATGAAACTGTCACCGCGACCGTTGTCGAGAGCGGCTATTCGACGATGTCAGACTGGTTCTTCCAAATGGTGTTTGTGGCGACCACGGCTTCGATTGTCTCGGGGGCTCTGGCCGAACGTGTTAGGTTGTGGTCTTTCTTTGTTTTCATCGCTCTGTTGACCGCGGTCATCTACCCGGTTGTTGGTGCCTGGACTTGGGGTGGAGGCTGGTTGGCTGAATTGGGCTTCAAAGACTTTGCCGGTTCGACAATTGTCCATTCCACAGGAGGCTGGGCGGCACTTGCGGGTGCCATAATGGTTGGGCCACGTTCAGGTAAATTCCGTGCTGACGGCAGTGTTAAGTTAACTCCTCCATCCAATGTTCCGATTGTCACTCTCGGCGTTTTTATTCTGTGGCTGGGATGGTTTGGCTTCAATGGAGGTTCACAGCTAGCGCTTAGCGGCGCACTTGATGCCGTGGCGGTGAGCAATATTTTCTCCAATACCAACTTAGCTGCGGCGGCCGGGGTTTTGGCAGCTCTGAGCCTCTCCCGTCCTGTGCTGGGCCGCATCGATCTGTTTGCCGGACTTAATGGTGCTCTGGCCGGTCTCGTTGCGATCACAGCGGCACCGGATATCGTCCAGCATCACTGGGCAGTAGTGATCGGAGCGATTGGGGGCATGGTCTGCCTGCTGTCCATTAAGCTTTTGGAAATAGTAAAGATAGACGATGTCGTGGGTGCTGTTCCCGTTCATCTCTGCACGGGCATCTGGGGGACTTTGGCGGTCTGCATCGCCGGCGGCGGAAGCCTGTATGCTCAGACCATCGGTATTTTGGCCGTTGGCGCGTTTGTGTTTGTGTCTTCGATGGCGCTGCTGTTTCTCATTGACCGGACCTTGGGGTTGCGAGTCTCAAAGGATGTCGAAGCTCTTGGTCAGGATGTGGGCGAGCTGGGTATTGAAGCCTATCCGGAATTCGTGATGATGCCGGAAGAGGACTGATTGATTAGAGACCGGGGCAATCTTTCATTGTGGACTTCATGCGGGTCTTCCAGCGGGCGATTTGGGCTTATAACCCAGATACATTGACATTGGGTTGTGTGGTGGCTCGGCAGGGCTAAATTGGGTTGTTGTTCGGTCTGTCTTGGATGATCTCCCCGTCCCTAAGGGTTATCGTTCTTTTTGAGCGGGAAGCTATGTCTTCTTCGTGCGTTATCATGATTATCGTTTTTCCCTGTTCGTTCAGTTCTTTGAATATCTTCATTATCTCGTAACTTGTTGCCGTATCCAGATTTCCGGTGGGTTCGTCCGCAAGTATTATCCTCGGGTTGTTTACAACCGCCCTTGCTATTGCCACCCTCTGTTGCTGTCCCCCCGAGAGCTGGTTGGGAATATGATCTGCTCTTTGCTCAAGTCCCACAAGGGCGAGGGCCGCTGAGGCAAGTTTTTTTCTCTCTATCCCCGGCATTCCTGAGTAGACCAGTGGAAGTTCCACATTTTCAAGTGCCGTGGTTCGAGACAGCAGGTTAAAACTTTGGAAAACAAAGCCGATTTTCATGCTCCGTATTTCCGCTTTCTCGTCGCTTCCGAGTTCCATTACATCGATACCGTCAAGTATGTAGTCTCCCTTGCTCTGCGTGTCTAGGCAGCCGAGAATGTTCATAAGGGTGCTCTTGCCGGAGCCTGAAGACCCCATGATGGCAACGAATTCTCCCTGTGCGATCTCAAGGTTTATGGACCGAAGTGCTTCTACCTCCATTTTTCCGTTCGAGTAGGTTTTGCGGATGTTCTTAAGCTTGATTACCAGAGGTTTCATCAGAATCTTTTCGGCTGGGGAAGTGCGAAGCCCGGTCCTTTGTTTTTTCTGCCCGAAACCGTGTACTCAACCACTATTTCATCTCCTTCGGAAAGCGGACCGCTCAAAACCTCTGTGTGAAAGTCGTCGCTTATGCCTGTCTTTACTGCTACGGGCGAGAGTTTTCCCTGCCTGAGGATCCAGACATTTTCATCCCTGTCAGTAGAGGCGTCTAAGGACTTTGGGGGAATAAAACGGAGCGCCGCAGTGGGAATTTTAAGCACGTCTTTTTTTGTTGATATGACTATTTTGACTTCTGCGGTCATTCCGGGTTTAAGCTTGAGCTCCGGGTTCTCCACAAGGCATGTTACATCGTAGGTCACTACGTCGTTTTTTATGTTCGGAGAGTTTGCCACCTGTTTCACCTTCGCACTGAAATTCTTTCCGGGAAAAGCGTCAACTCTGAAAAGTACGTCCTGATCCTTCTTTATCTTTCCTATGTCGGCTTCGCTTACGTTTGAAACCAGATGAAGAGTTCGGGGGTTTTCAGCGAGTATGTACAGTGGTTCGGGCTTGTTCGGATGTATCTGTTCGCCGATTATGATGTTCTTCTCAAGCACCACACCGTCAAGCATGGAAGTGATTCGTGTTGCATTAAAGCTTCTCTGCGCCGCCTCCAGGTCGACTCGGGCCTTTTCCCGGGCGGCAACCGCCGCGCTGTGCTCGGATAGAGATATATTGAACTCTTCCCTGGAAATAAGCTCTTTTTTGTAAAGCCTCTTGTCAGCCTCATGCGAGTTGATTGAAATCTCAAGGTCGGTTGAGGTCTTCTTAAGTATCTCCTTGAAGTATTTGATGTCTCCTGAGAGATTCTCCGGCTCTTCTATAAGGGCTAGCACCTGGCCCTTTGCGATTTCATCGTTCACCTCTGAGCGGACTTCCTTTATCGTTCCGTTTATTTGTGAGTATATTCTTGCTTCCTTAGTTGGTTTTAAGGTTCCCGAGGCTCTTACCAGTGAAGTTATGTCTCCTGTCTCGATCTTTTGTGATATGTACTCTATTTTTCCTTGCTCTCCCCGGAAAAAAATAAAGTATGCCGCGATAAGGACCACGCCGGCGGCGATGTAGAAAAGCTTTGAGTTGGGGAAATTTTTCATTTTATCTCTTTTCCGCAAAGGCTTAGAAGCCTTAGCCTTGCTATTTTATAGTCATATATGGAATTTTTGTAGTCTGCTACCGCATCCTCGTAAAGTGCCCGGGCTTGAGTAAATTCTATTTTGGAAGCGCTTCTTGACTCGTATTTTTCCTTGACCACAAGCAGGTTTCTCTCCGATATCGATTGTGAATCCTCAAGTATTTTTATTCTTTTCTCAAGGTGTTTGAGTTCGAGATAGAACTTTCCAACTGAAAAAATAATTCTGTTCTTTAGCAGTTCGGTCTGAGCCTCGTTTCTTGTGAGTTCAGCTTTTGACTGCGCCATCCGGCCAAACCTTGAGAATCCCTCGAAGATTGGAATCTTAACTCCGAGCCCGGCAACAAAAGCCGGCGTCTCGGCGCCTTCTCCTTCAAATCTGTATGCCGCCCTGCTGAATACCGACGGGAGAAATCTACCCCTGTTTCCTGAAATCAAGGCTCTGATTCCATTCCGGTCCGCCAGGAGGCTCTTTATCTCCGGGTTTTTGGAAAGGGCCAGGGCGACAAGGTCTTCTCTGGTCTCGTGTACCTTCTTATAGGCAAGGTCTTCACGGATGTCGAATTGCCCGAGCAGGGGGTCGTTCATAAGGTGTTTCAGCTTAAGCATGGCGAGTTCATAAGAGTTTTCCCTTGAGACCAGTTCAAGTTTTGCCTGATGCAGGTCGATCTCTGCCTGACTTAGCTGCTGGGCGGACTTTTTCCCGACGGCGAAAAGCTCTTCTGCTTTTTCAAGAAGCCATTGCCTGCGTTTGGTCTCCGTAGCCGCTCCGTCAAGGCGGTTTTTCTCAGAAAGTGCCTGATAGTAGGCAATGCGCGTATCGCGCACCAGCATTGTTTCTGAGCCCGCAAGCAAGTATTCTGCGGATTCCAGATGATGTTGTCTTGCCCTTATTCTGGCTTTTGTCTTTCCGAAGTCCCATATCATCTGATCGACGTAAAAACCGGATTCCCTTCCCACAAAAGGCACTACGAGTTTTCCGCTTAGCTGGGGATAGAGAGGAGCTTTTGCCTGGCTGAGTATTGATTTCGAGATATCGACTTCTGAACGGGAGATTCGCAGCTCCGGGCTGTTAAGCAAAGCTATCTTGACAGCCTGTTCAACCTGGATTACTTCCTGTGCCTTCACTGTCTGCGAAAGCAGCAGCAGCGAAACGAGAAGAAGAAATTTTTTCGGTATACTCATGATGTGGCAACCGCGGTGTGCCGCTTGAGTGCGAATGAAAGAGAACATAAATAAAGACCAAACGCCCCTTGGCGTATATGTTCATATTCCGTATTGTCTTACCAAATGTCCTTATTGTGATTTTAACTCTTATGGGACTAATGGCAACTTTCCGGAGGATGATTATCTCTGTGCTCTGGAACGGGAGATTGAAAATTTCCGGGGCGTTATTGAAGGCAGACAGATAAGCACTGTGTTTTTCGGAGGAGGAACCCCGTCGCTTCTAAAGCCTGAAAGCATAGGCATGGTAATGGGGCGGCTCGCCTCAATGGCCTCCCTCTCACCCACAGCAGAAGTGAGTCTTGAAGTAAACCCGAGAACTGCGGACAGAGAAAAACTCATTTCACTGATGCTCCTGGGGGTAAACAGGATAAGCGTTGGAGTGCAGTCTTTTTCACACAGAAAGCTTGATTTCTACGGGAGATCTATGGTTCCTGACGATTGCGCTCGTACGCTTGCTGATGTCCGGGACGCCGGTTTTCACAACTACAATCTTGATCTTATATACGGAAGCTCGCAGGAGACTCGCGAAGAGTTTGAAAATGATATACGCACCGCCCTAAGTTTCTCTCCGACCCATATATCTGCCTACTGCCTTACTATTGAGCCTGGAACCGAGTTTGCGACGCTTTTGCGCAGAGGGAAGCTCTTTGTTCCTGATGACTCTGTTTTGGCCGGGTTTATGCGCAGCGCACGGCAGATCCTCGAAGCAGAAGGGTATGGCAATTACGAAATATCAAATTTTGCCCGGCAGGGCTATGAGTGCAGGCATAATCTTATTTACTGGAACTGTCATGATTATGTGGGCGTAGGCGCCGGGGCTCATTCTCACATCAGATCGGGAGGAGAGGAGGGGTGGGGGAGAAGATGGTCAAACGTAAGGAATCCCGAACTCTACATGAAGAGGATTGCAGGCAAGGGAAATGCCGTTTGTGCCTCTTATGATCTGTCGCGGGCAACCGCTCTTGAAGATACGCTTCTTATGGGACTTCGGCTAAGCCAGGGGGTAGGGATTGCGGACGTAAAAAAACGTTTCGGCTGCGAGCCCGATACCTGCGCCTTGGAATACCTTGAGTCTGACGGCTTTATTCTCACCGACGACGGCCGCCTAAGGATCACCGCCAAGGGAAGGATGTTCACTGATGAACTGGTTGCAAGGGTATGCACGGCCTTTCACTGATTCCGTCTCGGGTTCTGCAGATAGTGTCTTTTGCCGTCGAGTTCAACATAAAACCCTTTTTCGTCCCTGTCGGCATACTTCATGAATTCATAATAAGCGGGGCGAAGAAGACGGGCTGTGAACTTGCCATTCTTTATTCTCACGTAAGGTATGTTCTGCTCTGCTATGGTGAGAGTCTCTAGGTCCAGCTCCTCCCGGGATTCGTCGTTTAACCTTATTGAAAAACCGCTCTCCGTTCTGTAGATCATGGTAATGACAAAAGGTGTATCCTCGCACTCAATGTAGACTCTGCTCCCCTGTTCTTCAACAAAGAGCCTTCCGTCTGCGTCTACGTCGAGGTTTTTGTTGTTCTCAAGGTATGTCCACCTGTGAGTTATTCTGACCCCGTCGTGAAACCATCTGCCTCGGCTATCTATGAATATTCTGGGTTCTTTGTTATTTGCTGTGTTTTTCATATCCCGACAGCCTTTACCACGACCCTTTTTCTTCTTTTTCCGTCAAACTCCCCATAGAAGATTTCCTGCCAAGGACCGAGGTCAAGGTCTCCTTCCGTTACGGGAACCATAACCTGGTGGTGCATGAGGAGGTTTTTCAGGTGAGCGTCGCCGTTGTCTTCCCCCGTGCTGTGGTGTTTGTAATCTTCCCTGAAGGGAGAGAGTCCTTCAAGCCACTCCCAGATATCCTCAAAGAGTCCCTGCTCAAGGTCGTTTATGAACACAGAAGCCGTTATGTGCATTGCTGACACAAGGACAAAACCCTCAGTTATGCCGCTTTGTTGCACGATTCGTCTTACAGTTGGAGTTATATGAATAAACTCTCTTTTTTTGTCAGTGTTAAACCAAAGATACTCTGTGTGAGATTTCAATATCCGCCTCCCTGCTTTTTTACTGTAATTATACTTTGTCCGTTGAGGGATTTTTCTCGGTTTTGTTTATTTCTCGGGGATTTGTTATACCCTATATTTTTTATCAGTTACAGAGAATGTCTGTGTTAGTTTAACTTGCAGGTTTTTTGGGGAGAATTAATAAATGAAGATAGCCGTTATAGGAACAGGTTACGTAGGCCTTGTCACGGGAACATGTTTCGCCGGAAGCGGGAACGATGTCGTGTGTGTTGATATAGACGAGGATAAGGTCAGAGACCTTCAGCGAGGACGGGTTCCGTTCTTTGAGCCCGGTCTCGAAGATATGGTGCGCAGCAATATAGATGAGGGAAGGCTTTCTTTTACCACTGACATAGCTGCGGCCATAAGGAAGTCCCTGTTGGTATTCATTGCGGTCGGAACTCCTCAGGCGGAGAACGGCGAAGCCGACATCTCCTCTGTTCTGGATGTGGCCCGGTCAATAGGAAAGAACCTTGATGGATACAAGATAGTGGTAACCAAAAGTACGGTTCCCGTGGGTACTACGGAGAAGGTGCGGGACACAATAAAATCCCTTACCGATCAGAGATTCGGTGTGGCATCAAACCCTGAATTTCTCAAGGAGGGTGCCGCAATTGATGATTTTATTAAGCCCGACAGAGTCGTTATAGGAGTTGAAGAAGAATCGGTAGGCTCGGTTATGAAGGAACTGTACTCCCCTTTCATGATGTCTTCTGACAGGACAATTGTGATTTCCATACGGTCTTCGGAAATGTCGAAGTATGCCTCAAACGCTATGCTTGCCGCCAGAATATCCTTTATGAACGATATAGCCAATCTGTGCGAGCTTCTGGGTGCTAACGTATCCGAGGTGCGCTCGGTCGTGGGATCTGACTCGAGGATAGGCAGATATTATCTCTACCCGGGAGTGGGGTACGGAGGATCATGTTTTCCAAAGGACGTAAAGGCTCTTGAGAAAATGGCGCATGATGTCGGCTATGAACCCAGGGTGGTATCGGCGGTTGACCGCGTGAATGCCGCTCAGAGAGAAAGATTCTTCAACAAGATAGCCCAATTTTTCGATAACGACCTTGAAGGAAAGAGAATTGCCGTCTGGGGAATCTCGTTTAAGCCCAACACGGATGACATAAGGGAGGCGCCGTCTGTTTACGTGATAAACAGACTCCTTGAGGCGGGGTGTTCGGTTGCCGTGCACGATCCGGCTGCTATGGAAAACGCTAGGGCCGTCTTTGAAGACAGCCTGGATTACTTGGAATCCTACTATGATGTCTGCAACGGGGCTGATGCGCTTGTGATTCACACCGAATGGAGTCAGTACAGGCAACCGAATTTCGATATGATAAAGGAGCTGATGAAAACTCCTGTTGTATTTGATGGAAGAAATATCTATGACTATTTAAGACTTGAGGCATTAGGCATCAGTTATTTCGGAGTCGGCAGGTAAAAGAAATGGGCCTGGAGAAGTCTTTACTATCATGAATGTAATTGTTTCGGGTTGCGCAGGATTTATAGGGGCCAGAGTATGCGAGTTTCTCCTTGAACGCGGAGATTGTGTTTTCGGGCTCGACAACATGTGCGATGCTTACGATGTGAGACTGAAGCATCACAGGATTGAAGCCCTTTGCAAGCTAGAAGGATTCACTCTGTTTGAGTGTGACATATCGGACAACTTGAAGCTTGTTCCGGTGTTCGGGCAAATAAGGAGTCTTTGCAAGGGTGCTCGAATTGACTGCATTATTCACCTGGCGGCCCGTGCCGGTGTTCGCCAGAGCATTGACGATCCCTGGATATATTACTCCACTAATGTGATCGGGACTCTTAATCTTCTTGAGTTGTGCCGCTCAGAATCAATAGGCAAGCTTGTTCTCGCCTCGACTTCAAGCGTTTACGGGAAAAATGAAATTCCTTTTGCGGAGGATATGAAGACCGATCATCAGCTTTCTCCATACGCATCCTCAAAGAAATCGGCCGAAGGTCTTTGCTCGGTTTACAACTCTCTTTACGGAATAGATATTTCGGTGCTTCGCTACTTTACGGTTTACGGTCCGGCAGGAAGACCGGACATGAGTGTTTTTCGGTTTATAAAGTGGATAAACGAGGGACAGGAAATAGGCATACTCGGTGACGGGGAGCAGAAAAGGGATTTTACCTATGTTGACGATATAGCGGCGGGCACGGTTCTGGCGATGAGAAATCTGGGTTTTGAGATAATAAATCTTGGAAGTGCAGCCTCTGTTTCCCTCAATAAAATCATAAGTGTAATAGAGAGCAGGACCGGTAAAAAAGCTGAAATCGCTTACCTGCCTGCGCATCCCTCCGATATCGAAGCTACACTGGCAGACAGAGATAAAGCGAAAAGGGTTCTGGGCTGGGAGCCTCGCTTTAATATTGAGAGGGGTATTGAAAATTCGCTTAGTTGGTATAATGCTAACGAGATTTTTGCGCGGAGTATGGAAGTCTGATATGCGGCAGAGATCTCGGGGGAATAATTTGCCGATATGATTTTCGTTTATCGGTATTGACAGGTTTTTAGGTTTTTTATTAAGATTTACACAGATTTTACGGAACAACTGCTTTTATGGCTAAATCCCTTGTCATAGTCGAATCTCCTTCAAAAGCGAGAACAATAAAGAAGTATCTCGGTCGGGATTTCCGCGTGGAAGCCTCTTCAGGGCATCTTGTAGATCTTCCAAACAGCAGTCTCGGAGTGGATATCCAAAACGATTTCAAGCCCAGATATACTGTCATAAAAGGTAAGACCAAGTATCTTGAGAATCTGAAAAAAGCCTCGCAGGATGCGGAAAAAGTGTATCTTGCTTCCGACCCGGACAGAGAAGGGGAAGCGATCGCATGGCACATCGCGAACCGACTTGATTTGTGGGAGAAAGCCCAAAGGGTTCTTATACACGAAATAACCGAAGCAGGCGTCAGGGAATCGATGAGCAGGCCCCTTGCGATTAACTCAGACCGTTTTGAATCTCAGCAGGCAAGAAGAATTCTTGACAGAATAGTCGGCTACAAAGTGAGTCCCGTTCTCTGGAAGAAAGTTAGAAAGGGATTGAGTGCGGGCAGAGTGCAGAGCGTTGCTCTTAAGTTTATCGTCGACAGGGAAAGGGAAATTCAGAATTTCAAGCCGCGGGAATACTGGACCCTTGACGCGCTTGTTAAGAGGACTGCGGACACCGACAAGGATGCCTTCGCGACTTCGCTCCATATGTTTCGGGGGAAAAAGGCCAAGATCGAAAACCAGCAGAAATCAGAGGAAATAGTTTCCGCCATTGCGGGAAAGGATTTTATCGTAGGGAAGATTGAAAGAAAAGAACGCAGAAGAAACCCTCTTCCTCCTTTCATAACAAGCACCCTTCAGCAGGACTGCTCGAAAAAACACCACTTTCCGTGAAAAAGACTATGATGGTTGCTCAGGGACTCTACGAGGGAATTGAGCTTGGAAGCGAGGGACCCGTAGGACTTATAACTTACACGAGAACCGATTCGGTGAGAACTTCTGATAACGCCGTGGCAGAAGCAAGGGAGTTTATATCCGAGAATTACGGAACGGACTATGTGCCGGGGCGTCCGAAGAATACCTTTAAGGTGAAAAAATCCGCACAGGATGCCCACGAATGCATAAGACCCACTTTCCCTTCGAGGCGTCCCGAAGATCTCAGGAAATTTCTCACCGAAGATCAGTACAAGCTTTATTCCCTTATATGGAAAAGGTTTGTTGCTTCGCAGATGTCTCGGGCTGTATACGACCAGACACGTGTTGATATCACGGCCGGCGATGCCGTTTTCAGAGCCACGGGTAACGTGATGAAGTTCCCGGGTTTTACAGCTGCTTATGAGGAGGCAACTGAAAAAGAAGAAACCGATGATACGGATAAGAACTCGAAAAAAAACGAGGACAAACGGCTTCCCGAATTATCTGAAAAAGATATTCTTTCTCTTTTAAAGCTTGATCCCAAGCAGCATTTCACTCAGCCGCCGCCCAGGTATTCGGAAAGTTCGCTTGTAAAGGAACTTGAGGAAAAGGGTATCGGAAGACCCTCGACCTATGCTTCAATTCTCTCGACCATACAGGACAGGGGATACGCCGAACGCCAGAAAAGAAAGTTTGTTCCGACTTCCCTGGCTTTTTCCGTGAACGATTTTCTGATGGAGGGTTTTCCGGGAATAATGGACGAAGAGTTTACGGCCCGTATGGAAAGCAGTCTTGACAGGGTCGAAGAAGGTGAAGTTCACTGGGTTGAGCTGCTGCGGGGCTTTTACGAAGGGTTCTCAAAAAGCCTGACTAGAGCCGAGGAGGAAATTGAGGGGCGCAAGATTGAAATTCCAACCGATGTAGAATGCGACAAATGCGGAGCCTCGATGGTTATTAGAGAAGGGCGCTACGGTCAGTTTCTTTCCTGCTCCGGTTATCCTGAATGCAGAAATGCGAAGGACTTTACGAAGACAGAGGACGGCAAGATTACCGTGAGCAGTAAGACCGACACCGAGATCTGCGATGATATAGAATGCGATAAATGCGGGGGCCCCATGGTAATAAAACAGGGGCGCTACGGTCAGTTTCTTTCCTGCTCAAAGTATCCCGATTGCAAAAACCCCAAAGAATTTATCAGGCAGGACGACGGAAGGATCGTCATAAAGCAGAAAGAAGCTCCTGAGGTCCGCGAAGACATAAAATGCGAGAAATGCGGTAAACCCATGGTTGTTCGCCGCAGCCGGCGCGGGCATTTTCTCGGCTGCAGCGGCTATCCGAAGTGCAGAAGCACTCTTAACCTAGATAAGGACGGCAATGTAGTTAGAAAAGCCGCTGAAGCGGAAAAAGTCTGATTTATTATGTGGCGGGGCGAGCTGGAAAAATCTCTGAACCATCTGGAAACCCCTCTTGATTTTGCCTCAAAAAACAATTTCTCAAATCTTGACAGGATGGCTGACCTTGAAGGGGATGTAAGGAAGCTATGCACCAAAGTTCTTACATCCGGTCCTCCTGCGGAAATAAGAATTCTCATAACCACCCTCAGGGATTCCTTTTCCGGATTCGGAGGACTGGGACGAAGAGAGAAAAGGAAAAAAATATTTTTTGCGCTGTCGACCGTTCGCAAAGCTGTAAGTCTTGTTACAAAAAACAAACACAATACTGCACCCGCAAAAACATCCGTTTCCGGAAAGAAACTTCTTCCGGGTGGGAACGCATCTTCCGTTAGCATAATGACCCTTGAGGGGGTCGGATCTAAGGTTGCGGGGTTTTTTGCGAAAAGATCCATATTTACCGTTTCCGACCTTCTTTTTTATTCTCCGAGAAAATACGATGACCGCCGAGAGATAGTGCAGATATCGAAAATTGCTCCGGGGGATTCCTGCACTGTTCGGGGCACGATCGTTTCCGTGGCGGATATAAGAAACAAAAAGAGAAAATTTTTTCAGGTGGTGATTTATGACGGGACCGGCAGGCTCAGGCTCACCTGGTTTAATTACAATCCTTCATATCTCAGGGGAATATTTAAAAAGGGTGCGAGTTTCATAATTCACGGCAAGGTATCCCTCGCCCCTGGCGGCAGAACTGTTCAGATAATTCATCCGCTTGTCCAGGACATTGAGATAATAGAAAGTGAAGAGGATATCGGAAACCCTCTTCAGTTCGGAAGGATCGTTCCTGTTTACCCGCTTACAGAAGGTCTTACTCAGAAAAAACTGAGAGAGACAGTAAGAGTAGCTCTTGACGGCTACGCAAGGTATTTCAGGGGGCTGATTCCCAAAGACATTCGTGAAAACCACGACCTGATGGATCTGCCCGAGGCGCTTGAGCATGTGCATTTCCCTCCCGACGACCTCCCGCCGGTTGATTTTGACGACTCTGCTTCGGTCGCAGGGTCACGGGCCCACAGGACCGTTATATTTTTCGAGTTTTTCGTTCTCCAGCTCGGCCTTTTCTCGAAGAAACGAAAGGTGGAACAGACTAACGGTATATCTTTTGACTCCTCAGGTTCTCTTTCCGAAAAACTTCTTCGTTCGCTTCCTTTCAGCCTTACGAATGCTCAGCAAAAAGCTATTTCAGAAATAAAGTCAAATATGGTTTCCTCCAAGCCCATGAACAGGCTTCTTCAGGGTGATGTGGGAAGCGGAAAGACTCTCGTTGCCCTTGTCTCGATGCTCAGGGCGGTTGAATCTGGCTATCAGGCTGCACTTATGGTTCCGACTGAGATACTGGCCGAACAGCATTTTCGAAATATCGGACAAATCACCGAGAACGCTGCGGTAAGAGTAGTTCTCCTTAAAAGTGCGCTTTCAAAGGCGGACAAATTCCGCGTCCACGAAGAGATAAGAACCGGACAGGCTGATATTGTGATCGGAACCCACGCCCTGATCTCAGAAGCAGTGGATTTTAGGGCTCTTGGATTTGTGGTAATAGATGAACAGCACAGGTTCGGAGTTGTGCAGAGAGCCAAGCTTGTAAGGAAAGCGATGGTGCCCGATGTTCTTGTTATGACGGCTACTCCGATTCCAAGAACCTTGGCCATCACAGTGTACGGAGATCTTGAGATTTCGGTGATTGACGAGCTTCCTCCTTCAAGGAAAAAGGTGGAGACATTTGTTCTTAGAGATACTCAGGAAAACAGAATATGGTTTTACGATCAGATAAGAAAAAAACTCAAAGAAGGGCGTCAGGCCTATTTTGTCTATCCGTTTATTGAGGAATCCGAGAATCAGGATTTTAAACGCGTAAGGCACGTAACCAGAATGGTCGAGGAACTGCACAGAGACTTCTCTGAATTTAGTGTCTCGCTTCTCCACGGCAGGATGAAAAGCGATGAGAGAGAGGCGGTTATGGACGATTTTCTTGCGCAGCGGTGCAATATTCTCGTTTCCACGACGGTTATAGAAGTAGGAGTCGACGTTCCCAATGCCACTGTCATGGTTATAGAAAACGCAGAACGCTTCGGACTTTCACAGCTCCACCAGATGAGGGGAAGAGTGGGAAGAGGGGAGCATGAGTCAACCTGTTATATAGTGTATTCGTTCATGTCGGGAGAGGATTCCGCAGACAGGCTTAAAATAATGGGCGAGACTTCAGACGGATTCAGAATCTCCGAGTCTGATCTTGCCAACAGGGGACCCGGAGAATTTATGGGTACTAAACAGTCGGGAGTTCCCGGTTTTAGCTTCGCCAATCTTATAAGAGATTCCGCACTGCTTGGCGAATCAAGAGATTCCGCCCGCGAAATAATGGGCAGAATGAGCAGTTACACAGAATGGGAAAAACTATCTGCTTATGTAACAGAAAAATGGGGTGACATGCTTGAACTGGATACAAGCTCATAGAACCCCGGACAGTTAGTGCGAAGGTTTTTGGTTGTTTTACGTTGTGCGGTTTTATCCTTCGATAAGAAGAGTCTCGGGGTCTTCGATAAGCTCCTTTACTTTTACGAGGAACTGAACCGCCTCCCTTCCGTCAACTATCCTGTGGTCGTAGCTTAGTACCGTGTACATCATCGGTTTTATGACTATGTCTCCGTTAACCGCCACGGGTCTTTCCTCTATCTTGTGGAGTCCAAGTATTGCGACCTGAGGGGGATTCAGTATAGGAGTGCTCATAAGCGAACCGTATACCCCTCCGTTTGTTATGGTGAAAGTCCCGCCGAAAATCTCATCAAGCGAAAGCGTGTTTGCGGTTGCCTTCTCGGCAAGCTCTCTTACTTCTTTTTCTATCTGCGCGAAGGTTTTTCTGTCAGCCTCCCTTATCACGGGAACGACGAGCCCGCCTTCAGCCCCTACGGCTATTCCGATGTCGTAGTAGTCCTTATAGACTATTTCATCGTCTTGGATCTCGGCATTTATCTCGGGAAACAGCCTGAGTGCTCCGATGGAAGCTTTTATGAAAAAGGAGGAAAAACCAAGGCTGACTCCGTATTTTTCCCGGAAAGCGTCTTTTTTTCTCGATCGAAGCTCCATTATGTTAGACATGTCGATCTCATTAAAAGTGGAGAGTATGGCGGCCGTCTGCTGAGCTTCCACGAGACGTCTGGCGATAGTCCTGCGACGTCTGGACATTTTTTTCCTTCTTTCCCTGCCGACGGTAAGCTGTGAGAGAGACGGGAAGATATCTGCCGGCACGGGGGTTTCGGAAATTTTCTCCTCCAGTGGGGCTTCCTGCGGGATTTTTTCTTCCGTTCTGCTTGACTCAAGATGTTTTTCCACATCGTCTTTTGTGATTCTGTTCCCTTCGGGCACGACTTGGGAGAGGTCGACTTCATTCTGTTCGGCGATATTTCTTGCGACGGGAGTCACGCGCGTATCCGGTTTGTCTTCAGGCTGACTCTCCCTAGGAGTTTCTTCGGTTGAAGGTTGGGGTGTGGCTTCAGTTTTCCTGGCAGGTTTTTCTGCATCGGTTTTTGTATTCCCTTTCCCTGTGGATGTCTCGATGCTTCCTAGGATGTCTCCCACTTCGACATCCTCATCGGCTTTTTTCGCTATTGCCGCCACAATTCCTGTTGCTTCGGCGGCAACTTCAAAATTAGCTTTCTCGGTTTCAAGCTCAACAACGGTCTCTCCGAGTCTTACAGTGTCTCCCGGTTGTTTGGTCCACTTGATTACTGTTGCTTCTATTACGGAATCCCCCAAGTGGGGAACGACGATGTTCTTGGCCATTTTCTCCCTCGCTTGCACGTTTGTTTCAGATATCTCTGTGCCAGGTTATGCCGCTTTCCTCATTTCCCTCCACTACTTTGTCTATGCTGAACGCCTGCTTTATAAGCAGATCCTGATTGTATCCGTGCATGGAGGAAAGTCCTTCGGAAGGGCTTGAGTAGCGTTTTCTCCCTATATAACTGAGTGGAAGTTGTTTCTTGATGATTTTCCTTCTGAAAAAAGGCAGCATGTATTTCCAGGCTCCCGAGTTCTGTGGCTCTTCCTGTACCCAGACCACCTCTTCAAGTTTACCATACCTCTTTAAAACGGCACTTACCTCGTCCTTGGGTCTGGGGTAGAGCTGTTCAATTCTGGCTATTACGACGTCGGGCGATTTGGCTCTGAGCTCGCTTGAGATGAGGTCAACATATATCTTGCCGCTGCAGAATATGAGCCTCCTTGCCTTTTTCGCCTGTCTGGCGCTCATCGGATCATCAATTACCGGCTGCCATTTTCCCTCGGACAGGTCTTTGAGGGATGAATTTATCATCGGGTTTCGCAGAAGCCCCTTGGGCGTCATGACGATCAGCGGAAGGGGATCTTTTTCAAGCAGCAGAGCCTGGCGGCGAAGCACATGGAAAAATTGTGCCGAAGTAGTGCAGTTTGCTATCCTTATGTTGTATTCGGCGGCCGACATCAAGAATCTCTCAAGCCTCCCGCTTGAGTGATCAGGTCCCTGTCCTTCATAAGCATGAGGGAGCAGGAGAACCAGGGAGGGAGTCTGTCCCCATTTCGCTCTTGCCGATACGAGATATTCATCCACTATGGTTTGAGCACCATTTATGAAATCTCCGTACTGAGCCTCCCATATTACAAGGCATTTTGTTCTCTCAATGCAGTAGCCGTACTCAAACCCCAGGCAGGCGTTTTCGCTGAGCGGGCTGTTTTTTACCTCAAATGCCGCTTTTGCCTGCGGGATTTTCTGTAGGGGAACATGAATTGAGCCGTTCTCAGAGTCGTGGAGAACTGCGTGGCGATGACTGAAAGTACCCCTCTCGCAGTCCTGTCCGGTCATCCTGATTGGAATGCCTTGTGCTACTATGGAGGCGTAAGCCAGTTCTTCTGCCATTGCCCAGTCAATCGTCTTTTCTTTCGGATCGTCAAGAGTGTTTTTTCTTCTGTCGCGTATCCTGGCAATTTTCGAATTTACGGTGAATCCTTCGGGAACAGAGATCAGTGAATCGTTCAGTTCACGCAGGGTGTCACCTGAAACCTTGGTGACCGTTCTCTGGGCTATTCCGCTTTCCGGGGAAGGCGCTGTTGATTCTTCGGGGGAGTCATCGGGGGAAATCGATTCGAATTCCTCGGCAATCTTTCTTACATGTTTTTCCTGCAGTTCCTCCAGCTGTTCTTGTGAGACCGTGCCTTTTTCGGTCAGTTTTTTCGCCCATATGCCCATCACCCGGGGATGGCTGTCTATTTTTTTGTATATCATGGGCTGGGTGAATCCCGGTTCGTCCGCCTCGTTATGCCCGTATCTTCTGTAACCTACGAGGTCTACCAGGAAATGTTTTTCGAATTTCGACGTGTAGCCGAAGGCCATGCGTATTGACTCTATGCAGGCAATCGGGTCATCCGCGTTTACGTGGACAATCGGTATTTCGAATCCCTTTGCAAGATCGCTTGCATAGAGCGTGCTTCTGCTGTCGGATGGAAGCGTAGTGTAGCCCAGCTGATTGTTGGTGATTATGTGTATGGTTCCGCCGGCACGGTAGCCTGGAAGGGCTGAGAGATTGAGTGTCTCTGCGTTTATCCCCTGTCCCATGAATGCAGAATCTCCGTGAATCTGTACCGGGATCACCGTAGACGGGTCAAATTGTGGAGAACCGGGTTCATCATCGCTTATCCCGCATGCTCTCGACATTCCCTGCACTACGGGATTTACCGATTCCAGATGGCTGGGGTTGGGAACCATGGTGATTCTCATGTTGCGGTCAAACAGATCTCCTCTGGGAATATCGCGTTCTACGGCCTCATGGTACTTTACGTCCCCGGTCCATCCCATGTCATCGGCAAAGTCCCTTACCAGAACGGGGTCCTTGAACTTAAGCAGAGTGTACTTGTAGTTTTTCTCCATTACGTGGTGCATCACGTTTAGCCTTCCACGATGGGCCATTCCGAGGATTATCTTGTGTATGTCGGCTTTTATGGCGATGTGTATGAGTTCATTGAGCATTGGCACCAGCATGTCGACGCCTTCTATTGAGAACCTGAATTTTCCGGGAAAGATTCTGTGAAGAAAATTTTCGAACACTTCCACTTTGGCGAGGGTATCGAGAAGTTCAATTTCATCGACGGGATTGAGGGGAGGGCGGTAAACGCCTGACTCTATGGCATTTCTCATCCACCTTCTCTCTTCAGCTTCGTAGATGTGGTCGTAGTTATATCCTGTGGAGGAGGAGTAGATTCTTCTCAGCTTTCTTATTCCGTCAAGCGCATCAAGAGAGTTCTCAGAAAGAGGCCATCCCACAAGAGTGGGGGGAAAGTCTTTTAGTTCCTCCTCCTCAAGTCCGAAGGTCTCGGCGTGCAGGGTGAGGTCTCCGTGAACCGGGCCCCCAAGGGGGTCTATTTTGCTTGCCAGGTGACCATGCCTCCTGATTGCCTGGGCCATGTTGGCGATCGCAACAGCCTTGTTTACGTCCCTTACGGACGGTTGTTTGAAACCGCTTTTCTCGATTTCAGGTTCCATCTCCACCCGCAGAGAAGAAGAGTATTTTCTGTCGGGCTTCCATTCCTTAAAGATGGTCTGTGTGGCGGGATCGACTGAAGAGGGGTCTTTTACGTAACGTTCGTACAGATCCATTACGTAACCTGAATTGAGCCCGTGAAAGTTTTTCCAGATGTCCATGCACCTTCCTAGGAATTAAGCAGCATGAGGATTTCAACTGACTTGACTTAATCCCTGCTGTTCACAATACAATCTGCTCTAACAGTAGCCGTTAGAATCATAGCATAAAAAAAGATAAAGCAAACTAAGGATTTTAGAAGTGGACCCCAAAAATCAGACAGCACCTTAAGTGTATTTCCTTGGTATTCTAAAAGAGTATACAGGAGGTACATAATGAAGAGTAAAAGACGTAATCATTCACCGCAGTTCAAGGCAAAGGTAGCGTTTTTGGCGGTAAAAGGAGACAAGACAGTAGCGGAGCTTGCCCGGCAGTTTGAGGTTCATCCCAATCAGATAAGCATGTGGAAGAAGAAGCAGCTCGGCAACGCCGCGGACAAAGTGTTCGGCCAGGGGGCGGGCAGCAAGGCGGCGGGCGAGAGCAAGTACGTAAACCAGCTTGAATCCAAGGTGGGCCAGCTGACGCTGGAGAACGATTTTTTATCAAAGGCGCTCGGTCGGCAGCGGCGCAAGAAGTTGGTAGTGCGCGGCCGGGCACTTTCTTTGGTAAGGCAGTGCAAACTGCTGGATATAAATCGCTCAAATATTTACTACAAACCTGTGGGGGTATCCCCGCAGGACGAAGAGATTATGAAGAAGATTGACAGGATCTACATTAAGTATCCGTTTAAGGGTTCAAGAAGGATGGTGTACGCCCTTAAGGCACAGGGCGTACAGGTGGGCAGAAAGCGTGTTATGAGGCTTATGGGGATACGAGGGCTTGCTCCCGGCCCCCAGACTACAAAGAAAGGGGGAGCAGAGCACAGGATATACCCGTATCTGCTGCGGGGGAAGACTGTAGAGCTTCCCGGGCAGGTATGGGCGGCAGACATAACGTATATAGAGATGAGCAGGGGTTTTGTGTATCTGTGTGCGGTAATGGACTGGCACTCGTGCAAGGTTCTTAGCTGGAGAGTGTCTAACACAATGGACAGCAGTTTTTGCGTGGAGGCTCTGGAAGAAGCGCTTTACAAGTATGATAAGCCCGAGATATTCAACACCGATCAAGGAAGTCAGTTCACAAGTGAAGAGTTTACGGGAGTTCTTAAAGACAGAGATATAAAGATAAGCATGGACGGCAAGGGAAGCTGGAGAGACAATGTTTTTGTGGAGAGGCTTTGGAGAAGTGTTAAGTACGAGGAAGTGTATCTGATGGCATATGAATCCGTTGCCTCGGCAAAGGCAGGTATAGGGAAGTGGATAGATTTTTACAATAAAAAAAGACCACATCAGGGGCTTGGAATGAAAACACCGGATGAGGTTTACTATGGTCTTGGGACAGCACAGAAGAATGTGGCTTGAAGCAATGAGACAAACAGAGCAGAGAGTTTATGGTTTTGGGAGTCTTAAAGATGGTTATGCGTTGGTGGGAATACACTTAAGAAAACAAAAATGCTGTCTAAAAAAGGGGACCACCTCTGTGTGCGTCATGATACCGTACACAAGAAGTATATGGAGCAGCAAGGGGACATTCCTTACGTAATCTATATAGATAAGGGCGAGTTTGCTTGCGAGCAGGTTCTTTGAGAGGCGCAACACTCCAATTATGAAGCCTGCGACAGTTGCCAAGACAATCCCGGTTACTGCCACAAGCAGAGTGTTCGATACTCCCACCAGCATCGCACGAAAGTGGGTGGAGCGGGATGTGTACTCTATTAGAGTCTGGCTTATGTCATAGTTCGCTGGTTCCCAAAGGTAGGCAAAACTCAATCCTTTCCCCAAGGCTTCCAGATTTACAACGGCGTTTCTTACCAGATAGGCAAGGGTCGCAAAAACCAGAAAAACTGCTACAATTTGAATAATGACTGCCCGGGAATTCTCATCTCTCCATAATCGAGATAAAAGGACCTGAAGATGCATTTTCTTAGCTTCTGTCCCCGGGCTCTAGTCATCATTAAAAGTCATTACAATTAATTGATTACAGGCTAAAACCCTTTTTTTGTTCCTCCAATCAACGTGCGGGGGCTGCGTAAAGAATTCCTCCGTCTTTCCAAGAAGCGTTGAGCCCTCTTGACAGAGCTAAGGGAGTTTTCGCTCCCAAGTGCCTTTCGAATATCTCTCCGTAATTGCCTACGGCTGAGATGGCGCGAACGGCCCACTTCTTGTCAAGACCAAGCATTTCCCCCATGCTTCCTTCTGTGCCCAGAATACGATTAATGCTGGGGTTTCCTCCAGGAGCTGAGGCGAGCTTGGCTACGTTTTTCGAATTGATACCCAGTTCTTCGGCTTCAATCAGCGCGTTTACGACCCACTTTCCGATGTCGGCCCAGCGGTCATCGCCGTGGCGCACCGCTCCCGCGAGGGGTTCCTTGGAAATGATCTCGGGAAGAATTATATGCGCTGAAGGATCTTTAAGCACCGCACGTGTAGAGGCTAAACCTGAGGCGTCAGTCGTATACACGTCGCATCTTTTGCTGGTGTAGGCCTTGATGCTTTCTTCATTGGTTTCGGTGTTTACAGGTTCGTATTTCATATTGTTTGAACGGAAATAATCCGCCAAGTTAAGTTCGGTGGTAGTACCGGCCTGCACGCAGATAGAAGCTCCGTTCAGCTGTTTAGCGGAAGTTACTCCCGCCGCTTTGCGAATCAGGAAGCCCTGTCCATCGTAATAGTTAACTGGCAGAAACGTAAGTTTCAGATCAACGTCGCGGCTAAGCGTCTCGGTGGTGTTACGGAACAGAATGTCGCCTTCGCCGGAGTTAAGCAGGGTGAAGCGCGTTTTGTTCGTTGAAGGTACGAATTTCACCTTGTCGCCGCTTCCAAGCACGGCCGCTGCAACGGCACGACAGAAATCAATGTCAAATCCAGTCCATTCGCCTTTTTCATCCGGAGAAGCAAATCCCACCAAACCTGATGAAACGATGCAGTTAACTTTCCCTCGAGCTCTCACTTCCTCAAGCGTCCCCGCATCTGCTACAACCGTGGATAAACACAGTACGGCGATAATTGCCAAAAATTTAATCACTCTCATATCTTTAACCTCCTTATACTTAAATAGTAGAATACCCTAGGCTCTGTAGAACGGCTTAAATAAGCCTGAACCACCACGCGAATTATAACCATATTTTGCGGTATTTTGCAATTGTCAATCGCGGGAATTATAGCGATAATTAGACAAAGCCCTAAAAGCTTTTTCTAGAACCTTGGTATTTTCTCTATTTTAGTTAATATATTAGACAGGTAAATAGAGTAATTAAGGAGTGTTAGGAATGTCTGAGAGGAAGTACAAGGCCCCTGGAAGGTTTCACAGAAAAGGAATAGGGGTTATGGAACTGCTTGAGATGTTTCCCGATGAGGGATCTGCGACAAAGTGGTTTGAGGATCAGCGCTGGCCGAACGGGCAGAGGCATTGTCCGCACTGCGCAGGGACTCGTACTGCCGGGGCGAAGCATAAAATGCCTTATCACTGCAAGGATTGCCGAAAGTATTTCAGTGTGAGGACTGGAACTGTAATGAGAAGCAGCAAGACGCCATTGCGCAAGTGGGTGGTGGCTTTGTACTTGATGACAACAAATCTTAAAGGCGTGTCCAGCATGAAGCTTCACAGGGATTTGGGGATAGCTCAGTCAACGGCATGGACTTTAGCTCAGAAGATAAGGCAGGGAGAAGATAAGGCAGGGATGGATAAGGGATGAGAAGCTGGGCGGAGCGGTGGAGGTGGACGAAACCTATATGGGCGGGAAGTATGGCAATATGCACAGGTCGAAAAAACCCAGGATGATGGGGGCGGGGACTCAAGACAAGATACCTGTAGTTGCCATTAAGGAGCGTGGGGGCAGCAAGATCAGGGCAAAAGTGACTAGGCCGGTATCGAGCATCACACTTCAACGCATGGTAGAGGAGGCTGTGAAAGAAGGTTCTACGGTATACACCGATCAGAACAGGGGGTATATGGGTCTTGGGAAGAAGAACTACAGACATGAAGCGGTTAATCACAGTGTGGGAGAGTATGTAAGAGAAAAAGCCCATGTAAACGGCGTGGAATCCTTCTGGGCTGCTTTGAACAGAGGGTACTACGGAACTTACCATCACATGAGCGAGAAACATCTGGACCGCTATGTTACGGAGTTTGCGGGCAGGCATAATGCAAGAGAGATGGACACTATAGAGCAGATGGCGCTGTTGGCCAAGGGGTTGGTTGGCAAGAAGCTTCCCTATAAAGAGCTTGTATCTTGAATTGCTGTTATCATTGCTCTGAGAATGAAAAACACCCTTGGGTGAGAATCATGAAAAAGAACAAATCCCGGATTAAAAATCCCCGAGGCAGACCCGAGATCCGGAAGATACCCCGCATAGACACAACGCCGGAGGAACTGGCAAAGGCAATCTTCCGCAATGCGGACAGAGACCTTCAAGCCTCAAGAAAAATCAAGGTGAAGAAATAGCAGCCCCTTAGCTTAGCAAATGACTTCCTGCTAAGTTTGTCTAATTATCGCTATAATTCCCTAAATCTTAGCTTGTATTTTTCAATAAGCCTGTCTATTGCCGGGGAGACGCCGTCATCCTGCGGAACGAGTATTATAACCACCTTGGTGTTCTCTTCTATCAGGTTTCCCTCCGGATCTGTGTACTGTCCCTTGGCATCAAGAACTGTAAGACCGGCCGGAAACTCCGCGGTGATATTATCTTCAAGGAAACCTTCCCACAGCTGATCACTCACGGACTGACGATCATCCGCATCTCCCAGTCCAAAAAAGAGTCTGTACTCGGTATAAGGTTCGGTGACGCCCGGACACGGGTTCGTCTGAGACTCGGAAGAACATGACAGAGCGGATGCAAAGGCCGCAAAAGCCACGACAATGATCAAAGCACTGACTGTCCTGTTAAAACTTAGCATAACCAATCACCCCTCGCTTGAACCAAAAATCCTAGCAATTCCATCCTCCCTGCAGGAACACCCCAGAAATAACGTGCCCGGAGGCGGAATCGAACCACCGACACGAGGATTTTCAGTCCTCTGCTCTACCAACTGAGCTATCCGGGCAGAAACAATCGGACAGCTTCTAACCTTACCCAGAAAATATTTTGTTTCAAGGAACGAAACTTCCCGTGTAAAAAGCAAAAGGGTCTCGGCCCTTTCCCAACAGAACCGAAACCCCCTTAACTGCAGAAAAAAAGGTCCTGACTTCAGCACGTTTTTATTAAATTGGGTGTTAGAAGTTTCGTAAGCACCTGTAATTACCTGATATCGGTTTTCAGCCTGTTTTGCGGCGTTCAGTCTTTTTTTGTGCTTGACCTGTTGCGTTTCGAACTTGAAACCACGATATACAATTCCCCTTTTTCAGACTGGCACAAAACCTCCTGTCAGCACAGAAATCGGTTTGAATCGATTGCAACGCGACGGGCAGGTAAAATATAATGCCGTGGGCATAAAACCTAAGGAAATAAACGAATTTACCGAAAAAGCTCTTCAGATCGTCTGGGACAATGGTGAAGAGAGCATATTTTTTTACGACGAACTCAGACAGATCTGTCCCTGCGCCACCTGCAGGAGACTCAGAAAAAAAAGCAGAACAGGGAAACTCCCGTTTAAAAAACGCATACCCCTGGGGAGGAGCGGTCTGACACCGCAGAGAATAGAGTATGTCGGGAATTACGCAATAAGATTCATAGGCGAGAACTGGTGCGAAACCGGATTCTACACATTTGATTTTTTAAGGGAAAACAGCGTTGCGGGTGAATAATGTCTCCGCAGCGGAAAGTCAAGCCCGCGCGCTTATGGAAAGCCACTTTCTGGTGACAAAGTGGTTTCCGTCCTCGTTCACTTCCCCGTGAAGAAGAATTGCCGAACCGACAGCGTTTTTCATTGCGTCGGAAACGGCTTCGTCCGGGTAGCCGTGAAGTGCCCCGGCGGCATACTGCTGAAAGGAACTTATGTACTCCCACGCTTCTCTGGTAAGGTCGGCGGCGAACTCCTGAGCGTCGACTAGGTCAAATCCTACATCGCCCACCAGATCTTCATAGTAGGAACGGGGGTGGAACTTCGCGGCTTCGGCCTTCCCCTCAACCTTTACCCTTTTCACTCCCTCTTTTCTGAGGAACTGGACGGCGTTTCTCACCTGCGTTCTGTAAAAAGGTATGGTCTCCTCGGGTCTTGCCCCCTCATAAAAAGAGGTGTTGAAGAAAAACCATCCTCCGGGTTTAAGCGCTTTTTTAATAGCTTTGAGGCTCTTTAGCTGCTCTTCTTCGTCAAGATAATGTATGCCGTTGCCCCATATGGCCACGTCAAGGCTTTTCGGAGGCAGATCAAGTTCCTGTATGGATGAATTGATAAGGGTCAGCTTGTCAACCTCTTTTTCAAGCCTGCGTCTGGCAAGCTTAAGGGCGCCTGCCGACTGGTCGAGGCAGAACACCGCTGACTCCTTTAGGTTTGCGGGAAGCATTTCGAAAAAAAGCTGCGCCATTGTGCCGGCGCCTGTGGCAATGTCAAGGAACCTGTCAAGACTTTCAACTCCTCTTTCAACCATAATCTGGATCCAGCTGCTAGTCATGTCACCGTTTACCTTTCTGTATTCCTCAGTATCGGCAAAAGGCTCATAATTGTAATCTTCGATATGCTCTTTCATCCTTCCTCCTGGGGTTGCCCCACCCGTAAACCTCATTCTTTATACCTTAAATTCCTGTAAAATAGCAACAGGAACCTGAAAAAAGAGGCATTTGCGTAGTAGGGGGTTTTGAGATTTTGGAAGCACACAGCGGAAGGGAGGGGAGGGTATTCCGGCAATTTCAAAGCCGAGTTGTCTGATTCAGGCTGATTCAGACACAACTCAGCACCAATTTCACCCAGGAATCGCTGTTCTGCCCGGGTGCGGACGCAGCAGTCCACACAAGGTTGAATTCCGTTTAAATTTTCTGGTGAATAATTTAAAGAAGGACTATCCGGTATCGGCATAAAACCCCGACACAAGGGATCTGATACGCTCCGTTCTGCCAGCCTTTGCGTGACCCACCGCAAGAGCCATTATCACTGCAATCGCCATACCCGCTCTGAAGGCCATCTTCGCCTTGCCCCTGATATAGTGCTTCTCAAACCTGAAGCTGCCCCCTATGCGTGAGTTTAAACGCTCAATGGCAGTTCGCTTTCTGTAAGCCCGGTTCCATGACGGACTGCCGTGCCGCGCGGGAGTAAAAATACGACGGTCACGCTCAAGAGACACCCGCACCACCCTGCCGTAACCATTGGTCTTTTTGCCCGCGTCACTGTGACACTTCTTCCAGCCCTTGCAGTCAAGATTGTACTCGGCGGCCGCCGGACAGCGGAACTTCAAAGTGCCTCTTTTCTTCTCAAGCCCGTAAGAAGCCATCCTGCGCTCCTTGCCGCTTAGCGGACAGCGACACCATATCTGTCCCGTCTCAGTATAAAGAATGTTGTCGTGCACACTGTTAAGAGGTCTCATGATCCTCTGCCCCGGAACATAGCTCTGCCCCTGCTTTTCCTCCCTCCACAGCCGCCTGATGTCTATAATCGGGCTGATCCTGTAATCATCCCACAGCTTGGCTTTGAGCGGACCGCTGTCAAGCCCCCTGTCAGCAGTGAAGTACTTGCACCGCCCGGCAAGCTCGGAGTTATTGCCGAACAAACTGTCAGCCATCCGTTCACACTGTTTTATTTCGCTTGTCGAGGCTTCGGTCAGACTGAACGCAACCGGTATCTCATACTCGGTGTCGGCAATGATATGAAGCCGGTAGCCAAACCATTTTTTTACCTTGCTCCATTCCCTGCCGTCAGAATCAACTCCTCGGTACTTGTGCACGCCCCAGTTCGCGTCGGGATCAGACTTTTTGCCTGCCCTGCGGTTTGTTCTGCCTGTTGAATGACTCTTTATCGCCTTGCCGTCATAACCGAGGTGCTTGCCGAATTCGGGAAGCACCTCCATAAGCTCTTTGCACAGATGATTGTTTATCATCTCCGATACCAGACCCTGCTGCAGGTCGAGCTTTGCAAGGTTTGCAAGGAACCCGGAGAAGTTATAACTGCGGGGAGCAGAACTGCGAGACTCAAAATCTGTAATCTTGACCACGCCGCCGGGTTCAACCTCATACCTGTCACGTCTCTGCATAGGCACCGTGGAGAATCCGCAGACGGCAAGCAGAGATGAATTGCGGTTAAGCTCCCGGATTAAAGACTCTATGGATTCGTGCCCGAACACTATCCCCGCCACAAAGGCCCTCCACATCGCAGATACCGGGTACTGGTTGCGTCCGTTTTTGCGCATACACTCAAGAGCCCGGATGATATGGGCGTCGGGCAGGCTGTCAAGAACCATCTGAAGACGGTTAAAATCCGATGCTCTATCGACTTGGTCCCAGCTGAAAGGTAGATTAAATTGTGTCGCCATGGGTTTGCTCCTTTTTTAAGGTTGGTATGCCTTTAATTATAACCCATGGCGACCACTTAATCAGGTGATATCAGTAAGTTATCTGCTATTTTCCTTAAGTTTTTCAACGCAGATTACGGCTTGGGGTGGAATTTGCGGTCCTTGACCAGAATCAGTCGTTTTTTAGGGGTTTTTACCAAGATTCTGGGGTGAAAAGTTTTTTCACCCCTCCTTATACCCCTGCCCCGTATGGCTATCCTTTACTACGCAAATGCCTCGGTCAATAATAATTGAAATCTCATTGTGGATTATATTGTTGACTGGATTAATTGGCGGTGGGATGGAGTATGGAATTTTGGGTGCGGTTGTGGGAGGCCTAGTGGCTTTATTCTTCGCTTCAATGATATCTTGGGTGTTCTTGGCGCTTGACGATATTCGCAAATCTGTCAGTACTATTGAAGAGAAATGTAGTAAAAATTAGAGAATTATTCGTTTAACTGCCATATTTAATTCCTCGACTTTTCATCTTCTTAAACCGCTCAACTGTTTCAAGAACTTTATACTGGTGCTGTGTTTGGAATCATATAAAATTCCTGAGCAATGGTGAAGAATGCCTTATAACGGAGACCATATATATCTTGACTATAATGCGACCACGCCGCTTGACCCGCGCGTTTTAGAAGAGATGACTCCGTATCTTACCCAGAGTTACGGGAATCCCTCGAGCATCCATTCTCCCGGAAGCGTCGCACGCGCGGCGGTTGATTCCGCCCGCGAGAGAGTGTCGGCCTATCTGGGAGCAAGGCCCGGAGAAATAGTGTTTACCTCCGGAGGCAGTGAAAGCAACAATTTCGCCATAAAAGGTCTTGCCTACGCTCTTGGTGATAAGGGAAACCACCTGATTACGACAGCCGTTGAGCACGCCTCGTGTCTTGAGGCGTTTAGGTTTCTTGAACGCAGGGGGTTTGAGGTCACTTATCTTCCGGTGGATTCCTCCGGGCTTGTCTGCCTCGGACAGTTCGAAGAAGCGATCAGCGAGCGTACGATTCTTGCTTCCTGCATGTACGTGAATAACGAGACCGGAGTTGTAAGTCCGATTCGCAATATGGGGGAGATTGCCCGCAAGCGGGGAGTTGTTTTTCACACGGATGCGGTTCAGGCTCTGGGAAAGATGGAAATCGATCTTGGGGATCTACCGGTGGATGCGGCATCTTTTTCCGCCCACAAGATATGCGGTCCCAAGGGGGCGGGAGCTCTTTACCTGAAAAAAGGGGTCGGCCTTGAACCTTTTATGCACGGCGGCGGGCAGGAGAGGGGAAAGAGATCGGGAACGGAGAACGTAGCGGCCATCTGCGGGTTCGGTTATGCGTGCGAGCTTCTGCGCGGGGAACTTGATACGGAAAACCAAAGGCTGGGGAAGCTTCGCGACCGTCTTTTCGAGGAGCTTTGCGGAAGCATAGACGATGTTTACCTAAACGGACATCCCGACTCAAGAGTCTGCAACACCCTTAACGTCGGTTTTCCCGGCACTCCGGGTGATTCGGTGGTAATGAATCTTGATAACGCCGGAGTGGCGGTTTCAACCGGTTCTGCCTGCTCCGAGGGAAATGTCGATCCTTCCCACGTACTGATTGCCATGGGACTGAAAGAACCCGAAGCGCTTTGCTCTGTAAGGTTCAGTTTCGGCCGGTTCACCTCTTCTTCGGAGATCGACAGGGTGATTGAGCTTCTTCCCGCAATTGTAAAGAGAATAAGGTCGCTTCGGGATTTCTGACGGGATGTAAGGCTTCTGCCCGGATTTACGGATAAAGCGGGGCGGAGTCAAGTCCCATGCTCTCGGGAAGATCGAGCATGATGTTCATGTTCTGTATTGCCTGTCCAGAAGCTCCCTTTACCAAGTTGTCTATGGCGCAGACAATTATCGCGCTTTTCTTCTCCGGGTTTGCCCTTACTGCTATGTCGCAGAAGTTTGAACCCCTGACATAAGAAGTATTCGGAAAACTCCCCTCCGGAAGAACCCTCACAAAGGGAGAGTTCTCGTAGAACTGCCCCAGAGCGTCCAGCAGCTCGCGGGTATTATGCCCTCCCAGGAGGCTTACGTATATTGTAGAGAGTATCCCCCTGTTTATCGGTATGAGATGCGGCGTGAAGACGACATCAACATCGTTTCCCGCAAAATCCGAGAGTGCCTGCTCTATTTCAGGGGTATGACGGTGCTCGCCCACCTTATAGGCTTTCATCCCTTCGGAGACCTCGCAGAAATGAAGACCGAGCGAAGGGTTCCTTCCTGCTCCCGAAGCTCCGGATTTTGAGTCGATTATGATTCCTTCAGGTTCCACCATGCCGCTTTTGAGAAGCGGCGCGAGCGGAAGTATGGAAGAGGTGGGATAGCATCCGGGATTTGCCACCAGTTTTGCCTCCGATGTGCGTTCCGCATGCAGTTCGGGGATTCCGTAGACGGCGTTTTCGAGAAGATGTGCGCATGGATGATCTCCGTACCAGTCCCTGTAGGTGCCTTCGGCGAGACGAAAATCCGCCCCGAGATCAATTATCTTCACATTCCTTTCGTGGATCTGTTCTATAAGCTCGGCCGACGCTCCGTGAGGAAGCGCGGCGAATACCACGTCTGTATCGTCCGGAATGAGCGAGGGGTCAGAGTTGCTGAGCTCAGAATCTGCCAGTTCTCCGAGGTGCGGAAACACTTCGGCTAGGCAGCGGCCCGCATGCCTTGATGCGGTGAGATGCGATATGTGCGCCCGGGGATGTCCCAAGAGGAGTCTTACGAGTTCCGCTCCGGTGTAGCCGCTTGCTCCCAGAATGCATACGTTTAGCTTTTTCATCACCGTGAAACGATACTACGGGAATCGGAAAAACTCAATTAGCGGGGGCAGTCGGGATTTCTGTCAGTAAGACTGTGTAAAGACCCTTGAATTTTCGGTGTCCGTTGCGGGTTTTCCGGTTTTTTCGAACAAGATTAGTAGGCATTTCATTGACCGGTACAATTACCGGCAGGCGCTTTGAGGCCGTGGTTGATCTCAAAGCGGGTGTGAATTTCAAACGCAGGGACTGATTTCAGCACCTTCGTAAGGTAAGTACTTGAAATCACACATACGGGTCCCTGTTTGTACACTATCAGGGTATGTTCTTTAACTGTTTCTGCGCAGCTGGGAGTCCCCGGACTTCTGCCGATTGAGCACAGCTCCCCACGGCGGCACAAAAGGGGTCTGCATAACTTCCTTTCAGCCATCTTACTGCGAGCTTTCCATATACTGTTGAATCCAAGGCAGACGGTGAAGCTTTCCTAACACTTCTATGGAGCTCCAGGCTGCAGTGCTACCGTTTTTCAAGCATCTGGGCATTGGCTATGGGAAGAGATTGTAAGAAACCGGACAACTTGATTTGCCTCTTACAGCAATTGATTTCTTGCAGAAATTTTGTTACTTCATAATTTGTGGTTTCAAGTTCGAAACGCAACTTTTGATGTATGGTAGATGTCGCTTTTAATTGCCTAACTATAAAGAAAAAAAGAGGGGTAAAATCATGAAAAAACTCAATCTGCTCAAACTGTTTTCGTGTCTTATGCTTGTTTTCAGTGTCGTGGGGGGCGGTACGCATTTAGCGTTTGCTAACGTCACCGCCGCTGATGCTCGCAGCGCAGGCACTATGCAAGCAATGGAAGGCTTCTTGCTGAACGTAAAAGAGCGCTGGGAAGGGCTCAGCAATGTCGATGAGCATTCGGAGTATCGAGATACCTTGAGAACCGACGATGGTGTGTGGAAGAGCGGCGACATATATATTATCCAGGTCAATCAGAACATCACCGGATTCCTGGAATTAAAAGCAGGCGAAGCTGTAAGATTCCATGCTGAACATCCTGCTTCCACAGACGGGTCCTTGAGAGGCATCCCAATTTTTAAACAGCTCATGGATAATGTACAGGGAGCGAATGGAGGTGCCGTCTGCCTTCCAGACAACAGGACCGGAAGAGAAGGCAGACATGTCTGTGCCGTTGAAATTAGCTATACCCTAGTTCAGCAAGGCATACCTAGCGTAAATAATTATATATTAGTTGCCGGTTTTGATCATGAAGAAGACGATGTTTCCTTTGATCTGATCCAGTGTCCTGAATTGCCGGAAGGATACTTCGGTCAGACAGGAACAGACTCCAATGGAGAGCAGTTTACGCGTACAAGTGCCGATATGGTGACTGACAGGGACAGTCTGGTTAATTACCTGAAAACTGTAGCAGAGTTGATGACTAATGAGGCTATGAGGATTCAACAAGGTCTTCTTGCCGCTGCCCCAGGTATACCAGAGGCGCGGCGACTAGGGCTTACAGGAGTAGCAATATCTCGATACAGGCCCTGCTGGAGAAAAGCTCCTTGGAAATCAGGGGACATATATTTCTATATGATGAACTATACGGATAGGCTATACGGGATATTTAACGGACTGACTCCTGAATTTAAGGGTTCGACGCTGCGTCTGTACGACAGTTGCGTTGATATAGGGCAGACAATTTTTGATATATTGAATCAGGAGGGTGCAACCGACGGTTTTTTAACGTATTACTGGTCTGATCCTACTAAACCTGATGATGTTGTGGCTGACGACAGCGGAAATCCTATAAGGGGCTTATCTACTGGAACATCTGTTAAGCTTGGCTACTTCCTGGAGACAAATTTCGGTGGTGGCGATATCACTTTTGATTTCGTTCTCGGCTCGGGCATATACCTGGACGAGGAATACTATGTTCCCGAGGGCGGAATGTGTCAGGATATCCCTGATGACTTGTCCGAATTTGCCCGGGGGTACCTTGGTGAATTTCCGGATTTCATGGAATTGCAGAAAGATGATGATGGAGGATGTTCCATTGCTTCTGCGGATGAGGGCAATTTAAAAGCCGCAGGGCTTGGGTTCTTTCTTATAGCCGCGGTTATGTTTTTTGGGGTTTTTGGAGAAAGACGCTTGGGCGGAAAGCTCAGGACTTGGAAGTTCTGAGCTTGTCGAGAGGGTCGGGACTGTCCGTGCGCGCGTGGAAAGAGAAAGAAGGGTTGGAAGCCTGACGGCAGGCGGGTTTGCGTTGCTGAAGTGAGAATGTGTGTGAAGTTGGGAATCTGTATGTATTCTGACTTCCGCACTTTTGTAACGTAAGTACCTGATATTACACAAGCGGGTTCCCGCTTGTACACTACACAAGAGCTTTTAAGATGTTTATTAGTCAGCCGGGAGTCCCCGGTCTGTTTTTACCAGGAATCCGCAAGCATGGTCTGCCTGCTGAGCACCGCTCCCACAGCGGAGTAAAGAGATCTCTGCTCCGTGGTGCCCTGAGAAGGTATCAGATACCTCTTATTGGTTCCCCTGTCCACCACCAGGGACGCCTCAACCCTGCCAAGTTCTGACAGTATGGCCCCTTCACTCATCGGTTCCTTTCCCCCATGATAACAGTTGTGCCTGAACCTCAGTATGCGAAGCAGTACGAATGCCGTAAAACAGATGGCCATGTGAGCCTCCACTCTCCTTTGAGTCCAGTGAAACACAGGCCTTACAGCCATTGTGTGCTTCATAACACGAAACCCTTCTTCTATCTTCCATAACTCCCCGTAACAGTCGTATATCTTCCCTGCATCGTATTTGTCAGCAGGAAGACTGGTCCATACCCCGTGAAGACCGTCAAACTTCTCATCCCTCTCCACAAATTTTCGGTGTCCGTCGCGGGGTTTTCCGGGTTTTTTTCAAACAAGTTAGTAGGCATTTCATTATCCGGTACAATTACCGGCAGGCGCTTTGAGGCTGTGGTTGACCTCAAAGCGGGTGTAAATTTCAAACGCAGGGTACGGTTTCAGATCCGCAGGAAGAGAGCCTGCAGATACCGAAAAGACCTGTCGCCTGATCAGGTTCCCCGACACTCGGGATCGTAATCGGGCGCAAACTAGGGATTATCGACTGATTCTCTATGCACGTCGCCGATTTCTCAGTAAGAAATTCCTTTTTTATGAACCTTATTATGGGAGCCATAATACTTATAGGGCTTCTGTATTCGTTTTCTCTTCCCCTTGAACTCTTCCCGTCGGTAAAACTCGAAACGGTGTCGGTAACCACGTCTTTTCCGGGTTCTTCTGCAGAAGATGTTGAGAATCTTGTAAGCATTCCGATTGAGCAGAGGGTAAAGAATGTCTCCGGCGTCAAGATAGTAAAATCCGTTTCTTCAGAAGGTTTCTCGCGGGTTACGGCCGAGGTTTACCCGGGTGAAGACACAAGAAGGATCGCCTGGGAGATTGATTCCAAGATAAACCAGATAGCGGACGATCTTCCCGAAGATGCAGAAGAGCCGGTAACAGAAGAGCAGAAGGCGAGTTTTCCACTGGTAAACGTCTCGCTCTCGGGGGATGTGCCAAAAGATGTTCTCTACAGCAGTGCCAGAAGACTGCGCGATGAACTTGCTCTTTTAAACGGTGTTGACAGCGTGACTTCACTCGGACTTCCCGACCCCGCAATATGGGTGTATCTGGATTATCCGAAAATGGTGCAATTCGGCCTTGGGATTAAAGAGATTTCAAATGCCGTCAGAGCAAGAAATCTTGATATTCCCGGGGCGAATTTTACCGGAGACAGCACTGAATTTCTGCTGAGAACCGAGGGAAAGATAAGGTCTACAGAAGACCTTGTTAATATTCCGGTCTCTAAAAACACCGAGGGTAAGCATATTCTGCTCGGCGATGTGGCCACGGTCGTTCTCGGAGAAACAAAAGAGAAAATGAGATCGAGGATAAACGGACGTCCCGCTATTGCCTTGTGGGTGGAGAAGCAAAAAGACGTTGACATCATCGATACCGTCGACCGCATAAGGGAGCTTACCGAAAAATATAAAAACGAGCTTCCCGACAATGTGGAAGTGACTCTTGGGTTTGACAGGTCCCACTGGGTGAAAAGCCGTCTTTGGACCATGCTTAAAAGCGGAGGCATGGGGTTTGTTCTGGTAGTGATTCTACTGGCTGCTTTTCTTGATCGCACGGCCGCCTTCATAGCCGCCCTGGGGATTCCCATTTCATTTCTCGGGGCCGCGATATTAATGAATGCGACCGGCACAACCCTCAACGTGCTTTCCATGTTCGGTCTTATAATGATGCTGGGAATGGTGGTGGACGACGCCATAATCGTTGTTGAGAACGTCCAGAGGTATATATCAAGGGGAATGGACCCGCTCAGGGCCGCGGTGGTGGGGACAAAAGAGGTTGCCTGGCCCGTGGTTGCGACCGTGCTTACAAATGTCGCCGCATTCACCCCGCTTCTTCTTGCCACGGGGCTCATCGGACAGTTTCTTTCCGTAATTCCCAAAGTGGCGATCTTCGCTCTTTGCTTTTCCCTTTTTGAAGCTCTGCTGATCATGCCGTCTCACTGCGCCCACTGGCTTCCGGCAGGCGGCACAAAGAGATCTCCTCGCGGAAATGCGGCGCTTGTGCACGTAAGAAGACTGTATCTGCGGGGACTTGTGTTTGCTCTTAGAAACCGCCACGCGGTAATAGGGTGTTTTATGGCTGTTTTTTGTTTTTCAGTTTTTATGTTTACAAAGATTCCCAACGTGATGTTCTACCTTCATGATGTCGAGGAAATAATGATAAGGGTTGAGAATCCACCCTCATCCGGTCTGGGCAATACAGCCGCTTCGGTAGCCCAGGTTGAGCAGGCCGTGCGCGAAACCACTCCTCCTCATGCTCTTAAGAACATTTTATCCATGGTCGGCTTCGATATGTCGGGCTCTAACAATATTTTTGGCATGGGAGACCATATAGCCACGGTTCTGGTTGAGTACCAGGATTTCTCTGTAAGAGAAGAAAACGCTATGGATATGTCCAGGCTTTCACAGAAAAGAGCGGAGGAGATTGTCACGGGAGCAAAGCAGGTTGATTTCCTAACGACCGCGGGTCCTCCCACCGGCAAAGCGGTTGACGTCAAAATAAGCGGAGACCACATACCGGTGCTGATGGAAATAGCTTCCCGAGTCCGGGAGTTTCTGATCAGTCAGCCGGGGGTTAGCGCCGCAACAAGCAATCTTGTTTACGGAAAGCCCGAGGCGAGAATCGAGATAGAGGAGAGAAAAGCCGGGGTGTTCGGCATTGACAAATGGACGGTGTCGCGGGAAATCAAGGCTCTTGGAGACGGTCTTAAAGTTGCGAAAACCAGAGTGGGCGAGGAAGAGACCGAGATAACTCTTCGATACGGAACGCAAGAGTCCAGTGTTTTTTCCGTGAAATCTCACCAGATTCTGACTCCTGCCGGCAAGCGGGTTCCTGTCGGCGCCGTGGCGGAGATAACCGATTCCAAGACACCGCTTGAGATAAGAAGGGAGAAGCTTCGAAGGACGGTCACCGTAACGGCCGAAGTGGATGCCCAGGCGACCACTTCAAGAGAGGTAAACGCAGATCTTTCGCGTTATCTCGACGGTCTTTTGGAAAACTACCCGGGCTACTCGTTTCGGTTTGCGGGAGAAGAAGAGCAGTACACTCAGGCTATAAGCGATATAAAAAGGGCGTCGCTTCTGGCTTTGCTTCTCATTTATCTGATTCTTGCAAGCATACTGCGTTCCGTGTTTCAGCCCTTTATAATAATGAGCGTGCTGCCTTTTTGCGTTACGGGAGTGTTAGTGGCGATTCTTCTGCGCGCAGAACCCCTTACGCTTCCCGCCATAATAGGAGTGGTTGCGCTTATCGGCATAGTTGTGAACGACAGCCTTCTGCTTATGAATTTTATTAATCGAAGGGCAGGAAAAATGCCGAGCAAGATAACGGCGATAGTATTTTCCGCAAGGTATCGTTTCCGTCCGATTGTTCTCACCACGCTTACGACTTTTCTGGGACTTTTCTCGCTTATGTTCGCCTACAAGGGCCAGGCGGGCATTCTCGCCCCTATGGCGGCTTCTTTGGGTTTCGGGCTTGTTTTTTCGACCTTCGTCATACTCTACCTCGTGCCGTGTCTTTATCTGGTTCTTGACGATATCGGCAGGCGGCTGCGCTATCTCACCCTTCTGAGAACGTCGGGGTCGGACAGAAGGGGTTCCCCGCAGATTGGCTAATGAGCGGTATTTCTTGTCAAGCTGATTTTCCTATTGACTAAAAGCGGGCAAGTGTATAGTTTTTGCGAAGTTCAAAGTCAAAATTCGGAGGTTTTACGATGTCAATCAGGGTAGGAATAAACGGGTTTGGAAGAATAGGAAGGCATGTGCTCAGAATCGGTCTTCAAAGACAAGGTCTTGAATTTGTAGGCATAAACGATATCACAGACACCGAAACCTTGGCCCATCTTTTCAAGTACGATTCGGTTTTCGGCCGCTACCCGGGGGAGGTGGAGTGCGACGGTGAGGGAATAACGATTGACGGAAAATTCATAAGGGTGTTTTCTCAGAGAGATCCCGCAAATATTCCCTGGGACGAAACGGGAGCGCAGGCTGTAGCCGAAGCAAGCGGTATTTTCAGAACCCGCGAGGCTGCGGCCATGCACATGGGCGAGACTGTGAAAAAAGTCATAATTACCGCGCCGGCAAGCGGCAAGGTGGATTTCACCACCGTAATGGGCATAAATGACCGGGACTACGAACCCGAAAATCACGACGTGATTTCAAACGCGTCCTGCACGACCAACTGCTTCGGTCTGCTGGTCAAGGTCCTCCACGACAATTTCTCGATCAGGCGCGGAGAGATGACCACGATACACTCTTATACGAACGATCAGAGAATACTTGACACTCCCCATAAGGATAAAAGAAGGGCCAGGGCGGCCGCTCTTTCCATTATTCCTACCAGCACGGGAGCCGCAAACGCCATACAGCTTGTCTTTCCGGAGCTTAAAGGGAAACTCTCTGCAATCGCCGTACGGGTGCCCACGCCCAACGTGTCGCTCGTGGATTTTACCTGCGAGGTGGAAAAAGCAACTTCTGCGGATGAGGTGAACTCAATGTTCAAAGAAGCGGCTCGGGGAACTCTCGGCGGTTACCTTGCCTACGTTGAGGACGAAATCGTTTCTTCTGACCTTGTCGGAGACACCCATTCCTGCTCTTTTGATTCAAAGCTGACTTCGGTGGTGGAAGATAATCTTGTGAAGGTTGTAGCCTGGTACGACAATGAGTACGGATACACCTCAAGGGTGATTGATTTTATAGAGGTTGCAGGGAGCGCGCTTTGAAGAAAAAGCTTCTTGTGACCGATCTTCCCGACTCCCAGTACGAAGGGAAAAGAGTTTTTGTGAGGGTTGATTTTAACGTTCCGGCAAGCGGCGGAAAAATAACAGAAGACTACAGAATAAGGCGTGCTATCCCGACGATTGATTACCTTACCAGATGCGGAGCCAGGGTGATTCTGGCTTCCCACATGGGAAGACCGAAGGGACGCAGGATAGAAGGTTTTTCAATGTCTCCTGTGGCCGAGAGACTCAACGAGTTTCTTGGAATCAAAGTTCGTTTTCCGGGGGCGGTTGTCGGAAGGAAAGTCGAAAACGCCTCCAGGAAACTGAAAAACGGCGAGGTAATGCTCCTTGAGAATCTCAGGTATCACAATGAGGAAACGCGTAACGACCCGGATTTTTCCCGGAAGCTCGCCTCTTTGGCAGACATCTATGTGAACGAAGCTTTCGGCACCTCGCACAGAGCTCACGCCTCCACTTACGGAATGACCGCTCACTTCGAGAAAAAGTTCGCGGGCCTGATGGTCGGAAACGAAATAAAGTTTTTAAACCGTCTGATCAGAAGACCCAGAAAACCCTATGTGGTCATCGTGGGGGGAATGAAGATAAAGGACAAGATAGGGGCTCTTAGGAACATAATAAAAAGGGCGGACAGGGTTCTTGTGGGCGGGGGAGTGGCCTATACTTTTCTTGCGGCGCGCGGGATCAGCGTCGGAAAATGTTCGGTCGAGGAGGAGATGCTCGGCTGGGCACGCGAGGCTTTGGAGACTTATAAGGAAAAAATACTCCTGCCCGTCGACCATGTAATGGCCGAACTTGCAGGCGGCAGAAAGATGGGCGGAGTGGTTACGGACTCGCAGATTCCCGACGACATGGCAGCTTTTGACATAGGGCCAAAGACGGTTGAGAAATTCACTTCGCATATAAAGGGGGAGGGCACGGTTTTCTGGAACGGTCCCATGGGGCTTTTTGAGAAGGACGATTTTTTAAACGGCACAAGCTCCATAGCCAGATCGTTTGCACTTGCCACATGGAGGGGAGCCGTAACGGTTCTCGGAGGAGGGGACAGTGTGGCGGCGCTTAAAAAATCCGGGGTAAATTTCTCCGAAGCAACCCATGTGTCGACCGGGGGAGGAGCCTGTTTTGAATTCCTCGGAGGATCTGACCTTCCGGGAATATCGGTTCTCAGTGACAGCTAGGGCCCGATCAGGTATTTATTTCAGTAGGATCTTAAGATTTCGAGGGAGAATACATGGCCATAAAAGAACTTAAGAAAATCAATGACATAGAGGCGGTCTTAGCAGACAGTGCGGAATACCTGCTCTCTCACAAGTGCAATACAATAAGCAAAAAAGACCTTTATCTTCCCGGTCCCGGCTATGTGGACGAGGTCTTTGCGCAAAACGACAGATCTCCCGCCGTGATAAGGAATCTGCAGACCATACTTGACCACGGCCGTCTCGGGGGGACGGGATACATATCAATCCTGCCCGTGGATCAGGGAGTTGAGCATTCTGCGGGGGCATCCTTTGCCGTCAACCCGCTTTATTTCGATCCGGAAAATATAGTGAAGCTTGCAATCGACGGGGGATGCAGCGCTGTTGCCTCGACTGTGGGAGCGCTGGCTTCCGTTTCGAGGAAATACGCACACAAAATTCCTTTTATAGTCAAGATAAACCACAACGAACTTCTCAGCTATCCCAACACTCATGACCAGATACTTTTCGGAAACGTGGATCAGGCCTTTCAGATGGGTGCCGTTGCGGTAGGAGCCACGATATACTTCGGTTCGGAACAAAGCTCACGTCAGATCCAGGAAATATCGGAGGTCTTCAGCCATGCGCATTCCCTGGGGCTTGCTACCATACTCTGGGCTTACCTTAGAAACCCGGCTTTTAAGCAGGACGAGGCCGATTACCATGTTTCGGCTGATCTCACCGGACAGGCGAACCATCTCTCGGCAACCATAGGGGCGGATATAGTCAAACAGAAACTTCCGGAAAACAACGGAGGCTTTATGGCTCTTAGCTTCGGGAAAACCCATGAACGGGTTTATTCAGAACTCACCTCTGACCACCCCATAGACCTTACGCGCTACCAGGTGGCAAACTGCTACATGGGGAGGCTGGGGCTTATAAATTCGGGAGGCGCTTCCGGTTCGGACGATCTTGCAGACGCTGTAAGAACCGCCATTGTGAATAAAAGGGCAGGAGGGATGGGTCTTATAAGCGGAAGAAAATCTTTCCAGAAACCCTTTAAGGACGGGGTCGCGCTTCTGAGGAGCATTCAGAATGTCTACCTGGAGCGGAAAATCACGATTGCCTGAGCAGTGCCGGGTGTCTACCCGAAATGATTTATCACCTCTGCCCCGAGGGCGTTAAAGGAGTACTCCGGATCGGGGCTGAAGTCCCTGATTATGAAGTGGGTGACTCCGGCTTCTATGTACTGTTCAAATCTTTTTATCGCATCGTCCGGCGTTCCGTATATAACGAAGTCGGACAGTATTTCCTTTGAGTAGTATTTCTCTCCCATCTGCCTGAACTTGGTTAACATGTCCTGATCGTTGGGCATTATGCTCGTGTAGGAAAGCCCCTTGTACTGTGCCTCTATTTCGAGGCCGTATCCGGCTTCCTCTATAACGTCGGGCCAGATTATGGCGTGCTTTATTCTGTCAAGGGTCTGGTAGGCGGTGTCCTTGTCCTCGGCTATGGACACGAAAATATATATGCACTTCTCAAAATTCTTGGCCGCCGCGGCGTTTTTTTCCATGGCTTTTTCCACTTCGGCGAGTTTCCTTGAAAAAACCCATGTGGGCATCGCGTTTGTTACCCAGCCGTCTCCGAGCGTGCCCGCGACCCCCAGAGCCTTGGGGCTGGTCGCGGCTATATATACCGGAACATCCTTGCCGTTAACGGGGCTTACCCTTACTTCGGCTTCGCTTAGAGAGAAGAATTCCCCCTCGAAAGTTACAGTTTCCCCGGCCCACAGCCGCCTCATAAGAGGCACGGATTCCCGAAGACGCGCAAGAGGTCTGTTCCAGCTTATGCCGTAGTAGTCAAGATTCATTTTTTCCCCGTACCCCAGACAGCTGAACACTCTTCCCCCGGACAGGTTGTCTACGGTAGCGAGTCTGTGGGCAAACATCGCGGGATGGGATCTGTGAGGATCCCCTATGGCTCCAAGGCGGATTCTGTCCGTCTTTACCGCCGCGGCCGTGATTACCGACCATACCTCGGGAGTAAGTTTTTTGGCCATAAACAGTATGTGATCCGGGTACCACACGGCGTCAAAACCGGCCTCCTCGCAGCGCACGGCGAAATCCACAAGTTCGCTAACCGGTTTTCCCGGAAGTGGGGCTGTGAGCCCGAAGCTTATTTTTTCACTCATCTTTCATTAATCCTTGGTTTCTTTGGTGTCTTTAAGGAAGTTTAGAAACTTGCTTACCATGTTGTAGGAACCTATGTATATGGGGGTTCTCTGGTGAACTTCCGTCGGCTGAATATCGAGGGTTCTTTCCGTTCCGCTTGACGAGACTCCCCCGGCCTGTTCCACGATAAAGGCCATCGGGTTGCACTCGTACAGAAGCCTCAGTTTTCCGTCGGGAGAATCCGAGGTCTGCGGATAAAGGAATATTCCCCCCTGGAGCAGGTTTCTGTGTATGTCGGCCACCATGGACCCGACGTACCTCAGCGAAAGTCTGGCACCGTTCTTCCCGTCCCTGCAGTAATCAAGATACGCCTTTATTCTTTCGGGGAATTTCGAATAATTGTAGTAGTTGACCGAGAAGATATTGCCTTGAGGCGGGATCTTTATGTCCGGATGGGAGAGGCAGAACTCTCCTATCGACGGGTCAAGGGTAAACCCGTTTACTCCGTGGCCCGTTGTATACACCAGCATGGTTGAAGAGCCGTATATTATGTATCCGGCGGCTGTCTGGGCCTTGCCCGGCTGCAGAAAATCCTCTTTAAGACACGGAGAAAAGGTCTTTGACGTTCTTCTGTATACGGAAAATATGGTTCCAACAGACACGTTCACGTCTATGTTGGAGGATCCGTCGAGAGGATCCATAGCTATAACGTATTTCGAGGTTTTTGACTTTTCGTCTGAAAAGGCTACGAAATCATCGTTTTCCTCAGAAGCCACCCCGGCGCATTCCCCGCCGTGTTCAAGCGCGATGAGAAACCTTTCGTTCGCGTAGGAATCAAGTTTTCTTACCTCTTCTCCCTGGACGTTTATCTGGCCCGTTTTGCCCAGAATATTGGAGACCAGACCGGCTTTGTTTACTTCCCTGTGAACTATTTTCGCCGCAAACCCTATATCCCTAAGCAGCCTGGACAGCTCTCCGGTGGAATAGGGAAATTCATACTGATTTCTTATAATGAATTCGTCAAGAGTAGTTATCGAAACCATGTTGTGAGTTGTTCTAGGAGTCTGTCGCTCTTAGCGAACAATTGAGGGGAAATCCAACTGATTCAGAGCTGGTGAAAGTCATATCGGCAAAAATCCTTGATTTTGGAGGTTCAGCTAAGCTTCGGGGAGCTGTTTTTACCTCAAATCCCCAATATTCTCTGCTCTCTCACCTCTTTGTCAGCCCTTCAACGCATACATTCTCTTCAGGTTGTACCCTATGCACACAAGATTCCACTCTCCGCGCACAGCTTCAAGCCCCCGCACCATAAACTGCCGGAATCCCATCACCTGCTTTATTATTCCGAACACAGGCTCTATCGTTGACTTGCGTTTTGAGTACATCTTTTTGCCTGCGGATGTTCCAAGCCTCCTCTGCATGTCTTCAACCGGTGTTGCCGGCTCTTTCTCCTCCTCATTGCACTGTGCGAATCTCTCCCAAAACGGTCTGTTGTGCTTCTCCCTGCGTTTGGATATATAAGGCTTTATCCCCGCCCTGTCACATAAGTTAACGTTGCTTGCACTGTAATATCCGCTGTCGGCAAGCAGATTCTCAGCCTTGCCAAGCCTCTGCTCATTCTCCTTTAACTGCTCAAGCACGGGCTCCATCTCACGCTTGTCGTTTGTGTTCTGCGTTACATGCCTGGTCACTATAAGTCTGCTCTCCACATCCACTGCACCCTGAGCGTTGTATGCCTGCTCAAATCCCCCTCCCGAAGGCATTATCCGCGAATCTCCGTCCACAAGATTCACCTGATCCTTATCCCTCGGTCTGCTCCCTCCTGCCTTCTTCCCGCTTTGCTTCTCATACTGTTCCCGCTTCTCTACCTTCTCCCCGTACACTTCTGACTCCCGCTCATACCTGTGCTTTGCCCGCTCCTGTATCTCACGCTTCGCTTCCCGTCTCTGAAGTTCTTCGGGAACATTCATATCCTCTGGCAGTTTAGAGTTGTCAGCCTCCCGTGCAAGTCTCATCAGTTCCTTCACTTCTTTGTTCAGCTGCTTTTCTATCTTCCTTGCCCTCTTCCAGCTCAGTGCCTTGTGCCTGCTCGCATTAGCCTTTATCTTCGTGCCATCCACACTCACCGTGCCCATCCCTATCTGTCCCGCTATCTGCAGTATCTGTACAAACAATACCCCAAGCTCCTTGCCAAACCTCTTGCGGAACCTGTTTATGCTGTCATGATCCGGATTGCTGTTAGCGCATATATACCTGTACGCCACACTGTCATATGTTGCCTTCTCAAGCTTCCGGGAAGAGAATGTCCCCGTCGCGTATCCGTAGAACAGAAGAGCCACCTTCATTCCCGGATGATACGCTGCCGACCCCCTGCCCGAATACGCTTCCGTCAGCCTTCTCAGATCCAGCTGCTCAACTATCTCCACCACAAACCGGGCAAGATGGTCTTCGGGCAGATACTCTTCTATTGTAGGCGGAAACATCTGCGGCGTCTTGCGGTCTGCTGATACAAACCTCCGTCTCATTGTCTTCTCCTTCTCAGACATCTTGATACCGTTGTTTTAACATTAAATGACCGCTAAAGTCCGACAGACTCCTAGAGCTGTTTTTGATGCTCCGTTATTTGTTTTTTTACGTTTTCCGTTATACCTTCCCAGTATCTCCACCAGTAGGAATCCGGTTCGTGGTTTGCCTTCTGCTGCTCGGCCCAGATAAGAACCTGCATGTGGTCTCCGTGATACAGTACCAGTTTCTTCGCGGCGTCGGCAACCTCTTCGTCGTCTACTGGGAGCTTGTTGAGCTCCCCGTCAAAAATGGCTTTTATCTCTTTTATGTATGGTGCTGCAGCTCTTGATATCTCCTTGATTTTCTCAGCTGGGGTTGCTACATCTCCCGGAAAAGATTCCTTTATGTTTTTCATGAGGTCTACGAAGTCAAGAAGATTATCAAGAGAGTCTTGCGCTTTTTTCACTTCCTTGAGACATCCGGTGAGTTCCTTTACGTTTACATTTAAAGACATTAATCTTCCTCCTTGATTGCAGTCATTCTCCGCCCGTGCACAGTTCTAAATCCTATCACATAATCCATTACTTTACCCTGTATACCACAAGTCCTGGCTTGTTTTTCATGTAGGTGACGAGTTTTTCGTCAGTTACCTTTTCCTGCAACACAGAAGCGTGGCGCAGGTAAACGACGCCGTCCTTTCTGACAGCTATCCCGGTGTGGGAGACGTCAAGGCCGTCTTTGCCGGAGTAGATCCCGAGATAGTCCCCCGTTTTTATCTGCCGAAGTACATCCGAGCTTAATTTCTCAGAGGGGATATAGCTTATGTCCCTTTTTACTGTCGCAAGTCCCGGAAGCCAGTAAGAGCCGTCTGTTTTTCTGTTTAGCTCTTTGGTCGTAACTGCCGTGGCGTCACCCCCGACTTCACTGGTTACATCATGGACATTCTTATCGTTTCCGGTTGCCCAGTCGGAGAAAAAATGTTTTCTGTTCTTCCATTGTACAGTGCCGTCTTTATACCTTGTTTTTATCAGCATCTGTTTGAATTCCCCGAAGCTTTGCGAAAGCCTGAGCGCCTCCACATAGTCGATATAGGTAAAGCAGTCAACTCCTGAGAGGTCCACTGTAAGCTGTTCTGTCTCCCCGGTTGCCCCGCCAAGGGTGTTGTTCGCGTAGGGAGTTCCGAGAAATTTCTCCGAGAGAAATTCTATTCTGACGGCAGAATCGTTTTTTGAGGCGGCCTGCTCCATAAGGGTTTCTATCTCTTGCTGGGTCCAGTTCCCAAAAACTACCTTTTCTGAGTATGCAGCAGAAAAGTCTTTTGCGAAGACCGTGAGCAGAAACTTGGCCGCGACAATTATAACGATAATAACAAAGAGGCTTTTGATTATTGTTCTCACATCTCTATCCTAGCGACCCGATGTTTATTCCGGCAAGCATAAAGAAATCATCTCCGAGCGGGTAGAGCACGGCCGAGAGGGAAAGAAAGGGGCCGTACGCTATGGCATGTCCCGGGTCTTTTTTGCGCAGTACTATAACCCAGAGTCCGATAAGGGTTCCCAGGATGGAACTCAGGAATATTATGACCAATACCCCCCACATTCCGAAAAAAGCTCCCAGCATGGCTACGAGCTTTACGTCGCCCATTCCCATTCCTTCTTTTTTTCTCAGGTTTCTGTATGCCATGGCGATCAGCAAAAAAGCTCCTCCTCCAAGCAGTGCTCCCCCTGCGGAGTCAAAAATGGCAATATCGGCCGTCGCGGCAAGAAAGCCCGCAAGGCCGGAAGAAAAAACCGCCTCGGCCGCAGCTCCCCAGTCGGTTCTGATGGCATTCAGCAAAATTCCGGCCACTATTCCCGGAAGCGTTATCATGTCGGGAATGATCAGGTGTCTTATGTCTATCAGCGTTATAGCCACAAGTCCCGTGCAGAGTGCTAGGTAGAAAAGCAGTTCAAACGACACTCCGAACTTCCTGTAGAGGAAAACGGCCAATAAGGCACAGAGAAATTCTACAATAGGATACTCGGCTGATATCCGCTCTTCGCAGTAGGCACACCTGCCTCCCAGCAGTAACCAGCTCAGAATCGGAATGTTGTGATGAGGTCTTATGGGGGTTTTACAGCTTGCGCAGCGGGAAGGGGGAGAAACTATCGAAATTCCGAGTGGAATTCTCTTCACGCAGACGTTCGTGAAGCTTCCAAGTGCTGCTCCCAGAATGAAAAACCATATTTCGGAAACGATGCTATAAAAAAAGAGAGAAAAACTTTCCAAGGCGGCTCCTGTCCCGGTTGTGACCTGTGTTAAACCTTTCTTTTCTGCAGTTCCGAAAGTGCCAGGTCAAAATGTCTTCTGCACAGCTTGAGAACTTTCCTGTTTTTTCCCAGATGTTCTCTTATCGCGTGAAGAGAAGACCTGTTGCATACGAGTCTTACGTCAGCTCCGGTTCTGCCTTCAAGCTGTTCAGCAAGCTGGGTGAGTTTCACATCTGTTCCGAGAGGCTTCTTGCGAGTGTGGATTTTCAGTATCTCGAGAATTTCCCGTTTTGACGGAGTTGGAATTTCGGCCACCAGATCGAATCTTCCGGGCCTCAGAAGAGCAGGTTCTATCATATCGATCCTGTTTGTCGCAGCGAGCACCAGCACATCCGGGAGTTCCTCAACTCCGTCAATCTCAGCAAGTAGCTGGCTTACTACTCTTTCGCTCACTCGGGTCGAATTTGATTCGGAGCGTTTCGGACAGAGGGCGTCTAGTTCGTCGAAAAACACTATGCATGGAGAGACCTGTTTTGCCTTTTTGAAAACTTCCCTTACTGCTCGCTCAGATTCTCCGACATACTTGGATAGGAGTTCAGCTCCCTTTATGGAAATGAAGTTGACTTCCGTTCTGTTGGCCAGAGCTTTTGCGAGAAGAGTTTTCCCTGTTCCCGGAGGGCCGTGAAGCAGTATTCCCTTGGGGGATTTTACGTCTAGTGCCTCGTAGAAGTTTCTGTACTTCATAGGCCATATTACGGATTCGATCAGATCGTCTTTTACGTTCTTAAGACCTCCGACATCGTCCCATGAAGTTTTTGGTATCTCAGCTACTATCTCTCTTATTGCGGAGGGATGGATATTTCTGAGTGCCTCAAGAAAGTCTTCCATGCCGACTTCGACAACAAAATTGTGTGCGACGTTGGAGACGAAGTCCTGTTCCATATCCGGCAGAATGCTGGCAAGAGAGTTTAAGGCCGCTTCCCTGCACAGATTCTCTATATCAGCCCCCAGGTAGCCGCTTGAGAGCTCGGAGAGTCTATAAAGATCAACGTCATTTGAAAGCGGCATGCTTCTTGAATGAACCTGGAATATCTCCAGCCGGGCATTGGTATCGGGAACCGGCAGATGGATCTCTCTGTCAAATCTGCCCGGCCTGCGCAGAGCAGGGTCGATCATGTCTGGAAGATTGGTCGCTCCGATAACCGTAACGTTTCCTCTGTGTATCAGACCGTCCATCAGAGACAGAAGCTGGGCCACAACCCTTTTTTCAACCTCTCCCTTAACTTTGTCTCGATGGGGAGCTATCGCATCCAGTTCATCTAGGAATATTATGGAGGGCTGGTTCTTTGTGGCGTTTTCAAATATCTGGCGTAGCTTGGCTTCGCTCTCTCCGTAAAACCTGTGAATTACCTCGGGGCCGTTTATTACTTGAAAATTTGAATCTGTTTCAAACGCTATGGCTTTCGCAAGCAGGGTCTTTCCACTTCCCGGGGGGCCTGTCAGAAGGATTCCCCTGGGCGGCTTAACACCAAGTTTTTCAAAAAGTGAAGGGAAGCGTATCGGAAACTCGAGAATTTCCTTTATTCTTTTTATCTGACCTGAAAGCCCCCCTATGTCCGTATATGAAACCCTCTGCGCTTCCACCTTGGTTTTCGGCCTCTGTATCATGTCCATGCGGGTTTTCTGGCTTATGACAACTGAGTGTTCGGGCATAGTGTTAAGCACATCGAAGTCTTCGGTCTTGTTGGCGGCAGACACTTTTACAGATACCCTGTCTCCGACCGTCACGGCGAGCCCTTCGAGTCTGTTGCAGATACCTTTGCTTCTGGCCGGGTCATAGAGAAATGCCTTGTTTCTGGGGCACAGGGTTACCCTGCTTGCCTTCTCAAGGTCAGCTTTTTTCACTATTACTATGTCGTCAAGCTCAACTCCGGCATTCTCTCTGGTTACAGTGTCTATTTCTATTACCGAATCCGCTTCGTCTTCTATGGTGTCAAGCGGCAGAGCTCTCACGACGGTTTTTTTCCTTCCGTCTATCTGTACTAGGTCCCAGGATGTAAGGCCCAGTTCCTGCATATCCATGGGGCTTATCCTTGCGTAACCCTTCCCCGAATCCCTTGAGTGGATTTCCGATATTTTAAGCGATATCATTTAGATCAGCACCTTTCAAAAAAGATATTAACGCTTAAATTTTTATGGTCAAGAAAGCACCTGCGGGAATAGAGGAAGAGGCTTTTCCCAAGGAAAAACTGTCGGCGAGTCAAGTGCAGCTTAAACATCTGAGCCTTAGGAATTATAGAAATTATGAAAGTCTATCCCTTCCATTCCATAAGGGATTGAACGTTATCCACGGACGAAATGCCCAGGGAAAAACCAACCTTCTCGAGGCAATCTATCTTGTGTGCGGGATGCGGCCTTTTTCAGGTGTGAAAAACTCCGAGCTTGTGCGCTTCGGCTGCGAGGCCTCAATTGCCAAGGGAGAGATTCTTTCCGCAAACGGTCTCAATGAAGTGCATATAACTATAAAAAAAGAGGGCCGCCATACGCGGCTTAACTCAAAGACCGTGAGGAGTATAAGCCAGCACTTCGGCCGCTTCAAAGTTGTTTTGTTCCTTCCCTCGGACATAGAAATAGTTAAGGGCGGTTCTCAGGTGAGAAGGTATTACCTCGATTCCGTCGTAAGTGCCATTCATCCGGCCCATATAAAACAGCTTCGCGACTACAACAGGGCAGTCAGTCAGAGAAACCACATGCTCGGATCAAAACAGAAGGTGTCCCCGCTTTCCTTGCAACTCTGGGACGAGCAGATAGCTGGAATCGGAGCTGATATCGTGGGCAGGCGCATCGATATGATAAAAAACTTTAACCGCAAGCTTGCCGAGGTTTACGGTGAGCATGGGGAATCGGATGTGTCGGCATGCGTGAGCTACGGCTTTTCGTTTGAATACGGGACGGATATTGCAAAGGCGATAAAGGAAGCGCTTTGCAGAAATTTTCCTTCTGACAGAAAAAGGGGGCACACAACTGTGGGTCCCCACAGGGATCGGGTAGGTTTTCTGCTTAACGAGCAGGACGCTTTGCGCTTTGCCTCGCAGGGACAATCTAAAAACCTGGTTCTGGCGCTTAAGGCCTCTGAGATAGGCCTTTTTAAGGAACACACAGGGACTAACCCCATACTTCTTCTCGATGACATAACAAGTGAACTCGATATAAAACGCAGAAGCTTTCTTTTCAGAACTCTATCGGAATTCACCGGGCAAGTGTTTGTTACCTCAACCGATAAGAATGAGATACCCAGCTGGGGAGAATTCCACTCCTTTCTTGTCGGTTCGGGTCAAGTAAAAACCGGAGCTTAACAGATTCTGCTCTCTGTGGTGAGAAGAGAGATAACGCTGTCTGAACTTGGCGGATTGAGGCATTGCTGGCGCACGGGATGGAAATCGGTATCTGCACTTCTTCATGCAATGCGAAGCGGAGACCCCTTAGTTGAAAGGGGCAAGTGAAACGTATAAAATCACTGTGGCCTTAGTGGTAAACTTCAAGGCGGAGATGAAAACAGGTGTTGCCGGAAATAGTTACATAATATACTTGCCGCCAGTCTGCAATACTGTTTTTCACACATGGTTGCGCTTCGGATTTTAAAGTGGAACAAGCACAGGAGGACACAACTTAAATGGACCTGAAAATAATTGACGTTAATTTTTTTACAACACAGACGGTAGCATCTTATCTCATAGAGAGCGGGGAGGGTCCTATACTGATAGAAACTGGTCCGGACACTTCGTTTGAGAATCTCAAGAAAGGTCTTTCGGATTTTGGCTACGCACCCTCTGACGTAAAACATGTGTTTGTAACCCACATTCATCTTGATCACTCAGGCGCGGCCTGGCATTTCGCAGAGGCGGGATCTACCATATACGTTCACCCCGTGGGAGCTCCTCACCTTGTTGAGCCGGAAAAACTGATGAAATCTGCCGCAAGGATATACGGGGACAAAATGAATGAACTGTGGGGCGAGGTAAGGGGAATGGATCAAAGCAGCGTGGTTAGCATTGAGGACGGGCAGGTCATCAACATAGGAGACGTTGAAGTGAAGGTTTTTGAGACTGCCGGACATGCAGGTCATCATCACTGCTATCTTATTGATAACGCCCTTTTTACCGGAGATACGGCGGGGTGTCTGATGGCGGGCGGTCCCATGATTCCGGCAACTCCTCCTCCGGAGATACACCTTGAAAAGTGGAACGCTTCTATTGATAAGATAAGACAGATATCCCCGGACATTGTTTATCTCACTCATTTCGGCGGGTACACGGATGTGGGTTCCCTGCTTGACGATGCCGCAGAAAAACTGGGGCAGTGGTCTGAATGGATCGGCCACAGGGTGTCGGCCGGAAAGAGCGATGAAGAAATAACCGAGGAATTCGGCGTCTATTTTAACGAAATACTTGAGCGTGAAGGCACAGACAAGGAAGTTTGCCGCAAGTACGATCTGATGGCTCCTTACCACATGAACGCCGGTGGACTCATACGATACTGGAAGAAATACAGACTTTCTGATTCCTAAGTTTTTTGCTTTGGCGGCGGTTTTTTTGTTTTCTTGGGGTCCTGTCGTTATAATTACCCGCTTGTGATCGGGGTGTGGCGCAGCTGGGAGCGCGCAGCATTTGGGATGCTGAGGTCGGAGGTTCGAGCCCTCTCACCCCGACCATTTTTTGTGATTTGATGTGTTTGATTACCTCCGCGCCCGTAGCTCAGCCAGGATAGAGCAACGGACTTCTAATCCGTAGGTCAGAGGTTCGAATCCTCTCGGGCGCGCATCGATTAATTCTGACCGAAACGGGCAAAGAGCATGTGAACCAGCAGTTCATGCTGTCTTAGCTTGCTGGATTGAAGCATCACTATCGCACGACGGGGGAAGCGGTATCTGACTTTCTGCGAGCAGTATGCAAAGGTTCCCGATTTGGGCGCATTCTCACTGCAATAACGCAAACCGGTTAAGTTCGCAATCCTTCGCCTCTAGCTCACAGCACCTATATCTGCTCATGGATCTGGCTACCAGAAGCAAATTAAACCCCGCACCCTTGCCCCATCCACAGAATCAATCACACATCCTCCACATACCTTGTTCTGGAAAAACTGGAAATTCGCCAAGGTGCCCGCGAGCGGATTCAGACAAATGATCAGGGATGTCCTGACACTTCCCGCCCTCGGGAAAGTAGTATTCCTAAGTCCAATTCTCAGGTTTGAGATTTCAAAGAAGCGCAGCACCTAGGAAGAGATAGAAGGCGGTACCAAATATATCGTTGAAAGTGACCAGAAATGGTCCCGAAGATACCGCCGGGTCCATTTTCAGCCTGTTAAGAACCAGCGGGCCTGCGACGCCAAGAAATGAAGTCGTAAGAGTTGCCCCCACAATCCCTGAGAATATTACAAGAAACAGCCTTACAAGATCGGTCTCTGCGGTATTCAGCAGAAGTCCGATCAGGGAGCCCAGAAGACCGCTTATGATCCCAAGCACCAGTCCTACCTTGAGTTCTGCCAAGAAAAGATCTTCTATCTGGTTTTTTACGAAATCGCCAGTGGCAAGGACTCTGACGGTGATGGTATTTGTCTGAACTCCGACATTTCCGCCCGTGGCCATAACCAGGGGAAGCAGTGCGGCGAGTATTATGAAATTCTCAAGCGTGGTCTGAAATTTCTGCATTATTATAAACGCTAAAAGGAGCTCTCCCACGAGGGCGAGCATTATCCAGGGGGCTCTTAGCCTCACGTTGTCGTATATAGATGTGTGTACGGGATGCAGTCCCTCGCCGGTTATACCGCCGAGTTTATATATGTCTTCGCCTGCTTCTTCTGATATGACGTCAAGTATGTCGTCGGCGGTTATCCTGCCGAGCAACACGCCGGAATTGTCTACCACAGGAAGCGACACTTCATCGTATTTTCTGAAAATTTTGGCCACTTCCTCTTGGTCCATATCCGGAGTGACAGTGATCTCGACTGGATCCATTATGGTCCAGAGGGGGGAATCAGGCTGAGCAGTAGAGAGCTTAAGAGGGAACACCCTCCCGACAAGTTTTCCTGTTTCATTCACCACGTAGACCATGTGCAGATCTTCTACATCGTCTTCTTCCTCGATCTGTCTTACAAGCTCAATGGTTTCTCTCGAAGTTGCTTCGTGCGGGCTTTTAAGAACCTCGGTCTGCATAATTCCGCCTGCGGAATCTTGCGGATACTCAAGAAGTGGCGTTACCTCTTTGCGTTCTTCCGGATCCATGGCTTCGAGAACTTTCTTTGCTACATCTTCCGGTAGTTCTCCCAGAAAGTCGGCGGCGTCGTCCGATTCCATCTCTTCGGCCATTGCTGTTAGAGAAGACTCCCGCATTGGTATCAGGATGCTTATGCGTTCTTTGGGGTTAAGCTGGAAATAGACCTCGGAGGCCATTTCCGTATCAAGAGCTTCGAGGATGAGATGCTTTCTCTCCTGCGGAAAACCTTGTGTCAGTGATGCTATTTCGGATGGATGCATTGACTGGGTTATATTTCTTACGGTATCCCAGTCCTTTTTGTTGACGGCGCTGTCTATCTTGTTTACCGTTTTTTTGACGTCAGACATTGTGTTGCTCTCAATCCCGTATCTTTCAAGGAGGCATCTTATTGATACTGTCTCTTCTCTGAGCAGATTAGAATACAGTTTTCAGCATTGATTACTACAAAAATATTTTGCGTTGCTTTGTCTTTGTATGCAGGAATTCAGGCATATGAGTGGCGACATCATGGCGTTTGAGCCTAGCGGAGAGAGCATCGCTGTCACATGACAGGGGGGAGGAGGCTGTATCTGACCTTCTGCGGACAGTGCGAAGCAGGGGTCTGGGGATGTGGCTATGGAAGTTTGGATCAAACGTGGGAAGCTTTGCTTGAAAGATTCTTAATGATTGAATACAAAAGTTCCCGATTTGCTTGCATTTTTACCGCAATACAGCAAACCGGGAACCCAATTTCTGTTCTAATTAGTTAACCTCGGAACTTCCAAGCCTTAATTCTTCCGTCCGAAGCACCTTTTTCCCAAATACCCCAAAAAACATAAACACGGCTATAAGAAGAAAGCTAAACCCTGTGGCTTTTAAATTGCCCTCATCCGAAGAAGCAATGGCACATCCTCCATCATCATCCTGCTGGGGTGATTCTGGCTGCTCTGGCTGTTCCTGATCCATAAAATCCGGGAATTCGTCAAGATACCCACGGGCGAACAGGGACAAGTCATCAGGTATGTCCTGACACATCCCGCCTTCGGGTTCGTAGTATTCCTCGTCCGGATATATGCCCGAACCGAGAACGAAAGAAAAACGGAGAAGACCACTGAAATTCGTCTGCAGGAAGTAGCCATCCTTAACCGATGTGCCGGGAGATAAGCCCCTTATAGGGTTTCCGCTGTCGTCAACCACCAGATCGTCAGGGTCGGTAGGATCAGACCAGTAGTATGTAATAAAACCGTCGGTTACACCCTCCTGATCCAATACATTGCGCACAGTCGTCCCGTAATCTATGCAGCCGTCATACAGACGTAATGTTGAATCCTCAAATTCAGCATTGAGTCCGTTAAAAAACCCAAACAGTTTATCTGTAAAGGTGACCAGATAGAAATATATCTGCCCGGATGTCCAGGGCTCCTGTCTCCAGCAGTACCTGGATCGAGTCCATGCCGAGTATACAAGCCCTCCCCGCAGCCCCTGCGGGAGATCCGGCGGCAAAAGACGATAAATCGCCGCAGCATCGTTGGTGAGCTGCTCATCTACAGATTTGAGATAATCAACCAGACTTTCCCTGTCAGTCACCATAGCGGCACTTGTACGCGTAAACGGCTCTCCATTGGAGTCTACCGCTGTTTGACCGAAGTGTCCTTCCGGGAATTCAGGGCACTGGATCTTGTCAAATCGCACATCATCCGGTTCATGATCAAAACCTGCAACCAATATATAATCCTGGTTGTTTGTTCTGATAAGAAGGTCGGTTTCAACGGCACAGATATGTCTGCCTTGTCTTCCGGGTCTATTGTCTGGAAGGCAGACGGCACCTCCACTCGCCCCCTCTACACCATTCATGAGCTGTTCAAAAATTGGGATGCCTCTCAAAGACCCGTCTATGGTAGAGGCATGCTCCGGATGGAATTCTATAGCTTCACCTGGTTCTAAATCCAATACATCCAAAAATCCAGTACCGCTTTTAGAAGTGGACCCCAAAAATCAGACAGCATCTTAAGTGTATTTCCTTGGTATTCTAAAAGAGTATACAGGAGGTACATAATGAAGAGTAAAAGACGTAATCATTCACCGCAGTTCAAGGCAAAGGTAGCGTTTTTGGCGGTAAAAGGAGACAAGACAGTAGCGGAGCTTGCCCGGCAGTTTGAGGTTCATCCCAATCAGATAAGCATGTGGAAGAAGAAGCAGCTCGGCAACGCCGCGGACAAAGTGTTCGGCCAGGGGGCGGGCAGCAAGGCGGCGGGCGAGAGCAAGTACGTAAACCAGCTTGAATCCAAGGTGGGCCAGCTGACGCTGGAGAACGATTTTTTATCAAAGGCGCTCGGTCGGCAGCGGCGCAAGAAGTTGGTAGTGCGCGGCCGGGCACTTTCTTTGGTAAGGCAGTGCAAACTGCTGGATATAAATCGCTCAAATATTTACTACAAACCTGTGGGGGTATCCCCGCAGGACGAAGAGATTATGAAGAAGATTGACAGGATCTACATTAAGTATCCGTTTAAGGGTTCAAGAAGGATGGTGTACGCCCTTAAGGCACAGGGCGTACAGGTGGGCAGAAAGCGTGTTATGAGGCTTATGGGGATACGAGGGCTTGCTCCCGGCCCCCAGACTACAAAGAAAGGGGGAGCAGAGCACAGGATATACCCGTATCTGCTGCGGGGGAAGACTGTAGAGCTTCCCGGGCAGGTATGGGCGGCAGACATAACGTATATAGAGATGAGCAGGGGTTTTGTGTATCTGTGTGCGGTAATGGACTGGCACTCGCGCAAGGTTCTTAGCTGGAGAGTGTCTAACACAATGGACAGCAGTTTTTGCGTGGAGGCTCTGGAAGAAGCGCTTTACAAGTATGATAAGCCCGAGATATTCAACACCGATCAAGGAAGCCAGTTCACAAGTGAAGAGTTTACGGGAGTTCTTAAAGACAGAGATATAAAGATAAGCATGGACGGCAAGGGAAGCTGGAGAGACAATGTTTTTGTGGAGAGGCTTTGGAGAAGTGTTAAGTACGAGGAAGTGTATCCTGACTTCCGCACTTTTGTAACGTAAGTACCTGATATTACACAAGCGGGTTCCCGCTTGTACACTACACAAGAGCTTTTGAGATGTTTATTAGTCAGCCGGGAGTCCCCGGTCTGTTTTTACCAGGAATCCGCAAGCATGGTCTGCCTGCTGAGCACCGCTCCCACAGCGGAGTAAAGAGATCTCTGCTCCGTGGTGCCCTGAGAAGGTATCAGATACCTCTTATTGGTTCCCCTGTCCACCACCAGGGACGCCTCAACCCTGCCAAGTTCTGACAGTATGGCCCCTTCACTCATCGGTTCCTTTCCCCCATGATAACAGTTGTGCCTGAACCTCAGTATGCGAAGCAGTACGAATGCCGTAAAACAGATGGCCATGTGAGCCTCCACTCTCCTTTGAGTCCAGTGAAACACAGGCCTTACAGCCATTGTGTGCTTCATGACACGAAACCCTTCTTCTATCTTCCATAACTCCCCGTAACAGTCGTATATCCTGGAGGCATCGTATTTGTCAGCAGGAAGACTGGTCCATACCCCGTGAGGACCGTCAAACTTCTCATCCCTCTCCACCGCTTCGGTGTCTACAGACACGGCCCCCGCTTCCACCTTGATGAACCTGCCCCTGCGTCCATTGCCCTTTATCCCCCCTGCTATCCTTCTCTCAAGTTTCTTTAAAGCCTCTTCCCTGTCCTGCGAGTCTTTCCTCGCTCTCTTCTCGCAGTGACGCAGAACAAGCCTCCGTCCTCCCACTTCCATATCCCCAAGTCTTTTACCTTCCCCTATCTCTTTCCAGTCACTGTGTGAGAATACCTTCTCGCTGTCCTCCTCGGACATCCCCCGAAGCCTTGCCGCTACAACCCACTCATACTTATTGCGCTTTAAGACCTCAAGATTCTTTTTGCTCATCATCCCCGCATCCCCCACAAACACCACCCTTTCAAGCTTGATCCTCTTCTTTAACCCCTCTATAGCAGGCTCAAGAGTGCTTACATCAGATGTGTTCCCCGGAAACAGCTCATAACCCAAGGGAAGTCCGTCTTTGGTCTGAAACAGTCCCAGCACCACCTGAACCCTGTGAGGCTTCCCGTCCTTGCTCCACCCCTTCCTTCGAAGATCGTCTTGCGTGTCGCTTGCAAACGAAAGGGTTGTAACATCGAAAAACACAACTTCAACCTTTCCTTCAAAAAGTCCCATAACTTCTTTGCTAACAATGCTCTGAAGCTTCTCAGTACGCTTCTCGTCAACCTTGTCCATCATCCTGTACAGCTTGTCCACAGACACTTCCATTCCAAATTCCCGAGACAGCTTCGCATGGGCTCTTTTGCTCTTCCCAGGTGCCGCAAGACGCATAAGCACTGCCTGACGGAACAGCCTGCCCGCCATCTTGTTTCTCGCTCCCCATATCCTGTCAAACCCAAGCTGACTGTACAGTTCTCCAAACACTTCATGAAACCCAAGATTGTAACGAGCCTCCTCTTCAAGCAATCGGGCATCAACTATGGGCAGGGGTTTGTCCTTCTGCTTTGTTCTTCTAAGCTTTATCAGCTTCTCAGCAGTGTCTTCAGCGGGGAACAGTGTGGGCTGTACGCTCTGTTCAAGACGGTTCTTCTCCACATGTGCAGCTCGCACAAGAGCGTCAAGAGGTTCTCCCGGGGGAGCGGAGCCCATGTGACGCACTACCTTCTGGCGTGGCTCACCCTTTGAGTTCCTGTAGGAATGCACTATCTGCACCGATATGTTGACTGTGGTCTGGCGTTTTAGCTGTTTTACGAACATGTTGAATATTATAAGGGAAAGCGGAGGCGATGTCGAGCACAAAATTAGACTGAGCACTACAAAACGATTTGAAGCAGGCTGAAAATCAATATCAAGTAATTACAGGTACTTACGAAACTTCAAAGGCCCGACTTAAAAAAACATGCTGAAGTCAGGATGCCTCCATGCCAGAGGAACATAGTTTTTTGCGAGAAAAAAGATAACCGGTTGATCGCTTGAGGCGGACAACATACGGAAATCATTGTAGTGATCTTTTTTTCTCCTCTGCTTGAACTTGTCTTTCTTGTCCACGTAACTGAAAGTGATGTCATAGGCCGGCAACAGAAAATCAGCGCGGACCAGACCCCATCCGGCCGATAGTATGTAGAGACGATCCGTGCCGTATTTTCGGGCCAGAAGTTCATATGTTTTGTTTTTGTAGAGTTTCCACGCAGGCAATAAGTTGAGCGGATTGCTACCCGGCGACTCATTGTAGCGAAGCAGCTCATCCCGCCATGACAAGTTGGTACCGGAAATAATATCGTCGGGCTTTACGTGCAAGATGGATTTACCTTCCTCCAAGAGCTCGGGATGGGCCACGAACAAAACTTTACGACCATTGCTGTCCCTCCAGTATCCTGCATCGGGATTCTTTCTTCCCGCACACTGAATGACAACGATTGTCATGTATTGCTCTTCATTTCATCGATAAGACGCTCAAGAGTGTCAAGAAACGTCGGATCATATTTTTTGTCGGTATGCTGCTGATTCCAGAGTCCTGATTGCCTAACAAGCGGCTTGTCACTGTAGTGACCGAGCCATCTGTCTGAGGGAGGATCAAGCGGTTTTTTATCGTAGTTGCTCAAAAGCGAGATTGAGTTGCTCTCAATATAGCTTCGACGGTTTCCCGGGCCAGGGTTGTCATTTATGGCCAGCCATAAAAGGGACTTTGCCCCAATTATTTTGTCGACTTTCCGTTCCATAGGCAATTCTTTGGCCCTGTTTTCTTTCCTATCGCTAGACCAGTCTGGATAATCACGCGCAAGGCCATCACGCTGAATTAGGGCCGCGCCGATATATCGAACTGTCGTTATTACCTTCTTTGTGCTGGCTGAGACGGTCGCACAACCTAGTACCCGATCCTCTTTTCGGTATTCGGGTTCCGTGCGTTCCGATACGAACAATACGCGGCCCCGATCCCGTGGTGCTTTGCAATTCACCCGGCTCGCAGAAGAAATAAACCCCTCGTCGCGGCCAGTCCATGTCATCGTGGCATTCCGACAGCTTCCGCGCGCCGTCGAGTTTGTGCTCAAGCCGACCCATTAAATGGTAGAAGTGCTCCAAGTGTTTTTGGCGTTCGCTAGACATATCTATATATCCTAATATATGGAAAAACTGACAAGAATTTGAGTTAGAAGTCAAGCCCGTAAACTTGTCATTTCCTTATGTTTTTGGGGAGCCTAGACAGACTCCATATTTAGAGGAAACAATATACCTAGTCAAATGGACTGGAGGACTAAAGTCATGAAAACATTTTGGGTGAAACTAGCTAATCGTGTGTTATTCAGCTTGTTAATTGTATTATCTTTGGGAAATGCCTCAAGCGCACAGGGTAACACCGGCACATTGTCCATTGAGAAAGAGCGTCAAGAAGCATTAAAGGAATTCAATATTACTGAGGTTCCAAATTTGGACGCAATCAGATCGGCTACCAATGATCTGTTTGCAAAACCCATAGAAGAACAATCTACAGAAAGCTTAAAGACGTTAGCAAAGTTGGCAAATCAAGCTGCAAACCTGGTCAACTACATCTACGAAGAATATGATGACTTTTATCGAGAAAACTACGAATACGATTCTCTTCGGAAAGATGTAATTGGTCCTGCTAGAGAACATAGAGAAGTAGTTAATGAATTTGTTGACATTAGAAACAAGGCTTATTTCAATCTTGGAATTATCGCTAGAGACGCAGGAAAAACGATGGAAGCATTTTTATACTTTAGAGATGCGTTCAGGCTTAGCGGATTCAATTGTTGGGAAACTGTTCCGAATAAATGTATGCGCCGGAAAGCCGAACAAGAATTGCAGAAGCTTTTGGAATTATCACACATCAAGGCATATTACGGCAGTAGGTATAGGTGATAATAACACCCGGCACGGTTAGGGAATTGACCATCGACACTCGTAGGGAAAAAACTATTCTTCCGTACCGGTCTTCACTGCGCTTTCAATCATACCGAAACCATTAAGGTGCCCAGAAGTATTGTCGTAGTGACATTGGGATCGCCAGACGCAATCCAGTTCGGATAAACCTCAAATAGATAGTTGCTGAATTATCACTAGAATTGAAAGGGATAGTTCCCTAAATTTAGAACTTCAATGCGGTTTTAATTCAAAGGAATTAGATGCAATCCTGATCTTAAACTCCATCTGTCCGTGTCATCTGTGTTTTTCGGGCGTTTTAAAATCCGACAGGAAACGGACGGTAGGTCTCCTGCTTGCCGGGCTGTTAAAAACCCGCCGCCATCTGAAAAAGAGATCTTACGACAGCATTCTTCAGAAAGACTATCAGAAGCAGAACCACTATGGGGCTCAGGTCTATCGATCCCCCTAGGGGAGGAATGTATTTTCTGGCAAAACCCAGGACCGGCTCCGTTGCCGAGTACAAAAACCTCACTATGGGATTATAGGGATCGGGGTTCACCCATGAGAGTATTGCCCGCCCCACTATAAGCCATATGTAAACGCTAAGAAGTATGTTCACCACTTCGGCAATGGCCCTTAAGAAATTGCCTCCTAATATCTCCATATCAGTTCTCCTCTCCTGAAAGTTCCGCGGAACGTTTTGCCGCCGACTCGACGGCGGATATCACAGCGGCCCGAAAACCGCCCCGCTCAAGCGAATGAATCCCGCTTGCCGTGGTTCCCCCCGGCGATGTGACCATATCCTTTATCTCGGCGGGATGTCCGGCACCCTCCTGAATCATCCTTGATGTGCCCAGAACGGTCTGCGCGGCAAGGTCCGTCGCAAGCTTCCTCGGAAGCCCCATTTTAACCGCGCCGTCGCAAAGCGCCTCAATGAAAATCGACACAAACGCCGGACCGCTTCCGGAAAGGGCTGTAACCGCATCCATGAGGCTTTCGCTTTCAAGCCGAAAGGTTTTTCCCAAAGAGCCCAGGACCTCGAGAATCAGATCTTCTTCCTCGGCACTGAAACCTTCCCCGAAATAAACGCCCGACGCTCCGCAAAGCACAAGACTCGGCGTGTTGGGCATAACCCGCGCAAGCTTTATCTCCTTTCCGACAAGCCTTCTTATAAAAGAGTACCCTACTCCGGCGGCAATCGACACGTAAAGCTTATCCTTGGTGACGATGTTTTTCACTTCCCTTAAGACCTCGGGAATCACGCCGGGCTTTACGGAAAAAACAACTATATCTGAGTTTCTTACCGCTTCTGCGTTATCTGAGGTGGTGGCAACTCCGTACTGCGAGGACATGAAGGAGAGTCTTTCCGGGTCGGTATCGGAAAGCGTAAGGTCAGTTTTCTTAAAGCCACCCGAGGCCAGAAGTCCCCTTACCATCGCCTCGGCCATGTTTCCCGCTCCTATGAATGCCGTTTTTTTCATTTTAAACTCACCCGGGCCTCTGCCCGAAAATCGCCGTGCCGACCCTGACAATCGTTGCCCCCTCTTCGATTGCAACCTCAAAATCTCCGCTCATGCCCATTGAAAGCTCCCGTATTGCGGGAAACTCCCCCGACACACCGTCACGCATCTCCCGAAGCCGGGAGAACCACGGTCTGCTCATCTCCGGGTCCTCAAAGTAAGGAGGCATCATCATAAGTCCCTCAAACGAAAGGTTTTGGAATCCGGAGGTGCTCTCCAGAAACTCCCGAAGGTCGCCGCCCCTTATCCCGTTTTTGTTGTCCTCGCCGCCGTTTATCTCGACAAGCGCCCGGACACTTGTTCCGGCAGCCGCGGCCCTTTTATCAAGCTGCGCCGCAAGCGCCACACTGTCAACCGCGTGGACAAGATCCGCCCTGCCCACAACGTACTTAACCTTGTTTCTCTGCAGAGCGCCGATAAAGTGCCAGCGAAACCCATCCGCCGCGCTTCCGGCTTCTTTGTGCTTGTCTCGAAGCTCCTGGGCGTAATTTTCCCCGAAATCCAAAAGCCCGCACCGGCTGGCAGACAGAATCGCCTCAAGCGGGAATCTTTTTGAGACCGCCACAAGCCGCACATCCTCCCGCTCTCTTCCGGATCTTCGGCACGCCTGCGAGATCCTGCGCTCCACTTCGTCTATGTTATCCTCAAGACTCATCGGGATTGCACGACACCTATATCAGATAGCACCGAAACCAGCTCGCAGAGCGGAAGACCGACGACACCCGTGTAGGAACCCCTTATCCGCTCAACAAGACACGATCCGATCCCCTGGATGGCGTACGCGCCCGCTTTGTCCATGGGCTCTTTGGTCTTAATGTACCGACGCATCCCTTCGGTATCAAGGGACTTCATCCGCACCTCGGTACTTGTGGCCCCCAGATAAACAACCTCGCCGGGGGATCTTGCCACGCAGAAACCCGTTATGACCACATGGGTCTTTCCGCAGAGTTTTTGCAGCATGAAAAGAGCGTCTTGTTCGTCGCGGGGCTTGCCGAAAATCTCTCCCGCAACTGACACGACCGTATCCCCTCCCACGACTATTCGCCCGGGCCGTTGCCACGCGCAGACCCAAAGCGCCTTTTCCTCCGCCATGCGTTTTGCAAAATCAAGCGGCGCTTCTCCGTCGCGAACGCTTTCGCCCACCTGCGGCGGAATCACCTGGAAATCAAGACCGACGCCCGCAAGCAGATCCCGTCTTCTCGGAGAAGAAGAGGCAAGTACGAAGTTTTTGCTGCTAAGCATTCAAAAAAGACCCCCATCGGCGGAAACCCGAAACTTGAAAACGAGCCTTGTGCGTATAGACTCACCGTTTCAAGCTCAAATGGAAATTAAAGAACTTTACCTGAAAGGCAGGAAAAGCTTTGAGGAAAACGGCTTTTCCAGCCCGGGCATCGAAACCAGGGCGATACTAGCAGAAAGCATCGGGACGGAGCCGCTTGAATTCTACGCGTATCCTAAAAGACGCGTGGATCCCGAAGCGGAGCGGGCTTTTGAAAAACTTCTTTGCCGGCGGCTCGGGGGAGAACCGCTTGCGTACATTACCGGAAAACGGGAGTTCTGCTCAAGGAGTTTTGCCGTTACCCCCGACGTGCTGATACCGAGACCAGAAACGGAAACGCTTGCAGAACTTGCAGTAAAAACCGCAGAACAGATGAAAAACCCCCGCATACTGGATCTCGCAACGGGAAGCGGGTGTCTTGCCGTAACCCTGTCTGTTGAGGTGCCCGGCTGCGAAGTCATCGCCTCGGACATATCCCCGGCGGCACTTGCGGTAGCAGAGAAAAACGCCTGCGCGCACGGCGTCCGGGTCCGGTTTGTCTGTTCGGATTTTCTTAGCTCCTTTGCAAAATCTTGTTTTGACATGATAATTTCAAACCCGCCTTACGTATCTCGGCAGGAGTATGAAAAGCTCTGCCCGCAGATAAAGCGCTACGAGCCGCCGGCAGCGCTGCTGGGCGGACGGGACGGATTTGCGTGCATAAGGAAAATAGCGGCACAGGCGGGAGGAGCGCTCAGAAAAGGCGGGTTTCTTCTCCTTGAGATCGGAGCCTCCCAGGCGGAGGAGGCGGAGAGAATAGTTTGTGAAAACGGCTTTTCGGACGTAAGTTTCGGAACTGATATCGGCGGCATAAAAAGGATTGTGAAAGCGACTTGGAAAAAATAGCAATAGAAGGAAAAAAAAGGCTTTGCGGAGAGGTGTCGGTCGGCGGAGCGAAAAACGCCGTCCTTCCCATAATGGCGGCCTGCATACTTAACGACGGGGAGAACACCATCTCGAACGTTCCGGATCTGGCTGATGTTCGGACCATGATCAAACTGCTTGAAACCCTCGGCGCGAGATGCGAGTACTCCGACGGGGAACTGTTCATTGACTCAAAAACAATCGACCGCTACAAGGCTCCCTACGATCTGGTAAAGACTATGAGAGCTTCTGTGCTGGTTCTGGGACCGCTTGTGGCCAGATTCAAAAAAGCGGAGGTTTCGCTGCCCGGAGGATGCGCCATAGGAGAAAGGCCTATAGACCAGCATATAAAGGGACTTAAAATCCTCGGGACTTCGGTGCACCTAGAAGACGGATACGTAAGCGCCGTTGCGGAAAAACTCGAGGGAACCACCGTGCCGTTTGATCTCTCAACCGTTACCGGCACGGAAAACATAATGCTGCTGGCAAGCGTCTGCGAGGGACAGACCGTAATCCTAAACGCCGCGTGCGAACCCGAAGTGGTGGATCTGGCAGACGCCCTTAACCTTATGGGGGCGGAAATAAAAGGGGCCGGAACGGATATAATAACGATAACGGGGGTAAGTTCGCTCGGCCCGCTTCGGGACTACAGGGTAATGCCCGACAGGATAGAGGCCGGGACGCTTATGATAGCCGCCGCCCTTAACGAAAGCGATCTGGTGATCAGGGACTGCAGATTCGAGCACCTGGGGGCGCTTGTTGCCAAACTGCTTCAGACGGGAGCGCAGATACAAAGAGACGGGGACTCCATCAGGGTTAGGGGCTCGGGGGAGATAAAAAGCATAGATTTCTCGACGCTCCCGTATCCGGGATTCCCTACTGACATGCAGGCCCAGATGATGATACTCATGTGCGTTGCCGACGGGATGAGCGTCATAACGGAGAACATATTCCCGCAGAGGTTCATGCACACCGCCGAACTGAGGAGAATGGGCGCGGACATAAAGCTTGTCGGAAACAGCGCCGTGGTAAGGGGCGTCGGGGAGATGAGAGGCGCTCCGATCATGGCAAGCGATCTTCGGGCAAGCGCGTCACTTGTGCTCGCGGGGCTTTGCGGGACCGGGAAAACGGAAGTGTCGAGAATCTACCATCTTGACCGCGGATACGAAAAACTTGACGAGAAACTGCGGTCGGTAGGAGCCAGTATCTGGAGGGAAAAAGAGTGATAACTGTAGCAACGCCCAGGGGAAGGCTGCTTGAGGAGACCGTCGATCTGTTCAGGAAGGCCTCGATAGACATAACGGAGATAATCAAGGATTCAAGAAAGCTCATATTCGAGTTTGAAGAGGCGGGGATGAGGCTGCTTATAGTAAGACCCACGGACGTAAGCTCCTACGTCGAGTACGGCGCGGCGGACTGCGGAATAGTCGGCAAGGACACGCTGATGGAGCAGGACTCCAATCTGTACGAACCCCTGGATCTCCGGATAGGAAAATGCAAGATTGTGGTTGCCGCTCCCAAAGGCTTTGAGAAAACCGGAAAGCCGTCCCTTCGGATCGCGACAAAGTACCCGAAGATCGCAACCGATTTCTACAACCAAAAAGGCATAAGGGCGGAGATCATAAAACTCTACGGTTCGGTCGAACTCGCCCCCATAACGGGACTCGCAGACACCATAGTGGATCTTACGGCCACGGGCGAGACCTTAAAGAAAAACGATCTTGAGACGGTGGAAGTGGTGGCAGAAGTAAGCGCCAAGCTGGTGGTAAACAAGGTAAGCATGAAGATAAAGTCAAAGGAAATAAAAAAACTGATCGAAAAACTCGAAGAAGTAAGATAAACCGTCCTGTTTTTTTCACACGGCCCGTCAGAAAAGCTCAAGCTGCGCGGGGCCGCCCCTTTTGAAGCGTGAAATATCAAAATCCACCTTCTTTTCCCCAAAACCGAACTTGCTGTAAGCCACGCGAAAGATCTTTTCAGTCTGCTCGGCAAAAATTCCCCTGCCCTTCATCCGGACGCGGTATTCAGAAGAGTTAAGATCTCCATCCCTCATGGATCTTAGCCGCTCGAGCACCTTTTTCTTTCTGTGCGGGTAATGCCGCCCGAGCCACTCGCAGAATATGTCGCCGACTCCGTAGGGAAGCCTCAGCATAACGTAACCCGCATCGAGCGCCCCGCGGGCCCGCGCCTCTTTCAGTATGGACGGGATCTCATGGTCGGTAAGCCCGGGAATTACCGGGGCTACAAGCACCGTCACTGGGATGCCGGCGTCTGCAAGCCTGGCTATCGCCCTCAGTCTGTATTCGGGCTGCGAAGCTCTGGGTTCCATTTTTCTTGAAAGTTCGCCGTCAAGCGTCGTTACGGAGATAACCACGCTCGCGCAACCGATTCCGGCCATTTCGGCGAAAATATCAGCATCGCGGGTAACCAGATAGTTTTTGGTTATAACACCGACCGGATTTCGAAATTCCCTAAGAACCTCAAGGCATTTTCTGGTTATCCGAAAATGCTTCTCCGCAGGCTGATAGCAGTCCGTAACCCCGCTTATCGCTATCGGCTTGGGAACCCACTTTGCCGAGCCAAGCTCCCTTCTCAGAAGCTCGGGGGCGTTTTGCTTCACGAAAATCTTCGTTTCGAAATCAAGCCCCGCGGAGAGTCCCAGGTATTCGTGCGTGGGTCTTGCGTAGCAGTAAACGCATCCGTGCTCGCATCCCCGGTAGGGATTGATGCTTGCGTCAAAGGAAATATCGGGGCTATTGTTGTAGGCGATTATGGTTTTGGTGTGATCCGTGTAGTAAACGGTTGCGGGTGCGCCGTCGGCTGCGGCCGCGTCATCGTCACCGACAAAATCAATCCGCTCAAAGCGGCCCGCAGGGTTTTCCTGCGATCCCCTTCCTTTTACGGGCGGCTTTGCTTTAGGAGTCTGCATCAGACTAAAAAGCCCCGAAACGGCAACGGCCGTCCCGAGGCTTTTAAAACACCAAGCAGCTTTCTGCTTCAGTTTATGTTCTTCGGCACCGGGTCAGCTTCAAGGGTGTAGCCGGATTTTGGAACGACAAAGTTTTTTAGCACTGGCTCATCTGAGAGAATCACCTTTTCAACAACTTCGTCCATATGTTCCACCGGGGTTATCTTCACCTCTTTTCTCACGTTCTCCGGTATGTCCTCAATATCCTTTTTATTGTCAACGGGAATCAGCACTTCCTTCACCCTGCCCCTGTGGGCGGCGAGGATTTTCTCCTTAAGCCCTCCGATGGTAAGCACCCTTCCGCGAAGCGTAATCTCTCCCGTCATGGCGATTTCCCTGTTTATGGGCTTTTTTGTAATGGCGCTTGTAATGGCGCTCGCTATGGCTATTCCGGCACTCGGTCCGTCCTTGGGAGTGGCTCCCTCGGGAACGTGAATGTGTATATCCACGTTCTGATAGAAAAGCCTCTCAAGTCCCAGGCGCTGCGCCCGGCTCCTTACGTAGCTCATCGCGGCGCGCGCGGATTCCTGCATCACCTCCCCGAGCTTTCCGGTAACGGTGAAATTTCCCTTGCCGGGAACAATGGAAACCTCTATGGTGAGAAGCTCCCCTCCAAGCTCGGTCCACGCAAGCCCCGTTGCGGCTCCCACCTGGTCCGTCTTTTCGATCTCCCCGTACTCGTACTTGGGAGTGCCGAGGTACTTGCCGACACTTTTGGCGGTTATGCTGACTCCCTTGGTCTTTTTCTTCTCGACTATCTCTCTGGCAACCTTTCTGCAAAGGGCCGCTATTTCCCTTTCAAGGTTCCTAACGCCGCTTTCCTTCGTGTACCTTCTTATTACCTCCAGCAGCGCCTCGCTTTTTATGGACACCCTGTGATCTTTAAGGCCGTGGTCGGTTTTCTGCTTGCCTATGAGAAACTTCTTGGCTATCTCAAGCTTTTCCTGCTCCGTGTACCCGGGAAGCCGTATTATCTCCATTCGGTCCTGAAGCGCCCAGGGAATCGTGTGCAGCACGTTTGCCGTCATTATGAACATAACGTTTGAGAGGTCGTAGTCGGCCTCGATGTAATGATCGTTAAAGCTTGAATTCTGCTCGGGGTCCAGGGCTTCTAGAAGCGCAGAAGCCGGATCTCCGCGAAAATCCATGCCTAGCTTGTCTATCTCGTCCAGCAGAAAAACTGGGTTTACGGTTCCGGCCTTTTTCATCCCCTGTATGATCTTGCCCGGAAGCGCCCCTATGTAGGTCCTTCTGTGTCCCCTTATCTCGGCTTCGTCCCTCACCCCGCCAAGAGACGTCCTTACGAACTTGCGGCCCATCGCGCGCGCTATCGACTTGGCAAGAGAGGTCTTTCCCACACCCGGAGGTCCCACAAAACAGATTATCGGGCCCTTGAGCTTCTCGGCCAGAACCCTTACCGCCAGATATTCAAGTATCCTCTCCTTGGGTTTTTCAAGGCCGTAGTGGTCCGCGTCGAGAATCGACACGGCTTCATTGATGTCAAGGCGGTCTTCGGTCTTCTCCTTAATCCACGGCAGATCCAAAAGCCAGTCGATATAGTTTCTCACCACGGTGGCCTCGGCCGACATGGAAGACATCATGCGAAGCTTGTTTATCTCCCTTTTAACCCTCTGCTCAACGTCTTCGGGAAGCTCTTTTTCTTTAAGCTTCTCCTCAAACTCGTCTATTTCGCTTTTAAGATCGTCCCCCGTGCCGAGCTCTTTCTGAATGGCTCTCATCTGCTCGTTTAAGTAATACTCCCTCTGGGCCTTTTCCATCTGCTTTTTGACCCTCTTTCCGATCCGCTTCTCCATCTGGAGTATCTCAAGTTCGGACTGCATCTTCTCGCAAAGCTTCTCAAGCCTCTTGAGCGGATCCAGTACCTCGAGAATTTCCTGCTTGTCCGAAAGCTTCATGTTGAGATGCGAAGCCACCGTGTCACCGAGCTTGCCCGGTTCGGTAATGGACATGAAAGTGGCAAGGGTCTCGGAGGGAATTTTTGTGTTAAGCTTCACGTAATCCTCAAAAAGCTTGGAGGCCGAACGCATAAGCGCTTCAACCTCGACACTCTCCCCCGAAGGTTCCTCTATGTCCTTTACTTTCACGACGAACATGTCCTTATGGGAAACAAAGCCCGATATCGAGGCTCTTTTTTTGCCCTCGACAAGCACCTTGACGGTGCCGTCCGGAAGCCGGAGCATCTGAACTATCGTTCCGATGGTTCCGATTCTGTACATATCGTCGTCTCCGGGTTCGTTTACCTTCGCGTCTTTCTGCGCGGAAAGAAATATTTCCTTGCTGCCCTTAGCCGCCTCTTCAAGGGCCTTTATGGATTTCTCCCTGCCCACGAAAAGAGGGGCCAGCATGTAGGGATATATGACTACGTCGCGAAGCGGAAGGAGCGGAAGCACTCTCTCATCGGTGTTTTCGGGATCTGGCATTTTCTCCTCCGGTATACAGGGTTATTTAGAGTATATAATACAGGTTCGGATATTTACAACCCTGTTATTATACAGCGTGCTTAATATCAGTCATAATACGGGAAAGATCTTTATTGGAAATAATTACCATTTAATAGTATTTTTTAATAAGCAGGTTATCATTGACGGTACAGACCAGCAAACCAAGGAGGAATCAAAATGATTGACAGCGACGTACAGGACGCGATAAACACGCAGATAAGAAACGAGTACTATTCATCCTATCTTTATCTTTCGATGTCCGCCTATTGTGAATCCAAAAACTTTTCCGGTTTCGCCAGCTGGCTTCGCAGGCAGAGCGAAGAGGAGCTTGTGCACGCGATGAAGTTTTTTGACTACCTGATTGACAGGGGCGGAAGAGTGGTCCTTGACTCGATAGAGCAGCCCGCTTCCGAGTTCGGAGCGTTCCTTGAGATGTTTGAAGAAGTTTTGGAGCATGAAAGGGAGGTTACGGGGATGATAAACAACATTTATGATCTTGCCTCCTCTAAAAACGATCAGGCGACTCTGGTAATGCTTCACTGGTTCATAGAAGAGCAGGTTGAGGAGGAAAAAAGCGCCGAAGCGGTCGTCGAGCAGCTCAAGCTTGCCGAGGACAACCCCGCAGCACTTCTGATTCTCGACAGGGAACTGGCCGCAAGAGAGGGGGAGTAAGCGGAAGCAACCAAGTCGGTTCTCCGGCAGACCGCTCAGTTACAGCTGAGAATCCCTGGCTGCCGTCACAATAAACTGTCTATAAGATGACTTGAGACATTGCTCTGGTCTGCTGCCCCGCTCCCATGAGGTGCAGGTCGGGCAATGTGTCGGTGATCATCACTCCGAAAATCGACATGTTCGACGGCCCCGAGATCAGGATTGCCTGACCATGACTCTGGTCTGTCTTGACCCCGCTATTGCCGCCAGATCGCAGATTGTCCGTGTCGCCAGCGCCTGGAACTCCATGTTCGCCGTACCCGATATCATAATTGACCCGCAAGGGGGGGGGGTACCCGGGAATTAGTTTCTCGGAAGCAGCCTCGTTAAAGGGTCCAGGGCGTGCAGGTCCGCCGGCAGCTGCGTTATCATCACCTCGAAGATCGTCCGGTTGGTGGGAGCGGCAATCGGTATCGTCCTCAGCGGGGGACAGCTCTGCATGGCTGGTTTGTTCCGGTCCCGCAGAGATCCGGGAGTGTCTTTGTTGCCATGGGTGTAAAGATGGCCCGGTTGGTGGGAGCGGAGATAAGGACTGCCCCCCCCCGTTACCTTTTCCGAACATTTGCGAAACGGTCTTTACTGAAGTCAAAATTCTGTTGTCTTCATAAAGCCAGAGTTTTGTAAACGGCCGGTAGAGGACCTCTCGAATGTGGGATTCTTTAAACTCTATTCTGTGCCCCCGCTTCAATGAATTTTTTAGAGTGTCTGTCCATTTGATTACGGAGATGCTGCTGTTGGTCGTGACTTCATCGTATGAAGCCCCGTTTTCATAAACGTCCTGTCTGGCTTTTTCGTAAGCGGCAATCAGTGCCTTAATCTTTTTGATCAAAGACTTTCGGCTAAAAGAGTACACGTAGGCATCGCAATTGGTTGCAACACCCAGTGCATGATTGTGAACCACGGAATGCGAATCTGTTTTCGTGGAACAAAGCGGCATCATGGTCTTGAAAGTTCCGTCTGTAAGGTTTTTCCAGTCATGGCGTTCGTTTGCGGGAACAACAGAAAAACTATCGCTCAAAACATCTCCAAGTTCGTTCAGCCAGTCAAACTTCTGCTTAAGAGTGCAATATTCAGGAACCTCTGCATAGCGCAGTTCGGCAGGTTGACCGGACGGTTTTTTCGGGTCGTGGACTAAAACAGTAATCTGCACGCCGTTTCGCGAACCTTGACCGAAAATTTTTTCTCCCTCTTTACGACTCTCCTCTCCCGCTTTTAAAGCATCTCCGAGAAGATTCACTACATAAATATCAGAGAACTCCTCGCGAAGAGAGGCGCGCATCCCGGCAAGAGATGTTCCGTCCGTGAGGGAGTTCGGATGAATAAATGCTATTACCGAACCGGCTTGTTCAGAGTCTTCAGCTGAGGGTCGCATTACGCGGTCAGAGGCCCAGCGTATTGCCTGAACATACAAATTTCCCAAAGCTTTCCCTCCCGCCTTGGCGGTTATTTCCTTTTGACGTTTCCCGTAGGTTTCTCTCACCCTTTTCTTCAGATCTGGATAGTCTATGTTAGGATTGTCGTCCCCTGCCGCTTTCTGCCCGGCCGACCACGGGGGATTGCCCATTACAACCCTTATCGGAAGCCTGCTCTGACGGTTACCCCTTTCATAATTGGGCTCAAGCCACCTTCGGTCAAGGCTCTGCTGGTTTTTCTTGGCATTCGCCACGAAAGTGTCCGTAAGAGTTATTCCCGCAAACTCACAATAATCATCCTCGGGACAACGCTCGCGATAACCTTCTTCAATCTTCAAAGCGGCTATGTAATAGGCCAGCATAAGCAGTTCTCCAGCCAGTATTTCCTCTTCGTATTTGTATCTGAAATCAGAGTCTTTTATGATCGGCGAGCCGTCGGATCCCTTTATTGTAAGAAGTCTGTGGATAAAGGTCCCGGTAAACGGATCTAGAATGCATACATTCTTGTCGCCCAGACCTATTCCGAATTTCTCGCGACACACTGCGTCCGTAGAGCGAATAATAAAATCAACCAGAATCGTCGGTGTGTAAACGATACCCATCCTTTTTGTCTCACGCGGCATCGCGTGCTTGAAAAAATTTTCGTACAGGTTCAACAGTATTTCAATGCGGGCTTCGGAATCGGTAACATCGCAGAGCTGTCTCTGGGTCTGTCTGTAGAAAAGAGAAAGTTTCTCGGTTTCACGCGAAAAACCATCCGGGATTGACTCCTTTAGATGCTCGACAATTCTGTCCATGGCCTGGGATATGGGGTTTAGGCGGCGGAACTGATCTGAAAACAGCGATTCGAATACCGGCATGGTAACTATGTGATGAGAAATCATCTGAGCCAGATGGTTTTCATCTATGTCTGGGTGGATGGCGTCTCTCATTTCCTCAAGAAACTGCTTGTAAGCGGATGTTAAAGACGCATTTTGCGTCACAAGACCAGTTATTCTCCCCTCCACTATGCGGCTGATCCCTGCTACATGCTTACCCCAGCGAGGCCAGTACTGCCGGTCACCCACTTTTTCCACTATCGCGGACGCTACGGACTGGGGAAGAATGTTAGGCAGAGCCAGCTGAAATGCGCCCGTCTGAGTACTTACTGATTCGGGTTTCTGCTCTTTTCCCTTCGTGCTGTTGTCGATCAGTGTAATATTCGGAATTTTCCTAGCCAGATGCACGGAGTTGACGTAAGCGTCAAGCCTTTCGTCGTGGGAACGCAAAGCCCGCAACACGTCCCATACTTGGGTAAAGTTTGAAGAACTTAGGACTTCCTCAGATTCCAGAGAGCATCCTTCCGGAACCAGCACCGGCAGAACTATGTAACCGGTTTGCTTTCCGGGAGCTTTTCGCATTACCCTGCCTACAGCCTGCACAATCTCAATGTCGGAACGTTTCGGGGCGAGAAAAAGAACCGCGTCCAGAGAGGGAACATCGACGCCTTCGGTAAGGCACCGCGCGTTGGTAACTACACGGGCTTCATTGTCTCCCGGGTCCGCGCGCAGCCAGTCAAGCGCTTTATGCCGCTTGTAGGCATTCATCTTGCCGTCAATATGTTTCACTTCAAGACCCAATGGCGCACACACGGCATCTTTATGGCTCTGAGGACTGACCCGGGTAGTGGTTTGTACTATCTGGGGCCAGTGCTCAGCTACGTTTTCTGACGACTTTATGGTGTTTGAAAAAGCTATGGCACGCCGGCATATCTTTGTCACATCGGGATTGACAGTACCCGCGGGACGATCCCTGTCCGGGCCGACGGTTTCAGGGTCGGCCAGAGCGTCCCAGCAGCCGACCATCTGTATCCATTCTTGGGTGGAGATGTTTTCCTCTTTTTCCGTCGCATAAAAGTTATGAGCGTTCACGACCTGATTCTCATCATAGCCAATGACCACCACCTGGTAATCTGACAGAAGCTTTCTGTGTACCGCCTCGCCGAATTTCATGTCGTAAAGAACAGGACCATACACAGCCTCGTCGTCCATTGAATATAAATCAGCTTTTCCTCCCTTGGCGCGGAGTTTTGCGGCAGGAGTGTAGATACGCTGCGTGGCGGTCATATAGAGGCGGTGTTTGGCACGCAGGCGGTTTTCATCGTGAACAATCAGAAACGGACTGCTTTTGTCACTGCTCTCCACTCCGGCAGTACGGTGAGCCTCATCGCAGATCACCAGATCAAAAACGAAATTCTCTCGTTTCTGCGCATCGCACACAACTTCAAGCGACTGGTAGGTGCTGAACAGCACTGTCATAGTGTCCGCAGATGATTTTTTGAGCTCCTCCGCTATCTTCTCCACCTGCGTCGTGACAGGCATGGCGAGTTCGGTAAGATCCACGTCTTCATCGTCTCGACCGGCTTTTCTGTCCGAACAAACGCCTATGTAGCGATGCGGCATACTTCGCTGGGATGCCCAGACACGCATAGTCTGACCCATAAGCGCTATTGAAGGCACAAGATAAAGCACAAGCCCTTCCTCGCCTACGTTGCGTTCGGCAGCCCACATCGCAACCAGTGATTTACCCGTACCGCACGGCAGGAGAATCCTGCCCTTAGACTCCTCGTTTGAGTACCATTGCGCTACACGGCTAAGAGCTTCTTCCTGATCCAGACGTGGTTTGTGGCGAACAACCTGCTCAAGCTCAGCCGTCTGCGGTTTGCTAATCAGTGTTTCCGTTTCACCTTTAACTTCCCACTCAGCCAAGTTCCCGGAGGTTATAACCTCAACGTGGTGGTCTCTGAGCTTGCGGGCAGCGGAGCCTGAGTAATCAGAAGTAGCAACAAGAATACGCGACTTCCATTTCGTGCCGGCGGCAGAGAGAAACTTGTAAATTTCGTTACTGGGAATACTCCCGGAATAGCATTTGCACTGAATCGCGCAGAGGCCACCGTCTGTCTCTTCGCCAACGATATCAATGCCGATATCTACTCCTTCCCTGCCCGGCCAATCACTCCAGAGCCAGAGATTGCTAAACCTGTTCTCACCGTAAACGGGGTGTTGCTCAAGTGCGGCTTTCACCAGCAGTTCAAAGCGTTTGCCATCTGTCGGCGGAACCGGGAAACCTTTCCCTGATGATTTTAAGAAGATCGAGAACGGATGGCATGAGAACTTACCTCTGCTTCTCCCCAACAGGTGAACCCCCGTCTTCATCACCGTCAAGCGATGGAGGCAAAGAGTCTATTATTTCCGCGGAGCGAATACCTATAAACACGCAACGACGTAGATGGCGAATCAGTTGGAAAGGGTCTTCAGCCCAGACATGCCAGCCGTTGGGGTCATCAACGATTCCTGAGTTTCTGTCTTTTTTTAACTGCAGGCTATTAACGGCCCATTCAATCGGAGAACGTCCTGAGATCTTGTAATCAAATGCTCTTGGGGAGATTTTTATCAGTGAACACTGGTCATTTATTTTAAGCGTCCATGTATCCGCTCCTTTATCCTGTTCAAGTCGCATTTTCTTCTCAATGCGGAAGGCTTCGGGCGGCAATTCAACGTTATCTTTAAAAAGACCTGTGGAGACAGGTTTTCCGTCAATAACTGTGCGGTCGTCGACAACACAGTCGATCTCGGCTTCCTCGCAGGTTTCATAACCTGTGTGCAGATCCATCAGTTCTCTGCCCGCAACGCAAAAAGCTTCAAAGTCTGCGGCGAGAGGGATTCTGGGAAGTTCGCGCTGAAGATCGTGCCTGTAGTGACTACGCCAGTCCGGAGCATGCATAACTCCGTAGATATAGTTCCAGATGTCGTCTTTGGTTATATCTTGGCCGTATTTTGAACGAAACTCCTCAAAACACCAGTCGGTGATATTATCATCTGCCCCCCCCCCATAGTCAGGTCGGGAAACAGTTCATGCTTAGGAGTTTTCATTCAGGACTCTTTACTCAATTTTTGGGAATTCTGGGACTGAGAAACAAAAAAAGCAATACATCTTAAGTTGTATACTCACCCCCCCCCTCTCTTACCTAGTTAGTATAGCTTCGGGAATCGGGAAGTCCAGAGATTTGGCAGTCAGCAAGTTCTCCCTTTATTTCCATACTGTCCCATGTATCATAACGCCGCTACAAGTTAAACCGAGCCCGGGTAAACCGGAAAAAGGAAGCGGACAGTCGAGAATAAAGTACAGCAGGCCTGAAGTAAACAGGCAGATCACAAAACAGCTTATAAACGATTACGGAGCGATCGTCTCCACTCTAGTTAAAGTTTTCGGCTACGAGAGCCTTGAGCATGTGCAGAGGGTGTGCGCCAACTCGTTTGAGAAGATGAGGACCCGGTGGGGAAAAATGGAATTCCCAAAGATCCCCAAAGCGCCGTGTGGGCCGATATAACGGAGAGCTCAAACAAGCTTTTCTGCAGAAAAATAAACTATCTCTCAAAAGCAAAACAGGCAGATAGGGGAATCGACGTGTCGGGATTTTCCCTTCCCTTTCCGGATAAAAGGCAGGTGGCAAGAAACCAGGTCGAGGTGCTTTTTGCGCTGTGCGCGCCGGGCATTGAAAATTCTGTCCGCAAATACCTCGTACTTAACGTGCTCTGCGGTTTTTCCTGTTCCTCTCTTGCCAGGATACTTGAGAGAAACGAAAGGGGTCTTGAAGAGCAGCTGGCTTCTGAGAAAAAGAAAATAACCGAAGCGGCCGTCAGGCTTGCCCGGGCCGACATGGAGAAAAATCTCGATTCGGTAACCAAGACCATATACGAGATTTTCGACTTGGGCCAAAACGGTCTGCGCAAGGCATCACCCCCGATCGCTTCTCTTTGCCAATCCGCAATAAGGCTCGGCGAAATGCTGCTTGATTTCCCAGCAACAAAAAAACCCAGGATTCACGCCCTTTTATCGTTCATGCTGCTAAACGCCTCAAGGCTTCGCACGATGAACGATGAAGCCGGAAAACCGCTCGGGATAAAGGAGCAGAACAGAGAGCTTTGGGACCGGGACATGATCAGAAGGGGATTTGAACATCTTGCCCTCTCCGCCGAGCAGGGAGAGGAAGTCACGGAGATTCATCTCAAGGCAGGCGTCGACGCCGTTCACTCGCTTGCTGAAAAATACGGAGACACAAACTGGGACCGGATCATTTCACTTTACGACAAGTACCTGGCGTGCAACTACTGTCCGCTTGTGGAACTTCAAAAGGCAATCGCCATTTCCAAAACCCGAGGTCCGCAGGAAGGTCTTCGGGCCATAGGGGGAATACGCGGGGTTGAGGAGCTCCGCTCGCATGATCTTCTGTATTCAACCCTTGGAAATCTTCATTTCCAGCTTCACAGATACGAAGACGCGATATCAAATTTTAACCGTGCGATCGGCCTTGCCGAGGATTCTTTCGAAAAAGCGTTTTATTCCAAAAAGATAAGAATCTGCGAAGACAGGATGAATATGTCAAAGCGCTACAGACATAGTGTTTCCTTCTGAGCGCTCCTAAATCGCTCAAGACACCCTCGCCCTTTAAATACGCATTGAATTCTTCTTTGTTTTATTAGCCATATCCGCATCTTTTCGAAACGGCATGGTTTTGGATTGGAGATTACGCAGAAAGCTAAAAATCATGCCTCGGCGTTTTCAAATTCGTTGAGCTCAGAAATGTCTTCTTCCGCGGCTGGCCCATCTGGCTTGGATATTTTTACCCCAGTTTCAAGAGAAATAACCCTCTATTGTGATATACAAAAGTGCAGACACTCTTGTCTGTCAGTCTTTTTGATAACTAACCAGCTGCTACCCTGGAACGGAATATTGGTCTGATCTCTTCTTCCAATCTAAGGCAAGCTCGCAGGAGAAACGACCCGGGAGGGTATTGCTTTTCTGTTGCAGCGGTATATGCGTCCAGATAATTTTGATAAAAACCTGCTATTTCTTGATTGCAGAGCAACACAATTTCCCCATGATGAGAGGTGGTCCCCTTTTTTAGACAGCATTTTTGTTTTCTTAAGTGTATTCCCACCAACGCACAAACATCTTGAGGCATTTGCGTAGTAGGGGGGTTTTGAGATTTTTGGAAGCACACAGCGGAAGGGAGGGGAGGGTATTCCGGCAATTTCAAAGCCGAGTTGTCTGATTCAGGCTGATTCAGACACAACTCAGCACCAATTTCACCCAGGAATCGCTGTTCTGCCCGGGTGCGGACGCAGCAGTCCACACAAGGTTGAATTCCGTTTAAATTTTCTGGTGAATAATTTAAAGAAGGACTATCCGGTATCGGCATAAAACCCCGACACAAGGGATCTGATACGCTCCGTTCTGCCAGCCTTTGCGTGACCCACCGCAAGAGCCATTATCACTGCAATCGCCATACCCGCTCTGAAGGCCATCTTCGCCTTGCCCCTGATATAGTGCTTCTCAAACCTGAAGCTGCCCCCTATGCGTGAGTTTAAACGCTCAATGGCAGTTCGCTTTCTGTAAGCCCGGTTCCATGACGGACTGCCGTGCCGCGCGGGAGTAAAAATACGACGGTCACGCTCAAGAGACACCCGCACCACCCTGCCGTAACCATTGGTCTTTTTGCCCGCGTCACTGTGACACTTCTTCCAGCCCTTGCAGTCAAGATTGTACTCGGCGGCCGCCGGACAGCGGAACTTCAAAGTGCCTCTTTTCTTCTCAAGCCCGTAAGAAGCCATCCTGCGCTCCTTGCCGCTTAGCGGACAGCGACACCATATCTGTCCCGTCTCAGTATAAAGAATGTTGTCGTGCACACTGTTAAGAGGTCTCATGATCCTCTGCCCCGGAACATAGCTCTGCCCCTGCTTTTCCTCCCTCCACAGCCGCCTGATGTCTATAATCGGGCTGATCCTGTAATCATCCCACAGCTTGGCTTTGAGCGGACCGCTGTCAAGCCCCCTGTCAGCAGTGAAGTACTTGCACCGCCCGGCAAGCTCGGAGTTATTGCCGAACAAACTGTCAGCCATCCGTTCACACTGTTTTATTTCGCTTGTCGAGGCTTCGGTCAGACTGAACGCAACCGGTATCTCATACTCGGTGTCGGCAATGATATGAAGCCGGTAGCCAAACCATTTTTTTACCTTGCTCCATTCCCTGCCGTCAGAATCAACTCCTCGGTACTTGTGCACGCCCCAGTTCGCGTCGGGATCAGACTTTTTGCCTGCCCTGCGGTTTGTTCTGCCTGTTGAATGACTCTTTATCGCCTTGCCGTCATAACCGAGGTGCTTGCCGAATTCGGGAAGCACCTCCATAAGCTCTTTGCACAGATGATTGTTTATCATCTCCGATACCAGACCCTGCTGCAGGTCGAGCTTTGCAAGGTTTGCAAGGAACCCGGAGAAGTTATAACTGCGGGGAGCAGAACTGCGAGACTCAAAATCTGTAATCTTGACCACGCCGCCGGGTTCAACCTCATACCTGTCACGTCTCTGCATAGGCACCGTGGAGAATCCGCAGACGGCAAGCAGAGATGAATTGCGGTTAAGCTCCCGGATTAAAGACTCTATGGATTCGTGCCCGAACACTATCCCCGCCACAAAGGCCCTCCACATCGCAGATACCGGGTACTGGTTGCGTCCGTTTTTGCGCATACACTCAAGAGCCCGGATGATATGGGCGTCGGGCAGGCTGTCAAGAACCATCTGAAGACGGTTAAAATCCGATGCTCTATCGACTTGGTCCCAGCTGAAAGGTAGATTAAATTGTGTCGCCATGGGTTTGCTCCTTTTTTAAGGTTGGTATGCCTTTAATTATAACCCATGGCGACCACTTAATCAGGTGATATCAGTAAGTTACCTGCTATTTTCCTTAAGTTTTTCAACGCAGATTACGGCTTGGGGTGGAATTTGCGGTCCTTGACCAGAATCAGTCGTTTTTTAGGGGTTTTTACCAAGATTCTGGGGTGAAAAGTTTTTTCACCCCTCCTTATACCCCTGCCCCGTATGGCTATCCTTTACTACGCAAATGCCTCATATCAATCAGTTATAGGACACCTTTAAAAGATTTTCTATGTATCGGACAAGGCCCAAGACTTCGCAGGGCATCAAAGTGCGTTTTTGTGGGATAGCCTTTGTGGCGGGAAAAACCGTATCCGGGATACTTCCTTTCAATCTCGGTCATGATGCGGTCTCTTGTCACTTTTGCCACAATTGAAGCAGCTGCTATTGACGCACACTTTGAGTCGCCCTTTACTATCGTCTTTTGGCGGATAGGTAAAGAAGTCTTTGAGTTGCCGTCTATCAGAAGACAGTCCGGTTTTTCCTCTAGGGCCAGAACGGCTTTCTCCATTGCCAGAAGTGACGCCTGCAGGATGTTTATGCGGTCAATCTGCGCAGGCCCGGTTATTCCGACTGAATAGGCGAGGGCATTTTCCCGGATTTCCACAAAAAGCTCGTTACGCCTTTTTTCAGAAAGCGCCTTGGAGTCTCCGAGTCCGTGAATAGGCCGTTTCTCGTCAAGTATGACGGCGCCTGCCACTACCGGCCCTGCCAGACATCCTCTTCCGGCTTCGTCGACCCCAGCCACAAGTCCCCCGGGTCCTGAGATTCTATCCTGAATATGTAAGAGGCAGTCGGATTCGGACAATTTCCGTATTATGTGAGCCCGTAGTTTTCAAGCTCTCTTTTCAGTTTCTGGAGATTTTTTCCCGAAAGCTCGTACAGCGGGGCTCTTATTTCGGGTCTTACTTTACCCATTAAGGCAAGAGCGGCCTTTACCGGTATCGGGTTTGATTCAACGAAGAGAACGCTGTTTAGCGGGAGAAGGCGGTAGTGAAGTTCTTTGGCCTTGTCAAGTTCTCCTCTGACAAAGCAGTTGTACATTTCCGATACGTCCGCCGGAGCTATGTTCGCCGTTACGCTTATGAACCCTCTGCCCCCGACCGTCAAAAGGGGGTAGTTAACCGCGTCGTCCCCCGACAGAAGTATCAGATCCTCCCCGCAGAGAAAAATGATTCTGCTTGCCTGCTCAAGCGAGCTCGAGGCTTCCTTTATGCCGATTATGTTCTCGCAGTCGCAAAAAAGCTTTTCCACTGTTTCTGGCTGAATGTTTACGACTGTGCGCCCCGGCACGTTATACAGTATCAGTGGAAGAGATGAATTGTCGGCAATTGTGCGGAAATGCCTATATATCCCTTCCTGGGTCGGCTTGTTGTAGTAGGGAGTTACAACAAGGGCTGCGTCCGCACCGGACTGCTCCGCGAATTTCGTTAGGTGCAGGGCTTCCTCTGTGCTGTTTGATCCCGTGCCCGCCACCACTGGAATTCTTTTTCTTACCGTTTTTACCGTGAATTTTATCACTTCTTTATGCTCGGCATGAGAGAGGGTGGGGGATTCTCCGGTAGTTCCGACCGGAACTATCCCGTGGGTCCCGCTTTCTATGTGGAACTCTATTAACTCTTCTAGTTCTCGGTAGTTAACGGTACCGTCTTTAAACGGCGTCACTATGGCTACTATAGAACCGTGTATCAATTTTTCTCCCTTCCAGCGGACTCCTTTTATACCTTAACTCTTTTGCCGCAGGAAGAACAGAAGATGCCTTCAGCGGGAATTTTCGCTCCGCAGTGTATGCAGAAAAAAGTCTCTTTGGACCCGGCGGACAGCTCAATGGTTTTGGCCATCGCCTCTTTGAATTTTTCCGAAAGCTCCTCAAACTCTTTTCTGTACTGCTGATGAAACATTATCACGTCCTGTGCATCAACTGTTTTTATTTCAAGCTTGAGTCCCTTGCTTTTGGTGGAACCGAACTTGTGATGCGTTATGGTGTCAAGCTCTATATCCCTTAAAACATTCACCCTGGAACTGTCTTTAAGTATCAGGACCCTTTTTTTTGTAAGTATCAGGATGCTTCTGAAAAAAGTGTTTCTGTCCATCCACGCCTTCGGTTTGTATATGCAGCTTAGGGTCGGAACGGTGAGCAGCACAAGATCGCTTTCCCCGAGCAGTTCTTTCAGCTCATCGGAGTCGATCTTTGTCGGTGCGAGAAAAAAATCCGAGAGTTTTTTCAAAATACCTGTTTCAGGCATGATTTCGAACCAGAAGCTCCGCTATCTGAACTGCGTTAAGAGCCGCACCCTTTCTTAACTGGTCTCCGCTCACCCACATGGACAGGCCGTTTTCGACCGTGTAGTCCTCCCTGATTCTTCCGACAAAGCAGTCGTCTTTCCCGGAGCTTTCAACCGGCATCGGGTAGTCGGAATTGTCCGGGTCGTCAGAGAGCGAGACCCCGGGGAAATTTCTGATAGCTTCCCTTGCCTCTTTGATTGTCACTTTTCTTTCCGTTTCCAGATTAAGTGAAACCGAGTGGGATCTGAACACAGGAACCCTTACGGTCGTCGCCGTTAGAACTATGGAGTCATCTCCCAGTATCTTGCGCGTTTCGTTGTGAAGCTTCATTTCTTCTTTCGTGTAGCCGCTTTGCGTAAAGGAGTCTATGTGCGGGATCACATTAAAGGCTATCTGATGGGGAAACGTGTTTGTTTTCTTCGGAGGCTCTCCGCTCTCAGACCAGCTTCGCACCTGACTTTCAAGTTCCGCTATACCGCCGGCTCCCGCTCCGGAGACCGCCTGAAAACTTGTTGCTATCACCCTTCTTATTCTTGACAAGTCATGGATGGGCTTAAGCGCCATGATGGCTACTGCAGTCGTACAGTTGGGATTGGCAACTATTCCTTTTTTTACGTGAAGCGCTGCTGTCTGGGGATTTATCTCGGGTATTACAAGGGGAACCTCAGGGTCCATACGAAATGCCGAACTGTTATCTATAACAACCGCTCCGCTTGCGACGGCGAAGTCTGCGTATTTTCTGCTTCTCTCGGAGCCGGCGGAAAAAAGAGCTATGTCTATGCCGGAAAAGGAGTCCTCTTCCAGCGTCGAAACGGTTATTTCTGTTCCGCAGAAACTGTATTTTCTTCCTCGGGAGCGCTCAGAAGCAAGAAGGCGCAGCTCTCCCACGGGGAAATTTCTCTCCTCAAGTATCTGCATCATCTCCTCTCCCACGGCACCCGTGGCTCCTGCTATGGCCAAGTTGTATTTTTCTTTTCTTTTCATTTTGCCGTCAGTTTGTCCTGTTTGTGTGCTTTGATTCGATTCCGGCTACTTTTTCTATATTTTCCCTCTCAGAGGAATCCGCTTCGCTGCGGAACCAGGCGTCGAGGATTTCCCTGGCTACGTCCGGAGATATCAGACGCAGGCTCATGGCGAGTATGTTTGCATCATTCCACATGCGCGCTCCAGCTGCCGTCTTTGAGTCAGTGCACAGAGCCGCCCTTATTCCGGGGACCTTGTTGGCGGCAATGCTTACTCCGGTTCCCGTCGAGCAGAACAGTATTCCCTGATCGCATTTTTTTTGAGAGACTCTCTCGGCCACCTGTTCTGCGACTTCGGCCCACTGCACATTTTTGTCCGCAAGCGGTCCAAAGAGCTCAACTTCCATGTTTCTTTTGCGAAGCTCTTGTATCACCTCGTCTGTTAGAGCGTTTTTTTCATCACTTCCGACAGCGATTTTCATTTTAAGGTCTCTTTTTTTCGGAATTATCCGTTGCTTCAGAACCCATCTGGAAAAGGGAGTTCAGATCTCGATTTCCCCTAACAGGTCAGGGGTGAGGGGTAAAATTCCAAAGGTCCGGAACCGAAAAGCATACTGATCCATTCTAATATAAATCTATACCATAATATTGCTGCAACATCACGGGTCAAACAATCTGCAGGAGGTACCACTTTTTAAAGATGCGGTCTCTGTCTGCAGGAGGGTTTTTTCTGCTTGACAGCAATTCCCCAGTATTTATAATGGTACGCCTATCGGGGAGTGGGCTTTTTCACTCTTTATTATTGGCTTTTCATCTCTATTAAATCAGTCCAGCATGGAGGTATTATCAGGTGAAGATAGTGGTTTTTATAACACAGACTCAGGACACCGAAGCAAGGATAAAAGTCGGTTCCTCCGGCGATTCCATAGACACAGAAGGCATGAAATGGATCATGAATCCTTATGATGAGTTCGCCGTCGAGGAAGCCATCAGAACCAAGGAAGCATACGGAGGCGAAGTGGTTCTGATCACAGCGGGTCCGCAGCGGGCATCGCAGGCGTTGCTTCAGGGGCTTGCGATGGGTGCCGACTCCGCGGTGCATGTTTTGGATGAAGCTATCGGAGAAACCGTGGATTCTCTTGTGGTTTCAAAACTGGTCGCGTCCGAACTTCGCAACATAGAACAGGTGGATCTGATTTTTACGGGGATGAAGATCATCGACGAAGAATCCGTCCAGGTGGGCATACAGATAGCCGAAGAACTTGGAATTGCCCATCTTGCGCTTGTAAGCAAAATAATTGATGTAAAACCGGATGAGAAAAAGCTTGTCTGCCAGAAAGAGATTGATGGCGGAAGCGTGTCAGTCGAGGTTTCTCTCCCGGCCCTTATAACCTGTCCCGATGCTATGAACGAGCCGCGTTACGCATCTGTTCCTAACATAATGAAAGCAAAGAGAAAGCCGATGAAAACGGTTTCCCTCGACGATGTGGACTTCGGTTCTCTCGGCATAAGCAGGGATGCCGTGGGCAAATCCGGGGCGAAGATAAAAACAGTGAATCTTGAGGTTCCCGAAGTGGAGAGGAAACTGAGAATCATAAAGGGCAGCGACGAGGCTACGGTCAAAGGAGATGAGATTGCCGAGTCCGCAAGGGAGCTCGTTAAGCTTTTGAGAGATGACGCGAAGGTTATATAATCCGGGATATGAGGGATTGTCTTATCGGAAAGTATTGCTAGGAGGCTTGAATTAAATGAGTAGTGAAATCTGGGTTGTTGCTGATATAAAGGCTGACGGACAGATAAGGAAGGTGACGTTTGAGGTTCTTTCAGAAGCTAGGAGGAAACTTGGAGGTTCTGTCTGTGCTGTGCTGCTCGGAAGCGGTGTTTCGGACAAGGCTTCAGAGCTTGCAGGCTACGGAGCGGAGAAAATATATGTGGTTGATGATCCCAACCTCAGGGATTTTAATCCTGACGGTTATGTGAAGGTTCTTTGCGGACTTATAAAGAAGCTCTATCCGGCTGTTGTGCTTTCAGGCAACACGGCTTTTGCCGAAGATTATATGCCTAGGGTCGCTTCTGGTGTGGGTTCGGGGCTTGCCATGGACTGTGTCGATATAGGGATGACTGACGACAGAAGACTGAGAATCAAAAGGTATTCACACTCCAGCAGAGCGATATCCACACAGGAGTTCAGCGGCGATGGAAGCACAATGATCGCCACCGTAAGACCCAATTCCTTTAAGGAGGAAGAGTCGGCCGGTGCAGGGCAGGTAGTGAACGAAGATGCCGGGATTACGGATGCCGATATAAAGATCAAGGTGCTTGAGATGAAAACCAAGGAATCCGACAGACCTGAACTTACCGAGGCCGAGAGGGTGGTCTCCGGCGGCAGGGGGCTTGCAAGCGAGGAGAATTTCAATTACATATACGATCTTGCGGATTTGCTGGGTGCGGCCGCGGGAGCCACAAGAGCCGCAGTCGACGCCGGATACTGTCCGTACGACATGCAGGTCGGTCAGACCGGCAAGGCAGTATCTCCCGTGCTTTATGTTGCGGTGGCCATATCCGGTTCGGTACAGCACTTCTCCGGCATGGGTTCATCAAAGGTCATAGTTTCCATAAACAAAGATCCGGAAGCCCCGATTTTCGCAAAATCCGATTATGGAATCTGCGGAGACCTTTTTCAGGTTCTTCCCCCGCTTACAGAGGAACTCAAAAAAGCCCTGTCTGAGTAATATAGATCGTCACACTATATCTACAACTTGCGTTTTCTCCATGGGTCTGCCGAGAAATCTAGACGCAATTGAGGTAAAGGTTTCTGAATCGTCGGTAAGGTAAAAGGATATCTCCTGAGCCTTGCCATCTTGTCTTAGCAGCTCTTGAGATATTATTATGCTTTCGGTCTGTTTTGCGGTCTCTTCAGCTGAATCGACCAGAGTTATTCCTTCTCCCATAACCTTGGCGATCGTGTTTTTAAGAATAGGGTAGTGTGTGCAGCCGAGTATCAGCACATCTATTCCGGATTTCCTGAGGTCTCCAAGATATTTCTCGGCTACAAGGAAGGTGGTTTCATCATTCTCCCACCCTTCCTCTGCAAGCGGAACGAAAAGCGGGCAGGGTTTTGAGTGTATCTCAATAGGAGAGGAGCAAAATTCTCGCAGTTTTTTTTCGTAGGCGCCGCTTTTTATTGTCGCCTGCGTGCCAATTATCCCTATTTTCCCGTTGACAGTCAGTTCCGATGCTCTCTTGGCTCCCGGTTCCACTACTCCCACAACGGGAATTTCAAGATTTTCTTTGAGCATCTCTATCGCATAAGCAGAAGCAGTGTTACACGCCACGACCAGAAGTTTTATGTTTTTTGATAGAAGGAAATTAGTGGTGCTCTCAACGTATTTCCTTACGGTTCTTTGGGATTTCGTTCCGTAAGGGACTCTGGCCGTATCGCCGAGATATACGATATTTTCTCCGCAAAGAAGATTCATTATCTCCTTTGAGACCGTAAGCCCTCCTATTCCCGAATCAAAAATTCCTATTGCCCGGTTTTTTCTCTCTTCCATAACTCTGCCGTTGTGTCCGAATGCTCGCTCCGGGGACGGGAAAAGACAGGTCTTAATGTCCGCCGAAGAAGTTGATTAACTCTTTTTGTTTGATCCTGAACTTACTTTTTTATATTCGTTCAGGTAGTCATATGCAAGACGCTTTGTTTTCTCCACTCTCGTTCTTCTCCTTATCTTTCTTTTTTCTGCTTCTTTCCAGAGGCGGATTTCATAAGGAGTCTCAGGAGTGAATTCAGGAACAGGGACGGGGTTTCCGGCTTTGTCGATTTTCACGTAGGTAAGAAAGGCCGTGCACGCGTGAGATGACTCTCCGGTCTGAGTATTATACGAATCAACCTTGATAGCCAGTTCAAGAGACCTTGTCCCCACATGGGTAATGCCCGCTTTGAATTCAATCAGATTCCCGACATTAAGCGGCGAATAGAAAAAAAGGTCGTCAAGGGATCCGGTAACCAGAACACCTTTGGAGAACTTTTTCGCCAGGATTGCGGCACTCTCGTCAATATACTTCATGAGCTTTCCTACGGACATGAATTTCCCGTAGAAGGCGTCTTCGGGTAGCACCATTTTGGTGGTATTAAATATAAGTCTCGAACTTTCCGTCTCATCCGCTATGTTGGAAACATTTCTCTGCCTTTTTCTTATTTCCGGAAGTCTTTGAGCTTTCCTCCCTTCGGCTCGGGCTATGAGTTCCCGTTCGGCCGTGCTCGATGCACTCAGCCTTGATTCTATTTTTCTTGGTTGTACGTTCTCGTCCACGGCGACAAAAGCCATATAGGAAAGAGTTGTAAGCCTTTTCTTGTCGGTCTCCCCGTCTTCTGAGTGCACGCGTACCGCAACTTCAATGGAAGATGTTCCCGCATACTCAACCCAGCTTTCAAGAACTACTATTTCCCCGATTTTTACGGGGTTAAGGAAATCTATGCTGTCTGTGGCTCCGAGGACTGCGGGACCGTTTGCAAACTTAAAAGACGTGATGCTGCCCGTAAGCATAATCCAGTCCATGAGTATTCCCCCGTGCAGGGTCCCGTGATTGTTGGAGTGCTCGGGAAGCACGTACTGGACCATTTTGTTGGCAGTTTCACGTATGGAGATCATTAATTTTCCGGTCCTCGCTGAAGCGTCTGGGGCACTTCGGGGGGAGTTCAGCCAGGTTCCGCCCGAAGAACTATCTGTTCATCTTCAAGGGATAAAATCGCTTTGCCGCCGCCTGAGAGCTCGCCGAAAAGGATTTCCTTTGAAAGCTTCTCCGCCACTTCGGAGTTTATTATTCTCTGAACGGGTCTTGCGCCTAACTGGGAATCGTAGCCCTTGCGTGCGAGAAAAAGTCTTGCTTGCGGCGTAAGACTGATCGTCACTTTTTTCGGGAGAAGCCTCAGCTGAAACTCTCCGATCATCTTGTCAACTATTTTCTCCACTGTTTTTATATCAAGAGGGTTAAACCTGATAATTTCATTAAGCCTGTTTCTGAATTCAGGAGAGAAGTACCTGTCTATTGCTTCGGGGCTTCTGTCCTCAAACTCTTTTTTCGCGAAACCGACGTTTCTGTTCATGCTTTCCCTAGAGCCGGTGTTTGTCGTCAGAATCAGGATCACCTGGCGGAAATCCACCTTTCTTCCGTTTGAATCCGTAAGTGCCGCATGATCCATTACCTGAAGCAGTATGTTGTATATATCTTCGTGTGCCTTTTCAATTTCATCAAGCAGAAGGATGCAGTGAGGAGATCTGTATATTGCTTCGTGAGCTGTCCCCCCTGATCGTAGCCGACGTATCCCGGCGGCGAGCCTATGAGGCGGGATACAGTGTGTTTTTCCATGTATTCGCTCATATCAAAGCGTATGAACTCGACTCCCAGAAGCTCTGCGAGCTTTTTAGCAAGTTCCGTTTTGCCTACTCCGGTCGGTCCCGAAAACATAAAAGAGCCCACAGGTTTTTCCGGCTCGCTTATACCGGCTCGCGACATCTGTATGGCGTTTACCACCTTGTCTATGGCTTCATCTTGGGCGTAAATGAACCCTTTTAGGCTATCCCCGAGACCGTGGAGGAGGTTTCTGTCCTCGACCCTTACCGATTTGGTCGGTATTTTCGCAATCTTCGCCACCAGCTTTTCCATGTCTGATACTTTTACTTGTCTTGTTATCTCGGGATCCGGGTTGCGGAGCTTTACTGCGGCTCCGGCCTCGTCCATGATGTCAATTGCCTTGTCCGGAAGCTTTCTGTCCATTATGTATTTGTCTGAGAGTTCTATACACGCCTTTATCGCTCCCCGGGAGTATTTAACGTTATGATATTTTTCGTAATGACGCTTAAGTCCGAACAGGATTTTTCCGCAGTCTTCAATCGACGGTTCATCCACGTTTATTCTCTGAAACCTTCTTGAGAGCGCATGGTCTTTCTCGAAGATGATCCTGTACTCCTTAAGCGTTGTCGTTCCTATACATTTTATGTCTCCTCCGGCAAGGGCGGGCTTTAGCATATTAGATGCGTCGAGGCTACCGCCGGAGACGGCTCCGGCCCCTATGACTGTGTGAATCTCGTCTATGAAAAGCACGTTGTCCGGATCCTTTCTGGTCTCTTCTATGACGGCGTTCAGTCTTTCTTCAAAGTCTCCCCTGTATTTCGTTCCGGCCGTAAGGGTTCCTATGTTGAGAAGGTGTATCTTGAGTTGTTTCATCGCTTCGGGGACTTGTGCGGAAACCACTCGGTGAGCCACTCCTTCGACGATTGCCGTTTTCCCCACCCCTGCATCTCCGACGAGCACGGGATTGTTTTTCTTTCTTTTGCCGAGAATGTGGATTATCCTCTGGATCTCTTTTTCCCTTCCTATAAGGGGGTCGATGCTCCCGTTTTGAGCTTTTTCAATCAGGTTTGTGCAGTAAAGCTCAAGGGGGCTTTTGGTCTCGGTTTTTCCGGCTTCCCCGATCTGTTGCTTTGAGGTTGCGGATTTTTCCTGATCCTCCTCGGATCTCTCGTTTTTTCCGTGGGATATCTGCTTTATGATGGAAAACCGGGTAAGTCCCTGGCGATTCAGGAAGTACACGGCGTGTGATTCGGGAATCCTGAACATGGCAACCAGTATGTTGGCTCCGGTTATTTCTTTTCTTTCCGCGCTTTCAGCATGCATTGAAGCCACCCTGAAGATGTACTTGCTTCCTTCCGAGTAGGTCGGTTCCGGCAGATGGGGAGAGTCAATCGAAGATATGTTTTTAGTGAGGTGCTCTTCAAGATCGTTTGCCAGCAGTTCGGTGTCGGCGTCGCATTCTATGAGCACTTCCGCGGCGACTTTGTCCCTTGTGAGTTCAAGGAGTATATGCTCTGGGGTGACGAACTCGTGCTTGCGGTTTTTTGCCTGCTGATATGCGCGGTAAAGGGTTTTTTCTAATTCTTCTGATGCCACCATGTCAGCTGCCCGCTTTTTGAGTTTCAAGTATGCATTTCAGCGGATGCTCATATTTTTCCGCCAGATCCTTTACCTGCTTTATCTTCGTGGTGGCTATGTCGTAGGTATAGCAATCGATGACGCTTTTCCCCTTGGTGTGAGCTTCAAGCATTATATTTTTGCTGTCGTTTTCATTTTTGAAGAACACCTTCATAAGAATCCAGACTACAAAATCCCTCGGGGTGTAGTCGTCGTTTAGCAGGACTATAATATACATGTCCGGCCTTTTTACCCGTATATCTTCCCGAACGAGCTGCTCGGGATCTTTGGCATGAATCGGATTATCTGGCTCAGACATGCTGGATATCTTATACGATTCTCCCCGCTTTTCCATTTCTGGCCCTCTTAAGAGGAGAGTGGCTGTTGTACTCTGAAATAAGCGAGCGCATATAGGGTCTTTCTCCTCTAAGAAAGTTGTCTATGGATCTTTGTGCCCCGGAGTTGAAAAACAGGTGGGAGCTGTAAACCGGTACCGCCTCGAAACCGCGGAGGAACTTGTGTTCGCCCTGCGCGCCTGCCTCAAAGACATTTATTGCGTTGTCTATGGCAAACTCTATCAGTCTGTAGTAGCAGCACTCAAAGTGAAGGTACGGCACTTCAATGTTGCATCCCCAGTACCTTCCGTAGAGTTTGTCGCCTTTTCTGAAGTTGATTGTGCCCCCGACCGGGCGGCCGTCCATTTTCGCGATCACAATCACGGTTTTCTGTCTGTAGGTCTCGAACACAAGGTCGAAAAATTCCCTGTTAAGATAAGCGTTTCCCCATTTCTTTGAGTTGGTGTTTAGATAGAACTCCCAGATGGAGTCTATGTGCTCGCTTCGTATCTGCTCTTTTTCGAGCACCGAAATCTCCACTCCCAGATGGTCAAGGCGGCGTCTTTCCTTCCTTATCTGTTTTCTTCTTCCGGAGCGAAGGCTTTTGAGAAAGTCATCGAAACTGAGATAACCTGAGTTGTGCCAGTGGTACTGATGGGTGAGTCTTGAGAGGAAACCGCAGTTGAAAAGCAGTTCTTGTTCCTGTGCTGTTATGCACAGAAAATGTATAGAAGAGAGGCTCTTAGAACATATTTCAACCAGTTTTCTTACAAGTTCCTGCGAGCACATTTCATAGTCGTAGTCTTTGCGAACGATTATTCTCGGGCCGGTTGCCGGGGTAAACGGCACCCCTGCGACCGCCTTGGGGTAATATCTCAGTCCTGCATCCTGGTAAGCCTGTGCCCACTGCCAGTCGAATATGTATTCGCCGTAGGAATCGGTTTTCAGATAGAATGTGACTGCCCCGACAAGGTTTTCCCCCTCGCGGAGCAGAAGATGGTGCGGCTCCCATCCGGTGCCCGGACCCACGCATCCGGATTTTTCGAGAGCGAAAAGAAAATCAAACTCGAAAAAGGGGTTGTTGTCAGGCTGAATGGAGTCGTATTCTTTTTTTTCGACTTCCGTTATCGAACTACATATCTGGAATGCGGCTGATTTTTTAGATAGCTTTTTCTGTGTCTTCATTATCCACAACCGGTGAGCGAAGAGGGTATCGCCGGGAAATAGTATCAGGTTTCTTTTTGTTTTTGTCGAGATGATAGGATTATCAGGCATATGTCATTCATTCGCTGGTAGGAATCTTTTCCGAAACCTTGAGTGGAGCATAAAAAAAGGAAGAAAATACGGTCTTGTAGGTCCGAACGGCTCGGGTAAAACCACTTTGCTTGAGATCGTAATGGGGCTTATGGAACCGGAAAAAGGGCAGACCTCCGTCCCCTCAGCGCTGACCGTGGGGTATTTGCCGCAGATAATGGATCCGCACACGGGCGATCTTACCGTGCTCTCTGTGGCTCGTTCTGCCGATCGCGCCGATGGTTCTGAAAAACCCGCCCATGAAGCCGAGAAAATTCTGTTCGGACTGGGTTTTGCCAAGGAACATCTCTACCAGACGGTTTCTTCTCTTTCCGGCGGCTGGAAAATGCGGGTTGAGCTTGCAAGAATACTTCTTCTGGAACCCGAGGTCCTTCTCCTTGATGAGCCGACCAATCATCTTGACATAAAAAGCATAGAGTGGCTTGAAGGGTACCTTGGAAGCTATCGCGGATCCATGGTTCTGGTATCCCACGATAAATATCTTCTTGATCGTATGATTGACACAATAGCAGAACTTGAAGGCGGGTCGATAAAAGAGTTTCGTGGCGATTACTCCTCTTACATTGAGAGAAAAGGGCAGATTGCCGCAGTTGCTGAGGCGACTGCCAAGAACCAGGAAAGAAAACTTCGTGCTCAGAACCGTTTCATAGAGCGTTTCAGATACAAGGCTTCAAAGGCAAAACAGGTGCAGAGCAGAATAAAGATGCTTGAGAAAATGGAACCCGAAGCCTTATTCCCCCAGACTCGAAAAACTCTTGAGTTTAATTTTCCCGCCCCCGGGCGGTCGGGACGCGTGGTCTACGAAATAAGCAATTTCTCAAAGGAATATGAAACTGCCGGCGGTTCGAGAAATGTAGTCTTTGAGAATTCTCCGGCTCTTCGGGTGGAAAGAGGAGACAGGACGGCCGTTGCCGGGAAAAACGGTGAGGGGAAAACCACTCTCTGCAAGATGATTGCCGGTGTGGAGAGCTTCTCCGGGCAAGGCCGCCTGGGCCACAACGTAACCCTGGGCTATTATGCTCAGAACCAAGACGAGATGCTTGATCCTAACAAAACGGTTTACGAGAATTTCATCGCAGATTATCCTCTTTTTTCCCAGACTGAGGCGAGAACGCTTCTAGGCTCGTTTCTGTTCGGCGCTTTCGATATAACCAAGAAGGTATCGGTTCTTTCTGGCGGCGAGAAAAGCCGCCTCTCCCTGCTTAAGATACTGGTTTCCGGTTCCAATTTTCTGGTCCTCGACGAGCCCACAAACCACCTTGACATGGCATCGAGAGAAGTGCTCCGCCGCGCTCTCCAAGAGTATTCCGGCACCTTTTTACCGATAAGCCACGACAGGTATTTCATTGACAGTCTGGTAAACAGGGTATGGTACGTGGAAGGAGGAGGGGTTAAGACTTTTATAGGCAATTACTCGGAATTTCTTGAGAAAACCCCCCGCAGCTCAGGCGACCGGAAAAAGCCCGCCGAGATGCAAAAAGATGAACCCGGGAGAAAAACCGCAAAAACCCTTGAGGCCGAGCAACGCAACAGGCTTTACAGAGAACTTTGCGAAAAAGGCATAGAGAACATGGAGAACTGGATGCTTCTTTCGAAAAAACAGATGAAAAATGCCCTTTTGGAGCTCGAGGGCAGGATATCGGAATGCGAAACTGAAAAAGAGGAAATGGAGAGGTTTCTTGCAAACCCTGAAACTCTTACTCAAGATGCCAGCTGGGAAGAGAAAACAAGGCAGCTCGGTGAACTTGATGCCAAGCTCTCTGCTCTTTACGGCAGGTGGGATGAGGTGAGCGAGCACATGCGTGAGAATTTCAGTTGAGAACTGAACAGTTTCGGTACGGAGGGTTTTTCTTTATAATGATGGAACGTGTAATTTTGTGTTTTAAGTGAGATTTGTATGAACGCAGCCGTAATAGCGATAGTGGCAATAGTCCTTTACCTGATTGGATATAGGTATTACTCAAAGTTCATCTCCGAGAAAGTTTACGGAGTAAGAGACGGCGAGCCTACTCCCGCCCATCAGTTGCGAGACGGTGTGGATTACGTGCCCGCCGGCAGACATGTTCTTTTCGGTCATCATTTCGCGTCCATAGCTGGAGCCGCACCGATAATAGGACCGGCGATAGCTGTGTTCTGGGGTTGGGTGCCGGCGATTATCTGGGTTGTGTTCGGAACAATTTTTATCGGGGCCGTTCATGATTTCGGCGCTCTGGTTATATCGGCAAGAAACAGGGGAAGGTCCGTTGGAGATCTTGCCGGAATATTCATAAGCCCGAGGGGAAGAACTCTGTTTCTTCTTATCGTGTGCTTTCTGGTCTTTTTCGTAATAGCAGTTTTTGCCTACGCAATCGCGGTTCTTTTCGTAAACTTTCCCGCAAGCGTGCTTCCCGTGAATTTCCAGATACTGGTGGCGCTTGTTATCGGGTTTCTTTTCTACAAAAAGAAGGTTCCCATCCTGTGGCCTTCAATAATTGCGCTTGCCCTTCTTTACTTCATGATCTGGACAGGCACTAAGGTTCCCATGGCCATCCCTGAGGTAATGGGAAGCCAGGTGGTGACATGGATAATCATTCTAATGGTCTATTCCTTTGTGGCCTCAGTTCTTCCCGTATGGGTGCTTCTTCAGCCGAGAGACTACATAAACGGAATCCATCTTTTTGTGGGGCTCGCCATACTTATAACCGGGATAATGGTTGCGCATCCCGAGATGCAGGCCCCTGCTGTTAATTTCGCTGCCGACGGACTTCCCGTTCTTCCGTTTCTTTTCATAACCGTTGCGTGCGGGGCGGTAAGCGGATTTCATGGTCTTGTTGCTAGCGGAACCACCTCAAAGCAGCTTGACAGGATGTCGCACTCAAGATTCGTGGGTTACGGAGGAATGCTGGGGGAGGGCACCCTTGCGATGATAGCCACTCTCGCTGTTGCGGCGGGAATAGAACGCAGTGAATGGCTTGAGCACTATCACTCGTGGGAATCGGCATCAAGTGGTGGCATAGCGAATTTCGTCATGGGAACTTCAAGCTTTCTTACCTCAATTCATATTCCTGAGGTGCTGGGAACTACCCTTATAAGTGTGATAGTGATAAGTTTCGCTGCGACTTCTCTTGATACCGGTGCCAGGATACAGAGGATTGTTATAGGCGAACTCGGGGAGGCATACGGAATAAAGTCTCTTAAAAACAGGTATATCGGGGCGTTTCTCGCCATCGTGCCTCCGCTTGCGCTAGCGCTTTTCGCACAGGTCCCCGGCAAGGGGCCGGGCTCGGGAGGGTTTCTGCTCTGGCCTCTTTTCGGCGCTACAAACCAACTGATAGCCGGAATCACGTTGCTTCTGATCACTCTTTATCTGAGAAGATCGAAAAAACCGTTTATCTACACGCTTGTGCCTATGGTTTTTCTGGTGGCCATGACTACTGCCTCCATATTCTTCAATCTTAAGTATTTTCTGGATAACACGCTTCTTTTCAGTCTCTCGGCGATAATGTTTGTTCTTGCTGTCTGGCTGATTTTTGAGGCCGCAGTCGTGTCGAGAAAATCTCCCGGCGACGGTTAAGGCGCCGCTTTACATCTCTTTTCTGTCCCGAAGAGCCTTGCCGAGCTTGAGTTTGTCTATGAATTCTATGTCTCCGCCGACTGGTATTGGGTAGGCTGCTCTCGGGGTTCTGATCCCTAGGAGTCTGTCGCTCTTAGCGAACAATTGAGGGGAAATCCAACTGATTCAGAGCTGGTGAAAGTCATATCGGCAAAAATCCTTGATTTTGGAGGTTCAGCTAAGCTTCGGGGAGCTGTTTTTACCTCAAATCCCCAATATTCTCTGCTCTCTCACCTCTTTGTCAGCCCTTCAACGCATACATTCTCTTCAGGTTGTACCCTATGCACACAAGATTCCACTCTCCGCGCACAGCTTCAAGCCCCCGCACCATAAACTGCCGGAATCCCATCACCTGCTTTATTATTCCGAACACAGGCTCTATCGTTGACTTGCGTTTTGAGTACATCTTTTTGCCTGCGGATGTTCCAAGCCTCCTCTGCATGTCTTCAACCGGTGTTGCCGGCTCTTTCTCCTCCTCATTGCACTGTGCGAATCTCTCCCAAAACGGTCTGTTGTGCTTCTCCCTGCGTTTGGATATATAAGGCTTTATCCCCGCCCTGTCACATAAGTTAACGTTGCTTGCACTGTAATATCCGCTGTCGGCAAGCAGATTCTCAGCCTTGCCAAGCCTCTGCTCATTCTCCTTTAACTGCTCAAGCACGGGCTCCATCTCACGCTTGTCGTTTGTGTTCTGCGTTACATGCCTGGTCACTATAAGTCTGCTCTCCACATCCACTGCACCCTGAGCGTTGTATGCCTGCTCAAATCCCCCTCCCGAAGGCATTATCCGCGAATCTCCGTCCACAAGATTCACCTGATCCTTATCCCTCGGTCTGCTCCCTCCTGCCTTCTTCCCGCTTTGCTTCTCATACTGTTCCCGCTTCTCTACCTTCTCCCCGTACACTTCTGACTCCCGCTCATACCTGTGCTTTGCCCGCTCCTGTATCTCACGCTTCGCTTCCCGTCTCTGAAGTTCTTCGGGAACATTCATATCCTCTGGCAGTTTAGAGTTGTCAGCCTCCCGTGCAAGTCTCATCAGTTCCTTCACTTCTTTGTTCAGCTGCTTTTCTATCTTCCTTGCCCTCTTCCAGCTCAGTGCCTTATGCCTGCTCGCATTAGCCTTTATCTTCGTGCCATCCACACTCACCGTGCCCATCCCTATCTGTCCCGCTATCTGCAGTATCTGTACAAACAATACCCCAAGCTCCTTGCCAAACCTCTTGCGGAACCTGTTTATGCTGTCATGATCCGGATTGCTGTTAGCGCATATATACCTGTACGCCACACTGTCATATGTTGCCTTCTCAAGCTTCCGGGAAGAGAATGTCCCCGTCGCGTATCCGTAGAACAGAAGAGCCACCTTCATTCCCGGATGATACGCTGCCGACCCCCTGCCCGAATACGCTTCCGTCAGCCTTCTCAGATCCAGCTGCTCAACTATCTCCACCACAAACCGGGCAAGATGGTCTTCGGGCAGATACTCTTCTATTGTAGGCGGAAACATCTGCGGCGTCTTGCGGTCTGCTGATACAAACCTCCGTCTCATTGTCTTCTCCTTCTCAGACATCTTGATACCGTTGTTTTAACATTAAATGACCGCTAAAGTCCGACAGACTCCTAGGGAAAAAGCCTTGTTGGTTGCCCGTGCTGCTTGGGAGAAAAAAGCGGAGGATCCCGTGATTCTGGAAATCCGGGAGAAAAGCGATGTGGCGGACTATTTTGTCGTGTGCAGCGCGAACTCCGACAGGGGGGTGCGGACCATAGCGGAGAGCGTTGAACGAGAACTTAAAAAACACGGAGTAAAGATATTCGGGACCGAAGGCATCTCCGAAGGTCGATGGGTACTGCTTGACCTCGTGGATGTTGTTCTCCACGTGTTTTACCGGCCTGTCCGAGAATTCTACGATATTGAAGGACTCTGGATCGATACCCCCAGGGTGGATCTGCCTTTCCTTGAGGAAGGCGAAGGCAGATTTGAGGTTATCTGACATCGTGCCATCTTGTTCTCATCTGGAAGCAATGTTTTCTCTTTTTCTGACGAAAGTCGGAATGTCGAGATCTTCCTCTATATCATCCGCTCCGTACGGTTGCTCTGAAAGCATTTCGGCCGCCTTTTTATCGATGTGGTTCTCTATTCCGGTTGCGACCACCGTGATTCTTACGAAGTCTTTGGCTTTCTCATCGAAGACCAGGCCGAAAATCAGATCGATATCACCATTTACGTTTTCCTTAAGGTGGTTGCACGCCTCGTTCAGCTCATCAATTCCGAAGTCCTCCGAAGCTGTTACGTTCATCAGAACTCCCTTGGCTCCGGAAATGGATACATCCTCAAGAAGAGGATTTGTTATGGCCATCTTCGCTGCCTGAGTCGCCCGGTTTGGACCCTGTGCGAATCCGGAACTCATAAGGGCCTTGCCTCCGTGGTCTGCCATTATGCTTTTCACGTCGGCAAAATCGACATTGATGTATCCGGTCCCCGTAACAATATCGGAAATTCCCTTTACAGCCTGGAAAAGAACTTCGTCCGCATGACGAAAAGCGTCAAGGATACTGACCTTCTGTATGGCAGCAAGTTTATTGTTGGGAATTACAATCAGTGTGTTGACGTGTTTGCTGAGTTCCTCGATTCCGTAAAGAGCGTTATCCCTTCTTACAGTTCCCTCAAAGTCAAAGGGTTTTGTTATTATCGCCGCTGTGAGAATACCTTTTTCCTTGCATACTTGGGCGATTACGGGAGAAACGCCTGTGCCGGTTCCGCCTCCCATTCCTGCGGTTATGAAAACCATATCGGTTTCTTCGAGAATCTTTGATATTTCTTCCTGGTACTCAAGAGCCGCTTCCCTTGCGATCTGGGGATTTCCCCCTGAACCTAGCCCCCTCGATATATTTTCTCCTATCTGGAGTTTTGTTGGTGCGAGTGATTTGCTTAGATCCTGAGAATCTGTGTTTATGGCGACGAACTCCACTCCTTTAAGTCCCTTGCTTATCATTGTGTTGACCGCGTTTCCGCCCGCTCCACCTGCCCCCACAACCTTGATTCTGGCACTGTTGATGTTTTCAGCAACATTCTCAATCTTAAAATTTGCCATATGTTTATCCTCCAGTTGGATTTCTGCTTTAAAAAAACTCGTTAAACCATCCTTTCATTCTTGTAAAAACGTTTTTCTGTCTCAAAACTCCCTCTGAAACACCAAGTTCTTCATTTAGGCTTGCGTATTTAACCAGTCCCACTCCGGTTGAGTAGACGGGGTCGGTGATAATTTCCGTGAGGCCGTTTACGTCCCGGGGTATTCCGATGCGAACCGGCATATCGAGCACCTGCTCGGCAAGAGCCTTCATCTCCCGCATCTTGCTGCCTCCTCCGGTAAGTACCACTCCTGCCGGAAGCATGCCGATGAACCCATTTTTTGAGAGTTCTTTTTTTATCAGCGTGAGAATTTCCTCCATTCTCAGCTGTATTATGGTTGAAAGGTCTTTTTTGAGAACATGTTTGGGTTCGTGTCCCGAGGCGCTTCTCACCTCTATTCTCTCGTCGTTCGGCATTCCATGCGGTTTTGCCATGGTTGTGCCGTGATTTTCCTTGAGCTTTCTTGCTTCGGGAAGCGGTACCGAAAGTCCGAAGGCTATATCCCTGTCGAGATGATCCCCTCCGAGTGTAACGCTTTCGGTATACTTGACGCTCCTGTTTATGAACACCGCTATATCGCAGGTGCCCCCTCCCAAGTCTATCATTGCTACCCCGATCTCTCTTTCGTCCTCAGTAAGTACCGCTTCGCTTGAAGCTATCTGCTCAAGCACCATGTCGACAGAAAGCATCCCGGACATTTCTATGCATTTTATTATGTTTCGTGCAGCGGTTACGTCTCCCGTGACTATATGGACGTCAGCCTCAAGCTTTAGTCCGTGGATTCCGATCGGATCCTTTATGCCGCTTTCTCTGTCAACCGTGTAGTCTTGCGGGATTGCGTGAATAACTTCTCTCTCCGCAGGAATCAGAAGTGCGTTTGCGGATTCTATAACTCTGTCAATATCCTTGGAGGTTACTTCTTTTTCCCTCAGTGTAACCATTCCGTGCCCGTTCATTCCCTTTATATGTCCGCCGGCTATTCCCACTGTAGCCTCCTTTATCACATGTCCGGACATCTGCTCGGCTTTCTCGGCCGCATTTTGTATGGAATCCACGGTTTTTTCTATGTTGACCACCACACCTCTTTTGAGTCCGTGAGATGGGTGATTGCCGACGCCGATTATTTCGATCTCGCCATTTGAGTTGGATTTTCCAACCACTACCGAGACTTTCGTTGTTCCTATGTCGAGACCAACTACCGGTCGCAAACTGGTTTTCTTCTGCGCCATTTTGTGATCTTAGGAGTCGTAGCCTATTACACCTACTTCGCCTGAACTTATGTCTATATCTTTTTCCACTAGGTTGTTTTTGCGTGAGTGAACTATTATTCTCTCAACTTTACGCCACTTGTTTTTAATATTGTTTTTTCCGAATGTTACGAATCTTTGATCAAGAGTTAAAAGTTTGATGCCGAAGTCTTCTTCTATTACTATTTCGGAAATTTCCGACCAGCCAAGAGCCGTGCTTGACTTGGAGAGGCTGAGAACCTCGATTGCTTGGAGCATAAGACCCGGACTGATTTGCTCTTTGATTGAGATAACCGGAAAATCAAGACCTTGTGAGGATTCCGTCACGCCTAATTTTTTCCCTTTGAGGTTTATGTAGTGTGGTTTTTCTCCCTGCTGAGCCACTATGCATAAGGGTTTGTTTTCATAGACTTCAATTTTTATTCTTCCGTGAAGGAACTTCTTCATCCGTATTTCGCTTACCCATGGATTCTTGAGAACTTCCTGCTCTGCTTCGGAAGTGCTAAACAGCATGGATGTTGTCCCGGCTATTATTCCGGAGCGTTTTATGATTTCCGAAGAACGTATCTTGTCGTTTCCGGTGATTACAATTTCCTTCACTGTAAGATGCTCTGACGGATTGATCGCAAAAAGAGCAGCCCCGCAGATCGAGAGAAGAAAAGCTATCGACACTCCCTTTGTCAATATACTCATGCGGTTCCCGTCTCCCTGCCCATTATTTCGACTTCAGGCTCAAGGGTTATGTTTTTTTCTCTCAGGGCGGTTTCCTTGGCTTTTTCGATAAGCGTGATGATATCGTCAGCTTTCGCCTTGTTGAAGTTCACTATGAAATTCGCGTGAATTTCCGAGAACTTGGCTCCGCCGACGCAGAGCCCTTTGAATCCCAGTCCCTCCAGCAGTTTTCCTGCACTGACAGTGGATGGATTCTTGAATACTGAACCCGTATTTGCCATCTTCACGGGCTGAGTTCTGTTTCTGTACGCAAGGTACTGCCTTACGTTTTCCTCGCTTTCTTCTCTGTTTCCTTCTCGCAGTTCGAACACGGCTTTGGTGACTATGGCGTCCTCGGGCAGATTGCTTTTCCTGTACTCGAAGTTTATTTCTTCCCTCGACAGTTCTTTTTCCTTGCCCTCATGCCATATATGAACTTTTTTCACCGCGTCCTTTATCTCTCCCCCGTTCGCCCCGGCGTTCATGTATACGCTTCCTCCCACCGTTCCGGGTATGCCGGCGGCGAATTCAAACCCTGTGAGCCCGAGCCGGATTGATCTGTTCATTATGGATGAGAGCATTGCACCGCATTCAGCTTCAACGCATGTACCGTCTATGCACACTTTCTTGAGCCTCCTCGTGCTTACAACCACGCCGTCTATTCCCTGCTCGGTTATTATAGTGTTGGAACCGGCTCCCAACACGGTGACTTTTTCCCCAGTCTCGTGGCAGCGACCGAGCAGTTCAAGGAGGCTTTTCGTATTCTGCGGATACACGAGGCGCTTTGCCTCTCCCCCGACTTTTATGTACAGATATTTCCTCATCGGATAGTCGTCCAGCACTTCAAGATCTGTATTCTGAGTTAAGTTGCTCATCCGATCTGTTCCGTGATTCTGTCCCCGTACCTCCAGACGTTTCCGGCGCCCGACGTAAGCAGGATGTCTCCTTTTTTGAGTTCATTTGCCATGCGGTCCACGAAAGCATCGGGATCATCCACGTAGCACGCATTCGCGTTGCCCGCCTTTTTTATGTCTTCGACAAGCTTTTTTGAAGTTATTCCCTTTATAGGTTTTTCCCCGGCGGGATATATGTCAAGAATGTATAGGTGTTTTATTTTCCCTAAAACCCTGACGAAGTCGCTGTAAAGAAGCTTTGTTCTAGAAAATCTGTGAGGCTGGAAAAGCAAAATCGGTTCTTGGGAAAATGCGGCTTTAAGAGCTTCTACCGTGACTTCCAGTTCGCTCGGGTGATGTCCGTAGTCGTCTATTATTCTCACACCTTTTTTCTCGCTTTTTAACTGCAGTCTTCTTTCCGTGCCCTCAAAGGCGGCAAGGCCCTCTTTTATCTTCTCGAAGCTGAAGCCGAATTCCATTCCCACGGCTATCGCGGCCAAAGAGTTCAGAGCGTTATGGGAACCCAGAGTGCTGAGCATCACCTCTCCAAGGAGATAACCTCCGTAGGTTACTTCAAACGATGTCCCCAGTTTGGAAAAGCGTATGTTCTCGGCCATAAGATCTGCGGGGGTGTTTATTCCGTAAGTCAGTATTTTCTTGTTGAATTTCCTGCTTATTTCTGCGGTTCTCGGACAATCGGTGCATGTTACTGCGAGTCCATAGAAGGGGATTTTGTGCAGAAAGCTGGAGAAGGCAGCCTCAAGTGTTTCCATGTTTCCGTAGTAATCAAGGTGCTCCTTGTCAATATTTGTGAGCACAGTGACCACCGGAGAGAGCTTTTCAAATGATCCGTCACTTTCATCGGCTTCCACTACCATGAAACGGCCGGTTCCGAGGTGGGCGTTTGAATTTATGGTTCGCAGTTTTCCTCCTACCACTATGGTTGGATCTGCACCGCAGTGGGAAAGCACCGACGCTATCATGGAGGATGTGGTGGTTTTTCCGTGGCTTCCGGCGACTGCGATGCCGAACTTGAGTCTCATAAGTTCTGCCAGCATTTCCGCTCTGGGTATGAGCGGAACTCTGGCCGCGACAGCGGCGATTCTTTCGGGATTGTCCTTGCTGATTGCCGATGAGTATACGACCACTTCGCTTCCTTTTATGTTCTCCGAGTCGTGACCTGTGTGAACTGAGGCTCCCAGAGAAGCCAGCCGTCGGGTTGTCTGGGTTTCGGAGAGGTCGGAACCGCTTACCTCAAGACCCATATTGATCAGCACTTCAGCTATGCCGCTCATTCCTATGCCGCCTATACCGATAAAATGGACTTTCTTTATGTTGCCGTACATTCGACTACCCGATTATATGCTCGATTTCGTTTACAATTTCCCGGGCAGCGTGTGGCCGCGCGAGTTTTTTCGAGTTTTCCGCCATGCGATCGAGGGTATCCTGATCAAGGGTTTTCTCAATAACCTTGCAAAGATTTTCGACTGAAAATTCTTTTTCCTCGATCACTGCCGCCGCCGCGTTTGACTCTAGGATCCTAGCGTTTTTCAGCTGATGGTCATGTGTGGAGGACGCAAGCGGGATCAGTATTGACGGTATGCCAAACGCCGTTATCTCAGAAAGGGTTCCGGAGCCAGCCCTGCAGATCACAAGATCCGTTTTTTCATATATCCGCGACATGTCTTCTGTAAATCCGAAGACTTCAGCCGAGATGCCGAGTTGACGGTAAGTTTCCCCAACGCTTTCTATATGCGCTTCTCCGGTCTGATGGATCACCTCTACCTGAATGCCGAGTTTTGCAAGTGAGTGGGGAACGATTTCGTTTAGTTTCTGCGCTCCCTGGCTTCCTCCGAGTACGAATACATTCTGCAGGGAGCTTTGCCGGGGTTTTCTCTTCTCAATCCTGCGTGCGAGACCGCTTCTTATGGGGTTTCCTGTGAGCACGGTTTTCCCTGCCGGAAGATGCTCTTTGCTTTCTTCAAAAGTTATGAATATCTTGCCGACGAACCTCGAGAGAATCCTGTTGGCGAGCCCCGGAACAGAGTTCTGTTCGCAAACGGCGGTAGGTATGAAGCTCATAGAAGCACACAAAAGGGTAGGTCCGGATGCGTATCCGCCGACCCCTATAACTGCATCGGGTCTGAAGTTTCTTAATATCCTCAAGGAACTGAGCATCGCTCCCAGTATCGAGATCACCGCCTTCACTTTCTGGGAAAAGCTTTTGCCTACAATCCCTCTTGATTTTATAAATTCGACTCTGTACCCGGTCTCCGGAAGAATCCTTTTTTCGATTCCTTGTTCTGTGCCCACAAACAGAACTTCGTTTCCGCTGTTTCTCTTGAGTATTTCCTCCGCTATTGATATCGCAGGAAATACATGCCCTCCTGTTCCTCCTCCTGCTATTATTACCTTCATTTTTCCCTGGTTCTGAATCTCGAAACGCTCAGGATAATCCCAAACGCCGCGAGCGTTGATACAAGAGAGCTTCCTCCGTAGCTTATAAGAGGCAGCGTCAGCCCCGTGGTGGGGAGGAGACCAACGGCAACCCCCATGTTAAGTGCCGCCTGGAGCGTTATGAGTGCTGCGAAACCGAATACCATATATTTTGAGAAAGGATCTTCTGCCTGCATGGATATCCTTACGCACTTTACCAAGATCATAAGGAAAAGTGCGATTAACGTTGCCACCCCTATAAATCCGAATTCCTCGCCTATTATTGAAAAAATGAAATCCGTGTGGGCATGGGGAAGGAAAAGCAGTTTCTGTGAACTGTTTCCGAGACCGCTTCCATATAATCCGCCGAGTCCAAAAGCCATAAACGACTGAACAGCCTGGTATCCCGAGCCGAGGGGGTCTTTCCATGGATCAAGAAATGACATTACTCTCTCCATTCTGTAACCCTCATTGATAATAGCTAATGCCAGTAGTCCCGCAGCCCCGATCCCGATGCTGAGCAGGTGCCAGATTCTTGCCCCTCCGACAAAGAGCATTATGAAAAGAATCGCCGTAACGAGGAAAGAAGTTCCGAGATCCGGTCCTGCTAGGATAAGTCCCACGTAGGCGCCGCCGGCAAGCAGGGGAGAAATAATACCGACCCGGAAACTGTTCATCTTGTCCTCTTTTTTAAACAGAAAGTGTGCCATATAGATGACCAGCATGTACTTGCAGAATTCAGACGGCTGAAATGAAAATCCCCAGACCGAAAGCCATCTTCTTCCCCCGCCGACTTCCTTTCCTATTTCCGGCAGAAGCACGACCGCGAGTAAAGCGAGTCCAAACAGATAGCCCGGATAGACCAGTTTTCTTATAAAAGACGGCTTCATGTGCATCAATGTCACCATGGCCGTTATTCCAACAAGGAGATACATGACGTGGAATTTAAGAAACCGCGTCGGATTGTTATAGGTTTCAAGCGAGTATATAGAACTTGAGTTGTATACAGCCACCACTCCGATCCCCATCACTATAACCACGAGTCCGAGCAGCAGCATGTCAAAATCCCTGTTTTTGAAATCAAACATCTCTTAGTATCTCCTTAAACAGATTTCCCCTCTCTTCGTACGAGTTGAACATGTCAAAACTTGAACACCCAGGCGAAAACAGGAGCGTGTCTCCGGTCCCGGAAAGTTCAAAGGCACTTTGTGTCGCCTCTTTTAGGGATCTTGCACACATTGTCTTTGCCAGACTGCCCAGCTGCGCGCGCATCTTCTCTTTTGTCTCTCCTATCAGGACCATGGCCTTTACCTTGCTCGCCACTGCGTCTTTAAGGCAGTCATAATTGATTCCCTTGTCCTTTCCTCCGGCAATCAGTATGATCGGAGAGGGGAGGCTTTGAATTGCTCTCAGAGTCGAGAAGGGGGTTGTGGATTTTGAATCGTTATACACATCTACCCCGTTTGTCGTCAGCACAAATTCCATTCTGTGCGGAAGCGGGCGGAATTTGTTTATGCTTTTCTGCACCGAGTCCCGTTGACAGCCCAGCACTCCCGCAACTGCAACTGCGGCCATTATGTTCTCCTTGTTGTGTTCTCCGACAAGTGCCGAATCCCTGAGGCAGAAGGAAAGTTCCCCGAACGCTATCTCGTCTTCCCTGCAGTAGACGTTGGTTTTCTGCTTTCCGGTTCCGAAAGATATTTTTTTTGCCCTGAAACCGCCCGAGCCTTTAAGCGCTGCCGGATCGTCCGCGTTGAACACGGCCCAGTCATTTTCTGTTTGGTTTGCGAAAAGCCCGAGTTTGGCCGCTTCGTACTCCTGCATGCTCGAATGGTGATCCAGATGGTTTGGCGATATATTGAGAATAACTGCGATGTGGGGCGAGAAATCTTTTATTCCCTGGAGCTGGAAACTGCTGAGTTCAAGTAGCAGAAAGTCATATTCGTCGTCTTTTTCTGCTGCCGATATAAGCGGCGTCCCTATGTTTCCTCCCGTAAAGATTTTCAGTCCGCTTTGTCTGAGTATCTCTGAGAGGAGGGATGTAGTTGTCGTCTTTCCGTTTGTTCCCGTTATACCTATTACCGGTTTTGATATGAAGTTCCACGCAAGCTCAATCTCGCTTATTACTGTCTTTCCTGCTGCCTGAGCGTTTCTGATCTCGGGAAGATCGAACCTTACACCGGGACTCAGCACTATTGTATCAGCCCATTCAAATAATTCGGTTGCGTGAGTCCCGCAACGGATCTCCATGCCTCCGGCCGCAAGTTTTTCCACCGCGGGTCCTAGTTCTGCGGCTTCTCTAGAGTCCGTTGCCTTCACCGTGATGCCTTTTGAGCAAAGGAATTTTGAAGTCTCGACTCCCGTTATCCCGAGACCGACGACTAGAAATCCGTTTCCTTCTAATTTCATCGGGTCACCTTATCTTCAGACTTGAAAGAGCCAGAATGGACAGAACTACGCATATTATCCAGAAACGCACCACCACTTTAGATTCCGCCCATCCGGCAAGCTCGAAATGGTGGTGAAGAGGTGTCATCCTGAATACCCTTTTGCCTGTATAGCGAAACGAAATAACCTGGATTATTACCGAAAGTGTTTCTATGAAAAAAATCCCGCCTGCCACTATCAGGAGTGTCTCCTGCTTTATCATCAAGGCACTGAATCCTATAGCGGCCCCCAGAGAAAGGGAACCCACATCTCCCATGAACACTTCGGCCGGGTGGGAGTTGTACCAGAGAAATCCCAGGCATGCCCCTCCGACTGCTGAGAGAAAAACAGCTAATTCTCCGGCTCCCTGTACGTGCGGGATCTGCAGATAGCTTGCAAACTGCATATTTCCGGCTAGATAGGCGAAAATTATGTAAGTAGTGGTTATGATGGCGATTGAACCTATGGCCAGCCCGTCAAGGCCGTCGGTGAGATTTACCGCATTTGAAGAACCTACGGTAACTAGGAAAGCGAAAAATATGTACAGGTATCCCAGATCTATAACTGCCTGCTTTATGAACGGGAACACCACCGAAGTCGAGGAAAAGATTGCACTTTCGTCGGCCCTCATGGACATTGAAAAACTTCCGCTTTCGTTCATACAGAAAATTGCCACGAAAGTCACTGCTATAAGCGTCTGGCAGAGAAACTTCACCCTTGCCCTTATTCCCTTTCCTCTCCTTAACTTCATGAAATCGTCGAAAAACCCCAGGATGGCAAAACTTGCCGTGAACAGAAGCACTAGCATGACTTTATCTATGAGGAAGTTTGTCCAGAGAAGGGATGAGACTATTATTGCCATTACGATGAATATTCCCCCCATCGTCGGGGTGCCGGTTTTTGCGGCGTGACTGCTGGGTCCTTCTTTTCGTATGGTCTCTTGGAATTGAGCGGCTTTTAGCAGATTGATCAGTTTCTTCCCGAGGAAAACGCAGAGAATAAACGAAGTCAGTCCGGCCCCGAAAGAACGGAAAGTTATATACTTAAAAACATTTAGAAAAATAAAATCGTCTTTTAGAAGATGAAGAAAATAGAGCATGGCTTATTTTTTGTAAAGCATCTTTATTACCCTTTCCATATTCATTCCGCGGGATCCTTTTACAAGGACTAAATCCTCCTCTCTGCATACCTCAAGGATCAGGGCAGCTGCCTTCTGCGGGTCGTCCACCACGTGACACGCCGTTTTTTCCTGTACGGATGACACAAGCGACCGGGAGAATTCTCCCATGGCCACTACCATGTCAATGCCGAGCTGAGAGATATGTTCCCCGATCATCCGATGTTCCTTCTCGCTGCTTTCTCCGAGTTCAAGCATGTCGCCGAGAACTGCTACCGCCTTCGCCTTGCCATGGCGATGGAAGGCGAGTTCATCAAGCGCCGCACGCATTGAGTCGGGATTTGCGTTATATGAGTCGTTTATGATTCTGAAGCCCAAAGGGGTACGGACAACTTCAAGGCGCATGGCGGAGGGAAAATATTCCCCGAGACCTGCCACTATCTCATTCATTCCGAATCCAAGCGAGTATGCAAGAGCTGAGGCGGAAAGGGCGTTTGAAACATTGTGAGCGCCTATTCCCCTTATTCTGGCTCTAGCGGACTGATTTCCGATGTGTATCGTAAATTCGACAAACTCCATTTCCCTGTGATTGATGTCTTCTGCCCTTATAAAGGCTTCTGCAGAGGCAACTCCATACGTGATCTTACGGCAGTGCGTGCGTGCCGCTATTCTCTCCACCCAGGGATCGTCAATATTTACGCAGAAAACGTTTTGCTCTCCGAAGTTTTCGACCAGCTCTCCTTTTGCCTTTGCAACTCCTTCAAGATCTTTCATTCCCTCTAGATGCGCTTTGCCTACAGTGGTGATCGTTCCCACATCGGGCGAGGCAATGTCCGCAAGAGTTTTTATCTCTCCGAAAGAGTTCATTCCCATCTCAAGCACGCAGAAATCCTGACTGCTCTCCAGTTTGAGCAGACTGAGCGGAAGACCTATATGATTGTTCAGGTTCCCTTGGGTGCTGAGCACCCTTCCTGATACGGACAGTATGCTGTGGGTCATGTTCTTGGTTGTAGTCTTTCCGTTCGAACCCGTAATGGCGGCGACTTTCAGGTCGGAGAACGAGTTTCTCCAGTGTCTTGACATATCAAGAAGAGCTTTTTGTGTGGATTCGACCTTTATTATTGCGCCGCAGTTGCGCTCAAAGTCCTGTGTTTGCGGGTGTTTTTCCACTATTGCTCCCGCAGCGCCTTTCTCAAAGGCCTCAGCGACGTAATCGTGCCCGTCGAAGTTAGACCCCTGTATGGCGACGAAGAGCTGGTTTTTCTCTATATTCCTAGAATCGATGGAAACCCCTGAAGCTCCGGCCTGCATCTTGCCGCCGAGCAGGCTGCCTCCTGTGGAATTTAGCAGAAAATCGAGGCTGAATCTCAAAACTCTCTCCTGTTTCTGGCTTCAAGGTGCTTTCTTGCGGTCTCCGTGTCGTCAAAATGAATTTTTTCAGCGCCGATTATCTGGTAGTTCTCATGACCTTTTCCGGCTATAAGTATCGTGTCCCCAGGTTCGGCCTTGTCCACAGCATGTTTTATGGCTTCTTCCCTGTCAGTTATCACCACCACCCCCGGATCATCGGGTTCTGTCCCCTCGGCCATATCTGCTATTATCCTTTCCGGGTCCTCAGTTCTGGGGTTATCCGAAGTCACTATCAGCATGTCAGAATACTTGCGTCCTACCGAAGCCATAAGGGGACGTTTTCCTCTGTCTCTGTCTCCTCCGCAACCCACAACAGTGATGAGTCTCTCCAGGCAGAAAGCCTTAAGACACGCAAGCACATTCTCAAGCGCGTCGGGAGTATGAGCGTAGTCGACAAAAACATCTACCTCCAATGCGGTTTCGACTTTTTCAAGTCTTCCGGGAATGCGCCTGAGTTCACTCAGCGCTCTCCCGGTTGTCTCCGGAGACGAACCGAGAGAGAGAAGTGTTCCGGCTGCCGCCATCATGTTATAAAGGTTGTGTTTCCCCATGAGTTTTGAATCAAGTTCCACCTTTCCCCATGGGGTGGCCAGTTTGGCCTTTATTCCTCGAGAATCAAGAGTGAAATTCTCCGCGAATACTACAGAGTCTTTTTTTTTCGTGGAAAACGTTATTTTTTGGGATTTTTTCGAGGCGGATAATCTGTTTGCGAAAAGATCGTCCGCGTTTACTATCGAGAACAGTTCTTTTTTCGCGCTTTTTTCTAGAATCTCCGAGAAAAGCCGTTCTTTAGCCCTGAAATAATCTTCAAGCGTTATGTGATAGTCCAGGTGATCCTGGGTGAGGTTCGTGAATATCGCCGCATCAAAGTGGCATCCGTCGACCCTTTTTAGATCAAGAGCGTGCGAGGACACTTCAAGCGTGACGTTTGTTACTCCGGCGTCTTTCATTTCACGCAACATACCCATAAAAGCTATTGGATCGGGAGTTGTAAGGGAGGCAGTCTGAGCCTTGCCCATATACCTGTTCTCTATGGTGCCTAGCAGACCCGTGTTTATCCCATCGGCTTTCCAGCCGGATTCTATCATGTGGGACACTGTGGTTTTGCCGTTTGTTCCTGTTACTCCAACGACCTTCATTGCAAGGGAAGGGTGGTCGTGGAAATTGGAGGCGACTACAGATGCTGCAGCCCTTGAGTCGCCTGTTTTTGCAAAGGGAACTCCGAGGTCTTGGATTTCGGCTGAGGCTTCCTCAATCAGAAGCGCAGCCGCTCCCTTCTTTACCGCGGCATTTACGTACTTGTGTCCGTCGGTGGTTTTGCCCCTGATGGCAATAAAAAGAGATCCCGGTTCCACGTTCTGCGAGTTCAGAGTTATTCCCGTAATTTCCGTATCTCCTGGATTTTCAGATCCAGCTAGAGTTTCAATTCCCGCGTCTCTCAGAACATCTTTTAATCTCATATGTTCTGCTTGAGAGTAAAAGTGCAGTCCGTTCCCGTTGTTATCTTTTCTCCTGAAGGCGGATGTTGACTGACTACGTAACCGTTTCCTATGAACTTGACCGACACTTTCTCCTTTTCTGCCCACTTCATGACGGCCCTTGCACTTTTGTTCGCCATGTCCGGCATGACTGTTTCTTCAAATTTTCCCTCGCGTGGAGGTATTTGCATGTAAAAAAGGACTTTTTCGGTTATGGATTTGAAAATGGGCGCCGCGACTACTCCTCCGTAGCTATTTTTCCTCGGGTTTTCAACAATTACGACGAGAACAAGATGCGGATTATCAGCAGGCGCGAAACCGATAAAAGACGAAAGATATCTGCTTTTATGGTAAGTGCCGGTCTCCGGGTCGTACATCTGTGCCGTGCCTGTTTTCCCGGCGACTCTATATCCGGGAATGCTGGCGTTTTTGCCCGTGCCGTCTTCCACCACCTGTTCAAGGATTCTGGTCACCTTTGAAGCCGTATCATAGGAAACGGCCCTTTTAACAAGCTCAGGGCTTCTTTTCATTAGAACTTTGCCCTCAGATGAGATTATTTCCTTCACTATATAGGGTTTCATCTGATATCCGCCGTTTGCTATGCTTGAAAGAGCTGTTGCCAGCTGGATTGCCGTTACCGATATTCCCTGCCCGAACGATATCGCTGCCAGGTCCAAGTCTCCCCAGCTCCTGAAATTCCGTATTTTTCCACTGGCTTCTCCGGGAAGGTCTACTCCTACTGTCTCTCCGAAGCCGAAATTTTTCAGCGAGTCATGAAGTTTTTTCTTTCCCAGGGTTTTTCCCATTTTCCAGGCACATACATTGCTTGAGTACGTTATGGTTTCCGAAACCGTCAGGATTCCGTGACCGTGAACATCTTTTATTACTTTCGGGCCGATCCTTTGCTTTCCGTTTTCGCAGTCATACTTGGTATTCTCATCCCCCATTTTTTCTTCAAGCAGAGTCGCCGCCAGAAATACTTTCAACGTGGAACCAGGCTCGAAGGACATCCACACGGGGAGATTCTTTCTTGTTTTCTGGGAAAACTCACCGAAGTGGTTAGGATCAAAAAACGGATAGGAGGCCATGGAGAGTATCTCGCCAGTTTGAGGATTCATCAGGAGGGCGGCTCCCCTATCCGCTTTCATTTCTCTTATGCCTTTTTCGAGTGCGGCTTCTGTTATGTGCTGTATCTTGGAATCCACTGTAAGCACCAGATCGTTTCCCTTTGTAGACTGTTCTTTTCTGTTTAACGGGATGTCGGATATGCGATTTCCCCTGCCATCTGTTCTGATTCTTACCGTGGCGGGTCTGCCGGCAAGCATCCTTTCGAAGCCGTATTCAAGTCCCTCCACTCCCTTAAGATCTATGTTGGTGAATCCAAGCGCCTGCCCGAGCAGTGAACCATTAGGGTAGATTCTTTTCGGTTCTTCAACGAAACCGACCCCGGAGAAACCCATGGCCTCTATCTCTTCTGCTGTCTTGGGATTCTCTCCTCTTTTGATCCATACAAAGCGCTTTTTAGAACGTGCATGGCTGATCAGCTTTTTATGCGACAGACCCAGTGGTTCCGATATTGCCTGCGCAAGTTCTTCTGGGTTTTCTACTTTCTTGGGATTCAGATAAATCGAAGTTGCCGAGACGCTTGTGGCCAGAGGTTTTTTATTCCGGTCAAACAAGGTTCCCCGCACCTGAGGCATCTTGTAAATCTTGCTGTGCTGTTTTTTAGCACCAGCGGAAAACTTCTCGTTTTGGAGAACTTGGATTTCAAAGGATCTGTATCCAAGAGCCACAAATAGGATAGTGATAAAAATCGTGGAAATATAAAATTTCCATTTCCCTTTTTTCAGCTTCATCATTCTGTGTTTCCAGCAAGAACTACCTCTTCAACAAAAACGACATCTTTATAAGTTGCAAACCTGAAACCCATTTTTTTCGCTATCGGCTCTATAAACTCGGGAGACTTCAGCTTTGAGAGTTCGTGGCTAAGAGCCTGCCCCTCCTTTGTCAGTTCCATTCTTTTTTGTTTGTTTTTTGAGATCTCGTAACCGGTTCTTGTGTGTTCAATCTTGATGCATAGAAAGCAAAAGGCTGTTACAAATATGATCCCGAGAATGATCGCGTTTCTCAGGGGAAGCCCTGCATTTCTTTTTTCTTCTAAGATTTTCTCTCTCATTCGTTGCTATACCCCCTCTGCTACTCTCATTTTTGAACTTCTTGCCCTGGGATTTTCCGCCACTTCTCTTTTCCCGGGTCTTACTGCCGAGCGAGTTACCCTTTTTGCCTGCTGAACTCTTCCGCATGCGCATACTGGAAGGTCTGGAGGACATGTGCACGGAGAGTCGAATTTCCTGAACATATTCTTAACTATCCTGTCTTCAAGCGAGTGAAAGGAAATTATCACAAGCCTCCCTCCCGTATTAAGGATCTTTACGGCTTCTTCAATAAAGATCGACAGATTGTCGAGTTCGTTGTTAATCGAAATTCGAAGTGCCTGAAAAGTCTTGGTCGCAGGATGCGTTTTTTTCGGATGAAACTTTTTGGGAATTGAGTTCGATATTATCGAGGCAAGTTCAGAGGAAGTCTGTATGGGTTTTTTCGCCCTGCTTTTCACTACCGAGTTAGCGATTCCCCGTGCAAACTTCTCTTCTCCATATTCTCTCAGTGTGTATTCAAGCTCTTCTCTTTTCATTTCGTTTACAAGATCGTAGGCAGAGAACTGAAGACCTGCATCCATCCTCATGTCGAGCAACTCGTTTCTGTTGAAGCTAAAGCCCTTACCGCTGCGCTCAAGCTGGAAAGATGAAATTCCCAAGTCGGCCACGATGCCGTCCACGCATTCTATTCCAATAGAATTGACCGTGTCTTTAATGTGTATGAAATTTCTGTTCACCATCTCAATTTTTTCCACGCTGGCCGAAAGCCTGCCTCCTGCAAGAGAGATGGTGGCTTGGTCGACATCCATGCCTATCAGTTTGGATGTCGAAGGACATTCATTGAGGATGTGTTCGGAGTGTCCGCCGAGACCCACAGTCGCGTCGACCACTACTGCACCTTCCGGCAGGTCGAGGTATTCAACCACCTCTTTTGCCATGACCGGTGAGTGAAACTGTTCCTGTGGCCCAGAACATGTGTCCACAGCCCTTGTTCTTCTAAAGGCCATGCTCTGCGAGCACCTCCCTGCTTTGTATGAAAGTCTCAAATGCTCCTGAACCGTTTTCCTTCTCCCATGTCTGCTTTGACCATATTTCTATTTTTTTCAGCATCCCGACCAGAACAACTTCGGTTTCAATGGTGGCAGATGAACGCAACGACTGAGGAATCAACACTCTTCCCTGGTTGTCTACGGGACAGTCAACTGCGTTTCCCATGAGATAGCGTATTGCGGATATCACCTTGCCATCGGTTATGGATATCTTGGAGAGCTTCTTTTCGAGTTCGTTCCACTCCCTCATTGGGTAGGCGATTAGATAGCGGTCAAAATTTGTGATTACAAAAGTCTCATCGGAATATTTCTTTCTGCAGACCTCCCTGAACTTCGAAGGAATACTGACCCTTCCGGTCTTGGTCATGGTGTGTTCGTATCTTCCTCTGAACATTTTATGCTATTTTTTACCATTACATGCCATAATATATTCCTGTCATGCCAATTCATAAACTATTAAAAAACATGTAAAAAGTCAAGTAACATTTTGAAATAGTTAATCTTTTCAGCGTGCGAGCAGTAAAAACATAAGGTTATATATTGCTTTAATAAGTGGATACTGCTGTGAGAGTATTTAGGGAAAGTACTATCTGTTGGGGCAACAATTCTACTTATTGGCTTATTTTGTATATACTCTCACCCGAGGACGTGATGTTTTGGAAGGTGAGGTTTCATATGGGGTTGTTTCACAGAGAATGTCTGTTTTTTTTATAAAACTTGCCGACAGGAGTTCCAATGTTCTTTTGCAGGCAATACTCGGCACTTACGGGCACCTGATGTGGGTGAGAACCGAGATTCCGAAAGAAGTAAAAGTGATTACCACGGCTGAACTCACTTCGGAAACGCGCATGGTGCTTGAAGCACTAAGGGAGGAAGTGGAGTTTGAGTTTGTCGACCCTCCCGAGAACGGCGATCTGCCGGAGGGTTAGGGCTTTTATGGAAACAAGGGAAGACCATAAGCGCAAGTGGGGTTTAGTGAGTTTTCTTACACTGTTGAGCAGGATCGTCGGATATCTGCGAGACGTTGTGGTAGCGGCGCTTTTCGGGGCGGGTTTCCAGACTGACGCTTTTTACGTCGCGTTCCGTATTCCTAACCTGTTGCGACGCCTTTTCGCCGAAGGCTCTCTGGCGGCCATTTTCGTACCAGTATTCTCGAAGTATCTTGAATCTGGAGACACGCGGGGGGCGAAAAATGCCCTGCGTTCCGCTTTCACCGTGCTTTTCATCATTCTCGTTTTAGTTGTGATACTGGGAATAATTTTTTCCCCCTGGCTTGTGAAGCTCTTTGCCTATGGATTCGATCAGAAGACTTTTGATCTGGCGGTCTATCTTAACAGGCTTATCTTCCCCTACGTGCTTTTCATATCTCTTACGGCTCTGGCGATGGGAGTTCTTAACTCCGTACGTCATTTCTTCGCTCCCGCTTTCTCTCCGGTTCTTTTCAACTTGTGCATAATAGCGAGCGCCTTGTTTCTCTACAGGGAGTTTGAAGTGCCTATAGTTTCTCTTTGCTTCGGAGTTCTCGGCGGCGGGGTAATGCAGCTGCTGATCCACCTGTTTTATCTTCGCAAAGAAAAGTTTATGTTCGGCTTTTCGAAAACCCTCAATCATCCTGCGGTCAGGAGACTTGCAGTTTTAATGTTCCCTCAGCTTTTTGGAATAGCGGTCTACAATCTCAACATACTCGTAAATACCCAGTACGCTTCCTTTATGTCCGAAGGGACAGTTTCCTACCTTTATTTTGCGGAGAGGATAATAGAGTTTCCCCTCGGAGTGGTGGCCGTTTCACTGGCGACGGTTATGCTTCCCGCACTCTCGGGCTACGCGGCGAGAGAGGATTACGGAGGCTTCGGCAAAGAATACCAGCGCTCCCTTAGGCGCATGCTTTTTATCATGGTGCCTGCAATGGTCGGAATAGTGGCTCTGCGTGTTCCCCTATGCAACTTTCTTTACCAGCATGGCCAGTTTGATCATGCGGCGGTTATAAATACTTCCCAGGCCATACTGGGCTACGGACTCGGACTTTTTGCAGTGGGGGGAATTCGAATTACCGTACCCGCCTTTTTTGCACTTCAGAACACGAAGACACCCGTCAAGGTGGCGTTTTTCTGTTTTCTGCTAAACGCGGTCTGCGGGTTTGTTCTGGGGTTCGTGTTCTCGCTTGACCACTTTGGTCTTGCGCTTGCAAGTTCAATCTCATCTGTGGCGAACTTTGTTGTACTGGTCATTTTGCTAAATGGCCGCCTAGAGAATTTTCTATCCCGCGACTTGCTCTTTTTTTTACTCAAGGTTCTTGTTATTGCAGCAATCATGGGCTTTGCGGTAAGCACCGTCGCAGGTTTTTTTGCTTGGACTGAGACCGGCTTTTCTCTTGACAAGTTGCTGGCTATAGCTGCCTCGGTGGGTTCGGGAGTTGCACTTTATTTCCTGCTGGCCAGATTCGTCGGCATAAAGGAAGTGGAGATGTTTTCTTTCCTGAAAAGAGGATAACTTCGGGCTGCGGCGGCTTCTCGATCAATGTTGTCTGCCATACTGCGTTGCGGTATTCTTTGGTAAGGTGATGCCGATCCGATTTCTGCGTGTGTTTATTTCCTCGGAGCGGATTGAGAAAAGCCGTGGCGATTACCGGGATTTGCAAAAACAAAACAACTTATGGACGAGCTTAAGGGTCTGAGTCAGCGCGAGCTTGAAGCACTCAGGGAGAAGTACGAGTATACCTTGAAGATGTTTCCCGATTCCGATTCGCTTCTTGTGCTGGCCGAAGTTCATCTCGCACTTGGAGAGATTGCCAGGGCAAGACGCGCAGTTTCCGATTTTACGCAAAGAAATGGTGATGTCAGCCGGGCGAGATTCATTCTTGCCAAGGCACATCTTATGTGCTGGAATGCCTCTGCTGCGGAGGAGGAACTCAAAAAAGCGCTTTCTCTGGATCACCGCAACACGCAGGCATCGGACCTGCTGATACATATATACAAAAGCTCAGGCAGAACAGCCGAAGCCTTCCGAGTTGCCCTGTCCCCCGTTCCGGATCCGTGGCGCCGAAGGGAGGATGCCGGCAAACCCGAGAAACCTTCCCCGGAGCCGGAGAGGAAAAGCAAACCGCGGGCCGGGCTTTTCGAGACGGACACAATGCTTAATCTCTATGTTTCTCAAGGACTTTACAAAGACGCTCTGGGGATAGTTGAAGTTCTGTGCGAGAGGGAACCCGACAACCTGGCTTACAGAAACAAACGAGAACAGATAATAGCTCTTCTTGACGAATAGATGTCTGGTTTGGTTTTTCTCGGCCTTTTAATTTACATCAAAAGTTGCGTTTCAAACTTGAAACCACGCAAGATATATAAGACGCCGGGATTGAAAAATAAACTCCTGTTTTTAGTAAAACCCCCACAGTGGAAGCCGGCTGATTTAAATAAGAATGACTGAACCGAACTCTACCTTGCTCGCACAGACGATTTTGTAAAACTTTTCTTAGAAGTGGACCCCAAAAATCAGACAGCACCTTAAGTGTATTTCCTTGGTATTCTAAAAGAGTATACAGGAGGTACATAATGAAGAGTAAAAGACGTAATCATTCACCGCAGTTCAAGGCAAAGGTAGCGTTTTTGGCGGTAAAAGGAGACAAGACAGTAGCGGAGCTTGCCCGGCAGTTTGAGGTTCATCCCAATCAGATAAGCATGTGGAAGAAGAAGCAGCTCGGCAACGCCGCGGACAAAGTGTTCGGCCAGGGGGCGGGCAGCAAGGCGGCGGGCGAGAGCAAGTACGTAAACCAGCTTGAATCCAAGGTGGGCCAGCTGACGCTGGAGAACGATTTTTTATCAAAGGCGCTCGGAACTAAAAACCTTGATGCCTCTTTCAGGTCTTGTTACATCGATAAATATTCTGTAAACAATTTTTTTCAGTCAGAAAAATAATTTCTCGCAAATCCCTTGCCAAACTAAAACGGTTCGTTAGTATGATTGTTCACCCAACATTTTCGAGTTGGGATTTGTTTTGTTTTATTGCTTTTTCAGATTGACAATTCACGGTGGGCAAGTACTGTAGCGAACCCACTTTTTAAAATGGATCTTTGAAAATTTAATAGCAGATGATAGCGGGCGAACTAGAGCAGTATCCGTAAATTCTTTTTAAATTCTTACGAAGAGTTTGATCCTGGCTCAGAGCGAACGCTGGCGGCACGCCTAACACATGCAAGTCGAGCGAGAAAGTGACTTCGGTTGCGAGTAAAGCGGCGGACGGGTGAGTACAACGTGGATAATCTACCCTAAGGTCTGGGACAACCCCGAGAAATCGGAGCTAATACCGGATAAGACCGCAGTATCCAAGGATACAGGGGTAAAAGATTTATCGCCTTTGGATGAGTCCACGTCCCATCAGGTAGTTGGTAAGGTAAAGGCCTACCAAGCCTAAGACGGGTAGCCGGCCTTAGCGGGTGAACGGCCACATGGGGACTGAGACACGGCCCTGACTCCTACGGGAGGCAGCAGTGGGGAATATTGGGCAATGGGCGAAAGCCTGACCCAGCGATGCCGCGTGAGGGATGAAGGCCTTCGGGTTGTAAACCTCTGTCAGGAGGGACGATGGGACTATGTCTTGACGGTACCTCCAGAGGAAGCCCCGGCTAACTCCGTGCCAGCAGCCGCGGTAATACGGAGGGGGCAAGCGTTGCTCGGAATTACTGGGCGTAAAGGGTCCGCAGGCTGTCAGGCAAGTTGGTTGTGAAAGCTCAAGGCTTAACCTTGAAATTGCATCTAATACTGCCTGACTAGAGTCCAAGAGAGGTTGGCGGAATTCCCGGTGTAGCGGTGAAATGCATAGATATCGGGAGGAACACCAGAGGCGAAGGCGGCCAACTGGCTTGGTACTGACGCTCAGGGACGAAAGCGTGGGTAGCAAACCGGATTAGATACCCGGGTAGTCCACGCCCTAAACGATGGATGCTAGGTAGGGGGAATTTATTTCTCCCTGCCGTAGTTAACGCATTAAGCATCCCGCCTGGGGAGTACGGTCGCAAGGCTGAAACTCAAAGGAATTGGCGGGGGCCCGCACAAGCGGTGGAGCACGTGGTTTAATTCGATGCTAAGCGAAAAACCTTACCAAGGCTTGACATGTTAACTTAAGCCCATACGAAAGTATGTGGTGGTTCCGGGCTTGCCCGGAACAGTTGTCACAGGTGCTGCATGGCTGTCGTCAGCTCGTGCCGTGAGGTGTCCGGTTAAGTCCGGTAACGAGCGCAACCCCTATCTTTAGTTGCCATCACTTCGGGTGGGCACTCTGAAGAGACTGCCGGCGACAAGCCGGAGGAAGGTGGGGATGACGTCAAGTCATCATGGCCCTTACGTCTTGGGCTACACACGTGCTACAATGGCTAGCACAATGGGCTGCGAACTCGCGAGAGGGAGCCAATCCCATCAAAGCTAGTCTCAGTTCAGATTGCAGGCTGCAACTCGCCTGCATGAAGTTGGAATCGCTAGTAATCGTGGATCAGCACTGCCACGGTGAATACGTTCCCGGGCCTTGCACACACCGCCCGTCACACCACGAAAGTCGGTTCTGCCCGAAGTAGCTGTGCTAACCTTCGGGAGGTAAGTTCCTAAGGTAGGGCTGGTAATTGGGGTGAAGTCGTAACAAGGTAGCCGTAGGGGAACCTGCGGCTGGATCACCTCCTTTTTCACGGAGATATCTGTCTTTTTTTCGCTCGTCATCTGCTTTTTATAGAAAGGTATTTCCGCGCTTATAAAGCAACGGGGCCTATAGCTCAGCTGGTTAGAGCGCACCCCTGATAAGGGTGAAGTCGTTGGTTCAAATCCAACTAGGCCCACCACTAGGGGGTGTAGCTCAGTTGGGAGAGCGCCTGCTTTGCAAGCAGGAGGTCGACGGTTCGAGCCCGTTCACCTCCATAGAAAAATTTTGAGTGCTTTTTTGATCTTTGACAATTGAATATAACGCTGAGAAACAGAATTGATCGTGTTGTTAGTATTATCGAGGATTTTTACGCCTCGCAGATAAGATATGTAGAGCAGAAGGTGGATGCCTTGGCAACGGACGGCGATGAAGGACGTAGTAAGTTGCGATAAGCCTCGGGGAGTCGCTTAACAGGCTTTGATCCGGGGATTTCCGAATGGGAAAACCTGACCGAGTAAACCTTGGTCATGCCATTGTGAATATATAGCAATGGCAAGCTAACGGGGGGAAGTGAAACATCTCAGTACCCCCAGGAAAAAAAATCAACCGAGATTCCCTTAGTAGCGGCGAGCGAACGGGGAAGAGCCCAAACCGAAGGAATTTATTCTTTCGGGGTTGTGGGACCTCAGTATGGGACTTTGATAAGTAGCAGAATAGTCTGGAAAGTCTTGCCACAGAAGGTGATAGCCCTGTACGCGAAACTTTGATGAGCCCTAGAGGGATCCCGAGTACTCCGGCACACGTGGAATGTTGGAGGAATCTGGGTGGACCACCATCCAAGGCTAAATACGTGCCGTTGACCGATAGTGAACCAGTACCGTGAGGGAAAGGTGAAAAGAACCCCAGTGAGGGGAGTGAAATAGAATCTGAAACCATCTGCTTGTAACCAGTGGAAGGGCTATGTCCATTTATGGAAATGCCTGACCGCGTGCCTTTTGCCTAATGAGCCTGCGAGTTATCTTCAGTGGCCTGATTAAGCCGAATAGGTGTAGTCGTAGCGAAAGCGAGTCTTAATAGGGCGCCAGTCACTGGGGATAGACCCGAAGCGAATCGATCTATCCATGGCCAGGGTGAAGCAGAGAGAAAACCTTTGTGGAGGCCCGAACCGGTCAGGGGTGAAAACCTGTCGGATGAGCTGTGGATCGGAGTGAAAGGCTAATCAAGATTCGTGATAGCTGGTTCTCCCCGAAATATATTTAGGTATAGCCTTGTGTGATGACTAGCGGAGGTAGAGCACTGATTGGACTAGGGGGTCGAAAGATCTACCAAACCCAGACAAACTCCGAATGCCGCTGGGTTAGCACAGGAGTCAGTCGGTGGGAGATAAGTCCCATCGGCGAAAGGGAAACAGCCCAGACCGCCGGCTAAGGCCCCTAAATACGGACTAAGTGGTAAAGGATGTGAATTGGCATAGACAGCCAGTAGGTAGGCTCAGAAGCAGCCACCCTTTAAAGAGTGCGTAACAGCTCACTGGTCGATGCGAATTTGCGCCGAAAATGAACCGGGGCTAAGTTCGTTGCCGAAGCCGCGGGTTGCGTACTTTGTACGCAGCGGTAGGGGAGCGTTCCCAACGGGTCGAAGGGTTACCGTAAGGAAGCCTGGACTGTTGGGAAGTGAGAATGCAGGCATGAGTAGCGATAAAGGTGGTGAGAATCCACCTCGCCGTAAACCCAAGGTTTCCTGGGCAAGGCTCGTCCTCCCAGGGTAAGTCGGGACCTAAGGCGAGGCCGAAAGGCGTAGTCGATGGAAAACGGGTTAATATTCCCGTACCATTCGGTTTGAGTGATGGAGTGACGGAGAAGGATAGGTCATCCGGGTGCTGGATATCCCGGTTCAAGCTTGTAGGAGGAAAAGACAAGTAAAACCTCTTTTCAATACTCTGAGAAGTGAGTACGAGAGGCAGTAGCCTCGTAAAGTGATTGAGTCCATGCTTCCAAGAAAAGCTTCTAAACGTTGACGACCGAGTGCCCGTACCGAAACGGACACACGTGGGTGAGTTGAGAATACTAAGGCGCGTGAGAGAACTTTGGCTAAGGAACTCGGCAAATTAACCCCGTAACTTCGGAATAAGGGGTGCCCATATTACGTGAAAGCCCTCGCGGCTGGAGCGGAAATGGGTCGCGGTGAATTGGCGGTAACGACTGTTTACTAAAAACACAGGGCTCTGCAAACACGCAAGTGGACGTATAGGGTCTGACACCTGCCCAGTGCCGGACGGTTAAGGGGATGGGTTATCTTCGGAGAAGCTCAGAACTGAAGCCCCGGTAAACGGCGGCCGTAACTATAACGGTCCTAAGGTAGCGAAATTCCTTGTCGGGTAAGTTCCGACCTGCATGAAAGGTGTAACGATTGCCGCACTGTCTCGGCCAAAGACTCAGCGAAATTGTGGTTCCGGTGAAGACGCCGGATACCCGCTACGGGACGGAAAGACCCCGTGCACCTTTACTATAACTTAGCATTGAGTTTTGGTGCTGCATGCGTAGGATAGGTGGGAGCCTGTGAAACTTTGCTTCAGGGCGGAGTGGAGGCAATGGTGAAATACCACCCTTGTAGTTCTGAAATTCTAACTTAGGTCCGTTATCCGGATCAAGGACAATGTTAGGCGGGTAGTTTGACTGGGGCGGTCACCTCCTAAAAGGTAACGGAGGTGTGCAAAGGTTCCCTCAGCTTGATTGGAAACCAAGCGTAGAGTGCAAAGGCATAAGGGAGCTTGACTGTGAGACTGACAGGTCGAGCAGGTGCGAAAGCAGGTCTTAGTGACCCGGTGGTTCTGTGTGGAAAGGCCATCGATCAACGGATAAAAGGTACGCCGGGGATAACAGACTTATCTCCCCCAAGAGTTCACATCGACGGGGAGGTTTGGTACCTCGATGTCGGCTCATCGCATCCTGGGGCTGGAGAAGGTCCCAAGGGTTGGGCTGTTCGCCCATTAAAGCGGTACGCGAGCTGGGTTTAGAACGTCGTGAGACAGTTCGGTCCCTATCTGTAGCGGGCGAAGGAGATTTGAGAGGATCTGCTCATAGTACGAGAGGACCTGAGTGGACGAGCCTCTAGTGTACCAGTTGTCGTGCCAACGGCAGTGCTGGGTAGCTATGCTCGGAAAGGATAACCGCTGAAAGCATCTAAGCGGGAAACCTGCCTCAAGATTAGATCTCCCGAACGTAAGTTCCTTAAGGTCCCTTGAAGATTACAAGGTTGATAGGCTCAGGGTGTAAGTCCTGTGAGGGATTAAGCTGATGAGTACTAACCGACCGTGAGGCTTGCTGCGAGGTTTGAAAATTCTCGATACAGACACGACACACAATTTTTCTCAAGCGTTATATTCGGTTGCCGGAGATTCTTCCGATCCTGACTTCAGCACATTTGCAACGTAAGCACCTGAAATCACACGTACAGGTCCCCGCTTGCACACTACACAAGATATGTTTTTGAAATGTTTACTGGTCAGCCGGGAGTGCTTTTTTATACCGCAAGTGCCTGAATTCCAGGCTTGGCTTGCAGTTGTTTACCTGCCTGCCTCCGCGGCTTTTTTGAAGCGCCGGCCGTGCATGATGCGGCCGTAGTAGTTAAACCACTTCCTCGCTTCGGGATCATCGAAGGGATAGTCCGCACCGATCTGCCTTGCGGCGGCAAGCCCGCTCACAAAGCAGGTCTCCTGGCTGTTTATAAGGGTATGAGCGCCGCAGTGCCAGGTTCTTTTCCTGCCCTGGATAAAGCGGAACAGGTGCACAAGCAGGGAAACATGACGTATGTCGTGCACGATATGCTGAAACCAGAGCTTCTTTATAACCTTTTGTTCATCAATACGACTGACCGGGTTGTAGGTCACAAGGCACGGCTTGTCCGATTCCTTAGCCCAGGGCTGCTGATTGTGCTCTATGTAGGTGCTCTGGTAGTTGTCAGGTCTTGCTCCGTACTGCTCGATATGGCCGCTTCGCATTCCCAGCGGATCCGTTTCGTCGTCCGGCAGAACCGAGGCGTCTGAATGCACGACGGCATGGTTGTGAAGCTCGCTTTCGTAGCGGATGGAAGAGAGAATGTACTGCTCAAGGAACGAAGGTCTGTCAAGAAGCATTAGAGTCTGGTTTGCGTTGCACGCAAAGATCACATCGTCAAATGTTTCGGTGGATCCGTTTTCATCTTCAATGACCACTGCTTCTGGGCGCCGGTAGACCTTTCTCACGGCCCTGTTAAGGTATATCCAGTCCCTAAATTCGGAAGACATTTCCTCGTATATGCGCCGCGTACCCTGATCCCATGTTTTCATGGGTGTTGCGGACTCAATGTCGAAGAACTCAAGATACCGGGCAAACAGAGATGCCGGCATGTTAAAGACGCCGGAGGCCAGCAAGAACTGAATAAACATCGGCTTTAGAACCTTGTACCTGAAATCTGCTGAGAACCCGCCCAGATTAAGAACGGTACCCATGGTGAGGTAGTTAAAGGGGTTAAGGGCATTTAGCAGCAGAGATTTTGAGCGGGTGAGTTGACCGAACCACTTAAGACGCTTGAGGAGTTTCTGGAATCTTGCAATTTCCGGCTGCAGCTGTCTTTTGGTGTCCGAGTCAAAATCGTGTGCGTAGATTCCGCCGTGGTACTTGACGCTGTAGCTGAATTTTGTGTCTACAAGCTCAATTCCGTGCTGCTGCATGAACAGGAGTATATGGTGGTATACAGAGGGGATGCACGCGCTGACGGAAATATCAAACGGGATTGAAGTTCCGTCTTCCTGCGGCATGTCAACCGTTACGGCGTTGCCGCCGAGCTGGGAGTTGGCTTCAAATATTCGGAACTCAAACAGCTCAGGGTGTTTGTGCAGAGCCCAGGCCGCTCCCAGCCCTGATACTCCTGCACCGATAATGGCAATCTTTCTTGCCGCCGTTTTTTTCTCCACCCAATTTCTTCCGGACAGTACATTTCGGGTTTTTATTCCCAAACCCGATTGTTTATAATAACAGACCCGCCATGAATATCTTCTATCTTCTTGGAGCAGCGGTGATTGCTGCAGCCTCTGCGTTGTTCTACTATTTCAGGGAAAAAAACCGGCGCGAATCAGCTGAGTCCCAACTGTATTTCATCAAAACCGAACTGCAAGAATCAAAAAACAAGGGGTCACTGCTTGAAGAAGATCTTAGAAAATCCAATGAAACTGCAGGCGCCCTTAGAGCTGAAAAAGCCTCTTTTGAATCCTCAATAAGAGAAAAAGAAACCGCAATTTCGGAGCGTGATTCCAGAATTTCCGAGTTTGAGAGGCAGGTAAGGGACCTCAATTCCCGGATTACGGAAAACGAAAGCCGTCTTTCGGGGCTCAATGCGAGCATAGAACAGGAAAGAAAGGGTTTTCAGGAAAAACTGGCGCTTCTTGATGAAGCAAAAAATAAATTAGGCAATGAGTTTGAAAACCTTGGAAATAAAATTTTTGAGGATACTACCAAAAAATTCACCGATAAGAACAAGGTGGATATGGAGACTCTGCTCAACCCCCTTCGCGAGCAGATAAGGGATTTTGAGAGAAAAGTAAGCGATACACATAAAGAAGCGAGTACCGACATGGCTTCCCTAAAGGTCCACATAGAAAATCTAAAGAACCTGGGCGAGCAGATGAGCAGCGAAGCAGTCAATCTCACAACCACCCTCAAAGGAGAGTCGCAGACACAGGGCGCCTGGGGAGAAGTAGTGCTTGAGAGAACTCTTGAGATGTCGGGTCTGTCCGAGGGCAGGGAGTATCACTCTCAGTCAAGCCACAAAGGTGAGGACGGCAATCTGCTTAGACCTGATGTGATAGTCCGTCTTCCCGAGGGAAAAGACATTGTAATCGATTCCAAAGTTTCGCTTACCGCTTATGAGAGATATGTATCCTGCGAGAACGAAGAAGAGAGGGAAGATTACCTGAAGCAGCATGTTGTTTCGTTCCAAAACCACATAAGGGGTCTCAGCGGCAAAAAATACGAGAATATTCCGGAGATCACGAGTCTTAACTACGTTTTGATGTTCGTTCCGCTTGAATCAGCTTTCGTGCTGACAATAGAGACCGAGAGGGATCTTTTCTGCGATGCTTTCGAGAAAAACGTGATAATCGTCTGTCCCTCGACTCTTCTCGCGACGCTTAGAACGGTACACAGCATCTGGCAGTTCGAGCGCCAAAACGCAAATGCCAGAGAAATAGCTCGTAAAGCCGGCAAAATGCATGATAAGTTTGTGACTTTCACTGAACATCTTGAAGAAATTAGAAAGCACATAAAAAAGTCCGATGAGGCCTACAGCAAGGCAGTAAAGAGTCTTTCCAAAGGCAAAGACAATCTCGTGGGACAAGCTAGGAGTCTAAAAGAACTGGGAGTAAAGACCTCAAAGGAATTTTCCTCTGACCTCTCGGAGAAGTCCGAACTTTCGGAGTTTGCGGTTTCTTCGGGCAAAGACACGGATGACGGGTTGTCCTGATCCGTCGGATTTAGAAAAAAAGGGGAAATCATGTACGATTCCACCCTTAATTTCCATACACAAAGGAGTGATGCAGATTGTTTGAAAATTCTATTAAGGGCAGCTGGGCTCTTGTGCTCGGTTCTTCAAGTGGCTTCGGAGAGGCCTGCAGCCTTGAGCTTGCACGCCGGGGAATGAATATTTTCGGTGTGCATCTTGACCGCAGGGGTACTATGGCTAAGGTGGAGGGCATAGTTGAGCAAATAAAAAGCACGGGAAGCGAGGCAAGATTCTACAACGTAAATGTCTCCGATGCGGATAAAAGACAGGAGATCATAGCAGACATGAAGGATGTGGTGCAGCAGGACGGCTCCCGGGTAAAGGTGATGATACATTCCGTTGCCTTCGGTACGCTAAAACACTACGTTTCGGATGAACGCAAAGACGTTCTTAACAGTAAAAACATTGACATGACCCTAGAAGTAATGGCTCACAGCATTGTTTACTGGGCGCAGGATCTTGTTATGGAAGGGATAATGGGCGAGGGCGGGAGAATATTCGCCATGACCAGTTCGGGAAGTCACAGGGTATGGCCTACTTACGGTGCGGTGTCGGCCGCCAAGGCGTCCATAGAGGCCCACATAAGGCAGCTTGCCGTTGAACTCGCTCCCAAAGGTATTACTGCGAACTCAATAATGGCCGGGGTAACGGACACTCCAGCGCTGAGGAAGATTCCGGGAAACGAAAAGCTTGTTGATCACGCTCTGCGGGCAAACCCTGCGGGAAGATTGACGACTCCGCAGGATGTGGCAAAGGCCATCGCGCTTCTTTCTCTTGACGAAGCCTCTTGGATCACGGGTAACGTGATAGGGGTTGATGGTGGGGAAGACCTTGTCTAAGGTGTTTTCTTAATATACAATAGAGGCCGATGTCGGCTTATCGAACAGACAGAGATGTTGATTTAGCAATTCTTTTGCTGAGAGTCGGATTTGGTTTCTCGATGCTCCTTTTCCACGGCTACGGAAAACTGGTTGGAGGGCCCGAAAGGTGGGCTAAAGTCGGAGGCACACTGCAGACCTTTGGCCTTGATCTTTATCCGGTTTTCTTTGGGTTTATGGCTGCTTTTGCCGAGACTTTCTGCTCGATTTTCATAATTACGGGAGTTTTCTTTATGCCCGCGACTATTATTCTCACCATTAACATGGCGGTGGCCGTTCTCTTTCACCTGTATCTTCTGGAGGAATCATCTGCCTCTGGATGGCAGGGAGCTGCAAACGCGTTAGAATATCTTTTCGTCTACATAGTGTTGTTAGTTTCCGGCCCTGGCAAATACAGGATAAAAATGGGCTGAAGATCTTCTCTGAATCTGCACTATCATTCTTGGTTTTCTCATCCAAACAGACTGTCTGACGCTTTTTTGGTGGAAAACATCCTTATATAAGACGAAAAAGCCTTTGGATCTTTAAAAGCACAAGTTAACCATGTCAAAAAATCGCAGAATCAGTTCCTTTGTATTGTTTGCGGCTGTAATTTCAGTCGCCCTGCTGCTGTCTGGGTGCCAGACCATGAACTGGAACGAAAAATGGCAAAGCAACTTTATTGATCAGATGGCTGTGGCCAGAGACAGCCAGATGCTTAAAAACCTGGTGCGTATGCGCTATGGCGAGCCGCCTGTGTTTACAACTGTCGGCACGGTAACGGAAAAATACACACAGGCATCCAGTCAGATTTCATTAACCGGCGCGGTAACCAGCGTTCTCGGCTCTTCGGTGGACAATAGTGTTGGAAACGAAAACAATCTCTCGGGGCAATTGGGACTAGGCGGCACACGTCAAACTACAGTCAGCTACAGTCCGCTTGTCGGCAAAGAGCTGCATAAGACCATGAATCAATATCTGGGATTGGATACAGTGTTTGGTCTTACCCAGTCAGGATTTTCGATAGAACGTGTTCTTGCAGTAACAGTTGAGAGTTTCGGCCCTGCGTTAAATGCCCCTTTTGCATCCGGACCTACCCCGGATCATTTGCCGGAGCAGAAAGAATTCAATAAATACGAAGATATCCTTACCGCACTGAAAAATTTGAGACAGGAAAATAAAATAAGGTTTCTCAAAGCCAACCCTGATGAGATCTGTTCCCCTGCCGGCACGAAAGAAAAACTGCCGAAAAAATTAATAGCCTGTTTTCTGGATGACAACGATTGTTTGTGCGAAAACAGCAATGATCCGCAATGGAAAGAGTTAAAGGATCTTCTGAACATTGAAGATAAAAAGGGAATTCTGATACTGACCGATTCTCAAACCAGTTCAGATTCCGAGATAAAAGTGAGGACCCGCTCACTGTTCGGAGTGATGCATTATCTGTCGCAGAATGTAAAAGTGCCCGATGGGGACAGGGGAATAGTCAAAACCTCAAAAATCAGAAACGGCGAATATTGCGGTAAAGAAGGCGAAAAGCAAAACGGCTGGGATTGCAGCCCCGCCGGACAGCGGTTCAAAATCATATCGAGCGATACGCGGCCTGAACTGGTCTGTTCAGGTTCCCGCACTGAAGCAGGCTGCGCTTCGGTTGTTGCCAGACATAACGGTCACTGGTTTTACATCGATGCTAGGGATCATGAAAGCAAAGCGACTTTCGCGCTGCTGACAAAGCTGTTTGAGATACAGATCTCCGGCAGGGAAACGAGTCAGACCACTCTTCTTGTTCAGTAAATTTACTTATGTAAACGCAAAGATGCAGGGGTCGGCGTGGAGCGGATTCGGGGCGGCGGGGGCTTTGGAGCTGAGTTTGCTGTAACCGCTTTTAGTCAGCGCAATTCTGTTTGGTCCGGCCTCTTCTCAAGGTTGGTTTTCATTACACGAAGGAAATTCTTTCCCATTATTTTCTCCACAACCTCCCTGGGATATCCCTTCCCGAGAAGATACTCGGGTAGTGCGGGAAGTTTGGATATGTGTCTTATTTCCTGAGGGAAATCGTTTACCGGCGCTCCGTCCATGTCGGTTCCCACCCCCACGTGATCCTCGCCGCAGACGCTTATAATGTGATCTATATGAGCGTATATGTCTTCAAGGGTGGCACAGCCCTCCGAATGCCTCAGAAATCTCCCGTAGAAAACAACTCCGATTACGCCTCCTCTCTCGGAGATGGCGCGAAGCTGCGTATCTCTCAGATTTCTTGGGTGATCCACAAGCGCTCTTGAATTGGAGTGGGTCGCAACCGGTATAAGTTCGGTTAATTCAATGCTTTCCCAGAAACAGCGTTCGTTAAGGTGAGACAGGTCAAGCGTGATACCAAAGGAGTTCATCTGCACCACAAGCTCTTCTCCCTGCCTGGAGAGTCCCTCGCTGCTCTCGGGTCCGGAAGCGTAGATGTTCTTGTTGTTCCATGAAAGACCTAGGGCCCGGACGCCCCTTGTGTGGTATTCAGCAAGATGTTCCGGGTTCAATACCGGGTCTGCTCCTTCCATCAGAGTGAAAAACCCGATTTCTCTGCCTTCCCGCAGTCTGTCTATGTCCCCTCTGTTTTTAATCTGAAAAACGCTCTCGGAGTGTTCGCTGTATATCTTGTCGTAGAGATCAAGCTGGGCCATGGCTTCTCTGACAGAACCCTCGGGTTTGTGCTTCGGGTGTATGAAGACGGTATTAAAAACCACCCTGGCCCCGCTTTGTCTGAGTCCGGGCAGGGTTATCATGCAGGGGACTTTGGGATTCTCAAAGTCCCTTTTGTAGTGGAGCATGTGAAAGGCTATGTCCTGGTGAGCGTCGATAGTGAAAAAATCGGGCAGGGCAGGGGCTCCCCATCCACCGCCACCCGGCGTTTCTATTCTTACAGCTTCTCCGGCTTTTACCTCGATAGAGCACTTTGCGGGCAATTTCTTTGCTTCCGTTTCAGAAACAAGCGTGTTCTGTCCGCTTTTTCCGTCTTCTCCGCCCTGAGTTCCCCAGGGTTGTTTTTCCCTTCTTTCGGTTATCAGGGAAACATGGGAGTCTTCAAGAAACCTGTACTGCCTTATGATTCCATCCCCGCCCGGGAACCTTCCCGCTCCTCCGGAACCCTTTCTTACGGAGTATGATTCCACCATTACGGGAAGTTCCCTCTCGATTGCCTCAACCGGAGTGTTAAGAGTGTTTGTCATGTGCGTGTGCACCGCGTTTGCTCCCGCCGCGCCCGATCGTCCTCCCATTCCGCCTGCGATGGTTTCGTAGTAGCCGTAAGAAGAGCCTGACGGTGCGTTTTGCACAGAGCCGAACGCAAGGTTGCTCATTGTTCCGGCGCTTGCCGCCTGTACCGTTTCTGGAACTGCCTTGCCCAGTGCTCCGAACACCACATCCACTATCCTCTGGGAAGTCTCGACGTTTCCGCCGACAACCGCGCTTGGGTACTTTGCGTTCAGAACCGAGTCATCATCAACTTTGATTTCAATCGGTCTTAGAGTTCCCGAGTTAAGAGGCGTGTCTTCGCCGCAAAGACACTGAAAACAGTACAGAACCGCTGAAGTGGTTACGCTTAAGGGAGCGTTAAGACATCCCCTTACCTTTTTCGAACTTCCTTTGAAGTCCACAACCGCCGCGCCCCCGCTTATGGTTATCTTTACCTTTATCGGTATGTTTTTGGTTCCCGCCCCGTCATCTTCAAGGTAATCGACAAAGACGTAATCGCCGTCCGGTATTTTTTCTATGGCGTTTCTTACGAGCCTCTCTCCGTAGTCAAGAAGTCCCGAAGCCGCCTGGTTTATTGTTGAGATGGAGTATTTTTCAAGCAGCTCTCCCATTCTTTTCTCTCCGGTGTCAAGCGAGGCTATCTGAGCCCGCAGATCCCCTTCTCTTTCTTCATGATCTCTGGTGGAGAGAATTATTTCCCGAAGCAGTGTCTCGCGCAGAACGCCCCCTTCCCGTATCCTTGTCGGAGATATTATTATTCCCTCTTCGTGGATTGTTGTTGAAAGCGGCATCGATCCGGGTGTGCTGCCTCCTATGTCCGCGTGGTGTGCCCGCGAAGCCAGCAGAAACTCGGGTTTTCCGTGAACGAACACCGGGGCGATGCATGTTACGTCGGGCAGATGAGTTCCGCCCCGGAAAGGGTCGTTAAGTATGAAAACGTCTCCCGGGCGGATGTCTTCACCTGCTACGGATCTTGCCGCAAACGACATTGACCCCAGATGTATGGGGATATGTGCGGCCTGCGCGATCATCTCCCCGTCTTGGTTGAATATGGCGCAGGAAAGATCCCTTCTTTCCTTTATGTTGGGGGAGAATCCGGCCCTTACGAGAACCGAACCCATCTCCTCGGCGATTGTTCCGAGAAGGTTATTAAAGATCTGCATTTCAAAAAGCTTTAGTTCCATACGGGCAGAATAATAACCAATTTTGAGAATTGTCCGGGGGACAGAGAGTGAAATTAGAAAAGAAGGTTTTTACGTCCGGGAACTTTATGAGATTGCGTCGCGAAGTGCTTCTCCCATCTCGGCCGGGCTTTTGCAGGTGGTGACTCCGGCACGCTCAAGGGCCCGGAACTTGTCTTCGGCGCTTCCCGAACTGCCTGAAATAATGGCTCCGGCGTGGCCCATTCTTTTTCCCTTGGGAGCGGTTGCTCCGGCGATAAAGGCGGCTACGGGCTTTGAGAAGTTGCTGCTTATGTATTCAGCCGCTTCTTCTTCATCGGATCCTCCGATTTCCCCTATCATTATCACCGCATCCGTGTCCGGGTCGTTCTCAAACAGTGAAAGCGCGTCGATAAACGTAGTTCCGATGACGGGGTCTCCTCCTATGCCGATGCATGTCGACTGTCCTATGTCGAGGTTTGTGAGCTGCCAGACGGCTTCGTAGGTGAGGGTTCCGCTCCTTGAGATTATTCCCACTCTTCCGGGTTTGTGTATGTACCCCGGCATTATTCCCACTTTGGCCTCTGCTGGTGTTATGACGCCCGGGCAGTTGGGTCCCACAAGCCTTGAACCGGAGCCCCTCATGTGTTCCTTTACCCTTACAACGTCCAGTGTCGGCACTCCTTCGGTTATACAGATTACGAGTTCAACTCCCGAGTCTAGGGCCTCAAGCATCGAGTCCATCGCAAACGCCGCCGGAACGAATACCAAAGACACATCTGCTCCGGTTTCCCGTACCGCTTCATCCATGGTGTCAAAAACCGCAAATCCCTCGACGCTGCTTCCTCCTTTGCCCGGAGTGACGCCGCCTACGATGTTGGTTCCGTACTCACGGCACTGAGTCGCGTGGAAAAGCCCGGCGCTTCCCGTTATCCCCTGCACCAGAACTTTTGAGTTTTTACTTACGAGAATGCTTATTTCCCTTTTCCTCCCCGAAGAGTTTTTAAAATCAAAGGAGCGAAACTATAACATGCACAGTCCATTTTTTCAAAATGCAATTAACCCCTGTAACCAGCCAAAACAGAAGAGTAGAGTGTTACTCCTCTAGGAGTCTGTCGGGCTTTAGCGGTCATTTAATGTTAAAACAACGGTATCAAGATGTCTGAGAAGGAGAAGACAATGAGACGGAGGTTTGTATCAGCAGACCGCAAGACGCCGCAGATGTTTCCGCCTACAATAGAAGAGTATCTGCCCGAAGACCATCTTGCCCGGTTTGTGGTGGAGATAGTTGAGCAGCTGGATCTGAGAAGGCTGACGGAAGCGTATTCGGGCAGGGGGTCGGCAGCGTATCATCCGGGAATGAAGGTGGCTCTTCTGTTCTACGGATACGCGACGGGGACATTCTCTTCCCGGAAGCTTGAGAAGGCAACATATGACAGTGTGGCGTACAGGTATATATGCGCTAACAGCAATCCGGATCATGACAGCATAAACAGGTTCCGCAAGAGGTTTGGCAAGGAGCTTGGGGTATTGTTTGTACAGATACTGCAGATAGCGGGACAGATAGGGATGGGCACGGTGAGTGTGGATGGCACGAAGATAAAGGCTAATGCGAGCAGGCACAAGGCACTGAGCTGGAAGAGGGCAAGGAAGATAGAAAAGCAGCTGAACAAAGAAGTGAAGGAACTGATGAGACTTGCACGGGAGGCTGACAACTCTAAACTGCCAGAGGATATGAATGTTCCCGAAGAACTTCAGAGACGGGAAGCGAAGCGTGAGATACAGGAGCGGGCAAAGCACAGGTATGAGCGGGAGTCAGAAGTGTACGGGGAGAAGGTAGAGAAGCGGGAACAGTATGAGAAGCAAAGCGGGAAGAAGGCAGGAGGGAGCAGACCGAGGGATAAGGATCAGGTGAATCTTGTGGACGGAGATTCGCGGATAATGCCTTCGGGAGGGGGATTTGAGCAGGCATACAACGCTCAGGGTGCAGTGGATGTGGAGAGCAGACTTATAGTGACCAGGCATGTAACGCAGAACACAAACGACAAGCGTGAGATAGAGCCCGTGCTTGAGCAGTTAAAGGAGAATGAGCAGAGGCTTGGCAAGGCTGAGAATCTGCTTGCCGACAGCGGATATTACAGTGCAAGCAACGTTAACTTATGTGACAGGGCGGGGATAAAGCCTTATATATCCAAACGCAGGGAGAAGCACAACAGACCGTTTTGGGAGAGATTCGCACAGTGCAATGAGGAGGAGAAAGAGCCGGCAACACCGGTTGAAGACATGCAGAGGAGGCTTGGAACATCCGCAGGCAAAAAGATGTACTCAAAACGCAAGTCAACGATAGAGCCTGTGTTCGGAATAATAAAGCAGGTGATGGGATTCCGGCAGTTTATGGTGCGGGGGCTTGAAGCTGTGCGCGGAGAGTGGAATCTTGTGTGCATAGGGTACAACCTGAAGAGAATGTATGCGTTGAAGGGCTGACAAAGAGGTGAGAGAGCAGAGAATATTGGGGATTTGAGGTAAAAACAGCTCCCCGAAGCTTAGCTGAACCTCCAAAATCAAGGATTTTTGCCGATATGACTTTCACCAGCTCTGAATCAGTTGGATTTCCCCTCAATTGTTCGCTAAGAGCGACAGACTCCTAGGCTCTATTGTTTTTCCTCCAGCTGGTAAAGGCCGTTTTGTGCTATATATTCCTCTACATAGCTCGGGACCAGATGCCCGAGAGAATTGCCACCGCGCACAAGCCCCCTGATCTCCGTGGAAGAAACCTTTATGCCGGTGATATCTACGAAAAACAGCTCATTTGAACTTTTATGAGCAAAAACATCCATACCCCTGTCGCTATAAGAATATCGAAAGTCGTTTTTGAGGGCAACAGGAATCGGAGTGGAGGAATAATCGGGAATATAATGGCCGGGACGGCGAAAAACAACGAAGCTTGCGTAGTTGAAAAGTTCTACGAAACTTTTCCAAGTGTCTATTTGCGCGAAAAGCTCGCAACCCATTATGAAGTAATACCGGTTTTGCGGAATGTCTTTGTTAAGCAATTTGAGAGTATCGATAGTGTAGGAAGGAGGTTCCCTGTGGAGTTCCATGTCGGAAACTCTGAAACATGGATTATCTTTTACCGAGAAGTTAAGCATATTGAGCCTGTGGGAGAAGGCGGCCATGGTTTGCGAACTTTTATGAGGAGAAACAAGAGTCGGAATAAAAATCACTTCGTCAAGCTCCAGTCTTTTGCTTATCTCCTCAGCGGCCCTCAGGTGACCCGTGTGCACGGGGTCAAAAGAGCCGCCCATCAGGCCTGTCTTCATATGTAGCCCTCCATCATCACTTCATCGCCAAACCTTCTGACCTTAATATTTTTGATACTGATCGCATCCTTAATTGTTTGCTTTCCGAGATGCCCAACCATGCTCACCGCTTCACCCCCAATAATCTTTGGCGAGTAAAAGAAAACCACCTTGTCAACCAAGCCCTCGCGGAGGAAACAGGCCCCCACCCTGCTCCCGCCTTCGACCAGAACCCCGCACATTCCCTCGGCACCGAGCTTATGAAGGAGATTTGTTGCGGACACCCGTCCCGCTGAATCTGATTCCAGCCTCAGAATTTCAGCGCCGAGTTCGCGGAGCTTTTTTTCCTTAACGGACTCCACAGACTCCGCAGTGGCTATTATCGAGCGAGGATGAGCGCTGAAAATCTTCGCCTCAGGCGAAATTCTAAGCTTTGAATCCATAATCACCGGAACCGGCTGACGCACGGTCCCCCCGACCAGGCGAACATCAAGTCCCGGGTCATCAGCAAGCACCGTATTTATGCCGACAATTACCGCATCCATTTTCTTTCTCAGACGATGGGCCATCTTTCTTTGCCTCAGGCTACCTATCCACTTGGAATCACCAGTCACGGAAGCTATCTTGCCATCGAGAGTTGATGCACATTTTAGGACAACAAAAGGAAGACCTGAGACAACATGCTTGTTAAAAGACTCGTTTGCCTCAGTACACTCCCTCTCAAGCACCCCCGTTCTTACGGCTATTCCGTTTTCACGAAGCTTCGCCACCCCTTTTCCGCTTACCCTGGGATTAGGATCAATAGCTCCGACGACAACATCGGATACGCCCGAGGCTATTATGGCGTCAGTACACGGGGGAGTGAGTTTTTCTGTATGGCAGCAGGGTTCAAGCGTCACGTAAAGTGTGGCCCCTTTTAGTGAAATTCCCTTCTTTGCGACATCCGCAAACGCTTCTATCTCCGCGTGGGCAGCCCCGGCTTTTTTATGATAGCCGCGGCCCACGATGCGTCCGCCGAGTACGCAGACGGCACCGACCATTGGATTGGGACTGGTGCACCCCTCTGCCCTGAAGGCAAGTTTCAGGGCTTTTTTCATAAATCCCCTGTCCCTGTCATCTCGAGCGGACATAAAAACCTAGTGCAAAGTCTCCTTGTCCGAGGTGAAAAGCGCTTTTGTGAACTGTTCGGCATCAAATTCGCGCAGGTCCCCGAGACCTTCCCCAACGCCTATGTACTTAACAGGAAGACTAAGCTGTTCCGCTATGGCCACTATTATTCCCCCCTTGGCGGTTCCGTCGAGTTTGGTAAGGATTATACCAGTCACTCCGATGGCTTCGTCAAAAGCTCTGGCCTGCTCCACGGCATTCTGCCCGGTAGTGGCATCAACGACAAGGAGAGTTTCATGGGGAGCTCCTTCCAGTTCACGAGTGACTACCCTTCTCAGCTTCTTGAGTTCGTCCATAAGCCCCGTTTTCGTGTGAACCCGCCCGGCGGTATCTATTACGAGCAGGTCAATGCCTCTTGTAACCGAGGCCTTAACCGCATCGTAGGCCACTGCGGATGGGTCCGCCCCGGCCTGGCCGCGAAGAAAATCGCTTCCTACGCGTTCTGCCCACACTCCGAGCTGCTCAACGGCAGCTGCTCTGAACGTGTCGGCGGCGGCAACCATTACCTTTTTCCCTTCCCGCGTGAATCTGTTAGCAATTTTCCCTATTGAAGTAGTTTTTCCAACGCCGTTAACTCCTGCTACCATAAAAACCGTCGGCTTGGCGGAAAGATCGGCCACCGGACTCTCGACTTTCTTTAGGATATCGAGAATCTCCTTTTCAAGGAGAGTTTTCACTCTCTCCATGTCTTGGCTGTCCCCGGCTCCGACTGCAGAGGAGACTTTCTCTCGCAGTTTTGCTGTGGTCGCAACTCCCATATCCGACATTATGAGTATTTCCTCAAACTCATCCCAAGTCGCATCATCAATCTTCCCAGATGAAAAGACATACTCCAGATTTTGCAGAATCCCCCTCCGAGTCTTGGAAAGTCCCGAGCTCAGTCTCGAGAAAAAATCCCCCTCCGCATCATCTTGTTTTTCTTGCGCAACGACTTCCTCTTTCGACTCCTGCGCAATCTTGTTTTCTTCCGCCTCCACTTCAGCTTTTGGTTCCTGGGGCTCAGCACCCGTTTCCTGAGGAGGAACAGACTCTTTGGGAACCCCGGTCGGTTCAGTCACAGGTGCGAAATCCGCAGGAGGCGGTTCTATCTGTTTTTCTTCCACCACTGCGGGTTCGGGCGGGGTAATTTTCTGTTCGGGTTCAGGCTCGGCAACTTGTGCGGGCGGAACTTCCAGAGCAGGGGATTCAGGTAGCGTCTCCTCCTCTTCGGGTTCAGCAGAAACGGCCTCGGACTGCTTCTGCGTCACTGTTTCCGGCTGGACTTCTTTTTTCCTGAAAAGAAAATAAACCGCCGCAAAAACAGCTGCCGTTACCGCGACCGTAACCGGGGCAGCAATCTCCGGATTAGCGTAGATCTGAGCAATATGCTTCGCAATACCGGATAAAAAATCAGCAATCTCTTTCACATTAACAAGGGTTAAGGCAATTTATCCAATAACGGCCTGTTCGGTTGAAAACAGTTTTTTGCCGATAAAAAACGGTCCCAGGCTTTCAAGATACTTTGAAGTCTGCTGAGTCTTTCTCATCCTCTCCACAAGTGCGGAGAGAGGGTACAGATCCCTGCCCAGAACACCTATCACAAAATCATTGTCGTTTTTATCAAGCCCGTGGCTCGCAAGACGTATGTCCTTTGCGTATCCCGCATCCCCGAACTGAAACCCTATCTTGCCGTGCTCTGCAAGAACAGCCCTTTGTTCCTCGGACGGGAGGGTTTCAAAAGCCTTAGCTCTCCTGAGCGGATACCAGATGGCCCACTCAAGTTTCGGGTCAAAGATTTTCAGCTGCGGACCAGAAACAAGCGTTTTTTCGAGGTCTTTTTCGTAACCGAGCGAGTAAGTTCTTCCAAGCATTGTGTACTCAGGCTTAGGCTCAAATCTGGCAAAAGAAGAACCGGAGAGAAATCTTCTCAGTTCCGTAACAAAAAATTCGGGGGTCTCGCTCACTACCACGAGGCCTGCACCTTCGTAATCATTTATGTCCGAATAAAGAACAGCCTTCAGAGAAGAATTTTTAAGATCGCGAACCAAAAGGGGTTCAGAAACTGGGTCAATCCCCCCGAAACTCAGAAATTGCACAAAAAGCCTTCTGTCAAGAGACTCACCGCCTCTTCCTTTCTCACTCAGATCAAACGGCATGTCCGCGGTTTTGTTCATATTCCATCACCAGATTCAGGGGTTAATTATCTATGATTTAAATGCCTAACTCAATGCGATAAATCTCAATTGGGTCGCCGTGGTATAGTGTTATAGAGAAGCGAGAACAGTGATGATGCCGAAAAAGCCCAGTTTTTCCGATTTAGCCTACAAAAATAAAAAGAAAATAACCCGTAAACAGCGGTTCCTTGAGAAAATGAACAAGATATTGCCGTGGGAGTCACTGATGCGGCCTATATTAAGCAAATATCCGAAGTCACGCAAGGGACGGCGACCCATTCCAGCCAAGGTTATGCTACGAATTTACCTTATGCAACAATGGTACGGCTTGTCAGATCCGGCAATGGAAGAAAGCCTTTATGATATTGAGTCCATGCGCCGTTTTGCCGGTGTGTCAATGCAGAGAATTCCGGATGAAACTACTATCTGGAAATTCCGCCAGTTTCTACTGAAGCATCAGATAACTGAAGAATTGCTCCATCTCACCGGGCGGAGCTTATCACAAAGCGACTTAAGGTTAAGCAAAGGCAAGATTATCGAACCCAGAGTACAACGGGTAATGAAGAAAGCCGGTGAGGGCAAGAGCAAGAAACTATAGAAAAAGTCAGATCTCCTTCCCTTCCAAAACAGGCATAAACTTCAAAATCAGCAATAAGCCGATTGCAAAGTACAGACCCTCAGACCCTCGCTTCTGGAAATCCCGATTTTAATATCCGAGCATCATCCCAAGCAGAGGATTACAAGTAAAAAAGGGTGATTTATGTGGAGATATCAAGGTTCTTATGATCCGGTTCAGGCAACAGACCTTCTTACTGGTGCATCATGTTCAAAAATTCCGTGTTGCTTTTAGTTCCCCGAAGCTTGTCAAGCAGAAATTCCATTGCTTCAGTGGTATTCATCGGATTAAGGATTTTCCGAAGAAGCCATATGCGGTTAAGCTCGGAGCCCGGGATAAGGAGCTCTTCCTTCCTGGTTCCCGACCGCTGAAGATCTATTGCAGGAAACACCCTTCTCTCCGCAAGGCGGCGATCAAGGTACACTTCCATATTTCCGGTCCCCTTAAACTCCTCGAAAATAACCTCGTCCATTCGGCTTCCGGTATCTATAAGTGCTGTGGCTATTATTGTAAGGCTTCCTCCCTCCTCGGTGTTTCTGGCAGCTCCGAAAAATCTTTTGGGTCGCTGAAGAGCGGTTGCCTCTATTCCTCCAGAGAGCACTTTTCCGCTTGCGGGAGTCACCGTGTTGCTCGCTCTTGCAAGTCTGGTAAGGCTGTCGAGCAGGATAACAACATCCTTTCCGTGTTCGACATACCTCTTAGCCTTCTCGATAACCATGTCGGCAACCTGTATGTGCCTTTGCGCCGGTTCGTCAAAAGTCGAACTCACGACTTCTCCCTTGACCGACCTCTGCATGTCGGTAACTTCCTCCGGACGCTCGTCTATGAGCAGAACGAAGAGCTCAATTTCGGGATGATTCTCCGTTATCGCATTGGCTATTCTCTGAATTATTATGGTCTTGCCGGTGCGGGGAGGAGCCACTATCACGGCTCTCTGTCCCTTACCCACTGGCACGAAAAGGTTCATCACCCTTGAGCAAAACTCGTCTTTTTCATACTCAAGATCTATTTTGTTTTCCGGGTGAAGGGGAACGAGTCCGTCAAAAGGCGTTCTCTGCCTGCATATCTCTGGAGAGTCGTAGTTTGCCTCCTCTATCTTGAGAAGAGCCAAATTCTTTTCCCCTTCTCTCGGGAGTCTCACAAGACCTCTTATCGTGTCCCCGGTTTTCAGGCTGAAAGATCTTATCTGGGACTTCGAAACGTATATATCGTCAGGACTCGGCAGATAGCTGTATTTAGGAGATCTCAGAAAACCATAACCTTCGGCCAAGATTTCAAGCACCCCTTCGGCTATTATGGAACCGTGTCTTTCACTCTGTGCCTTGAGCAGGGAATAAATAAGGTCCTGTTTGGCCATTCTGTTGGTATCTTCAATGCCGGCCTGCCTGCTAAGTTTTATAAGGTCCGAGGGCTTTTTTGCCCTGAGATCGTTTAGGTAGAGCAGCTTGCCGTTTCCGTTTTTCTGCTCCTCTTTTTTCTGGACAGCGTCTGCAGCTTCTGCGTTAGAGACTTTCGCCATACGGTAAAACTCCTTGAACTAAGGCTATTGTTAAATCTGGCCAAAAACAACCGAAATCTTTTGAAGTGTCAGGAATGCGACAATCTCGCACGTTAAGAGTTCAAAGTAAAAATCAGTGAAATACTCTGCGTCAATACTACTACCGCTTGCCAAGCTTGTCAACTTGGACCCGCAACTATATTTTCAAATAAGTATATGAATGAGAAAAAATATCAATAGGTTTAGCTCCAAGCAGCGCTCTCTGTACGTCGTTTGGGTTTTAGAAACGCTGTGGAAATTTGAGGAAATTTTCGGTTATACTTTAAGAATAAAGATGCAGAAATACAGAAGCAAGGGGGTGAACTAATATGGCAGGTCATTCCAAATGGGCAAACATAAAACACAGAAAAGCCGCAGTTGACGCTAAGAGGGGAAAGATATTCACCAAACTTATCAGGGAACTTACTGTTGCCGCTAAGGAAGGAGGAAGTGATCCTGAATCCAACCCGCGTCTTCGCACCGCTGTAGCGACCGCCAAGGGTGCAAACATGCCCAACGACACGATAGAGAGGGCAATAAAGCGGGGCACCGGAGACATTGAAGGAGTAGTCTACAGCGAGATATTTTACGAAGGGTACGGACCCGGCGGAAGCGCCGTATACGTAAAGACCCTCACTGATAACAGAAACAGAACAGTATCCGAAATAAGAAGAATATTCACCAAACACGGCGGAGGGCTCGGGGAGAACGGCTGTGTTGCGTGGATGTTTGATCTTAAGGGGAGAATCTCGTTTGCCGGCACCTCGATTGACGAGGATACACTCTTTGATCTGGTAATAGACGCGGGGGCTGACGACATGCGTACCGAGGACAGTGATATTGTGGTCATAACCCCCACAGAAAGCTATGAACCCGTTAAAAAAGCGGTTTCCGACGCCGGAATGAAATACGAATCAGCCGAAGTCACTATGATACCACAGACAAACGTTAGGATCGAAGGCAGGGATGCTGAACACATGATAAGACTGATGGAAGCGCTTGAAGACAGCGATGATGTCCAGAATGTGTACGCCAACTTCGATATAGACGAGCAGTTACTTGAGGCAATTGGATAAGATTTCCAAAACCAGGGTCATGGGAATCGACCCCGGATCAAGATCCTGCGGCTATGGAATCGTGGACAGTGCAGGAAGCCGGTTAAGTTACGTAACCAGCGGAACAATCACTCCTGCATCGAAGAACTCATCCTCCGAAAGGCTGAACGACATCCATGTCGGAATCCTGAGAGTAATAGACGATTACGCTCCCTCGGTCGTATCAGTCGAAGAGATGTTTTTCGCCAAAAATGCTAGAAGCGCCATAAAACTCGGCCAGTCAAGAGGCATAGCGATCCTGGCTGCGGCGCAGAGAGGAATCCCGGTAAGCGAGTACGCTCCCACCAGGGTAAAACTCGCTCTGACCGGCAGGGGAAGAGCGGGCAAGGAAGAAATACAGAAAATGCTTTTCTACATGCTTGGAATCAGCGAATTTCAAAGCACAGACGAGTCAGATGCACTCGCTATTGCCATCTGTCACTTAAATATTTCAAAATACGGTCTGCCGGACGGAACTATTGGCAGTGCCGGAAACCGTCGCAGGAAGAAGAGATTCACTGTAAATGATCTACCTACTTAGAGGCGTAATCGCTTGTAAAGAAATCGGAACCGTTGTCATTGACGTAAACGGAGTTGGTTACGGCGTTACCGTTCCACTTTCAACTTACTGTGATCTTGGAGCTGCGGGGGAAAAGGTTGAACTCAGAATATATACAAGCCACAGGGAAAACAGCATTGAATTATTCGGATTTCTCACCGAAGCGGAAAAAAAACTTTTTGAAAAACTCATCAGCGTTTCCGGCATAGGGCCTAAAGCGGCCACGAATGTGCTTTCTAATATTTCTGTCGCAGAACTTGTAAGATGCATAAAAAACGGTGATCTGGCGCAAAGAAAAATCCGCGGCATCGGCTCTAGAACCGCCACCAAAATAGTAAACGAGCTTAAGGATAAGCTTGATGACATTGAGACAGATGAAGACTCCTTGATATCTAACACCATGTTTGACGACACGGTTTCTGCGTTGCTTAATCTAGGCTACACAAGGGCCGAAGTGGAGAAAAAAACCGCCGAGATCAAAAAAATCATTGAGGTCTCAGACTCTATAGAGAATGTGCTTAGAGATTGCCTCAAAGTGATCAGAAACTAAATGTCACAAAATACAAAAAACACCGTTTCTCCCGAATACACCGAAACAGACAAACTTACGGACGTAAATCTTCGTCCTGCTTTTCTTCAAGACTTTATCGGGCAGCCAAGCGTTAAGGAGCAGGTCGCAATATTCATCGGTGCCGCCAAGGCAAGAGGCGAGGCCCTCGACCATGTTCTTCTCTCCGGTCCTCCTGGACTTGGAAAAACCACCCTTGCACACATATTCGCAAACGAACTCGGCGTGGAGCTGCATCTGACCTCGGGACCTGTTCTCGAAAGAACAGGAGATCTCGCTTCCGTGCTTACTAACCTTAATGAGAACGATGTGCTCTTCATTGATGAAATACACAGGATAAACAGAGTAGTCGAGGAATATCTTTATTCAGCTATGGAAGATTTTGAGATCAACCTCATGATAGGAGAAGGGCCGACGGCAAGATCGGTGAAAATAAACCTTAACAGGTTCACCCTCATAGGAGCGACAACCAGAACAGGACTTCTAACCTCCCCTTTCCGTTCCCGATTCGGGGTTGAACTCAGGCTTGACTACTACAGTACAGAAGAACTCTCAAGCATAGTGAAAAGATCCTCCGAGCTTCTCGGGGTCGAAATAACGGATAAAGGAGCCCGTGAGATGACCTCAAGGGCAAGAGGAACTCCTAGGATAGCCAACAGGCTTCTTAAAAGGGTAAGAGACTACGCTCAAATGAAATCGGACGGACGCATAACCGAAACCGTGGTTGTGGAAGCGCTTTCAATTCTCGAGATAGATTCAAGGGGTCTTGACAACCTCGACAGAGCAATACTTACCGCGATAATAGAAAAATTCGGAGGAGGTCCCGTAGGAATAGACACTATCTCAGCCGCAGTGAGCGAGGACAAAGATACAATAGAAAATGTCTACGAACCATTTCTGATAAGAGAGGGGTTAGTGGAAAAAACCCCCAGGGGAAGAAAGGCTACGAAACTCGCCTACGGACACTTAGGACTCAGTATGAGCGATGGTCAGCCGAAGCTTCTGTGATACAGGCAAGAAGCTGAAGACATTCAGTCAAACGGTATTTCCCTTATAAATTCATCCCAGTGATTCCCGGAAATGGAGTCTATTATCTTTCTCGGTTCCTTGTAACCTTTCTCCCCGGGAAACAATTTTCCGTATACTTCGTCCCTAATCTCAAGCCACCTGTCTATCGCAGCATAGTTCTTGAATTTCACCACGGTTTTGTAGGTCCAAAGCGGTTTTACAGTATGTATTCTCTGCGAGTACATCCTGTAATCGTCAACAGTGATCCCAAGCTTTTTCATCTCCTGCCAGAAAGGAAAAAGACGGGTCCTGTATACCCTGAGAAATTCCTCGCGGTTCTCGGGTGCCACGGTATAGAAACTTTCTTCCACAACAACCGTGTATCTGTTCTCCTCCGCGCGAACTGCTGAGGCAGCCACTAGAAAAAGAATCAGCATAGAAACAGCTGAGAAACAATGCTTTTTTGACATCTTGATCCCTCCATCTGAGCGCATTATTAACTGATGTTCACAAAACCCCTGTGGTCTTTCAATTGTACCTGACAGCAAAATTATGTTTAATTCGTCAAAACGGGTAGAGTATATGGTCAGGATTTCTCCTCTGAATTTGTATCAGCGGTTATTTTTTCACCCTGCATTGGGTTATCCGCCCGCAACATGGCTTGAAAAATTTACCAGTGGAGCCGGAATTTTCTAATTTCGCCTAAGCGTCCTTTATGAATCTGTTCACGGAAGGAACAAACAACATATTAATGTTGCTTCTAAGCACCGGACCTGTGGTCAAGGCCGTGCTTCTGCTTTTAATTTTCATGTCGATTTTTTCCTGGGCGATTATCTACACAAAGTTTCGTCTTCTAAGAAATTCTTCTAAGAAATCAGCCGCTTTTCTTAATATTTATCATTCAAACGAAGACATGAGGACCCTTCTTTCTTTCTCGGAAAAAGTCGGTGGTCCGGTTGCCGAACTGTTCAGGGTAGGCTATGGGGAAGTTGTTAAAACGGAGAAAAGGAAAAGCCAGGAGGGACTAAATCCCAAAGGGGCCGCAGACATTTCTTTCCGTTCAGAATCCGTAGAGCTGGTGGAAAGAGCACTTAACAGAGCGATGACCAAAGAAGCGTCAAAACTTGAAAAATCTCTTGTTTTCCTTGCAACCACAGGAAGTTCAGCTCCGTTCATAGGGCTGTTCGGAACTGTGTGGGGCATTATGAACTCCTTTATAGGGCTTGCGGGAAGTGAAGGCGTTCCCTCGCTTGAGGTAGTGGCTCCGGGAATCGCAGAGGCACTTATAGCAACCGCCATCGGTCTCGCGGCCGCAATTCCTGCCACAATAGCCTACAACTATTTTGTCAACCAGGTAAGGGCCATGGAAGCAGAAATGGAGCATTTCTGTGCCGGATTTCTCAACACAGTGGAAAGATATATAAACAGGTAGCAGGGATTTTGCCTCATGGCATCGGGAAAATTCAACACCGGCCGGCACAGGTCAGTCCTCTCAGAGATAAACGTCACTCCCTTCGTAGACGTAATGCTGGTCCTTCTGGTTATTTTCATGGTCACCACTCCGATACTTTACCAAGGGATCAAGGTAAACCTTCCGCAAACGACCTCTTCTAAAATCCCGGTCAAGAGCCAGAAACAGATAACCGTGACTGTGAGCGGGTCTGGAAATATATTTCTCGAAGACTCCAGCTACCCTCTTTCGGAAATCGCCGCCGCTCTAGGCAAATTAATGGCAGAGGAGAAGACCGCGCCCGAGGAGGGACGGGTCTTTCTCAGAGCCGACAAATCAGTCAAGTACGGATTCGTTGTAAAGGTTATAGACGAGATAAAGAAAACCGGAGTTGAGAAGCTAAGTCTGATTACAGAGTCAAAAACCGTAAAGGGTAAATAAGCGGACATGTAAAAAGATGAAGGGAGAAAAGAATGATTTTTATAAAGGGCTTTTTATTTCCCTAGGTATTCATCTGCTTATTGTCTGTCTGCTTGCTCTTGGAGTCGGAAGCCACAGGCAAGTCTCTCCAGAGAAGTCAGTAGAAGTGTCCCTCTCGACCCGTGTTCCGCACGTCAGCGAGAAAAAACCAGCTATCAAGGCTCCCACCCGTCCCCGGAAACAGGAGAAAAATTCAAAGAAAATCGAAAAGACTGCCAAAAAACAGGTAAAACCTCCTAAAAAACAGACAAAGCCCCCCAAGAAGAAAAAAACGGACGAGGCAGTAACGGAAAAAGAAAAAAAACCGGATCCACCCCCGCCACAAGCAAAACCAGAGGAAAAACCAAAACAACCTGCAGTCGCAACCGATGATACACCGCCGCGCAAAGAACCCGAAACGCAGAAAAAAGAAGATGCCGCCGAGAAAAAAACTTTTGAATCTGACAAGAAAGAAGTGCTCAGGGACATCAAAAAGGAATCTGTCTTGAGCAACATCAAGAAGAATGCCGAACAACCGTCTGTCGGGCCGGTTCCCAAAAAAGAATCCGATCCGGGAGTTATATCACTTGTGCTTGATGTTTACTACAAAACAATATCAAGACGAATACAGGAAGGCCTGATCCTTCCGCTTAACATAAATTCCGATATCCTTCTTGCGGCTAAGGTAAATTTTTACATGACTGAAACCGGAGAGGTGTACGATGTGGGAATAGAAACAAGTTCCGGAAACATGAAGTTTGATTCTTACTGCATAAAAGCCGTAAACGACTCTTCGCCTTTCCCTCCTCCGCCAGATGAGTTGAGAGAAAGGATAAAATCGGATTTCTTTATCATCTCCTGTGAAGGCAAAAAGTAATCTACATGCGGCTTATACTCATACGACACGGAAAAACGGACTGGAACGAAACCGGAAGATGCCAAGGTATAAGCGATGTCCCGCTTAATCCCGCCGGATTAGAGCAAGCGGAAAAAGTGGCTTTCTCCCTTAAGGACGAGAGTATAGACCGCATATACTCAAGCAACCTTGTAAGGGCGAAGACGACGGCGGAGAAAATCGCCGCATACCACTCAATTGACATTGATATCAGGGATGATCTCCGGGAGATGGATCAGGGGGTTTTCGAAGGACTTTATTTTTCCTACATAAGGGAGAAGTATCCTGATGTGCTTGAGCACTGGCGCAAAGACCCGGAAACACTGCATTTGCCGGGAGGAGAATCACTAAAAGGCGTTCAGCAGAAATCCCTTGACGCCATAGCAGATATCAAAAGCCGTTGCGGGTCGCAAAACATAGTGATCGTAAGCCACAATATGGTTATAGGGACACTGCTTTGCAGTTTTACCGGAAACTCTCTTAAGAAATTGCGCGAGTACATAGTAGATGAAGCCTCTAAAACCATTGTTGAAACATACGACGACAGGTTCGTTATAATATCCCTTAACAATATCGACCACCTGCATACTCCCGTCGGGTAAGTACAGGCAGGTCCACAAAGACTCATGAAAAACGAAATACTGAAAATCATAAAACAGTCCGTGGATTCTCTCGCATTAACTGGAATCCCGCTGGGGAACGAAACAGAGTTTGAGGTGTCGGTGCCGAAAAAAAAGGAGTTTGGAGATTTCTCCACAAATGCGGCGCTTGTCATAGGAAGCATTGCGGAGGAAAATCCGCGCGAAATTGCCCAAAAAATAGTAGAATCCATAGAGCAACGCCAGCACGGTTTCATAGAAAGGCTTGATATCGCAGGGCCTGGATTTATAAATTTTTTCGTTAATGAAACCCTGTTTGAATCACAACTCAGAGAGATTCTCCGTCTCGGCGAGAAGTACGGAGCTTCCAGCGAGGGTTCCCGACAGAAGGTAATAGTCGAATTCGTAAGTGCCAATCCCACCGGATACCTTCATTTCGGCCATGCCAGAAACGCCGTTATTGGAGACTCTGTATGCAGGATACTTTCCTTTTGCGGATACGAGGTAACTAGGGAATTCTACATAAATGATGCGGGCAGACAGATGGACATGCTCGGGGAGTCTGTATACTCGGCTCTCGCTCAATCCTACGAACTCGAAAAAGATCTACCGGAAGACGGTTATCACGGAAAGTATATTTCAGAACTCGCCGCTGAAATAAGGGAGCTGGAAGAATGTCCTAAGATTCCCAGGGATGAATCGGCAGCTGTCGAGTTCTGCAGGGAGTTTGCTTACTTAAAACTTCTTGAGGAAATGAAAACTGACCTTGCGGACCTGAGAGTGAATTTTGACAACTGGTACAGCGAAAGAACCGAAATACACGGCCGGGATTCTGAAGAAGGAAAACTGGTCGGCACTCTTGCCAGACTCACGGACCTCGGAGCAGTCCAGAGAAAGGATAAAGCACTGTGGTTCAGGTCTTCCCTGTATGGAGACAGCCAGGACTGGGTAATAATAAAAAAAGACGGTGCTCCGACTTACTTCCTATCCGACATAGCTTACCACGTGGATAAATATTCAAGAGGATTTTCCAGGCTGATAAACGTCTGGGGAGCCGATCACCACAGCCATGTGTCGCGTCTTAAGTCCTCGATGAAAGCCATTGGCCTGGATGAATCTTCCCTGCATGTGCTCCTTATACAGTTCGTGAGGCTCGTAAGAGACGGTGTGGAAATCCCGATGTCAAAAAGAACGGGAGATTTTGTCACGCTTCGCGAAGTGCTTAGCGAAGTCGGTTGCGACGCCACGAGATTCTTTTTGCTTATGAGAAGTTCGGACAGCCACCTTGATTTCGATCTTTCGCTGGCGAAAAAGGAATCCAGCGAAAATCCCGTTTACTACGTTCAGTACGCAAACGCCAGAATTTCAAGTCTGATAAGAAACTCCGAGGAGGCGGGAATGAGTGCATCGGATAAGCATCTTGATCTCCTCTCAGACGATGAGGAGCGAAGTATAATGAAAACACTTCTCAGATTTCCCGAGGTAGTCCGTTCGTCTGGCGATTCGCTTTCCCCGCACAAAGTGGTTTATTATCTTCAGGAACTGGCAGCGAAGTTCCATTCTTATTACAATAAAACCAGGATTATGGACTCGGAGAACACCGGCATGACATCTGCAAGGCTTTACTTGGCATGTTGCGTACAGGTGGTAATACAAAACGGTCTCGGTCTTCTCGGAATAAACGCTCCAAGAAGCATGTGAAAATGACTGAAAGAAAAAAAACAAAAACCCCCCGGGTTGTACTTCTTTCTCTGGTTTTTCTTGCGGTTTTCACAATGGTGTTTTCCCTAGGAGTAGTAGTGGGAAAGAAATTCATCCCTGTGGACAAGCCAACAGAACCTCTCGAAAAACTGCTTTCGTCGGACTCGCAAGAGAAAACCTCAAGCAACGAAGCGGAAAAACCTGTTGTCACTCAAGATGAAGAAGACACATCTGTTCGTGACGAACACCTGTCGGCAATGATCAATTCTGATCACAAATACACTCTTCAGATCAGCTCTTTTCTGAGCAAGAAAGTCGCCAACCGAACCGTGAGATTCTACAAAGACAAGGGGTATCCTGCTTTTATAAAGGAATACTCTCCTTCTGAAATCACAACTTTCTATAGAGTTCGTATAGGAACTTTTCAATCCAAGGAACAGGCGCAGGAATACGGAAACGAAATAAAGCAGAAAGAGGGTGTCTTTAAATTCTACGTAACTGTCAACGACTAAACGGCAGAAGGCGGCGGCCGAACACGTCTGCCTGCAATAGACTATCAGGGAAATAACAGGATATTATTTTTATGGAAAACCAATGGTCAACACCTAGTCCTGAAGAGACTGACGACAGATCTAAAACCGGGAGAAAACCGGAATCTTCAAAACTTCTCTCAGGCGGAATCAAGTCCTGGTGGGTTTTTCTCATGAGACCCATAGAGGACTTCCTTATAGAAAAGGAATTTCGCCCCAACGTACTCACAATCACAACCCTTGTGGTTTCTGCACTTGCGGGTTGGTTTTTCCATCTTGGCATGATCTTCGTAGCCGGAGTTTTACTGCTGGCCGGTTCGACTTTTGATATTTTCGATGGAAGGGTGGCACGAGCTCAAGGCCTTAATTCACCCAAAGGAGCTTTTTTCGACTCCTGTGTGGACAGATATTCAGAAGTCCTTATCTATCTGGGTCTTCTGAGTTTTTTCAGAGACACTTTTTTCGTTTATATCGTTTTCCTTATAGTCAGCTGTTCGATGATGGTCAGCTACACAAGGGCCAGAGCCGAGGGACTTGGAATCGACTGCGAGGTGGGAATAATGCAGAGAACAGAAAGGGTGGTCTACCTGGGTGTTCTCTCAGCGTTTAATTTCCTTGGCAACATAGTTACCTTTCTTATGGGGCTTGGAAACAGAGATTACCTTCTGAAGTTCTCATTGATAATTCTCTTCGTATTTTCCCTCTACACATCAATACAGAGAATTGCTCATGTAATGAACGGGATAGAGGATGCCGGAAACGGCGAGACTAGAGACTAATTGAACTGAAAAAGCCGCAGACTTAGGAGGTTCTCTCCCTTATTCTGCTGGCTTTCTTTGAAAGACCTCTTAGGTAGTAAAGCTTGGCTCTTCTTACGCGTCCTTTTCTTTTTACTTCTATTTTTCCTATAAGCGGGGAATGTACGGGGAAAATTCTCTCAACACCAATACCGTAGGAAACCTTCCTTACAGTAAAAGTCTCCCTGAAACCGGAACCTTTCCTAGCTATCACGGTACCTTCAAAAACCTGGATTCTTCTTCTTTCGCCTTCCTTAATGTTGTAGTGAACCGACACCGTGTCCCCGGCGCGAAACTCAGGCAAATCCGTCCTCAGATGCTTTTCTTCAATTTCTGCTATAATTCCCATATTCTCAGTCTCCCCTTTTGCGGGACGTTGAATATACAGAACCTCTTTGAGATTGTCAAAGTATCAAGAGGGGGTTTTTTCGGCCGCTTTAATTTTTTTTCAAAACACTTGATCCCAATCAGTTTTAGCGAATCAGGCTCCGCAGGAAAGGAGCCTGTCAAGCACTATGGCGGCCGCGCTTCTTACCGAAAGATGGTTGAATTCACTGTAGCCGTTTATGGGTTTCAGAACATAGTCAGCCGCCTTTATAATCTCAAGGGTGAGTCCCCATCCCGTACCAAAAAGAATCAGAAAAGGCTCGGTGTTTTCGAATATTTTTTCCCGAAGCGCCCGGTAGCCAGTCATGTTTTCTGAAAAGCGGGCGTCAGTAACTACTATTTTGGGTTTTCCTCCTTCAAGTTTCTCTATCTGCCCGACAGCCTCTTCGATAGTGCTCATTATGTTTATGATGCCGAAAGCCCTGCTCTTGGTCTCGTTAAAATCCCTTCCCGCTCCCTCGGTCCAGTGGCGAACAAGCCTGTCCGCAAGTCGGCGCTGCTGTTCGACAGGGTTTATCAGATAGAATTTTTTTACTCCGTATGTAGTGGCATCCCTTGATATGTCGTGCGCATCTATGCTTTTAAAGGCAGTCGACACAACTTCAAGGCGGCTGTTGTAAGCCGGATAATGCACAAGGGCTATATAAACCCTAAAACTCGGGGAATTCTCGGCCTTAAGTTCTTTGAGAAAGGCATCATCTTCCTCGGAGAACTGCGTGTCGTCAAGGCAAGCGGGGTTGTGCAGGAAAGTGCTTTTTATGCTCTCTCTCATCCTCCATCTTCGTATTTTTCCATGGTCTCCCGAGAGAAGCACTTCGGGAACCTTTTTCCCCTTGTATGTACGCGGCTTTGTGTACTGGGGATACTCAAAAAGCCCGTTTGTAAGAGATTCGGAGGCAAGAGACTCAGTGTTTCCGAGAACCCCCGGAAGATATCTTGATACGGCATCCACTATCAGGGAACATGCATATTCTCCCCCGGAATTTATATATTTCCCGGTTGATATCTTCATATCCACGTAAAGTTCACTCACCCTGTCGTCCACCCCTTCGTACCGACCGCAGAGTATTATCAGCTGCTCAAATCCGCAAAGTTCCTTCACCTTGCGGTCATCAAGTTCCTCTCCTTTGGGAGTTGTGAGAATTACGGCGGAGCGAATCCCCTCTTCCCTTATATGGCTGACTGCATTGCCTATCGGTTCGGGGGTCATGAGCATTCCGCTTCCCCCTCCGAAGGGAGTATCATCCGTTTTTCCATGTTTGTCGGCTGAGTAAGTTCTCAGGTCGTGGACATTTATCTCGACCGCCTTGCTCTTAACTGCCCTGCTTATCACTCCGAAAGAAAAAACAGAGTCAAAAAAACCGGGAAAGATTGTCACTATGTCAAACTTCATCGCAGTGTCACAGGATCACTCAAGAAGTCCCTCTACCGGTTCCACGGTGATCATCGAGCTGTCAAGATCCACCGCGGTCACGAACCGCTCGACAAACGGAACCAGAGATTCCCGCCCCGGTTCAGGACTTTTTATCACAAGAATGTCGTGTCCGCCCGAATGAATAAGATCCTTCACTTCCCCGATATCATCTCCGTGCGAGGTACGGACCCGAAGCCCGATCAGATCAGTCCAGTAATATTCATCTTCCCCGGGGGGCTGCAGATCGTTTTTATCGACCAGCACATTGAGATTTTTAAGTGCGTCAGCGGCCTCGGGAGTATCGATATCCTCAAGCTTAACAATCGCGACGTTTTTGTGGATTTTTATCCCGGACAGACCAAACATCCGGGGTTCTTTGCGGTCGGCAACCTCTACGTAGACTTTCCCAAGCCCGGAGAGGGTTTCGGGATGTCCGCCGAAAGCGAACACTTTCACTTCACCGTAAAGACCGTGTCTTTTGGTTATCTTCCCGTAGAGGACAAGGTTTTGTTTCGCGCTTTCCGGCAATGCTACTCAAGGATCTCCAAGACGGCGCGTTTTCTCGTTTTTGCGGCCGCAGCACTCAGTATGCTGCGAATTGCCTTTGCGGTTCTTCCCTGTTTTCCGATTACTTTCCCCAAGTCTTCGGAGGCCACTCTAAGCTCAATAACCGTAGTTTTCTCGCCCGCTACCTCTGTTACCTGAACCTGTTCGGGGTTGTCGACAATGGATTTAGCCATGAATTCGACAAACTCTCTGAGCTGACTCATAAGGAGCATACCTCCTGAAACTAGAATCTTTATGTATGAATTTCCGCACGGAAGAAAATATGCTACGCAACCTGCGATATGAGCTTGCTCACCCTGTTGGTTGTCTTGGCGCCGTTATCCATCCACGCCTTTACTTTTTCCATGTCCACTTTGAGTTCGTGAGGTTTTTTCCGCGGGTCGTAATGTCCCAGTATTTCAAGAAACTTTCCGTCACGTGGAGAACGGACATCCGCAGCGACTATCCTGTAAAACGGCTTTTTCTTAGATCCAATCCTGCTCAATCTTATCTTAACCAAACTGCTGTTACCTCCTGAATTCGGGTTTGAATATATGCTCCCGTCATCTGAATTTCATCATTCTTTTTGCTAGTTTACCCATTTTCCCCATGTTTTTCATCATGCTCCGCACCTGTATATAGTTTTTTATCATGCGGTTCACGTCAGGCACTGAGGTTCCGCTCCCCCTGGCGATTCTCTTTCTGCGACTGCCGTTTAGAATAGTATGATCCCTTCTTTCGGGCAAGGTCATGGAATTGATTATTGCAAGGCTTTTTTTTATCTCGCCTTCGGCCTTCACCATCGCTTCGGGGTTATCTGCAATTTTCTTCATGCCCGGAACCATATGGGCTATGTTTTCTATCGAGCCGAGTTTGCTCATGGCCACTATAGATTCCCTGTAGTCTTCAAGAGAGAACTGTTTTTTTGATATTCTCTCGGCGAGTTTTTTCGTCCTCTCTTCTTCAAAGGCATCTTCGGCCTTTTCTATGAGACTCAGGACATCACCCATGCCGAGAATCCTGGAAGCTATTCTCTCCGGGTGGAAGACCTCAAGTGCGTCGGCCTTTTCCCCGGTTCCGAAAAACTTGATCGGCTTGCCCGTGGTAGACTTTATAGAAAGGGCCGCCCCTCCCCTCGCGTCCGCATCCATCTTCGTGAGAATCACGCCGTCAAGGTCAATAGCTTCATCAAAACCCTGCGAGACGTTCACTGCATCCTGTCCTGTCATCGAGTCGGCAACGAGAAGGATTTCATGGGGGGTTACCTTCTTTTTTATTCTCCCCAGTTCATCCATCAGCTCGCGATCAAGATGAAGACGCCCGGCCGTGTCTATAATCACCGCGTCTGCTCCCTGTTTTGCGGAGGCCGAGACGGCTTCTGCACACACATCCACCGGGTCCGAACCGGCCACGGTATCGTGGACTTTCACGTTTATTTTTTCTCCGAGCACCTTGAGCTGCTCTATCGCGGCGGGACGGTAGATATCGGCGGGAACCAGAAGCGGGGTTCTGCCGTGACGCTCCTTAAGGAACTTGGCAAGCTTCGAGGCCGTTGTGGTTTTTCCCGAACCCTGAAGCCCGACCAGCATTATTATCACGGGAGGAGAGACGTTTAGATTCAGAGGTTCGTTTTCCGCTCCCAGAATACCGGTAAGTTCTTCTTTTACTATTTTTACAAACTGCTGTCCCGGATTGAGACTCTTTTCGACCTCACGACCCAGTGCTCTTTGCTTGACAAGTTCGGTGAACTGGCGGACCACTCTGAAATTAACATCCGCTTCAAGAAGACTGAGACGCACTTCGCGAAGCGCGTCTTCTATGTTCTTTTCGCTCAGCTTTCCGTATCCCCCTATTTTTTTTAGGGTGGTGCCGAGTTTTTTCGAGATTCCTTCAAACATCGCTTCATTGCACTCCGGTTCCAAAACCAGAAGAACCGAAACTACAGCATATATAATACCGGAATTGAAAAATACAATCCTTCTTCGACCGGGGAACTTCGTAATCTGAAAACCCGCACAGAGAAGACAGACAAAAACTTACTTGGAATATGTCGGGGTAAAATTCAAGGTATTATTAAAAATGTCTATTTCGCTCAGGGTGTGTGTTATCGGCATTCTGGAGTAAGTCCGGATGAAGATCATTAGATATAATTTCAGATTCTCATTGAGTATCGGCAAAAGGCGCTGATTGGATCATGCACCTGTCTGGATAAGCTTCTCGCAAAACTTGGCTTCACTCTTTTGCCAAAGAACCAAGGTATGCGTCGAAGTGAGATGTGATAGGCGGTAGGACCAACGTTTTGGAGGTGTTAATTTATGAGAAAACGCTTGATTTACGGATCTTTTTTGCTGACTGCTGCAATACTGTCAGGGGTGATCTATCACAACATGAGGAATGATGCCGGACAATCGGACCCACATACCGTCCCGGCTGGCTTGAGCCCTGTTCCCTCTTCTCCTGGCAATGTGCGGGAAGCAGTGCAGAACGGGGAATCTCGGATTTCCGTTGAGCACTCGCCAGAACACTTGGAAAATCAGAAAATTGAACCGAAACCCCAAACTCACTCCGATGCGACTGCACAAGATCCCCAAGACCCGACGCCGCTTAAAGGCAAGACGGTTACTCTTGAAGACGGAAGAAAAGTTATAATCATCGAAGATGTTCCCGATTCATGGAAGACAGAGACCGAAGTACGGTTTGACAAGGAAGGTAAAGCCCATATTTCACATAGCAAATAAAAGCTTAATAGTTCTTTTTCTTTTTGCAGCTGTTTTTCCCCCGGTTTCAGAAAGCAGGGCGACCGAATTCATACCGGTGTACACAGATGCTCAAGGAACGGGTTTTTATGACCAGACCCCTCTAACCGATGAAATGGCTCGGGGCGACATCAGCGGCAGGACACTTGGAGAGGTGAGAAGAAAGGCTTTTCAAAATGCTCTTGATATTCTGGAAAGCTTTATCAGAACAAACAACAATAATGGAATCAGGATACAGGCATCTTTTAGGGATTTAGGAGAAACGGGGGAAGAAGAAACAATATTCCTTGCGCAGGCTGCTCCAACAGAAGGTTGGGCTATAGAGTCATCTTTTGTCCCTGGAGGATTTCTTGCAGTGCCTATCGCACTTGCCGAACACATGCTGGCACGTGAATTAAACGAAAACGAGGCAGACGTTGAAATAACTTTTAACGAAAATTTTTCGTCTTTTTTTTACGGAACGGGGTTCGGCGAACCCTTGGGGTACGTTAATTTCTCGCTTGTGATAACACATGAAGTGATGCATGGACTGGGTTTTTTGAGCTTGATCAATGAGAACGGTTCTTTTGAACAAATAGAGCTTCTAGACGGAAGCACACTCTCTGCGATCGGCCCTTATGATCTCAACCTATATTCAGAAAGCAAAAGAGAACTGCTTGTACATCTGTCACAATCTGAAAGGCAAGAGGCTATCACCTCTGTAGATGGTGTTGTCTGGGATGGGACGTCAGGGGGATATTCTGCTTCCAGTTGTGCAAAGGTTATCGGCGAAGCATTAATGGATGAATACCCCTCTGCCGTAGACAGCGAGGGAAGACCTAGACTCTATGTCCCTGAGACCTGGGAACAAGGAAGTTCAGTATCTCATTTTGCTGAGGACTCCAAAGACTTAATGAAGCCCAGCTACGGAGCAGAACACTCTTATTTCACACTTGGAATACTTCTGGATCTTCTCTGGTCACCGAGTCCGGAGACTGTCCCTGCTGGCCTAGCAGAGGTTCTTGAAGGTTGTCTCGCTGACTCGGGTGAACGGCCTGAGATGCCGGAAGAACAGCCTGAGGTGCCGGAAGAAACGCAAGAGGAAGCCCGGGAGGTGCCGGAAGAAAGAAATACTGCTAGCAGCAGCAACAGTGGTGGGGGATGTGTAATTGCGGGATACGAAGGCACTGCGCAGAACACCGTGTTTAACGTGTTTCTGATTCTGTTAATCCTGATTTCAGCACTTATCCACACCTCCTCCCTGAAGAAATCTTAAGGAACTTTTGTTGCGTCAGTGCTTGAGATTCTTAGGGGAATCGATGCTGCGTTTCATCTGAATCGGTCAATCCCGCTCTGAGACTGCCCGAATACGGGCCGTCGGGGTGGTTCCGCAAACGTCAACCCCAAAAATCATTACATAGCAAACACCTCTCAAATCAGAGTCGTTTGCTATACGCCTTCTTTCAAGCTACAGTCTTGACCGCTAGAAGTTGAAAGGAACCCGCTACGTCGGGTCTCCGAGAATAAAACACCCTTCGGGGAAATAATCGGAAAGTCCAACTTCCTTTTGACTTCTAGCAAGGCCCGGCTCCGCACGTGCATGCCAAGGCCAAACAAAGGAGGTTCTGATGAGGAAGGCTTCATCTCTTATGATTTATGCGGTTAGTTCCCTGTCTTTTATAGTACTACTGCTTTTTGTTATTGGTTGCGGTGGGGGTGGGAGTGGGGGTGGAAATGAAAGTGCAGATCAAACCCGACAACCCACAGCCCGAACTGAACAGGGGCAGTTCAAGAGTGCCATCAACACCGCAGGACTGAGCTATGTCTCGGGAAGCCAAAGAGGGGTTACCGATTCAAGGGGAAGATTCACCTACGAAGTTGGAAAAACCGTTACGTTCTCGGTGGGGAGCGTAACATTAGGAGGAACCCAGGGTAAATCGGTCATTACCCCGGTAGACCTGGTTTCGCGAGGCAGTTCAACGTCTAGGCCGGCAGTGAATATGACACGTCTTATTCTTTGGACAGAGGTGGTCCCCTTTTTTAGACAGCATTTTTGTTTTCTTAAGTGTATTCCCACCAACGCATAACCATCTTTAAGACTCCCAAAACCATAAACTCTCTGCTCTGTTTGTCTCATTGCTTCAAGCCACATTCTTCTGTGCTGTCCCAAGACCATAGTAAACCTCATCCGGTGTTTTCATTCCAAGCCCCTGATGTGGTCTTTTTTTATTGTAAAAATCTATCCACTTCCCTATACCTGCCTTTGCCGAGGCAACGGATTCATATGCCATCAGATACACTTCCTCGTACTTAACACTTCTCCAAAGCCTCTCCACAAAAACATTGTCTCTCCAGCTTCCCTTGCCGTCCATGCTTATCTTTATATCTCTGTCTTTAAGAACTCCCGTAAACTCTTCACTTGTGAACTGACTTCCTTGATCGGTGTTGAATATCTCGGGCTTATCATACTTGTAAAGCGCTTCTTCCAGAGCCTCCACGCAAAAACTGCTGTCCATTGTGTTAGACACTCTCCAGCTAAGAACCTTGCACGAGTGCCAGTCCATTACCGCACACAGATACACAAAACCCCTGCTCATCTCTATATACGTTATGTCTGCCGCCCATACCTGCCCGGGAAGCTCTACAGTCTTCCCCCGCAGCAGATACGGGTATATCCTGTGCTCTGCTCCCCCTTTCTTTGTAGTCTGGGGGCCGGGAGCAAGCCCTCGTATCCCCATAAGCCTCATAACACGCTTTCTGCCCACCTGTACGCCCTGTGCCTTAAGGGCGTACACCATCCTTCTTGAACCCTTAAACGGATACTTAATGTAGATCCTGTCAATCTTCTTCATAATCTCTTCGTCCTGCGGGGATACCCCCACAGGTTTGTAGTAAATATTTGAGCGATTTATATCCAGCAGTTTGCACTGCCTTACCAAAGAAAGTGCCCGGCCGCGCACTACCAACTTCTTGCGCCGCTGCCGACCGAGCGCCTTTGATAAAAAATCGTTCTCCAGCGTCAGCTGGCCCACCTTGGATTCAAGCTGGTTTACGTACTTGCTCTCGCCCGCCGCCTTGCTGCCCGCCCCCTGGCCGAACACTTTGTCCGCGGCGTTGCCGAGCTGCTTCTTCTTCCACATGCTTATCTGATTGGGATGAACCTCAAACTGCCGGGCAAGCTCCGCTACTGTCTTGTCTCCTTTTACCGCCAAAAACGCTACCTTTGCCTTGAACTGCGGTGAATGATTACGTCTTTTACTCTTCATTATGTACCTCCTGTATACTCTTTTAGAATACCAAGGAAATACACTTAAGATGCTGTCTGATTTTTGGGGTCCACTTCTGACCAAGATGCAAATCCGAACAATGGCATAATCATCTCAGAAGGTGTTCAGAGGCGTGCGGAAGACTGGTCATTGGACATTAATTCTAACAACTTCAACCAAGAACTGGAGAGTATAAGATCCGACTTGGAAGAAGAGTATGAAAATTTTTCTGGTTTTCCAGACGGAACAACCGCAAGAAGCTATTTGGAATGGACTATCCGTTGTTCATATTCGGGCGCATATGTAGGGACGTATGACGGCACTGACAGGGGTATCGCTGGAATCTTGGTCAGTGCGAAGTATGGAGATGTATATGGTCTTGCTTATAGCACGGTATATGATCGGTATCTGACAATCGGAGGTCACACCTCTATCAGCTATGATCAAAATGCAGTCGCCAGTGGAATTACGTCTGACGGGACAACATTCGAAGGTCATTTTACTTCCGTAAATAATGTCAGAGGAACTTGGGTGTATCCACCAGACCCGAGTCTGGGAAATGGGAATTTCTCCGGCAGCAGAGTCGGCGGCGATCAGTATGCGGTATACCGTGCTACCGGAATTTGGAGCACATATGGTGATACTCAATATGGAGTTTTCACCTTTGACATTAATGGTTCAGGCAGGGTAACAGGAAAAGCATATAACATTCCTGGTGATGTGGTGGGAGAGCTGAGCGGTTCACTTTCGGGAAACACCATATCTGTTACTGTAGACGATGGGACAACAGCTTTTGGAACACTAGACCAAGATGGTGGACTAACAGGCAGGTTCGATCATCCGGATCTTCAATTTTCAGGAACGGTTACAGGAGACTGGTGCCCACTCGACTTAAGCAACTGACAAATAAACCAAAGAGGGGTTGATTCATGAAAAAACACTTGATTTGCAGATCCTGTGTTCTAGCCGCTGCAGTGCTGCTAGTTGTGGTCTATCACGGCATGAATAATGATGCTGGACAATCGGATTCGCATACCAACCAGTCTGACTTGAGTTCTGCCCCCTCTTCTCCTGGCAATGTGCGGGAAGCAGTGCAGAACGGGGAATCTCGGATTTCCGTTGAGCACTCGCCAGAACACTTGGAAAATCAGAAAATTGAACCGAAACCCCAAACTCACTCCGATGCGACTGCACAAGATCCCCAAGACCCGACGCCGCTTAAAGGCAAGACGGTTACTCTTGAAGACGGAAGAAAAGTTATAATCATTCGTGGTTTCAACTTCAAAACCCCGAATCAGGTACTCTTCGGTCTTGATCCGCCTGTTACGTTTCGAAGTTGAAACCACGACTTAATGAAACCTACCTATGGATCAGAACACTCTTATTTCTCCATTGGGATACTTTTAGACCTTCTCTGGTCACCAGAACTGGAGTCTATCCCTGCTGACCTAGTCGAGGTTCTTGAAAGTTGTCTCGCTGACTCGGGTGAACAGCCTGAGGTGCCGGAAGAAATTGAGGTGCGGGAAGAACCGCAGGAAGTGTCGGAACAACAGCCCGAAATGCCAGAAGAAACGCGAGTTGTCGACAACAGCAACAGTGGGCGGTGGATGCGTAATTACGACGGGGACGGGATACGAAGACACTCCCCAGAACACCGTGTTTAACCTGTCTCTGGTTCTATTAGTCCTGATTTCAGCACTTGTCTACACCAAACTCCGGGATCAGGCTCTAAAACGTTCGGGGTTTTAGAAAAGAACAGAAGCATTTCAGCAGAACAAACCGGTTTTCACCTTGGGAGAGCCTTTCTTCTGCATCTTTGCTCCGAAATGCCCTGTTGGTAAGCATCTACGCAATTGGCGCCGTCCCCTCAATCGAAGGTGTGGTGTCCATATACAGTTCTCAGAAACTGACCGCGACAAGGTAAAAACCTTTGTTTCTAATCCAGAGTCTTTGTCAAAATCAATGCATGCAGAAAGCAGGGAAATGGACAAAACACCGCAAGTCATTATAATTACGCTGATTTTGCGTTTATTTTATCGGAGGCTCCCTTGAAACTAAGTGCATGCGGTTACATAAAACAGTTTCTAAGAGACCCTAAGAGCACTGGCTCCATAACGCCTTCAAACGAGGAACTCTCGGAGCTTGTCACCGAGACCGCCAGGCTTGACGAGATGGGGACCGTAGTGGAACTTGGCTCCGGAACCGGTGTTTTTACCGAGAAAATTCTTGAGAAGAAGAACCCGGAAACAGTGTTTTTCGCAATAGAAATTAATCCCGAGTTCTGCGAAGCGACCAAATCTCGATGTCCTTCCGCAACAGTTTACAGGGATTCAGCGGAGAACATGAGAGAATATCTCGAGCAGCACGGAAAAGATTCCTGCGACTGCATTATTTCAAGCCTTCCCTGGGCCGTATTCGACCACGCAACCCAGGATAAACTGCTTGAAGTCATCTGGAATGTCCTTAAGCCGGGAGGCAGGATGATCACCTTCAGCTATTCAGTCAGCATGATGGTTCCAAACGCCAGAAGATTCCGTTCAATACTGCGAAACAAATTCGCAAATGTCGTCAAGTCAGAAACCGTCTGGTCCAATTTCCCTCCGGCGTTCGTTTACAGCGCGGAAAAATAACGTTGTCTCCAGCACTGGCCAAACCCGCACCCGCAGACTGATTCTCTCCCGCAAGGGCTGTTGGGTATAGTTAACGAATAACGCTTCAGCAGTTTCTCTCATGTCTCAGCACCCGCTATATCTGATCGACGGCAGTTCGTATATATTCAGGGCTTATTACGGCGTAAGGGCCGATCTTTCCACCTCCGACGGGCTTCCAACAAACGCCGTCTACGGATTTGTAAACATGCTTCTTAAATTTCTCAGGGAATACGAACCCAGGTATCTGGGAATGGTGTTTGATTCCAAAGGAGAAGTGTTCAGAAACGAAATATACCCCGCCTACAAGGCCAACAGAAGCGAGGCTCCAGAGAACCTTAAGCTCCAGTTTCCCAAGATCTTCGAACTGGTACAGGCATTTTCAATACCGATGCTTGCAATAAAAGGGTACGAGGCCGACGACATTATAGGGACCATAGCCACCGCACAAGAAACATCAAAGGTTGTTCTGATTACCGGAGACAAGGATTTCTGCCAGCTTGTGTCTGACAGGGTGACTCTGGTTGACACGATGAGGGGACGATTAACCGGAGTGGAGGAAGTGCGCAAGAAGTACGGGATTGAGCCAGGACAGATGATTGATTTCTTCGCTCTTGTGGGAGACAAGGTTGACAACATTCCGGGAGTGCTGGGCGTAGGGGAGAAAACCGCTTCGGCCCTTATATCCAAATACGCAGACCTTGACGGCGTATACGCAAACCTGGGGGAAATTCGCCCCAGTGTCGCACGGAAGCTCGAAGAGCACAAAGACGACGCATACCTCAGCCGCGAGCTCGTCACCATAAAAACTGACGTCAAAGTGGGAACCGGTATCGAGGAGTTCCGCTACGACGGATACGAAGTCAACGATCTTCACAAAATACTCTCAGAGCTTGAATTCGAAAAACTTCTGGAAGGAATCGGCACATCCCGCACGCCGGAGAAAAGTGAAGGGGTGAAATACGATTCCTACAAAACTGTCTTGGATGAGACATCTCTGGGCCGGGTCATAAACATGATAGAGGAGACCGGAGAGCTCTCAATAGACCTTGAAACAGATTCAAAACTGCCGATGAACTCTCGCATAGTAGGCTTTTCTCTGTGTCCCGCACCGGGACAGGCTTTTTACGTTCCAGTAGGACACACCGGTATTACGGAAGCCGAAAAACAGATAGAGCTTGACGTCGCGCTTTCGATGCTGAAGCCCGTTTTTGAATCCGAAGATATAAAGAAAACAGGACAGAACATAAAATACGAGATGCTTGTGCTTAAAAATCACGGCATCACTCTTAAGGGAATTTACTTTGACACGATGCTGGCCGCACACCTGCTCGATGCCTCCCTGGGAAGCTACAAACTTGATGAACTCTCAAGGACGGAACTGGGCCACAGGATGATCTCCTACGATGACGTTACGGGCAAGGGTAAATCCAAGAAGAATTTCGCCGAAGTGGATATCGAAACGGCGACAAAATATTCATGCGAAGATTCCGACGTGGCACTAATTCTTTCAAGGAAATTCCTTGAAGCTCTGAAAAAAGTGAAACTGTGGGATCTCTACAAAGAAAATGTTCTTGGACTTCTTCCGGTTCTCTGCGACATGGAGTTTAAGGGCATGAAGATCGACACCGAGATCCTAAAAGAAATGTCAAATGAGTTTGAGAATGATCTTCGTTCCATAGAAACTGAAATATATGAAAGGACCGGAGAAAAGTTCAATATAAACTCAACGAAACAGCTCTCCGAAGTGCTTTTCGAAAAGTTGAGACTTCCGGCCAGAAAGAAAACCGCCAAAGGCGCCTTTTCCACCGATTCAGAAGTGCTAAGGGACTTATCTTCAATCCACGATGTGCCACGTCTCATACTGAGACACAGATTTCTTTCCAAACTGAAATCCACTTACATAGACCAGCTTCCAAAGCTCATCAATCCGGCAACAGGAAGAATTCATACCTCTTTCAATCCCGCCGGCACTTCAACCGGAAGGTTAAGCTCAAGGGACCCTAATCTTCAGAATATCCCGATAAAAACCGGAGATGGAAAAAGAATACGAAAATCATTTGTGGCAAAAGACGGCTATGTCATACTGTCGGCCGACTATTCCCAGATAGAGCTTCGTCTGCTCGCCCATTTCTCGAAAGATCCCACACTGCTTGAGGCACTTCGAAACGACAAGGACGTACATATCGCAACGGCCTGCGAAATCTTCAACGCGACCGAAGACCGGATCACCTCCGAGATGCGCAGTCTCGCCAAAACTATAAACTTCGGGATAATATACGGCATAAGCCCCTTCAGGCTCTCAAAGCAACTCGGCACCACGGTATCGGTCTCAAAAAATTACATAAACAGGTACTTTGAAAGATATTCGGAAGTGAAAACCTATATGCAGTCATCGGTTGAAGAAGCAAGAAGCAGGGGATACACTGAAACGCTTATCGGGAGAAGAAGACCGATACCGGAGCTTGTGTCCGGAAACAAGGTGGAGAGGAGCAGAGGTGAGCGGGAAGCTATAAACACTCCAATACAGGGGTCTGCGGCGGATATAATAAATCTGGCCATGATTCGCATATTCAGAAGACTTGAAGAAGGTGGATTTTCCTCCAAGATGATTCTTCAGGTTCACGACGAGCTTCTTTTCGAGATGCACGAAGCAGAACTTGAAGAACTTAGAACTCATATTAAAAACGACATGGAAGACGCCTGGGAGCTCATTGTGCCCCTTAAAGTGGAAACCCGCTCTGCCAAGAACTGGGCCGAAGCCCACTGACCCGCAAAAATACACAGATGAAAAATTCCGGAAGAAAAAGACTTATACTGAGCACTCTGGCGTTAATCTTCGTGTTTCTGCCCGCGGCATCCTCCTACGCCGAGGTAAACCACAAAAAAATCCTTTCCTTTATATCAAAAAACACCTCGTCGCAGAAAAAGGTCGGGATCATGGTCCGCTCTGCCGATACCGGCAAAACGGTTTTCCGCTACAACAGCAAAAAACCACTCATTCCCGCATCCAACAACAAAATACTTTCTTCATCCGCGGCTCTTTCGATTCTCGGAAAGGATTTCCGGTTTAAAACCAAGTTTTATCTGGGCGGAGGAATACACTCGGGGGTTGCTCACGGCGGCCTTTACGTAGAAGGGTTCGGAGACCCCACCATAGACATCAGTGATCTCAGGGAAATTGCCGGGAAGATCAAAGCCCTCGGGATAAACAAGATCGACGGCGGTATATACCTTGACGGTTCATATTTTGACGACACACACTACGCGGAGGGCTGGGATCCAAAATGGTTTGACAAATCATTCTGCCCACCCGTAACGGCAATTTTATTTAATCACAATCTGGCCACGATAAAAATTTCCGCATCCAGCGTGCGGGGAGCCCCGGGAATAGTGAAAACGGAACCCGCAGGGTTCCCCTTTCCGATAAAAAACAATGTTTCAACCTCTCTTAAAAAATCCGGTATGACGGTAAAATATAACAAACGAAACGAGCTCATTATCTCCGGACTCATTTCCTCTCGGAGAAGAACTGAAATCAGGAGGATCCCGGTTCCCGACCCGTTTTTTTACTTCGGCGGGGTGCTCAAGCAGGTTCTTGAAGAAAATGGGATTGCGGTAAGCGGAACTATAGAGCGCGCAAGAGTGCCCAAGTGGTCCGGAAAGATACTCACTCATTACTCAGAACCTCTGGGGATCATTCTTCGTGAATACAACAAAGAAAGCGTCAATATAATCGGAGAAAGCATAGTTAAGGCAATCGGTGCCGAAGTTTTCGGGACTCCGGGTTCATGGAAATTCGGCACGCAAGCAATTGAAGATCATCTGGGGAAAATTGGTCTTGACGGAGACTTCTCGGTTGCGGACGGCTCTGGTCTTTCAAGGCTGAACAGGATTTCCCCGGAGAACATAACCCGAGTGCTCTCCAATATCTACGAAGATCCGGATATTTCCCAGGAGTTTATCTCATCCCTGCCGATCGCCGGAGTTGACGGAACTCTAAAGAGAAGATTTCATAAGCTCAAGGGTAAAGTCTATGCGAAAACCGGATATCTTGGAGGAGCCAGGTCTCTGTCCGGCTACGTATTTGCACAAAACGGGCAGACTTACATTTTTTCCATCATATCAAACGGCATGGGAGCAAGGATAAAGAAACTTCAGAATCTGCTTCTGCGAGAGCTTGTCTACTGATCTGGAAATCTCCTGCGCTGACACTTGATGATATAGTGTACTGGTTCTCTGACTCTATTTTCCGCAGTGTGAAGTTTTAAAAGCTGTTCGTCTGCCCACTGGGCTTTATCAGCAACAAGCCATACTTAATCCTGTTGCGTTTCGAACTTGAAACCACGCCATATTATCTCATATCCGCGGGCGGCTTTGCATATCACTGCCTTTTATTTTATGGAAGCTATCCGCCAATCTAGGAGTCTGTCGCTCTTAGCGAACAATTGAGGGGAAATCCAACTGATTCAGAGCTGGTGAAAGTCATATCGGCAAAAATCCTTGATTTTGGAGGTTCAGCTAAGCTTCGGGGAGCTGTTTTTACCTCAAATCCCCAATATTCTCTGCTCTCTCACCTCTTTGTCAGCCCTTCAACGCATACATTCTCTTCAGGTTGTACCCTATGCACACAAGATTCCACTCTCCGCGCACAGCTTCAAGCCCCCGCACCATAAACTGCCGGAATCCCATCACCTGCTTCATTATTCCGAACACAGGCTCTATCGTTGACTTGCGTTTTGAGTACATCTTTTTGCCTGCGGATGTTCCAAGCCTCCTCTGCATGTCTTCAACCGGTGTTGCCGGCTCTTTCTCCTCCTCATTGCACTGTGCGAATCTCTCCCAAAACGGTCTGTTGTGCTTCTCCCTGCGTTTGGATATATAAGGCTTTATCCCCGCCCTGTCACATAAGTTAACGTTGCTTGCACTGTAATATCCGCTGTCGGCAAGCAGATTCTCAGCCTTGCCAAGCCTCTGCTCATTCTCCTTTAACTGCTCAAGCACGGGCTCCATCTCACGCTTGTCGTTTGTGTTCTGCGTTACATGCCTGGTCACTATAAGTCTGCTCTCCACATCCACTGCACCCTGAGCGTTGTATGCCTGCTCAAATCCCCCTCCCGAAGGCATTATCCGCGAATCTCCGTCCACAAGATTCACCTGATCCTTATCCCTCGGTCTGCTCCCTCCTGCCTTCTTCCCGCTTTGCTTCTCATACTGTTCCCGCTTCTCTACCTTCTCCCCGTACACTTCTGACTCCCGCTCATACCTGTGCTTTGCCCGCTCCTGTATCTCACGCTTCGCTTCCCGTCTCTGAAGTTCTTCGGGAACATTCATATCCTCTGGCAGTTTAGAGTTGTCAGCCTCCCGTGCAAGTCTCATCAGTTCCTTCACTTCTTTGTTCAGCTGCTTTTCTATCTTCCTTGCCCTCTTCCAGCTCAGTGCCTTGTGCCTGCTCGCATTAGCCTTTATCTTCGTGCCATCCACACTCACCGTGCCCATCCCTATCTGTCCCGCTATCTGCAGTATCTGTACAAACAATACCCCAAGCTCCTTGCCAAACCTCTTGCGGAACCTGTTTATGCTGTCATGATCCGGATTGCTGTTAGCGCATATATACCTGTACGCCACACTGTCATATGTTGCCTTCTCAAGCTTCCGGGAAGAGAATGTCCCCGTCGCGTATCCGTAGAACAGAAGAGCCACCTTCATTCCCGGATGATACGCTGCCGACCCCCTGCCCGAATACGCTTCCGTCAGCCTTCTCAGATCCAGCTGCTCAACTATCTCCACCACAAACCGGGCAAGATGGTCTTCGGGCAGATACTCTTCTATTGTAGGCGGAAACATCTGCGGCGTCTTGCGGTCTGCTGATACAAACCTCCGTCTCATTGTCTTCTCCTTCTCAGACATCTTGATACCGTTGTTTTAACATTAAATGACCGCTAAAGCCCGACAGACTCCTAGTGTCGTTTGCGTGTCTGAATCTCATTTCGAAACTCTGGAGGCGATAGATAAAAGTGAAGGTACGTAATCCGAAAATCGTCCTGCTTTGAAAACATGCATTTTTGCCTTTTAGACAGCGGTGAATTAGAATTTTTTGCATACCCGAAATTCTAAAAGGGGAATCTCGCGCCATGCTTGCCTCCGCTCTTACACAGGAGCAACGTTTAATTAAAGATCTTGCTTCGGAGTTTGCCGAAAAAGAGATCAGACCGGCTGCCTCTGAAATTGACAGAACCAGTGCTTTTCCCTCCGGAATTGTGGAAAAACTGTTCGATCTGGGCTTTATGGGCCACTTGATTGAGGAACGCTACGGCGGAAGCGGTCTTGATTACCTCTCGTATGTGATAGCGATTGAGGAAATATCTAGGGCCTGCGCTTCGACCGGAGCGATAGTTATGGTTCATAATTCCCTTGCATGCGCTCCGATTATTGACTTCGGCACCGAAGAGCAGAAAGAACAGTACCTGCCGCGGATGTGCCGGGGCGCCATAGGGTGCTTTGCTCTTAGCGAACCCGAGTCGGGTTCGGATGCTGCGGGCATAAATACAAGTGCCGTGAAACAAGGAGGGGTCTACGTCCTTAACGGAACCAAAAGCTGGGTTACAAACGGTCGCGAGGCGCAGATCGCCGTAGTTTTTGCCAGGACCGACAAGATGAAGCGAAGCGGGGGAATAACGGCGTTTATCATTGATCTTGACGCTCCCGGAATCTTTCTTGGAAAATCGGAGAGCAAACTCGGAATAAAGGGAACAAGCACTTCGCAGATTGTTTTTGAGAACTGCAAAGTGCCGACAGGCCGGGTCCTCGGAAAAGAGGGAGAGGGGTTTAAAGTCGCCATGGAAACGCTTGATGCGGGAAGAATAGGGGTAGCGGCCCAGGCGGTGGGTATAGCCCAGGCGGTTCTTGACTGCTCGGCTCGGTATTCCGGGCAGAGGGAAGCTTTCGGAAAGAAGATCTCGGATTTTCAGGGGATACAGTTCATGCTTGCAGATATGGCTACCAGGGTAGAGGCCTCGAGACTGCTTACCTGCAAGGCGGCCTTGATGAAGGATCGCGCAGAGAAATACGCCAAACATTCCTCCATGGCCAAGCTCTACGCATCGGAAACCGCAATGTGGGTGGCGACCAAGGGCATCCAGGTGCACGGAGGAAATGGATATACGACCGATTACCCGGTGGAGAGGCATTTCCGTGACGCCAAGATAACTGAAATATATGAAGGAACCTCTGAGATACAGAGGATAGTTATCGCCAGACAGGTTCTTTCCGAGTCGCTTTGAGGTGTTATAATTCAAGGTTCGTAATCAGTTATGAGCCGGGGAGAAAGCATGTCCGAATCAAATATAAAAACCGTAGGAATCGTTGGGGCTGGCACCATGGGTTCAGGCATAGCCGAACTTGTCGCTTCATCGGGAAAAAACGTTATTATTCTGGATGTTGAAAAAAATATTGCGGAGGATGCGGCTGCGAGGATAGAAAAAAGCCTCGGCAGACTGGCCCGAAGAGGCAAAATCGACGGGGAGCAGCTCACCCTGATCGTTTCACGGATTCATCCGACCGAGGACTACGGCGATTTCCACGGTGCGGATATCGTGGTTGAAGCCGCAAGCGAGGATATGGCTCTTAAACAGGCGGTTTTTGCTAGGATTGAGCAAAACACCCCGGAGAGCACCATCATTGCCACCAATACATCGACTCTTTCGGTTACTGAGATTGCCATGAGCACCTCTCGCCCCGAAAAAACTGTAGGAATGCACTTTTTTAATCCCGCACCGATAATGAAGCTGGTTGAAGTGACCAATACTGCGAAAACATCCCCTCAGACACTTGAGCAGACGATGGAATTTGCACGGAGTCTTGATAAATATCCGATTGCGGTGAAAGACAGAGCAGGCTTCGTTGTAAACAGGATTCTGCTGCCAATGATAAACGAAGCAATTTTCGTGCTTGATGAAGGAATTGCTCCGGCGGCGGATATAGATAATGCTATGAAGCTGGGAGCGAATCATCCCATAGGACCGCTTGCGCTTGCAGATCTCATCGGACTCGACGTTACTCTGAGCGTACTTGAGGTTCTCTACGCAGAATATGGAGACCCGAAGTTCAGACCTGCTCCGCTGCTTAAGGAAATGGTCAAGGCGGGATATCTGGGCAGAAAAGCGGGAAAAGGCTTTTTTGAATACGGAAGAAATAAAGGAGGTGTATGATTGATGTACAAGGATCTTTTGTTTGAAAGCACTGATGACGGTGTGGGAGTGTTGACTGTCAACAAAGAGAGGTCTATGAATGTCCTAAACGGCGAAACCATAAGACAGCTAAGAGACTTTGTGACTGAAAGGCTGCCCGCTGAGAATCTTAAGGTGCTGGTTATTACCGGAGCCGGCACAAAGGCTTTTGTCGCCGGGGCCGATGTTAGGCAGATGAGTCAGATGACAACGGAGGATTTTAAGGATTACTGTGCCTTGGGGAGAGGAGCTTTTGACTGTCTTGAGCAGGCATCTTTTCCGGTTATAGCCGCGATAAACGGATATGCCCTGGGGGGAGGGCTTGAATTTGCGCTTGCGTGCGATATAAGGGTCGCTTCTGAGAATGCCCGCGTGGGTTTTCCCGAAACCAAGCTCGGTCTTTTTCCCTGCTGGGGAGGAACCCAGAGATCAACCAGGCTTATAGGGCCGGGAAAGACCAAGAAACTGATTTTTACCGGGGAGATGGTCACCGCTGCCGAAGCACTTACCTTCGGACTTGTGGATGAGGTGGTGGAGCAGGAAAGCCTTATGGATGAGGTTATGAAGATAGCCCGGCAGATTGCGCATAACAGTCCGCTTGCCGTCACGTGCGCCAAAAAAGCGATAAATCGCGGATTCGAAACAGGACTCTCCGAAGGACTTGCTTACGAGATGGAAACAGGATTCCAGTGTTTTGATTCCTATGACAGGGTTGAGGGAATGAGTGCGTTTGTTGAAAAGAGGACGGCCGAGTTCAAAGGAGAGTAGCAATGGAAAAAATCGTGCTCTCCCACCCGGTCAGAACTGCGATAGGGACATTCGGAGGGAAGCTTAAGAATGTTTCTGCGGTCGATCTAGGGACGGCAGTTGTCAGGGAAATTATAAGCAGGGCATCTCTGCCGCCCGGACAGGTTGATGATTGCATAATGGGCAATATACTGGGAGCCGGACAGGGGCAGAATCCGGCGAGGCAGGTATCGATTAATTCCGGGTTAAAAGTTCAAACCCCCGCGATTACCATTAACAGGGTCTGCGGTTCTGGCCTTCAGTCTGTAGTAAGTGCCGCCCAGACCATAAAGTCCGGCGACTGCGAGTGCGTTGTGGCGGGAGGGATGGAGAACATGAGCTCGGCTCCTTTCTACCTTCGCAAAGCCAGATGGGGATACAGGATGTCAGCTCCATCCGATGAGCTTGTGGACGGAATTCTGTGTGACGGGCTCATGGATGCGTTTAACGATTATCACATGGGTGTTACGGCGGAGAACCTTGGGCAGAGATATGAGATATCAAGGGAGCGCCAGGATGAGTTTGCTTACTCAAGCCAGATGAAGACCAAAGCCGCAATGGAGTGCGGGAAATTCACCTCGCAGATAGTTCCGGTGTCTGTTCCCGGGCGAAGGGGCGGTTCCGTTGAGTTTGACACTGACGAGCACCCTAGGCCGGACGTTACGCTTGAGGATATTTCGAATTTAAGGCCGGTTTTCAAAAAAAAAGGCACGGTAACCGCGGCAAACTCGTCGGGAATTAATGACGGAGCCGCCGCCTTGATCGTCACGTCCGAGGGCAAAGCGGAAAAACTGGGACTGAATCCGCTTGCATCGATTAAGTCCTACGCAATTTCCGGTGTTGACCCTTCGATTATGGGAATTGGTCCGGTCCCCGCAATGCGCATGGCTCTTGAAAAAGCCGGACTTGGAATTGGTGATATAGATCTGGTTGAACTCAACGAAGCCTTCGCTGCCCAGTGCCTGGCTGTACTGAGCGATTTTCCCATTGCGGAGGAGAAACTGAATGTCAACGGCGGGGCCATAGCGCTCGGGCACCCCGTGGGGGCCACCGGAGCGGTACTGCTCGTAAAACTTCTTCATGAATTTGAAAACGTTCGTCCCGGCGGATACGGAATGGTATCTTTGTGCATGGGAGGCGGTATGGGTATAGCAATGATTGTCGAAAAAATGTAAACTCGGATATGCCCTGAGGTTATAAGGGAGAGCGGATTAACTTAACCAGCAGACCGATATGAGCCGGAAAGCAAAGATAGAAATCATGGATGACGGTCCCCTGATCGTAAGCGACCTGAAGTCGCTTGAAGATGGGGAGGGGAACGGACTTGCGATAAAAAACAAAATCGGTCTTTGCCGGTGCGGTGCTTCTGAGAACAAACCTTTTTGTGACGGTTCGCACAGGGGAGCAGATTTTAAAAACAGTCTGTCTCCCGGCGAATCTTCTGCCTCTGCCAAGGAAGGGGACGCAGTTATAAAATCGCTTGAAAACGGTCCCTATGAGGTTTGCGGAGATATTAAGCTTTGTGTTGAGGATGATTCAGGGCTCTGCGAAGATAACCCTTACTATCTATGCCGGTGCGGTGCTTCTGAGAACAAGCCTTTTTGTGACGGTTCGCACAAGCGGATCGTTTTCACTGACAAATAACTTAAAAACTTTGGAGAAGACAAGAAAATGGTCAAAACTCTGTCGACGATGATTCCCTTGGGGAGTGAGGCTCCTGACTTCCGTTTGCCGGATGCGGTAAGCCAAAGCGAACTGTCGCTTGGCGATCTCAAATCGGATGTTGCTACGGTGCTTATGTTTATATGCAACCATTGTCCCTACGTAAAGCACCTGCAGGACGGACTGGTGGAAGTTGCGGATGAGTATATTCCCAAAGGGGTTTCCTTCATAGCGATAAATTCAAACGACGTTAAAAACTATCCTGACGATTCTCCCGAAAGAATGAAGGAAGTTGCGCAGGAAAAGGGGTACTCATTTCCCTACCTGTTTGATGAGACGCAGGAAGTGGCCAAGTCCTATGATGCCGTCTGCACTCCCGATTTTTTTGTTTATGACTATAACCTGAAATGTGTATACAGGGGGCAGTTTGACGACTCCAAACCCGGGAACGGAAAACCGGTTACGGGAAAGGATATGCGTATGGCACTCGACTCAATCATAGAGGGAAAAACAATTGAGTGGGAGCAGATTCCGAGCATCGGGTGCAACATAAAATGGAAATAGAGTGGTTCTCCATGCCGCGTGGAACCACCCGAAGGGAAACAGTGGACCGCTCTGTGTCCGCAACCCGAAACTTCATCATCCTGCTCTGCGGATGTCATTGCGCACAAGCATGAAATCAAAGACGGAAAAAGACGGATTTACGGAATCCGAGGATTTCATAAGGGCTAGGGTAAGAAGCGATCTTCAGTCCGGCATCGCAAAGCCTGTTACCCGTTTTCCGCCTGAGCCCAACGGTTACCTTCATATAGGTCATGCGAAATCCATATGTCTTAACTTCGGCATAGCCGAGCAGTTCGGTGGAACATGCAACCTGCGCTTTGACGATACAAACCCCTCAAAGGAAAACATAAGATATGAAGAGGCCATCAAAGAAGACGTAAGATGGCTGGGCTTTGACTGGGAAGACAGGATCTGTTATGCCTCCGATTATTTCGAGCAGCTGTATGAATACGCGCTGGGGCTGGTAGGCGAGGGGAAAGCCTACGTGGATGAGCTGGGAGCCGAGGAGATAAGAGAGTACAGGGGAACGCTTTCCCGACCCGGCAGGGAGAGTCCTTCAAGGCAGAGATCCGTTGAGGAGAATCTAAAGCTTTTCCGGGCGATGAGAAATGGAGATTTCGATGAAGGACAGTATGTGCTTCGGGCTAAAATAGACATGGCTTCGGGCAACATGAACATGCGCGATCCGGTCATGTACAGGATAATAGACAAGTCTCACACCCGTACCGGGGATTACTGGTCCATTTATCCGATGTATGACTGGGCCCACGGGCAGAGCGACTCCATTGAGGGTGTTACCCATTCGCTGTGTACTCTTGAGTTTGAGGATCACCGCCCTCTTTACGACTGGTTTATCTCCCAGCTCGGCATATATCATTCCCAGCAGATCGAGTTTGCGAGGCTCAACCTCAGTTATACGGTTCTTAGCAAGAGAAACCTCATGAAACTGGTTTCCGATGGACATGTAAGCGGATGGGATGATCCCAGGATGCCCACAATCTCGGGGTTGCGCAGAAGGGGTTACACACCTGGGTCGATAAGGGACTTCTGCCGGAAGATAGGTGTCACGAAACAGGACAGCGTGATAGACATGGAGCTTCTTGAGCACAGCGCGAGAGAGGATCTTAACAGGAGATCACAGAGGGTTATGGCGGTGCTTGACCCGCTCAAAGTGGTGATAATCAATTATCCCGAAGATACGCAAGAAGAACTTGAAGCTGTAAACAATCCGGAAGATCCCTCCATGGGAAAAAGAAAAATCCCTTTCTCAAAAGAGCTTTTTATTGAAAGGGATGACTTCATGGAGGATCCTCCTAAAAAATTCTACAGGCTCTCGCCGGATTCTGAAGTGCGGCTGCGCTACGCCTACATAGTGAAGTGCGTAGGCTTTGAGCGTGACTCGGCAACCGGGGAAGTTACCGAGGTTCACTGTGAATATGATCCTGACACAAAAGGCGGGAATGCGCCTGACGGAAGAAAGGTAAGGGGCACCATACACTGGGTGTGCGCCAACAACGCCTCGAAGGTCACCGTAAGACTCTACGACAGACTTTTTACTGTTTCCAACCCCATGGCCGACAAACAAAAAGAGTTTACGGAGTTTCTCAATCCGCATTCCCTCCGTACGATTGAGGACTGCGCGGCCGAACCGCTGCTTGGAGACTGCTGCGGGGGAGTTAACTACCAGTTTGAAAGAAAGGGATACTTCATACTTGATCCGGTGGATTCAGCACCCGGGGCACCCGTTTTTAACAGAACGGTTTCTCTTAGGGATTCGTGGAACCGCCGCCAGCAGAGCAAGAGGGATTGATTCGGACACTCTGGAGAATCGGGAGACGTTATGAGCTGGGAAATTGAAAGAATTGGCGATGTGGCAGTCGTGCGAATGAATTCAAACCCTATGAACGTCATAGCAGAAGATTTTTTCAGTGATCTTGACGAGGCCTTCACGACACTTGAGAGCGATCACGCGCAAAACCCCGTGGTGCTTACATCTTCACAGAGAACTTTTTCCGCAGGTCTTGATCTCAAGTACCATCTTTCGCTTTTCACCACCGGGGATGAAGAGCAGATCTGGCAATGGTACAGGCGTTTTCGCGGGACCATGCTTCGGATCTTCAGTTATGAAAGACCGGTTGTGGCGGCGGTAAACGGTCACGCTGTAGCGGGTGGACTTATACTGGCACTTTGCTGCGATTACAGAGTATGCGTTGATTCAGGAGCAAGATTCGGTCTTAACGAAATTACCATAGGTTTTCCCCTTCCTTCGGCAATAGCCCAGATCGTGCTTTATGTGCTGGGTACGGCAGTCGCTCAGCAGGTCATGACAACGGGCTTTCTTTATGAATCCCGTGACGCTGTCAGCCTCGGCTTTTTCGATGAAAGCTGCGAAGCCGACAAACTTGTTTCTCACTGCGTTGAGTTCGCGGGACAGTACGGGCCTTTGCTTGTTCCCGGCTATGCTTTCTCCAAGCGGGCTCTTCGCCGCGGGGTCGTGGCGAATATGGAAGGAGCTTGTGCCGAAGTTGACAGGGGACTTCCGAAAATTCTGCGCAGTCCGGAGTTTCTGGAGAATCTCGGGGCTCTTGTTGAAAGCCTCGGGAAAAAGAAACAGTGATGATTTTACGGAAAGTGTTTTGAAAGAAATCACCATAAGAAAAGCCACTGGCGACGATGCGGAGGCGATGGCACTGATACTGAAAGAGATCGGCTGGTCCGAGAAGAGAAACTCCCTTCCGATCGAGCAAGTGTCGTCTCTGATCCGGGATCTCATACTTCAGGCCGACGGGGACCCTGAAGGACACACAATGTACGTGGCCTGTAATCCCGAAGGAAGAGTGGTAGGATTCAGTGCCGTTCACTGGGTACCGTTTGTTATGCTCGGAAGCTGCGAGGGCTATGTCTCGGACCTTTTCGTAAGCCCTTCGGCAAGCGGAATGGGGGCGGGGAGCCGTCTTATCGAAACAGTTATGGAAGAGGGCAGACAAAGGGATGTTTACCGGCTTATGGTGACCAACGGCAAGGACAAGCCATCCTATCTGCAGGGATTTTACAGAAAAAAAGGGTGGACGGAACGGCCGAAGGTTGCTAATTTTACCTATTACTACAAAGAGCCCTGGTCGTGACCTTATGGGGGCGGGGGAGCCGTTAAAACCGGGTAGAGGGCTTTAACCAAAAATGCCGGAAAGACAGGAAGAAGCAATTCTGCTAGTGCACTCCCCGGACCGTCCCGGTCTGGTTCATGCGGTTACCGACTTTATATTCGGATACGGAGGCAATATCCATGCACTGCAGCATTGCGTGGATACAGCCGACACGGTGACCTTTATCCGGGCCAAGTGGGGAATGGAGGGTTTTACTCTCTCCCGGGAGGAGACGGAGAGGGTTTTCCGCGAGAAAGTGGCCCGGAAATTCGACATGAAATTCGAGATTTTTTTTACGGGAGACTTTCCGCGCATGGCTGTTTTCGTTTCCAGGCTTCCCCACTGTCTCTCGGACATAATCTACAGACTCCGCGCCAGGGAATGGAACGTTCAGATGCCACTTGTGATAAGCAATCATCCGGATCTCAAAGATGTGGCAGGTCTTCAAGGGACAGATTTTTACGTTTTCGAAAATGTAAAGGACAACAAGGAAGAAGCGGAGGCAGAACAGCTTGAGCTTCTTCGCCGCTACGATGTGGATTTCATAGTTCTTGCAAGGTATATGCAGGTTTTTACAGGTAATTTCGTATCCCATTACACAAACAGAATAATCAATATCCACCATTCGTTTCTTCCGGCCTTCCCCGGTGCCCGCCCTTATCACTCCGCGTACGAAAGAGGTGTCAAGGTGATCGGAGCTACCTGTCATTACGTAACCGAAGAACTCGATTCGGGGCCCATAATAGAGCAGGACGTCATAAAGGTCAATTATGATGATTCAATAGAAGATTTCATAAGAAAGGGACAGGATCTTGAGAAGCTGGTTCTTTCAAACGCGATCTGGTCCCATATAAACAGGGAGATTTTAATTTACAAAAACAGGACAATCGTATTCAATAAACAGTGCAGGGATCTGTACGGTTCCAGAAGGCAGGTGAGAAATGAGATTCAAGGGCACAGACGATTACATAGCAACAAAGGACTTGGCCGTGGCCGTTAACGCGGCTATTACGCTTGAGCGTCCGCTTCTTGTTAAGGGAGAACCGGGGACGGGCAAGACCATGCTTGCCTTTGAAGTTGCAAAAGCCCTCGGAAAGTCGCTTATAACTTGGCATGTAAAGTCAACCACAACCGCCCAGCAGGGTCTTTACGAATATGATGCCGTTGCCAGGCTTCGCGACTCCCAGCTTGGAGACGCAAGGGTAAACGATATCTCAAACTACATAAAGAAAGGCAAGCTCTGGGAGGCCTTTGAGAGCCCGGAACAGGTTGTGCTTCTGATTGACGAAATAGACAAAGCGGACATAGAGTTTCCAAATGATCTTCTTTTGGAACTCGACAGAATGGAGTTTTACTGCTACGAACTCAAAAAGACCGTAAAGGCACATAAAAGGGTCATAGTGATAATCACTTCGAATAACGAAAAGGAGCTCCCGGACGCTTTCTTGAGAAGATGTTTTTTTCACTACATAGCTTTTCCCGACCGCAAGACTCTTGAGAAAATAGTTGAGGTGCATTACCCCGATCTTGAGCGAAAGCTCATGGATAACGCACTTGCCCTGTTTTATTCTGTAAGAGAGATTGAAGGTCTCAAGAAAAAACCCTCGACAAGCGAGCTTATAGACTGGATAAAACTGCTTGCGGCCGACCGCATGGCCAGCGGCAGACTTCCGGAAGTGGATCCTGACTTCAGCATGTTTTTTTAAGTCGGGCCTTTGAAGTTTCGTAAGTACCTGTAATTACTTGATATTGATTTTCAGCCTGCTTCAAATCGTTTTGTAGTGCTCAGTCTAATTTTGTGCTCGACATCGCCTCCGCTTTCCCTTATAATATTCAACATGTTCGTAAAACAGCTAAAACGCCAGACCACAGTCAACATATCGGTGCAGATAGTGCATTCCTACAGGAACTCAAAGGGTGAGCCACGCCAGAAGGTAGTGCGTCACATGGGCTCCGCTCCCCCGGGAGAACCTCTTGACGCTCTTGTGCGAGCTGCACATGTGGAGAAGAACCGTCTTGAACAGAGCGTACAGCCCACACTGTTCCCCGCTGAAGACACTGCTGAGAAGCTGATAAAGCTTAGAAGAACAAAGCAGAAGGACAAACCCCTGCCCATAGTTGATGCCCGATTGCTTGAAGAGGAGGCTCGTTACAATCTTGGGTTTCATGAAGTGTTTGGAGAACTGTACAGTCAGCTTGGGTTTGACAGGATATGGGGAGCGAGAAACAAGATGGCGGGCAGGCTGTTCCGTCAGGCAGTGCTTATGCGTCTTGCGGCACCTGGGAAGAGCAAAAGAGCCCATGCGAAGCTGTCTCGGGAATTTGGAATGGAAGTGTCTGTGGACAAGCTGTACAGGATGATGGACAAGGTTGACGAGAAGCGTACTGAGAAGCTTCAGAGCATTGTTAGCAAAGAAGTTATGGGACTTTTTGAAGGAAAGGTTGAAGTTGTGTTTTTCGATGTTACAACCCTTTCGTTTGCAAGCGACACGCAAGACGATCTTCGAAGGAAGGGGTGGAGCAAGGACGGGAAGCCTCACAGGGTTCAGGTGGTGCTGGGACTGTTTCAGACCAAAGACGGACTTCCCTTGGGTTATGAGCTGTTTCCGGGGAACACATCTGATGTAAGCACTCTTGAGCCTGCTATAGAGGGGTTAAAGAAGAGGATCAAGCTTGAAAGGGTGGTGTTTGTGGGGGATGCGGGGATGATGAGCAAAAAGAATCTTGAGGTCTTAAAGCGCAATAAGTATGAGTGGGTTGTAGCGGCAAGGCTTCGGGGGATGTCCGAGGAGGACAGCGAGAAGGTATTCTCACACAGTGACTGGAAAGAGATAGGGGAAGGTAAAAGACTTGGGGATATGGAAGTGGGAGGACGGAGGCTTGTTCTGCGTCACTGCGAGAAGAGAGCGAGGAAAGACTCGCAGGACAGGGAAGAGGCTTTAAAGAAACTTGAGAGAAGGATAGCAGGGGGGATAAAGGGCAATGGACGCAGGGGCAGGTTCATCAAGGTGGAAGCGGGGGCCGTGTCTGTAGACACCGAAGCGGTGGAGAGGGATGAGAAGTTTGACGGTCCTCACGGGGTATGGACCAGTCTTCCTGCTGACAAATACGATGCCTCCAGGATATACGACTGTTACGGGGAGTTATGGAAGATAGAAGAAGGGTTTCGTGTCATGAAGCACACAATGGCTGTAAGGCCTGTGTTTCACTGGACTCAAAGGAGAGTGGAGGCTCACATGGCCATCTGTTTTACGGCATTCGTACTGCTTCGCATACTGAGGTTCAGGCACAACTGTTATCATGGGGGAAAGGAACCGATGAGTGAAGGGGCCATACTGTCAGAACTTGGCAGGGTTGAGGCGTCCCTGGTGGTGGACAGGGGAACCAATAAGAGGTATCTGATACCTTCTCAGGGCACCACGGAGCAGAGATCTCTTTACTCCGCTGTGGGAGCGGTGCTCAGCAGGCAGACCATGCTTGCGGATTCCTGGTAAAAACAGACCGGGGACTCCCGGCTGACTAATAAACATCTCAAAAGCTCTTGTGTAGTGTACAAGCGGGAACCCGCTTGTGTAATATCAGGTACTTACGTTACAAAAGTGCGGAAGTCAGGTTTACAATAGTATATGCCGTATCCGATTCTAAAGATTGCACAAACCGGGAGGCGAAGCTTTGCCTGTCTTTCAGTCTCTAGGAGTCTGTTGGACTTTAGCGGTCATTTAATGTTAAAACAACGGTATCAAGATGTCTGAGAAGGAGAAGACAATGAGACGGAGGTTTGTATCAGCAGACCGCAAGACGCCGCAGATGTTTCCGCCTACAATAGAAGAGTATCTGCCCGAAGACCATCTTGCCCGGTTTGTGGTGGAGATAGTTGAGCAGCTGGATCTGAGAAGGCTGACGGAAGCGTATTCGGGCAGGGGGTCGGCAGCGTATCATCCGGGAATGAAGGTGGCTCTTCTGTTCTACGGATACGCGACGGGGACATTCTCTTCCCGGAAGCTTGAGAAGGCAACATATGACAGTGTGGCGTACAGGTATATATGCGCTAACAGCAATCCGGATCATGACAGCATAAACAGGTTCCGCAAGAGGTTTGGCAAGGAGCTTGGGGTATTGTTTGTACAGATACTGCAGATAGCGGGACAGATAGGGATGGGCACGGTGAGTGTGGATGGCACGAAGATAAAGGCTAATGCGAGCAGGCACAAGGCACTGAGCTGGAAGAGGGCAAGGAAGATAGAAAAGCAGCTGAACAAAGAAGTGAAGGAACTGATGAGACTTGCACGGGAGGCTGACAACTCTAAACTGCCAGAGGATATGAATGTTCCCGAAGAACTTCAGAGACGGGAAGCGAAGCGTGAGATACAGGAGCGGGCAAAGCACAGGTATGAGCGGGAGTCAGAAGTGTACGGGGAGAAGGTAGAGAAGCGGGAACAGTATGAGAAGCAAAGCGGGAAGAAGGCAGGAGGGAGCAGACCGAGGGATAAGGATCAGGTGAATCTTGTGGACGGAGATTCGCGGATAATGCCTTCGGGAGGGGGATTTGAGCAGGCATACAACGCTCAGGGTGCAGTGGATGTGGAGAGCAGACTTATAGTGACCAGGCATGTAACGCAGAACACAAACGACAAGCGTGAGATGGAGCCCGTGCTTGAGCAGTTAAAGGAGAATGAGCAGAGGCTTGGCAAGGCTGAGAATCTGCTTGCCGACAGCGGATATTACAGTGCAAGCAACGTTAACTTATGTGACAGGGCGGGGATAAAGCCTTATATATCCAAACGCAGGGAGAAGCACAACAGACCGTTTTGGAGAGATTCGCACAGTGCAATGAGGAGGAGAAAGAGCCGGCAACACCGGTTGAAGACATGCAGAGGAGGCTTGGAACATCCGCAGGCAAAAAGATGTACTCAAAACGCAAGTCAACGATAGAGCCTGTGTTCGGAATAATAAAGCAGGTGATGGGATTCCGGCAGTTTATGGTGCGGGGGCTTGAAGCTGTGCGCGGAGAGTGGAATCTTGTGTGCATAGGGTACAACCTGAAGAGAATGTATGCGTTGAAGGGCTGACAAAGAGGTGAGAGAGCAGAGAATATTGGGGATTTGAGGTAAAAACAGCTCCCCGAAGCTTAGCTGAACCCCCAAAATCAAGGATTTTTGCCGATATGACTTTCACCAGCTCTGAATCAGTTGGATTTCCCCTCAATTGTTCGCTAAGAGCGACAGACTCCTAGTCAAAGCCTGATATTTAAAAATTCCCTTTACAGATCCGGACAGGCAGAATGCCGTCGGCATTTGCATCGAACTTCATCAGAAGCGGCGGCAGTAAAAGAAAATCGGCCATCAGGGCCAGAGCAATTACAAGTGCTGTGAGCTTTCCCATAGCTGAATTGAGTTCGAAACTTGAAAAACTCACCACGGCAAAGCCAGCAACTAGCACAAGAGAGGTTGTGAGCAGTGCCTGACCCACGGTCCGGAAGGCAGCCATTACCGCGTCAACAGAGGTGCAACCGAGTTCGCGTCGGATCCGCTGGTATCTGCTGAGAAAATGGACAGTATCATCGACCACGATGCCCAGCGTCATGGCCGTTACCATCGAAAGCGATATTCCGACCTGTCCCACTGCCAGACCCCATATACCGAAGCCCAATGCCCCGGGAATCAGGTTCGGGACCATGCTCATGATTCCGAGCCGCCATGACTGCAGTGCGAAAATGAGGATGAAGGAAATTGCGACCAGAGCCAGTGTGGTTCCGACAAGCATGGAAATGATATTTCGCCGGCCGAGATGCGCAAACATCAATGTGGTACCGGCATTTAGCGTTCCGGCAATATTCGGGGCATGGTCTGTGAGCCATTGCAGCGTGCGCTGATCAAGTGCGATCACTTCGTTTGATGAGAGCGTCCGCGTTGAAACCGTCACCCGGGTGGCTGACTTGTCGACGCTGATCCGGTTGTTCAGATCAAGCCCGTGGGGCAGGGAGAGTTCGTAGAGCAACAGGTACTGGGCGGCAGTCTCCCGGTCTGCGGGGAGCCGGTAATAGGCCGGATCATCCCCGTTCATACTCATGTTGAGCCTTCGGAAGGTATCAGTGACGGCATTTACATGTACTGTCTCAGGCTGCTGCCTGTACCACTCGGCAAATGCTTCTACATCGGACAGATATCCAGGGTCACTGATCCCGTCGGGGGAACGCGATTTGAGCGAGTACTCCATGGAGTACAGACCGGTCAGGTTGTCCACGATAAATTCAGAGTCTCTTCGGAATTCAACACTCTCGTCAAAATAGTGGAGAAACACGTCGTTCAGTTCGTTTTGGAAAACCGAAGCAACCAGCACTGCCACGACCAGCGCTGAACCCCAGAGCAACTGCCGGCTTCGGCGGATTACAAATTCACCTAACATCACCATCAAAGAGTTCTCCCGGGACAGTGATGCGCGCACCCGAACCGGCAGCAGCGACAGCAAGGCCGGCAGAAAGGTCACGGAGAGAACAAAGGCCGCGCCAACTCCGAATGCGACGAAGCTGCCCAGATGACCAAACGGGGGCGAATCAGAAAAACGCAGGCTCAAAAAACCGAGCGTGGTGGTCAGACTTGAGAGGAAAACCGGCTGAAAATTAAACCGCATTGACTCGACAACCGCATCGTGCCTGATCCTGCTGCCGGCATTGCCAGACGCGCCGGACGCCGCATCATGCATATAGCTGGCAAATGCGGAATAGATGTGAACGCAGTTGGCAATAGCTACCGTCAGTACGACAACCGGAGCAACCGCCGAAGGCGATGTCATGGGAAGTCCCACCCATCCCCCTATGCCTACAGCGGTCATTACCGACATCGTCACGACGAGCATTGTTGCAAACATCCCTGAAAATCCCCGCGTCAGCAGCAGAAGCATGAACGCCATCACAAGGAAACTCAACGGGAGGAGCGTTTTAAGATCGGCAAGCGACACTTTCATGAAGGCCTGGTTAAAAATCACCGTTCCAGCCAGACGCAGATCAATGCCGGGGAACCGTTCTCGAAATTCGTCTGCAAGTTCCCGCGAGTGGTCAGCAACCTCCATACCTTCGCGCATATGGTCTTCGCTCGGCATCTGCAACGTTACATTGATTCCTGAAACGCCGCCGTCGCGTGCGAACAGGCGTCCCGCCAGAGCAGGTTCCTGAAGAGCGATTTCCCGAATCCGCAATCGCTTTTCAGGATCACTAAAAGCACTCTCATCCACAAGCTCACGCACCATTATCTCATCGCCGTCGGCTGTGGTGTGCTGAAAGTTGGTAATGGAATTGACGCGGCTTGCAAATGGAATCTGCCAAGCCCGTTCCGTCAGCCACTCAGTAGCTTCAAGGGCAAGAGCCGAAGTGGCGTCTCTGTCCTCAGGCGCGACGGCAAAAAAGACATTGTCGCTCTTGCCGTAAGTGTCCTCCATTGCCAGGTATGAGAGGAGCTGGGGATTGTCTTCAGAAAAGTAGGCGCGGTGGTCGGTTGAGAACTCAAGCAGCAGCGTGCCGCTTGCCGCAATTCCTGTCAAGACAATGGCGGCGACGATGATCGGCCATCGAAGCATGATGACCCAGATGCCCAGTTGTGACTCTATCTGTCTAAGCAGTTTCATTATTGCCAGAGCAGGGAATCTGGCTTGCGCTCAACACTAAGGCCCAAGCCCCAACTCTGTGGGTCATGGATTGAAGAAAGGACCGAGAACATCGGTATCGCACCATTTTTCATGGGGTTGACCACACATTTAGCCAATCCCAAGTTGTGGCCGCTGCTGTGCGGGCAGTCCGGAAATTCTGTCTACCTTACGCGCTTCAGCGCCGTTTTGGTAAAATCCTTGGCGTCCAAGTCGGTTCCGAACTTGTAGTCTGACCACAGCAGTACTGTGCTCTTGCCTGTCAGCAGGTTGGTCATCGTTAGCGTGCTGCTCCGCCAGAATCGATCAAGGTATTTAGTATAGCCCTCAACTACCATCGTTTTTAGGTGCTCATTCCTGCGGTCAAAGTAGTGGATCTGAATCGTTCGAAGTTCCTCGCGATCGAGCCAGATCACCTGGCGTGAATACCCGGAATCCTGACTTTTCGGTATACGCTCCACAACCAAGCACTTGAGATCGCCGCAAGGTTCCTCGCGAAGAAATCGGTGAGTAAATTTCTCGATTTCAACCGCTCCCATATCCTCATAGGAAAATTCACTGCCCATGAAAGAACCGGATTGTTTCGAGGCACTGATTCCTTTTACCCGCTTCAAGGCAGGAAGATACAGCCACTGCTGATCCGGCCCGTCCTTGTGGGCGTGGACGAGAAAAGCAGTTCCTTTAACGTCCTGCGGGCGATCAAATACAAACAGGGTTCGATCGCCGTCCTCCTGGGCTTCCATGACTTTAAGGCGGAGTGAACGCTGGCTTTCTTGTCCCTGCTTGTTGCGTAACGTCATGGTCAGGTTTGCGGTGAAATTACCAAAACCCTTCTGCCGCTCACGAGATTCTTTAGCAACCTTAAGACCAACTTCCTCGGGCGTGCCGCTTAGAAGGCTACAGTACGAATCAGCCGGCCAGAAACAAATTGCGAGAAAACTCCCGAGAACCACAAAAACTGTGCGTTTGATTGAAAACTGAATCATTTGGCCCCTCCTAGCTAATATATATAAACAAAATCGTATATATATTCAAATCGAGGTATTTACTCTGTAAGGGGTTTTCGGGAGTTTGGGTTTGTAAAACCCCCAAATGGCAAGCAGTATTCCGGGAATCTCAAAGCGGACTGTCTGATTCAGACGAAAGCCCAGTCCGCTTTGAGATTCCCGGAAGAGCAAACTTTATATTGCCGTTGTTTCGCAGCAGGCCGAAAAAATAGTTTCAGACGTGAGTCGGAAACAGATAATTCAAACAGCCAGTCCCCACTAAAGTCTTTATATTTGAACCGGCGCAATAGGGGTTTTAGAAGACAAATCCCGAGTGTGATGGGCTAGTTCCTACCACCTGACTGTACCGTGAAGCTCCACTCCGTGTTCCGGTGCATCTCCACTTGCATATTCCTGACTTCAGCATGTTTTTTTTAAGTCGGGCCTTTGAAGTTTCGTAAGTACCTGTAATTACTTGATATTGATTTTCAGCCTGCTTCAAATCGTTTTGTAGTGCTCAGTCTAATTTTGTGCTCGACATCGCCTCCGCTTTCCCTTATAATATTCAACATGTTCGTAAAACAGCTAAAACGCCAGACCACAGTCAACATATCGGTGCAGATAGTGCATTCCTACAGGAACTCAAAGGGTGAGCCACGCCAGAAGGTAGTGCGTCACATGGGCTCCGCTCCCCCGGGAGAACCTCTTGACGCTCTTGTGCGAGCTGCACATGTGGAGAAGAACCGTCTTGAACAGAGCGTACAGCCCACACTGTTCCCCGCTGAAGACACTGCTGAGAAGCTGATAAAGCTTAGAAGAACAAAGCAGAAGGACAAACCCCTGCCCATAGTTGATGCCCGATTGCTTGAAGAGGAGGCTCGTTACAATCTTGGGTTTCATGAAGTGTTTGGAGAACTGTACAGTCAGCTTGGGTTTGACAGGATATGGGGAGCGAGAAACAAGATGGCGGGCAGGCTGTTCCGTCAGGCAGTGCTTATGCGTCTTGCGGCACCTGGGAAGAGCAAAAGAGCCCATGCGAAGCTGTCTCGGGAATTTGGAATGGAAGTGTCTGTGGACAAGCTGTACAGGATGATGGACAAGGTTGACGAGAAGCGTACTGAGAAGCTTCAGAGCATTGTTAGCAAAGAAGTTATGGGACTTTTTGAAGGAAAGGTTGAAGTTGTGTTTTTCGATGTTACAACCCTTTCGTTTGCAAGCGACACGCAAGACGATCTTCGAAGGAAGGGGTGGAGCAAGGACGGGAAGCCTCACAGGGTTCAGGTGGTGCTGGGACTGTTTCAGACCAAAGACGGACTTCCCTTGGGTTATGAGCTGTTTCCGGGGAACACATCTGATGTAAGCACTCTTGAGCCTGCTATAGAGGGGTTAAAGAAGAGGATCAAGCTTGAAAGGGTGGTGTTTGTGGGGGATGCGGGGATGATGAGCAAAAAGAATCTTGAGGTCTTAAAGCGCAATAAGTATGAGTGGGTTGTAGCGGCAAGGCTTCGGGGGGTGTCCGAGGAGGACAGCGAGAAGGTATTCTCACACAGTGACTGGAAAGAGATAGGGGAAGGTAAAAGACTTGGGGATATGGAAGTGGGAGGACGGAGGCTTGTTCTGCGTCACTGCGAGAAGAGAGCGAGGAAAGACTCGCAGGACAGGGAAGAGGCTTTAAAGAAACTTGAGAGAAGGATAGCAGGGGGGATAAAGGGCAATGGACGCAGGGGCAGGTTCATCAAGGTGGAAGCGGGGGCCGTGTCTGTAGACACCGAAGCGGTGGAGAGGGATGAGAAGTTTGACGGTCCTCACGGGGTATGGACCAGTCTTCCTGCTGACAAATACGATGCCTCCAGGATATACGACTGTTACGGGGAGTTATGGAAGATAGAAGAAGGGTTTCGTGTCATGAAGCACACAATGGCTGTAAGGCCTGTGTTTCACTGGACTCAAAGGAGAGTGGAGGCTCACATGGCCATCTGTTTTACGGCATTCGTACTGCTTCGCATACTGAGGTTCAGGCACAACTGTTATCATGGGGGAAAGGAACCGATGAGTGAAGGGGCCATACTGTCAGAACTTGGCAGGGTTGAGGCGTCCCTGGTGGTGGACAGGGGAACCAATAAGAGGTATCTGATACCTTCTCAGGGCACCACGGAGCAGAGATCTCTTTACTCCGCTGTGGGAGCGGTGCTCAGCAGGCAGACCATGCTTGCGGATTCCTGGTAAAAACAGACCGGGGACTCCCGGCTGACTAATAAACATCTCAAAAGCTCTTGTGTAGTGTACAAGCGGGAACCCGCTTGTGTAATATCAGGTACTTACGTTACAAAAGTGCGGAAGTCAGGACCGTGAAGCTCCACTCCGTGTTCCGGTGCATCTCCACTTGCATATTCGCTACGTGTAGCGTCTATTGCGAGCTCAAAACCGTACTCTCCCTCCGCCGGAGTCAGCCTGCAGCCGAACCATGCTTTTACCTTACTCCATGCTTTAGCGCTGGAATCAGACATCTTTCCTTCCTTCTTATGCAGACATGGTCAGGCGGCGGGATGATTTCCCGATTCCGCCTCTTCAGAAACTGTAGGCCAGATTGATCTTTATGTAGCTGTCGCGCCGCACGTAGTATATAAAGTCGTCTTCGTCGATGTTCAGAAAAGCCGAGGCCTCAACATGCAGAAACCAGCTGTCCGAGAGGCGGCGCTTGAACTCGCCTGCCAAGGTGCGACTGCTGTTTTCGAGGGAACCTAAAACGCTGATGACAAATTCGGTGCTCTGCGGATCGTTCAGCCCGAGACGCGCAGCAAGAAACAGGTCGTTCTCAAACGCATTGGTTGCCCACCGACCCCGTCCGTCGTAAATCCATTCGGCAAACAGGATCAGGTCAGAATTTGAGCCCCATACAGAATAGAATGTGTACTCACTACCCAGGATAAAAGCTGCATAGTCCTCTTCCTCTAAAGTGTTGAGATGCTCAATGAATCTGCTGTTCTTCGCGCCGGCTCTGTAAATAGCTTCCAGTTTGATCAGCAGAGAGCCCCTGGTAAGCTGGGTATCAACGCCGAACTGACGAATCTTCTCGTAATGCGGAGCCAGAACCAGTTCAGAGTCGATAAATCTCGGCAGAAGTGTAGGCTCTCGGTTCGTACCGTTAAACAGACTCAGACCAATTTCCAGCGGTCCGAACAAGCCGCTGTAGCGGCTGGCAAGATCAATATTCCATTTTTCCGCACCGGATTCGTATGAAACCATACTCTGGTCCACAACGAACTCATACCGCTGGCGACCGCGCCTGCCCGGATAGGTGCGCGCACGATGCCATGTCATCGCGAACAATTCCAGCACTCCCCAGTCACCCGACCAGGTGAAATGAGCCATCGGCTGACCCATCTTTGTTTTTTCGTTGGGATGTTCAATGCCATCGCTCTGATTGATGATGTCCACAAGGGAACGCAACTCCGCGACGCCCCAAAAGACCCGGTCGACGCCCAGACGCAATTCCCATTCGCCGTTGCCGATATCGCCGTACATCAGAAAATAAGCCTCTCGGAGATCAGCGTACGTGCGGTCAGGGTCCCCGGCATCGTACCGCAAAAAAGGAGTCAGCGTTACGCTTGTGCCCTGCTCGTTCTCGGCATAAAAGGTTGTCTCAAGCCCAAAGCCACCAGCATAGGAGCGCTGGTCGGGATACTCACCGCTTTGGGGATAAAGCCAAACCTCCGTCGACAGACGCCCAGAGATGTCAACCCCGTCGGCAAACCCTGCGGTGTATGCTGCGGTCGGCAGAACCGAAACAATCACTACCGCTAAGATCGCCGGGAGGGATGAGACTGAAACGCTTCTGCCGCCCTCATAGGGTTTGGCAAGCAGACTTTTAAAAATCCGGCGCCAAGTCTTTTCAAATAGCATGATGCTAGTGCTTAAGCCACATCTTGACTTATTTAGAGTAAAGCAACTTGAATTCTCCCATCCCAATGCCTTTAACAGAGTCATAATTTAGATCTGGCACACAAAAATTCCGGAAAAAGCAACGTATCCGGTTAATCAAATCACCAGACGAACAACGGGAAGACATACCATTAACAAACGAGAAACATAAAGATTTTGAACTGAAAGGTCAAAAAAAGATGCTGGGCTGATGAGTTATTGAAGGACATTCTCGATAAATCCGTTTTCCGGGAAAAGCAAGGAACAACTGACAGTCAGCTCAACTGAACGGGCATGAAAAAAGCTGATCTGGGAACCAAGGAAACGCTTTTGACGTGCGGGGGAATATTGGATAGGATAGCTTTGTGAAAATCAAGCAGAGAAGCCAGGAGGTATTAAGGAATCTTCGGCACATACAGAAAATTCTGGACAGGAAAACGCAAGTGACGGATAGCCATCATAACCCGGCTTCGTATGCATCTCATCCGGAGGACATTGTGGAAAGGCTGTCGAAGTACAGCAGAACCTCGGGACGAGGCAAAGAAGAGTACGTAAGCACGGTAAAGGCATTTTACAATCTCATTACCGACTTCTGCGAGCTTGGATGGGGGCAGTCAATTCACTTTGCGCTGATGGAGCCCGGGGTGTCTTTTAAGGAATCCATTGCCAAACATGAACATTTTCTGGGCGAAGCCACTGGATTGAAGCCAGGCATGAAAGTGCTGGACGTCGGATGCGGTATTGGCGGTCCTCAACGTTATCTGGCAGGAAAGTTCGGCGCTTCAATAGTGGGACTCAACATCAACGAATACCAGCTCGGGAAGTGCTCTGCGCATAACAGCAAGGCCGGACTGAACCATCTGTGCAGCGTCCTGCACGGCGACTTCCTCAATATACCGGCAGAAGACGAGAGCTTCGACGCAGCTTACCATATCGAGGCCCTGTGTCATTCACCGGATAAAGCCGCGGCCTATGCCGAGATATTCCGTGTACTGCGGCCCGGTGCGATTTTTACCGGTTACGACGTATGCACAACCCCTCTTTACGACAGTGCAAACCCTGAGCACCGGGAACTAAAAGAAGCAGTCGAACACACCAGTGCTCTTACGGAAACCGCTTCATTCACGAAGGTAACCGACTGCCTGAAGTCAGTCGGTTTCGAGCTTTTGGAGGCCCGCGACCGCGCATTGGACGCCGATCCTAAGACACCATGGTACCAACCGTTAGATCCCAGCATACTGAGTCTTAGGAGATCAGCGAGGACTGCTTTTGTGCGGGGAATCACCTCAGCGGTTCTGCAGGTTCTAGAAGGCGTACGTGCGGTACCCAGAGGGTCAGCAGAGATACATAAGGTTATCAATATGTTGGGCGACAAGTTCCTAGCCGCAGGGCGCCTGGGAATTATTACGCCCATGTACTACCACAAAGCGCGCAAACCGGGCTGACAAGCAAAGCAATCGGTTCAGCTCAGTGCAGCAAGCACCGCAAGCACGATGCGGGCAGGCAATCATACCGTAATTGCGCCGCAAAAGGTTCCACAAAATGCTATCAGTAAATGCCCGGGATAATCCTGTACTTCACCCTTGCCTGATACTCCGCCCATTTGTCGGCGCCGTATTTTTCGGCACAGTGTGCATCGTCAAAAACCTGACGGAAGACAAAAAGCGTGACTATGAAAACAAAATAGGTCCACGCCCAAGGGTTTGTGAAATAGCCGAACACTAGGGCAATTGAAAGAGCAAGCAATCCTTCACCCAGGTAGTTGAAGTGGCGAGCGACGCCCCATAGACCGCTGCACAGAATCTTGCGGTCACCAGCCTCAATGTACTCAGGCTTGATGAACCCGAGAAACTTGCGGTCGGGCCATCGCTTAAACGTGTATTTCTGCATGTTGGCACCGCGCGAGATACCCCACCCGAACAGGAACAGCAAGGTCATTCCAATGAGCCAGACATACGTCCACACTGACGAAAACCCTGGAGACGGGTAAGGAACCATTCCCCACAGAGGAAGGATGAAAAGCCACCCGTATACAATGAGACCACCCCAAAGCACTTTGAAACCGAGACGTTCATGGATCAGATCGTAGGTATATAGCTGAACCCGCTCAAAGACAAAATAATCAAGTATGTAGAATGTGAAAAAAGCCGCATACAGAAAAATGCCCGGATTGGAGTTCTCCCCGAAAAGTTCGTAGTGGCACACAGCTCCAGACAAGGCGTTGAGCGCCAACATCGCGCCGCCGACAACATAGGTATACATTTTCACATCAACACGGTCGCTGAAAAACGACATCTCCTGCGCCCTTCCATCCCACAGTGCCAGAAGCGGATTCTTTATCCTGCCTTGCGGCTGACTGAAGACCGCGATGACTGCAAAGATTATGGTGAAGACCGTTCCGCCAAACACCGCATAGATCGAGGACCGGTAGAACCAGTCACGCGGCATCCCGGTGAGTTCAAAAGCCCACACAATCAGCATGACTGCGAACACTGCAATACCGTTTAGCCGATAATTGCGGGGATGGCCGGTCTGCGGATTAATGACGTAGCCGGGAACTCGCTTTGCGGGCAGGACAAGCTGAGCCAGGAAAAACACTGCGAAGATCACCAGCGGGGTGAAAAAACCCGCAATCGCTTCTGTTCGGGAAAGCTCAAAAAGATGGCCAATGCCAAGCCATTCAATCATAATCAAATCCCCTTTTTTTCAGTGAAAACAAAATAGACATGTACACAGAGAAAATCAGTCAACAACTCTTTTCACCGGAGTTTATGTAATGACGACAGTGCATATATATTATATATATCATGTTAACGGAAATAGTGCCCGAATTTTCTGTAAATTTGAGTTTTCGGTATTCTTACGGTTTAGATTCCGTGGTTCAAGTTCGAAACGCTACTTTTGAATTAAACTCCGGCCTCGTTTGGTATACGCTAAAGCCGGATTTGACATATCCGGCTCGGAATATAATTTTTCTATATTAGAAAATCATCACTGCAGGTGTTATGATTCAATGTAATCGTTACCGATTCACACGCACCGAAGGTTCAAATTGAAGAAAACGCCAACCGATCATGGATGATTCTTTACAGAGCCAGCAACTGAGTTTGCTTGACGAATTCATATTGATGCTCCTCAACGAGGAGAGTGGCTACTTTTACCAAATAGCTGCCCACAAAATGAACTGCGCCGTTGTGGGTGCGGCGCTTGCGGAACTCTCTTTGCTTTCCCGTATCGACACAGACCTGGAGTCGCTTGTCCTTCTGGACTCAACAGAAACGGGCAACCCGAGTCTGGATCTAATTATTAAAGAAATCGCCGATGAGCCAGTTAAGCGCAATGCCCAATACTGGATTGAAAAACTCATCCGGCATGCGGAAACAATCACTGATTTGACTCTGGACAACCTGGTTGATCTCAAAATCCTGGAACATCACGAGGGTGACTTCTGGACAGTAGCACCTGGAAGACTGTACGGGGTTACAAGAGGCGACGATGAAGATAACGATGGAACTATAGGTCAGTTCATCAGAACAAGAATCGGCAAAAACATCTTCTCAGACGAAATTCCATATCCGCGAGATATCATCATCGTTTGTCTGATGGAGACATGCGATATCTTTCCCCTGATGTTTAAGCTTGACAAAAAAGCGGAAGAACGGATCAAGGTTGTATGCAGGATGGATCTCATCGGTCGTTCAATGGCGGATGCGGTCGAACAGAATATCAACAATCCGCTGCTTGCAGGTTCCCATCTCAGCAAAAAAATCCCGCGCGTTTCACTTTACCGACTGCTGCTCAATAAACATGCTCGTACCGGCAATCTTCCGGCGCTTTTTGCGGATCTGGCAGAGGAGTATGGCCCGGTTTTTGAGATCGCTCCTCCTTTCTCAAAAACGAATATCTTTCTCGCCGGACCAGAAATAAACCGCTGGGTACGCCGACACGGACGGAAGTATCTGACATCCAAGAAATACATGGGCGACTTTGAGAAAGTGTATGGAGCCGTAGACATATTACCTTCCCTTGATGGCGCAGACCATTTCCGGTACCGCAAGAGAATGACCCCGTCCTATTCCCGTGCCAGAGTGGAAGGGCAACTGAATATGCTCTACCGCAAAGCGTGCGAGTTCATGGCAAACTGGAAAGTGAACGAGAACTACCCTGCAAGAGGACTGTGCCGAAGAATGATTAACGCTCAGATGTCACATTTAACCCTCAGCGTTGATTCGCAGGATATCATGGATGATATAATTGACTACAAAGAACGTGCACTCAGCGTCCATCTTTTAAACATCTTGCCAAAATTTATGCTGAAAACACCTGGAATGAAACGCAAGGGCAAGGCAATAGAAATTCTGGTGGAACGGGTACAGGGCATCCATACATCGGCCCAGAGGGCCGGTTGTCCGCGAGACTTCGTGGATGATCTGCTAAGCCTCCACGCAACCGATCCGATATTGATGCCTGAGGCAAATCTGCGGTTCAATTTATCTGCAGCGATCCTTGCCAGCATGTACCTAGGTGACGCCTTTACCTTCGCTCTTTATGCCATGGCATCACAGCCAGAGCTTTACGACAAAATTCGAAGTGAGGCCGACTTGGTGTTTTCAAACGGTGATCTGTCAGGGAAAAATTTCTCTCCTGCAAATACGGAAATAACCAATCGCTTCATCAATGAAGCCCTTCGGGTATATCCGATTGTTCCGATGTCTTTGCGTGACGTTGTGAATACGTTTACGGTCGAGGGCTACCAGATACCGCAGGGGGGCAGAGTAAACATTGCACAAACCGCCCCACACTATATGGAAGATTGCTTCCCGGATCCCTATTTATTTGATATCGACCGCTACATGTCGCCCCGCAATGAGCATAAACACCCCGGATACGCACCATATGGGCTGGGTTCGCACTCGTGCCTTGGCATTCGGTCCGCATCCTTACAGATGGCCTTTAACCTGTTGGTTATAGCACATTACTTTACTCTTCAGATACACCCCAAAGATTATGAACTTCGGATTAATCCGTTTCCTTCAACAAAACCAAGCAAGAAACTTAAATTTCATGTCGCCGAACAGAAACGTGAACTGCCCGTCTGATATGCCATGACTCAATGCCTTGACGACACAGATTGGAGTCGGATCTCACTTCTGCAATGGAATACCCGCCAGGATGATACCGGAAGATTTTTTGTTCAATTTGTTGAAAAAACCCATCTTTGTTCTACGAAAGATTGTGCGGATTCGTCAAGTGAGAACAGGTTGCACATAGGGCTCTCTGCCGGCCCTTGCGGTTCATTTGGTTGACCGACTTCTATATGGGGAAGTTGGATTAATAGGCCGTGGTGTCAGCTGTGAAATGAAACGGAGGAAAGCGGTAAAATGAGGAAAATTGCCATTATCGGCGCAGGGGTATCAGGGCTGGGAGCGGCCTGGGCTCTGCACAAACACCCGGAGCTGTTTGAGTTCCGCATATTTGAAGCCGACTCCCAGCTCGGCGGCAACGCCGTAACAGTTGACATGCCGCAGCAGGACGGAACTTCAATCCCGTTTGATATTTCCGTTACCGCATGTATTCCCTCTGTATATCACAACATACTCCTGTTCACTCAGCAGCACGGCATTGATCTTTTAGACACAAAATTCAGCTACAGCGTCAAGTACCACGGCGGAATCTACGCACACGATTTTGACTCGGACACCAAAAGACAGCTGCAGCCGGAAATTGCAAGATTCCAGAAACTCCTCAAGCGTCTTAAGTGGTTCGGCCGACTCAGCCGCTCAAGATCCCTGCTGCTAAATGCTTTTAACCCCTTTAACTACATCAGCATGGGTACGGTTCTTAATCTCGGCAGGTTCTCTGGAGATTTCAGGTACAAAATCCTTAAGCCGATGTTCGTTAATTTTCTGATGGCAACAAACGTGTTTGACATGCCGGCATCTCTTTTTGCCCGGTATCTTGAGTTCTTCGACATCGAGTCCGCAACACCCATGAAAACATGGGATCAGGGTACGCGGCGCATATACGAGGAAATGTCTTCCGAATTTAGGGACTGGATATACCTTAACAGGGCTGTAAGAAAGGTCTATCGGCGCCCGGAAGCAGTGGTCATTGAAGATGAAAACGGATTCACCGAAACATTTGACGATGTGATCTTTGCGTGCAACGCAAACCAGACTTTAATGCTTCTTGACAGACCTTCGTTCCTTGAACAGTACATTCTCTCGTCCATCCGCTACGAAAGCGAGCTTCATAACCATACTTTTGTCCATTCGGATGCATCGGTCCTCCCGGATAACGAGGTCAAACCTCTGGAGATACGCTCCAACCACATTGAACAGTACGGTGCAAGACCCGACAACTATGAAATCACCTATATAATGCATAACCAGCAGCCATGGGCTAAGAAATCAGACAGGCCGTGTCTTGTGACCTACAACCCGGTCAGTCCCATAGACGAAGAAAAAATTGTAAAGAAGCGGTGGTTTCAGCATATCGTACACGATGTGTTCCACACAACTTTTCTGATTGGTCTGTTTCGTTTCATCCAAGGCAGAAAAAAAACTTGGCACTGCGGCGCTCATACTCTGATCAACAGTCAAGAGACATGTTTTGTTTCCGGCCTCGTTACGGCAAGGCAGATCGGGGCGGACTATCCGTTTGAGGATTCCGAAGCGAGAAAGTGGTTTAATTTCTACGGGCGTATTATGTACGGCTGGCGCTTCAAAAAGGCGTAAAGACAGCCCCGGCATTACGGTTCCGGCAGAGATGCCGCAAGCCGTCAATAATCCTGACTTCCGCACTTTTGTAACGTAAGTACCTGATATTACACAAGCGGGTTCCCGCTTGTACACTACACAAGAGCTTTTAAGATGTTTATTAGTCAGCCGGGAGTCCCCGGTCTGTTTTTACCAGGAATCCGCAAGCATGGTCTGCCTGCTGAGCACCGCTCCCACAGCGGAGTAAAGAGATCTCTGCTCCGTGGTGCCCTGAGAAGGTATCAGATACCTCTTATTGGTTCCCCTGTCCACCACCAGGGACGCCTCAACCCTGCCAAGTTCTGACAGTATGGCCCCTTCACTCATCGGTTCCTTTCCCCCATGATAACAGTTGTGCCTGAACCTCAGTATGCGAAGCAGTACGAATGCCGTAAAACAGATGGCCATGTGAGCCTCCACTCTCCTTTGAGTCCAGTGAAACACAGGCCTTACAGCCATTGTGTGCTTCATGACACGAAACCCTTCTTCTATCTTCCATAACTCCCCGTAACAGTCGTATATCCTGGAGGCATCGTATTTGTCAGCAGGAAGACTGGTCCATACCCCGTGAGGACCGTCAAACTTCTCATCCCTCTCCACCGCTTCGGTGTCTACAGACACGGCCCCCGCTTCCACCTTGATGAACCTGCCCCTGCGTCCATTGCCCTTTATCCCCCCTGCTATCCTTCTCTCAAGTTTCTTTAAAGCCTCTTCCCTGTCCTGCGAGTCTTTCCTCGCTCTCTTCTCGCAGTGACGCAGAACAAGCCTCCGTCCTCCCACTTCCATATCCCCAAGTCTTTTACCTTCCCCTATCTCTTTCCAGTCACTGTGTGAGAATACCTTCTCGCTGTCCTCCTCGGACATCCCCCGAAGCCTTGCCGCTACAACCCACTCATACTTATTGCGCTTTAAGACCTCAAGATTCTTTTTGCTCATCATCCCCGCATCCCCCACAAACACCACCCTTTCAAGCTTGATCCTCTTCTTTAACCCCTCTATAGCAGGCTCAAGAGTGCTTACATCAGATGTGTTCCCCGGAAACAGCTCATAACCCAAGGGAAGTCCGTCTTTGGTCTGAAACAGTCCCAGCACCACCTGAACCCTGTGAGGCTTCCCGTCCTTGCTCCACCCCTTCCTTCGAAGATCGTCTTGCGTGTCGCTTGCAAACGAAAGGGTTGTAACATCGAAAAACACAACTTCAACCTTTCCTTCAAAAAGTCCCATAACTTCTTTGCTAACAATGCTCTGAAGCTTCTCAGTACGCTTCTCGTCAACCTTGTCCATCATCCTGTACAGCTTGTCCACAGACACTTCCATTCCAAATTCCCGAGACAGCTTCGCATGGGCTCTTTTGCTCTTCCCAGGTGCCGCAAGACGCATAAGCACTGCCTGACGGAACAGCCTGCCCGCCATCTTGTTTCTCGCTCCCCATATCCTGTCAAACCCAAGCTGACTGTACAGTTCTCCAAACACTTCATGAAACCCAAGATTGTAACGAGCCTCCTCTTCAAGCAATCGGGCATCAACTATGGGCAGGGGTTTGTCCTTCTGCTTTGTTCTTCTAAGCTTTATCAGCTTCTCAGCAGTGTCTTCAGCGGGGAACAGTGTGGGCTGTACGCTCTGTTCAAGACGGTTCTTCTCCACATGTGCAGCTCGCACAAGAGCGTCAAGAGGTTCTCCCGGGGGAGCGGAGCCCATGTGACGCACTACCTTCTGGCGTGGCTCACCCTTTGAGTTCCTGTAGGAATGCACTATCTGCACCGATATGTTGACTGTGGTCTGGCGTTTTAGCTGTTTTACGAACATGTTGAATATTATAAGGGAAAGCGGAGGCGATGTCGAGCACAAAATTAGACTGAGCACTACAAAACGATTTGAAGCAGGCTGAAAATCAATATCAAGTAATTACAGGTACTTACGAAACTTCAAAGGCCCGACTTAAAAAAACATGCTGAAGTCAGGAAAGATAAGCATGGACGGCAAGGGAAGCTGGAGAGACAATGTTTTTGTGGAGAGGCTTTGGAGAAGTGTTAAGTACGAGGAAGTGTATCTGATGGCATATGAATCCGTTGCCTCGGCAGAGGCAGGTATAGGGAAGTGGATAGATTTTTACAATGAAAAAAGACCACATCAGGGGCTTGGAATGAAAACACCGGATGAGGTTTACTATGGTCTTGGGACAGCACAGAAGAATGTGGCTTGAAGCAATGAGACAAACAGAGCAGAGAGTTTATGGTTTTGGGAGTCTTAAAGATGGTTATGCGTTGGTGGGAATACACTTAAGAAAACAAAAACGCTGTCTAAAAAAGGGGACCACCTCTGTTTACGACTCCGCAGGTCCGCAAGCAAAAGTCCCTACCCTACGGGACGGAAATCAGTTGTATACCCTTATTTCATTATAAAGCGCGTCCCTCTCAACAGGAATGTACCCCGAATCCCGTATCATCTTTATCATGAAATCCCTGCTGTGACCCACTTCCGATGGGGCACCTGCGTCGTGGATAATCTTTTCCCTCATTATTGTTCCGTCCGCATCGCTCGCGCCGTAATGCAGGGCCACCTGGGCCGCTTTCTCCCCAAGGGTTATCCAGTAGGACTTTATGTGAGGGAAATTGTCAAGGTAGAGCCTTGCAAGGGCGTGAACCTTCATGTCGTAGGAAGCGGGAAAAGGTTTTACGTTCTTAAGACCTGTGTTTTCCGGCTGGAAAAGAACCGGAATGAACGCGAAGAATCCGGGTGACTCGTCCTCTATTTTTCTGAGCCTGTCCATATGGTCAACCACGTGAAAAGGCTTTTCAAGATGACCGTAAAGAATAGTGGCGTTTGTCGGTATGCCAAGCGTGTGAGCCAGACGGTGGATTTCCTCCCATCTTGTCGCGACCGTTTTCGGTGCGCAGATTTTCTTTCTCACCTCTTCGTGCAATATCTCCGCTCCCCCGCCCGTAAGGGCATCAACTCCCGCGTCCCGAAGCGTCAGAAGAACATCTTTTAGAGAAAGACCGCTTATTTCAGAAAACCAGTCGATCTCAACAGCTGTGAAGGCCTTTACATGAATGCTCGGGAAGTGGTGCTTTATCATTTTCACTATGTCGAGGTAATGATCAAACTCCCAGTCCGGGTGAAGCCCGCCAACTATGTGAACTTCCTTCATCTCCTGGCTCAACATGGAAAGCATCTGCTCGTCTGAGAGCTCGTAAGCGTTTGAAGACTTCTTCGTGGTTCCGAAAGCGCAGAACCGACACGATATCGCGCATATGTTGGAAGGATTTATGTGGCGGTTCACAACGAAATAGACCTTTTCCCCCGATTTCTTTCTCTTAACGTAATCCGCCATCATTCCGACGGTGTTAAGATCGGGAGAATCAAGTATCAAAAGCCCGTCTTCAAAGCTGAGTCTGCGGCCCTCGGCAACCTTCTCAATTATGGGGAGCAGGTTCGGGTCAGTGCAGAAGCTTTCGGTCAGTTCCTGTACTCGCTCCATCTCGTGTCGACCTTTTCCTTTATATCTTCTGACATCTCTATTACCGGAGGATACCAATGCTTAACGGTGGCGTCAATCCCCATCCTGCCGTCGTAAACAACCGCCGAACCCCGAAGCTCTGTACGTTCAAACAGAACATCCAGATAAGGATCAAATCTAGTGAAGATACCCCAGATAAGTTCGGTGTCATCAGCTAAATCTATATCCGGGCTCACAAGGGCGATTATGCGCACGCCCTCAAGCCCCGGAGTATCGAACAGCGTGCGTATCATCTCCTTGGGGTCGGTCCTGGACTCGTCTATGCGGACGACGCAGAAACCTCCTGAGAGAAGCCGAAATCCGGTTATTTCCGGATGTTTTTCCCTAGGATCGGGAACTTCCTTTGCGTAGGTTTTTCTATCCGGCAAGTTTTTCCTCACAGCGTTTATTCCCATCTTGCTTCCCACGTTAAACTTGTTGCTCGTGAAATCAAGGGTGTCGAGAGGGGCCCACTGTATCATGAGGAAATCCTCTCTGGGATCGAAATTCTCCCCGATCTCGTGAAGCACCGCAGAGAAATCCCTGGGATCAACATCGCTTGAAACGCAGACCATGCACTTTGTGAGAAGAAGCTGCCCAGTTCCCCAAAGAGCCAGCATTGCCTTTACCCCGCCCTTGGGATAGCGCTCATCGACGCAGACAGCCAGAAGGTTGTGGAATCCCGCCTCGGGATACGCCCACATGTCCTTTACCTCGGGCTGTATTATCTTTATAAGCGGGGAGAACATTTCACCGGCAGCAATCCCGAGATAGACATCCTCTTTTGGGGGTTTACCAACCACGATGGAAGGGTACACGGGATTTATTCTGTGGGTTATCTCGCTTAAGTTAAAGACTGGGAAATCAGCCTCCATTGAGTAGTGCCCGAAATGATCGCCGAAGGGTCCTTCCTGTCTCAGTACGTCCATCGGAACGGAACCTTCCAGTATGAACTCCGCGTCGGCCGGGACGTGAAGCGAAATGCTTTTTCCTTTTACCATCGGCATCGGACTTCCACGGAGGTAACTTGCAAAGGCAAGTTCATCCATGCCGTCAGGAAGCGGAGCTACTGCGGAGAAGATCATCCTGGGGTCTCCCCCGAGCACTACCGCTGCCTCAAGGCCCCTTCCCAGCTTTTTCGCCTCGTGGTAGTGCGCAGCTCCTCCTTTGTGCGCGTGCCAGTGCATGCCGGTGGTTCTGCGGTCAAACACCTGAAGTCTGTAGATCCCGAGGTTTCTCGAGCCCGTAGCGGGATCCCTTGTGAGCACCAGACCGAACGTAATGAATTTTCCCCCGTCGCGAGGCCAGCATTTCATCACGGGGAGCTTTGAGAGGTCGGGTTCGGTCTCGACCTGCTGAGCATCTCCGCGTTTTACCTTCTTAGTTCTCATGGAGAGAAGGCTCGTGGCTTTTGGAAGAACGGAAAAAATCCCCTGTATCGTAGGAGGATTGACCTTGCGGAATATCTCGACAAGCTCCTCGCCGACTTCGACCGGTTTTCTGCCTAAAGCAAGCTCGACTCTCTGTTCGGTTCCGAAAAGATTTATTACCAGGGGAAAGTCAGATCCCTGTACATTCTCAAAAAGAAGCGCAGGACCTCCTTGTTTTATGGTCCGCGACGCTATTTCCGTTATCTCAAGCTCGGGGGAGACTTCGGTTTTTATTCTTTTGAGGTCGCCTGTGCTTTCAAGATGGCTTATGAAGCTTGCCAGATTTGGAAAACCTTTTGTGGACATGGGAAAAGGCTACTCCAGTTCGTCCCTTTTCCATCCCCTGCCGGTATCGACGCCGACAAGGCCCAAGAGCTTGTCAACGTATCCGCTCACCACGTCTGAGATCGATTCGGCGCCCATGTAGTCAGTCGGGGAGATCGGTGCGATCACCACTCCCTCGCGGGAGAGCTTGACAGCATTTTCAAGAGCGACGGTACCAAGCGGGGTTTCGCGCAGGGCGATTATAAGCCTTCTTCTTTCCTTGAGCGCGACGGCCGCTATCCTGGTTATGAGAGTGTCGGCTATGCCGTTTGCAATTTTGGCAAGCGTTGAGACCGAACAAGGCACTATGATCATGGAATCGAAATGATTGCTTCCAGAGGAAAACGGGGACGCGAGGTCAGAATCGCTGTAGATATCGGTTACCCAGGGACGCATTTCCTCAACTTTGAGGCCGAGCTCCTCGTGAAGGACCCTCCTGCCCCACTTGCTTGCCACAAGGTATTTCTCGTCGGGACATCTTCTGAGGAAATCAACGCCGTAAGCAACTCCGGAAGCTCCCGTAATTCCGACTATCGTTCTCATTATCAGGGTAAGTATATACCCACGAGGGTTAAAAACAAAACTGCAAAACCTATCAGGATATTGGTTCTGAAAAAAGCGGAATCCACCTGCCCGAAGCTTCTGTGCTCAAGGTAAAGCAGGTAGCCACAGAGCAGAAGCGGCAAAAGTGCGAAAAAGGTCCGGAACGAAAGAATATAAAGAAATATCAGACAGACAAACGAAAGCAGATGAGAAACCTTTGATACAAGCAAAGCCCTCTTCCTGCCGAAACGTGCAACGAGCGAGTAAATTCCGCGGCGGCGGTCAAACTCCTCGTCGGCGGTGGCGTATATTATGTCAAAGCCTGAAATCCAAAGCAGGGTGAAAACCGAGAGCACAACCGCCGGAAGCATCTCCCCGAACGAACACCTGACCGCAATCCATCCGCCAATCGGGCCGAGCGCGAGGGAGAACCCCACGCCGAAATGACAGAGGCTCGTGAATCTCTTCATCAGGGGGTATGCGGCAAACGCCACAAGCGGAAGCGGGGAGAGAAGAAAAACGAGCGGACATATAAGATAGGCGGAGGCAAAATAAAGCAGAACCCCCGCAGCGGCCACGGCCACGGCAGCACCCATGCTCATTTTGCCCGAGGGAAGCTCTCTTTGCGCGGTTCTCGGGTTGTGCCGGTCTATTTCCCTGTCAAAAATCCTGTTAAGCGCAAGCGCGACGGTCCTTGCCCCCGTGCCCGCAAGCACGATCAGCACGAAAAGCCGGGCACTGAACATACCTCCGGCGGCAAGAAAAGCTCCCGCAAAAATAACCGGAAGGGAAAAGAACGTATGCTCTATCCTGAGAAATCCCGAGAGGTTCTTTAAAAACATCATTTCAGATACGGAATTTTACCGTATGTCTTCTACAATCAAACTGATTCATATTGGTTCTCTGCAGAAACCACGCAGAGAACCAGGCCTGAAAACCATCAAGAACAGCAAGACTCCAGTTCTTTTATTCAGCCTCAGAGGTGTAATGAGCATATGTCATATTTTACAGAGAAACCGGATGTGACAAGTAGACATGCAATTGGCAACAGGCATTCGGTTGCAATTGAGGACCGTAATAACCGATAATTTAGGAGGAACACATTCAGCAGATTCAACGCGGGCATAAAAACCATGGAAAAACATGAAGCGCTGATTTTAAGAAAATCGAGTTACGGGGAAGCCGATCTCCTGCTAACCCTTTTTTCAAGGGAACTCGGAAAATTCAGGGCAATTGCCAAAAACGCGAAAAAAAGCCAAAAACGCTTCGGAGGACGCCTGGATTTCTTTAACCATCTGGCAATTGAAGTAATCCTCAAAAAAGGGAGATTCAACCTCATCGGGGACGTGGCACTCAGGGAGAGCCACAGAGCGATAGCAGAGTCAGTTGACTCTTTCGTAGCGGCAACCCGCATTCTCGAGTTGCTTGACCTTCTAACCCCGGAACATGAACCCGCAGGCGAACTTTTCGACCTCACGGTAAAAACCCTGGGGTTTTTATCGGAGAAACGGGAACCGTACTCCGTTTTTCTCGTCTTTTTGCTCCGTACGCTCACTATTTGCGGCTACAGGCCCGACCTGCGCTTCAAGAAGGAAAAAAATATCGCGGGTTTTGACATAGAGAACGCAAGCCTCTGCAATCCCGGGAAGACACACGGGAAAAGAAACGTCTACACCTTCCACATGGACATAATGAGACATCCGCATACCATGGATGCGAACCCAGAAAAGGTAAAAAACAATATAAGGGTTCTCACAAGATATGCCGAGTACCGTACCGGAAGACGTATTGAAAAAACCGGACTTGCAGACAAAACATAAGCATAAAGCGAAGACTCTCCGACAGTCTGCACCCGTGTCAGGTTCTGTAATCGGAATTGATCGAGACGTACTTGTGGCTGAGGTCGCTTGTGAGAATCGAGTAAGCGGCCTTTCCCTCCCCGAGCTTCAGGGTTACCGTAAAGGACTGTTTTTGGAAAACGGAAGCAAACCTTGATTCCGGTTTGGATCTTGCCCCTTTTGAAAATACCTCTATTTCGTCAAAGCAAAGCTTTATCTTCTCCGGATCGAACTGCACGCCGGCTCTTCCGGCGGCCGCTATTATCCTTCCCCAGTTAGGATCCTCCCCGTAAAACGCGGTCTTAACAAGCTGGGAAGTAGCTACAGTCCTTGCGATCTTCTCTGCGTCTCCCTCCGTTCTGGCTTCCGCAACATTGATCCTGACAACCTTCGTAGCCCCTTCGCCGTCAGCTACTATCATTTCGGCGATCTGCCCGCATAAAGACGAAAGCGCCTCCACGAACCTGCCGTAATCCCCGCTTTTCTCCGTGATCTGCTTGTTTCCCAGAACCCCGTTTGCGAGGATGAAAACGGAGTCGTTCGGAGAGGTGTCCCCGTCAACTGTAATGGCGTTAAAAGAGGAGTCTGCCGCGGCGACAAGAGCTTTCGAAAGAGCTTTTTGCTGAATATTGAGATCGGTCATTATAAAACAGAGCATGGTAGCCATGTCAGGACATATCATCCCCGCCCCCTTTCCGATAGCTGAGACGGTGGCCTTGTCTTCTCCTATGGCAAACTGCCTTGATGCGTACTTGGGAAAAGCGTCGGTAGTCATGATGGCTTGGGCGGCATCGCGGATATTGTTCTTTTCCTCTCCGAGACTCTTTACCAGCCTGGGAATGGACTTTTTGATTTTTCCAACGCCAAGACGCTCTCCTGTAACACCGGTTGACGAAGGAATCGCAAGCGATTCGTCTATTCCGAGTCTTTTGGAGAGCGCATCTGCAACCCCAATCGAGTCTTTATAGCCCCTCTTTCCGGTAAAAGCGTTAGCATTCCCACTGTTTATTATTATCGCCTGGCAGAGTCCGTCTGAAATTCTGTCCTCCCCAACAAGCACAGGAGCACCTTTTAGCAGGTTTTTCGTGAATATGGCGGACGCAACGGCAGGAACGGCGGAGAAGATCAGAGCCAGATCCTTTTTTTTGCCTTTCTTGAGGCCGGCGGATATGCCGCTCAGCATAAATCCCGGTACGTTTCTCATAGGTAAATTATATACAAACTATCCTGCCAGGAAACAAACCAGGGAAGGATATCCGGCAGGACCGAAAGTCGAAACAGGAGATTTAAGGTTCGGGGGTTTTTAAATATTCCGTCCGTTTTACCGGTGATCGGAACCCGTAATTTCGCTTAAGTCGCTAATTCCGTGTTTATCCATGAACCGAACAAGTCCCCTGTTTATCGAGTTCGCAACAGAAAGTCCCTCTCCCCGAAGACCTGTGACCACCTGCAGGACCTTAGCGCCCGCACGAAGCTTCTCAAGCGCTGAAGCAGAGTCGCACACGCCGCCGACCCCGATTATCTCAATTTCTCCACCACCAGCACGGTAAATGTGGGAAATAATCGACGTTGAGAGCGACCTGTACTCAGGATCGTTTCCGCTTATCCCCCCGGAAATATCTTCCCATTTCGTACCGTATTTTGCCTTGAGGACGCTGTTGTTGCTCGTATTGGTAGCTATTACGCCCGAAATCCCGGAATCGATCACGACCCTGAGGAGATCGTCTATCGCCTCTACGGAAAGATCCGGGGAGATTTTTACGAACAGGGGACGCTCCACGCCCGAAGAATCCAAAACAGATTCCTTTACCGCCTTTATTATCTCCTTGAGGCGCTCTGCGTCCTGAAGCCTCCTGAGTCCCGGGGTGTTGGGAGAGCTCACGTTTATAGCGAAGTAGGAAGCGGCGGAACGGAATTTTCGCGCGACTGCGGAATAGGCCTGCGGGGCGGCCTCGTGGCTTACATCGGCATTCATGCCCAGGTTTATGCCCAGGGGAACATCCAGGCGTCCGTACCAATTGAGGTTTTTGAGGACAACATCCATCCCCGGGCTGTTGAGCCCAAGGGAATTAATACACACATCCGGGGTTACCATAAACTGCCTTGGCCTAGGATTCCCCCTCTGCGACCTCTGTACAACCGAACCCACCTCAACCCCCGCAAACCCAAGCGAGCATAGAGCCCGAACTGCTCTCCCGGTCTTATCCCAACCCGCACCCACGATAAGGGGGTTTTCAAAATCCACACCGGCCACGGTAACGCCGAGTCTCGGGTCACTGAACCTTCTCCCTCCGCTTGCCGTGAACTCAAGCAGTCTCAGCGCAAGACCTGAAAACTCGCACAGGTGCATAAGCTCCTTTACGTTATGGTGCCACCTCTCAGAATCAAGACGGTCAAGAACCGGCCTCAGCAAAGTTTTGTAGATCATCCTTTTTGGAATTCTATCCGAACAAGACGTCAGCAGGCAAAACCGGCCTCGGGACCGGACGGATCAGACGTTGAATCTGAAAAACATAACATCCCCGTCACAGACTTCGTAGTCCTTTCCCTCAAGCCTCATTTTCCCTGCCTCCCTTACCATCTGCTCTGAACCCTCTGTTACGTAGTCCTCGTAGGATATGGTCTCTGCCCTTATGAAGCCCCTTTCGAAATCGGTATGGATTACACCGGCCGCCTGGGGCGCCCTGGTTCCGCGCCTCACAGTCCAGGCCCTCACCTCTTTCGGCCCCGCAGTGAAATAGGTAAGAAGTCCGAGATTCAGATACGCACAGTTAACGAGCCTGTCCAGACCGGAAGCGCTAAGGCCAAGTTCCTCCAGAAAAACTGCCTTCTCCCCGCCCTCAAGCTCAGCTATTTCAGCCTCTATCCTGGCCGAGACGACGATGACGTCGTCTCCCGAGCGCTGTGCGTGCTCACGCACCCTGCCGACCTCAGCGTTCTCCCCGTCCTCCGAGATCTCCTCCTCTGAGACGTTGCAGACATAAACAACCGGTTTTTCGCTCAGAAGGAAAAGCTCTCTTACGGCACCCCGGCTTTCTTCCGGGCACGGAAAATCCCTCGCGCGCCGCCCCTTCTCCAAAAACTCCCGAAGCGACCTTACGGTCTCAAGGTCCCTGATCACTTCCTTATGCCCGCCCTTTGCCTGGTTTGCGAGTTTCTCCTCTTTTTTTTCTACAGTCTCGAGATCCTTAAGAATAAGCTCATCCTCAATAGTGCGGATATCACGGATGGCGTCAATCCTCTCATCGACGTGGATTACGTTTTCATCCTTAAAGCACCTGACGACATGGAGTATCAGGTCAACATCCCTTATGTGTGACAAAAAGGCGTTTCCCCTGCCCTTTCCCTCAGAAGCCCCCTTGACCAGTCCCGCGATGTCGACAACCTCAAGGCTGGTGGGGATTGTCTTATTGGGTTTTACTATGTCCGAGAGGGCATAAAGCCTCGGGTCCGGAACTCCTACCACTCCCACGTTGGGATCTATTGTGCAGAAAGGGAAGTTAGATGCCGCCGCACCCGCGTTTGTAAGCGCGTTAAAAAGAGTCGACTTCCCGACATTGGGAAGTCCCACTATTCCACATTGAAGTCCCATACGTTGCTTTACCTTTTGGAAAATGGGGTGATTTTGGATAAAAAAGCCCGAGATCGCTTGCTTAAGAAGATGTCCGAATGCTAAACAACCATAACATAATTTTCAACTAAATATTCTCAAATTTTCCACACTGTCAACCAAGGGATAGAGAACTCAGTCCGTTTTGATCGTGGTTTCAAGTTCGAAACGCAACAGGCGGATCATCAACCGGCATTGCACCGTCAGAGGCCGTGGCGAACAGCGAGTTGAATCCGACCTGCCGGCTGGAATTCAGTAGGTAAAAGATGGCGCTTTTGATTTTCCGGCCGAAGTTCCCTCGAACACAACCTGCAACTTTACGGCTGGAAGACTTACCTGTTATCCATTGTCAAAACTATCTGATATTCTGAGAAATTCTCCGTCAAGAACAAAAAATGGGGTGGATGACCGGATTTGAACCGGCGACCTCTTGGGCCACAACCAAGTGCTCTAACCGGGCTGAGCTACACCCACCGCTGAAATCTTCATTGTCTACTGGATAAAACCGAGCCTGCTAATGTACCGGCAAACTCGTTAACAGACAAAATCACTGGGACAAAACAGAAGTTATGTAAGATGAATTACCTGTTCAGCGTTGCACCTTACGATGGATTGAACCAGTTTGTCATATTTACAGACTACATAGAGGTGGTCCCCTTTTTTAGACAGCATTTTTGTTTTCTTAAGTGTATTCCCACCAACGCATAACCATCTTTAAGAATCCCAAAACCATAAACTCTCTGCTCTGTTTGTCTCATTGCTTCAAGCCACATTCTTCTGTGCTGTCCCAAGACCATAGTAAACCTCATCCGGTGTTTTCATTCCAAGCCCCTGATGTGGTCTTTTTTCATTGTAAAAATCTATCCACTTCCCTATACCTGCCTTTGCCGAGGCAACGGATTCATATGCCATCAGATACACTTCCTCGTACTTAACACTTCTCCAAAGCCTCTCCACAAAAACATTGTCTCTCCAGCTTCCCTTGCCGTCCATGCTTATCTTTATATCTCTGTCTTTAAGAACTCCCGTAAACTCTTCACTTGTGAACTGGCTTCCTTGATCGGTGTTGAATATCTCGGGCTTATCATACTTGTAAAGCGCTTCTTCCAGAGCCTCCACGCAAAAACTGCTGTCCATTGTGTTAGACACTCTCCAGCTAAGAACCTTGCACGAGTGCCAGTCCATTACCGCACACAGATACACAAAACCCCTGCTCATCTCTATATACGTTATGTCTGCCGCCCATACCTGCCCGGGAAGCTCTACAGTCTTCCCCCGCAGCAGATACGGGTATATCCTGTGCTCTGCTCCCCCTTTCTTTGTAGTCTGGGGGCCGGGAGCAAGCCCTCGTATCCCCATAAGCCTCATAACACGCTTTCTGCCCACCTGTACGCCCTGTGCCTTAAGGGCGTACACCATCCTTCTTGAACCCTTAAACGGATACTTAATGTAGATCCTGTCAATCTTCTTCATAATCTCTTCGTCCTGCGGGGATACCCCCACAGGTTTGTAGTAAATATTTGAGCGATTTATATCCAGCAGTTTGCACTGCCTTACCAAAGAAAGTGCCCGGCCGCGCACTACCAACTTCTTGCGCCGCTGCCGACCGAGCGCCTTTGATAAAAAATCGTTCTCCAGCGTCAGCTGGCCCACCTTGGATTCAAGCTGGTTTACGTACTTGCTCTCGCCCGCCGCCTTGCTGCCCGCCCCCTGGCCGAACACTTTGTCCGCGGCGTTGCCGAGCTGCTTCTTCTTCCACATGCTTATCTGATTGGGATGAACCTCAAACTGCCGGGCAAGCTCCGCTACTGTCTTGTCTCCTTTTACCGCCAAAAACGCTACCTTTGCCTTGAACTGCGGTGAATGATTACGTCTTTTACTCTTCATTATGTACCTCCTGTATACTCTTTTAGAATACCAAGGAAATACACTTAAGATGCTGTCTGATTTTTGGGGTCCACTTCTCTAAACCGATTCAGGACATATCGGGCAATGACGCCGCGGATCTTACCAACCACGCAGTGACCAACAACACAGGTGCTGACAACCGTCCACCGACGGTGTCAAGCCCGATACCGGACCAGACAGTGAGGGAGGGGACGGAATTCAGCTACACCTTTCCGCCCGACACCTTTAATGATCCGGACAATGACACTCTTGCATACAGCGCAGCCAAGGATGACGGCACCGATCTGCCATCATGGCTGAGGTTTTTTGCTGACGACCGAGCTTTTTCGGGAACACCTAGGGCAGGAGATGTGGGAACGCTTTCTGTAAAGGTGACAGCCGATGACGGCAGAGGCGGCAGTGTGAGCGATACGTTTAATATCACTGTATCAGCCGCTCCAGTGGTTCCTGCGGCACAGAGACGGGCTCTGAAGAGAGCCATGGCCGCATTGGGAGCAAGCACCGTTGCGGGAGCTCTGGGCAATATAAACACACGTTTTGCCGACTCGGTACCTCAAGACAGTCTGACACTTGGAGGACAGCCGATACAGTTTGGCAGTGCAGGGACGGAGCACGGCAGTGTCTGTCTTGGTACGGACATGGAGGAGTGCGAGCAGAATACCTATCACCGCAGTATAGAAGCAGGCGATCTTCTGTACGCAAGCGATTTTTCGCTTGCTGTGGGAGAGCAGGAGGGCAGACCGTTTATGTGGTCTGTGTGGGGCAGGGGAGATCTGGGAACATTTTCGGGCAAGCCTGAAACTGGTATGGGATACGACGGAGATACGCGTACCGGCTGGCTAGGAGCTGACGTGAGAGGAGCGAAGTGGGTAGCGGGTCTTGCGGTGAGTCACGGCAGGGGAGAGTCAGACTATCACTTTGATGGAGGGGACGATCCCGGGGAGAGGGGCAGTATAGAGAGCACTCTCACAGCGCTGTATCCGTACGGGAGCTTGACGTTTGGCAATGGACTGGAACTCAAAGCGGTGCTGGGAGCGGGATGGGGAGAGATGAAGCACAAATCAGAAGATATAGAGGAGCAGAGCGATCTTTTCATGTGGATGGGATCACTTGGGTTCAGGCAGCAGCTCTCACAGGTGGCAGGGATAGAACTGGCAGCGAAGGGGGATGCAACTTTTGCGAGGATATCTACAGGTGACGGCAAAGATATAATTGATGATCTCAGCGCCGATATCTGGAGGGGCAGAGCGGGACTGGAGATGTCCCGTGGTTTTAAGTTTGGAGACAGCGAAGTGACACCGTTTATGGAGGTATCTGCAAGAAGGGACGGAGGGGACGGACTTGCGGGTACGGGGCTTGAGCTTGCAGGAGGTCTCAGATACAGTGCGTCACGTCTGGAAGTGGAGGCACGTGGCAGATGGCTTGCTGCACACACGGAGTCGGGAGCGGAGGAGAGCGGATTGAGTTTCACAGCGCGGCTTGGAGCCGGGGAGCGTGAGAGGGGGCTTTCGTTTGCGCTCACTCCGAGATGGGGAGGGAGCAGCGACAATACAGAAGCGCTGTGGCGGGAAGAGCTTCCGGATCCGGCAGGAGTATCTCTTGGCAGTTCGGCGGAGCTGGATGCTCAGATGGGTTACGGCATGTCTGTGTTCGGAGGAGGGTTTACGGGAACTCCCAATGTGGGTGTGGGGCTTTCTGAAGACACACGCAGGCTGCTGGTTGGCTGGAGGCTTACGCCGGCGGAGCCTGGCGAGTACGGTTTTGAGCTTGCAATAGACGCTACACGCAGCGAATATGCAAACGGAGACGCACCGGAGCACGGAGTTGAGCTTCACGGTACGGTCAGGTGGTAGGAGAGATCATTACACACTCGGGCTCGGCCTTCTAAAACCCCTGTTGCGCCGGTCCAAATATAAAGACTTTAGTGGGGGCAGGTTGTTTGAATCATCTGTCTCAGACTCACGTCTGAAACTGCTTCTTTGACTTGCTGCGAAACAGCGACAATATAAGGTTTGCTCCTGCGGAGAACCAGGACTGAACTTTCGTCTGAATCAGACAGTCCGCTTTGAAATTCCTGGAATACGGGCTGCCATTTGGATTTCGCAAACCCGAACCCCCGAAAAACTTTGTAGTGCAAATGCCTCTGATATTGACATTGTTCTGAAGAGTTGAAATATATTGTGTATTATATCCAGACTGAATACTGGTTAAGGAAGGTGATAATCCATGGCTAGAATCACAATTGAAGACTGCTTAGAGAAAGTTGAGAACAGGTTCGCTCTTTCCATCGCAGCGATGAAAAGAGCAAGCCAGATATCCAAGGGAGCTACCGTAGTGGCTTCTGAGAATGATGACAACAAGCATGTTGTCTCGGCGTTAAGAGAGATAGCCGAAGGAAAGGTAAACGTCATATATCCCAAGGATAGGGATAATTACTGATTGCGCACGTAGTCCCGTGCGGCTTTTAACCCGCGCGCTGCGAGGTAAAGATTTTTATGCTCTCGGTAGGCATAGACGCGGGAGGCACTTTCACTGATTTTGTTTTCTTTGACGGAAAGGGAATATCTGTAAACAAAGTTCCTTCCACTCCCAGCGATCCTTCGATAGCAGTTCTAATCGGACTTAAAACCCATCCTGTTGAATTCTCCCGAATATCGGAGATCATCCACGGAACCACCGTGGCCACAAACGCTCTTCTGCAGAGGCAGGGGGCAAAGACCTGCCTTGTAACCACAAGGGGTTTTGAAGACGTAATTGAGATCAGAAGGCAGAACAGGGAGAAGCTTTACGATCTTCTGTGGAGTCCGGCCACATCTCTTGTTCCCCCGGAACTCAGGTTCGGCGTTTCAGAGAGAACTGATTACCGTGGCAGAGTGCTTGTCTGTCCGGATGAAGCAGAAGTAGAGCAAATAAAGGAGGAAATATCCTCTCTTGGGGTTGAAGCGATAGCGGTGTGTTTTTTGCATTCTTATGCGAATCCGGAAAATGAACGCAAAGTCGCTGCTGTGCTTTCCGGACTCGGTATCCCTGTTACTATTTCTTCTGAGCTTGTCGCGGAATTCAGGGAGTATGAGAGGACTTCAACAACGGTTCTTAATTCCTATCTGATTCCGAAAGTGAACAGCTATATGTGTTCGCTCTCCCGTACTCTTGAGGAAAAATCTCTTTGCATAATGCAGTCAAACGGCGGAGTTATATCTGCCGGTCAGGCCGCAGAGGAGCCTGCAAAAATAGTTCTTTCCGGTCCCGCCGGAGGTGTGGTCGGGGCGTTTGAAATATGTGCGCTTGCCGGCAAAGAGAAAATTATCACCTACGACATGGGGGGAACTTCGACGGATATATCGCTTTGCGACGGCAAAATAAGCTTTACGACCGAAAACAATCTGAGCGGCGTCGCACTTAAAGTGCCGATGATAAACATCTCGACCATAGGAGCGGGTGGAGGTTCTGTAGCTTACGTCGCAGAAGGGGGCATACTCAAAGTCGGTCCGCAAAGCGCCGGTGCCGACCCGGGTCCCGCATGTTATGGAAATGGGGTTTTGCCGACTGTAACGGATGCCAATATAGTTCTCGGAAGAATGGACCCCGGATGGTTTCTGGGCGGGGAGATGAATATATACCCCGAAAAATCATTTGAAGCGATTCGCTCTCTTATGCCTGATCATCCGGCAGAGGAAATCGCAGAATCCGTAATCAGAATTTCAAATTCAAACATGGAAAAAGCACTTCGCGTGATATCGGTCGGCTGCGGGTACGATCCCAGGGAATTTTCCCTTGTTTCATTCGGCGGCGCGGGAGGTCTTCACGCCTGCGAGCTTGCCCGCTCCTTGGGCATGCGGGAAGTCGTGTTTCCGCAAAACCCCGGGGCGCTTTCTGCCTACGGGATGCTTCTTGCCGATTCCTTTAAGGATTACGGAGTTACTTTTTTTTCCGAAGCGGATGAAGACCGCATCGGGGAGACGGACAGAAAGTTTGAGGACCTCGAGCGGCTTGCGCGCAAGGACCTTGGAAGGGATGACCTCAGGTTCGAGAAGCGGGTTGATGCGAGATACAGAAGGCAGTCCCATGAACTCACTATTCCCTACAGCGATTCTGTAGCCCTGGATTTTCACCGCGAGCACGAAAAAACTTACGGATACAGCAAGGAATCTTCTGTGGTCGAGATCGTGACCTTAAGACTCAGAGCCTATATGCCGAAACGCAGAACAGATATTCTTCCCGCTCCTGCAGTAAAGGCGGAGCCCCGGTTTTTCTCAAAGGATGTTGTCTTTGAGGGCAGGAAAATCAAGGCCGGATGCTGCGAGAGGGAAAAGCTCGGGCCGGGATTTGCGTTTGAAGGCCCCTGCATTGTTTATGAGAGAACCGCCACCGCCTTTATTCCTCCCGATGCATCCTGCGAGGTGGACGGGTACGGGAACATTATAGCTGCTCTCGGCTCTTAAGAGTTTGTTTCATGGCGCGATGAACATAAAAGAGCAGATAGCAAAAGTCCTACACCCTGCGGGAACCCTTCTTGATCCGGGAGGGGAACTTCTGCCATCCGCCGTGCTGGTTATGCTCTGCGAGCGGGGAGGAGACTACGGAATATGGTTTATAAGAAGAACCGAATACAGAGATGATGCTTTTTCAGGTCACGTGGCCTTTCCCGGGGGAAAGAAAAAGCAAAGTGACGCGACTCTCCTTGACACAGCCATAAGAGAAGCCGGAGAGGAGCTTGGTTTTGACGCCGGAAGGGAAGTGGACATTCTCGGTGAAATGGATTTTGTGCGTCCCTACACACCTTCTGTCAGACGGTACGCGGTGAAACCTTTTGTTGCCATGATGCATGGCGAAGTGGAGTTTGTTTCCAATTACGAGGTGTCGGAGTTTTTCTGCGTTCCCGTCTCCCATCTTGTCGACCCGAAAAACCGGGATGTGAGAAAAAGAAAACGGAACGGGATGGCAATAGATGATTACGTGTTTGCTTACCGCAATCACATAATATGGGGACTTACGGGGAGAATACTCAATGAATTCTTCAAAAAAACATCGGGATGCTTCACGGGATGAAAACATGCTTTATTTTGTAAATTTCTTGGCTAACCGCTATAGTCCGGCAATCTGCTGTCAATTCTTAATGTGGGATCTATCAGGCATGCATCTGTACAGTTGTCGAGTCCCGCCAGTTGACCTCCGCTGTAGAAAAAACCTCCTTTAATTTCATGCTTTCCTATTTTTACGATCTGCCCCGGCTGTATCCATTTCCCGGGTTCTTTGTTTTCTGATCTTGACCTTTTTGAGTAGTCCAGATACATAGAAGTTTTGAGGCGGAAATCAGCCAGGTCATGGCCTGAATTATGAATTCGGTTCCACAGGGGTATTTTCTTGATTTTCATTGAAAGCCTGTCTCCTTGGCTGTTAAGGGTGTCAGTCTGATGTAGAGGAGAAAGCTCCTTTTTAGGTCTCGTAATGAGCCATAGCGGCAAAAATAGTATGGGAAGAAGGAATATACCGAGCAACCAGGCAAATGTCTTCTACCCTCTATTGTCAAGGCACTCCCGGCAACCCGCTCCGGACAGAGGAAGTCCCCATTTTAGACAGTTTTTCTTTTCCTAAGTGTACATGATTTCAAGTTTAAAACGTAACGCACGGTATTTAAATCCGAAGGATATTCATGTAGAGTTCCATTGTCGGTAAAGAAGATGTGTTAAACCACTGTTGCACAGGCCGGGTGCAGTGCTTGTCGGCTGCTGGCGGGTAGTTCTGCCATAGAAAAAAAGAACGGGCATCTGATTCCTGCCAGGTGATGCAGTAAATTAAAGCTGTGAGTGATGAAAGAAATAGTCATCAAGAAGACCGAACTCGGTCTGTCCATGTCTTCTTACATACTGATAGTGATAAAAAGCAGGATGATGATTGGGGGAATGGGTGTGGATACTTCATTTTCATAGTTGCGGTCATATTCTGTATTTGGGTAGCTGAAAAATGCGCATGAGATTTAGGAAGGCAGGAGTTACAGAGTAAACTTGGCAATATAATCTAAAAAAAGCGGTGAACTACTTATGGCAGCGGTTAACAAGGCTATAATTCTCGGCAATCTGGGAAGGGATCCCGAAGTGAGGTATACGCCCGACGGAATGGCGGTTACCACTTTTTCGGTTGCCACTACGGAAAAGCGTAAAGACAAGAACGGAAATCTCCAGGAAGAAACCGAATGGCACAGGGTAGTGACGTTTGGAAGGACTGCGGAGGTCTGCGGAGAGTATCTCTCCAAAGGAAGTTCTGTTTATCTGGAAGGTTCGATAAGGACCCGGTCCTGGGATGACAGAGAGGGCAACAAGAGATACACGACCGAGATTATCGGCAGGACCGTGCAGTTTCTCTCTCCAAGAGGGGAGAGCAGAAAGCAGAACCGCTCCGAGGAGTCTCCGACCGAGGAAAACTTTGACTACCAAGAGGGCGGCGGAATGACGGATGATGACGTTCCGTTCTGATTTTTCGGTTATTAACCACACTCAGAGTCTATGTCTCTTGCCGTTATAATCTTGGCGGCGGGCAGGGGAGTCCGCATGAACTCGAACCTCCCCAAAGTGCTGCATCCCATACTGAAAAAACCCATGCTGCACTATGTTCTGGACGCGGCCCGGGCTCTGGAGCCCGAAAAAACAGTGCTTGTCCTGGGACATGATTCCGAAGTCGTAAAGCGGCAGGTCTCGGACTACCCGCTCGAAACAGTCATTCAGGAACCGCAGCTTGGAACCGGCCATGCGGTTTTGTGCTGCGAGCGAGCGTTGCGGGATTTTTTGGGAGACATTCTCATACTGAGCGGAGACGTTCCCGCGATAAGTTTTTCCTCTTTGCGCGAATTTGCAGATTCTCACTCAAAAAGCAGAGCGGACCTCTCGTTAATGTCCACTGTGGTGGATAACCCCGCCGGATATGGAAGAGTGCTGAGAGATGCCGACGGGCAAGTGCTTCGCGTGGTTGAGGATAAAGACGCCACGGCGGACGAGAAGAAGGAAAATGAGATAAATGCGGGCATTTACTGCGTGAATTCATCCTTTCTCTGGGAAAGTCTCGGCGGACTTGACAGGGAAAACAGCCAGGCAGAGTACTACCTGCCGGGAATCGTGGATTTTTGTGTTTCAAAAAAACGCAGGCTTTCGGGTTTTACCCTTGCGGATTCAAAGGAGGTGTCGGGAGTGAACAGCAAAGAACAGCTAAGCGAGGCGGAGGCGACCGTAAGGCGCACAATAAACCGCCGGCACATGAAAAACGGAGTTACTATAGTGGACCCCGAAGCCACCTACATATCGGATTCCGTAAGCATAGGCAGGGATACGGTTGTGTATCCGAACACTTATATTTACGGCAAAACCAGTATCGGTGACGGCTGCAGCATAGGGCCGTCTGTGTATATTGAAGATTCACGCATAGGAAACAATTCAGAGGTGAGGTTTTCTTCTTATCTTACGGGATGTGAAGTTGGTGACGGCGTCGTGATGGGTCCTTTCTGTCACCTGCGGCCGGAGGCAAGGATAAAAGACGGGGCCAAGATCGGTAATTTCGTTGAGATAAAAAAATCGGAAATAGGGGCTGGTTCCAAGGTTCCGCATCTCTCCTACGTTGGGGATGCCGATATCGGCGACGGGGTCAACATCGGTGCCGGAACCATCACCTGCAACTACGACGGGGTAAACAAGCACAGGACAGTGGTCGAGGATGGCGCTTTTATAGGAAGCGACACCATGCTTGTTGCTCCCGTAAGAGTTGGAAAAGAAGCCACTACGGCCGCGGGTTCCACGATAACAAAAGACGTCTCTACTGGCGCTCTGGCCATAGAACGTTCCGGGCAGAAAGAAGTGGCCGGCTGGGCGGAGAGAAAAAAGAAAAAGGGGAAATCCTGATATGTGCGGAATAGTGGGATATGTGGGAAGTTCGGACAGAACCAAAAGCGTTTTATGCGAAAGTCTGGGCAGGCTTGAGTACAGGGGATACGATTCTTCCGGGATATGTTTTATCGAGGACGGCCGCTCCCGCATCATAAGAAGCGAGGGAAAGCTTGAAAATCTTTTCTCCAGGCTAAAAGACTGCGAGATTGTCTCTTCTCTCGGCATTGCCCACACCAGATGGGCCACCCACGGCGATCCCTCGGAGCGAAACGCCCATCCTCAGATATCCGGTCCGATAAGCGTTGTGCATAACGGAATAGTGGAGAACTACCCCGAACTTAAAGATGAACTTATCGCCGCAGGTTATGAGTTTGCCTCCGATACCGACACCGAAGTCATCTGTCATCTGATCCGTGATTTTACGGAAAAAGGAAACTCTCTTCTTGAGTCGGCAAGAAAAGCCTTTGAGAAAATAGAGGGCTCTTACGCGGTGGCGGTCATGTCGGATGCAGAACCCGGAAAGATAGTAGCCACCAGGCGTTTTTCTCCCCTTGTGGTTGCGCGCGCCGGCGGCGAGTCTTTTCTTGCATCAGACGTCCCCGCGATTCTTCCTTACACCAGGGAATTTATTTTCCTTGAGGATAACGATTTTGCGATTCTTGACGAAAACGGCGTTTCCGTAACCGACGCTGAGGGCAGGGAAGTCACAAGAGACGCGACGGTTGTCGACTGGGACCCTTCGGTTACGGACAAGTCTGGCTATCGCCATTACATGCTCAAGGAAATTTTCGAACAGCCTTCGGCAATTTTCGATACGCTTCGGGGGAAATTCACGGCGGATATGAAAAATGTGCTTCTCGACGATGTGGATCCGTCGCTTCTGACAAGCGCGAAGAGAATCATTATCGCCGCCTGCGGCACTTCCTACCACGCTTCCCTTATAGGGAAGTACGTTATGGAGGAAGTGGCCGGAGTGAACACTCAGGTGGAGCTTGCGTCTGAGTTTAGGTACAGAAATCCGGTCGTCGGTCCCGACACTGTTTTTATCGCGGTTTCCCAGTCGGGCGAGACGGCGGATACTTCAGAAGCGCTTCTAAAGGCCCGGGAACTCGGCATGAGCTCAATAGGCATAACGAACGTTGCGCTCAGCAAAATCTCAAAAGACTCTGACTGCCTGATAGCCACAAAGGCGGGACCCGAGATCGGGGTTGCCTCCACAAAGTCCTTCACAACGCAGGTGATGGCGTTTTATCTTCTTTCCGTATATCTTGGTATCCTGAGAAAAACGGTCGATTCAAAAAGAGCCAGGCAGCTTATAGCCGATGCAATATCGGTTTCAAAACTCCAGCAGGAAGCTTTGGGTCTCGATGAGCAGTTACAGGAGCTTTCAGGAGATTTTCACGGCTACAGGAATTTTATATATCTGGGCCGGGGAATTAACTACCCCGTGGCTCTGGAAGGAGCGTTAAAGCTGAAGGAGGTTTCATACATCCACGCTGAAGGATATGCCGCCGGGGAGATGAAGCACGGTCCCATAGCTCTTGTGGACAGAAACATGCCTGTTGTGTTCATAGCTCCCGAAGAGGATGTATACTACAAGAAGCTGTTGGGAAATTTTCAGGAGATAAAGGCCAGGGGAGGGCGGATCATTTTCATAACGTCGGATACTGAGCTTCGGCTTCCCGATCAGCGGGACAAAAAAATAGTGATTCCGAAAAGTCCTTACCTGGTAAGCCCTATGGTGTCGGTTATTCCCGTGCAATTTCTGGCATACCATGTCGCCAACATTCTGGGGACGGATGTGGATCAGCCTAGGAACCTGGCGAAAGTCGTTACCGTTGAATAGCAGGGTTCGATGGTAAAAATATTTGGGAATTATATTGAAAAATCATATCTGGACTGCTGATTTTCCTTGCATTGTTACGCTTTCTTGCCATGACTCGTGGTTTCAATTTCAGTTTGTATGTCAAAGGGAACCGTAATATTCCGCCATGGAAGCAAGCGTAATTTCTTCGCTCCCCCTCTCACCTTTTTTCAGATCCCCTCGCGCATCTATCCACGGATCTTCCTGATGAGTCAGGTCAGATAGCCATTGTGAGGACTTATCGCCGTAATATTCTAAAACAGCATCAATGCTTTCTATGTCCGGTTGGGAAAGCTTTGAAGGATCTCCTCCAACACCGTCTAACAGGTATCTGCCCTTATGTGCATGGTACAATTCGGGAATCACAGGACCGTTTGCCCAGCCCTCTATTTTGCTTTCATACATAGGTCTGTCTTCCCACACCAAAGACCAGGCTTGGCAATAGTAGACAAGCTTGTGCAGCTTCATGGCAGGAACAGGCCTTTTTTTCTCAAGTATATATTCCGCTACATCAAAGACACTGGCTGACATTACTGTCTCCTGTAATTAAATTCTGTGCTTTGCCTGATTTTTTGTTGTCTAATAAGAACTGATACAGAATTGCCTTTCTGAAATATTATATGTGACTAAGCATGATATAATAGGTCACATCCGAAGAGCTTTGAGCATGAAAATTGTCTTAGGTATTTACTATTTCAGATTTTCGGGGACAGGCGACATTAAGTAAGTAAAAGGTTTACGAGGAACAGAACGAAAAATGCGTACAATGTGGCGAGAGCTTCGACATAAGAGAAATGGATGCAGAGCAATTCCAGACATGTCGAAGTTGGATTTTGAGGATGTATTTTCAATAGTCTTGGGAGATTCCGAATGAAAGTACTTGTTGTAGGAGGCGGGGGTAGGGAACATGCTCTTTGCTGGAAAATAAACCAGAGTCCTCTTGTGGAAAAAGTCTACTGCGCTCCCGGAAACGCTGGCATAAGCCGCCATGCAGAGTGTGCTGCTATCGGTGTCGGAGATTTCGATTCGCTTGCGCGGTTTGTTAAAGAAGAGTCTGTAGACCTTACCGTGGTCGGTCCCGAACAGCCTCTTTGCGAAGGAATAACCGATTTTTTTGAAAAACAAGGTCTTTTGATATTCGGTCCCTCAAAAGCCGCCGCAGAACTTGAAGGAAGCAAAAGCTTCTCAAAAGACCTGATGAAAAAATACGGAATTCCGACCGCAGAATATTCTGTGTTCACCGATATGGCACAGGCGATTGCCCGAATAAGGGAAACCGAGCCGCCTTTCGTGGTGAAAGCCGACGGTCTTGCCGCGGGCAAGGGCGTTATTATATGCGCTTCTCGGGCAGACGGCGAGGAGGCCATCCGCTCGATGATGGAGCACGGGGCGTTCGGCGAGGCTGGGACGAAGGTCGTGATAGAGGAGTTTCTTACTGGCGAGGAAGCTTCTTTTTTTGCCTTTACCGACGGGGAAAACATACTTCCTCTGGAGCCTTCCCAGGATCATAAGCCGATTTTTGACGGAGACAAGGGGCCGAACACAGGAGGCATGGGGGCATACACTCCCGCCCCGGTGGTTACGGATCGTCTAAGACAGAGAATAATTGACGAAGTTATGGTTCCAACCGTCCGGGCCATGAAATCCGAGGGGAGAACTTACAGGGGAATTCTCTATGCAGGACTGATGATAAAAGACGATGACCTAAAAGTGCTTGAGTTTAACTGCCGCTTCGGCGACCCCGAAGCCCAGCCGCTTCTTATGAAAATGGAATCGGATATCGTTCCTGTTCTCTATTCAATAGCACGGGGGGAGATGAAAGCAGACTCTATAAAATGGAAGCCGGGCTTCTGTGTGTGCGTCGTCATGGCTTCTCGGGGTTACCCTGGAAGCTACCCCAAAGGGGTTGAACTTAAAAAACTTGCAGACTTTCCCGATACTGCCGAGACCGTGGTTTTTCACGCGGGAACCGCTTTTTCCGAAAACAGGCTTGTTACAAGCGGCGGCAGAGTCCTGGGAGTTACCTCCGTTGGCGATACCATAGAGGAATCCATTAAGAATGCCTACAAGGCAGTCGATTCCATTTCCGACGGAAATCTGATATACAGGACCGACATAGGAAAAAAAGCACTTTTGCGCATCGAATCCTGATGAGTCTTTAATCTGTTCGCCTTGCAAATCCAGGACCTGTAGAAATTAGCAGGTTTAAGGTCTTTTCCAGATAAGTTGCATCCATTTTCGGACAACGTTTGATAAATTTATACAGCCCCGAAATTTCTTATTGAAAACCTATTTTCTTTCTGTAATATAGTCCTTCCCTCGATTTGGGGTTCATCGGTTTTTTTCCGTTTTTTTATTGACATCCGTTTGTTGATAAGCTAATAATAATCGGATTACCCAAATTTGGGTGAAGGGTGGTTTTATGCCTACAATAAGTCAGTTGCTTAACAAGGGAAGGGAGACGGCCAAGAAGAAAAGCAAGGCCAGAGCTCTTCAGCGATGTCCACAGCGAAGAGGGGTCTGCGTGAGGGTTTACACCACCACTCCAAAGAAGCCTAATTCCGCGCTCAGGAAGGTCGCTAGGATAAGACTTACAAACGGCATAGAGGTTACAGGATACATACCCGGAGAAGGACATACCCTGCAGGAGCACTCGGTTGTGCTCGTAAGAGGCGGCAGGGTGAAAGACCTTCCGGGAGTCAGGTACCACATAGTGAGGGGAACTCTTGATTCGACTGGAGTTGATAACAGAAGAAACGGGAGATCCAAGTACGGAGCCAAAAAGCCTAAATAGCTGGCGGGAAGCGACAGATGCCGAGAAAAGGTAGAGCACCAAGAAGAAAACTGACTCCGGATCCCAGAACCGGAGATCTGCTTGTCGCCAAGTTTATAAACAGCCTGATGTACGACGGCAAAAAGAGCAAGGCCGAGAAAATTTTCTATGATTCTCTTGACGTAATAGAGCAGAAAACCGGAAAAGACCCACTTGAAGTCTTTCACGACGCGATTGACAAGGTAAAACCCGCGGTCGAGGTGAGATCAAGGCGCGTCGGAGGAGCCAACTACCAGGTTCCCATGGAAGTGAGTTCCTTCAGAAGGCAGTCCCTCGGGATCAGATGGCTCATAAACTCCTCCCGTTCAAGATCAGAAAAATCGATGGTGCAAAAGCTTTCTTCGGAAATAATCGATGCCCACAACAACAGGGGCAGCGCTGTCAAGAAGAAAGAGGATGTTCACAGAATGGCCGAGGCCAACAGGGCCTTTGCCCACTACAGGTGGTAATTCCCCGGAGGATTTGAAGGTGTCAGAACAGATATTTCCCATAAACAGGGTGAGAAACATCGGAATCGTTGCTCACATAGACGCCGGCAAGACCACCACTACCGAGAGAATACTTTTCTATACAGGCATAACCTACAAAATCGGCGAGGTGCACGAAGGCGCGGCTACCATGGACTGGATGGAGCAGGAGCGCGAACGGGGCATCACCATTACTTCAGCCACCACCACATGTTTCTGGAAGGACTGCAGGATAAACATCATAGACACTCCCGGCCACGTTGATTTCACCATAGAGGTTGAGAGATCGCTAAAGGTGCTCGACGGCGCGGTGGTTGTGTTTGACTGCGTGGGAGGGGTCGAACCTCAGACCGAGACAGTGTGGGGACAGGCCGACCGTTACTCGGTTCCGAGGATGTGTTTTGTGAACAAGATGGACAGGGTCGGGGCAGATTTCTACAAGGTCGTGGACCAGATAGTTGAAAGACTCGGTGCAAATCCCGTGTGTCTTCAGATTCCCTGGTTTGACGGCGACGACTTCAGGGGAATAGTTGACCTGATAAGAATGAAAATGGCGGTCTGGGACGGGGAGAGCCTAGGGGCCAAGTTTGAATTCGTAGATATTCCCGACGACACCAAAGAGCAGGCGGCCGAATACAGGGAAAAACTCATAGAGGCTCTTGCGGATAACGACGAGGAAATAATGGAGCTTTATCTTGACGGAGGGGATATCTCCGAAGAGATGATTCGCAGATCCGTAAGACAGCAGACAATCGCCGCGGCCATAGTCCCCGTCATGCTGGGGTCGGCTTTTAAGAACAAGGGAGTTCAGCTCCTGCTTGACGCCGTTGTGGAATATATGCCTGCTCCGGTGGATCTGCCGGCGGTAAAAGGCATTCATCCCAAAACCGATGAGGAAGTTGAGAGAAGGCCCGACAAAGAAGAACCTTTCTCCGCGCTTGCGTTTAAGATCATGTCCGATCCTTTCGTGGGCCAGCTTACCTACCTTCGGGTTTATTCCGGGAAACTGAAATCAGGCACTACCGTTTACAACTCGTCCAATCTTAAGAATGAAAAAATCGGAAGACTTCTTCGCATGCACGCAGACAAACGCGAAGACATAAAGGAGATTGAGGCCGGCGGCATAGCTGCCGCTGTAGGTCTTAAGAACACTCTTACGGGCGATACGCTGTGTGCGGATTCAAACCCCGTGATACTTGAAAGTCTTCATATCTCGGATCCGGTTATTTCTATTGCAATAGAGCCCAAGTCAAACGCCGACCAGGAAAAACTCGGTCTTTCCCTGAGTAAGCTAGCCATGGAGGATCCTTCCTTTAAAGTGAAAACCGATGAGGAGACCCGCCAGACGGTAATTTCCGGAATGGGCGAGCTTCACCTCGAGATAATCGTCGACAGGCTGAGGCGGGAGTTTAACGTCGATACGAGCGTGGGCAAACCTCAGGTGGCTTACAGGGAGACTATAACCACTACCTCCCAGACCGAAGGGAAATACATAAGGCAGACCGGTGGGCGCGGTCAGTACGGCCATGTGAAGATAAGGGTGGAACCTCTTGAAAGAGGCGAAGGATTTCAGTTCCACGATCAGATAAAAGGAGGGGTGATTCCCAAGGAGTTTATTCCCGCGGTTGAGAAGGGAATAGTCGAGGCCATGGAGACCGGGATTGTGTCCGGGTATCCGGTCGTCGATGTGTCGGTAACTCTTTACGACGGTTCTTTTCACGATGTGGATTCCTCTGAGATTGCCTTTAAGATTGCCGGTTCCATGGCATTTAAGGATGCGGTTCACAAATCTTCTCCGGTTGTGCTTGAGCCCGTAATGAAGCTTGAAGTGGTTGTTCCCGAAGCTCATATGGGAACCGTCATAGGCGATCTGAGCTCAAGGCGCGGGAGAGTAAGCAGTACGGAAATGAGAGGCGTTATGCAGGCGGTAAAAGCGGAAGTTCCGCTTGGAGAAATGTTTGGTTACGCAACCCACTTGCGGTCAATGACCGAAGGCAGGGGGCTTTTCACTATGGAATTCTCCCATTATTTTGCTCTGCCAGCCAGTATAGCCGAAGAGTTAAAACAGGCGGCCAATGTCAGCTGATGTTTTTATGTTCTTTTTAACAAGGAGGTCAAGCGATGTCAAAGCAGAGATTTGAGAGGGGGAAGCCGCATTTAAACATAGGTACGATAGGGCATGTGGATCACGGCAAGACGACGTTAACGGCGGCGATAACGAACATACTGTCAAAGCAGGGGCAGGCGGAGTATGTGGAGTTTGACAACATAGACAAGGCGCCGGAGGAGAGGGAGAGGGGGATAACGATAAACATAGCTCACGTGGAGTACGAAACGGAAGGGAGGCATTACGCACATGTTGACTGTCCGGGGCATGCTGACTATGTAAAGAACATGATAACGGGAGCGGCGCAGATGGACGGGGCGGTGCTGGTTGTAAGTGCGCCTGACGGTCCGATGCCGCAGACGAGGGAGCACATACTGCTGGCAAGGCAGGTGGGAGTGCCGTACATAGTGGTGGCTTTGAACAAGGTGGACATGCTGGATGACGAGGAGCTGCTTGAGCTTGTGGAGCTGGAGATAAGGGAGCTGTTAAGCGAGTACGGGTTTCCTGGGGACGACATACCGGTGGTGCAGGTAAGCGCGCTTAAGGCAATAGAGGGGGACAGTGGAGCAGGGGAGCAGGTGTTGGAGTTAATGAATCAGGTAGACGGGTATGTGCCTGAGCCGCAAAGGGACATGGACAAGCCGTTTTTGATGGCAATAGAGGATGTGTTCACGATATCGGGGAGGGGGACAGTGGTGACGGGCAGGGTGGAGAGGGGGAAGATAGTGGCAGGCAAGGAGATAGAGATAGTGGGGTTTAAGGATACGACTAGCACGGTGGCGACTAGTTTGGAGATGTTCCGCAAGATACTGGACGATGCGCAGGCTGGAGACAATGTGGGTGTATTGCTGAGGGGCATAGGCAAGGATGAGGTTGAGAGGGGGCAGGTGTTGAGTGCGCCTGGGAGCATAAAGCCGCACAGGAAGTTCAAGGCTGAGGTGTATGTGTTAAAGAAGGAGGAGGGGGGAAGGCACACGCCGTTTTTTCCTGGGTACAGGCCGCAGTTTTATTTAAGGACGACTGATGTTACGGGGTCAGTGATCTTGCCTGAAGGGGTGGAGATGGTGATGCCTGGGGACAATGTGAGTATGGAAGTTGAGTTGATAGCGCCTGTAGCGATGGAAGAGCAGCTGCGTTTTGCGATAAGAGAGGGTGGAAGAACAGTTGGGGCAGGCGTTGTAACAGAGATCATTGAGTGATGAGCAAAGCTTCGAAAATACGAATAAAACTTAAGTCTTTTGATTACAGACTTCTTGATAATTCGACGGAGGAAATTGTCGATACCGCCAAGAGAACCGGTGCGAGAGTAGCGGGTCCGGTTCCGCTTCCCACCAGCATAAACAGATTCTGCGTATTGCGCGGTCCTCACGTAAACAAGAATTCAAGAGAGCATTTTGAGATAAGAACGCACAAAAGGCTTGTGGACATACTTGAACCAACACAGCAGACAATAGATGAGCTTATGAAGCTGAGCCTTGCTTCGGGTGTGGAAGTGGAGATAAAACTGACGGGTTCGTAAAAATGATTCAGGGACTTATAGGAACGAAAAAAGGGATGACCGAGTTTTTCAACGACGACATGGTGAAAATTGTCACTACCGTGGTTGAAGCCGGCCCGTGCTTTGTGGTTTCGAAAAAAACCAAGGACTCAGACGGTTATGACGCCGTTCAGCTCGGTTTCGGGGATGTAAAGCCCCAGCGGCTCACGCGTCCCATGAAGGGACATTTCGCAAAAGCCGGAGTGAATCCTACTGCGAAGCTCAGGGAGTTTTCCGCCACAGTTGACGATTACGAGATCGGGGACTTGGTAAAAGTCGACATTTTCAAGGTTGGGGATGTCCTTGACGTTACGGCTAAAAGCAAGGGAAAGGGATTTGCCGGGACAATAAAACGTTACAATTTTTCAAGGCAGCCGATGTCCCACGGCGGCATGGCCCACAGAAGGCCCGGTTCCATAGGACAGGCATCGTCTCCGGCCAAGGTGTGGAAAGGGTTGAGAATGCCCGGGCGAATGGGCGGAAAGAATGTGAAGGTCCAGGGCATAAAGGTGGTTGATATAGATGTTGAGAGAAATCTTCTTTTCGTAAAGGGTTCGGTTCCGGGTCCTGTGGGAGGGACGCTTTTTCTCCAGTACACGTCAAAGGGGGCAAAAGATGCTTCAAGTTGACGTATACGATCTGGGCAGGAACAAGGTCGGGACAATGGAACTTCGCTCTGAAATATTTGAGGCTCCGGTAAAAAAGCACCTGCTCCATGAAGTGGTCAACTGGCAGCTTGCCAAAAAAAGAGCCGGAACTTCCTCCACTAAGACTAGAGGTGAAGTCCGGGGCGGCGGAGCAAAGCCGTGGAAACAAAAGCACACAGGCCGCGCAAGGGCGGGATCTAGGCGTTCCCCGATCTGGCGCAAAGGCGGAGTGGTCTTTGGACCGAGACCGAAAGACTGGTCTTACTCAATTCCGAAAAAAGTGAGAAAAGGAGCGCTTCTTTCCGCTCTTTCAAGCCGTTTCAGCGAAGGTGCCATACTTGTGCTCGACAATTTTGAGCTTCCTGAGGTGAAGACCAGACAAGTGGCAAAATTCATGAAGGATTTTGAATTCTCACAGGCTCTTGTAATTGTCGGTTCGGATAATGAGCATCTGCGCAAATCGGCAAGGAACATACCTAACGTGAAAGTGCTGAGAGAAGAAGGGCTTAACGTATATGATCTTCTCAGGCACAGGAATATAGTCATGGTGCGGGATTCGGTTGAAAAAATCCAGGAGAGACTGTCGTGAAAGATCCCCGTTCGATCATAAAGCTTCCTGTGATTACCGAGAAAAGCACAGAGGCCAGAGAAGATGGCTGGTATGTTTTTTCCGTCGACAGAAGATGCAATAAAAAAGAGATACAGGATTCTGTAGAGAAGATTTTCGGCGTCAAGGTGGACAAGGTAAGAACTCTTGTGCTTCCGGGGAAAAGAGTGAAAAGATTCGGCAGGGTCGTGGGAAAGCGCTCAGCGGTTAAAAAGGCTTACGTTAAACTCAAAGAAGGAGAAATCAACCTGTTTGAAGGGGTCTGATCATGGGAATAAAAAAATACAATCCCACATCTCCGGGAAGAAGGTTCATGTCCGGGTTTGATTTCGAGGAAGTAACCTCAAAAAAGCCGCACAAGTCCCTCACGGTTTCCCTTAAAAAGAACTCGGGACGCAACTCCAATGGAAGGGTTACAAGCTTCAGAAAAGGCGGAGGTCACAAAAAACGCTACAGAATAATAGATTTCAAAAGAAACAAGCACGGCGTACCTGCCAGAGTCATCTCGCTTGAATATGATCCGTATCGTTCCGCCAGGATCGCTCTTCTCTCTTATGCCGATGGTGAGAAAAGATATATCATAGCCCCTGCCGGCCTTAAGGTGGGGGATGAACTGAATTCCGGACCCGGAGTGGAAGTTTCGCCCGGAAATGCTCTCCCCATAGAAAATATTCCCGTGGGTACGGTTGTTCACAACATAGAAATAAGGCCCGGCGGAGGAGGAAAGCTGGTCCGTTCCGCAGGCTCTTCGGCGCAGATTGTTGCAAAAGACGGTAAATACGCCCAGATAAAACTTGCTTCCGGCGAAATAAGACTGATTCACCTCCGGTGCATGGCTACGGTGGGAAGAATCGGAAACACCGAGAACGAACTTATAGTCTGGGGAAAGGCCGGCAGATCCCGTCACAAGGGTGTAAGACCTACGGTTCGCGGCGTGGCGATGAATCCGGTTGATCATCCCCACGGGGGAGGAGAAGGCAAGGCGACCAAGGGAAACCCTCATCCCGTTTCCCCCTGGGGCTGGATTGCAATAGGAAAAAAGACGAGAAACAACAAGAGAATGGACAAATATATAGTTAAGCCGAGAAGGGTCGGCTACGGAATGGATTAATCGCGGGAGCTTTTAATGGCAAGATCAAGTAAAAAGGGGCTGTATGTGCACGAAAAGCTTATGAAGAAAGTTGAGCAGGCACAGAGTTCCGGAAGTCAGAAAATCATCAGGACCTGGTCAAGAGCTTCAATGGTAATACCTGAGATGATAGGAATGACTTTTGCGGTTCACAACGGAACCAGGTTTATTCCCGTATTTGTATCTGAACAGATGGTCGGACATAAACTGGGCGAATTTTCTCCCACCAGGACTTATCATGGTCATGTTGGTGACAGAAAAGCCAGGAAAAGATAGTAACGGAAAAAGAGATAGAATATGGTTTCTAAAGCAGTATACAAATATGCTAGGGTGTCTCCGAAGAAGGCCAGGGTAGTTCTTGACCTCATAAGGGGAAAGAGCGTCGAGGACGCCTCCTCGATTCTGCTCTCAGCCCGCAGGAGGGTCTCGCCGCTGCTCTCCAAGCTGCTTGAATCGGCTGTGGCAAACGCTTCTGAAAAAGGATACAGCGATATTGACTCCCTCTACATAAAGGAAGTCTACGCGACACAGGGTCCGACACTTAAGCGTTTCAAAGCTAGGGCGATGGGAAGGGCCTCTGCCCGTAAAACCAGGATGAGTCATATAACGATAGTACTTGAACAGAGGGGATTTTGAATTGGGACAGAAAATTAATCCTATAGGACTTCGTATCGGAATAACCAAGTCGTGGGATTCCAAGTGGTTTGCCGAAAAACAGATGTACAGATCCCTGCTCAAAGAGGATATAGACATCCGTAACTACGTGAAGAAGACCTTTTATCAGGCGGCCATCTCGAACATTGAGATTGAAAGGGCCGCGGCCGACAAGGTCAGGATTCTGGTATATGCGGCAAGACCCGGCATCATCATAGGAAGAAAGGGTCAGGAGATAGAGCAGCTGAAGAAAAAACTTCAGCAGATGACGGGAAAGGGCATATTTCTTGACATAAGAGAGGTGAAAAGACCCGAAACCGATGCGCAGCTTGTTGCTGAAAACCTTGCACTTCAGCTTGAAAGAAGGGTTGCGTACAGAAGAGCTATGAAAAGAGTTCTTTCATCCTCCATACGGGCCGGGGTTCTGGGAATAAAAGTTATGGTCTCCGGGCGTCTCGGCGGGGCCGAGATAGCGAGAAGGGAGTGGTACAGGGAGGGAAGGGTGCCTCTCGGCACGCTGCGCGCGGACCTTGACTACGGGGTTGCCGGAGCGTCGACCACCTACGGAGTTATAGGCGTAAAGGTCTGGATATTCAAAGGCGAGATAATACAGAAAAAGACTAAAGGGAATGCAGGGCAGATTCCCCAGAGTACTGATAAGAATGCTTCAGCCTAAGAAAACAAAGTACAGAAAGCAGTTTAAGGGGAGAAACAGAGGAGCGGCGACCCGGGGGACGACGTTTGCCTTCGGCGATCTTGCGCTTCAGACTCTGGAGAACGGGATGATTACTTCAAGGCAGATAGAAGCTGCCCGTATTGCGATCACAAGACACGTGAAAAGGGGAGGGAATCTGTGGATAAGGATATTCCCGTACAAACCCATTACCAAGAAGCCTGCGGAGACCAGAATGGGAAAGGGAAAAGGGGATGTGGACAGTTATGTGGCGCCGGTAAAAAGAGGACAGTTTCTTTACGAAATATCGGGAGTAAGCGAAGAACTGGCACGCTCGGCCCTGAGGCTTGCTTCCTATAAGCTTCCTCTCAGAACCAGAATAGTGGTCAGAAGCACGGAGGATATTGTCTGATGGCGACCAACGCGGAAGAACTGAGAAATCTCACGCCCGAGGAGCTTGACAAGCGCCATCGTGACGCGAACGAAGAGCTTTTCAATGTCAGAATACAGGTTGCCACCGGGCAGAATCCCAACAATGCGAGGGTAAAGCAGTTGAGAAGAGAGATTGCAAGGATACTTACCATAAAAAAACAGCGGGATACGGCCTCGGGGAGTTAATTCCATGGAAAGAGGAAAGTTAAAGACCAGAACGGGGATTGTGGTAGGCAACAAGATGGACAGGACGGCGGTTGTGGAAGTGCAGAGGATAAAAAGTCACGGCCGTTATAAAAAGCAGATAAGAATTGCAAAGCGGTTCAAGGTCCACGATGAGCGCAACGAATGCAACATAGGCGACAAAGTAGTGATAATAGAGTCAAGGCCTCACAGTAAAACCAAAAGGTGGAGGCTTAGCAGTGTGGTCAATCAGGCCGCGGCAACATAGGGCGCGGTTTTGATTCTTCGGGCTACGGGAGAAAAAAATGATTCAGTCAAGCACATATCTGGACTCGGCGGATAACACAGGGGCCAAAAGACTTTTCTGCATAAAGGTCCTGGGAGGTTCCGGAAGAAAATACGCACGGCTGGGAGATGTTGTTGTGGTTTCTGTAAAGCAGGCCATTCCGAAGTCCAAGGTGGAAAAAGGTTCTGTTTACAAGGCCGTGATAGTCAGGGTGAGGAAGGAACAGAGAAGGCCGGATGGTACATATGTGCGCTTTGATAACAATGCCGCCGTCATAATAGACAAGGAAAACGAACCGATAGGCACTAGGGTTTTCGGACCTATCGCGCGTGAACTGAGGCTCAAGGGTTTTATGAAGATTATCTCGCTCGCTCCGGAGGTTGTGTGAACATGTCCGCCAGAAAATTTCACATAAGGGCCGGGGATACGGTCTACGTGGTTGCAGGCAAAGAGAAAGGCAAGACCGGCAAGGTGCTGAGAATCGACAGGGAAGTTGAAAAAGCCTTTGTGGAGAAGCTAAACATCATAAAGAGGCACAATCGTCCGACGCAGAAAAACCCTGCCGGCGGAATAATCGAAAAAGAGGCAGGAATCCATGTCTCGAATCTTATGCTGTACGATTCGGAAAACAGCCAGCCGGTAAAAGTCGGATACAGAACCGGCGAAGACGGTAAAAAAGTAAGGTTTAACAGGAAGACCGGAAAGGAAATCTGAGAAAATGGTTCCGAGAATAAAAACTCTGTATATGAGCAAGGTCGTACCCGCACTGGTTGAAAAGTTTTCCTATGGAAACACCATGCAGGTTCCGAAGCTTGAGAAGATAGTGGTGAATATGGGTCTCGGGAGGCTCAGTGAAGCCGGAAGACAGACAAAGGTAATAGATGAGGCCGTCTCGGAACTTGCGGATATAACAGGACAAAAACCGGTAATTACCAAGGCGCGGAAGTCAGTTGCGGGTTTTAAGCTCAGGGAAGGCCAGCCTATAGGCTGCATGGTTACTCTGCGCGGGGAGAGAATGTATGAGTTTTTCGACCGTCTGGTGAACCTCGCTCTTCCAAGAGTCAGAGATTTTAAGGGTCTGTCGCCGCGGGCTTTTGACGGCTCCGGCAACTATACTCTGGGAATAAGGGAGCATCTGGTTTTTCCTGAAATAGATTACAGCAAGGTTCAGTACAACAAGGGAATGAATATCAGCCTGATCACCACTTCAAAAACCGATGCGGAAGCCATGGAGCTTCTTGCCGGTCTCGGAGTGCCGTTTGCGAAAAATTAGAAGAGAGGAACTATGGCCAGAAAAGCATTGCTTGAAAAATCAAAGAGGAACCCGAAGTTTAGTGTGCGTGCGGTTAATCGTTGCGGACTTTGCGGAAGACCGAGAGGTTTTATGAGAAAATTCGGTATCTGCAGGGTCTGTTTTAGGTCTCTTGCCAGCAGAGGACATCTTCCGGGTGTCAGAAAGGCGAGTTTTTAAAAAAAACGTGTTGGAGAAAAAATGACGGATCCGATTGCAGATATGTTAACAAGAATAAGGAATGCCTTTATAGCGGGCCACAGCAAGGTTGAGATCCCCGGCTCGATTATAAAAGGCGAGATCGCCAGGGTTCTTACAGAAGAAGGCTACGTGCAGAGTTATAAAATTACCGAAGAAGGTGTAAAAAAAACCATAACAATCAATCTGAAGTACGGTCCTGGCGGCAAGGCGGCAATAGAGGAGATAAAAAGAATAAGCAAGCCTTCAAGAAGAGTTTACGTAGGCAAGGACAATATCCCGAGGGTAAGAGGCGGAATGGGAATTTCAATACTCTCCACTTCAAACGGAATAATGACCGGGGTTGCCGCGAGGAGCAAAAAGGTAGGCGGGGAAATTCTCTGCACGGTGATCTGAGAACAGACTAATGTCAAGAATAGGAGTAAAACCAGTGGTTATTCCCGACGGGGTAACGGTGACGCCCGGACAGGAAAGTATCGAAATAAAGGGGCCGAAGGGAAGCCTTGAGGTTCCCCTGCCCGAGGGAATAAAAGCCGTTGTTGAGGACGGAGCTGTGGTTGTTTCCAGGCAGAGCGATCAGAAGAGAATAAAATCTTTTCACGGTCTTACCCGAAGTCTTATTAACAGTTCGGTAACAGGGGTGAGTGAAGGATTTACCAAGGTGCTCCGCATAACAGGCACGGGGTACAAGGCGGATCCTGCGGGGAAAAACGGACTCAGACTTTTACTCGGTTACTCCCATCCGGTCGATTTTTCTCTTCCCGGCGGCGTGGAAGCCACTTTGGAGGAACGGGGCACGCTGCTTTCCCTTCACGGAGCCGACAAGCAGCTCGTGGGAGAGACCGCGGCACGCATAAGGAAGATAAGACCGCCCGATTCCTATAAGGGCAAGGGTGTTCGTTACGAAGGCGAGAGGTTGAGGCTTAAACCCGGAAAAGCTGGAGCGGCTAAGTAATGATAAAGAAAAAAAGCAGAAATCTGGCGCGTAAAAGAAGACATATTGCCGTGAGGAAAAAAATAAGTGGAACTGCTGAGATTCCTAGGGTTTCCGTATTCCGTTCGGCAAGACATATATACGCCCAGCTGATAGACGATACCGCAGAAGTCACCCTTCTTCAGGCGTCAACGATGTTCTCCGAGACGAAAAAAAGGTTGTCTTCGCAGAATATGAAAAAGAGCGAGATTGCAAGGGAAGTTGGAAAGCATCTCGGGGAGATGGCCGTTGAGAAAGGTATAAACAGAGTGCGTTTTGACAGAGGGGGCTACGCTTATCACGGAAGGATAAAGTCGCTTGCCGACGGGATCCGCGAGGCGGGAGTGGAGTTTTAGGAACAAAGATTATTAAGGAGGCTTTGGTTTTGGCAGATGAGAGAATAAATCCGGCAGAGCTTGAATTACAGGAAAAAGTAGTTCACATAAGGAGGGTTGCCAAGGTGACCAAGGGCGGCAAGAGATTTCACTTCACCGTTCTTGCCGTGGTCGGAAACTCCGACGGAATTGTGGGAGCCGGACTGGGAAAATCAAATGAAGTTCCCGACGCCGTAAGAAAGGCGGTTGAGAAAGCAAAGAAAACTCTCATAAAAGTGCCGCGCAACGGCGCCACCATACCCCACGGAATTCACACGCAATACGTGTCAAGCAAGGTTATGCTTCTGCCTGCTGCTCCAGGTACGGGAGTTATAGCCGGCGGTGCGGTCCGCGCGGTGGTAGAACTTGCCGGCATACACGATATTCTCTCCAAAGTTGTCGGATCAAGGAATCCGCTTAATGTGGTTATGGCAGTTGTAAAGGGACTCTCGGAACTGCAGGTCCCCGAACAAATCGCGAAGACGAGGAATAAGGAGATAAAGGACCTTGATCTTCCCAATTACTATGATGCGGTGCGCTAAGACGCACTTGACAGTGGAGTGCACAGGGACATGTTAAACGAACTTTCACCGGTTAAGGGATCTAAGGCAAAAAGAAAAAGGGTAGGAAGAGGTGCGGGCTCCCAGGGCAAGACAAGCGGGAGAGGGCACAAGGGCCAGGGATCCCGTTCAGGCAAAGGGGTATCGAGATGGTTTGAAGGGGGTCAGACTCCGCTGAAAATGAGGAGTCCGAAAAGAGGCTTTACAAACATATTCAGAAAACACTACGACATAGTCAGCATAAATGACCTTGAACGTTTTGCGGATGCGGGATCGGTTACGGTCCAGAAACTTGCCGAGGCGGGAATGGTAAGCGGCAAAAAACCCGTAAAGCTTCTGGCTGCCGGCGAGATTGCCTCCGCTATTTCTGTAACGGTTAACGCCTGCAGCGAGGCGGCCGCGCGCAAGATAAACGACGCGGGAGGGAAAGTGGAGATAGTATGAGCAGGAATGTCGCGTCACTTCCCAGGATTCCGGAGCTTAACAGGAAGCTTCTTTTTACTGCGGCAATGCTTATTGTCTACAGGGCGGGGGTTTTCGTTCCGATCCCGGGGATTGATCCGGACCAGATCGCCAAAATGTTCGAGCAGACCCGTGGCACGATCTTCGACATACTTAACATGTTCTCGGGGGGAGCACTTGAGCAGGCGTCGATTTTTGCCCTGGGGGTTATGCCCTACATTACGGCATCAATCATCATGTCGCTTCTGGTAAAAGCCTTTCCTTCTCTTGAAGCGATGCAGAAAGAAGGCGACGCCGGAAGGAGAAGAATAAATCAGTACACAAGATATGGCACCGTTCTTATATGTCTTGTTCAGGGCCTTATGCTTGCGGTTACACTTGAGCGCGGCGGAGTGGGGGCGGCCACTGTTGCAAGCGCCGTTACGGACCCCGGTCTTATGTTCAAGGTTACGGCGGTTCTGACACTCACCGCAGGCGGGCTTTTCGTTATGTGGCTCGGAGAGCAGATAACGGAGAATGGAATCGGAAACGGCGTATCTCTTCTTATAGCCGCATCGATAATCGCCAGTATTCCCGGGGGGTTCTGGAACCTCTCAAGGCTTGTCGGCACGGGGGAAATTACGGTTCTGGGGGTATTGCTTATTTTTATTTTCCTCGGGCTTCTTATGGGCCTTATAGTTTTCTTTGAACGTTCGTACAGGAAAATACCGGTTCAGTATCCCAGAAGGGTCGTAGGGAGGAAGGTAATGGGAGGGCAGAGTTCCCATCTGCCTCTTAAAACCAATCCCTCGGGGGTTATTCCTCCGATTTTCGCTTCTTCGCTCCTTATTTTCCCCGCTACAATTGTTACGTTTGCCGATGTTCCCGCTATTCGCACCTTCTCTGACCTTGTGTTTCAGAACGTGTTCGTATACAACCTGATCTTCGCCGTACTCATAATATTCTTCGCTTTTTTCTATACTTCCATAATATACGATCCGGACGACCTGTCCGATAATCTGAGAAAAAACGGCGGAAACATACCGGGAATAAGGCCAGGCAGAAAGACGTCGGAATACATAGGCAATGTGCTGGGTAAAATTACTTTTATAGGTGCTGTATATGTGGCGGCGGTGTGCGTTCTGCCGGTATTTCTTGAAAGAGAGCCGTTTAATCTGCCGTTTTATTTTGGAGGCGTATCGCTGCTCATAGTAATAGGAGTGACGCTTGATTTCATGCAGCAGATCGAATCTTTTCTGATAACTCACAGCTATGAAGGATTTACGAAGAAAAGGGGAATGAAAGAACCGCAGAGATACAGATTCTGACGCAGAGGGGGATACCCGAGACTAATTATGAGACTGATACTGTTTGGGCCGCCTGGGGCCGGAAAGGGGACGCAGGCTGATTTTATAAGCGATAAATACAAGGTTGAGCATATATCGACCGGAGATGTGCTTCGTGAAGCCATAAAAAACGAAACCGAGGTCGGACTTTACGCCAAATCGTTTATGGACAAAGGAGAGCTTGTGCCCGATGAAGTCGTAACGGAGATAATAAGGCAGAAAATCTCTGCTATCGGCGAGGGAGGCTTTATGCTTGACGGTTTTCCCAGGACTCTGGAGCAGGCAAGATCTCTTGAAGGCATTCTTGCTGATTCCGGAATCGCCGTTGACGCGGTTATTTTCCTTGAGGTTCCCGACGAGGAAGTTGTGCAGCGAATAACCAGACGTCAGAAAATAGAAGGCAGGCACGACGACACGGAGGATGTGATAATAAACAGGCTCAGAGTCTACAAGGATCAGACATCTCCTCTTAAGGATTTTTACGAAAAGGCCGGAGTTCTGTGCACAGTCGAAGGAGTGGGACAGATATCGGACATCGCCGGGAGAATAGACGGCGTGCTGAAGCAGCTGCGGTAATAGATGATTCGTTTGAAGAACAGAGAAGAGATAAAACGCATGAGGGCTGCCGGCAGGGTGGTTTCCGAAGTGCTTATGAGGCTTGAAGAAGAGGCAAAGGAAGGAGTGACAACTTGGGAGCTTAACGAGATTGCGGAGAAAATGTGCGCGCAAGGAGGCTATAAAGCCGCTTTTAAGGGGTATGCGAATTATCCGGCGTCGGTGTGCTTTGCCCTTAACGAAGAGATAGTGCACGGCATTCCCTCGAAGAAAAAAATGCTCAAGGACGGGGACATAATAGGAATAGATTTCGGAGTGCTGCTCGACGGCTATTACGCAGACTCGGCCATAACGGTTGCGGTCGGTGAAATCCGGCCCGTTGCCGAGAAACTGCTTAGGGTTACCAGGGATTCCCTGTACAGGGGCATAGACATGGTGAAAAGTTCAAACAGAGTTCTGGATATATCAAAGGAAATACAGACCTATGTTGAAAATGAAGGTTTTTCCATAGTCAGGGATTTTGTCGGTCACGGAATAGGCAGGGAACTCCACGAGGAACCGCAAGTGCCGAATTTTATTCCCCCGGACGGCAAGGGCAAGGGCGGAGGAATGAGACTTCGCTCCGGAATGGTCATGGCCATAGAGCCTATGGTGAACGAGGGCTCGGAGAGAACAAAGATACTAAAAGACGGGTGGACGGCTGTTACTTATGATGGTAGACTTTCCGCTCATTTTGAGCACACTGTTGCCCTTACAGATAACGGCCCTGAAATTCTTACCGAAAGGGTTCATTAGGAACGGTTGATGGAGAAGGAAGAAAAAATAGAATTTGAAGGCACTATAACCAAAGCTCTGCCCAATGCGATGTTCATGGTCCAGATAGAGAACGGTCACGAGGTGCTGGCTTATGTGTCCGGCAAAATGAGAACCAGATTCATAAGGATACTTCCCGGGGACAGGGTAAAGCTTGAAATATCTCCCTACGATCTTACAAAAGGAAGAATTACTTACAGGCTCAGAAAATAAACGCAGGAAAAGAAGTAAAGTGAAAACCAGAGCATCGGTAAAAAAAATATGCGATAAGTGCAAGATCATCAAACGCAGGGGTGTAGTGCGGGTGATCTGTGTTAACAAAAGGCACAAGCAGAGACAGGGATAGTGTTGAGGAGGATACGCTTTAATGCCTAGGATAGCAGGTGTTGACATACCTCTTAATAAGAGAGTGGAGATAGGTCTTACATATATCTACGGTATAGGTAGGGCAACTTCAAACGTTATACTCACTAAGGCCGGTATAGACGTGAACAAGAAGTCCGGGGATCTTGACGATCAGGAAGTAACAAAACTGCGCACGATAATTGAAGGTGAGTACACAGTTGAGGGGGATCTGAGAAAGGAGATACAGCTCAACATAAAGCGCTTGGTCGAGATAGGTTGCTACAGAGGTGTAAGGCACAGGACGGGACTTCCCGTGAGAGGACAGAAAACCAAGTCGAACGCAAGAACGAGGAAGGGTCGCAGGGGTACGGCTATAGCCAAGAAAAAGAAAGCTGGCAAATAAGGGGTTTTCCGGATGAGCAGAAAATTCACAAAGAAGAAAGCAAAAAAATTCGTTGAACATGGAGTGGTCAACATACAGGCTACTTTTAACAATACCATAGTCACGATCAGCGATATGAGCGGAAACGTCATAGCTTGGTCAAGCGGCGGCAACAGGGGATTTAAGGGCACCAGGAAAGGGACGCCGTTTGCGGCTCAGGTAGCGGCTGATGATGCATCGAAGAGGGCAAAGACATTCGGGCTGAAGTCGGCTAATGTTTACGTAAGCGGTCCCGGTCCCGGAAGGGAGCCGGCGATAAGAGCCGTTCAGGCTGCCGGGGTGAAAGTCCTTCTGATAAAGGATGTTACCCCGATTCCCCATAATGGTTGCAGACCCCCAGGAAGAAGAAGGGTTTAGTTGCTGTGCACGAAGCTGTGTTCAAGTTGTTTGCGAGGAGGAAGAAGGTAATTGTCTAGGTATAGAGGACCATCTTGTAAGCTTTGCAGGAGAGAAGGGGAGCAGCTTTTTCTTAAGGGCGCCAGATGCTATACGTCAAAATGCGCCATACAGAAAAGGCCCAACCGAGGACCTGGAGTTCACGGGGCCGCAATTGGCCGTTCCAAGTTCTCCGACTACGGAATAAGGTTGAGGGAAAAACAGAAAGTCAAGCGTATTTACGGTCTTACCGAAAAGCAGTTCAGCCGTTATTTTGCCGAGGCGGCCCGAAGAAGCGGAGTGACCGGCGCTATGCTAATACTGCTTCTTGAGAGAAGGCTCGACAATGTTATCTACCGTCTCGGATTCGCAAGTTCCCGCAACGAGGCAAGACACCTGGTCTGGCTCGGACATGTTCTTGTGGACGGCAAAAGAGTCAACATTCCGTCTTTTAGCGTTGAGCAGGGAAACAAAATAGAGATCAGGACAAAAACCAGAAGCAACCCCCATGTTAACCAGTCTCTTGAAGGTCTTGAGAGAAGGGGATCCCCCCAGTGGCTTGAGCTTGACAGGGAAAACTACAGCGGGGTTGTGACCAAACTTCCTGAAAGAGAGGATGTGACTGTTCCCATAGATGAACAGTTGATCGTTGAGTTTTACTCAAGGGTCTAGAAAAGCTTGGCACACACGGAGGTGTGAAACTTGGAGAATTTTCAGAAAAACTGGAGAGACCTGCCATATCCCAAAGCGCTTGAAAAAGACGAGCAGGTATCGACTCCTTTCTACGGCAAATTTATCTGCGAACCTCTTGAACCGGGTTACGGCATCACTCTTGGTAACGCGCTAAGAAGGGTTCTACTGTCCTCGATACAGGGACCCGCCATCACAGCTGTACGAATAGACGGTGTAAGGCACGAATTCTCCACCATACCTGGAATCATGGAGGATGTTACCGAGATTGTGTTGAACCTTAAAAGCGTAGATCTCAAAATGCATACATATGAACCCCAGACGGTGGTTCTGAGTGCGCAGGGCTCCGGGGAAGTGAAGGCCTCGGACATAACCACTAACCACATGGTGGAAGTGGTTAACGGTGAACAGCACATAGCGACTCTGGGAGATGAAGCGAAGCTTGAAATGGAGCTCACAGTGAATATGGGAAGCGGTTACGATCCGGCATCTAGAAGAGAGACGGAGAAATCAAGAGGCCTGATACATGTTGACGCGTTTTTCTCGCCCGTAAAAAAAGTTAATTACACTGTTACCAACGCCAGGGTGGGGCGGAGGACCGATTATCAGAAGCTCACTATTGAAATATGGACAAATGGCACGATTCTTCCCGAAGAGGCGCTTGCCTACAGTGCGAAAATCATTAAGCAGCAGCTGAGCATCTTCATTAATTTCGATGAGGAGCTTGCAGACAAAGAGGAAGAGGAAGAGTTTATTGGTATAAGCGGGACAGACGACAAACTTTTTATCCCGATAGAGGATGTAGATCTTTCGGTGAGATCCAGAAACTGTCTTAGCAAAGCGCAAATACAATACATCGGAGAAGTGGTTCAGAGGACTGAAGACAATCTTCTTGACCTTGAAAATTTCGGAAAAACCTCACTTGAGGAAGTAAATAAAATACTGAAGGAAATGGGTCTGAGTCTCGGCATGGCTATAGATACCGAGGTCTTTGAGAACGAAAAACAGAGGCGGGATTCTGAGAGATCCGCAGAATAACCGGCGTTCGGATCCGTATACTGTAAAAAGATGCGACACAGAAAATCAGGAAGAAAACTTGGCGTTACTTCGAAACACAGAAAGGCCATGTTCCGCAACATGGCTACTGACCTTCTGCGTAACGGCAGGATAAATACAACGGACACAAGGGCCAAGGAAATAAGAAGAGTCGTGGAAAAACTGGTCACTCTGGGTAAAAACGGCAGTCTTCATGCGAGAAGAAAGGCTCTGGGATATATAAGGGACCGTGCGGTTGTGGAAAAACTTTTCTCTGAAATTGCCCAGAGATATATGGAGCGTCCCGGTGGCTACACCAGGATAGTGAAACTTGGTTACAGAAGGGGAGACAACGCCCCTATTTCGCTTATTGAGCTTGTAACCGAGGAGTACAAGGCCAAAACAAAAAAACGTGGGGGAAAATCCAGGGCCGAAGCCCAGGGTGCGCAGAAAGAAAGCTCAAAGAAAAAATCCGCAGAGCAGCTTGGTCTGCTTGAGGAGGGAAACAATCCTGAAGACCAGGCTGATGAACAGGGCGCGACTGATGTGACCGAGGCCGAGTCTTCAAAGGAACCTTCCGAGGAAGAATCCGCAAAACAACCTGATCCGGACGAAGCGCAAATAACCGAAGCTGAGTCCCAAAAACCCGAAGAGCAGGCTGATTCTTCCAAAAAGTCTTAGAACCGGGTTTCTCTGCTCTTCCCTCCTTCTTTAGCGAGGGTTTTTTCCGTCTTTTCTATTATTTATAATAAACCTGATGAAAAAAGTCGGGTTTGTACTTGATGCGGGATCAATTGAACAGCTCAAGGATCTTGCCGCTGCTGCTGAAAAAGCGAATTTTCACTCCGTCTGGGCCACGGAGCTTTACAGGACCCCTTTTCAACAGCTTTCAGCTGTTGCCCCTGCTACTTCTAAGATAAAACTCGGCACCGCCGTTGCTCTTGCGTTTGTGAGAAGCCCGATGGTTACTTCCATTACTTCTCTTGATCTTGACGAAATAAGTTCGGGCAGACTGATACTTGGTCTCGGTACCGGGGCGAAAAGAACAAACGAAAATTTCCACGGTGTCCCCTATGGAGACAGACCGGTTGCGAGGCTGAGGGAATGCGTCGGATTAATAAGGGAGATCCTGTCCGGGTCTCATACGGGCAATGATATTGTTTTTCAGGAGCAGTTCTACCGAGTAAACACAAGGGGGTACAAAAGGGCTTTTGAACCCGTAAGAAAAGACATACCTATATTTGTGGCCGGCATAGGAAGCAAAATGGTCGCCGCCGCCGCCGAAATCGCAGACGGTTACATGGGACATGTGGTCTGTTCTCTTGAATACATAAAAAAGGTGGTTTCACCTTCGCTTGAAAAAAAACTCGAGATCCGCGCAGAAAACCCGGATTTTACAAAGTGCTCGATTATTACCTGTGCCGTTTCGCATGACTGGCAAAGAGCGAGAGAGGCTGCTCGGGCGACCATAGCATTCTACGCTACCGTGAAAGCCTACGATCCTCCTTTCACTCTTCATGGTTTTACAGATGAGGTAAGAGGTATAAGAGATGCTTTTCGCAGAAAAGATGTCCGGGCGATGATAAAGGGCGTCAGCGATGAAATGGTCGATGCGTTTGCAGTTGTGGGAGATGCTGAACATTGCAGGGGTATAGTTGAGGAGTACAGAAAATATATTGACCTCCCGGTACTGAGTGCCCCTCATTATTTTCTTGACTTCAGGGAGGTAAGGCAGTACCAGGAACGGCTGATCGAGGCCTTTGCCTCGTGAGGTGCGGATCTGCGGGCCGGGAGGATAGAAGTCCCGGGGGACTGTAGCGGCAGCATGACGGTCGAGTATAATATGGCGGTGATAACAACTTAAAGTGCCGTGGCGATCTTGGATTGGTCGGAACGACAATGGATAAGCGGCGCTGTGTCCAAAAACAGGGGGTAACTGTCCGGTTATGGCTTTAATGCCCAAATTGCTTGTTTCAGGGTCAAGCGGAACTGTGGGAACCCATCTTCTTAATTCCATTCCCTCGGATTCCTATGAGATATGGCGTCTTGTAAGATCGCGGGCGGAAGGAGAGAATCTGATCTTCTGGGATCCGGCAAGAGGCCATGTGGACGATCCGTCTTTGCTTGAGGGTTTTTCCGCCGTTGTCCATCTCTCGGGGGAGAGCATAATCTGCAGATGGACTGAGGAGAAAAAAAAATCGATACGCGACAGCAGGGTGAACAGTACCCGCTACCTAGTGAATCTTTTCTCCGGACTTAACTGTCCTCCCAAAACCTTTATATGTGCTTCGGCAATCGGTTATTACGGGGACAGGGCCGAAGAAAAACTTACCGAGGGCTCCCCGCCCGGCTCCGGATTTCTTCCCGATGCCTGCCGTGACTGGGAGAATGAAGCCAATCTGGCCTTGCTGCACCTTGGCATAAGGGTGATAAACCTGCGCATAGGAGTGGTGTTGAGCGCCAAAGGAGGCATAGTAGGTTCTTTGCTGCCTGTTTTCAGAATGGGTCTTGGGGGAGTTGTCGGCAGCGGCGGTCAGTACATGAGCTGGATATCGATACAAGACCTCTGCCGGATAATTATTTATCTGCTTGAACATAAGGAAGTAACCGGGCCCGTTAACGCGGTATCCCCGAATCCGGTGACCAACAGGCAGTTTACCGCCGCGTTTGCATCAGTTCTGCGAAGACCGGCGTGGTTTTCAGTTCCTGGATTTGCCGTAAGACTTCTCTTTGGAGAGATGGGCCGCTCCACGATGCTTGCCGGCAGCATGGTTTTCCCTGAGAAGCTTCTTTCCTGCGGTTATGAATTCTTACACGAAGATCTGGATTGTGCACTTAAGAGTGTTATTCTGAGATAAAATGTCAGAAAAACATAAGTTTCATTCAAGCCAGTACCTGAAACTCAAACTTGACAGGGAAGATCTTGACGAAGATCCCTTTGTTCAGTTCGATCTCTGGTACAGAAAGATTTTTGAATCGGAAATCGATTTTCCAAACGCCTTTATTCTTTCTACGGCAGGAGACGACGGATTTCCATCCTCAAGAGTGGTGCTTTTAAAGGGTTATGATAAAAGGGGTTTTTCCTTTTATTCAAACTCCCTTAGCCGTAAGGGCAGGGACATAGCCGAGAACCCGGTTGCTTCGCTTTGTTTCTGGTGGCCTGAATTTGAGAGGCAGGTGAAAATAGACGGACGGGTGTCGCTTCTGCCCGAGGCGGAAGCCGATGAATACTTCAAGTCCAGACCACGCCAGAGCCGCATCGGAGCACATGTTTCCAGGCAGAGCGAAGTTCTTGCAAGCCGTCGGCTGCTTGAGGAGCAGTACAACCAGTTCCGATCCGAATGGAAAGGCAGGAATGTAGAGCGGCCCGATTTCTGGAGAGGATACGTAGTGAGTCCCGTGCGCTTTGAATTCTGGCAGGGAAGAAAAAACAGACTTCACGACCGTTTCAGATATATCTCTTCCCCGGACAGCGGCTGGAGTATAGACAGACTTTACCCATAAAGCCCGCAGAAAGAAGAATCGGCACTCCCTGATTATCTGGTTGCGCTGTAGAGCGCCACTACTCCCACCCTGACTTCCGCACTTTTGTAACGTAAGTACCTGATATTACACAAGCGGGTTCCCGCTTGTACACTACACAAGAGCTTTTGAGATGTTTATTAGTCAGCCGGGAGTCCCCGGTCTGTTTTTACCAGGAATCCGCAAGCATGGTCTGCCTGCTGAGCACCGCTCCCACAGCGGAGTAAAGAGATCTCTGCTCCGTGGTGCCCTGAGAAGGTATCAGATACCTCTTATTGGTTCCCCTGTCCACTGGCAGGGAAGCCTCAACCCTGCCAGTGGACAGGATAGCCCCTTCACTCATCGGTTCCTCTCCCCCATGATAACAGTGAGTTAGTTGCCATTTTCCTTAAGTTTTTCAACACAGATCACGGCTTGGGGTGGAATTTGCGGTCCTTGACGGAAATCAGTCGTTTTTTAGGGGTTTTTGTCTGAATTATGGGGTAAAAAGTTTTTTGCCCGCTCCCTGCCCCGTTTGACTATTTCCTACTACGCAAACGCCTCGTTTACTTCAAATTTTGCGTTTCGAACTTGAAAGCGGGTAGCATATAAAACTAGGTGTTCTATAATCAGACTAAAAAAAGGGGGGTAAAATCATGAAAAAAGTCAGTGTGGTCACACTGTTTTGGTGTCTTATGCTTGTTTTCAGTGTCTTGGGGGGCGGTACGCATTTAGCTTTTGCTCATGATTCTGCCCAAGATGCGCGCGATGAGGGGACTGAGGAAGCCATGCTGCATTTCCTGCTGCACACAAAAGAGCACTGGGAACAGCTCACGGATCCTGACTTCCGCACTTTTGTAACGTAAGTACCTGATATTACACAAGCGGGTTCCCGCTTGTACACTACACAAGAGCTTTTGAGATGTTTATTAGTCAGCCGGGAGTCCCCGGTCTGTTTTTACCAGGAATCCGCAAGCATGGTCTGCCTGCTGAGCACCGCTCCCACAGCGGAGTAAAGAGATCTCTGCTCCGTGGTGCCCTGAGAAGGTATCAGATACCTCTTATTGGTTCCCCTGTCCACCACCAGGGACGCCTCAACCCTGCCAAGTTCTGACAGTATGGCCCCTTCACTCATCGGTTCCTTTCCCCCATGATAACAGTTGTGCCTGAACCTCAGTATGCGAAGCAGTACGAATGCCGTAAAACAGATGGCCATGTGAGCCTCCACTCTCCTTTGAGTCCAGTGAAACACAGGCCTTACAGCCATTGTGTGCTTCATGACACGAAACCCTTCTTCTATCTTCCATAACTCCCCGTAACAGTCGTATATCCTGGAGGCATCGTATTTGTCAGCAGGAAGACTGGTCCATACCCCGTGAGGACCGTCAAACTTCTCATCCCTCTCCACCGCTTCGGTGTCTACAGACACGGCCCCCGCTTCCACCTTGATGAACCTGCCCCTGCGTCCATTGCCCTTTATCCCCCCTGCTATCCTTCTCTCAAGTTTCTTTAAAGCCTCTTCCCTGTCCTGCGAGTCTTTCCTCGCTCTCTTCTCGCAGTGACGCAGAACAAGCCTCCGTCCTCCCACTTCCATATCCCCAAGTCTTTTACCTTCCCCTATCTCTTTCCAGTCACTGTGTGAGAATACCTTCTCGCTGTCCTCCTCGGACATCCCCCGAAGCCTTGCCGCTACAACCCACTCATACTTATTGCGCTTTAAGACCTCAAGATTCTTTTTGCTCATCATCCCCGCATCCCCCACAAACACCACCCTTTCAAGCTTGATCCTCTTCTTTAACCCCTCTATAGCAGGCTCAAGAGTGCTTACATCAGATGTGTTCCCCGGAAACAGCTCATAACCCAAGGGAAGTCCGTCTTTGGTCTGAAACAGTCCCAGCACCACCTGAACCCTGTGAGGCTTCCCGTCCTTGCTCCACCCCTTCCTTCGAAGATCGTCTTGCGTGTCGCTTGCAAACGAAAGGGTTGTAACATCGAAAAACACAACTTCAACCTTTCCTTCAAAAAGTCCCATAACTTCTTTGCTAACAATGCTCTGAAGCTTCTCAGTACGCTTCTAGAAGTGGACCCCAAAAATCAGACAGCACCTTAAGTGTATTTCCTTGGTATTCTAAAAGAGTATACAGGAGGTACATAATGAAGAGTAAAAGACGTAATCATTCACCGCAGTTCAAGGCAAAGGTAGCGTTTTTGGCGGTAAAAGGAGACAAGACAGTAGCGGAGCTTGCCCGGCAGTTTGAGGTTCATCCCAATCAGATAAGCATGTGGAAGAAGAAGCAGCTCGGCAACGCCGCGGACAAAGTGTTCGGCCAGGGGGCGGGCAGCAAGGCGGCGGGCGAGAGCAAGTACGTAAACCAGCTTGAATCCAAGGTGGGCCAGCTGACGCTGGAGAACGATTTTTTATCAAAGGCGCTCGGTCGGCAGCGGCGCAAGAAGTTGGTAGTGCGCGGCCGGGCACTTTCTTTGGTAAGGCAGTGCAAACTGCTGGATATAAATCGCTCAAATATTTACTACAAACCTGTGGGGGTATCCCCGCAGGACGAAGAGATTATGAAGAAGATTGACAGGATCTACATTAAGTATCCGTTTAAGGGTTCAAGAAGGATGGTGTACGCCCTTAAGGCACAGGGCGTACAGGTGGGCAGAAAGCGTGTTATGAGGCTTATGGGGATACGAGGGCTTGCTCCCGGCCCCCAGACTACAAAGAAAGGGGGAGCAGAGCACAGGATATACCCGTATCTGCTGCGGGGGAAGACTGTAGAGCTTCCCGGGCAGGTATGGGCGGCAGACATAACGTATATAGAGATGAGCAGGGGTTTTGTGTATCTGTGTGCGGTAATGGACTGGCACTCGCGCAAGGTTCTTAGCTGGAGAGTGTCTAACACAATGGACAGCAGTTTTTGCGTGGAGGCTCTGGAAGAAGCGCTTTACAAGTATGATAAGCCCGAGATATTCAACACCGATCAAGGAAGCCAGTTCACAAGTGAAGAGTTTACGGGAGTTCTTAAAGACAGAGATATAAAGATAAGCATGGACGGCAAGGGAAGCTGGAGAGACAATGTTTTTGTGGAGAGGCTTTGGAGAAGTGTTAAGTACGAGGAAGTGTATCTGATGGCATATGAATCCGTTGCCTCGGCAAAGGCAGGTATAGGGAAGTGGATAGATTTTTACAATGAAAAAAGACCACATCAGGGGCTTGGAATGAAAACACCGGATGAGGTTTACTATGGTCTTGGGACAGCACAGAAGAATGTGGCTTGAAGCAATGAGACAAACAGAGCAGAGAGTTTATGGTTTTGGGAGTCTTAAAGATGGTTATGCGTTGGTGGGAATACACTTAAGAAAACAAAAATGCTGTCTAAAAAAGGGGACCACCTCTGCAAGACGCATAAGCACTGCCTGGCGGAACAGCCTGCCCGCCATCTTGTTTCTCGCTCCCCATATCCTGTCAAACCCAAGCTGACTGTACAGTTCTCCAAACACTTCATGAAACCCAAGATTGTAACGAGCCTCCTCTTCAAGCAATCGGGCATCAGCTATGGGCAGGGGTTTGTCCTTCTGCTTTGTTCTTCTAAGCTTTATCAGCTTCTCAGCAGTGTCTTCAGCGGGGAACAGTGTGGGCTGTACGCTCTGTTCAAGACGGTTCTTCTCCACATGTGCAGCTCGCACAAGAGCGTCAAGAGGTTCTCCCGGGGGAGCGGAGCCCATGTGACGCACTACCTTCTGGCGTGGCTCACCCTTTGAGTTCCTGTAGGAATGCACTATCTGCACCGATATGTTGACTGTGGTCTGGCGTTTTAGCTGTTTTACGAACATGTTGAATATTATAAGGGAAAGCGGAGGCAATGTCGAGCACAAAATTAGACTGAGCACTACAAAACGATTTGAAGCAGGCTGAAAATCAATATCAAGTAATTACAGGTACTTACGAAACTTCAAAGGCCCGACTTAAAAAAAACATGCTGAAGTCAGGAAAATTGAGGGGAAATCCAACTGATTCAGAGCTGGTGAAAGTCATATCGGCAAAAATCCTTGATTTTGGAGGTTCAGCTAAGCTTCGGGGAGCTGTTTTTACCTCAAATCCCCAATATTCTCTGCTCTCTCACCTCTTTGTCAGCCCTTCAACGCATACATTCTCTTCAGGTTGTACCCTATGCACACAAGATTCCACTCTCCGCGCACAGCTTCAAGCCCCCGCACCATAAACTGCCGGAATCCCATCACCTGCTTTATTATTCCGAACACAGGCTCTATCGTTGACTTGCGTTTTGAGTACATCTTTTTGCCTGCGGATGTTCCAAGCCTCCTCTGCATGTCTTCAACCGGTGTTGCCGGCTCTTTCTCCTCCTCATTGCACTGTGCGAATCTCTCCCAAAACGGTCTGTTGTGCTTCTCCCTGCGTTTGGATATATAAGGCTTTATCCCCGCCCTGTCACATAAGTTAACGTTGCTTGCACTGTAATATCCGCTGTCGGCAAGCAGATTCTCAGCCTTGCCAAGCCTCTGCTCATTCTCCTTTAACTGCTCAAGCACGGGCTCCATCTCACGCTTGTCGTTTGTGTTCTGCGTTACATGCCTGGTCACTATAAGTCTGCTCTCCACATCCACTGCACCCTGAGCGTTGTATGCCTGCTCAAATCCCCCTCCCGAAGGCATTATCCGCGAATCTCCGTCCACAAGATTCACCTGATCCTTATCCCTCGGTCTGCTCCCTCCTGCCTTCTTCCCGCTTTGCTTCTCATACTGTTCCCGCTTCTCTACCTTCTCCCCGTACACTTCTGACTCCCGCTCATACCTGTGCTTTGCCCGCTCCTGTATCTCACGCTTCGCTTCCCGTCTCTGAAGTTCTTCGGGAACATTCATATCCTCTGGCAGTTTAGAGTTGTCAGCCTCCCGTGCAAGTCTCATCAGTTCCTTCACTTCTTTGTTCAGCTGCTTTTCTATCTTCCTTGCCCTCTTCCAGCTCAGTGCCTTGTGCCTGCTCGCATTAGCCTTTATCTTCGTGCCATCCACACTCACCGTGCCCATCCCTATCTGTCCCGCTATCTGCAGTATCTGTACAAACAATACCCCAAGCTCCTTGCCAAACCTCTTGCGGAACCTGTTTATGCTGTCATGATCCGGATTGCTGTTAGCGCATATATACCTGTACGCCACACTGTCATATGTTGCCTTCTCAAGCTTCCGGGAAGAGAATGTCCCCGTCGCGTATCCGTAGAACAGAAGAGCCACCTTCATTCCCGGATGATACGCTGCCGACCCCCTGCCCGAATACGCTTCCGTCAGCCTTCTCAGATCCAGCTGCTCAACTATCTCCACCACAAACCGGGCAAGATGGTCTTCGGGCAGATACTCTTCTATTGTAGGCGGAAACATCTGCGGCGTCTTGCGGTCTGCTGATACAAACCTCCGTCTCATTGTCTTCTCCTTCTCAGACATCTTGATACCGTTGTTTTAACATTAAATGACCGCTAAAGTCCGACAGACTCCTAGAAACAACCGTTGAAAAAAAAGGGACGTTCCAAGAGAAGATTATGCTGTCTGAACTTGGCGGAGAGGCATCGGCACGCGGTATAGGCGGGGAGGCTGTAACTGACCTTCTGTGGGCAGTGCGAAGCAGGCAGGACCCATTTTGCAGTGAGGGGTTAACTTGGGTGACAGCACATCACACATAGGTTCCAGTCTTGCGTACATTATCACCGCAATACTGCAAACCTGGGACCCGACTGCTGTTCTGCCTAGCTAATCTCAGAACTTCCAAGTCCTGAGTTTTCCGCCCAAGCGTTTTTTTCCAAAAGCCCCAAAAAACATAACCGCTGCCATCAGAAGCAGATTAAATCCCGCAACCTTGAGATTGACCTCCTCTGAAGAAGCAATGGCACATTCCCCATCATCATCCTTCTGCAATTCCATGAAATCCGGAAATTCGCCAAGGTATCCACGGGCAAATTCGGACAAGTCATCAGGTATGTCCTGACACATCCCGCCCTCGGGAACGTAGTATTCCTGGTCCGGATGTATGCCCGAGCCGAGAACATGGTTAGAAGGAAAAACACCGCCGAAATCTGTCTCCAGGAAGTAGCCGAGCTTAACAGAAGTGCCGGGAGACAAGCCCCGTATCGGGTTTCCGCTGTCGTCAACCACCAAGTCATCATTTCTGCGAGGATCAGACCAGTAGTATTCCAGAAATGCGTCGTCTACGCCCTCCTGATCCAACATATCGCGCACGGTCTGCCCGATATCTACGCAACCGTCATACAGACTACGCAAAGACACATTCTCAAGTCCAGCATTGAGTCCATTAAAAATCCCGAACTGTTTAGGGGAATACCTAACCAGATAAAAATATATCTCCTCAGATTTCCAGGGTCCGCCTTCTTCTCTCCAGCAGGGCCTGAGTCGAGTCAATTCTGCTAATATACCACCTACTTGCTGTCCCTGTGAGAGCCCAGGGGGAAGACGGTCTTTAATCTTCTTGGCCTCGTCAGTAATATGCTCATCTACAGTTTTGATGTAATCAACCAGGCTGTCCCTGTCAGTCACCATAGAGGCACTTGTACGTGTAAACGGCTCTCCATGGGGGTCTGTTGAAATCTGACCGAAGTATCCGTCCGGGAATTTAGGACATTGGATCAGATCGAAGGAAGCCTCTTCCGGTTCTATTCTCTGGAAGGCAGACCGCTTGTCCGCCCTCGGCCTCCACTTTATCCATTAGGTCTTGAAAAATTGATATGCCCCTCAAAGACCCGTCTGCGGAGGCAGGATGTCCAGCATGGAATCTTACAGCTTCACCTGCTTCTAACTGCAAGGGACCGGTAAGTTTTTGATTAACGAGAATGATGTACGTGTCGCCGCTCCTCCAAACCCCATTATTGATTCTCAAAGCACCTCGAAACTCCGAATGATCGTCAGGATCCCTGAGCTGTTCCCATTGCTGTTTTGTGTTCAGCAAAAAAGCTCTCATCGCTTCCTCAGTACCCGCGTCGCGCGCATCTGCGGCGGTGACATTAGCAAAAGCCAAATGCGTACCCACCCCCACGACGCTAAAAACAAGTATAAGACACAAAAACAGTGTGACCACGCTGATTTTTTTCATGATTCTATCTCTCTCTTGTTTATAGACAGCTAAAAACAATATCCTCGGTTCCAAACGTGGTTTCAAATTCGAAACGCAATTCTGAAGTGAGTTAAAGGGAGGAATCAGGCAAAAAAACGGGCGATTTTGCGTATGCTGTCTGAGACTTCAGGAGGAGTTTCGATCCTTACAATGCTCCTTCCCATCTCGTCAAGAGACTTGAAATCTCCCGTGGCCTGAGCCATTTTGAGTATCTTGAAAGAGAATACCGATTTCGCAGAACCGATGTCATCAGGTACGCGCAGGTCGGTTTTGTTATTGCTTACAATCTGAATGAAAAACCCATCTGCTGAGCCTCCTTTATGGAGCTGTCCTGTTGAGTGGAGAAATCTGGGTCCGAACCCCAGAGTTACGGGCACGGATGATATGCTTTCAATCTGTGTGCGCAGGGCCAGAAGTTCTTTTGAATTTTCTTCCGAAGGATCTACATAAGCCTGAATCGATACGTAACCTTTTTTCTTTGATGAGATTATGTTTCTTAGCCGTTCCGGGGATTCTATATTTGTGTTGCTTGAAAAAACAAGCCCGTTTTCGGAAAAATCCGGCTTTTCCAATTCAAGTTTGCCCGTTTCCCTGTACAGTTTGAGAAAGTTTCTTGTGAAGGCCTTTGCGGATTCGACATCGGGCTGGTCGAAGGGGTTTATTCCCATTATGCTTCCGGCCAGGGCTACGGCAAACTCAAAACGGAACAGTTCTGCGGCTATCTGATCGGGACTGTCGACTACTATTTTCACGAACGGAACCCCAGAGTCTTTGAGGCGCGAAGCGACTTTATCGACGGTTCTGTCTTCCCTGAGGCAGAGAAGGATATATGCCCTGTCATCTCCGGGACGCGGACAGTCCGAGACCTCTTCATCAAGCAGCGGAAGGATGCCGACGCCGTTTTTTCCGGTACTCTCGGCGATCAGCTGCTCCACCCAGTAGCCGAAAGGAAAAAGTTTTTCGGAAAAAACAAAACCCAGCTTGTCTCTTCCCTGTTCGGTCATGACCCCAAGGAAGGTTCCCAGGCGAAATGAAGGACTCTCTTGGCATTTTCCTCCGATGGCGTTTTCAAGTTCAAGCAGTACGGAGAGGGAAGACTGAAGTATCCCGCGTATGTCGACTCCCGCAAGAGATGCGGGGATGAGGCCGAAGTAGGAAAGCGCACTGAATCTCCCGCCGACGTTAGGATCACTTATAAAAACCCTTCTGAAATCGTGTTTTTCTACCGTTTGTATCAGTCCTGAACCGGGGTCTGTTATGCAGATGAAATGTTCTCCGGGAGAAGGGGTTTTCCCCGCGAGTTCGCCGTAAAAATATTTCATGAGAGAAACAGTTTCCACGGTCGAACCTGATTTTGAGGACACTATGAAAAGAGTTCTGAGAAGGTCTGTGTTCTGCCGAGTCTTAAAAATGAAATCGGAATCCGTGGTGTCTACAAGGGTAAGACGCATAGAGCCGCTGCGCAGAGGGAATATTTCTCTGAACACTTCAGAGGAGAGACTCGCGCCCCCCATGCCTAATACAACGATGTCGGTGAACCCTTTTTTTCTTATAGATTCTGAGAAATTGTCAATTTCATTTACTGCCTCAAGCATCCGCTTCGGAAGATGGACCCACCCGAGACGATTTGTGATCTCAGAAGAGCTGTCTGCCCAGAGCAGATGATCGCAGTCAAAGAACCTTTCGGCAAAGCGGTTTTTTTCAAGTTCGAGGAGTCGGGACTGGATTGCGCTTCCGTAATCTCCGGGATATTCGGTGTAGTTCTGTGACTCCGGACAGGCTTTGTTTTCGGTGGACATGGTTGTCAGTTGCCAAGCAGCTTAAGGCATTCCCCAAGGATGGTGTCTGCGTTAAAACCGAAGTTGTTCATCACGTCGCGGTATGGGGCCGACTCTCCGAAACAGTCTATTCCATAGGCCTTTGAAGCAGGGCCCGAACCCGTGAATTTCTCCCATCCGAACGTTGCCGCGGCCTCGACGCTTAGTCTTGTGCCGACAGAAGGCGGCAGGACGCTGTCTCTGTACTCCCTGGATTGAGCTTCAAAAAGACTCCAGCAAGGAATGCTTACAACTCTTGGATTTTTCTCCATCTCGCGCAGCTTTTCATAAACTTCAACGCAGATGTGAACTTCAGAACCCGTGGATATCAGTATGATGTCAGGTGTGCCGTCTGAGTCCGCAAGCACATAGCCGCCTGCAAGCGCTCCTTGCGCCGACGCGTAGCGGTCCCTGTCTATTACAGGGACGTTCTGTCTTGTGAGAACGAATGCGGCGGGACGGTCAGAAAGCCCCATCACGTGTTTCCACAGAATCGCAAGTTCATTCGCGTCGCAGGGACGGATGACTTCGATATTGGGTGTTACTCTCAGGGCGGCAAGATGTTCTATGGGCTGATGAGTCGGTCCGTCCTCGCCCACTCCTATGCTGTCGTGAGTGAAAATGTAGATTACGGGCAGTTTCATAAGGGCCGCCAGCCTTATCGCGGGCTTCATATAATCGGAGAACACGAAGTAGGTCGAGGCATATGCTCTGAGTCCGCTGAGAGTCATGCCGCTTGCTATTGCGGCCATCGCATGTTCCCTGATTCCGAAATGAAAATTTCTTCCCTCCCTGTTTTCGGCCGAAAAGCTGTCGGTGCACTTAAGATATGTTTTGGTCGAAGATCCCACATCCGCGGCGCCGCCCATGAACCACGGCACTTTTCTGCCTATGGCGTTGATTATGCTTGAGTTCGCAGAACGGGTTGCAACCGGGTCTGGGGGAAAAGACGGGATGTCGCCGTCCCATCTCTCGGGCAGCTTCCCTTTATGAAGCATCTCAAAGTCAGAAGCAAGTTCAGGGTACTGGTTTGAATACTGTTTGAAGTTCTCTTTCCAGGCGGCTTCGGCGTCGTTTCCTCTTATAGCCGCTGCTTCCCTGTAGGAGAGAATCTCCTCGGGGACGTGAAAATCCCCCTCGGCGTCCCATCCGTAAAATTCTTTTGCCAGCCTGACTTCCTCCTCTCCAAGCGGCGCTCCATGGGCTTCGCAAGTGTTCTGCTTGTTGGGGCTTCCCCAGGCTATCTGACTTTTCAATATGACAACTGAAGGCCTGCGGGTTTGTGAGCGCGCTCTCTGCAGGGCTTTTTCGATTTCTTTTAGATTGTTTGCGTCCGAGACTTTCTCCACATGCCAGTTGTAGGAAGAAAACCGCTTCTCCGTGTCCTCGGAATACGCAAGCGAGGTGCTGCCCTCGATCGTTATGCTGTTGCTGTCGTATATCCAGATAAGGTTTCCGAGTCCCAGATGCCCCGCTATGGATGCGGCTTCTGAGGAAATCCCTTCCATCATGTCTCCGTCGCTGCAGATTGAATACACATGGTGATTTATTATGTCGTAGCCCGGACGGTTAAAGTGCTCCGAAAGCCATTTGCAAGCTATGGCCATTCCGACCGAGTTCGATACTCCCTGTCCGAGAGGCCCGGTCGTGGTCTCGACTCCGGGCGTGATTCCCAGTTCGGGATGACCGGGACAGCGGCTGTGGAGACTTCTGAATTTCTTTATATCGTCGGTTGTGATGTCGTATCCGTTTACGTAAAGGGCGGCGTACAGAAGCATGGAAGCGTGACCCGCGGAGAGTATGAAGCGGTCGCGGTTGGGCCAGTTCGGGTTTTTGGGATTATGCCTCAGGAACTTGTCGAAAAGCACAAAAGCCGCGGGAGCCAGAGCCATCGGGGTTCCCGGATGACCGGACTTCGCTTCTTCCACGGCGTCCATAGCGAGCGTTCTTATACAGTTGATTACAAGGTTCTCCAATTCTTCATCCTATGGGGAGAAATCCGTGCGGAAATATTAAAAATCCGCGCCAATGTGCGTCGGATTCATGTGAAACGTGAAACGACGGCCGGGGTTTCACTTGCGCGGGCCTTTTTAAATTTACTTATGATAAACAATGGGAATAATATATCAACATATATCTAAAGGCGGTTTTTACGGTGTCTGCGACGCGCAAACTGCCGGTTTCCGTGCAAAATGAACAAAGCGGCTTTGGTTACAGGCGGGGCGGTGAGAATAGGAAAGCAGATATGCCTGAATCTTGCCCGAAAGGGCTACAATATCGCCCTTCACTACAATTCATCCGAAAAAGAAGCTCTGGCCACAAGGGAATCTGTCCTCGGGGCCGGGGTTCAGTGCGAGGTTTTCAGATGCGATCTCTCCTCCCCCGATGAAGCGGGGAAGCTTGTACCGAAAGTCGTGGAAAGCTTCGCGGGGCTTTGCGTTCTGGTTAACAATGCCTCGATTTTCGAAAATGTCGGATTCAGTGACGTCACTCCCGAATTTCTTGAAAACGATATGGTTGTAAACTTCAAGGCCCCTTTTTTCCTCTCCCAGTCTTTTTCGGCCGAGACAGGCGGGGGTGTTATCGTTAATTTTCTCGACACTAGAGTAAAAAAAATCCCCGTCGAGCATTTCTGCTACAATCTGAGCAAAAAATGCCTTTACCACCTGACGAAAATGCTTGCAAGGGAGCTTGCTCCCGATTTTCGGGTAAACGCCGTGTGCCCCGGAGCCATTCTTGCCCCTCCGGGATTCGGGGATGATTATCTTGACGAGACGGCGCGGGGAGCTCCGATGAGGCGTCCGGGATCGGTTGAGGATATAATCAGCGCTTTTAACTATCTTTTGGATAATAATTACGTTACGGGAGAGTGTCTTTTTGTTGACGGAGGAATGAGCCTTACCTGATGATGAGATGATAATAAAGATCGAAAACCTGAGACTTCGCACCATAATAGGGATTTATGACTGGGAAAAGGAAAATCCCCAGGACCTGATTATAAACGTCACAATTGATTTTGACGGACGCCGCGCTTGTGAGAGCGACAGCATAGACGACACTTTGGACTACAAAGCCGTAAACAAAAAAATCATAAGCTTTGTGGAGACAAACAATTTCAACCTGCTTGAGAGGGTCGCGGGAGGCATATGCGATATAATTTTTGAGGATCCTGTGGTGATGTGGGCGTCGGTGAGGGTGGAAAAGCCCGGGGCGCTTCGTTTTGCCGATTCCGTTTCGGTAACCGAAACGAGAGAGACGTAGACAGAACGCCGAACAGAAACCCTCTTCGCGGTTTTTGAAACCGCATTTAACATCAAGTCGTCTGAATGTAAGATGCGATTCCGGTTATGCGCGGATGCCGGCTTGGCGGGTGGAGAAGTGAGGACTTTCGTCTGCAGATCGGTTTGTCGTCGCAAGGAGAAGGTGTCAGGGCATGAATACGGTCATTATCGGAGTCGGCTCAAACATAGATGCCGAGAGAAACGTAAACGCCGCAAAACAGATTCTCGGGCAGAAACTCAACATTCTCGGGGAGTCGAAATTCGAGAGAACCAAACCCATAGGGTCCCGCCAGCAGCAGGATTTTCTAAACGGTTCTCTTATGATAAAAACCCGTCTTGGCTTCAAACAGCTGAAAACCCTGCTCAAGGGAGTGGAGATTGCCCTTGGAAGAAATGTCGACGAGGACCGCTGCGGCCCGAGAAGAATGGATCTGGATATACTCGTGTGGAATGGGGAAATTGTCGATTCTGACGTTTACGAGCGGGAGTTTCTTTGCCGTTCCGTAATCGAACTTTGTCCCGAACTTGAAAAAACCCTGAAAAAGGAGCGAAGTTCTGTCTGAAGAAACCGAAATCCTAGAAGGCATCGCGCTTAGAAAATTTCTCTCAAAAAACGATATAAAAAACGCCGTTTCAAGGCTTGCCGCAGAAATTTCCGCTGACTACGAGGGAAAAACTCCCGTTGCGGTCTGCGTTCTCAAAGGAGCGCGCCCATTTTTTGAAGATATTCTGGCGCAGATAACCGTGAGCGCTGACAGGCAGTCCCTGAGGGTTTCAAGCTATGCGGAGGGCACGCGGCCGGGGCATCTCAAACTCTTAACAGACATTGAGTGCGAAGTGAAAGGCAGGGACGTTATAATAGTCGAAGATATAATTGACACTTCAAAGACGGCGAAGTTTCTTCTGCGTCATCTGGGATCTAAAAATCCGGCTTCGCTTCGCATATGCGCGCTTATAGACAAGCGGGGCGAGGATCCGGCGGGCCCGGAGCCCGATTATACGGGTTTCCGGGTGAATGGAGCTGAGTTTCTTGTGGGTTACGGAATGGACTACATGGAGAGGGGGAGATCGCTTGAGGATATATACTCACTTGAGGAGTGACTTTAATTACTGAAGGGCTAAGGAGACGGACATGGCAAAAGCAGAAAACATAAGATGGGATCTGTCGGATCTTTACAAAGGGATTTCAGATCCGCAGCTTGAGAAGGATTTTAAGAGAATATCAGCGCGTGCCGACAGGTTTGAAAAAAAATACAGGGGGAAGATAAAGTCTCCTTCCCTTACGGCGGGGAAGCTCGCGGCGGCGGCGGGTGAGCTTGAGCGTATATCGGAAGCAATCGGAAAGATGCTTTCTTTTGCCCATCTTCTGTTTGCGGCCGACACGCACAATCCCGAAACCGGCGCCTTTCGTTCATCGATGCAGCACAAGGCGACGGAGATTCAGAAAAAGCTTATTTTCTTTTACGTCGAGTGGGTTTCCGTTCCGGAAAAAAGAGCCAAAAAACTTCTTGCAGATCCAAAGCTTTCGGGCTACAGGCATTTTCTTGAGCAGGAAAGACAGTACAGAGACCACACGCTCTCCGAAGCCGAGGAAAAAATACTTCAGGAAAAGTCAAACACCGGACAAAAGGCATTTTCAAGGCTTTTTGACGAGGTCGTCAACAATATCCAGTTTCGAGTGAGGCTCCCCGGCAAGACCGAGAAGCTTAACCAGTCCCGGACTCTTTCGCTTCTTTACGACCCGGACAGAAAGAAAAGAAGGGCCGCCTGGTCGGGTCTCACAAAAGGGCTTAAAGAAAATTCCCATGTGCTTACCTACGTTTTTAACACGCTTGTAAACGATCACTCGATAAACGACAGGCTTAGAAACTACGAGGACCCCATGTCGGCGCGTCACATAAGCAACGAGATATCGCACGGCGCTGTTGAATCTCTGCTTGAATCGTGCGAGCGGAGTTTCGGATTCGTGAGCCGCTACTACGGACTCAAGGCAAAGCTTCTCGGTTACCGCAGATTCTATGACTACGACCGCTACGCTCCCCTGGGTCCGGAAAGGGAGCAGGTCCCGTGGGACAGGGCAAGGGAAATCGTGCTTTCTTCTTTCGGCGAGTTCTCATCCGGGATGAAAAAAACCGCGTCTTTGTTTTTCGAGAAAAACTGGATAGACGCCGAACTTCGGGACGGGAAAAGAGGAGGCGCTTTCAGTCACGGCACGGTTCCCGGTGCGCATCCCTATGTTTTTATGAACTACACGGGAAAACCGAGGGACGTTATGGTTCTGGCTCACGAGCTCGGCCACGGCGTGCACCAGTACCTTTCGAGACGGCAGGGATATTTCCAGGCTCACACGCCCCTCACCACGGCCGAGACCGCAAGCGTCTTTGCGGAGATGCTCGTGTTTCACCGCTTAAAGGAAGAAGAGGGGCGCCCAGAAGGCAGACTGATTCTGGTAGCGGAAAAACTAGAGGACATAATGGCTACGGTTTTCAGACAGGCTGTGCTTACCAGATTCGAGCAGAGTCTTCACCGCGAGAGAAGAGAGCAGGGAGAGCTTACGACCGAAAGGATAAGCGAACTCTGGATCGAAGCTAACCGCAGGATGTTCGGAGATTCCGTCACTCTTACCGAAAACTACGCTTACTGGTGGCTTTACATTCCCCATTTCATACACTCTCCTTTTTACTGCTACGCCTACTCCTTCGGCGAGCTGCTCACGCTGGCTCTTTACGGAATGTTCCTTGAGCGGGGAAGATCTTTCGTTCCCGATTACATGGAACTTCTTCGGTCCGGGGGAAGCTCCTCTCCCTCGGAGCTTCTGTCCGGAGTCGGGGTGGATATAAACAATCCTGATTTCTGGCAGACAGGACTCGACGTGATAGGCGTGATGGTGGACGAGGTTGAGGGGCTTGCTGAGCAGTCCGGACTCGGCTGAGGTTTTTTTACCGAGAACGACTTTTTTCGTATTCGCCTGCGATTTTGCTTACAACCGAGTAGTGAACCGAGACCGCGTCGGCAACTTCTCTTAGCGTGTAGTCCCCCGTAAGATAGGTTTTCGCTATCGCTTCCTCTCTTGAGAGTCCGCTTCTCATAAAACCTTTTATCATGCCCGGTACGGGTTTTGTGATCTGATGCTTGGGAATATCCTTTGAGTGCGAACCTGGCTTTGTCTTTTCCTGCACAAGCTCTATGAACTCATCATCGCCGAGATATATCTGCTTTCTGGCTTCGGAAATCACATCGCGGGCGAGATTTTCCTTCAGGAATTCGTCAAAAGCGTCGGTGTCCGAGGAAAAACCCACTGAGAACCATTCGAGATCCATGTATTCCGGAATTTCGTCTTTTCCGTAAAGATACCGACAGCTGCTCCATTTGAACTGGTTTGGATGTTTTACGAACCCGGCTCGAAGAGGGAGAAGAAAAATATGAGCCATAAGCGGCAGAAGATATTTTTCCCTCTGGACAACTATGGATTTGTATCTTCCCCGAAAAACATGGCCGTCTGTACCGTGCAGTCTGTTTGAGCGCTGCGTGTAAACGCCGTTTAGCTGTCTTATGGTTTTTGAGAGGTTGGGCTTCGGGGTTTCGATGACCAGATGATAACCGTCGGACATAAGACAGTAACCGAAGCAGCGGCATCCGAACCTTTTGCACACTCCCTCGAAGGTGTCTAGCCAGGCGTTTCCGTCATCTGAGTTCTGAAAGACGCTCTGTCCCCTGTTTCCCACCGAGGAGACGTAATAGACGGCCCCTGCGTATTGCGGTCTTAGCGGTCTTGCCATAAGGAAATTATAATGCGCGCGAAAATCATGTCAAGACCTGACCCTAAACAGACCTGTTTTTCTAAGGAGCAAGGGCTTTCATTGAAAAAGCTGTCTGCTCCCTCGAAGCGTTGTAGGGAAACATTAAAATGGGAAGATCCGAATTTTCGGCAAACTCTCCGAGCTTTGATCTTGCTTCCTGCGGGGAGCCGCTTACGGAAACAAGATCAAGCAGTTCGTCGCTTATGCTTTTTATGGCTTCTGCCCTGTCGTCCCGCCACAGGCTTCTTGCCCTGTCGGCCTCCTTGCCGAATCCGTAGCTGGTTACGAGCTTGTGGTAATAATCTCCCATAGAGCATATGTAGAGGGCCACGAACTCCCTTACGATTTCTCTTGATTCGCTCGGATTCTCAGAAACCATAGCCGGAAGAAACGGAGCCACGGTTATTTTCCTTCCGCCTGATGCGAGCGCTTTTTTTCTTTCGTTTATAAGTCCCACGGGGCACAGATAGGGAATCCAGCCGTCGGCGATCCGGGAGGTAAGCTCGATGTTTTTCGGTCCCATGGATGCGATATATATGGGAATATCGCTTCTTCGGGGCTTAAAAAGAAGCCTGAAGCCTCTAAGTGTGAAAATCTCCCCATCATAGTCGGCCCTCTTTCCCGCAAGTATCGCCCTTATTATCTCGACACACTCAAGGGTCTGTCTTAAGGGCCGCTCGAATTTCGTGCCGTGCCAGTATTCATTTAGGTAGACGCTGCTTATTCCCAGTCCCAGGATCAGTCTTTGCCCGCAGTACTCGTCAAGCGTGGCGGCCGTCTGCGCTATGAGTGCCGGGGATCTGCTGTAAACGGAGATGATGCCCGTGGCAAGCTTTATCCTCTCCGTTACCGACGCCATATGGGATATCAGGGAAAAGGCGTCCCGTCCCCACATTTCGGGAACCCAGATGGAGTGGTACCCGAGATCCTCTGCCAGTTTCGAAAAATAGGTCAGATCGTCTTTTTTTACGTCGGCCCAGTAGGGGACGACGATTCCGCTAAGAGACAATAGCTTTCTCCAGAATGTGGCTTTGCTCAAATTTATTTTACTTGAGAGAAGGGACAGTGATAAGAAAAACGCACACGGAGTTTTTGTTTCCGCTGCCAGGTCCGGGCTTTCTTGGTATGTTTTATGGGTCATCCGATAAGTTGGTTAAACTGCTTGGAAGACGTATCAAGCCTGAGAAAATACAGTCTTTAACCGGGGAGTTAGAAAAGTGCGCAAGTTGCCCGAAAGAATGCAGACAAAGCTCTACAAGGAGCATTTTTTTCCCGAAGAAACTAGGGAAATCAGACAGAAAGTAAGAGACTTTGCCGAAAAAGAGGTTTTTCCCCTTGCACGTGATATAGGGGAGAGGAGTGAGAAAAACGAGAACTTTCCCCGCGGTATTTTCAGGAAAATGGCCGCCGAAGGGCTATTCCGGATTCCGTTTTCAAAAAAAGACGGAGGACTGGGCCTTTCCTGCCCCGCCTGCGCGGCGGCTGTAATGGCAGAAGAACTTTCCTACATAAGCGCAAGCGTTGCGGGAACTATAAACGCCCATTTTCTGCTCGCGGGAAAAACCCTGGCTATGGGATCACCCCATATAAAGGAGAAATATCTGGCTGCGGCTCTTAACGGAACCTCGGTTGCTTCATTCGCGATGACCGAGCCCCAGTCGGGCTCCGACGTAAGGACCGAGTCTCTTGTGACGAAAGCCCGCAGGAAGGGCAAAAAATATATTGTAAACGGCCGCAAGCGCTACATAACCAATGCCGGGGTGGCTGATTTCGTAACCCTGCTGGCTTCTGTGGGAGACAAGTCAGTAATGATGGTGGTTGATCTTGCCTCGCCGGGCTGTTCCGTAAGTGCTCCGGATAAAAAACTCGGAAACAGGGGAGAACTCACCTACGACATATATCTTGAAGACGTGGAGGTGCCCCGGGAAAACCTGATAGGGAAGGAAGGAGAGGGTCTTCGGATCGCTGTCAATTCCCTTCTTTACGGAAGGACGGGAATCGGCGCAAGCGGGGTGGGGATGGCGCAGTCGGCGTTTGATGAGTGCGTTGAGTTTATGAACAAAAGAGAGGCTTTCGGAAAAAAGATAGCCGATTTTCAGTACTGGCAGTTTTTGCTGGCACAAAGAGCCGTTGAGATAGAAAATGCGAGGAATCTGTATCTTAAGGCTGCGCTCTGCCTTGACAACGGGGATTCTTTTCCGACTTTCGAGACATCTGCCGCCAAATACTACGGCTCGGAGATAAGCGTTACCATGGCTCGCGACGCCGTTCAGATATTCGGCGGTCTCGGGCTTATGGTGGAACTTGCCCACGACTCTTCCACTTACAAAGTTGAGGAGGTTTACAGGGATTCCAAAGTCGGAGAGATATACGAAGGCACAAACGAGATACACAAGATGATAATAGCGAGATCGATTTTCGGAAAGAGGTGATTTTGCTTTGCGGTCGGTAGATATGAAAACCCGGGACAATAAAGACCTGAAAAGTTCCCCGAATCGCTTGTGGCGGGATATCGTGGTTAACACAAAGGAGGTCTCTTCCGCAAAAAAGAAAGAAACCAGATCCGCTATGCGCCTTGTCTACGGAATTCACGACACCCCTTTTGGAAAATGTCTTGTCGGGATCTGCGAAGAAGGCATATGCCATATGAGTTTTTTTCTCGGCGATCCTGAAAGCCACCTGGAAGAATTAAGGAAGGTATGGAGTAACCCGAAGAATCAAAGGGATGACAAAAAGGCGGCCGAAGTGCTGCAAAACCTGCTGGTTTCCCGGCAACATGCGCCTCTGCAGATACTGTTGCTTGGAACACCGTTTCAGCTCAAAACCTGGGAGAAATTAATGGAAATCGGAGAGGGGGAAGCTCTGTCCTACTCGGATCTTGCAAAATCTGTGGGAAAACCTGCGGCCGTGAGAGCTGTTTCAAACGCCGTGGCGGGGAATCCAATTGCTTACCTCGTGCCGTGCCACCGTGTTATAGGTAAAACAGGGGATCTTCATGGTTACAGGTGGGGTCTAGAAATAAAAAAGACTATGCTGAAGCTTGAAAGCAAGAGATGAAATAAACGAGAAATAGGGAATGTAATACCATACGTGGTTTCAAGTTGGTGGTGTAACCATACTAACAGCAAATATTTTCCCTTTGAGGTTAAATTTATGGCACTTAAAGACATCACCCGACCAGCAGTAATTATTGGAGCCATCCAGAAATTTGATCGTATAGGCAGGTCCAACATGCGAAGAAAATACTCCGGTGGTTTATCCAAAAGCTTCTACATCAAGTACGAGGGACGAAATTATGACCTAAAACTGATCTTGCGGGTAGCCCATGAGTTGTCAACTTCGAAACCACTCTCGACTGAGGATTTCAATACGACGCAAGGCAAACAACATCTCGAATCTCTTGGGTTTACGGTTATTAAGACCTCAGACCCAGTGAAAATGGTTGAGAGTGGCCCATTAGACGCAGTCAAATCTGATATTCCAGAAAAGCGTGAAGCACGCAACATAATTTACTATGGCCCGCCTGGCACGAGCAAGACTTATAGGGTAAATCAACTGAAAAGTGAATACGAGAAAGATACTGAAAAGCTTTATGAGTATGTAACTTTTCATCAATGGTTACGAAGATTTTGTTGAGGGTATAAGACCTGTACAAGATGAAGATACGCAGGAGATGGTCTATCGAGTTGAGCCTAGAGGTGGTCCCCTTTTTTAGACAGCATTTTTGTTTTCTTAAGTGTATTCCTACCAACGCATAACCATCTTTAAGACTCCCAAAACCATAAACTCTCTGCTCTGTCTGTCTCATTGCTTCAAGCCACATTCTTCTGTGCTGTCCCAAGACCATAGTAAACCTCATCCGGTGTTTTCATTCCAAGCCCCTGATGTGGTCTTTTTTCATTGTAAAAATCTATCCACTTCCCTATACCTGCCTTTGCCGAGGCAACGGATTCATATGCCATCAGATACACTTCCTCGTACTTAACACTTCTCCAAAGCCTCTCCACAAAAACATTGTCTCTCCAGCTTCCCTTGCCGTCCATGCTTATCTTTATATCTCTGTCTTTAAGAACTCCCGTAAACTCTTCACTTGTGAACTGACTTCCTTGATCGGTGTTGAATATCTCGGGCTTATCATACTTGTAAAGCGCTTCTTCCAGAGCCTCCACGCAAAAACTGCTGTCCATTGTGTTAGACACTCTCCAGCTAAGAACCTTGCACGAGTGCCAGTCCATTACCGCACACAGATACACAAAACCCCTGCTCATCTCTATATACGTTATGTCTGCCGCCCATACCTGCCCGGGAAGCTCTACAGTCTTCCCCCGCAGCAGATACGGGTATATCCTGTGCTCTGCTCCCCCTTTCTTTGTAGTCTGGGGGCCGGGAGCAAGCCCTCGTATCCCCATAAGCCTCATAACACGCTTTCTGCCCACCTGTACGCCCTGTGCCTTAAGGGCGTACACCATCCTTCTTGAACCCTTAAACGGATACTTAATGTAGATCCTGTCAATCTTCTTCATAATCTCTTCGTCCTGCGGGGATACCCCCACAGGTTTGTAGTAAATATTTGAGCGATTTATATCCAGCAGTTTGCACTGCCTTACCAAAGAAAGTGCCCGGCCGCGCACTACCAACTTCTTGCGCCGCTGCCGACCGAGCGCCTTTGATAAAAAATCGTTCTCCAGCGTCAGCTGGCCCACCTTGGATTCAAGCTGGTTTACGTACTTGCTCTCGCCCGCCGCCTTGCTGCCCGCCCCCTGGCCGAACACTTTGTCCGCGGCGTTGCCGAGCTGCTTCTTCTTCCACATGCTTATCTGATTGGGATGAACCTCAAACTGCCGGGCAAGCTCCGCTACTGTCTTGTCTCCTTTTACCGCCAAAAACGCTACCTTTGCCTTGAACTGCGGTGAATGATTACGTCTTTTACTCTTCATTATGTACCTCCTGTATACTCTTTTAGAATACCAAGGAAATACACTTAAGGTGCTGTCTGATTTTTGGGGTCCACTTCTCCTGGAATATTTAAGCAAATATGTTCTCGAGCCAAAGCGGATCCAGCAAATCGTTATGCAATATTCATCGATGAGATTAACCGAGGCAATATAGCCAAGATTCTGGGCGAATTGATTACTCTGATTGAGACGGACAAGAGGGCCAAATACGATGCCGCCGGAAATCTAAATGACGGCATGGAAGTGACATTACCTTACTCCAAAGAATCTTTTTCCATACCGAAAAACCTTGATATTTATGGGACAATGAATACTGCGGACCGTTCCATTGCTCTGCTCGATACTGCTTTAAGACGTCGATTTGATTTTGAAGAAATTATGCCAGACCCGGAAGTGATTAAGGGCTCTGACGGCAATGGCTTTATTGAAGATGGCGAAGGAGGTTCCATTAACCTTAGGGAGTTGCTTGAAACAATCAACAAACGTGTGGAATTTCTATTACATCGGGATCAGACGATAGGCCATTCTTATTTTATCAATATCAGATCCTTTGAAGATTTGAAAAAAGCTATGCTTCGTAAAATACTTCCTTTGCTACTGGAGTATTTCTACGAAGATTGGCATCGAGTGCAGCTTGTTCTACGTGATGTTGGTCCTGACAACGCTCCAATACATCCCCAGATTGTAGGTCATAATCAAATTAAGGAACAGGACGTTATTGGTTTTGATCATGATGATTACGAAGACAGCATTAGCTATCAAGTAGGTGAAATTTCGCCTGCTTCCATTAGAAAAATCTACGAGTACAAAGAGTAGCAGGCCGTGGCTACGATAAGCACTTTTGAGCATAAAGTTCTTCCTGTGAGAGACAGCGGAGGTCCTGATACGTTGACACCGGATCAGGCAAAAGAGCTTGCCCGCTTGGAACATGCATTTCCGGGAGGTTCTATTAGTTTGGGGTATCGTTCCGTCCGCTTTTCACAGTATTGCGGCGTATTTAATCTTGGTTCTGACACAATTGAAGTTCTTCCCAAAATTGCCGGGAAAAGCAGCCCGGACATGTGTCGGAGAATTTTGCTCAGAATGCTTTACACTGCCAAGAAAGTAAAAACACCACCTGTCAGTACAGCATCAGTAAGTCTCCAAAAAAACCACCTGCTTGATGTTTTCATACTTCATTTTTGCGAAGAATTGTTCCGACAGTTGCGAGAGGGTGCTCTTCTGCGTTATGTCTCACGTTCTGACAATCTTCCGGTACTGCGTGGCAAGCTGCTGATTGAACAGCAGCTAAAACTCAATTCTGCTCACAAAGAGCGGCTTTTTTGTGAATTCAGCGAGTTTGTTGAAGACAACGAGTTTAATCAATACATCAAGTGCGCACTCAAAATCGCAAACAGTTCCACAGAAACCAGGCATGTTAAACGTAAAACAACTGAACTTCTCTGGAGGTTTGATGCTGTGCAAGATCGACCTGCGTCTGAGTTTAAAACCAGACCTTTTATTTCCACTCGAGACGTGAGTAGGTTTGAGTATGTTTTCAAACAGTGTGACTGGTTCATAAAAGATCTGCGACAAAACGTAGTGGCCGGTGAGAATGAAAGCATTGGATTAATGTTTGATATGAATCGGCTGTTTGAGGAATTTGTTGCTCTCAGACTTAGAAAGGATGCCCGCCGCGAAGGTTATCGTCTCAAAATTCAGGACCAAAAAAATCTGCTTAACAACTCTGGTCGAGAGTTGTTCAAAATGAAGCCTGATATGGTATTGCTGGATTCCCAAGACAGAGTCGTCGGGATTCTTGATACTAAATGGAAACTTCTGGACAAGGAAGCTAATAATTATGGCATTTCTCAATCAGACATTTACCAGATAATTGCTTATGGGATCGGATATAAATGCAACCGACTTGCGCTGATTTATCCTAAGCAAGATAAAATTAGTGGTAAGAGCATTGAATTAAAGGTCCAGGAATCTGAATTCATTATCACAGTAGTATTTGTCGATCTTAAAGAGATGGTGGATGGGGGTTCTGATTATCGGTTCGACTGGGAATTTATACACTGATGAGTCGGATACCTGTCACAACTTGGATTTTGCGGCTCAGGTCCTACCTTATAGGTTCTTCTTTTGTCATACAGTGAATTGCTCCGAATCCCCACACAAGGTCTATACAATCTATTCCCACGACATCTCTTGTGGGAAAAAGTTCCGAAAGTATACCCAGCGCCTTATGGTCTTTAGGACTGCTGTATGTGGGAACGAGAACTTTTTCGTTTGAGATATAAAAGTTGGCGTATGTCGCCGGAAGCCTCTCGTTTTCAAAAAAAAGCGGATAGGGCATTGGAAGGAAGATGGTTTCAATTCTTCCTCCGTCTTCAAGCCTCAAATCCTCCAGTATGTCTGCGTTTTCCCTAAGCGGGAAAAAATTTGGATCTTCAGGGCGGTCTTCTATGCATAAGACAACAGTGTTGCTACTCGTAAACCTGCATATATCGTCAACGTGGCCGTTTGTGTCATCTCCCTCTATGCCTCCGTTAAGCCAGAGAATGTTCGTTGCGCCGAAATACTTAGAGAACACTTCCTCGTAGTCGTTTTTCTCAAAAGAAAAATTCCTTGTCTGTTTATCCGGACTCAGAAGACACTGCTCAGTCGTGATCAGGGAACCCTTTCCGTTTACGTCTATGCTTCCGCCTTCAAGAATAATTTTCTTTCCAAGATGCACGGGGGTTTGCGAGTCAAGACAAAGAGTTTCGGCCACAAATCCCGGAACCATGTCGTCTTTTTCCCATTCCGGATACTTGGCCCATCCGTTAAACCCGAAATCAAGGACATTCAGTTTCCCGGAATCATCTGTTACGAAAAACGGGCCGGAATCCCGTATCCAGGATCTGTCTGTGGGACATTCGTGAAACTCCACGTTGGCAAGATCGATTGTCTGTTTTCTTAGAAATCCCTCGGCCTGTTTTCGCGTTTCACCGGGGTCAACTATTATTTTCACCTTCTCTGATTCTGACAGGTGGCCTATGATCTCACCGTAAAACCTCTCGATTGCCGGGAGTTTCCCCGGCCAGTCGCTTGCGTTTTGAGGCCACACAAGCCACGTGGCTTCGTGGGGTTCCCATTCAGCCGCAAGTCTGTATCTGACCGTTTCGGAGTCACTCAATTTTAGGCACCGGAATCATTGTCGATAAACCTTTGCCGAAGTTCAGAGTAGGCGTCAATTCTTCGGTCTCGAAGAAAAGGCCAGTTTCTTCTGGTCTCCTCAATCTTCCCTAGATCAATGTCGGCAAGTATTATTTCCTCTTGCTTGCCGGAAGCTTCGCAGATCACAGCTCCTTGCGGGTCGCAGACAAAGGAATTTCCCCAGAAGTCAATTCCTCCGCCGTTTTGTTCTGATTCCTCAAAACCCACCCTGTTTGCGACTGCCACATAGATTCCGTTTGAGATTGCGTGGGCGCGCTGAACGGTTTTCCATGCTTCAAGCTGAATGTTTTTTGAGTCTTTACTCTCGTTTGTGTGCCACCCTATGGCAGTCGGATAGAAAATAATGTCCGCACCCATAAGCGAGGTTATGCGTGCGGCTTCCGGATACCACTGATCCCAGCAGATAAGAGTTCCTATCTTTGCAAAGCCGGTCTCAAAGCAGGAAAAACCCATGTCTCCGGGAGCAAAATAGAATTTCTCGAAATAGCCCGGATCATCCGGTATATGCATTTTTCTGTAGATGCCGCAAATCTCTCCCGCCGGACTGATAAAGACAAGGGAGTTGTGATACAGACCCGAGGCTCTTTTCTCAAAAAGCGGGCACACGATAAAAACCCCTCTTTTTTTCGCTTCCACGCAGAATTTTTCTGTTGCGGGTCCGGGTATGGGCTCGGCAAGATCAAAGCAGTCTGTATCCTCAGACTGGCAGAAATATCTGGTGAGAAAAAGCTCAGGAAGACAGACTATGCTGGCTCCGAGGGAGGAAGCTTTTTCTACATTTAGTATGGCTTTTTTAAGATTTTCCTCTCTGTCTCTGTGCGCACTGCTCTGAACAAGGGCGATTTTAAAACCATTCATACAAATACGATAACTCCCGAAGATAGAGAATAAAAGAAGCTGAAACGGTTTTGACTAAGCAGATCTTTGATTAAAAAACGTTGGATTTAATAATTATTTTATTAAAAATAAGCAAATTTATAACTATTTATTTTGCAAAAGCTGTTTTTTACCTATATCATGAGAAAAACAACGATTTTATTAGATAAGCTCATGGAAATAAATGATTTAAAAATACGGCCCGCAGGCTACTTCTGGCTGCTCGACAGATTCGGATTGACCTCGATGCCCGACTGGCACAGTTCTTTTGTCGCGACAACAGGTGGTCGAAAACAAAAAGTCCAGGATGGCAGGGTTATAGATACTTATTCTGCTCAGTACTGGCCCGGTGAAAAAACAGGAGACCATCTGGAATTTGCCTTGAAATATGACGGGGTAAACCTGAGCTCTCTGGCGGCTGTTTTCAATGCCGCAGCGGAAACCGAACTTGTTGATTACATCAAATCCAAGCCAACGGGAAAATATGCTCGTCGCATCTGGTTTTTTTACGAGTTTCTTACTGGTCGCAGGCTACCCATTGATGATCTGTCCAGGGGGAATTACGTGGAAGCGCTTGAACCTGATCTCTATTACACACTTTTTGCAGGTGAGAAGTCTAAAAGACACCGCGTTATCAACAATCTTCTTGGAACAAGGGAATTCTGTCCTGTTGTCAGGAAAACGCAGAAGCTTAGAAAAATGGACCAAACTGATTTTCGGGGCAAATGCGAGAAGATAGTCGAATCGTACACTCCGCAGCTGCTCAGAAGAGCGTTGAGATACCTTTACAGTAAAGAAACCAGGTCATCTTTTGAAATAGAAAATATTAAACCCGACGCGACGCGAACTGAGAGATTCATAACATCTTTAGAGTTGGCACGGCTGCAGGATTTCTGCGATAAGGAGTCGTTAATTGCCTTGCAGAATCAGATTGTCGACCCGCGTTTTGCGAACGAAGATTATCGAACGGTTCAAAACTATGTAGGGCAGACAATTTCCCGTCAAAAAGAACTGGTTCATTACGTATGTCCCAAGCCGGAAGATCTTTCTTCTCTGATGCGGGGGCTGCTTGCTTCTCATCGGTTTATGATGGCCGGCGATGTCTCAGCTGTTGTTCACGCTGCCGTAATAGCCTACGGGTTTGTTTTTATTCATCCGTTTGAAGACGGCAACGGACGAATTCACCGGTTTTTGATTCACAATATTTTTTCCATCAAGGGAATAATTCCGGAAAAGCTTATGCTTCCCGTATCTGCGGCGATGCTTAAAAATTCCGAAGACTACAACGATTCTTTAGAGGAGTTCTCGCTTCCCTTAAGTCGAGTTGTGGAATACAGTTTAGATGAACTTGCCCGGATGACAGTCCAAAACGATACTGCATACTTGTATCGTTACATCGATATGACGGCGCAAGCGGAAGCTTTGCACGACTTTGTCGTTAAAACTGTTGAGAGCGAAATTACGGAGGAGCTGAGTTTTCTTGCGAACTGCGACAGCGTTAAAAAGGCGATTCAGAATGTTATCGATATGCCCGGCCGTCTGACAGATCTGTTTATCCGTTTTTGCCTTCAAAACAACGGAAGGCTGTGGGAATTATAGCGATAATTAGACAAACTTAGCAGGAAGTCATTTGCTAAGCTAAGGGGCTGCTATTTCTTCACCTTGATTTTTCTTGAGGCTTGAAGGTCTCTGTCCGCATTGCGGAAGATTGCCTTTGCCAGTTCCTCCGGCGTTGTGTCTATGCGGGGTATCTTCCGGATCTCGGGTCTGCCTCGGGGATTTTTAATCCGGGATTTGTTCTTTTTCATGATTCTTACCCAAGGGTGTTTTTCATTCTCAGAGCAATGATAACAGCAATTCAAGATACAAGCTCTTTATAGGGAAGCTTCTTGCCAACCAACCCCTTGGCCAACAGCGCCATCTGCTCTATAGTGTCCATCTCTCTTGCATTATGCCTGCCCGCAAACTCCGTAACATAGCGGTCCAGATGTTTCTCGCTCATGTGATGGTAAGTTCCGTAGTACCCTCTGTTCAAAGCAGCCCAGAAGGATTCCACGCCGTTTACATGGGCTTTTTCTCTTACATACTCTCCCACACTGTGATTAACCGCTTCATGTCTGTAGTTCTTCTTCCCAAGACCCATATACCCCCTGTTCTGATCGGTGTATACCGTAGAACCTTCTTTCACAGCCTCCTCTACCATGCGTTGAAGTGTGATGCTCGATACCGGCCTAGTCACTTTTGCCCTGATCTTGCTGCCCCCACGCTCCTTAATGGCAACTACAGGTATCTTGTCTTGAGTCCCCGCCCCCATCATCCTGGGTTTTTTCGACCTGTGCATATTGCCATACTTCCCGCCCATATAGGTTTCGTCCACCTCCACCGCTCCGCCCAGCTTCTCATCCCTTATCCATCCCTGCCTTATCTTCTCCCTGCCTTATCTTCTGAGCTAAAGTCCATGCCGTTGACTGAGCTATCCCCAAATCCCTGTGAAGCTTCATGCTGGACACGCCTTTAAGATTTGTTGTCATCAAGTACAAAGCCACCACCCACTTGCGCAATGGCGTCTTGCTGCTTCTCATTACAGTTCCAGTCCTCACACTGAAATACTTTCGGCAATCCTTGCAGTGATAAGGCATTTTATGCTTCGCCCCGGCAGTACGAGTCCCTGCGCAGTGCGGACAATGCCTCTGCCCGTTCGGCCAGCGCTGATCCTCAAACCACTTTGTCGCAGATCCCTCATCGGGAAACATCTCAAGCAGTTCCATAACCCCTATTCCTTTTCTGTGAAACCTTCCAGGGGCCTTGTACTTCCTCTCAGACATTCCTAACACTCCTTAATTACTCTATTTACCTGTCTAATATATTAACTAAAATAGAGAAAATACCAAGGTTCTAGAAAAAGCTTTTAGGGCTTTGTCTAATTATCGCTATAATTCCCAAGGCTGTCTGCGAACAAAAAAAAGTCGCATTTTGATTTTCTGAGTGAAGACGAACTGTCTTTGATGGAAAAAGTTGTTGGGCAATACTATGACCGATTATCCTAACCAAGAGTCCTGATAACATGTACGAACATGACCTTGTTTCTTTAGTTCTGCTTTTTTTTACCGGCGCTCTGGCGGGAGTGATAAACGTGATGGCCGGCGGGGGAAGCAGCATTGTTCTTCCGGTGCTTATATTTCTTGGGATAGATCCCACTGTCGCAAACGGAACAAACAGGGTGGCGATTCTGTTCCAGAATTTCTTCGCGACTCTTTCCTTCAGAAAAGAAGGCGTTGCGGATATAAAAACCAGTCTCAGACTCGCGGTTTTCACTCTTCCCGGCGTTATTGCGGGAGCTTTTGCGGCGGTGCGGGTGGGGGATGAGCTTTTCGAGAAAATCCTGGCCGTCGTACTTATTTTCGTCTGCGCTTCATTTTTCCTTAAAATTGACTCCCTCGGCAAGCTGCTTCGCGGAGGTAGCGCGCAGGGACAGGGGTGGTTTCTCTACCCGGCGCTTGTGCTCATAGGTTTTTATGGCGGCTTTATACAGGTCGGTGTCGGTATTTTTATAATGGCGGTTCTTTATCATCTCATGGGAGCGTCCCTTGCCAAGGTAAATGCGCACAAGGTGATTGTGGTTCTTTTTTACACGATTCCGGCAATTCTCATATTTTTTCTGAGCGGCAACATAAGCTGGTTCATAGGGATCTGTCTTGCCGCGGGAAATTCGGTAGGCGGATGGTTCGGTGCAACGTTCTCTGTAAGGGGCGGCGAAAAATACATAAGAATGGTTCTTGTGATTGCCGTAGGACTTATGGCCCTTAAGCTTCTCGGAGTGTTCTAAGCGCCGGGCGGTTTTTGTGAGCCGGAACCGGCAAGGGGGTCCGGCTCGGTGGTCTTTCTCAGAAATTCGTACAGCGTGTGGTAGATGTTTTTGTTCTGAATCAGTCTGTCGTGAGTTCCCTGCTCCACCACCTCCCCCTTGTGGATTACTATCACGTTGTCTGCGTTTTTTAAGGTTGAGAGCTTGTGGGTTATAACCAGCCTTGTCTGGGAGCCGGCATTGCTCTTTATCACTTCCTGTATTCTCTGTTCGGTTTCCGCGTCTAGGTGGGAAGTCGCCTCGTCCATGATAAGAAGCTTTGAATTTTTCCTGACCGCTTTTTCAATTGACCTGGCCTGGGTTTCTCCCGAAGAGAGCTTTTTGGTTTCGGCCGTCGCGCCGTCACTCGCATTTTCGTTATCGGATATGTCTTTTTCGAACAGAAACAGATCCTGGAAGATTGCTGTTATGTTAGAACGCAGGTAGCTGTTTGACAGTTCTTGGATGTCAACGCCGTTAAAGAAAATCCGGCCTCTTTGGGGTTTGTAGAATTTGAGAATCAGGTTGACGATGGTCGTTTTTCCGGCTCCCGTGATTCCCACAAGGGCCGCGCTCTGTCCGGATTTTATCACGAAGGATGCGTCCTTCAGCACCCATTCGCGCTCGTTATATGAAAACCATACGCCCCGAAACTCAACAGAGCCCTCGGTTTTTGCGGGCACCACAGATCCGCTTGGCTCGGGCTTTTCCGCAAGAGTGTCGTAGAGGTTCTCAGAAGCGGCAACTGCGGACTGAAAGACATTGAACTTTTCTGAAAGCTCCTGGATGGGCTTGAATATCATCCTTGCGTAGTAAAGAAACGCGAGCAGGGCGCCCAGGGAGAAATCAAAGTTTATAACACCTTTTGCTCCGTACCAGAGGATTATCCCGGTTGCGGCTATTCCCACATACTCTATTGAGGGGCGGAAAATCACGTAGACCCAGAGCTGATGCATGTTGGCCCTGTAGTTTTCGCTGTTTACTTTCCAGAATCTTTCGAAGTTGCTTTTTTCTTTCCCGTAAAGCTTGATGAGCACTATCCCCTTCATGCTTTCGGCGACAAAGGCGTTTAGCCTGCCTATGGTTCTTCTGATCTCCCTGTACACCAGCCGTAGTCTCATTCGGAAAAGCGAGACCGTTAAAGCAAGAAACGCCGTAAGCCCGACGACTATAAGCGTGAGCCCGACGTTCATCCTGAACATGATCACCAGAGTGCCTATTATGATTATGATGTCCTTTATGAAGTGTATGAGGACAGATGTGTACATTTCGTTTATGGCGTTGACGTCGTTTGTGACTCGGGTGGTTATTCTTCCCACGGGGTTTTGGTCAAAATACTGCTGGGGGAGGGAAAATATGTGGGAGAGGGTGTGGTTTCGCATGTCGTGCATTATCATCTGGCCCGAGTAGTGAAGAATATATGTGAAAGAAGATGTGAAGATGAAAATTCCCACTACTGACAGGACCACGTACAGAGCCAGAGTCTTAAGCCTTTTTGTCTGGTTTTTGCGAAGAAACGATACTTTTTCCCTGCCGAGCGACTCAAGGTCCGAGTGAGCAATAAACGCGACCTGTTCTGTCTGCTCAAACAAAGAGGTGTTTTGAGCTATTATTCTCAAAACCTCCCGCTTTTCGTCTCCCTCGAATTCCCGAGGGTCCACCACGACGTATTTTGTCTTTGAAAACTCAACGCCTGTCCGTTCGATTTCGTCTTTTTCCGAAGAGGAAAGCTTTGAGAAATCGACCAGAAATCCTCCGTCCGCAAGGGCAAAAACAGATTTTGTGCCGAGTTGCGAAAGCGCCCGCTCCGTTTCCGCCCCTCCCTCCGTCCTGTTCCATGTAGGATAGATGTAGGTGTCAACCGCGACTTTTATGAGGTAGGGAACCGTGATTTCAAGTGCCGCGGCGGCTATCATAAAAAAAAGCGACAGAGCGAAATAGGACCGGTACTTTCCCAGAAAGCCCAGAATCCATCTCAGGATCTTGAGATCGTAAGTTCCCTTCCTGCTGCTTTCAAGATCGCTCATTTGCAAACCTCAGACGGACTGCAGTCTTTCAAGTGCATAGTAGACCCCGCGCTGATCCATAAGTTCTCCCCGTCCCCCGCTCTCGATTATCTGCCCGTTTTTCATGACCGCTATTTGCGACAGTCCGACAACAGAAGATACTCTGTTTGAGATTATCACCACCGTGCGCCCGCGCATTGCCTCTAGCACGTTTGTTATCACGGTGTTCTCCGTTTGCAGATCAAGGGACGAGAGCGCGTCATCAAGTATCAGGACCTCGGGATTAAGCACCAGGGCCCTCGCTATGGCCAGCCGCTGCCGCTGCCCTCCGGAAAGACTCAGTCCCCGCTCTCCCACCACGGTGTCGAATCCGTGCTGAAACTCCATTATCTGTTCGTATATTCCGGCCGTTCTGGCGGCCCGCTCTGCCTGCTTGCGGGTTATGCTCGGGTTTATGAAGATTATGTTGTCATAAACCGTCCCGCTGAACACGGTTATTTCCTGCGGAACGTAGACAATGGTTTCCTTAAGGCTTTTTCTTGATATTTTCCTTATGTCAATTCCGTCGATCGTCACTCCGCCCGGTTCGGCTTCATGGATTTTCAGGAGCAGTTTCATCAAAGTGGTTTTTCCCGATCCCACAAGCCCCGTTATTCCCAGAGTCGTTCCGCGGGGTATGTGGAGGTTGACTTCGTGCAGAGCCTTGGTGGAGCCGTAGGAGAAGGAAACCCCGGAGAATTTTATGTCTCCTGACAGCTCGTAGTCTTTTTCCCCCGCCTGGGTTTCATCTTTCGGTTCTACGGCGAAAATATCGTTCAGCCGGTTTACGGAAGCGGTTCCCCTCTTTAGCAGATCGATTGCCCATCCCATTGCCATCATGGGCCAGGCGAGCATCATGAGGTAAACCAGTATGGCGGAGAATTCCCCCAGGGTTATCTCTGTGCCGATCGCTCCCGCTCCGCCGAAGAGAAGAAACAGGGCCGTCGCCAGTGAGGGTACGAAGTATATAAACGGCTGAAAGAGCGCCCAGATTTTCACCAGACGTACATTTTTGTCGAGGTAATCCGTGCTTGCGCGATCAAAGTCCCGCTCCTCTGTACGCTTGAGCCCGAACGCCTTTACCACCTTGATTCCCGACACCGGCTTCCTCGCGCTTTCGGTGAGCTCCGAGAAAGATTCCTGGGAGCTTTGGAATCTGCTCTCTATCATGTTCCCGAACTTGTATATGAAGACGGCAAGTGCCGGAAACGGCAAAAACGCGTAGAAGGCCATTTCGGGAGAGATATAAGCCATTGCGGCAAAGATGAAGAAAAACAGAGATATTCCGTCGTAGGCTATGAGCAGCCCCAGGCCGCAGGAAAACTTAAGAGTCTCTATGTCGTTTACCGTGTGCGCCATAAGGTCGCCGACCTTTCTTCCCGAGAAAAAACTGAAGTTAAGCCGCTGCAGGTGATCAAAGAAGTCGTTTCTTAGGGAATACTCTATTTTCCTTGCGCCGCCCATTATGAAGTACCGCCAGCCGAGGCGGAAAAACGCCATTAGCAGCCCCAGACCGAGTATGTAGAGGGAGTACCTGGTTATGAGGGAAAAATCCGTGTTCTCAAGGGTGAGTTCATCTACTATCCACCGTATTACTATGGGAACGGAAAGCTGCGCCATATCCACCAGTGTAAGGGAGACGACACCGGTCAGAAACGAGTATCTGTACCGTAAAATAAGGGAGAGAATGCTTGTTTTTCTGATCAACGGTATACGGCGAAGATTTACAGGACCGAAAAGCCGGACAGCCTCCAGGCTCTGAATTCTGTCGGATAAAAAGCAGATTCCAGCCTCAATGTGCCCGCCCGGTCATTATACAGTGAAAAACCCGCAGAGGATAATCCTCAGCTTCCGTTGGGGAGGTTTTTGCCCGTACGGTAAAAGACAGGGTATTTTTTTCAAGCGGAGGCAGACAGCGTGGAGAATATTTCCTACCAGGTTCCTGCGGGAGCTTCAACGACGCAGCTTGTTATTAAAAAAAGCAGATTCATAGCCACTGTCGGGCGTGCGGGCACGAGAGACGAGGCAGAAGATTTCATACAGAGCGTAAGGGTTCTTCATCCCGCGGCGAGCCATAACTGCTATGCGTTTCTGGCCTGTGCCCCCGGGGGAGCGGATATCGGCTTCGGTGATGACGGGGAAGTTTCGGGAACTGCAGGCCGGCCCATGATGACTCTTCTTGAGCACAGCGGCATAGGGGAGATAGCGGCTGTGGTAACCCGGTATTTCGGAGGTGTAAAGCTCGGTCCCGGCGGACTTATGAGGGCATACACGGATTCTCTGCGCACAGCCCTGGGGGAGCTTGAGCTTAAAGAGCATGTTCCTGTGCTTTTAGGCCATCTTGTTTTTTCCTACGCGCACGAAAATTCCATACGGATTCTTTTTGAAAAATCGGGCGTTACGGTAACGGGCGTTGAGCGTGCAGAGCATGTTCGCTTCGATTTCGCGGCACCTGTGGACGTCGCTGCAAGCCTCGAAGACAAGATTGCTTCCCTGACCAGGGGAAAATCCCGGCTTGTGTGGAAATAAAGACGCAAAAACCCGGCTGAGAGCATGTGGTTTCTGTTCTGCCGTACGGCCAGAGCCGGTATACTAGTTTTTCTGTAAATTTTCAAAACAGGGGTGGTTATGAACGTTTATGAGTGCGTAAAATCGCTTAGTTCCGTAAGAAGTTACCTCGACGGGGAAGTTCCGGACGAAATCATCATGGAGGTTATGGAGTCGGGCAGATTCTCGCCGAGCGCCCATAACAGTCAGCCGTGGGAATTCGTTCTTGTAAGGGACCGGGCAATGCTCGGGGAAATGGGAAAGTACTGCACGAGCGGCAGCTTTATCACGCAGGTGGCTTTCGCCGTGGTGCTTTGTGTGGATCCGCTGAGCAAATGGCATCAGATTGACGGCACCAGAGCCGCGCAAAACATGGTTCTGGTTGCGTGGAGCCGCGGACTCGGGTCCTGCTGGATAGGAAGAATAGAGAAAGAAGGGCTTAAAAAGTATCTTGGAGTGCCCAAAGAGCTTGAAGTCCTTACGGTGCTTCCGTTCGGTTATTTCGACAAAAAACAGGTCGCTTCCGTTAAACTCAGAAAGGATCCGGACGAAGTCTTTCATCTGAACGGTTACGGAAAAAGAATTCCGAGATAAAAGGCTTGCGGGACTTTTCGCGCCCTTGGCAGTGGTAATAACCATAATGGGAATCGAGGCTCTCTCCTCTTTGCCTGTGCGCGAATTTTACCGCGGGGCTTTTTAGCGTGGATGATCTGCAGGCTCATCCGCCCGGACGAGTGACTTTGCGGCACGAAACGTGAGGAGTGCGCAGAATGAATCTTAAAAAACTTGGAAACACGAAAGTTATGGTTCCCGAGGTCGGACTCGGCACATGGAACTACAAGGGGGGAGTGGAAGCCTTAAGAGCGGGCATCAGGCTGGGAGCCTCTCTCATAGATACCGCTGAGGGATACTACACGGAGGACATAGTAGGCGAGGCCGTGCTTCCCTTCAGAGACGAGGTTATTTTGGCGACCAAGGTTTCGGGAAGGAATCTTGCCCACGACAGTGTGCTAAGATCCTGCGAGGCGAGCCTCGAAAAACTTGGAACGGACTGCATAGATCTTTACCAGATACACTGGCCTAATCCCTCCTGGCCCATGAAAGGGACCATGAAAGCCCTTGAGAAACTGGTTGACCGCGGATGCGTCAGCTATGTCGGGGTGAGTAATTTTTCCGTGGAACATATGCGCGAAGCTCAGCACTTCTTTCCCCACTACCCCATAGTCTCAAATCAGGTGCTCTACAACCTTAACTCAAGAGATATAGAAAAAGAGCTGCTCCCCTACTGCTCCGACAACGACGTAACCGTAATGGCCCACACACCTCTTGACTCCGGAAAGCTCTGCCGCCCAGGGGAAGGGGTTTTGTCCCGAATAGCGGCCGAAACCGGGAAGACCGAGGCTCAGGTTGCTCTTAACTGGTGTGTCTGCAGAGAGAACGTCATCGTGATTCCGAAGTCGGATTCAGTAGCGAGAACAGTCGAGAACTGCGGGGCCTCGGGGTGGAGACTTTCCCGGCAGCAACAGCGTATGCTCGATGAGGCGTTTTGAAGTTTCATTTCATAGTCCCGTTATGTGATATAATTGACGCTTTGAACACGGAAATAATGAGGAGGGGTGTGTGAGATGAGTCTAAAAAAAACACTTTCGCTTTTGGCTTTCTTTTCTGTTTTGGTTTTCTTTTCTTCTGCCGAACCTGCTTCGGCAAGCGAGCTTGATACCGGTGATACCGCCTGGATACTGATTTCAACCGGGCTTGTTCTTTTCATGATGATTCCCGGGCTTGCGCTTTTCTACGGGGGGCTGGTCGGCAAAAAAAATGTTCTCTCTGTCCTGATGCAGTGTTTTTCAATTACAGCTGTAGTGACGGTTATATGGACGTTTTTCGGTTACAGCATGGCTTTTGACACCACCGGCATGGTAGGGGGAGAGGTTGGGGTAAATGCCTTTGTGGGAGGTTTTTCGAAGGCGTTTCTAAACGGGGTGGGCGTCGATACCGTCTCGGGGACGATACCGGAAGTTTTATTCTTCGCCTTCCAGCTTACCTTTGCAATCATTACCCCGGGACTTATAATCGGGGCGTTTGCCGAGAGAATGAAGTTCTCTGCCATGATTCTGTTTACAGCCCTGTGGGTGATTTTCTGCTACTTCCCGATCGCGCACATGGTCTGGGGAGGAGAGGGCTCCTATCTTGGAGACATGGGGGTGATTGATTTTGCAGGCGGAATAGTCGTCCATATCACTGCGGGAACTGCGGCACTGGTGGCGGCGGTGCTGGTCGGGGCCAGGAGAGGCTACCCCAGAAAGCTTCCGCTTCCGCACAATCTCACTCTTACAATGATAGGCACCGCGATGCTCTGGGTCGGATGGTTCGGATTTAACGGCGGAAGTGCTCTTGCGGCCGGCGGACAGGCGGCCATGGCGGTTGTGGTAACCCAGATTTCTCCTTGCGTTGCCGCTCTTACGTGGATATTTATTGAGAATGTGAGATCGGGCAAGCCGAGCGCTCTGGGTTTTGCGACCGGAGCTATCGCCGGTCTTGCAGCCATAACTCCCGCCTCGGGCACCGTAGGGCCTTTTGGAGCCATAGTAATAGGCTGTGCGTCTTCCGTTCTGGCATACATAGCAGCGACCTATATCAAGTTCCGTTTCAGGTATGACGATGCGCTTGACGTCGTAGGTGTTCACGGAGTTGGCGGGCTTGTGGGAATTGTGCTTGTGGGAATATTCGCCTCAACTTCTTACGGAGGTTCTGTAGCGGATCTCAACATAGGCGCGCAGCTCGGTGTTCAGCTCTATGGAGCGGTATTCACCATCGTATACACCGCCGTGGTAAGCTACATGGTGCTCAAAATCGTTGAGATGCTCGTCGGGCTCCGGGTCAATGAGGATGAGGAAAGTCAGGGTCTTGACATAACGGATCACGGAGAAGAGGGCTACCACGACGTGTAGAGTGCGGGTGGGGTCCGGGACCGCATGGTTTACGAATGAACACTCACGCACGGGATGTAAAGGACTGTGCCTGCGGGTACTCCGTCGGAGACCCGTGGGTAGTTCCGAAGCAGAGATACTCTCTTTTCGGCTGGTTTGTTATGAGCTGCGGGATAAGCTACCCGCCAAATCGGATCAACATAGAGTGTGACCGTTGCGGGGAGGTTTTCCACGTGATTAAGGGAGACAGAAAATTCCTTGAGGAGTATTCGCTCCACAACAGATGATCACATCCTGTACTTGATATGTAGAGTGGAGAGAGGATCTGCGCCTCAGCCATTTTTTCGGGGGTTTGCGTGAAGATCTGACATAAGCATGTCAGGAATCAGAAATGTTACCCCTCCTTGGTTGGAGTACCCAGCCTTCCCTGCGAGGGTGATAGAAAAGTCGAGGCAACCCCATGAATTTGTATACTATTCTATCCCCGGGTGGCAGTAGACCGTATATCCGTAAAACCATTATCTCGTCCCTGTATGCATTTGTCAGGTTAGGGTCAAACTCGCGTACAGGCTTAACGCTTTCAAGTCTGCTTTCTATTTCGCTTTGCTCGCATTTGTAAACCTTGGTGCCGTTACTGCTAGCGGGACTGAAGTCCTCGGCAACCAGATCTGAAAATGCGCGCTCTACGCTCTCCCGCTCGGCTAAATACAAGCGGGGTGGGTCCCTGTCTATGTCTTCTACGAGTATCAATTCGGTTTCGTTGTTCATATGGTTGAGTTGCCTCGTTGACCTTTGGTTTTTTCGGGCGAATCCCCTCGGACAAAAGCAGGACAAGCTGCCCGCCAAAGCAGATCAGCATAGAGTGTTGCAAGAAGGTTTTCTTCGTGGTTGAGGGAGACAGAGAATTTCTTGAGGAATATGCTCTGTGCAACCGGTAATCACATCTTGTACCTGCCGAAATCCTCATCCGGCATCTCTTCGAGAACATCCCCTGCGCTCTGGCCTTTGTCTCCGACTTTAAGGCTCAGCGCGGCTTTTATAACCTGTTCGTCCACCATAATGCGACACCCGGTCCTGAGCGCTATCGCTATTGCGTCGCTTGGGCGGGAATCCACCAGGAGTTCCTCTTCGTCTTTTTTGATGCAAAGTTGGGCGTAAAAGGTGCTTTCCCTAAGCTCAGTGATCTCTATTTTAGCGATTTCGTAGCCGGTGGCAGTGATTATGTTTTTCAGAAGATCGTGAGTGAGAGGTCTTGGTCTCGGAGTTTTTTTGATCTCCATCGCTATGGCGCTTGCCTCCTCGAATCCTACCCACAGAGGCAGACTCCTCTCCCCTTCCTCTTCATTAAGAATAACGACCGGCATATCGGTAAACGGGTCGGCGACTATGCAGGAAACCTTCATCTCAAGAAACATTTTTTCCTCCCTGTATTAATTCAGATATTGTCCTCTAAGCGAATTCGCAAGTCCTTCAGTTATTTTTACGTCCACCATCTTTCCGATAAGTTTTTTTTCTCCCGGGAAATTCACTATCCTGTTGTGCTCAGTTCTCCCGGAAAGCCATGAAGAGTCGTTTCTGCTTGAATGCTCGACAAGTACCCGTTCGGATTCGCCTACCCTGTTTGTGTTCTTCTCAAGGGTAATTGCCCGCTGGTATTCCTGAAGCCGTGCGAGTCTCTGGCCCGCCGTCAGGTCTTCCACCTTCTGTTCTGATCTCCACAGTTTCTCCCCCGCCGTTCCGGGGCGCGGCGAGTACTTAAATGAAAAAGAACTGTCAAACCCCACTTCTTCGACAAGGCTCATTGTCTGCTCAAAGTCATCTTCTGTTTCCCCGGGAAACCCGACTATGATGTCAGAAGACAAGGCTATGTCGGGCATGGAATCCCTTAGCCTGTTAACCGAATCCATGTACCATTTCCTCGTGTATGTCCTGTTCATCAGTTTCAGCACCTTGTCCGAGCCCGACTGAACGGGCAGATGGATGTGACGGCATACCTTCGGAACGTCTGCCATGGCCTGCACCATTTTTTTTGTTATGTCTCTCGGATAAGAAGTCGTGAACCTTATTCTCTCAAGACCGTCAAGCTCTGCGAGCACCCGAAGCAGGTCCCCGAACTTAAGCCCTCCAAGCTTCCAGGAATTTACCGTCTGTCCTATGAGGGTTATTTCCTTAACTCCTTTTTCTATAAGGTAGCGGGCTTCGGCGGTTATGTCCTCGACTGGCCTGTTGACCTCAGACCCCCTTACTGTGGGCACTATGCAGTAAGCGCACTTTTTGTTGCATCCCTGCTGGATGGACACAAACGCCACGGGTTTTCCTTCCTGGTGGTAGGGCAGGACGTCGAAAGGCTCCTGTACGTCAAAGGACGTTTCAACGGGTCTTGATTTTTTCTCCCTTATCTCTTCTATGAGCTGGGGGAGCTGAGGGATTGCCCTAGGTCCGAGAACGAAATCAAGATGCGGTATCCTGCGAATGAGATCCTCTCCGTACAGCTGCGCCGCGCATCCCGACACACCAACTATAAGCTCCGGATTTTTCGCCTTGAAGTGTTTGAACCGCCCAAGACTGCTGAGGGCCTTCTGGTCGGCTTTTTCCCTTATGGAACAGGTGTTTACGATTACTATGTCGGCTTCTTTAGGATTTTCGGTGATGCTGCCTCCCAGAGCATTTCGTATCCTGTCCGAGTCGTACTCATTCATCTGGCATCCGTAGGTCTCAAGATAGAGAGTATCGCTTTTCATCACAGTCGGAAATCGTAACGCATGGCAATATAAGTATCAAGTGAGAGAGAATGAGTCCTGTCGCACAGAGTTGTTTGAACGAGGCATTTGCGTAGTAAAGAATATTCAAACAGGGCAGGGGGTTAAGGAGAGAGCAAAAAACTTTTTACCCCATAATAAAGGAGCAAACCCATGGCGACACAATTTAATCTACCTTTCAGCTGGGACCGAGTCGACATGGCATACGATTTTAACCGTCTTCAGATGGTTCTCGACAGCCTGCCCGACGCCCATATCATCCGGGTTCTTGAGCGTTTAAACTCACGCATAGCGGGCAAGTTTGAGAATCACTATATCAGGGGCAAGGCTAAGATGAACTTGCGTTTGGGACTGGCGTTTGGGGTGATGATGGCTCTTGCTGTGGGTCAGATAAAGGCTGACAGATCGGAGTATATGAGATCTCTTTACGCCGGTGCCGGTTAGCGTTTCTTAACTGTTCACAGAAAAATTAAACAGAAATTAACCTTGAAGGGATCACTGCGTCCGCACCTGGGCAGAAGCGGCGATTCCTGGGTGAAATTGATGCTGAGTTGTGTCTGAATCAGCCTTGTCCAGCTTTGAAATTGCCGGAATACCCCCCCCCTCGGCTGTGGGCTTCCAAAAATCTCAAATCCCCCCTACTACGCAAATGCCTCTCTTAGCCTTGTCCGTTTGACACTTTCTTCTAGATGTAGTAAATTAACTTCCCGAAATTTGTAACGTTAACAGGGGTTTGCGTTTTAGACATGAGCAATAATAGTCGATGGACATTCTTGGCGGTGGCAGTATTCGTTCTGGCAGCAGTGTCTTTTACCCCCTTGGTAATTCCCTACGGAGTGACGGAGCCGTATTTTCTCGGACTTCCCAGGACTCTGTGGGCGGGACTGGGAATATCGCTTTGCATATATGTTCTGCTTATTCTGGCAATGCTGATGTCCAGTGATCAGAATTAGTCTTTTCATAATGAGGAAGCAGTAGACATGGAAAGAGGAGCAGCATTTGTTACAGTCGCACTGATATACCTTGTGATTCTGATAACACTTGCCGTTGTAGGGAACAGGAAAAACAAAGGGGATGAGTACCAGTTTTTTCTTGCGGGCGGCAATCTTGGAACCATAATCGGCTTCTTAACCTTTTTTGCCACTCTTTACAGCACGTTCATATTGATCGGGATGCCCAACTTTTTCCGTGTACACGGAGTGGGAACGTGGATATTCCTTGGCGTTACCGATATGGTTTTAGCTGTCTTCACGCTGTGGCTCTCGCTGAAGTTAAGGGAGAGGATCGCTTCGACGGATTTTCGCAGCATGTCGAACCTGCTGCGTCAAACTTTTCGTTCCCGTGGAGTTTTAGTGTATGTTCTGGGCCTTGTCATATTCCTCGTCCCTTACATAGCAATTCAGATAAAGGGAGCTTCGGGCATTCTGGCTCACGTTGTTCCCTATGAAATTCCCCAGTGGGGTTGGGCTGTCACTATACTCGTTCTTATGTATCTGTACTCCTCCATAGGAGGACTCAGGGGCATTATGTACTGTGACTCGCTTCAGGGGGTGGTGCTGTTTACTGTTATATGGATAATGGCATTTATTGTTCTTGACAACTTCGGAGGTATTGGAAAGTTGGTTCAGGTCGTAGCGGCCGAAGAACCCGCGCTTTTATCCGTTCCCGGTCCAAAAGGTCTGCTGTCGGTTCAGTGGCTTATTGCGGGTTTTATATCAATTGTGCTGCTGCCCGTGTCGCAACCTCAGCTGACTTCCAGGCTCAGCATTCTCAGGGGTTTGGGCGAAAGACGTAGAATTCCGGTTCTGCATGCGTCTTTCACTTTTCTGCTTCTCATAGCCGGGCTTATAATCGGTTTGTACGGTGCTGTAGCAATACCCGCTAAAACGGGTCCGGAGTTCATCGGTACGCTGATACTTGAACAGAATCCCGTTATAGGGGCCGTTGCCCTCATAGGCATTCTGGCTGCAGCTATGTCCACATCAGATTCTCAGTTTTTCGCTCTCGGCTCCGAAATCAACAATGCTCTTGGCGGGTTCAGCAGGAAGCTGAACATATCTCCCATTGTTTTTGTGAAAATAGTTATACTGGCATTCTGTATAGCCTCTTTTGTCGTCGCCATGAAGAGTTCTCAGGGAATTATCTCTCTTGCCGTGGCGGGATTCATGGGAACTGCTCTCATGGCTCCTATGGTTCTTACCTCGATTCTATGCAAGGGAAGAACCTTCGGTTCCGTAATTCCGGTCGTTACATTTATAAGCTTGGTTGTGTTTTTAATGTCGCTTTTCGGGTTTGTGCCGAAAACGATAATGGATTTACGCACGGATCTTGTTCTGCTCTCCATAAATACGCTGATCACGGTTTTGGTAGTTTTAGCTGAACCGAAAAAAACCTGAGGATTCAAAAACCAGGGTTAGCTCTTATTTGTTTCAGCGGTGGTAACAACGGTTCTCAGCCAGTTTGTTTGTCCGGGAACTGGAAGACCATTTGTAAGAACCCTGATATACAGCGGCTTTTGGTTTTTTGCATCTTATGCGCGAAAAAACTCTTGAGCTTTGCGAATCTTTTCCCTCCACAACCGGGGTTTACATAATGAAAGGGGCGGGCGGCGCGCCTGTTTACATAGGCAAGGCAAAAAATCTGCGCGCGCGCGTCTGTTCTTATTTTCGTGCCGGCGGCGGAATGAAAAGAGTGCAGATTCCCTACCTGATAAGGGAAGTTGATTCGATTGACTATGTAGTGACGGAAAGCGAGAGCGAAGCCCTGTTCATCGAGAACTCCCTTATAAAACGTCACAAGCCGAAATACAACATACGTCTTAAGGATGACAAAACCTTCTCTTCTCTCCGTCTCTCCGTGGAAGATAAATTTCCGAGGCTTTCGCGCACAAGGAGAGTGCGGGATGACGGAGCGCTTTATTTCGGTCCATTCGCCTCGGGAAAATTTCTTAAAAGCACGGTAAGCCTCGTCCACAGGCTTTTTCCTCTAAGGGACTGCACCCAGAAAAAATTCGAAAGGCACAGCACCCGCCCCTGTCTTAATTATTTCATAAAGCTTTGCTCCGGCCCCTGCGCGGGAAAGATCTCGGAGGAGGACTACGGGGAGCTTGCGCGTCAGGCCGCGTCGTTTCTTCGGGGCGAGAGAAAAAAACTTGTGAGAACGATCGGAGAAATGATGGAGAAAGCTTCCGAGGAGGGAAGGTATGAAAACGCCGCCTACTACCGCGACCAGCTGGCGAGCCTGAAGGAAAACGCGGAAATAGACAAGGTTACTTCCTCGAAATTTGAAGACATGGACATAGTGGGTTTTCACAAAGACTCTGAGAGTTACGAGTTTACTGTGCTGCTGTCAAGGGGCGGCTCCGTTGTCGACAAGCTAGATTTTTCCGTAAAAAGTCCCCACGGCGATAAAGCGGAATGCGTAAGAGAGTTTCTCGGCAGGTTTTACTTCTCCGATCACTACGTTCCGAAAAGAGTTCTTCTGCCTCTTTCTATAAGGGACAGCGAGGCGTACTCGGAGTGGCTTACCGAGAAAAGAGGAAAGCGGGTTTACGTTGAAAATCCCAAGAAGGGACCTAAAAGCGAACTCGTGCGCTTTGCGATGAGAAATGCGCAGGAGAGTTTCCTCAGAAAAGCCGAGGAAAAAGTCAGGCAGGGCAAGCTTCTTCGGGGCATAAGAAAGTCGGCCGGGATAAAACGGGTTCCGCACACAATAGAGTGTTTCGACATATCGAACATCCAGGGACACCAGACAGTCGCTTCGCTTGTGAGGTTCCGCAATGCGAGGCCTGAGCGGGACAGGTACAGAAGGTACAGGATCACGGCCACCCCCGGTCAGGATGATTTCCGATCGATGTACGAGGTCGTCTACAGGAGGGCTCTTCGGGCGGGGGATGACAGCTGGGACCTTCCGGATCTCATACTCATAGACGGAGGCAGGGGACAGTTAAACGCCGCCCACAAGGCGCTTAGGGATTGCGGCGTGGAAAACGAGGTCGATCTTGCCTCGATAGCGAAAACCGAGGGACGCGCGGGAATCGACAGGATCTACGTGCATGGAGCCGGAGAGCCCTGCGATTTTTCGTCAAACAAAAAGGGCGTTTACTTCCTGATGAGGGTAAGGGACGAGGCGCACCGCTTCGCAGTCACCTATCACAGGGAACTGAGAAAGGGCAAAGCCCTGGCCTCGCAGATGGACGGCGTCCCGGGCATAGGAAAAAAACGAAAGCTCCTGCTTCTTAACCACTTCGGGAGCGTGGAGAAGATAAAAAGGGCCACTGCCGAGGAGCTTGCCTCCGTGAAGGGGATGACGAAACAGGCCGCGCGCAACGTAAAAGAGTTTCTGCGTTAGCCGGAAGCCGGAGAATTCTCTGTTCGTGGCTTCAAAACCCAGAATCAGGTATCGTTTAATACTGATCCACTTGGTGTGTTTCAAACTTGGAAGCAGGAACTTAAAAACGGGCAGGAAATGAAATTTTAATATTTTTTAAGGAGGTCTGAAGTTATGGGATCTGGAAGAGTTGGTAGTCGCCTTGCAGGCTGTATCGGTTGCTTAAGGAACATCAGAAAAAGGACTGCGGGAGCATTTGATATGTCGCGCGTTTTAGTTGCGGCCGCGGGGGTCTTGCTGAGCATTCTGCTTGTTGGCGGGCCTGCCGAGGTCAGCACTCAGGAAACCCAATGCTGACGGAGACCTGAGGCTTGTGAACACGGATGACGGCAGCGTAGTGGACCTTTCTGCGGCAACTGCACCTTCCGGCAGGCTTGAGATATTTGATGATGAAGACGGCGACGGCAGCGGCGAGTGGAAAGGAATATGCGATGACGGGTTGGGGACGCTGGGAACGCAAGAGGACAACAACGTTCGGGTAATAGGAAGGCAGGAGGCTGAGGTTGCGTGCCGGCAGCTGGGTTTTTCGGGCGGAACTCCGATGACCGAACTCGCTCTGCCCCCGGATGTTGAAGTAGGTGACGGCAAAACACCTTTAGCATACTATTTGCTTGATAATCTTGAGTGCGCCGGTTCGGAAACTGCGATACTTGGCGAGGACAAGTGTAAACATTTGCCGCGCGGGCAGAACAACTGCTCTGCCAACGAGGCTTTCGGCGTCGCTTGCACAGCCCCGACATCGAATAATGATGCAGTCGGCCATGTTGCAATCAGGGGCACCGAAGCGAAAACTGGAGTGACGGTAACTGCCGACCACTCAGATATCACCGACGCGGACGGCAAGCCGGCGGATGAAAGCGCGTTTTCCTATCAGTGGATCAGGTCTGATATTGTCTGGAATGAGACGGAAATCTCCGGCGCGACGAGTTCCTCCTACACTTTGCAGTCTGCAGACGCGGAGAACTGGATCAAGGTGAGGATAAGTTTCACAGACGATGCGGGCAATCAGGAGGTGGTGGAAAGTTTCGAAGTGGGTCCGGTTACCCCCGATCTTCCCGACGGCAGTCTTCGATTGATAGCCGTTACCAATGTTACTACGGGGGAGGTTTCGGATGAAGACTCATCGGGCCTTGTCCAGATATTCGACAGCGAGGCAGGCCAATGGAAGGGAATATGCGATGATCTGTGGGATAGCAATGATGCAGCTGTCGCGTGCGGCCAGCTGGGTTTGTCCGGAGGCGAGCCGATAACGAACATACTCTATATGGGATGGTCTCCGCTGCTTTTCCTGCTTGATGATGTTGAGTGCGACGGTTCAGAGGATAATCTGCTTGAGTGCTCCCACGCGGAACGAGGAGTGCACAACTGTAGTTCCTGGGAATATGCAGGTGTCACTTGCGAGGCTGCTTCTGATCCTGAAGACCCCAATGACCCTAACAACTCTTAAGGACCCTGCAGCATGAAGAACGTAAAGATTTTGATTTTTTTGTGCTGTGCTGCGGTGCTGGGAAGCGCGTTTTCCTACGCAAGACCCGCTGCCGCCCACAGCGATGATCCCCATCAGGATTCAGGTCTGGTTGCTACGGCCTCCGATGTGTCGAACGGACAGACCTTGGAGAATTTTGTAAAGCACGCCGCGGCCCATCTGCAGGAATCCCGCAGCTTCCAAGAAGCGACGCAACTTCTGTATGAATTCAGAAACACGCAGGGAGACTGGCATAACGATTCTGTGTTTTTGGTTCTTCTCACAAGCGGGGGCGGGGTTTACGTTCACGCAAACAACAGGAACCTTGAAGATCAGGACTGGTCCGGTCTTGCTGATGCCGGAGGGAGCAATGTAGGCATGATGTTTTTTGCTCAGCAGGAGGGCTTTGTCGGGTACAGCGGGTCGGATGGAACTGCAAGGCAGAGTTATGCATTTTCATTCTCGGCTCCGTCCATTCCTCTCAGCAATCCCCTGGCGCCCGAGAGGCAGGAATTCGTGCTGATCGGGGGTTTTGATTACGAACCGCCTGCGGTAAGCGACAAGGCTTCCTACGAGCAGCTTGCCGCCTCCTATGACCTGCCCCAGTTCTCCCCGACCGTGGAGGCAAGGGATGTGGACACCCGGGAGGATCTTGTGCAGTTTGTGGAAGAGGCTATTTTGTTTTTCACTCGCGCACTGGCTGCCGGAGGAGGGAATGTCTCAACCGGCGGAGATGGTGTGGGCAGCGACAATATTGATGTAGTGCTGCTGCGCAGAATATTCAGACTGGAAGGGGGACCCTGGAGAGAAGGCTCAACCTATACATATATTATGGAGAACGAAGGAAACGTGATTTTTAACGGAGCCAACAGGAATATTGAGCAGACAAACATTCTGGACAGTGCCGCGGACTCTCCCGAGCTGCAGGTAGCTCTTCAGGAACTGATAGACGTGGGGATACAAGGGGGAGGCTTTGTTGAGTACGACTGGGATGACCCGAATGTGATTGGGGACGAGCCTCAGGGAGGAGGTCCCGGGGGCGGTTCACCGAAGCTTGGATATGCAAAGGCCATTCAGATCAACAAGGACAGTAAAGATGCGGAGCCGGTTTATTATGTTTTTGGTTCCGGGATTCACCTTGGGCAGCAGGCTATGGAGCCGGAACCTGAACCTGAAGTGGAGCCGGAATCTGAAGGCGGTGGCGGAGGGGGGTGTGCGATTTCGCATCAAACTGGGGGTTATGCCCCGGGCGCTTTTCTAAGTCTGTTTGTGGTCTTGTCCTGCGTATTTTCTTTTGCGCTTATCAGACGCAGGGGGTAAGCAGCGGGGCGGTTCATTCAGTCCGGGGGTCTTGCGGTATATGATTCTCTTACCGGATCTGCTTGCGTTGCGTGGCTTGATGTCTCTTGCCTCGGCCGGTGTGCGCATTTTTCCTTTAACAGTTGAGTCCATGTGGTAACATAGAGTCTCTTTTTGACTGGGGCGTCGTCTAACGGCAGGACACCGGGTTTTGGTCCCGGTAGTGGGGGTTCGAGTCCTCCCGCCCCAGCCAGAGAAGACGATTAATACACCCGTGCCGAACAATTCTCTTACTGAACTTAACTCTTCGCAGATCGAGGCCGTAACCCATCGAGAGGGTCCGCTGCTTGTGCTTGCGGGTCCGGGATCGGGAAAAACCAGGGTTATCGCCTACCGCATCGCTTACCTTATAAACGAATTTTCCGTTCCTCCCGAACAAATCCTGGCCGTGACCTTTACCAACAAAGCTGCGGCGGAGATGAAAAAAAGAGCAAGGGATCTGGTAGGCGGGCTGGCAGACCGTATATGGATCGGCACCTTTCACTCGATCTGCCTTCGGATTCTGAAAACAGAGGCCGATTCTCTTGAAGGCTACACGAAGGATTTTGTCGTCTACGACAGGGACGATCAGCTCGGCCTCCTCAAAAGCTGCCTGAAGGAGCTTGACTACGGCGCCCCCCTTTTTTCGTCCCCAAAAGTGCTTTCCGAATTTGACTTGGCTGAGAACGGGGAAGGGGTATTCTTCGAGGAGGGTTTTTACGGCAGAAGACTTGGCGATCTTTATGGTTTATACAAAGAAAGGCTGATAGAGCGAAACGCCATGACTTTTAACGACCTGCTTATTGTTTCAAACAAGCTTCTTTCCGGAAATCCCGAGGTCTGCGGCCGCTATCAGCAAAGATTCTCTCAAGTGCTCATAGACGAATACCAGGATACTAACATTTCCCAGTACCTTCTGGCGAAAACCCTCTCCGCTCGCCATTGCAATCTCTTTGCCGTGGGCGACGACAGCCAGGCGATCTACGGGTGGAGGGGGGCCGACATAACCAACATTCTTAACTTCGAAAAAGATTTTGCCGGAGCAAAGGTGGTTAAGCTTGAACAGAACTACCGCTCGACTCGCAACATACTTGGCATTGCGAATTCGGTAATAAAAGAAAGCCGGGACAGAAAGGAAAAAAACCTGTGGACCGCAAATCCCGAGGGGGAAAAAGCTGTGGTGCTCAGGACAATCGACAATCACGACGAGGCCTGGTTTGTCGCGCAGCGGATCTCACGCCTGGTCGAGTCCGGGGATTTTGCCTGGAGCGACATAGCGGTCTTCTACAGGGCTAATTTTCAGTCCAGGGTAATTGAACAGGGATTTCGGGCCGCCAAAATTCCCTACAGAATAGTGTCGGGAGTCGGTTTCTACCAGAGGGCGGAGATAAAAGATGTCATCGCTTACCTGCGTCTGGCTCAGAATCCGAGGGATGAAGCAAGCTTTCTTAGAATAGTGAATGTTCCGCCAAGAAAGATAGGGCAGGCAACGATTGAGAGGCTTCGTGAAGAAGCTCGGGCCGGCGGGTTCTCTATTTTTGAAGCGGCTCAGTACTGCACGGAACATGGTCTCCTGTCCCCGCAGGCTCTGCGCGCGCTTTCCCGTTTTCTTGAAATAATAGAAGATCTTGGCTCGGCGGCTCAGAACCGGCCTGTATCGGGCGTGATCAATTCCCTTCTTGAGAGTACGGGTTATCTGGATTACCTAGGGGATCACCATCAGAGAGTGGAAAATGTGAAGGAGCTTCTAAGTGCGGCCAGAGAATACGGCTATATCACTCTTTCTGATTTTCTTGACATCGTTTCGCTTGCAACGGATGAGGACAGGGCGGATTCCGGAGAGGGGGAAGTTTCCTTAATGACGATCCACGCCGCCAAAGGGCTTGAGTTCTCCGCCGTGTTTTTGATCGGGGTAAACGAGGGAAGTATTCCCCACTTCAAAGCTGCGGAGACCCTTGAGGGGATTGAAGAGGAGAGAAGACTTTTTTATGTTGCCGTCACACGCGCAAAGAGATTTCTGCACCTGAGTTACACTTCTCTGGCATCCGGATCGCCGGGGATGAGCGACCCACGAATGTCGGAGTTTCTAAATGACCTCCTGGAAGAACACGTAGTCTACGAATCCAGCAAGAAGGAACCCTCCGGCCGAAATTCCCGTAACGGAGCCGCTTCCGGGCTTCCGGGAACAGCCAGCAGAAAAGGACTTCCCGGCGGCCGGAGTTCCCGTAGGTATTCCGATTCTCCTTCAAAAAAAGACGCACCCGGACTGCCCGCCGCCGCTTCAAACTTAAAACCCGGGAAGAGGGTCACCCACAATATTTTTGGTCCCGGGGTTGTTAAAGGGATCGAAAAGAAAGGGGACAGGGAAATTGCCACGGTAGATTTTTTCGGCTCCGGCGTGAAAAAGATTGTCTCAACCTTTCTTGCAGACTAGGAAAGACAGCTTACAACCAGATTCTTTGCCCACTTGGGAGACGCTTCCGCATAGCTTTTATGCTCGGGCTGCTCGGAGAAAGGGTTTTCAAATATCCTTTTTACTTTTTCTATCTCCGAGTAGTCTTCCCGCTCAATGGCCGCCCGTATGGCGGTCTCCATTATATGCTTTCTTAGAACATATCTGGGATTAACCGAGTCCATGAGTTTTTTCCTTTCCGGATCAGGAAGCGAGTTTTCCCGAAGCCTGCGGGCGTATTCGCAGATCCACTCGTGCCACCCTCCCGATGCCGCGCAGAGTTGCGCAAGCCAGGGGCTTTCTTTAAAAGAGCCGTCGCTGCTTACACAGGAGAGGTTTCTGAAAAATATATGGTAGTCCGTTTCGGATTCGGCCAGCAGACCGAGGGTTTTTTCAATAAACCGCAAGGATTCTTTTTTCTCCTCACAAAAGCCAAACTTGCGCAGCATGAGTTCCCTGTAAGTCTCAGAAAACGTCTTGTTGTAAACCTCAATTGCAAGGGCGGTGTGTTTTTTGTCCACAAGGCTTTCCAGGGATTTTGCGAATTTCCCGAGATTCCAGCGCGCGATCGCGCACTGATTTCCGTAGCTGTACCTTCCGAAGTGATCCGAGCGGTTGGGGGCATAATCCCTGTCAAACGCTTCCACAAATCCGTACGGTCCGTAATCAAGGGTAAGACCCGTTACGGACATGTTGTCGGTGTTCATTACTCCGTGGGTAAATCCGAAAGCCTGCCACTTGGCGATGGTCGCTGCCGTTTTCTTCGCGGTCGCGAGCAGAAAAGCCCCGTACCCCTCCTTTGTTCCGCCCGGGATTTCGGGGTAATGACGGGCGATCATGTAGTCGGCAAGCGTCCTGACGCTCTGCTCTTCGCCGTGGTAGTAAAAACCTTCGAATGAACCGAAGCGCACGTGTGTCTGCGCGACCCGAAGTATCATGGCGGCGGGTTCGACGGTTTCCCTCTTGATTTTCTCCGCTCCTCCCACCACGCACAGAGTCCTCGTGGACGGAATCCCAAGATGGTGGAGAGCCTCGCTTCCCAGATACTCCCTTACCGAAGACCTGAGCGTGGCTCTTCCGTCAAAGCCCCTTGAGAATCTGCTCGCTCCGCAGCCCTTGAGGTGAAGGTCCCATCTGCGGTTCTGCCCGTCGACTATCTGTCCGAGCAGAAGGGCCCTTCCGTCTCCGAGATGGGGGTTGTAGACTCCGAACTGCCAACCGGCGTAGTACATCGCCAGAGAGTCTGCTCCCGCAAGCGGTATCTTTCCGCATAGGTAATCGGCAAGAAGGGGGTTTTGTTTCTCTTCAGGGTCTATGCCGAGTTCGGCCGCAAGGTTTTCGTTAAACGCCACCATATAGGGACTGTCAAACGCAAGCGGGTCTTTTTTCTGGTAAAACTCGGGCGGCAGTTCCGCGTAGGCGTTCTCGAAACGAAGCTCTTTTATTTTCCCCATTTAGTATCTTTACTGTGTCAGTCTGTTAAAGTCCATTCCCTTGGGGAAGTACTGTCTTATAAGTCCGTCTGTGTTTTCACAAGATCCCTTCTCCCACGAGTGGTAAGGATGGGGTGAAGCACCACTGTGCCCCGAGCCTGTCTGACAGCTGCCCATCCGGCGCAAATTCCTTTCTGCCACGCCTTGGCTCTGTAAATGAAGTATAATATTTTCCACAAAGATTCATGAGAACTCACGGGGCTTAGGGCGGGGCGGGAAAACCCGTGGATTTACGCTTGCAAACTATGCGCAGGTCTCGGTATAAGGGAAGCCGGGCAGCGGAGGTATGGATTTTTCCCATGAAATACAGAAAAAACAAGATAAAGACCGAACATTCGATAATAAAGGGACTGAGGCGCTTTCTTGAAGACAACGTCTCGGATCTTGACCATGTAACGGGAATCATCCCCGGGGAGATAAAGGTCGGTCGCGCCACCGGGGAGAATATTTCTGTGAGCTACAAGTACAACACGCGAACCGGAGCCAAGCTCATAGCGAGAAGCGGAACCTCGGTGCAGGAGGTGTTTGTTGTCACTAAAAACCCCGAGGGTCTGAGAGAGGTTATAGAGTTTCTAGGCAAATGAGCCTTCCCTGATGGTAACCGTCCCTTGCCCGAGCAGTCCCTCGATGTTTCCTATCAGCTCGTCTCCGAAATCGACCCTGCAGTTTCCGACCCTCAAGACGGCCTCTGAGCGATCGGTCTTCATGTCGATTATCACGGTTGAGTCTCCGGGGAACTTCTCGAGAATTTCCCTCAGGCTGGTTATGCTCTGCTCGGTTGCCGATTTGCTTTCGATGCTTATGAAAACCGCGGAGTTCGTCCTGGTTTCCCTAAGCGACGAGATTTCGTTTACAAGAAGGCGTATCTTCTCATCCGACACCTCGACCTTCCCCCTTGCTATTACGGGTTCGATCTTCTGCTCCAGAAGTGTCCGGGATCTCTGCAGGATGTCGTTAAAAACTACTGCTTCGGTAAATCCGTTTAGGTCTTCCAGGATAAGATAGCCGATAAAGCTGGTTCCTTTCTTGGTGTTTTTGATTTCTATGGATCTTACAACTCCCGCAATTCTTACCTCGGTGCCGTCTTTTACCTGTTTTACGGATTCGCTGTCATAAAGGGGCCTGTATTTTTTAAGCTCGGAGGAATATTTTTGAAGCGGGTGGGAGGACATGAAAAACCCTAGCACATCGAGTTCGTTCTCAAGTCTGGTGCGGTCATCCCATCGCGTGCTTTCCTCAAGCGCTGGAACCGCGACGGAACCCGGAATATCAAAAAGCATTCCCTGGCCTTTTGCCGGCTTGTAATGTTTCATCGCGTTGTAGCCGAGCAGAGACTCGCGGGAAGCGAACAGCCGCGCTCTGTTGGGTTCGAGGGAGTCAAAAGCGCCTCCCCTTATAAGACTTTCAAGCGACTTTTTGTTTAATTTTCCTGAATCCACCCTGGCGCAGAAATCAAAGACGGATTCGAATGCCCCGTCTTTTTCTCTGTTTGCTGTGATTTCCCCGATAAGACTTTCGCCGACGTATTTGATTGCGGTGAACCCGAACCGTATTTTCCCTTCCGAAACCGTGAACCCCGAAGAGCTTTGGTTTATGTCGGGCTGCAGAACATCGATTCCGAGCTTTCTGCACTCGGTTATGCCGGAGATGACCTTGTCCATGTTGTGCGCCTCGACCGACATGAAGGCCGCCATGAACTCTGCCGGATAGTGAGCTTTCAGGTAGGTCGTCTGGTATGTGATCATGGCGTAGGCGGCGCTGTGGCTTTTGTTAAAGGAGTACTCGGCGAACTTTTCCAGAGTGTCGAAAAGCTCGGCGGCTTTTCTGCGCGAAATACCTTTTTTTTCGGCTCCCGTCTGGAACCTTTCGCGCTGGGCCTTCATTTCGCTTGATTTTTTCTTGCCCATGGCTCTTCGAAGAAGATCTGCCTCTCCCATGGTGAAGCCCGCAAGCTCGCTTGCGGTCTGCATTATCTGTTCCTGGTAGACGAAAAGGCCGTAGGTGCCCCCAAGTATTTCCCGAAGCGCGGGGTGGGGAAAATCGATCGCGGCTCCGTTTTTTCTGCGGATAAAATCCTCCACCATTCCGCTGTCCAGAGGGCCGGGCCGGTAAAGTGCCAGGGCGGCCGTTATGTCCTCAAATTCTGTGGGACGCAGCTTCGCTAATAGATCCTTCATTCCCTGGGATTCAACCTGGAATACGCCCATGGTCGCGCCTTCGCAAAGCAGGGTGTAGACCTTCGGATCGTCAAGGGAAATTCTGTCAAGATCGAACAGTTTTTCGTTGTCTGCCTGGTTTTGCCTGATGTACTTAACCGCCTTGTCCAGTATGGTAAGGGTCTTCAGACCGAGGAAGTCGAATTTCACGTAGCCGAGCTTCTCTATGGAGTTCATGTCGAACTGTGTCACGATCTCGTTTTTGCTTCCTCTGTAAAGGGGTATGTAGTCGGCAAGCGGCTCGTTTGATATCACCACCCCCGCTGCGTGGGTGGAGGAATGACGCACCATGTTCTCAAGCGACCTTGCAAGCTCCACCGCCTCGGCAAGCTCCTTGTTGCTTGAAAGCCGCTCCTTTATTTCCCTTACCCTGTTTACGGCTTCCTCTATGCTGAACACTTTTCCCCGAAAAGAGGGGATCATCTTCGAGAGCCGGTCCATTTCCGCGTAAGGGAGCCCGAGCACCCTTCCCACATCCTTTATCACGGCTTTGGAGGACATGGTTCCGAAGGTGCCGATCTGGGCCACTTTGTCTTCCCCGTACTTGTCCGTGACGTATCTTATCACCTCGTCTCGGTGCTCTCCGCAGAAATCGACGTCTATGTCGGGCATGCTTATCCTTTCGGGATTAAGAAACCTCTCGAAAATAAGGTTGTGTCTTATGGGGTCGACGGCCGTTATGCCGAGGGCGTAGGCGACCAGGCTTCCGGCGGCGCTTCCCCGTCCCGGTCCCACCGGGATATTGTTTTTCTTGGCGTGCAGTATGAAGTCGGAAACCACGAGGAAGTATGCGGAAAATCCCATCTTGCATATGGTGTCAAGTTCCGAACGGAGACGCTCGCGGTAGGTTTTGTGGGCCTGTTCGGGTATTTCGTTTTCCCGGAGCATTGCCTCGAGATTTTCATTCGAGATCTCGCGCATGAATTCGTCAAGCGATTTGCCTTTGGGAGGGGTGTATTCCGGGAACCTGTACCCGTCGTTTCTGAACTCGAAATCGCAGCGCTCAGAAATTTTCACCGACTCTTCGAGTGCGTCCTCAAACCCCCCTAGATCTCTTTCCATTTCCTGCCTTGTTTTCACGAAGAAGTCGTCGCTTTGGAACCTCATTCTCTTTGTGTCGGCCACCATGCTTCCGGTCTGGATACACAGAAGCGTGTCGTGCGACTTGTAATCTTCCTTGGTGAGAAAATGGCAGTCGTTGGTTGCCACGAGTTTTATGCCCAGCTTTTCGCCGATTTTTCTGAGCCCCTTGTTTACCCTTTGCTGCTCGGGAAGTCCTATTGCCTGCACTTCAAGATAGTAGCGGTCTCCGAATATCTCCTTGTATATGGAGGCGATTCTTGCCTGCTCCTTTATGTCCTTTCTGAAAATGGCCTGGGAAAGTTCGCTGCTCATGCAGCCGGACAGGACTATCAGCCCCTCGTTTTGCTCGGAGAGCATTTCGTGGTCAACGCGGGGGCGGCGGTAAAACCCCTCAAAGTACCCTCTTGTGACGAGCCTCGACAGATTCCTGTATCCCTGTTCGTTCATGCACAGTACGGTCAGGTGATAGTTTTTTCCGTCCGAAGGCTTTTCAAGCTTAAGGGTCGGGGTCACGTAGAGTTCGCAGCCTATTATCGGCTTTACGCCACGGGCTTTTGCCTTTTCGAAAAACTCATACGCCCCGAACAGATTTCCGTGATCGGTCACGGCGACAGCCGGCATGGAGTTGCGCTCGGCTCTTTCGATCAGTTCATCGAATTTTATCGAGCCGTCAAGCAGGGAGTACTGCGAATGTAAATGTAGGTGAACGAAGGAGTCTGCCATTGCGAATTACAACCATGGATTATACACTCTCCCTGCGTTTCATCCAGACCGGCTGCGAGAAAATGACAACCCAGCGCCAATCGGTAAAATAAATATTCCGATTTTCGTTAACGGGTGGTTTAAATCTTTACGTCATGCACGAGGAAATGGAGCTCAAGCTGTCCCTCTCGCCTGCGGTGGCGAACAGGATTCTGCGTTACAGGGGGACTTAAGCCCCTTCGCAGCGGACGCCGCACCAAACGCCGTCTTGTAAGCACCTATTACGATACTCCGCGCCATGCCCTGAGAAAATCCGAAATAGCGCTTCGGGTGCGCGACAACGGAAAGGGAAGGGAACAGACCATAAAGGCGCCGTTTCAAGGTCCCGCGGGCCTGCAGAATTTCCGGGAGTGGACGGTGGCGCTAACCGGCGACTGTCCGAATCTTCGGGCCGTGGACGATTTTGAAATTGCCCGCCGCCTTTTCCCCCGAGGTTGCGAAAAACGCCTCGGCCCCGTTTTCACCACGGATTTTGAGCGCGAGGCAGTTCGTATAAGAACCAGGGGCACCGAGTTCGAGCTGGCGGTCGATCAGGGAGTGATTCGCGCCGAAACACGCAGGGGAAGGGTTTCCGAACCCATCTGCGAAGCGGAATTCGAACTGCTCTCGGGGGATCCGGCCCGGATGTTCGACGTGGCTATTGAACTCTGCGAGGCTTATGACATACGTCTCGGCCACCTTACAAAGGCGCAGAGGGGCTATGCCCTGGCAAGGCCTGCGCTTCGGCCCAAACCCGTCAAGGCAAAAAAGATTATCCTCACCGAGGATATGAGCGTCGCGCAGGCTTTTAACTTCATTATTTCCGGTGCCCTGGAACATATGTTCGCAAACGAGACGCCGACCCTTGAGGGAAGGGCCGAAGGGGTGCATCAGACAAGGGTGGCCATGAGACGCGTTCGCGCGGCGCTTCGGGCTTTTAAGCGGATACTTCCTTACGACAAGAGAAAGGCGTTTAGCGGAGAGTTTCGCTGGTTCCAGCAGCGGCTGGCTCCGGCCCGCGACTGGCAGGTGTTTTTAAGCGAGACCCTCCCCATGATAGCCACCGCCGCGCCGCGCCATGACGGAGCAGTGCAGCGTCTTCGGCGCATCGCGCGCACAGAGAGCCGCCGTGCCGTCGGGGATGCGGTCGTTTGTCTTGAAAGTCGCCGCTACGCCCGTCTGCTGCTTCAGTTCGAGCGATGGATCGCGTCTTTGGAGAGGGAGATCGGCTCAAAGACTCTCGACCAGCCCGTAAAGCCGTTTGCGGGGGGCGTGCTCAGAAGAACCTGGCGCTATTTTCTTGAGGATGCCAGACCTCTTTCACGTCTTCCTGACGAGGATCTTCATGAAATAAGAAAGCGGGGAAAAAAGGCCCGCTACGCCACGCAGTTTTTTAACTCCCTTTGGAGCAGTCCCGAAGTTCCGCCTTTCATGAAGCTCATGGGGCGTTTCCAGGACAGCATGGGAAAGACAAACGACGCCATAGTCGCGCGGCATATCCTTGCGGCGATAAAACCCGCAAGGCTTGATCCCTCGGTGATCCGCCTCGCGCAGGAATGGTCCCAGCAGAGGGTCAGAAAGTGCCTTGGCAAGGCGCAGCCGCAATGGAGGCAACTCGTGCGGGCTACCCCTTTTTGGGAGACACATAAGTAAATCCTGCTTTTCATGTTCCGGGCAGTTATGTAAACTCGCTATGTCAGTGGGTGTTTGGACGCAGCATTCTGAGTTCTGGGAGGTTGGCAGTGGCTTCTTCTGTAACGGATATCTCAGGCAAGAGAATCTCGCTTCGTTCTTCGGCGCGGTACCTTAACAGGGAACTTTCATGGCTTGATTTCAACCTGCGGGTTCTTGAGACTGCCGCAGACAAAAAGGTTCCGCTGCTTGAGAGGGTGCGTTTTTTATCCATTTCCGCAAGCAATCTTGAAGAGTTCTACATGGTCAGGGTGGCGGGTCTTGCCGGACAGGTAAGGGAGGGAATTACCGACCGCAGCAAAGACGGCCTTACGCCTTCCCAGCAGCTCGACGCCATAAGGGAGAAGGTCCGCTTCCTGCTTGACAGCCAGTACGAGTGCGAAAAGGAGCTGTTTTCTCTGTGCAAAAAAGCGGGGATAAAGATCGTCACTCCCGGCAAACTCGACCGGGAAGGGGCCAGGTGGCTCTCCGAGTGGTTCTCGAAAAAGCTTTTCCCCGTGCTTACCCCTCTTGCCATAGACCCCGCGCATCCGTTCCCCTTCATACAGAACGGAAGCCTTGTGTGCGCCGTGCAGCTGAGCCGCGCCGAGGACGGAAAACGCATGAAGGGTCTGATACTGCTGCCTTCTCAGGTGGAGCGGTTCATAAGGGTTCCGGGAGGGAAGAAAATCCTGTTTGTGCCGATCGAAAAAGTTATCGAGCACAAAATGAAATTCCTTTTTCCGGGTTTTGAAGTTGAGGATAGCGGAATCTTCCAGGTCACCCGCGACAGCCTTCTGGAAATAGACGAAGACGCCGAAGACCTGGTCGAAACGTTTGAAACGGCTCTTAAGCTTCGCAGGGGAGGATCCGTGATCAGGGTTGACGTGAACGCGAAGATGCCGGATTCCATAGTCGATTTCATAATGGAGAAGCTTGAAGCCGGCGATGCGCATTTTTTCAGGATCAGGGGAATGCTCGGGCTTGGAAGCGTAAAACAGATAGTACTTGATGAGCGAAGCGACCTTCTGTACAAACGCATGAACATCCGCTACCCAGAGAGGGTGAGGGAATTCGGAGGTGACGTGATAGCCGCAATACAGCAAAAAGATTTCGTCGTTCACCATCCCTACGAGAGTTTCGATGTCGTCGTTGAGTTCTTAAAGCAGGCCGCCGAGGACCCGGCGGTCGCCGCGATCAAGCAGACCCTTTACCGCACCTCGGAAGACTCCCCGATAGTGAAAAGGCTGATAGAAGCCGCCGAGGCCGGAAAATCCGCAACTGCTGTGGTGGAGCTTCGGGCCCGTTTCGACGAAGAGGCCAATATCCACTGGGCGCACGACCTTGAGGCCGCAGGAGTCCAGGTGGTGTACGGATTCATCGATCTTAAAACCCACGCCAAGGTGTCTTTGGTGGTGAGAAGGGAAGGTTCGGATATCCGAACCTACGCCCACTTCGGAACCGGAAACTATCATCCCGTAAACGCCAAGATATACACCGACCTTAGCTATTTCACGGCCGACGAGGCGCTCGGACGCGATGCCGCCAAGCTTTTTAACTACATGACCGGCTACGCCACTCCGAAGAAGATGGAGAAAATATTTTTCTCCCCCGTAACCGTTCGCCCGAAGGTGCTCGAGCTCATAAGGGACGAGATTGATCACGCCAAGGCGGGCCGTCCCGCTGTTATATGGGCCAAGATGAACTCCCTTGTTGACAGCAAGATAATAGACGCGCTGTATGCGGCAAGCCGCGCCGGGGTGCGGGTTGAACTTTTCGTTCGGGGAATATGCTGCCTGCGGCCCGGCCTGTCCGAAAATATAAGAGTAAAGAGCATCGTGGGACGTTTCCTTGAGCACAGCAGGGTTGTCTGTTTCGGCGCGGGGGAGGGGCTTCCCTCGGACGGCTGCCAGGTTTTTATCTCGTCTGCCGACTGGATGCCCCGCAACCTTGACCGCAGGGTGGAGTCGCTTGTTCCGATCGAAAACGCCACTGTGAAAAAGCAGCTGGTCGAGCAGGTAATGGTGGCCAACCTAAACGACATTGAAAACAGCTGGGAGATGCAGCCCGACGGCTCTTACCGCAAACTTAAAGGCAACGGGGACAGCTTTTCGGCTAACAGATACTTCATGACCAATCCCAGTCTTTCGGGAAGAGGCAAGGCTCTTGCCGAATCCAGGCCGATGATGCCGGCTGAGTTCGTACAGGAATAATTCATGACAGAAATTCCTACTTCCGCCATGACCGAAACCGTGGCGGTAATTGACGTGGGATCAAATTCCATACGTCTTGTGATCTACAAGGGACCCAGGCGTGCCCCGCTTCCGATACTTGATGAGAAGGTTCCCTGCGGTCTGGGGCGCGGGATGGATTCTGAGGGCAGGATGTCTCCGCACAGCGTGGATCTTGCTTTGCGAACTGTAAGCCGCTTTGTCGATATCGCGCGCTCAATGAGGGTTTGCGCAATAAAGGCGGTTGCCACAGCCGCGGTGAGAAACGCAGCGGATGGTTCGGAGTTCAAAGAGGCCGTTGAGCGCCGGTGCGGGATTTCGCTTCGGGTGCTCTCAGGAATTGAAGAGGCAAGGCTTTCCGCTCTCGGCACTCTTTGCGCTATTCCTGAAGCCGACGGCATAATGGGGGACATAGGCGGCGGAAGCCTTGAGCTGGTGGAGATCTGCGATGGGCAGACGGGAAACCACGCCACGCTGCCGCTTGGCACAATCCCGCTTCTTGAAAGCGGACTCAGTCCCGCAAAGGCCCGCAGGAAACTGATTGCTCCTCTCCTTGACAAGCTTCCCTGGCTTGAGAGCGCGAAAAAAAAGACTTTCTACGCTGTCGGGGGTTCATGGCGGGCTCTTGCAAAAAAACACATGAAGTTTTCTGATTACCCGCTTCGGATAGTTCACGGCTACAGTCTTTCCAGATCCCGGGCAATTGAAATGACCCGGGAGATAGCCGAGATACCTTCGGGCTCTCCCCGGGCCCTTTGGATGCTGGGGCGAAACAGAGCGGAGTCAGCCCCTTACGCCGCCATGCTTTTAAAGAGTCTTTTAAAGAAAACGGGCGTCAGCAGCCTTGAGTTCTGCACGTACGGCCTTCGGGAGGGATGCATATACGATGATCTTTCCCCGCGGCAGCGGTCTTTTGATCCTCTGGTTGTGATGTGCGAGGGAATAGCCCTTAAGATGGGAAGATCCGTTTCTGCGGGCGAGGCGTTCTGCAGGTGGATAGAGGAGGCAGTTCCGGATGAATCCGTCGGGGATCCGAGGCTGAGACTCGCCGCGTGTCATCTCTCAGACATAGGAATCTTCGAACATCCGGAGTATCGGGCGGAGCAGGTGTTTTTGAGGATACTGCGGATGCCGTTTGTGGGAATTACACATCCGGAAAGAGTGAAGGTGGCTCTGTCGGTGGCTTCAAGGCACGCGGCGATGGGAAACCTGCTTCGCCGCTGGGAAGTTTCCGGATTTCTTCGGGATGATGATGTGGAGGAAGCCAGGGTTACGGGGCTTGCTCTCCGCTTGGCCTATACGGTCTCGGGAGGAGTGGCACGAATTCTTGAGAGCACAAGGCTTGAGAGCACCGCGGGAAAGCTTACTTTGCATATGCCCGACCAGATTCCTCACCCCGAAACCGTCGGCCGCCGTTTAGGGGCACTTGCCAAGGCATTAGGGTGTGATTATGAGACGATTGCGCGCGGGGAGGATACTAAGGGATTTAGAAGTGGACCCCAAAAATCAGACAGCACCTTAAGTGTATTTCCTTGGTATTCTAAAAGAGTATACAGGAGGTACATAATGAAGAGTAAAAGACGTAATCATTCACCGCAGTTCAAGGCAAAGGTAGCGTTTTTGGCGGTAAAAGGAGACAAGACAGTAGCGGAGCTTGCCCGGCAGTTTGAGGTTCATCCCAATCAGATAAGCATGTGGAAGAAGAAGCAGCTCGACAACGCCGCGGACAAAGTATTCGGGCAGGGGGTCGGCAGCGTATCATCCGGGAATGAAGGTGGCTCTTCTGTTCTACGGATACGCGACGGGGACATTCTCTTCCCGGAAGCTTGAGAAGGCAACATATGACAGTGTGGCGTACAGGTATATATGCGCTAACAGCAATCCGGATCATGACAGCATAAACAGGTTCCGCAAGAGGTTTGGCAAGGAGCTTGGGGTATTGTTTGTACAGATACTGCAGATAGCGGGACAGATAGGGATGGGCACGGTGAGTGTGGATGGCACGAAGATAAAGGCTAATGCGAGCAGGCACAAGGCACTGAGCTGGAAGAGGGCAAGGAAGATAGAAAAGCAGCTGAACAAAGAAGTGAAGGAACTGATGAGACTTGCACGGGAGGCTGACAACTCTAAACTGCCAGAGGATATGAATGTTCCCGAAGAACTTCAGAGACGGGAAGCGAAGCGTGAGATACAGGAGCGGGCAAAGCACAGGTATGAGCGGGAGTCAGAAGTGTACGGGGAGAAGGTAGAGAAGCGGGAACAGTATGAGAAGCAAAGCGGGAAGAAGGCAGGAGGGAGCAGACCGAGGGATAAGGATCAGGTGAATCTTGTGGACGGAGATTCGCGGATAATGCCTTCGGGAGGGGGATTTGAGCAGGCATACAACGCTCAGGGTGCAGTGGATGTGGAGAGCAGACTTATAGTGACCAGGCATGTAACGCAGAACACAAACGACAAGCGTGAGATGGAGCCCGTGCTTGAGCAGTTAAAGGAGAATGAGCAGAGGCTTGGCAAGGCTGAGAATCTGCTTGCCGACAGCGGATATTACAGTGCAAGCAACGTTAACTTATGTGACAGGGCGGGGATAAAGCCTTATATATCCAAACGCAGGGAGAAGCACAACAGACCGTTTTGGGAGAGATTCGCACAGTGCAATGAGGAGGAGAAAGAGCCGGCAACACCGGTTGAAGACATGCAGAGGAGGCTTGGAACATCCGCAGGCAAAAAGATGTACTCAAAACGCAAGTCAACGATAGAGCCTGTGTTCGGAATAATAAAGCAGGTGATGGGATTCCGGCAGTTTATGGTGCGGGGGCTTGAAGCTGTGCGCGGAGAGTGGAATCTTGTGTGCATAGGGTACAACCTGAAGAGAATGTATGCGTTGAAGGGCTGACAAAGAGGTGAGAGAGCAGAGAATATTGGGAATTTGAGGTAAAAACAGCTCCCCGAAGCTTAGCTGAACCTCCAAAATCAAGGATTTTTGCCGATATGACTTTCACCAGCTCTGAATCAGTTGGATTTCCCCTCAATTGTTCGCTAAGAGCGACAGACTCCTAGGCCGGTATCGAGCATCACACTTCAACGCATGGTAGAGGAGGCTGTGAAAGAAGGTTCTACGGTATACACCGATCAGAACAGGGGGTATATGGGTCTTGGGAAGAAGAACTACAGACATGAAGCGGTTAATCACAGTGTGGGAGAGTATGTAAGAGAAAAAGCCCATGTAAACGGCGTGGAATCCTTCTGGGCTGCTTTGAACAGAGGGTACTACGGAACTTACCATCACATGAGCGAGAAACATCTGGACCGCTATGTTACGGAGTTTGCGGGCAGGCATAATGCAAGAGAGATGGACACTATAGAGCAGATGGCGCTGTTGGCCAAGGGGTTGGTTGGCAAGAAGCTTCCCTATAAAGAGCTTGTATCTTGAATTGCTGTTATCATTGCCCTGAGAATGAAAAACACCCTTGGGTAAGAATCATGAAAAAGAACAAATCCCGGATTAAAAATCCCCGAGGCAGACCCGAGATCCGGAAGATACCCCGCATAGACACAACGCCGGAGGAACTGGCAAAGGCAATCTTCCGCAATGCGGACAGAGACCTTCAAGCCTCAAGAAAAATCAAGGTGAAGAAATAGCAGTCCCTTAGCTTAGCAAATGACCTCCTGCTAAGTTTGTCTAATTATCGCTATAATTCCCCAAGCAAGTCTGACGGCCCCGTTTAGGATGGAAGAATCGTCACAGGGAGGCAAAACCAACGGTCACAGCAGAGCGGTGAGGGTGTCTTTTGACTATGGCCCTCGTATTTTAATTCCCCTCCCGCACGACAGCGAGTTATGGCGGCGCTTATAGCCGCCAAAGCACGCTTGAGTGCATAAACTCACGTATAGAAAGCATTTTCAGGTCGGAGGAGACTTCTATATATAGGGGTAAGGGGAAGATGAGCTTCCGGGCCCGTATGGCGCTTGCCGCGGGTCACACATAAAGATGGGCGGGCCCGAGGGCATGAGATCTATTGTGTCGCGGTGTTGTACGATACCGGGCAACGGTTCTGTGCCTGTTCACAAAGAATTTAAACAGAACTCAACATCGAATGAGCTGCTGTGTCCGCGCATGGTCAGGGATTGTAATTGTGAAAGGAACCAATGCTGCGTTCCATCTTAAAGTTGAGCAATCCGGCTTTGAGATTGCCCGAATGCAGGTCGCCGCTTAGGTTCCGCAAATCTCAACCCCCGAACTATGCCAACGCCTCACATGGCAGTTCCAAGGGAATCGCAGCCAGAACAGGTAAAGCATTCAGTCTGCTTTTAATAATTCTTCAATGCTGTTACTTTAAGTTTGAGTAAACAGTAAATCTGAGTAAGCAGCACAGAGGTGCGACTTGAAAACAGGAGACGGATGTGAACCCTGATGATCCGGGTCTTTTCAGACCTAAAAAAGAATCTCTTCCTCTTCCCGAGAGAATGAGGCCCGGGAGCATACAGCAGATGGTAGGTCAGGAGCATCTGATAGGTCCGGACGGGCTTGTGACGAAAACGCTTGAGGCCGGGGGAGCACACTCAATGATATTCTGGGGTCCGCCCGGAACAGGCAAGACGACACTTTCGAGACTCATTGCGGGCAGGGCGGGTGCAAAGTTCGTACAGATAAATGCGATTTCCTCCGGGGTAAAGGAGCTTAGGGATATTGTAGCAGCCGCAAAAGACGCCCTTTACTCCGGGAAAAAGACAGTACTTTTCATTGACGAGATACACAGGTTCAACAAGGCGCAGCAAGCGGCGCTTCTAAAAAGCGTCGAAGAGGGGATTCTGATTCTGATAGGGGCTACAACGGAGAACCCTTCGTTTGAGGTCATAAGTCCTCTTCTTTCCCGATGCCAGGTCTATGTCCTTAACCCGCTCTCGGCAGAGGAGCTTGACAGCATACTCGAAAAAGTCTTCTCAGAGGACAAACTCTTTTCGGACACGGGTATTTCACCTGATGCTCGCAGGGAACTTGTCGCTCTTTGCGGCGGGGACGCTAGGGTCATGCTTAACGCGCTTGAAATCGCTTCTTCTCTTGTTCGTTCAAAAAAACTTCGCGAAATTGACACTGATCTTGTAGGGGAGATTTTTCAGAAAACGGGTCTTCTCTACGACAGAGCGGGAGAGGAGCATTACAATACGATCTCGGCCTTTATAAAAAGCGTAAGGGGAAGCGACCCCGATGCGGCGGTTTATTATCTGGCGAGAATGCTTGAGGCCGGAGAGGATCCGAAGTTCATAGCCAGACGTCTTGTGATACTTGCTTCGGAAGATATAGGAAATGCCGAACCCTATGCGCTTACCCTGGCGACCGACTGTTTCACTGCGGTTAATTACGTGGGAATGCCTGAGAGCAGAATAATTCTCTCCCAGGTTGCTACCTATCTTGCCAGTTGTTCCAAAAGCAATGCCGCGTACAGGGCTATAAAGAAGGCCGAAAAAGACGTGAAAGAAAATCCCGGCCTCCAGATTCCGCTCCACCTGAGAAACGCGCCGACCAAACTCATGAAGGATCTCGGCTACAAAAAAGGCTACAAGTACGCCCACGACTACGAAGACCATTTTCTTCCCCAGGAGATAAAAGACAATATTTACTACGAACCCACTGACAAGGGCAGGGAGGCCAATCTCAAAAAGTATCTGGAAGCGAGGTGGAAGAAGAGGAGAAACTGATCGGGAAGATCAGCTTTTTCTCTGTATCAGCTCGATTTTGTAAGAATCGGGGTCTTCTACAAAAGCTATCACGGTTGTTCCGTGTTTCATGGGTCCCGGAGCTCTGGTCACCCGTCCCCCGGCCTGCTCTATCTTCTCGCAAGTTGCATATATGTCTTCTACCCCGAATGCCATGTGTCCGTAACCTTCCCCGAGGTTGTATTGAGAAGTGTCCCAGTTGTGTGTGAGCTCAAGGAAAGGTTCCGTATCGCCTCCGTAGCCCAGAAAAGCCAGTGTGAAGCGGCCTTCGGGATAATCGGTTTTCCTGTGAAACTTAAGACCGATAACATCTGTATAAAAAGCGACTGACTTATCAAGATCGCCAACCCTTATCATCGTGTGAAGATACTTCATATGTCTGCCCGCCCTGTTTGTTCGATTTTGCTTATCAATTATTATACTCTGTGATCGCTTGGGCGGTAAAGATGCCGGAGGTGTTTAAGATGACCGGGAAGAAGATAGAAAAACCGAAGAGCAGAAAACCTGTTTCCGCAAAACCCGGGAAGGTTATTCCGTCAAAGAAAGACGTTGAGACCAAAAAGAGATTCAGAAAAGCGGACTGGGAGAGGGAAATCAAGAAATAAACTTATGGGAACTTCCGAAAATTTAAAGGCAGGGATAACCGGGGCGACGGGTTTTATCGGCACCAAGCTTGCTGAAAAACTTACAGGCGACGGTTTCTCCATAAAGTGCCTGGTAAGAGAAACAAGCGATAAAGAGAAACTACGCTCCCTGGGAGCGGAACTTGTCCACGGGGATCTTTGCGACTCCGCATCGCTTAAGACTTTTCCGCAGGGGTGCGATTACGTTTTTCATCTTGCTTCCAAAGTTTCTGACTGGGGACCTAGGGATGATTTTTTCACTCAGAACGTGGAGGCAACGAAAACGCTTCTTGACTCTTCGCGTGAGGCGGGAGTGAAAAGGTTCGTCTACATGAGTTCCTCTACCGTGATCTGGAACGCTTCTTTTCTGGGAACGGTAAATCTAAAGGAGATAGACGAGACCTATCCTTATCCGAAAAGCCACCATAATTTTTACAATGAAACCAAAGCCTTGTCCGAAAAACTCGTAAGAGAATACAACGGACGGGGAGGTCTGGAAACGGTCATATTAAGACCGTCAAACGTCTGGGGAGCCGGAGACACGGTGATACTTCCGCGAATAGCCGATGCCTGCCTGAAAGGGCTTCTGGTCAACATGGGTTTTAACAGAAAAATTGTCTCTCCCTGCCATGTGCTTAACCTTGTTCACGCCGCTTTGCTCTCCGCTCTTTCTCCCGCGGCGGCGGGCAATACCTACTTTGTAAACGACGGGGCGCGGATTGATAACCGCCGCTTTGTCTCAGACCAGCTATTGTCAATAGGAATTGAGTGGAAACCCGGAATCACGGTGCCTTATACCCTTGGGTATGCCGTTGCTTTCACCCTTGAGAAAATATTTGAACTCAGAAAATCCGAGACTCCTCCCGTTCTTACCCGCTTCGGCGTTTCTGCCCTGTCAAAAAGCAGAACTTACAGCATAGGGAGAGCCAGAGAGGATCTGGGGTATGAACCGGTGTGCGGTTACGAGGAGGGGATGAAGGGGCTTTCAGAGTGGATTTCCGGGATCGGCGGTTATGAAAAAATCCTTGGAAGAGGAAAATGACATGCAGCCCGCCGACTTTGCCGTAAAAACAACAGGGCTTGAAAAGCAGTTCGGTTTTTTCCCCGTGCTAAAAGGGGTTGATCTTGCCGTGAATAAGGGCGAGTTTCTAACGATTTTCGGTCCAAATGGCGCCGGCAAGTCCACCTTGCTCTCCATCCTCTCGACATTCATAAAGCCTGGCGGAGGAGAGGTTTTTGTAGCCGGTCTTGACGTCTTGGCACAAAAGCGGCAGATAAGGAAACTCATAGGGTTCATCTCCCATAACACAATGCTTTATGAAAACCTGACCGCCCGGGAAAATCTCGAATTTATAGGTGCGTTCTACGACGTGCCGGATCTTAAGAACAGATGTTGCAATATTCTAAAAAGGGTTGAGCTCTACGCTAAGAGGGATGCGCTTGTAAGCACCCTTTCTTTCGGAACATGCCAGCGCCTTGCCATTGCCAGAACGCTTCTTCACGATCCGCAGATACTTTTTCTGGATGAGCCGTACAGTGGGCTTGATTACAGCGGAGCCGCCATTCTTACCTCGATTCTCGATTCAATGAAGACGGACAAAACCGTGGTTATGACGACCCATAATGTTTACGAGGGGCTTTCACTGTCAGATAAAGTCGCAATTCTTGACAGCGGAGAGGTCGTCTATTCATCCGCAAAGAAGCCCGCCCGCGACGAATTTTATGATATCTACATGTCCTGCGTAAGAAGCGGGGGCGGACAATGAGAAATGTGCTGCTTATATTCGCAAAGGATTTTGTGGTGGAGTGGCGTTCAAAACAGATATTTCCAACGATGTTCGTATTCTCTCTTCTGCTTCTTGTGGTTTTCAATGTCGCCTTTGAGTTCCGCTCTGATATTGATTCCCGGGCTGTCTCGGCCGTTATATGGATAACATTTATTTTTTCCGGACTTCTGGCTCTCGGAAGATCTTTTTCTCTCGAAAAGGAAAACAATGCCTTCGCGTTTCTTCTTCTTACCCCTGTCAGCAGAAGCTGCATCTATCTTGGCAAGCTGCTTTCAAACGCAGTTATGGTTCTGATCTCCGAGCTTTTCATACTTCCGCTTTTCCTTCTGTTCTTTGTTTCTGACGCAAAGGATGTATCGCTTTCTCTTGCCGGCACCATACTGCCTTTTTTTGGGGTCATGGTTCTCGGGACAGTAGGGTTTGTTTCGCTTGGCACTTTTTTCTCCTCGATGGCCCTTAATACGAAGCTTCGCGACATGATGCTTCCCCTGCTGGTTTTTCCTCTCATCATCCCTGTCGTAATAACCTCAGTGGGAATATGCTCTTCAATACTTGAGGGAAGGCCTGCTGGTCACTACGCTTTTTCTTTGCAGGTGCTTGTCTGCTTCGATATAATTTTCGTCCTTTTATGCTCCATTCTGTTTGAGTATCTTATTGAGGATGGTGGGGACTGACCCGCTTTCTTTTTAGAAAATGCGAAAAACACTGTTCTTCCTTACGTTTGCACTGATGGTTCTCGCTACCTGGATGACGCTTTTTTATGCGCCTACAGAGGTAGTTATGGGCCATGTGCAGAGAATTTTCTATTTCCACATGGGTACGGTCTGGGCCGCCACGGTTGCTTTTACGGTGGTTTTCGTGGCCAGCATATGCTATCTGAAAAAGGAAACGGCGAAATGGGATACCCTTGCCTACTGTTCGGCCGAGATAGGCATGCTGCTTCTTACCCTTACGATAATAACCGGCAGCATATGGGCAAAGCCGGTCTGGGGAACCTGGTGGACATGGGATCCGCAGCTGACGACCACATTTGTTCTCTGGGTTCTTTACGCTGTTTATCTGGTTTTGCGCTCAGGGGCCGGCGGGCGCGGAAAAAAAGCCAGATACTCGGCCATATTCGCTATAATAGCCTATGTGGATCTTCCGGTGGTCTATGTTTCGGCACGTATAAAAAGGGGCATATCGCCTGTAGTCTTCGGACCGGGGGGAGGGGGGATAGACCCCGCGATGATGCATACTCTTGTGGTTGCGATGCTGGGATTCACGCTTCTTTTCGTTGTGCTGCTTCGTGAAAGGATGAGAATAATGAATATGGAAAACGCTCTTTACGCCCGCCGGGGGCTGGGCGGTTAATCTGCTATGGAATATCTTTTCTGGTCAAGTGCGGTGGTCTGGGGCTCTCTTATCGCTTACGTGCTGTATCTGCGTGCGAAGTCGGCTTCTGTGAGAAAAAAACTGCTTTCCCGCTAGTGCTTGTTTCTGTCGGCCGGGGACGGCCCCGAAAGCGGAGGTGAAGATTGAAATCGAAACTTAAATTCATTGTGCCACTTGTCGTTATAGTGTCACTTATCTGCTGGCTTGTCTTCTCAGGGGTTAAGGACTCAATGGTTTACTACATAACGGTTGACGAACTGCTGGAGGATGTTCCGGACATATACGGACAGAAGGTTAGGGTTTCGGGAACGGTGGTCGACGGTTCGATCCAAAACGAACTGGACGACTCTCTTAGGTTCACCATCGAGGCGGGTGAGGGCACACTTGACGTTGAGTATGACGGCATAATCCCTGATATATTTGCAGACGGGGTTGAGGCGGTTGTAGAAGGCAGATTCTCAAAGGATAATGTTTTCAATGCGGATCTTCTGCTTGCCAAATGTCCCACCAAATATGAATCTGAAGAAGCTCCCTACCAGAGAAAAGAGGGGTAAGGATGTCTGATCTCGGAAGTATATCCATACTTCTTTCGTTCTTTATCACAATCTACAGTCTTTTTGCCTGTGCTGTTGGCGCAAGAATGCAAAGCCGCCCGTTTGGGTTAAGCGGAGAAAACGGTATTGTCTCGATCGCCTTTCTTCTTCTGGTGGCGGTATTCTGCCTTGTCTATGAGCTTGTAACCCTTGATTTTTCACTCAGGTACGTTGCCCTTAACACCAGCACCGACCTGCCGGTGATATACAGGGTGACCGCTCTTTGGGCCGGCCAGGCAGGATCTTTGCTTCTTTGGAGCTTCATTCTTTCCCTGTATGCGGCTTTTGTGGTTCTTAGAGGCAGAAAAAAGGGCGGGAACCCTTATGTGAACGCCGTTTTATGCGCCGTTTCGCTTTTCTTTCTTTTTCTCATAGCTTATGTGGAAGACCCTTTTGAGAAGCTGGGCATGGCGGTCGGGGAAGGGCGGGGACTTAACCCGATCCTTCAGAACGGATACATGGCCATCCATCCCGTCACTCTGTATGTGGGATACGTGGGGATTACGGTGCCTTTTGCTTTCGGCATAGGCGCCCTGCTCAGCGGACGGCTGGGGGACGAGTGGATAAGGAACTGCAGAAAATACGCTCTTTTCTCCTGGATGTTTCTGTCCGCGGGGCTTCTGCTCGGGGCCAGGTGGGCATATCTTGAACTCGGCTGGGGAGGATACTGGGCATGGGACCCGGTTGAGAACGCCGCTTTTATGCCCTGGCTTGCGGGAACCGCGTTTCTTCACTCCGTTATGATTCAGGAAAGAAAGGCGATGCTTAAAAAATGGAACATGGTTCTGCTTATAATCACTTTTTTCCTTTCCATATTCGGCACTTTCATAACCAGAAGCGGCATAGTGTCCTCTGTTCACTCGTTTGCCCGCTCGGACATAGGTCCGCTTTTTGTGGGCTTTATGATTCTCATACTTGTTTTCTCCTTCTTTCTTCTGGCTTACAGGTCAAAAGAGCTTGGGAGCGAAGAGAGATTCGACTCGGTGCTGTCAAGAGAAAGCGCCTTTTTGTTTAACAACCTTCTTTTTCTGGGAGCGGCGTTTTCTGTCTTCCTGGGAACGATCTTCCCCGTGCTCTCAGAGGTTTTCACAGGGAAGAGAATTCTGGTGGGCCCTCCGTACTTTAACGCGGTGGGAGTGCCCATAGGGCTTGTGCTCATCCTGCTTATGGGAATAGGTCCGCTCATATCTTGGAAAAAGGCTTCAACCGCGAACCTCAAAAGAAACTTTGTTTTCCCCGCGGCGGTTTTTGCGGCGGTCCTCCTTGTGCTTTTCGTCTTCGGACTCAAAGAACCGGTAGCGCTTCTGAGTTTCGCACTCTGCGGGTTTGTCGCTTCAACGGTGTTTCTGGAATATATAAGAGGCATAAGGGTGCGCACAGCAAGAGGCGAGAATCCGGTTTCGGCACTTTTTAATCTTGTCTCGAGGAACCGCAGGCGCTACGGCGGATACATAGTTCATCTGGGGGTGGTGGTTCTTGTAATAGGAATAACGGCTTCTTCTCTGTTTGTCACCCAGAAAGAAGTTGTTCTGGACAGGGGGGATTCTTTTTCTCTTGGAAGATACGATCTGGTTTTCCGCGGGGTGCGCTTTATTTCAAACGACGCCAAGGACGGATTCTCGGCGGAGCTGTCTGTTGAGAGCAGCGGAAAGGCCGTTGCGACCATGTATCCGGAAAAAAATATCTACAAATACGAAGGAAACAGGGAGATAAACCAGGAAACCGAAGTCGCTCTTCGCTCTTCTTTCAGGGATGATCTTTATCTGATACTGTCTGAGGTCGACGGAAGCGGAAAAGTGAGCATAAGAGCTCTTCTTAATCCGATGGTGAACTGGATATGGGCCGGAGGCATTGTCATTGTGCTGGGAGCGGTTGTTACAATGTGGCCTGAGAGACGAAAGAAAAAGGAGCTTGCCGCGTGAGTGAATACATAATTTCTTTTCTGCTTGTGGTTCTGGTCTCGGTTTTTACCGTTTATCCTCTTTTTACGGGTCAAAAAAAGAGCGATCGCGGTGAGGACAGCCCGCAGGTTAATCGGCTAAGGCAGCTTTACGAGAAAAGGGATCTTTATCACTCCTCTATAAAGGATATAGAGCTTGACCGGGATATGGGCAAGCTAAGCGAGCCGGACTATACGGAACTTATTTCAAGATACAAGGCAAAGGCGGCCGAAGCTGCAGAGCTTATCTCCCGGCTGCAGTCGGAGGCCGAAAAGAATAAAACCGGCGTGGAAACGAACTCTTCTCCTTTTAGAACCCCGGTTTCATGAATCTGCAAGAACAATGAAAGTTAAAACCCTGCAGCTTTTTTTAATTTCCTTCTGCCTTTTTTTTCCGGCCGCAGCTCCTTCGGCGACGGCCAGAGTCTCGGGAGAGGCGGTTTTTGTCGAGGGCAGATGCGTAAGATGCCACACGCTTGGAAGGGGAAGGTTCGTAGGTCCCGATCTTCTGGGAGCGGGGAAGAAATACTCAAGGGATGATCTGATCAAATGGGCGCAGAACCCCGAGGGCATCTACGCGGAGAAAAACAAAAAACCGATAAACGAGGGCTATCCCCCTATGCCCCCGACGGATCTTTCACAAAGCAAGGCCCATGCTGTTGTCGATTACCTTTTAAATTACAAGTCTCCTTCCGGTCTTTCACAAAGCGGGACAATACAGGGCCGTGTAAGGAACGTCACTACAGGAGAGCCGGAAGCGGGGCAAGACATCGCCCTGGTTTCATACACGGGAGACAGACCGCAGGACCGGTACTTTGCCAAATCGGACCCTGCCGGCAACTTCTCTTTTTCCTCTCTTAAATGGGACAGAAGCTATGAGGTCACACTCTTTCACAAGGCAGTTCAGTATGTTTCAGGAAAAATAGTTTTTCTTCCCGGAGAGGACAGGATCACCCTTGATCTTCCGGTCTACGATACCACGAGTTCGGATGAGAACATTTCCCTGCGTTCGCTTAACCTGATTATCTATCCGGACGACGCAGGAGAGAACGTGAATGTGACGTCGCTTTATGTTTTTGAAAACTCGGGCGAGACCGCTTTTACGGGGGAGCAGACAGACTCCGGCGCCGAGACCCTCGTTTTTTCCATTCCCGAAGAGGCGGTGAATCTTACTTTTTCAGGCGGAGTCAGTACGGATGCTGTGCAGAGAAAAGAAAAAAAACTTTACAGCAGGCTTCCCTTTCTTCCCGGGATGAAAAGGATTGCTCTTGGCTATTCCCTTTCCCTTTCAGAAATTCGCGGGAATTTTCACATAGGTCTTGACTATGAAGTAGCTGATCTCGGCGTGTTTGTAAGAAAAACAGAACACAAAATCCGCCTTGAGCAGCCCGAGGGGACTGCAGAAGATATAATGATTCACGACGAGGCGTTTTTAAAGTATGAACTCTCAGACGTAAAACTAGGCGACATCACCGTAGCTGTTTCCGGTGCTTCCTTTTTTAATACAAACCTCACAAGATATCTGCCGGCGATACTCTTTTTTGCCTTTGTCGCCGCGGGAGTCATATATTTTTTCATCAGGAGAAAACGGTTTTCGGGTTAAGAAGAAGTAAAAACCGTTTCCGGGCCAACTCCCTTTTTTCTTGAAAAATGAACGACGAAAACAACCCCCCCAGGCCCCTGCTTAACAGAAGCTTTGTTCTTATAACCTCTCTGGGGTGCCTTTACTTTTTTAATTTCCATTCGTTTCTGCTTCTGCCCATAAGAATTTCCGAACTGGGAGGAACCGAAAAGACCGTGGGATTCGTAATGGGCATCGCGCTGCTCAGCACCCTTGTTCTTACACCTTATGCGGGTCACGTGGCCGACAGATACGGAAAGAAACTGTTTGTGCTGCTGGGGTTTGCGCTGCTTGCCCTCTCTACGTTTCCGCTTGCCTTCCTGGACAGGGTGGATTACCTGTACTACATTATCAGAATAGTCCACGGCTGTTCTTTTTCCCTTTTCTTCGTTGCCGCGGGGGCGCTTACGGTTGATGTGTCAAGCGAGCACAGAAGGGCGCAGGCCCTGGGCATATACGGTGTTTTCACTCTTATAAACTATGCTATAGCCCCTTATGCGGGTTCGGTTCTGATAAAGAACTTCGGCTTTGATTCCTTCATTTTCTTTCTTACTGCCACGGCGTTTGTTGGACTGGGGTTTTCTTTTCTGATCGGAGAGCGCAAAAAGGCGTCTTCGCCGCAAGATGCGGGACCGGGCTATTTTGACTGTCTTCGCAACAAAGCCACATCCGTTTCTTCCGCCACGCTTTTTATATGCGGAGCGGCATTTATAACAACGCTTAATTTCATCTCCATTTTCTCCCTTTCAATAAACATAGAGGATTTTCACGTTTATTTTCTTTCCTACACCGTTTCGGTGCTTGCGATCAGGCTGTTTCTGGGCTGGGTTCCGGACAGATACGGGAAGTGGAGAGTCGCTTCTCCTTTTATTTTCTTTCTGGGGCTGAGTGTTTTCATGCTCAGCTTTGTGCACGAGGTTAAACTACTTGTTCTTTGCGGAGTCATATTCGGCTGCGCACACGGATTTGTGTATCCTTCAATATATTCGATCATAATAGAATCGAATCCGAAAGAGGCGAGGGCAAAAGCTTTTGCCATAAGCAGCGTTTCATTCACGGGCGGGGGAATGCTGGGGTCCTTTGTCTTCGGGGTGGTAGCAGAGCTTTTCGGATTCAGGACGATGTTTGTTTCAATAGGGCTTATGGTGTTTGTGGGTTTTTTATTTTTCGCCAGAAGTTCTGTGTTAAAGGAGCGTAAACCATGAGCAGCAAATCCATAAGACTTCCCTCCGGTCACCCGAAAATTTTCGACACAATGAAGATAGAGATTCTCCGCATGGAGGACGGGGAATCGGAGCTTTCCATGCCGTTTACAGAGGAATATACTCAGCACTACGGAATGCTCCACGGCGGGGCCATTTTCACCTTGGCGGATGCGGCCTGCGGAGTTGCAGTGGCCAGCGTTGCAAAAGAAGGGAAAAAGTTCCTTACCTCGGGAATGAACATAACTTATCTGGAACCCATAAAAGAAGGTGTTACTGTCTGTCGTGCCAGAGTGCTCAGGCAGGGAAGAATAATGCCTGTTGAGAGTGAAGTCTGGAATTCGGGTGTCTGCGCCGCCAGGGCCAGTGCAATTTATACTCTGGTCGGTTGACTTTACAAAACTCCGGGAAGGGATAATCTGTGGAATTATATGCAGTTATTCCAGTTGCTTTATCTGCCAAGTGAAATAAACCACTTCTGCGTCTATGTCCAAAACCGCCATCGTCTGGTTTCGTCGGGACCTGCGCCTTACTGACAATCCTGCACTGCTCAATGCCGTAAACCGTGCTGAGCGGGTCATCCCGCTTTACATCCATACTCCGGAAGAAGAGGCCCCATGGCAACCCGGAGCCGCATCGAACTGGTGGCTGCATCATAGCTTGGCATCCCTGGACTCAGATCTGCATAAAGCGGGTTCAGGCCTGGTGATTCGAAAGGGTCCCAGCTCCCTGGTGCTGGCAAGTCTCTGTCGCGATTATGAAGTCAGTCTTGTCTGCTGGAACCGGAGATATGAACCGGCAGTCATGGCACGAGATAAATCGGTTGCGGCGTCATTGGCAGCGGCCGGTCGCGCGGTTAATTCCCACCCGGGTTCGGTTCTGCGTGAACCCGGTACGGTTCTCAAAAAAGACGGCGGCATCTATAGGGTTTACACTCCTTTCAGCAAGCAGTACTTTCTGGATGGACCGGCAGCCCGTCCTGCTCAGCAGGTGGATGTCATGCCGCCCCTGCCAGAAGGTATTGAATCTGTTCCTCTGCAGGCGTTGAGCCTTCTGCCTGCGGTAGAGTGGTACGGTGCTTTCGGTAAGCACTGGCGACCTGGAGAAGCGGGGGCTATTACCAGACTGCGACGATTTATTGATTCCGGGGCGGCTGCTCAATGCGACAAAGGGCGAAACATTCCGTCTGACGACGGCGTGTCCGCACTCTCCCCACACCTGCATTTTGGTGAGATATCACCCAGACAGGTCTGGTATGAGGTATTGGATTCGGCAGATTTTCTCGGGGAAAAAGCGGATATTCCCGACAATGTAAAATCATATCTACGACAAATTGTCTGGAGGGAATTCGCAATACACCTTCTCTATCATCTGCCCCATACCGCAGAGCAGCCGTTTAACGAGCGCTTCAGGGATTTTGAATGGGAAGACAATCCGGAACTGCTTGAGGCATGGCAGCTGGGGCAGACCGGAATTCCTATGGTCGATGCCGGCATGCGCCAGCTCTGGCAGACGGGCTATATGCACAACCGATTAAGGATGCTGGTGGCCTCTGTGCTGACAAAAAATGGCCTTGTCCACTGGCTTGAGGGCGCGCGCTGGTTTTGGGATACACTGGTGGATGCGGACCTTGCCAACAACAGTCTGGGCTGGCAGTGGGTTGCCGGATGCGGGGCGGATGCCGCTCCGTATTTTCGTATTTTCAGTCCTAGCCGCCAAGGCAGACAATTCGACCGTCAAGGAAAATATGTTCGTACCTGGGTACCTGAATTGGCACGGCTGCCGGCCAGATATATGCATGAACCGTGGCGGGCGCCGGCTTCTGTTCTTTCCGATGCCGGTATCACCCTAGGCCGGGAGTATCCCTGCCCGGTAGTGGATCTTGCAGCGAGCCGGACTGAGGCGCTGCGCCGGTTTCGGGCTCTGCGTTGAACTGCTTTTACCAGCAAGACAGGGCCTCGAGAGTAACACTACGGGATGTTCTCCACAAAAGCGCTATTTATGCTTTTATTGGTTGACTTTACGAAACTCCGGGAAGGAACAATTTGTGCATCAATAAAAGAACTTTAATCTGTTTCTTATGACGGATTCACAATATTGTGCTTAACAACACCCAAGTTAGTGTTTACAATAATTCTTGGAAATTGGCAGAAAATAAAGTGAAAATTAATTCAAGAGATATTTAATGAACTTTATTCTGGACCAGTTTTTCTAAACGAATTCTTATATACCTCAATGTTACTGTTTCGAAAGACCTTGAGACCGTCTTGCTGTCTGGAAAATTCAGTCAATAGAGAAGTGGACCCCAAAAATCAGACAGCATCTTAAGTGTATTTCCTTGGTATTCTAAAAGAGTATACAGGAGGTACATAATGAAGAGTAAAAGACGTAATCATTCACCGCAGTTCAAGGCAAAGGTAGCGTTTTTGGCGGTAAAAGGAGACAAGACAGTAGCGGAGCTTGCCCGGCAGTTTGAGGTTCATCCCAATCAGATAAGCATGTGGAAGAAGAAGCAGCTCGGCAACGCCGCGGACAAAGTGTTCGGCCAGGGGGCGGGCAGCAAGGCGGCGGGCGAGAGCAAGTACGTAAACCAGCTTGAATCCAAGGTGGGCCAGCTGACGCTGGAGAACGATTTTTTATCAAAGGCGCTCGGTCGGCAGCGGCGCAAGAAGTTGGTAGTGCGCGGCCGGGCACTTTCTTTGGTAAGGCAGTGCAAACTGCTGGATATAAATCGCTCAAATATTTACTACAAACCTGTGGGGGTATCCCCGCAGGACGAAGAGATTGTGAAGAAGATTGACAGGATCTACATTAAGTATCCGTTTAAGGGTTCAAGAAGGATGGTGTACGCCCTTAAGGCACAGGGCGTACAGGTGGGCAGAAAGCGTGTTATGAGGCTTATGGGGATACGAGGGCTTGCTCCCGGCCCCCAGACTACAAAGAAAGGGGGAGCAGAGCACAGGATATACCCGTATCTGCTGCGGGGGAAGACTGTAGAGCTTCCCGGGCAGGTATGGGCGGCAGACATAACGTATATAGAGATGAGCAGGGGTTTTGTGTATCTGTGTGCGGTAATGGACTGGCACTCGTGCAAGGTTCTTAGCTGGAGAGTGTCTAACACAATGGACAGCAGTTTTTGCGTGGAGGCTCTGGAAGAAGCGCTTTACAAGTATGATAAGCCCGAGATATTCAACACCGATCAAGGAAGTCAGTTCACAAGTGAAGAGTTTACGGGAGTTCTTAAAGACAGAGATATAAAGATAAGCATGGACGGCAAGGGAAGCTGGAGAGACAATGTTTTTGTGGAGAGGCTTTGGAGAAGTGTTAAGTACGAGGAAGTGTATCTGATGGCATATGAATCCGTTGCCTCGGCAAAGGCAGGTATAGGGAAGTGGATAGATTTTTACAATGAAAAAAGACCACATCAGGGGCTTGGAATGAAAACACCGGATGAGGTTTACTATGGTCTTGGGACAGCACAGAAGAATGTGGCTTGAAGCAATGAGACAAACAGAGCAGAGAGTTTATGGTTTTGGGATTCTTAAAGATGGTTATGCACTGGTGGGAATACACTTAAGAAAACAAAAATGCTGTCTAAAAAAGGGGACCACCTCTAATACCTTCTCGCTGTCCTCCTCGGACATCCCCCGAAGCCTTGCCGCTACAACCCACTCATACTTATTGCGCTTTAAGACCTCAAGATTCTTTTTGCTCATCATCCCCGCATCCCCCACAAACACCACCCTTTCAAGCTTGATCCTCTTCTTTAACCCCTCTATAGCAGGCTCAAGAGTGCTTACATCAGATGTGTTCCCCGGAAACAGCTCATAACCCAAGGGAAGTCCGTCTTTGGTCTGAAACAGTCCCAGCACCACCTGAACCCTGTGAGGCTTCCCGTCCTTGCTCCACCCCTTCCTTCGAAGATCGTCTTGCGTGTCGCTTGCAAACGAAAGGGTTGTAACATCGAAAAACACAACTTCAACCTTTCCTTCAAAAAGTCCCATAACTTCTTTGCTAACAATGCTCTGAAGCTTCTCAGTACGCTTCTCGTCAACCTTGTCCATCATCCTGTACAGCTTGTCCACAGACACTTCCATTCCAAATTCCCGAGACAGCTTCGCATGGGCTCTTTTGCTCTTCCCAGGTGCCGCAAGACGCATAAGCACTGCCTGACGGAACAGCCTGCCCGCCATCTTGTTTCTCGCTCCCCATATCCTGTCAAACCCAAGCTGACTGTACAGTTCTCCAAACACTTCATGAAACCCAAGATTGTAACGAGCCTCCTCTTCAAGCAATCGGGCATCAACTATGGGCAGGGGTTTGTCCTTCTGCTTTGTTCTTCTAAGCTTTATCAGCTTCTCAGCAGTGTCTTCAGCGGGGAACAGTGTGGGCTGTACGCTCTGTTCAAGACGGTTCTTCTCCACATGTGCAGCTCGCACAAGAGCGTCAAGAGGTTCTCCCGGGGGAGCGGAGCCCATGTGACGCACTACCTTCTGGCGTGGCTCACCCTTTGAGTTCCTGTAGGAATGCACTATCTGCACCGATATGTTGACTGTGGTCTGGCGTTTTAGCTGTTTTACGAACATGTTGAATATTATAAGGGAAAGCGGAGGCGATGTCGAGCACAAAATTAGACTGAGCACTACAAAACGATTTGAAGCAGGCTGAAAATCAATATCAAGTAATTACAGGTACTTACGAAACTTCAAAGGCCCGACTTAAAAAAACATGCTGAAGTCAGGAAAATGCTCTTCAATGCTAACTAGGAATTTTGACGATTGCCTGCGAGTTTTAGGAAAACAGGGGATTCAGAACTGTTTCCTCTCCGGAGCTTTTTAACTTTCGATCGTATCTATAGCCTCAGAGCGGGATTCGAATATCTCGATGATTCTTTCAAAACCTGCAATCTTGAAGATTCCTTTTATGGAATCAGACAAGGAACACAATACGAATTTCTTTTTGTTTTCTCGAAGGGTTTTTGCAACAAGCAGAATTGAACGCAATCCCGCACTGTTTATGTACGACAGTTTTTCAAGGTCCAGAACTACGAGTTCGCCAGAGGTCATAACCTCATTGGACAGTTCGTCGTGGAATTCCCGTGCGTTTGTACCATGAACCTGACCAACTGCGCTTATTACCAGCACGTCTTCAATAAGATCGCCCTGCAGGCTGACTTGATTGCTTTCAATGGCCATATCCTTCCCGTTAGTAACTTACCTGATTTAACGGAGATTTATATACAAAGGTGCTAATTTATTTGGGACGGAAAATCCTGAATCTCTGGCTAGTCAAGTTATATGTCCTCTACTAAACGTAGGAATGCTGACTGCAGAAACTCGTTGAAGCGTCTCTTGGAAGCTTATTTAAAGTAGGGAATTATCTCTTTTGAGTAAGTTTCAAGCGCCAGATCTGGATCGGGGCTGAACCTGTAGAACAGAACGAAATTCCTTACTCCGGCGTCTATGAATTTCTCGATTTTCTCTATGCAGTCTTTTTTTGATCCCGTAATGGTGAAATCAAGTATGGCTTCTCTCGGGAAAAGCTGCCCAAGCTGCCTGAATCTCTGTCTGCCCTCTTCATCCGTCGGCACTATGTTGAAGTAATTAAGACCGTGATATTCTTCGGGTATTTCGACATCGTAGCCGGCCTTTAGCAGTTGATCCTGCATAACCAGCACATACTTGAAAGGCTCTAGAGTCTCGTAGGCGGCATCAACGCTTTCTCCAAGAGAGGTGAATATCCACAGAGCCGGATCAAAACCGTCGTCGTCAAGCGATCTTCCCGCATTGTCCGCCGCGGCCTTTATCTCACCCAGGTAACCGGAATAGAGGTCGGGATTTAGGTCTATCGGCAGCCATCCGTCGCCTTTTTCCCCTGTCAGCTGAAGTCCCTTGGGCGTGTGGGTGGCCATGTAGAACGGTATCTTGTTTCTCTGGTAGGGTTTTATCTGCAAAAATGCGTTCTCAAGCTTGTAGAACTTTCCGTCAAAGTCCACGGGTTCGTCGGTTTTCCAAAGAAGCTCCATGACTTCTATGGATTCTCTGAGTTTGGAAAGGGGTTTTCCCCACTCGATTCCGAACGCGTCGAGATTCATCGATTCCCCGACTCCCAGGGAGAGCACCACCCTGCCTTTTGAAAGCTGATCAACGGTCGCGAGTCTCTGGGCGAAAACAGCGGGATGCATTCTGTGAGGATCGGAAACCGTTCCCAAAGCTATGTTTTCCGTTTTCATTGCCGCGGCCGCCGCCACCGTCCACGCCTCGGGAGCAATTGCTCCCGGAGCCACAAAGAGCAGATGGTCGGGGTACCATATGGTGTCGAATCCAAGCTGATCGGCTTTTACCGAGAAATTTACTAGTCCGTCAACATCAGCTCCTGGCATCGGAGCCGAAAGTCCGAATTTTATTTCTTTTCCCATTGCATGGCACCTCGATTATGGTTTTGGAAGTAGATACAGATCACGGTAGAATTATGGATTATTTGCAGTTTAAACGCAAATAATCCAGCGAATGTCCCGGAGGTATGAAATGAAATTCGGAGTCGGACTTTTCAGCATGCAAACCCATAAGGATATTGACTGCAGCCATGTGGATCTTTACAGAAACTCCCTTGAGCACGTGAAACTTGCAGAAGCGGTCAACTTTGATTCGGTCTGGCTCTCCGAGCATCATTTTCTTGAGGACGGCTACTGCTCTTCCCCTCTCGGGATGGCTGCCGCGATGGCCGCTGTGACCGAGAGAGTGAGAATAGGTACCGGGATTTTGATACTTCCGCTTCACAACCCCGTGAGGGTGGCCGAAGACGCCGCCACAGTTGACCTTATTTCCGGCGGAAGATTCGATCTGGGAGTCGCGATAGGATACAGAAAAGAAGAATTCGAGGGATTCGGAATTCCTGTGACGCAAAGACCCTCGAGGATTGAAGAAGGCATAGAGATAATTGAGAAATGCTGGGAGGACAGTCCTTTTTCCTATGAAGGCAGGAGGTTCAGTTTCTCAAACATAGATGTTACTCCAAAGCCCGTGCAGAGGCCCATACCCATATATATGGGGGCTTTCGAGGAACCCGCCGTGCGGCGAGCCGGGCGTCTCGGGTACCCGCTTCTTATCGGCCCCGGAAGGACGGTTCCCATGATAACGGATACTCTGGGGTGGTATAACGATGAGGCTGAGAAGTCCGGTCACGACCCGTCCGAGGCGGAACACATACTGCTTCGGGAAACCTATGTGCGCGAAAGTGCCGGAGAGGCCGTTGCGGGTGGAACCGAGTACATAATAAATATGTACAGGTTTTACCTGAGCCTGGGGGTGAAAATAGTGATAAGGGGGAAACACATAACTGACCCTGACGACCCTTTCTTTGAATACATGGCCGAAGACCGTTTTATGATCGGCACCCCTGAGCACTGCGCTGACGAGGTAAGGAAATACGCGGAGAAAACAGGAATCCGCAACATAATGTGCAGGATGGTGTTTCCTCAGGCTCCCGCCGATGTCATAGCGCATTCAATTGAGCTTTTCGGAAAAGAAGTTATTCCCGAATTTAAATCTTGACCCGCCTTTTTTGCTGAACCCTGATTTGGCTAAAACTTGCACAAGGAGGAGGAGTCCAGCAAAAAAGGCGTGAAAAGAGGGTTGGGCACCAGCCCGGGTGGTTCAGATCCCGTTCAATTTTTCTCCACCGTAAAAGCTTTCTGAACACGATTTGTTATCTCGCTACTGAGATTCCGGATATAATGCTGAATCCCGGGGATGAAAAACCGAAAACATTTTCATAATCTTCGTTTAACAGGTTGTTGATTCTTGAGAACAGCCTTATTGTGTCAATAAATCTTTTCACGCTGATTTCATAGGAAGCCGCGGCGTCGACGATAAAGAAAGAATCGTTTTTGACTCTGGTGGAAGGGAACTCGCTCCAGTTAACATCATCCCTGCTCCCGACATAGTTTCCCGAAAGATCGAGATTAAAAGCTTTTTTTGAGTATCCCGCGTTAAAAGAAAACGAGTGTTCGGGGATGCGTATGAGCTTTTGTCCCTCGGAAAAGGACGGAGAACCCAAGTCTCCGTCGTCGGTTACGTCGGTTTTAAGGTATGTGTAGGCTGCGCTTAGAGTTAAGCTTTTGCTCGGGTGGAGATGTATCGCGGCTTCAACTCCCTCTGATTTTGCGCGGCTTACGTTTTCGTAGTTGGTTCCGTTCTCAAACGGAGTGAAGCTGTAAGCGATAATGTTTTTGAACTTGTTTTGGAAAAAGCTCAGATCAACTTCTACTGCATTATCAAGCAGCGGTTGCCTGAGACCTATTTCCGCCGTCAGTGTTTCTTCGGGTTTCAGATCCGGATTGGGTACTGTTCCGAAAGCCGTACCGAAGTTTTCGTAAAAATTGGCTTCCTTGATTCCTCTGCTGATTCCCCCTCTTATTTCGGTTCCGGATTCCCTGATCTTCCATCTAGCGAAGACACTTGGACTCCATTTGCTCCCAAATGACTCGTTGTCGTCATATCTTATGCCGGTTGTCACGAAAAATCTTTTCAGCAGTGCGAAATTGTTCTGAGCATAGAAGGCGTGGTTTTTTCTTGATCTGTCAAGTTCTGCCGCCTTGAAATTTTCTTTTTCGTATTCAAAACCCGTCGAGATTATGCTTGAGCCCTGATTGAAGTCGACAAAAAAACTTGACCCGTACTCAAGCAATATGCTTTTGTCGAGAGATTCTGAAGGGAATGGCGAATCTAACTCAAGGGGTTTGGGTCCGTCGTAATTTTCCCGATCAAGTCTCGTGTAGCCGAGTTTAAATGAGTTTTCCCACCACTCGGTCGGGGAAAAAACGATGTCAGAACCCGTAACAAACGATTTCTCCTTGGTTCCTTGGTCCGGGTCGGCGAACGCGTCAAACCTGTCGCCCGTGCCTCCGGTCGGGAATTCAAACTTCGAATTTCTGTATATGGAGAAAAATGAGAGATTTAAATTGTCGGCTGCTTCGAGGTTCAGATTCGCCGTCAGGTTGCGGTTTCTGTAATCATTGTTTACCTCCAGGATGCCCTCATCGATGATCCGCTGGTGAGAGATGAAATAGCTCAGTTTGTTGAGACTGCCCGACAGGCTTGAGGAATGCTCAAATATCATTGCGTCTTCGGCGCGATATCCCAGGGCCACAGAGCTTGTTTTTTTCCTTTTTCCGCTCCCGCGCTTCGTTATTATGTTTATAACGGAAGACGCCGCGTCGGAACCGTAAAGAGATGAGTGTGCTCCTTTTATTATCTCTATCCTCTCCACGTTCTCAGTGGTAAGGGATGAGATGTCGAATCCCCCTCCGGCCTGGTTTATCTGAACGCCGTTGATCATAACGAGGTTGTAGTCTGACTGGCCGCCCCTTGCAAAAATGGAAGTGAACCCTCCACGGCTTCCCGAACTCGCTACGTTGAATCCAGGGACTCTCGAAAGTATTGCCGCGATGTCTTTTTTCCCGCTCCTTTCGATTTCCTCTCTGTTGATAACAGTAACGGAAGAACCGAGAAGCTCGGCGTCAATCCAGGTCTTTGTGCCCGTCACAATAATTCTCTCCATTTCTTTTTCCTCAGAAAAACCCGAGGAAGGAAACAGAGCCAGGATCAGAATAAAGGCGAAGCATGTCTTAAGTCTGTTCATTTTTTGATTCCTCCATGCAGGGTGCTTAGATGCAACTTTTCCCGAGAACAGAGGCTCACTGAATGAGCGGATAAGGTGGAAAACGCAAACCGTGCGAATACGCCGTAAATAAAAAATGTGTTCTGAGTGTCCATAAGCCCAATTCCCGAGGCAAAATTGCTGGGTTGACGCAGGCGGGTCTTCCGACTTAAAGGGCCAGCTGTTATCAGAACAGCAGCTTTTCCGGATACGGCCTTCCCGGCTGAATCTGAAGCCAGTGACCCGAAGCGCAGGCACGCTTCGCATGGGCACCGAAAAAACCCTTATTACGGCTGCGGGAACAGTCCGGGGCTCTCACCCGATTCCCTCAACCTGAATCTTGGCATCAACCTTAACAGGTTGGCGATGGTGATGTCAAGAACTTCTGGTTGGCCGGGAGCGTCATCAGGAATCGTTGCGGGGTGTGGAGCCGAGCATACGGTCAAGTTCCCCTGAACGTTCAAGGGCCGCAAGCTGATCGTAACCGCCTATAAACTGCTCGTTTACGAAGATCATGGGCACGGTTCTCCAGTTAAGGCTTTTGACAAGCTCCTCTCTTTTTTCCGCATCCTCATCGAGTCTTATCTCTTCGTAGTCCACCTGTTTTCTTTCAAGAAGTTTTTTTGCTCTTCTGCAGTAAGTGCAGTAGAAGGTCGTATATATAGTTACTGGACTCAATATTTCACCTCGGTTCGTTTAGGCCCATATGATCCTTGGTTTTTAGTATGCATTCAAGTATTTTAAGCATTTACACTTCCCGAAAAGCTAGGGAGCTACTGTATATTATGCGCAAAGAGGCTTTTATTTTCGTAGCGTTTTCGCTGATTCTCTTTATAAGTTCGTGCTCTGCGACGAAATTTCTGGTGAGCTATGCTTCGGGGGATGACAGAAAGTCCGGAAAAATGAAGGACTGGGTATACACCGCAAAGCTTAACAGCTACCGTGTCGCGCCCCTTTCGCAAGACTGGCAGAGGATAGCGATACAAGGGGGAGACATAGCTTTTTACAACCCTGCGAAAAATCTTGTGTTAACGGTAAATTCTCTCTGCACGCACCGGAATTACGATCTTCAAACGCTTTCGGACTCCCTGGTTGTCGGTTTGGAAAAAAAACGGGTTAAACTGCGAAAAGATATCGAGGTCGGCAAAGCCACGGGGCTTTACACCGAGTACGAGACGTCGCTTGAAAATGAGAGTTTCAATCTTGCGACGGTTGTGCATAAGTCTGCGAAATGCGATTACGATTTCAGCTACTCGGCGTCTCCGGCCGACTTTGAGGCGAATCTTGCAGAATTCATTGATTTCGTTTCAGGTTTTGAGGAACTCTGGTCCAGATGAGCAGATTCATATCCGAAATTGTCAATGGTTTCCTTAACTTTGTTCTCGGCGTCGGAGAGGTCTGCTTTTTCTTCTGGAATGCAGTCGTAGCTACCGTTACTCCTCCCTATGATTACGGTCTTCTTGCGGTTCAAATATACGAAATAGGTTACCGTTCGGTATCGATAGTCGTAGTTTCCGCCATGGCGATCGGAATGGTGATGGTGGTGCAGCTGGCCTGGGGGTTCGCGTGGTTCGGGGCGAAGGGGCTTGTCGGTCCCGTTGTCACTCTCTCGTTTGTCAGGGAGCTCGGTCCCATAATAACCTCTCTTCTTGTGGGCGGCAGAGTCGGTTCCGGCATTACGGCCGAGATAAGCTCGATGAAGGTGACAGAGCAGATAGACGCCATCAAAACCCTGGGAGCCGATCCTGTCAGAAAGCTCGTCTCTCCGAGGCTGATGGCGTGCATCATATCTTTTCCGTTGCTTGCGGTAATATCCAACCTCGCCGGCATAGGAGGGGCGATGATCATCTCGCAGATGGAGCTTAACGTGAAACCCACTCTTTTCATCGAGAGCATCAGAGGCTGGGTTTCCCTTGAAGACCTGATGACCGGCATTTCCAAGACGCTTTTTTTCGGAATCATAGTGGCGATTACGGGCTGCTATGTGGGAATGAAAGCTGAGGGAGGAACACGCGGGGTCGGAAACGCCACCACTAAAACGGTCGTGATATCTCTTTTTCTGATAATACTTTTCGACTTCATTCTCTCAAAAATATTTGTTATCGCGGTTTATGACTTCTGATCTTTTCTCTGGTCCGTTCAAATTTCTTTGACTTTGAGGTTACATTCGGTAAAATCGATACCCTTAATTTATCCGAACAGAGGATGCTATGAAGTCATACGTGGCCAGAAACGACGATTTTGAAAAGAAGTGGTACCTGATCGACGCCAGCGGAAAACCCGTCGGAAGGCTTGCAACCAGGGTGGTTTCTATTCTCAGGGGCAAGAACAAACCGCAGTTCGCTCCGCATTCGGATATCGGGGATTTCGTCGTTATAGTCAATGCTGACAAAGCCACATTTTCCGGAAGGAAATGGGAGCAGAAAAACTACTACAGCCATTCCCACTATCCCGGCGGGCTTAAGTCTGTTACTGCCCGAGAGCTGGCCGAGAAAAAACCGGGCGAGATAATCCGCAAGGCCGTCTGGGGAATGCTTCCCAAAAACAAGTGGCAGAAAAAACTCATACAGCGGATGAAAATCTATGTCGGAGACAAACATCCGCACACAGCCCAAAATCCCGAGGTTCTGGAGGTCTGATCATTATGCCCGAAACCGTCATATACAATGGCACGGGGAGAAGGAAAACGTCAATCGCAAGAGTATGGCTCAGAAGAGGCGGCGGTTCCATTACCGTGAACAGAAAATCCGTGGAAGAGTATTTTCCAAGACAAGTATGGCAGATAAAGGCCCGCGAACCACTCAGCGTCACTGATACTTCCATGGAGTATGACGTCATGGTCAAGGTGAAAGGAGGAGGTCTTACAGGCCAGGCGGGAGCCATGAGCCACGGACTTGCCAGAGCCCTTCTAAAAGCCAACGAGTCGTTTCGCAAGAAACTCAAAGTTTCCGGACTGCTTAAACGCGACCCAAGAATGGTTGAGAGCAAAAAGTATGGGAAACGCAAGGCGAGAAGGGGACAGCAGTTCTCCAAAAGGTAATTCATACTTGACCGATCCAAACCAGAAGTTCCAGAGAAAATTTGACATCCGTCCGGCCAAGGGAAAGCTTGGAGTGTTGCTCCCCGGCATGAGCGGGGCGGTAAGCACAACTTTCATAGCAGGCGTAAAGGCGGTAGTAAAAGGGGCGGGAAGACCCATCGGCTCCCTCACCCAGATGGGGAAAATCAGGCTCGGCAAAAGAACCGAGAAGAACTTTCCTTTCATAAAGGACCTTCTTCCGCTGGCCGAGATTCAGGACATTGTGTTTGCCGGATGGGATATACACGATGAAGACTGCCACGCCTCGGCACTTCGGGCCGGAGTGCTCGGTCCCGAAATTCTGGGGAAGATAAAACAGGATCTTGAAAAAGAGTCTCCGATGCGGGCAGTTTTCGACAATAAGTACGTCCGCAATCTCAAGGGTTCCTACGTGAAGAAGGGCAAGACGAAAATGCATCTTGCCGAGGCGCTGATCAGGGATATAAAAAGGTTCCAGAGGGAAAATGATATTGGAAGGATTGTAATGCTCTGGTGCGGAAGTACAGAGGTATACCTCGAGCCGTCCGAAGTTCATGAGACAGTACAGAGTTTCGAGAAGGGTTTAAAGGAAAATCACGACGATATTGCCCCGAGCATGATCTACGCCTATGCAGCTATAAAATGCGGCGCTTCCTACGGAAACGGCGCTCCGAATCTGTCCGTGGACATCCCGGCGCTCCAACAGCTCGCCATTGAAAACGAGGTGCCCATAGCCGGCAAGGATTTCAAAACAGGACAGACACTCATGAAGACCATCTTGGCTCCGGGTCTTAAAAGCAGAATGCTCGGACTCAACGGTTGGTTTTCGACCAATATACTTGGCAACCGTGACGGAGAAGTGCTTGATGATCCCGGCTCTTTCAAAACCAAGGAAGAGAGCAAGCTGGGTGCGCTTGAGTACATATTTCAGCCCGAGATAAACCCCGAACTTTACTCGGATTACTACCACAAGGTAAGAATAAACTACTACCCCCCGCGCGGAGACGAAAAAGAGGCCTGGGACAATATAGACGTTTTCGGATGGCTTGATTATCCAATGCAGATAAAGGTCAATTTTCTCTGCCGCGACAGCATACTGGCCGCCCCGGTAGTTCTTGATCTTGTTCTGTTCCTAGACCTTGCACATCGTGCCGGCATCTACGGGGTCCAGGAGTGGCTATCCTTTTATTTCAAAAGTCCGATGGTAGACAAGAAGCTCTATCCCGAGCACGATCTTTTCGTTCAGTTCACCAAGCTGCAGAACACGCTTCGCTACCTTCGTGGCGAGGAACTGATAAACCATCTGGGAATTGACTACTACGGTTTCGGCTAAGCGGGCCGCAATTCTGTCCTACTGCCTGAGGAAGCTTTCCAGGTCTTTTCTCACGCCTGAGTTTGCGAGTTTCCCGAGAGCGGCTTTTTCTATCTGCCTTATCCTCTCCCTGGTCAGATTGAACCTCTTGCCGATCTCATCAAGAGTGTAGGTGCTCTGGCGTCCTATACCGAAGCGAAGCCTGATGATTTCCTCTTCTCTCTGGTTGAGCAGGGTAAGCGCTTCCTTCAGTTTTTCGGACAGAGACATCTTCGCTATTATCGTGTCGGGAACTTTCGCTTCCTTGTCCGCGACCGAATCAAGAAGAGTGGTCTTCTCCCCGTCGAGAACCGGCGTGTCGAGACTTATGGCGTCGTTTGTGGAATTGAGGATTCTGTTTATGACTTCTGCTGAGATTCCCGAGGCTTCGGCTATTTCCTTAGGCGTGGGCTTTCTTCCCATTTCCTTGCTGAGCTTCGCACTTGTCTTGTAAACCCTGTTTGCCTGCTCCAGCAGGTAAACAGGGACCTTTATAGTTCTGGTCTGTCCCTGAAGAGCTCTTAGTATTGCCTGGTGTATCCACCATGAAGCGTAAGTGGAGAACTTGTAACCCTTTGTGTAGTCAAACCTTTCAACCGCGCGCATCAGACCGAGGTTTCCCTCTTGGATGAGGTCCGGGAGGGGTAGTCCCCTGCTCATGTATCTTCTCGAAATCGTTATCACGAGTCTCAGGTTGGCCTTTACAAACTTCTGTTTAAGTTTGAGTGCGCAGTCGACATAATTTTTTTCCATCGCGCGCAGGACCGCTATCCTGTGAGCTATTGCACGCGCTCTGGCCGAATTTTTTCTTGTGCGGATTTTTTCGTATTTCTCAATACTCTTTGGCACTTTGGCCATTCTGATTTCGCACATTTTGATTCTTGCGGATATCTCGACTTCCTGCTTTGCGGCGAAAAGAGGTTCAACTGCCATGTCCTTAAAATATACGTAAAGAAGACGGAGCTGTTCGTCGGGGATCCATTTGTCTTTTTCTTTGCTCTTCCCCTTGGGTTTCAGCCCCTCTTCCGGGCCGTCAAAATTCTCTTCAATTTCACCCTGCTCGATGTTGTCGTCCACATCATAGGATTCAAACCCGGCGTCGTGCTCGCTGTTATTCTGAATATCTTTGTATTTGATGTCCATGTTGTTTTTTCACCAGTTTTGTGATTGAAAAACGGAGACAATAAGAAAAGTTTTCAAAACCCGAGCGGGCAATGAAAATCGCAACCAGCCCTCCCTCCGCCCCTCTTGGAGATTGTAAGGTCTTTCGTGCTAGAATGTAAGCGTTTTTTTTCGAAGTGAGGTTACTTCGCCCCGGCGTAGTTCTCCGCGACCTGTTCCCAGTTCACCACATTCCACCACGCTTTCACATAGTCGGGTCTTCTGTTCTGATAGTTCAGATAATATGCGTGTTCCCAGACGTCAAGACCCACAATGGGCTTTAGTCCCTCGGAAACGGGATTGTCCTGGTTTGCAGTGGATGTTACCACAAGCCCTCCGTCTTCGTCCACGCAAAGCCACGCCCAGCCGCTTCCGAACCTAGTGGCGGCTGCCTTGGAGAACATCTCCACGAAAGCGTCGAAGCTTCCAAACGCGGAATCTATAGCATCGGCAAGCTCGCCCGAAGGCGTTGCTCCGGAGCCGGGAGCCATGCACTGCCAGAAGAGACTGTGATTTGCGTGTCCTCCTCCGTTGTTTCTTACCGCAGTTCTTATGTCTTCGGGAACGGTGTCAAGACCGCCGAGCAGTTCCTCAAGCGATTTTTCCGCCAGCTCCGGATATTTCTCCAGTGCTGCGTTTAAGTTGTTTACATAACCTTGATGATGTTTTGAATGATGTATTCTCATCGTTTCCGCATCTATATGCGGCTCCAAAGCGCCATGATCATAAGGAAGATCAGGTAATTCGTGTGCCATTTTTCTCTCCTGTTAATCTTTCGAAGTAAAAAGCAAAGCGTGAGAATATACATGCAACCGGGGACAATTCCAAGCGGTTTATGCCGGAAATTTATCATCAGTTGTCAAATATAGTTACGATAAAGTAGATTTAAACCCCTGAGGTTTGCATGTCGGAAAACATAATCGAAATGACGGACGTGTGTAAGTCCTTTAACGGAAAGATGGTTCACAGGGGAATAAATCTTTTTGTAAGGAAGGGTGAGATCATTACCGTGTTAGGGGAAAGCGGAGTCGGAAAAAGCGTTCTGCTCAAGGAGATAAACGGCCTCGTTAAGCCCGACAGCGGAAAGGTCGTGGTTCTGGGGGAGGATACGGCGCAGATGGATGAAAGGCAGCTTGTGAGAATAAGAAAGGAAACAGGCATGCTGTTTCAGGGTTCTGCCCTTTTTGACTCGCTCACTGTAGAGGAGAATATAGCTTATCCTCTGATTGAGAATTCAGATCTTTTCCCGGAGGAGATAAAAAAAACGGTTGCCAGTAACCTTGAACTGGTCGATCTTCCGGGAATAGAAGATAAGTATCCCGGGGAATTGAGCGGAGGTATGAAAAAAAGGGTGGCCCTGGCCAGGGCGATCGCCACCCGTCCGAAGATTCTTCTGTACGATGAACCCACAACCGGTCTTGATCCTCCCAATACGAAAAGGATTGCCAAACTGATAAAGAGCATGAGAGACCGGCTGGGCATAACCGGGGTCGTCATTACACACGACATAGGAACCGCTTACGAGGTTTCTGACAGAATAGCGTTTCTTTGCGAGGGGGAGATTGTGTTCACGGGAACTGTTCCCGAGGCTCGCCAGAGCAGTATTTCCGCATTCAGAAATTTTCTCGACAGCAAGATGTAGTTCTCGCAGAAGGTATTTGCGTAATGGACTGGGAATCCTGATCCTGAACAAGAGTGTGGAAGATCTTTGGCAAAAACCGGTTTGATCTCCATGCCGGCATTAATAGGCAAGTTCCGGTTAACCTTAAAATTCAGGGAGAGTTAGTCGGCACTATGATCTGGTCTGATGCATACTGAGGCCATGGCCGCTATGCCTTCTTTTCTTCCCGTAAACCCCAGTCCCTCGGTTGAAGTTCCCTTTATGTTTACGGCGTCGCTCGAAATTCCCAGAGCATCGGCGATTCTGTTCTCCATAGCAGATGAATAAGAAGAGATTCTTGGTTCTTCGCACACAACGGTGCAGTCGATATTTTCTATGCGGTAACCTTTGTCTGCCATCATCCGGGCGACTTGGGATAAAATTACAAGACTCGATATGTCTTTGTATTTAGGATCGCCAGGGGGAAAGTGTCTTCCTATGTCCCCCTCTCCTATAGCTCCTAAAACAGCGTCGGCAAGAGCGTGGGAAACCACATCGGCATCTGAATGGCCGGCAAGCCCCCGGCAGCCCCGAATCTCAACGCCGCCCAGTATGAGCGTTCTTTTCTCGCAAAACGCGTGCGTGTCAAACCCCGTTCCTATTCTGTACATTGACCACCTCTTGCTGTGCCTGCGATAAGTTCCGCTATTTTAAAGTCGACCGCGGTTGTGATTTTCATGTTAAGGTCGTTTCCCGCTACCAGACTCACCCCTATGCCCTTCGCTTCTGCAAGCTGTGATTCGTCAGTCGCGTCAAAATCCGCAATGCCGTCTGAACAGTAGATTTCAGAAAGTATCTCCCGGCGAAAAACCTGCGGAGTCTGAGCCCTCCAGAGATTTTCTCTCGAAACCGTTTCCGAAACCAGCTCTCCGGCCTGTTGCGTCCGCTTCAATGTGTCCGTAACGGGAACGGCGCATATGCAGGCGCCTGTGGGGACGCACCCCTTTATTACTCTTTTAATCATGTCGCTGTCAACAAAAGGCCTAGCGGCGTCGTGAATAAGCACCATGTCGCTTTGCGGAGGTGTGGCGCAAAAACCGTTTCTCACTGATGCGCACCTGCTTTCGCCCCCGGCTATCACCGCGATGATTTTTTGAAACCCGAAACTTTCAAGCAGCTCCCTTGAGCGGGAAACTTCTTCTTTGGGTACTACCACTACCACGCTTGTTATGAGTTCGCTGGCCTCGAAAGCGGAAAGGCAGTAAGTGAGAAGAGGTTTTCCGCCAAGTGTGGCGAACTGTTTTTTCCCGTGAGAGGAGAATCTTTTCGAAAGACCGGCGGCAGCCACTACGGCTGAAACTTCGGTAATGCTCAAGGGGATCAGTCCTCTTTTTTAAGTTTGGCGAAAACTATCCTTCCGGTCTGCGTCTGGACCATGCTTCTTACCGAAACGTCCACGGTTTTTCCTATTTGTCCTGAGGCGTTGTCCGTTACCACCATGGTTCCGTCGTCGAGATAACCGACCGCCTGATGATTTTCCTTGCCTGGTTTTACAAGATTTAATTTTATTGTCTGCCCTTTTTCCACAACGGGCCTGAGAGCGTGGTTTAAGGTGTTTATGTTGAGCACGGTGACTTTTTCGAGGTCAGCAATCTTTTTCAGATTGTGGTCGTTGGTGATCAGTATCCCATTCATTCTCTTGGAGAGCTCAATGAGCTTTATGTCGGCGTCCTTTATGTGTTCAAAATCATGATCGGTCATGCTGACGCTTATTAAAGGAATCTCGTTCTGCATTCTGTTTATGATGTCGAGTCCTCTTCTGCCGCGCGTTTTTCTCGCGGGATTCGGCGAATCCGCTATGTACTGAAGTTCCTGTATTATGAACTTTGGTATTATGATCTCCCCCTGAAGAAATCCCGTTTCCGCGATATCGGCAATGCGACCGTCTATTATTACGCTCGTGTCGAGTATTTTCGGGGCAAGCGCTTCTGGCTGTCTGAAAAACGAGTCGGACGCTTCTGTGGCAAGGAATGTTTTGTCAAAACCTATTACCGCACCTATGCAGACAAGAAGCAAAAAGATACCAACTTTCAAATATGAAAGGACAGGTTCGGCCGGCGAGAAGCTGTTGAGAATAGTGAGTACTGCGAGATATATGAAGATTGCTGTGAGCATTCCGACTGAGATTCCCAGCGCCTGGCGAAGAGAGATTTTTCTGAAAAGCATCCGGAAACCCGCAAGAACCACAAAAGCGAATATTCCGCAGCCGCCGGCTGTGAGAACCGAACGGAGAGGTGGAAAATAGTCAAGGCCTAGGACAAACGCCACAAGTGCGAAGGCTATGGAAAATGTAATAGAAAGTCTCATTAATAGTCGGGCCCTTCCGAAGGAGCAGGCCATAGAGTATATGACAGTTGTGTTTTTAACAAGTTTTCCGTTGCGGTTGAGGCATTTGCGTAGTAGGGGGTTTTGAGATTTTGGAAGCACACAGCGGAAGGGAGGGGAGGGTATTCCGGCAATTTCAAAGCCGAGTTGTCTGATTCAGGCTGATTCAGACACAACTCAGCACCAATTTCACCCAGGAATCGCTGTTCTGCCCGGGTGCGGACGCAGCAGTCCACACAAGGTTGAATTCCGTTTAAATTTTCTGGTGAATAATTTAAAGAAGGACTATCCGGTATCGGCATAAAACCCCGACACAAGGGATCTGATACGCTCCGTTCTGCCAGCCTTTGCGTGACCCACCGCAAGAGCCATTATCACTGCAATCGCCATACCCGCTCTGAAGGCCATCTTCGCCTTGCCCCTGATATAGTGCTTCTCAAACCTGAAGCTGCCCCCCATGCGTGAGTTTAAACGCTCAATGGCAGTTCGCTTTCTGTAAGCCCGGTTCCATGACGGACTGCCGTGCCGCGCGGGAGTAAAAATACGACGGTCACGCTCAAGAGACACCCGCACCACCCTGCCGTAACCATTGGTCTTTTTGCCCGCGTCACTGTGACACTTCTTCCAGCCCTTGCAGTCAAGATTGTACTCGGCGGCCGCCGGACAGCGGAACTTCAAAGTGCCTCTTTTCTTCTCAAGCCCGTAAGAAGCCATCCTGCGCTCCTTGCCGCTTAGCGGACAGCGACACCATATCTGTCCCGTCTCAGTATAAAGAATGTTGTCGTGCACACTGTTAAGAGGTCTCATGATCCTCTGCCCCGGAACATAGCTCTGCCCCTGCTTTTCCTCCCTCCACAGCCGCCTGATGTCTATAATCGGGCTGATCCTGTAATCATCCCACAGCTTGGCTTTGAGCGGACCGCTGTCAAGCCCCCTGTCAGCAGTGAAGTACTTGCACCGCCCGGCAAGCTCGGAGTTATTGCCGAACAAACTGTCAGCCATCCGTTCACACTGTTTTATTTCGCTTGTCGAGGCTTCGGTCAGACTGAACGCAACCGGTATCTCATACTCGGTGTCGGCAATGATATGAAGCCGGTAGCCAAACCATTTTTTTACCTTGCTCCATTCCCTGCCGTCAGAATCAACTCCTCGGTACTTGTGCACGCCCCAGTTCGCGTCGGGATCAGACTTTTTGCCTGCCCTGCGGTTTGTTCTGCCTGTTGAATGACTCTTTATCGCCTTGCCGTCATAACCGAGGTGCTTGCCGAATTCGGGAAGCACCTCCATAAGCTCTTTGCACAGATGATTGTTTATCATCTCCGATACCAGACCCTGCTGCAGGTCGAGCTTTGCAAGGTTTGCAAGGAACCCGGAGAAGTTATAACTGCGGGGAGCAGAACTGCGAGACTCAAAATCTGTAATCTTGACCACGCCGCCGGGTTCAACCTCATACCTGTCACGTCTCTGCATAGGCACCGTGGAGAATCCGCAGACGGCAAGCAGAGATGAATTGCGGTTAAGCTCCCGGATTAAAGACTCTATGGATTCGTGCCCGAACACTATCCCCGCCACAAAGGCCCTCCACATCGCAGATACCGGGTACTGGTTGCGTCCGTTTTTGCGCATACACTCAAGAGCCCGGATGATATGGGCGTCGGGCAGGCTGTCAAGAACCATCTGAAGACGGTTAAAATCCGATGCTCTATCGACTTGGTCCCAGCTGAAAGGTAGATTAAATTGTGTCGCCATGGGTTTGCTCCTTTTTTAAGGTTGGTATGCCTTTAATTATAACCCATGGCGACCACTTAATCAGGTGATATCAGTAAGTTATCTGCTATTTTCCTTAAGTTTTTCAACGCAGATTACGGCTTGGGGTGGAATTTGCGGTCCTTGACCAGAATCAGTCGTTTTTTAGGGGTTTTTACCAAGATTCTGGGGTGAAAAGTTTTTTCACCCCTCCTTATACCCCTGCCCCGTATGGCTATCCTTTACTACGCAAATGCCTCGGTCTTTGAGGCATTTGCGTAGTAAGCATAGGCATACAGGGCGATGAGAAGCCCGAGCGCATGAGGTCGATATTTGTGTGGGTGTTACGCCGATACCGGTTAGCGTTTCTTTATTGTTCACACAAAACTTAAACAGAACTCAACTTTGAAGGAGGCAGTGCGTCCGTACCTAGCCAGTACCGGCGATTCTTAGGGGAATCGACGCTGAGTTGTGTCTGAATCGGCCTGAATCAGTCAATTCGGCTTTGAAATTGCTGGAATATCCCCCCCCCCTTCCGCTGTGTGTTTCCAAAAATCTCAAAACCCGAAAAACCCCCTTGCTACGCAAACGCCTCGTTTACTTCAAATTTTGCGTTTCGAACTTGAAAGCGGGTAGCATATAAAACTAGGTGTTCTATAATCAGACTAAAAAAAGGGGGGTAAAATCATGAAAAAAGTCAGTGTGGTCACACTGTTTTGGTGTCTTATGCTTGTTTTCAGTGTCTTGGGGGGCGGTACGCATTTAGCTTTTGCTCATGATTCTGCCCAAGATGCGCGCGATGAGGGGACTGAGGAAGCCATGCTGCATTTCCTGCTGCACACAAAAGAGCACTGGGAACAGCTCAGCGAGAGCGACGAACATTCGGAATTTCGCGCCGCATTGAGAACTGACGACGGGGTGTGGAAAAGCGGCGACACATATATTATCAGAGCTAACAGAGAAAGACCCGGATTAAAAGCGGGTGAATCTATAACCTTCCATGCAGGACATCCCACTGCTACAGATGGGTCTTTGAGACATATGCCAGTTTTTGAAGAACTCATGAATAATGTATAGGGAGCGGCCGGAGCTGCTGTCTGTCTTCCAGACAGCAGGAGAAGCGATGGAAGATATATCTGTGCCGTTGAAATTACCCTTAGCGAAAGAGGATCCACCGCTGATCATTATTTGGTTGCAGGCTTTGATCATGAAATAGATGATAGGATCTTTGAAAAAATCCAGTGTCCTGAATTTGAGGAAGGATACTTTGGCCAGACTTCGACAGATCCCGATGGAGAGCAGTTTACGCGTACAAGTGCTGCTATGGTGACTGACAAAGACAGTCTGGTTGATTATCTCAAAACTGTAGACGAGCACATTACTAACGAGATTAAAGAGATTCAAAGCAGGTTTCCCCCAGGGCTCTCGCAGGGGGCGCAAATAGGAATTGTAGTCTCAAACTTGCTCCGACTCAGGCCCTGCTGGAGGCAAGAGCCTTGGACATCCGGGCAGATGTATTTTTATCTGGTCAGGTTTACGGATAAGTTGCTTGGGGTTTTTAACGGACTCAATGCTGAATTTGAGGATTCAACGTTGCGTCTGTATGACGGCTGCGTAGACTACGGGGATACTGTGAGCAATATATTGGATCAGGATGGCGTAGACGACGGTTTTATAACATACTACTGGTCTGATCCTCGCACAGACGATGATCTGGTGGTTGACGACAGTGGAAACCCTATAAGGGGCTTGTCTCCCGGCACCTCGGTTAAGTTCGGCTATTTCCTGGAGGCAGATATGGCTGGTGTTTTCCTTTCTCAGTATGTTCTCGGTTCGGGCATATATCTGGACCAAGAATACTACGAGCCCGAGGGAGGGATGTGTCAGGACATACCTGATGACTTGTCCCTGTTCGCCCGTCAATACCTTGACGAATTTCCGGATTTTATGGATTTCGTGGAACCGGAGCAGCCAGAGCAGCCAGAGCAGCCAGAACCACCCCAGCAGGATGATGATGGGGGATGTGCAATTGCTTCTGTGGAGGATGGCAATCTCAAGGTTGCGGGACTTAATCTGCTTCTGATAGCCGCGTTTGTTTTATTTGGGGTTTTTGGGAGAAGCCGCCTGCACAGAAAACCAGGAGCTTAAAAGTTCTGCAGCAGAGGTAGGGACTGCGCATGGCATGGGAGGCGGAGGACTGAGAGCTTAACGGAGTTGCGTTATTGCAGTGGGAATGCGTGCAGAGTAGAGAACCTTGGTATTCCGTCACGGGAACCCGCTAGGCAATCAGATCCTGCCACCCGTGGCTTGACTTCTGTAGCGGTATAAACAGATCTTGGCTGTGGTGCTGTGCTCAATCGGCAGACCATGCTTGCGGATTCCTGGTAAAAACAGACCGGGGACTCCCGGCTGACTAATAAACATCTCAAAAGCTCTTGTGTAGTGTACAAGCAGGAACCCGCTTGTGTAATATCAGGTGCTTACGCTACGAATGTGCTGAAGTTAGGAAAAATGTATTGTCCTGTGATATCAATGATCCTAGGAGCCAGTCGGACTTGACGAACGATCGGGGGAAATCAGACTGATTTAGGGTCGTGGTTTCAAGTTCGAAACGCAACAGGCGGATCAAGACCGAAAAGTACCTGATTCTGGGTTCGGCAAAGCTTAAAAGGGGTTGCTTTCACCTCAAATTCCCAATATTTCCGTTTCTCTCACCTCTTTCTCAACAATCAACTGCTAACGTCTGACAGACTCCTAGAAGTTCATGGTGTTGATGGGGATGGGACTACAGGACTAGCCTATCCTGAAAGACAGATAAACTATATTTGCGGCGAAGTGAAAGAAGACGCTTGACCATATGGTTCCGGTTCTCATGTATAGATATCCCATTAAAAGGGAAGGGAAAAAGGTGAGGATGTTCTGCGTGCAGTAGCTCCCGCCTGAAAATAGGCAGATCACAAGAACATGCGCCAGGGCGAAAAGTACGCTTGTCGTTATAATTGCGCTCCATCCGCCTCCGAGAGTTCTCTGAATGTATCCCCTGAAGAAAAATTCTTCGGGAAGCGCGATAGCCACAAAGTGAGTCAGCATTAAAAGTACCGACGGCTCAATGAATCTGATCGTTTTGCCCAGATAGGCCGAAAGAAGATATATGCAGACCACGTAACAAAAAAGCACGGCGATGGAAATTGCTGCCCACCGAAACAGCCCTTGCGGATTGAATCTCAGAACATCTTTTGTGCCGCGGTCAAGTAAAAAGGGAGTCCAGAGCATTAACCCCGCCGAGAACAAAAGAGCGTACTCTCCGCCAACTGTGGCTTTTGAGATGATTATCGCTGCTACAACAACTCCGTAGGCGGCAAGCGGTATCGTAAGGTTTTTTGAAAGAAGCGGTTTCATGGAACCTGGGTCTTTCTCTTGAACTCGGGTTCCGACTATAATACTTGAATATAAGATAGAAGGGGTGTCTGTCTGCGTGGAAATCTCGAGAATAAAAAAACATATTGAGGCGGAAAAGGTCGGGGAGAAACTTTTCGTCTTCGGCGAGGTAGGTTCCACAAACGATGTTCTGCGTGATCTTGTAGCTGAAGATGTGGCCGCAGACGGAACGGTGGTGGTTTCTGACTCGCAGACTGTGGGCAGGGGACGGCTTGGGCGAAAGTGGGTATCTCCGGGGGGCATGAATCTTTACTTCTCCGCTTTGTTTCGCCCGCAGGTCTCCCCGCACGAATCTTCCGTCTTCACCTTTCTTGCGTCCTGCGCTCTTGTTGAGGTTTTTTCGGCCTACGGTGTGGACGCCGAGATAAAGTGGCCGAACGATATTCTTTGCGGCGGAAAAAAAATCTCCGGAGTACTAACGGAGCTCGGCACCTCAGACGGCGCGGTTGATTATATTGTGATCGGCATTGGGGTCAATCTCAATCTGCCCGAACAGTTTATCCGTCGCGAGATGGGGGATATTTCAGAGAAAACCACATCTCTTTCCATACTGCTTGGACAGGAAGTTAACAGGGAGAAATTCTGCGCGAAACTTATTAACGCTCTTGACCGGTTCTACGGGGAGTTTCAACGCCGGGGGACACGGGCGATTGTGGATATGTGGATAGAAAGATGGGGGTTTTTGGGAAAACAGATGTCTGTAGACGTTTCGGGGGAAGTCGTGAGCGGAGTTGTCGAACGCGTCGATACGAACGGATTTATTTATCTGAGAACCGGCAAAGGCGATCTTCGCAAGGTGATTGCGGGAGATGCTGTTTTTTAGAGAATACCGACTATTTCGCGACGAAGTGAGCGCATAAGATCCATCCACTCTTTTACTGTCTCCTCGGGCTCGTCGCTTACGTCTTTTTTTATAACCACTCCGTAGACCCTGGGCTCTACAGAGCACTTTGCGTATTTTTGCGCTGCTATGGAGCCGAACCTGTAGAGTATCTCAAGGGCTTTTCGGTTTTTCCCCTCGAATCTGCTTACAAGGACCATTTCCGAGGAAAAACCCTCAAACACCCTGTTCCACAAAGTTGCGCTTGACTCCATGTAAAAAGAGAGGGTTATGCTTTCCGGGTTTTTTCCCTTTTGACCTTTGCCGGTTGAGTTCATGATCTGCGGTTGTTTATTATAACCGCGGTCTGTGTGTGCGGAGTTCGGTATTTATGTTATAATCCCCGGAGGCTCAACAAGAGGTTGCTTGCGCCACATCAGTTCTCGCTTCGTTTTTTCATAACGACACAACAGGCGGACAGGTTATATGAATTTTAAGAAACTTCCGAAAAAAGAAGGTCTTTACGATCCTGCCTTCGAGCACGATTCCTGCGGAATAGGATTTGTCGTTAACGTTAAGGGAGTCAGGTCAAACGCCATAATACGCCATGCCATAACTGTGCTCAAAAACCTTGAGCACCGCGGGGCCTGCGGATGCGAACCGAATACGGGAGACGGAGCAGGGATACTGTTCCAGAAACCCCACGCGTTTTTCGTCGAGGCGCTAAAAGCCCGGGGAATCACGCTCCCGGCGGAGGAGGATTACGGAGTCGGAATGATGTTTCTCTCCCCGGATCCGTCCGTTGAGAAGAAAACAAAAAACAGACTTGAAGATATAGTCGTCCAGGAGGGGCAGACCGTTGTTGGATGGCGGGACGTTCCGACCGGCAACTCCTCTCTGGGCGCAACCGCACGGGGCTGCGAGCCGGGAATAAGGCAGATATTTATCGGCCGAGGGGACGGAACCCGCTCCGGAGACGATTTCGAAAGAAGGCTCTACATAATAAGAAAGCGCGCCGAGACGGAGATAAATGCCGCGGGGCTCGACGAGTATTTCTACTCACCAAGCTTTTCGTCCAGGACCGTGGTTTACAAAGGCATGCTTGTCACATGGCAGCTTGAACCATATTTTCCTGACCTTGAATCCGATCTCATGGAAAGCTCTATAGCTCTTGTTCACTCCCGTTTCAGCACCAACACTTTTCCGAGCTGGGACAGAGCTCATCCCTACAGATACGTGATACATAACGGGGAAATAAACACGCTTCGGGGAAACATAAACTGGATGCACTCAAGGCAGGCAGTGCTGGAGTCGGAGTTTTACGGCGACGATATCGAAAAGATCTTTCCGGTGATAGCTCCCGAGGGAAGCGACTCCGCCTCTTTTGATAACGCCATGGAATTTCTGTGTCTCTCGGGTTATTCGATAGAGCATGCCGTGATGATGATGATTCCCGAGCCGTGGTCAAAGCACGAGAGCATGTCAGATGAGAGAAAAGATTTTTACAGGTTCCACAGCTGTCTTATGGAACCTTGGGACGGCCCCGCTTCAATAGCTTTTACCGATGGCGAGAAGGTAGGCGCGGTGCTTGACAGAAACGGACTGCGTCCAACCAGATACTACGTTACAAAAGACGATATTGTGGTTCTGGGCTCCGAAGTGGGAGTTCTTGACATACCGCCGGAAAGAGTCAGCTACAAAGGACGGCTGCTTCCGGGGCGAATGCTTTTAATAGACACACGCGAGGGCCGCATCGTCGGAGATGCCGAGCTTAAGAGCAGACTTTGCGCCGAAAAACCCTACGGAAAGTGGCTTCGGGAAAACATGGAGAGTTTCTCCGGGATAATGGAGGAAGCACCCCCGGAGATTCCGCCCGAATATGATCATTCCGAGCTTCTTACCAGACAGAGAGTTTTCGGTTACACCTTCGAGGACCTGCGTATTCTTCTGGGTCCGATGTCGAAAAATGCGGTCGAACCTGTGGGCGCCATGGGAATTGATACCCCGCTTGCGGCTCTGTCTGACGAATCGAAGCTGCTTTACAACTACTTCAAGCAGATGTTTGCCCAGGTGACAAACCCCGCCATCGACGCCATACGCGAAGAACTCATAACGGGCACCAGAGTCACGCTTGGGATGACAGCCAACATACTGCGTCCGGAGCCGAAAAGCTGCGAAAAGTTAGAGCTTGAGAACCCTTTTCTTACGAATCCGCAAATCGAGAAGCTCAAGACCCTTCGCGGGGAGAAATTCCGATGCGAAGTGATTCCCTCCCTTTTTGATCCCGGCAAGGGAGCCGAGGGACTTGAGGACGCCCTTTCGGGGATGTTTGCCCGTGCCGACGAACTGATAGAGCAGGGCGCCAACATTCTGGTTCTCTCAGACAGAGGCTTTGACGCCGGAAACGCTCCGATTCCCGCCCTGCTTGCGGTTTCGGGGCTTCACCATCACCTTATAAGGAACGGAAACAGGATGCGCGCGGCGCTCGTAGTCGAGTCCGGCGAGCCGAGAGAGACCCACCACATGGCGCTTCTTATAGGTTACGGAGCAAGTGCGGTCGCTCCATACATGGCGTACGAAACCTTAAACGGCATGATTCACCGGAATCTGCTTGTGGGCATGTCTTACGAGGAGGCGGTCTCGGGGTACGTGAAAAGTCTTGTTAAGGGAATAGTGAAAATAATGTCCAAAATAGGCATCTCCACTGTCCAGAGCTATCACGGGGCCCAGATATTCGAAGCTCTCGGTCTTAACACCGAGTTTGTCGACAAGTATTTCACCTGGACGGCCTCCCGGATACAGGGAGTGGGAGTGGACGTAATAGCGCAGGAGTCGGTAAAACGCCACGCGAGGGCGTATGCGCGCAGGGATGTCGAGAACGCGACGCTTGATACCGGAGGGGTTTACAGATGGAGACCCGACGGAGAGCGCCACATGTACCACCCGCGCACCGTGCACAAGCTCCAGGAGGCCTGCCAGACAGGCAGCTACGAGAAATTCAAGGAGTACACGAAGCTTGCCAATGACGAGGAAAAAGAACATTTTACGCTTCGCGGGCTTATGGAACTCAAATTCTCGGACAATCCGGTTCCGCTCAATGAAGTGGAGTCGGTCGAGAGCATATGCAGAAGGTTCAAAACCGGGGCCATGTCCTACGGGGCGATAAGCAAGGAATCTCACGAAAGCCTCGCGATCGCTATGAACCGCATAGGCGGTAAAAGCAACACAGGCGAAGGCGGAGAAGATACTGACAGATTCACTCCCGATCCGAACGGAGACCTCAGGAGAAGTTCCATAAAGCAGGTCGCTTCAGGCCGTTTCGGCGTCACGAGCGAATACCTGGTGAACTCAGACGAAATACAGATAAAGATAGCCCAGGGAGCAAAACCGGGGGAAGGGGGACAGCTTCCGGGAAGAAAAGTTTATCCGTGGATAGCCAAGGTGAGATTTTCGACTCCCGGGGTGGGACTTATATCGCCGCCCCCGCACCACGACATCTACTCGATCGAGGATCTGGCTCAGCTTATCTACGACCTCAAAAACGCCAACAAGCACGCAAGAATAAACGTCAAACTGGTTTCCGAGGTCGGCGTCGGCACCATAGCCACAGGCGTGGCCAAGGGTCATGCGGACGTGATACTCATAAGCGGAACCTCGGGCGGAACGGGAGCATCGCCGCAAAGTAGCATACACCACGCGGGGCTTCCCTGGGAGCTGGGAATAGCCGAAACGCACCAGACGCTTGTTCTTAACAATCTAAGGAGCAGGGTGGTTCTTGAGACCGACGGTCAGATGAAAACCGGAAGGGATGTGGCCATCGCGGCCCTTCTGGGGGCCGAGGAGTACGGTTTTTCCACAGCTCCGCTCATAGTTCTCGGATGTATAATGATGAGGGTCTGCCATCTTGACACCTGTCCCGTCGGAGTTGCCACGCAGAACCCGGAGCTTAGAAAAAAATACACGGGCAACCCGGCCCACGTGGTCGATTTCATGCGTTTTGTCGCCGCGGAGTTCAGAGAGATAATGGCAAAAATGGGCTTCCGGACCGTAGATGAGATGATAGGCAGAACGGACCGCCTCGAGATGAGAAAGTCGCTTGATCACTGGAAGGCCAGGGGCATAGACCTGAGCAGCATTCTGTTCCGTCCCGAAGTTCCCGAGGACTGGGGAACCTACTGCCAGATCGAACAGGATCACGGCATACAGAACTCCCTTGACGAAACCGTCTTGATGAAGTTGTGCCTCCCTGCGATTGAGAGGAGGGAGCGGGTTGAGGCCGCTGTTCCCATAAAGAACGTAAACAGAACCGTCGGAACCATAGTCGGAAGCGAGCTTACAAGGAGGTACGGTCTTGACGGGCTGGAGGAGGACACCGTAAGGCTTCATTTTTCGGGTTCGGCTGGCCAGAGCTTTGGAGCCTTCGTTCCCAAGAGCATGACTCTTGTGCTTGAAGGAGACTCAAACGACTATACGGGAAAAGGCCTGTCCGGCGGAAAGGTAATCATCCATCCGCCCAGGGAATCCACTTTTGCCGCCGAGGAGAATATCATAATCGGGAACGTCGCATTCTACGGCGCCACAGGCGGGGAGGCTTACGTGAGGGGCATTGCCGGCGAGAGGTTCTGCGTCAGAAACAGCGGAGTCCGCGCTGTGGTTGAAGCGGTCGGGGATCACTGCTGCGAGTACATGACCGGAGGCCGTGTTGTTGTGCTGGGTCCGACCGGGAGGAATTTCGCTGCCGGAATGTCGGGAGGCATATCATACGTTTACGACCCCGAGGGGGATTTCGAGGGAAGATGCAATACAGAATCCGTATTTCTCGAGCTTGTGGAGAAGAGTGAAGAAGCAGAGCTGCTGGGAATGATAAGAAAACACATTGAATACACCGGAAGCGGGGTAGCAAAACAGATTCTGGAAAACTGGGCAGAAAGTCTTTCCAGTTTTGTGAAAGTGATACCCAAAGATTACAAGAGGATGCTTGAGCACATAAACCGTGCGCAGCAGAGCGGTCTTTCGGGCGACGAAGCCCTTATGGCCGCCTTTGAAGAAAACAAAAGAGATCTCGCCCGCGTAAGCGGAAACTAGTACGCGGAAACTCAAATGGAGGAGAAGTTTTTCAATGGGTGATCCCACAGGTTTTATGAATTACAAAAGAAAGCTTGGGCCTGACAGGGATCCTTCCCGGAGAATCGACGACTGGGACGAGTTTCACGGGCATCTTCCTGCAGAAGAACTTGCGCTCCAGGGAGCAAGATGCATGGACTGCGGTGTTCCCTTCTGTCAGACAGGCCAGCTGATCGGTGGCATGGCCTCGGGGTGTCCCATAAACAATCTTATACCTGAGTGGAACGACCTGGTTTACGCAGGTCTGTGGAGAGAGGCTCTTGAGAGACTCCATAAGACCAACAATTTTCCCGAGTTCACCGGTCGTATATGTCCCGCTCCCTGCGAAGGGTCGTGCGTTCTGGGCATAAACGAGCCCGCGGTTACCATAAAGAGCATAGAGTGTGCAATAGTTGACAGGGGTTTTGAGGAAGGATGGATAACGCCCGAACTCCCCGAGGTTAGGACAGGAAAGAAAGTCGCCGTAATAGGCTCGGGACCCGCGGGACTTTCGTGCGCTGCTCAGCTTAACAAGGCAGGGCATCTTGTTACCGTTTTTGAAAGGGATGACCGCATCGGCGGACTGCTCATGTACGGAATTCCCAATCCTCATCTCGACAAGAAAATAGTTCAACGCCGGGTTGATATACTTGCGAAGGAGGGAATCGAATTCGTCACCAACACGGAAGTGGGAAAGGATATTGACGGGAACGAACTCTTAAAGAAATTTGATGCGGTCGTTATATGCACGGGAGCTACAAAACCCAGAGATCTTCCGATCGAGGGAAGGGGTCTTAACGGAATATACTTTGCGATGGAGTTTCTTAAGGCAAACACCAAGAGCTTTCTTGACAGCGGGCTCAGTGACGGTCGCTGTATCTCTGCCGAGGGCAAGGATGTAATCATCCTCGGGGGCGGTGATACAGGAACCGACTGTGTAGCGACATCCATGAGACACAGATGCAGAAGCCTTCTTCAGTTCGAAATACTTCCCAAGCCTCCGCTTGAGAGAGCTGCGGATAACCCGTGGCCGCAATGGCCGAGAGTTTACAGGCTTGACTACGGTCAGCAGGAAGCCATGGCGGTTTTCGGCGAGGATCCTAGAAGGTACCAGGTTCTTACCAAGAGATTCATAGGCGGAGAAGGGGGCAGGGTGTCGGAGCTTGAGACTGTGCGCATTGATTGGTACAGGGGGGACGACGGAAGGATGTCGTTTCGGGAAGTGGAAGGTTCGGAACAGAGGTGGCCCTGCGGACTCGTTTTTTTGGCCCTGGGATTTCTGGGACCCGAACAGGAGCTTCTTCAGCAGATGGATATTCGCACCGACGAACGTTCAAACGCCATGGCGGGGTACGGAAAGTACATGACGAATGTAGAAGGAGTTTTCGCCGCGGGAGACTCGCGCAGGGGACAGAGCCTTGTAGTGTGGGCGATAAACGAGGGAAGAGAAGCCGCAAGAGAGTGCGACAGGTATCTGATGGGGTCAACCGACCTTCCGTGAGCATTCTAAACCCGCTGAGGGGAGGAACTCCAATTGGCCTTTGCCGATCCTGAAGAACAGTTAAAGCTGATAAAAAGGGGAACCGAAGCGATAATTCCCGAAGAGGAGCTTCTTTTGAAGCTTGAAGCTTCAAAACTGGAAAACCGTCCTCTGAAGATAAAGGCGGGGTTCGATCCAACTTCTGCCGATCTTCATCTGGGTCACGGGATAATTCTCAAGAAGCTCCGAGATTTTCAGACTCTGGGCCACGAGATTCTCTTTCTGATAGGGGATTTTACCGCCTACATAGGAGATCCCTCGGGAAGAAGTGAGACCCGCCCGTCGATTTCAAAAGAGGAGATAGCAGAAAACTCAAGGACCTACGAACGTCAGGTTTTCAAGGTTCTTGAAAAAGAAAGAATTCAGGTTCTTTCAAATTCCCGCTGGCTCAGCAAGCTTGATTCAGAAGAGCTGCTCGGTCTTACCTCTCTGGTTAACGTTTCGCGGATACTGGACCGGGACGATTTCTCAAAGAGGTACAAAGAGGGGACATCCATCTCCCTCAGAGAGTTTATATATCCCCTGGTGCAGGCTTACGACTCGGTTCAGATGCGCTGCGACGTTGAACTCGGCGGCACTGATCAGACTTTTAACATACTGCTCGGTCGCGATTTCCAAAGACATTACAGGCAATCTCCCCAGGTAGGAGTTTTTCTTCCGATACTTGAGGGAACAGACGGGGTGAAAAAGATGTCGAAGTCGCTTGGAAACTACATAGGTCTTGACGAGTCTCCGCAGGATATATACGGGAAAATGATGTCGATTTCTGATAAACTCATGTGGAAATATTATCTTCTTTTAAGCACCTGCGATAAAAAAAAGATAAGAAGTTTAAAAAGCGGGCACCCGATGGACGCGAAAAAAGCGCTTGCCAGAGAAATCGTTTCCTGGCTCCATGATTTACAAAGCGCCCGTGAAGCCGAACGGGATTTCGAAACCAAGTTCTCAAAGAGATCTTTCCCGGAGGATGCGAAGCAAAAGCAATACTCTGCCGCCTCCCGCAAGGTGGTTGACCTTGTTGTGGATGTGTCTGATTCTGTTAGCACTAAAGGGGAGGCAAAAAGACTCATATCGCAGGGAGGGCTCGTCATAAACGGGGAGAAGTACACCGATCCGAATTCTGAGTTTCCTGACAAAGCCGGTCTCGATGTTAAGATCGGAAAAAAAGAGTTTCTGAAAGTTCTGATCAGGTAATCAGACCAGTTTCCTGACTTCCGCACTTTTGTAACGTAAGTACCTGATATTACACAAGCGGGTTCCCGCTTGTACACTACACAAGAGCTTTTAAGATGTTTATTAGTCAGCCGGGAGTCCCCGGTCTGTTTTTACCAGGAATCCGCAAGCATGGTCTGCCTGCTGAGCACCGCTCCCACAGCGGAGTAAAGAGATCTCTGCTCCGTGGTGCCCTGAGAAGGTATCAGATACCTCTTATTGGTTCCCCTGTCCACCACCAGGGACGCCTCAACCCTGCCAAGTTCTGACAGTATGGCCCCTTCACTCATCGGTTCCTTTCCCCCATGATAACAGTTGTGCCTGAACCTCAGTATGCGAAGCAGTACGAATGCCGTAAAACAGATGGCCATGTGAGCCTCCACTCTCCTTTGAGTCCAGTGAAACACAGGCCTTACAGCCATTGTGTGCTTCATGACACGAAACCCTTCTTCTATCTTCCATAACTCCCCGTAACAGTCGTATATCCTGGAGGCATCGTATTTGTCAGCAGGAAGACTGGTCCATACCCCGTGAGGACCGTCAAACTTCTCATCCCTCTCCACCGCTTCGGTGTCTACAGACACGGCCCCCGCTTCCACCTTGATGAACCTGCCCCTGCGTCCATTGCCCTTTATCCCCCCTGCTATCCTTCTCTCAAGTTTCTTTAAAGCCTCTTCCCTGTCCTGCGAGTCTTTCCTCGCTCTCTTCTCGCAGTGACGCAGAACAAGCCTCCGTCCTCCCACTTCCATATCCCCAAGTCTTTTACCTTCCCCTATCTCTTTCCAGTCACTGTGTGAGAATACCTTCTCGCTGTCCTCCTCGGACATCCCCCGAAGCCTTGCCGCTACAACCCACTCATACTTATTGCGCTTTAAGACCTCAAGATTCTTTTTGCTCATCATCCCCGCATCCCCCACAAACACCACCCTTTCAAGCTTGATCCTCTTCTTTAACCCCTCTATAGCAGGCTCAAGAGTGCTTACATCAGATGTGTTCCCCGGAAACAGCTCATAACCCAAGGGAAGTCCGTCTTTGGTCTGAAACAGTCCCAGCACCACCTGAACCCTGTGAGGCTTCCCGTCCTTGCTCCACCCCTTCCTTCGAAGATCGTCTTGCGTGTCGCTTGCAAACGAAAGGGTTGTAACATCGAAAAACACAACTTCAACCTTTCCTTCAAAAAGTCCCATAACTTCTTTGCTAACAATGCTCTGAAGCTTCTCAGTACGCTTCTCGTCAACCTTGTCCATCATCCTGTACAGCTTGTCCACAGACACTTCCATTCCAAATTCCCGAGACAGCTTCGCATGGGCTCTTTTGCTCTTCCCAGGTGCCGCAAGACGCATAAGCACTGCCTGACGGAACAGCCTGCCCGCCATCTTGTTTCTCGCTCCCCATATCCTGTCAAACCCAAGCTGACTGTACAGTTCTCCAAACACTTCATGAAACCCAAGATTGTAACGAGCCTCCTCTTCAAGCAATCGGGCATCAGCTATGGGCAGGGGTTTGTCCTTCTGCTTTGTTCTTCTAAGCTTTATCAGCTTCTCAGCAGTGTCTTCAGCGGGGAACAGTGTGGGCTGTACGCTCTGTTCAAGACGGTTCTTCTCCACATGTGCAGCTCGCACAAGAGCGTCAAGAGGTTCTCCCGGGGGAGCGGAGCCCATGTGACGCACTACCTTCTGGCGTGGCTCACCCTTTGAGTTCCTGTAGGAATGCACTATCTGCACCGATATGTTGACTGTGGTCTGGCGTTTTAGCTGTTTTACGAACATGTTGAATATTATAAGGGAAAGCGGAGGCGATGTCGAGCACAAAATTAGACTGAGCACTACAAAACGATTTGAAGCAGGCTGAAAATCAATATCAAGTAATTACAGGTACTTACGAAACTTCAAAGGCCCGACTTAAAAAAACATGCTGAAGTCAGGGTCGATCTCACTTGTGTTCTCTCGGAAATTACCGGAAAAATCCCCGACACTCCCAGCTGTACGGCCTGACTGATTACCATGTCCATTTTGCTTCCCTTGAGAATTGACTGAAAGAGGTTCAGCTCAAGTTTAGATTCCGTCTGCAGACGGCGGGTGTTGTTAATCCGTACCGCAATGCTTTTGGAAGATATATCCATTATCACTCCTTCATACTCAAGGGATTCTGTGTCAAAAACCTTTATTCGGTCCCCGTCCCCGAGTCTCAGCACTTTCGTTATGTGCGTGTAGTCGCTCTCGGATATTGTTCCGCGAAGAATCCCTTCGTCTTCTGAGAAGAACTCTTTTCTGATCGGAAATCTGGGCATCTAAAATCTTGGGCTTTTTTACGGGACGTATAGGTCGAGGATTTTCTCCTTGAGCCCCCGGGTTGTGTGAATATCGGCGGTTACGGTCGGGGTAAAGCCGTGGTTAAGCAGTGTCGCGGCCGTTACGGGACCTATGCAGGCAAACCCGGTTTTAGCAAAAAGCTTCGGATCTTTTCCAAGAAGCGAGAAGAAATTCGCTACAGTCGAAGAGCTTGTGAATGTTACAAGATCTGTTTGTGCGTTTCGGATCTTTCCTTTTATCAGATCAAGCTCTTCTTTTGAGTATTCCGGAACAAGCGTTTCGTAAACGCAGAGAACCTCTACCTGCGCTCCCATAGACCGCAGCGTATTGGGGAGAAGCTCCCTTGCAGCAAGCGCCCTTGGAATAAGTATCTTACTACCCTTGAGGTTTAGTTTTTCTGCAAGTGAAATTATTCCTTCTGCCGTATAGACCTCGGGCACGTAGTCCGCCGGGAGGCTGTACTTTAAGAGTTGTTCTGATGTTTTTTCTCCTATTGCTATTATCTTTTTGCCTTTCAGATCCCGCGAGTCCTTTCCGTGGGATTCCAGCATCTCAAAATAGTTTCTGACTCCGTTTACGCTTGTGAACACAAAAAAGTCGTAGTCTTCTAGGTTCTCTACCGAAAATTTTTGCTCCTGTGTATCTCTTACGGGCTTTGTTTCTATTGTGGGAAATTCCACGGTTTTTGCTCCGCAGGAAGCCAAAAGTTCTGCAAACTCGCCTGAAGCCTCCTTTTGCCTTGTTACCATTATGGTTTTTCCGAAAAGAGGTTTTTTTTCATACCACCCTATAGTGTCCGCAAATTTGGCGACCTCTCCGACTACTATGGTGGCCGGGGTCTGCACGTCAATGGCTCTTGTTTTTTCCGCTATGTCGCAGATAGTTCCGACAATGGACGTCTGCTCGGGAAGCGTCCCGCAGGATATGACGGCAACGGGAGTGGACGGGTCTTTTCCGGATTCAAGCAGTTTTTTCATTATGCTCTCGATGTTTCCAAGTCCCATGAGAAACACCGATGTTTCGATCTCGGCCGTATTGTAACCGGAATCTTCTCCCTGGTTGTGCCCGGTAAAAACCGCAAAAGATGAATTGTACTGTCTGTGAGTAATGGGGATTCCCCCGTAAGCGGGCACAGCGGTAAGAGAGCTCACTCCCGGGACGATCTCGATATCGATGCCGTTTCTGACTACCGCCTCGGCTTCCTCTCCGCCCCTTCCGAAAACAAAAGGGTCACCGCCTTTCAGTCTTGCGACCGTTTTTCCTTCTTTTGCCCTGCTTATAAGAAGCTCGTTTATTTGTTCCTGGGACATATGCGCTTTTCCCATTGTTTTGCCTGCAAAGACGAGTTCTGCGTCAGGGGGGCAGAATTTCAGGATCTTGGGATTTACAAGGGAGTCGTAGATCACTACCTGTGCCTGTCCGAGCAGATCCTTTCCCTTTAAAGTGAGCAGACCCGCATCGCCGGGACCTGCGCCGATAAGATAAACCCTGCCTTTTTTTTCGCTCATGGAACTGTTGTTATGCGAGGATCGGAGCATTAAAACTGCTTGAGTGAAAGATCATAAAATCCTTCTCCGCCATTTTTAGGATACGCTTGATTCCCGGAAGTAAAATGCTGTGGAAAACACCCCTTTTTACTTGGTATTTATGGTATCACACTATATTGGCCAGGCAATTTCAACCGGTGGTTTATGAAAAATTCCCGCCGCCCGGGCAAATGGTTAAAATAGTCCGTGATATGGATTGCGCAAAATCTTTATTTAATCTTAAAAGTCCTTTTGAACCCAAAGGGGATCAGCCCCGGGCCATCTCCGCTCTGGGCAGGGGGGTTGAGCATGGATGCAAGGATCAGGTTCTGCTCGGGGTTACAGGAAGCGGCAAGACATTTACCATAGCCCACGTCATACGTGACACGCGACGTCCCGCCCTCATACTTGTTCACAACAAGACCCTTGCCGCCCAGATATACGCTGAACTTCGCGATTTTTTCCCCGACAACGAGGTTCACTACTTTGTGAGCTACTACGACTACTATCAGCCCGAAGCGTACATACCCGAAACCGACACTTACATAGAAAAAGACTCCTCGATAAACGAATACATAGACCGCATGCGCCATGCGGCCACCAAGGCCCTTTTCAGGCAGAGGGACGTGATAATCGTCTCAAGCGTTTCGGCTATCTACGGAATAGGGGCGCCCAAGGTTTATTACGGCATGCTTACCGAGATAGAGGTTGGAATGGAGCTTTCAAGAAACGATTTCGCTCTGAGGCTTGAGGAAGTGCGTTACGAAAGAAAGATTGACGACCTGCAAAGGGGCACTTACAGGGTGAGAGGGGATGTGGTGGACGTGTTTCCCTCCCACGAGGAATCGGTCGCGCTTCGGGTCGAGTTTTTCGAAGACTCCATAGAGAGGATACGCGCCGTGGATCCCTTAAGCGGCCAGACGGCCGGGGATATGAGGGAAGTTTCCATTTTCCCGGGCTCCCATTACGTGGCTCCGAAAAGCGTTTTGGACGAGGCGGTGGAGAATATAGGCCAGGAGCTTGAGGACAGAATTGCCGAGCTTACGGGCCGGGGAATGGAAGTCGAGGCCAGCCGGCTTGAGGAAAGAACCAGGTTTGATCTTGAGCTGCTAGACACCATGGGTTTCTGCCCCGGCATCGAGAATTACTCAAGATACATCTCGGGGCGCGGCCCCGGAGAGCCTCCTTACACTCTTCTTGATTATTTCCCCGACGATTTTCTCTGCATTATCGACGAGAGTCACCAGATGATTCCTCAGCTTCGGGGTATGTATCTTGGTGACAGAAGTAGGAAATTTTCTCTGGTTGAAAACGGGTTTCGCCTTCCTTCGGCGTATGATAACCGCCCGCTTAACTTCGAGGAGTTTGAGGCCAAAGTAGGGCAGGTGATATATGTTTCGGCTACCCCCGGGCCTTACGAACTCGAACATGCCCGCGATAATGTCGTCGAGCAGATCATACGGCCGACAGGCCTTGCCGATCCCCTGATCGAAGTCCGAACCGCCCAGAACCAGGTGGACGACCTGCTTGACGAACTGAAAAAAGTTGCCGCATCCGGACACAGGGCCCTAGTTACGACCCTTACCAAAAAGATGGCCGAAGACCTTACGGACTATTACAGGGAACTCGGCCTGCGGGTTGAGTATCTGCACTCTGAGATTGACACTCTTGAGAGAATAAAAATCGTAAGAGACCTAAGAGCTGCAAGATTTGACGTTCTGGTCGGAATAAATCTTCTTCGAGAAGGTCTCGATATCCCCGAGGTTTGCCTTGTCGCGGTGCTTGATGCGGACAAAGAAGGGTATCTGCGCTCAGAAACGTCGCTTGTTCAGATTTTCGGCCGGGCGGCAAGAAACGTCTCGGGCAGGGTGATTCTCTACGCGGACGCCATGACGGGATCCATGCGCGCCGCAATGTCAGAAACCCGAAGGAGAAGGGATATACAGACCGAATACAACACGAAAAACAACATAGTCCCGAGGAGTATCGAAAAAAACATAACCGACGTGCTGGGCTCCATATACGAATCCGACTACCTCAGGATTTCAGATGACGAGCAGGAAGATCTTGCAGATATCCCCCCGAACAAGATCCCAGGGGCTGTAGCCAAGCTCTCAAGGGATATGAAAGCCGCCGCGAAGAAGCTTGAATTTGAAAAGGCCGCCGAATTCAGAAACAGGATAAAAAAACTGCAGGAACTTGAGCTTAAATACGCCGAAGGAGTCGCTTAGAGTCGCGTATTTTCTTGCTGATTTTTTTGCTTTATGTAGAATTCAACTCGTTTTCCGGAAAGAGTGGGTTTTTACCCGCTCTTTTTTTATTGAGGGTATGAAAGGCAAGGAGAGTTTTTGTGGGAAAGGCCGGAGATAAGCTTGAAAAGGCGGTTCTTGAAGTTCTTCACCCGATTGTCGAGGAAAATTCCTGCGAGCTTGTGGATGTAAAGTATGTGAGAGAGAGCGGCGGCAGGATTTTGAGAATATTTCTTGACAAGGAGGGAGGGGTTACAGTTGATGACTGCGCCAACGTGAGCAGGGAACTTGGCGTGGTTCTTGATGCCTACGACATAATGCCTCAGCATTCTTACACGCTTGAGGTGTCTTCTCCGGGTCTTAGGAGGCCTCTTAGCAGGCAAAGCGACTACGAGAGGTTTAAGGGAAGGAAAGTGAAAATAAAGACTACGGATCCGGTAGACGACAGACGGGTTTTCTCCGGAACGCTTCTCGGAATGGAAGGGGAAATGATACTGGTGGAAGTTGACGGCCGTTCCTACAGCGTGCCTTTCGGTTCCGTCAGCAGGGCGAATTTGGAAATTGATTTTGGGAAAGGAGCGAGAAAATGATTACGGAACTGACTAGGGTTATGGATTCCGTAGGGAAGGACAAGGGCATTGACAGGGAGCGCATAATAAGTGCGGTTGAAGAAGCGGTTCTGTCCGCGGCCGAGAAGCTTTTGCAGTCAGACAATCAGGACAAGGAGTTTGATGTTTACTATAACCCAGATGAGGGGGAGGTAGAGCTTTTCGAGTACAAAGAAGTCGTGGAGAGCGTAAGCGACCCTGAAATCGAGATCTCTCTTGCAGAAGCGACCGAACTTGATCCCGAAACTGAACTTGGCGACATGATAGGCGTCAAGATAAGTCCCGAATACACCAGGATCGCCATTCACAATGCCAAGCAGAAAGTCCTTCAGAAACTCAAAGAAGCCGAGGGGAAGGTCATATACGAGGAGTTTATCGGCAGAAAGGGAACCATAATCGGCGGGATAGTGAGAAGAGTCGACAGAAGACACATAATAGTGGACCTCGGCAGGGCTGAAGCCGTACTGCCTCCCGAACAGCAGGTGCCAAGAGAGTACTACAAGATGAAGGAGAGGATACGTGCCGTGCTTCTCGACATAAGGGAGTCCCCCCGGGGGGAACCGAGACTTATACTGTCCCGGGCTCACGTGAGTTTCGTGACCAGGCTTTTTGAATCGGAAGTTCCCGAAATAGCCGAGAACATAGTGGAAATAAAAGCTATTTCCAGAGATCCGGGCGGAAGGACGAAAATAGCCGTGACGTCCAACGATTCGGATGTGGATGCGGTCGGTGCCTGCGTGGGTATGAGGGGCTCACGAGTGCAGAGCATTATACAGGAGCTTCGGGGCGAGAAAGTTGATATAGTTCCCTGGTCAGAAGACCCGGCCCGCTACGTGTGCAACGCCCTTTCTCCGGCTGTCGTGAACAAGGTTGTGATCGATGAGAACAGCCGCTCGATGGAGGTTATAGTTGACGATGACCAGCTTTCTCTTGCTATCGGCAGGAAGGGGCAGAACGTAAGACTGGCCTCGCAGCTTACCGAGTGGAAAATAGATATAAAAACCGAATCCAGAGTCAAGCATGAGCAGCAGGAAGTGCTTTCTCTGTTAACAAGCCTGCCGTCTGTAAGCGAGGTTACGGCAAGTCTTCTCTACAATGGCGGATTCTACTCTCTTGAGCACATAGCTTTTTGCGAGCCGGATGTGCTCATGAAGGTTGGAAGTCTTGGTGAAGAAGAGGTTTCCACGCTCCAGAAAGCGGCCCGCGTGGCTCTTATGGAAAAACTTGAGGAAATGCCTGTTGAGAGTGAAAGCGGAACCGAAGAGTCTTCGGATGCAGAAGCTGCCAAGACGCCGTCGCCGGCTGACACACAGGAGCAGGACTCGCAAAAAGACGAGTAGGAAAAACCGCAGACCCGCCAGGAGAGCGGGCTTTTTGGAATATGCCTAAAATCAGAATACATCAGATAGCCAGAGAACTGGGAGTAACCAGTAAAGAGGTAATAGAGCAGAGCGTAAAGCTTGGAATGGAGATTACAAGCCATCAGAATATGGTCTCTGCAGAGGACTCTGAGAAAATAAAAAAGGCGTTTATAAAGGTTCCGCAAGACGACCCCAAAGAAAATGCAGAAGAGCAGAAAGAAACCGTAAAGGTGTTTAAATCTGAGGCCGGCCATGACCTTGTTGAAAGAAGAAAAGGATCCAGGGTCATAAGAAGAAGAAAGGTTGTAAAGACCGCCGAACCCGAGCCCGTTGAAGCGGAGGCCGCTCCGGCCGCCGCCGAAGAGCCTGCGGAAATTACCCCCGAACCCGAAATCCCCGTTCCATCCGAACCCGCCGAAACCGAAGCGCCTGAGATTGCGGATACACAAGCAGAAGTAATTCCCGAAGAAGCGGCTGAAGCCGGACAGCTGCCCGAAGCCGAGGTTGCGCAGGAAGATGATGTTGAACCGAGTTCCCAACCATCCCCCCAGCCCGAAGGGGTTGTTGAGCAAAAAGATGACAAGGAAGAAAAGCCTAAGCAGAAGAAAAAATCAAAAAAGAGCAAGCCCCTTAAAGAGGAAATACATGATGAGGAGACCCTAGAGCAGCTCAAAAGAGCATTCCGAACCAAGGTTCCGAGCAGAAAGGAATATGTAATCCAGAACAAAAAACCCAAGCTGAGGCAGAATTTTGACGGATCTGCAAGAAACAGGGGCACTTACCAGGGCGATGGCCAAGACACCCAGGCCGTTCCCGCCTTTCCCTCCCAGACTTCGAAAAGAAACATCAAGGTCGGCGAAACCGTGGTGGTTTCCGATCTTGCGAAAATGATGAGCGTAAAAGCCTCGGAGGTGGTTAAGAAACTGATGACCATGGGGACGGGCGCCACGATCAATCAGTCAATTGACAGCGATACAGCTGAGCTTGTCGCCGATGAGTTCGGTTTTAACGTGACAGTTGATAAGTTTATTGAGGAAGACCTGCTTTTTGATCAGGATGAGTCACCCGATGAGGAGAAAATGCCGCGCCCGCCTGTCGTTACGGTCATGGGGCATGTTGATCACGGCAAGACCACTCTGCTTGATTCCATAAGGGAGACGGATGTTGTTGCGGGTGAAGCCGGCGGAATAACGCAGCACATAGGTGCCTATTCGGTAAAGATAAAGGATTCAACAATAGCTTTTGTGGATACGCCGGGACACGAGGCGTTTACTTCAATGAGAGCTCGGGGGGCGAGTATAACGGATATAGTCATTCTGGTCGTGGCGGCAGATGACGGAGTGATGCCCCAGACTGTTGAAGCGGTTAACCATGCAAGAGCAGCCCAGGTTCCCATAATAGTTGCCATAAACAAAGTGGACAAAGAAGGCGCCGATATTGAAAAAATCAGAAGAGAGCTCTCCGAGATAGGACTCATATCGGAGCAGTGGGGAGGAGACACTCTTTTTGCCGAGGTTTCGGCGAAAAAGAAAAAAGGTATAAGCGAACTCCTCGAAATTGTCCTGCTGCAGGCCGATATACTTGAGCTCAGTGCTTCGCCCGATAAAAGAGCAAACGGCGTGGTTGTGGAAGCCGAACTTGACAAGGGCAGAGGAGCGGTCTGCACTGTCATTGTCAAGGAAGGGACTCTCAGGGTCGGAGATTGCGTCGTGTCGGGGGTTCACAGCGGGAAAATAAGGGCTCTTACCGATGACAGGGGTAAGACGGTAAAAAGTGTCGGTCCTTCAACGCCCGTTAAAATCATGGGTCTTTCGGGGGTTGCCGAAGCCGGGGAAAAATTCCATGTGGTGAAGGATGATAAGACGGCAAGAGAGATAACTTCTCACCGTCTGGACAAGGTCAGGTCCCGAAAGGTTGTTGCCGCTCCGAAGCTTTCGCTCGAAGACCTGTTCAGCTCTATTGAAAACGAGGAAGCCAAGGAGCTTTCACTTATTATAAAGGCAGATACCCAGGGATCGGTTGAAGCTCTCAGGGAGTCTTTGGAGAAGCTCTCTACCGAGAAGTGCAGGGTGAAGATCGTTCACTCAGGAGCCGGAGGAATAAACGAAACGGATGTGGTCCTGGCCAGCGCGTCAAACGCCGTGGTGGTAGGGTTTAACGTCAGGCCGGATGCTAACGCGCTTAGGATTTCTGAAAAAGAAGGGGTTTCCCTTGAACTTCATTCGATAATTTACGATGTGGTAAACAGGGTGAAAAGCGCGATGGAGGGACTTTTAGAGCCCATTCGCAAAGAGGTCGTGGTGGCCCATATGGACGTGAGGGAACTTTTCCACGTGTCAAGAGTAGGGACTATAGCCGGATGTATGGTTTCTGACGGCAAGGTAAGCAGGGACAACAGCATCAGGGTGGTTCGGGACGGCACAGTTGTCTTTGACGGCAAGGTAAGTTCTCTTAGGCGTTTTAAAGACGACGTGAAGGAAGTCCAGTCGGGCTATGAATGCGGTATAACGATAGAGAATTTTAACGACGTGAAGCAGGGGGATGTGTTTGAGCTCTACAAGCTTGAAGAGATAAAGCAGGAGCTTTGATGTCTGGATTTTAAATGGTAGTGGGCATAGCCAGATTTGAACTCTACATGTCGGGCAACAGGTCTTTAAAGGATAAAAGACGCCTGATAAGAAGCCTTGTGGAGAGGGGGAGGTCAAAATTCCCGAGTCTGTCACTGACCGAGGTTGATTCCCTGGACCTCAAGAACAAAGCCACCATAGGACTTGGCTATGTTTCCAACGATGTTTCCCTGGTAAATTCTGTTCTGGAAAAAATGACTTTATATATATAGAGCACGGGAAATTTCCGTATGGGAGAAAAAGAGGTGGAGATTATCCATTTCTGAGTGACCGAAAATGTCTTCTCACAGCTACAAAAGATCCGCGAGGATATCCGATCTTCTTATAGAAGAGATATCTGAGATGCTGGTGCGCGGCAAAATCAAAGACCCCAGAGTGTCTTCGGCAAGCATAACTGCCGTGAGGGTTACGGACGATATGAGTTACGCCAAAATTTATTTCACCTCCTTTGACGAACACTCAGATACCGAGGAGATGCTTGAGGGATTAAGGAATGCTGCCGGCTACATAAAAAGCACTCTCTCGAGAAGACTGAGAATAAAGAAAATTCCCGACATGGAGTTTGAGTACGACGCTTTGGTGGAAAAGCGCGCCAGAATTGACGAACTGATAAAGGATCTGTCGGATGGATAAGCTTGATAATATCCTTAACCTCATAAAGGCGAACCGAAGCTTCCTTATCGTTTCCCACGAGAATCCGGACTGTGACGCTCTGGGTTCCACCATAGCCATGGCGCTGGTTCTTAGCCAGCTTGGAAAGTCTGTGATCATGTACAACGCAGACGGGGTTCCTGAGCACTTGGAATTTCTTCCCGGATGTTCCGGTGTTGTCGATTCCCTCGATGGCGTTGCGGATAAAGTGGATGTGGTCATGCTGCTTGACTGTGCCGATGTTTCCCGGCCCGGCAAAGAATTTAAAGCCTTTGCCCAAAAAGACGGTCCCGTGTTTGCGTTTGTAGACCACCACGCGACTAACAGCACGGGTTCTGAGTACTGCTTTGTGGATGAGGACGCATCTTCCACCGGAGTTATTCTCTACAGGATGATAAAGCGGCTCGGGATTTCCATAACCGCGGATGTCGCGGAGTGTCTTTTTTCCACCATAGTCGGGGATACGGGATCGTTTAGGTATTCAAACACCTGTTCTGAGACGTTTATCATCGCTGCTGATCTGGTCGACTCCGGAGCCAGCCCCGAGAAGATCTCAAGATTCATTTATGATAACGAGCCCCTAAGCAAGATTATGCTCAGGACTCTGGCAATGAACACCCTTGAGGTAGACGGAAAAGTCGCTTTTCTTCACGTGTCAAGTGAAATGTTCCGGCAGACCGGCACGGAAAAGGAGCACACAGAAGGTATTGTGAGCATGGCGAGATCAATTGAAGGGGTGGAGGTTGCGGTTTTTCTCAGGCAGGAATCGGCTCTGGGCTGGAAGGTGAGCCTCAGATCCAAAGAATATGTGGACGTGGCGCAGATTGCCGCACGGTACGGCGGCGGGGGTCACCGCAAGGCGGCCGGATGTGTGATTGACGCACCGCTCTCCACTGTTAAGCGCAGACTTCGCAGTTCCATTCAGGAAGCTATGTGATGGATGGAGTTATGATTCTCGACAAGCCCAAGGGGTATACATCCGCTCAGGTGCTTAACAGGGTGAAAAGAGTTTTGGGAGCAAAAAGGGCCGGTCATACAGGCACCCTGGATCCGTTTGCAACAGGTGTATTGCCCGTGTGTTTTAATCAGGCGACAAAAGTCATTCCCTACCTGGGCGATGATATAAAGGAATACGAGGCCGAGATGACTCTTGGAGTATCAACCGATACAATGGACGAGACCGGTGCGGTAATCGGCCGGGTGGATGCGCAGCATCTGGACAGGGATGAGGTTAAAGAGGTTGTTGAAGGATTTGCGGGGGATATAATGCAGGTTCCCCCGATGTATTCCGCCGCCAAGGTTTCGGGTACTAAGCTCTATGCCCTCGCAAGAGCCGGCAAGGAAGTTGATAGAAAACCGAAAAGAGTCACCATACAGGAAATAAGACTTATTGATTTTTCCTATCCCAAAGCGACTTTTTACGTGAAGTGTTACCGAGGAACGTACGTAAGGGTGATTGCGTCCGATATCGGGCAGAAACTTGGTTGCGGAGCCCATCTCTGCGAGCTGAGAAGACTAAGAAGTGGTCCTTTCACTCTTAGCGAAGCCAGCAGTATTGAGGATGTGGAATCCGGAAACTGCAATGTTCTTCCCATAGAAGACGTTCTCTGTGACTATCCATGTGTTCATCTGGAAGAGGTTCTGTGCGAGAGTGTGCGCAACGGAATGCCTGTCTGCCGGGAGGTTCTTTCAGGCATGGAATTGCCTGAATTCAAAAATAGGGATACAATCACCTTATTTTGCCGGAAAAAGATTCTTTCCATCTGCGAGGCAATGGCTGACTCGGATGAATTTGAGTATATGGGAGATAAGGATATAGTGTTTCGGCATTTAAGAGTGTTTAACTGATCAGGCAAGGGTCTAGGAGGAAAGTAATCTATGTCTCTGCAGAAAGAAGAAAAAGCACGAATCATAAGCCAGTTTCAAAAACATGAAAATGACGTTGGTTCGGCCGAAGTTCAGATAGGAATTCTGAACGGGAAGATACAGGAACTGTCCGAGCATGTGAAAAGAGCGCCTAAGGATAACCATTCAAGAAAAGGACTGGTTTCAATGGTTGCAAAAAGAAGGAAGCTGCTCAATTATGTAAAAAGGGTAAGACCGCAGGAGTACGGAGAATTGATTAAGACCCTTGGGCTAAGGAAATGAGGAAGTAATATTCTGGAGGAAATGAATTGACTGAACAAATAAGACAAATGGAAGCGGAGCTGTTTGGAAAAAAGCTGCGTCTTGAAACCGAAAGGCTTGCCAGGCAGGCAAGCGGGGCTGTGCTCGCTTCCTGTGGAGGAACTACCGTGCTTGCTACGGTAGTGGCATCGGAAGAAAAAATAGAAGATGATTTCCTGCCCCTTACCATTAACTATCAGGAGAAATCTTACGCGGCTGGGAAAATCCCCGGGGGTTATTTTAAGAGGGAAGGGCGTCCCAGCGAAAAAGAAATTCTTACGTCAAGGCTTATTGACAGGCCTGTAAGGCCGCTGATACCCAAGGGGTTTTCTTACCCCACCCAGGTTATAATTACGGTTATTTCCGCTGACGGCGAAAATGCCACGGACGTTTTGTCGGTGATAGCGTCTTCGGCGGCAATTATGGTGTCGGATATTCCGTTTGCGGGGCCGATAGCGGCTCTAACGGTCGGAAAGATCGACGGCAACCTTGTTGTAAATCCCTCTCCAGAGCAGCTTGAATCCAGCACTATGGAGATAACAGTCGCCGGCACCGAAGATGCAATCGTGATGGTCGAAGGCGGTGCGAAGGAAGTTAGCGAGGCCGAGGTGGTCGAAGCCCTTATGTTCGCCCATGCCGGAATCAAGGAAATCGTTTCTTTTGAGAATAGTTTTGTTGAAGGAATCGGCAGGGAAAAAAGACAGATTGCCGCAGTTGCAACGGACGATGCGCTAGAGAGTGAGGTAAGTTCTTCTGTTATGCCATACTTGGAGCGGGGAATAGTTGCCGATTCAAAAGACGCCAGAAAGGAGCTGATAAAACGCACCTACGAAGAAACGGTAAAAAAGCTTGTTGAGGACCGCCCGGAAGACAAATCCAGAATTGACAAAACATTTAACGAGTTGATCAAAGACTCGGTTAGAAGCAAGATAGTTGAGGGCACCAGACCCGACGGAAGGGACTACACGACTGTGAGGTCCATATGGGGTGAAGCGGGACTTCTTGAGAGAACTCACGGTTCGGCTCTTTTTACCCGCGGAGAAACCCAGGCTATAGTTGTTGCGACTCTTGGAACTTCATACGACGAACAGAGAATCGACGCGCTTGAAGGCGATCAGACCAGAAGTTTCATGCTGCATTATAATTTCCCCCCTTATTCTGTTGGGGAGACCAGCAACAGACTGGGTCCGGGCAGAAGAGAGATAGGACACGGCGCGCTTGCCGCAAGAGCCGTAAAACCCGTTTTACCTAGCAAGGAGGACTTTCCCTACACCATAAGGGTTGTCTCCGAGATCCTTGAGTCGAATGGCTCTTCTTCAATGGCGACCGTTTGCGGTTCCTCAATGTCTCTTATGGACGCAGGTGTGCCCATAAGTGCCCCCGTGGCCGGAATAGCTATGGGGCTTATAAAGGAAGGGGATAATTTTGTTATTCTCTCCGACATTCTCGGCGATGAGGATCATCTTGGGGATATGGATTTTAAGGTGGCCGGCACTAAAAGCGGTATTACCGCCTTGCAGATGGATATTAAGATAACCGGCATAACTGAGGATATTCTCACGACTGCACTCGCCCAGGCAAGAGACGGCAGGATGCATATTCTCGGGAAGATGGAAGATATAATAAGCGGGCCTAGAGAGGAGCTATCCGACTATGCGCCGAGAATTCTCACTATGCAGCTCAAGCCCGACAAGGTCAAGGTCGTGATAGGTTCTGGGGGCAAAACCATAAAGAAAATAGTCGAGGACACCGGGGCGCAGATAGACATACAGGATGATGGTACAGTAAAGATTTTCTCCCCGGACTACGAAGCCTGCAAAAAGGCCGAGAACATCATAAAGAAAATCGTTGAGGATATAGTTGCCGGCAAGTTCTACGTCGGTGTTGTCAAACGCATTCTTGATTTCGGAGCCATAGTTGAACTGGGTCCCGGAAAAGATGGGCTTCTGCATATCTCCGAGCTTGAAAACCGCAGAGTTGCGAATGTGACTGATATTCTTAACGAAAAAGATGAGGTTTTGGTAAAGTGTCTTGCGGTTGAACGTGACGGCCGGGTGAGGCTCAGCAGAAAAGCTGCGCTTGACCAGAACATAGAAGACTACAGAACTTCTGACTGACACGCACAGTTGAGTCTTTCCCGGGAAAAACCGAAGCTGATTGTTGTTTTGGGACCAACAGCTTCGGGCAAGACCGAAATCGCACTGGAAATAGCTGACAGAACCGGTGCTTGCATATTAAGCGCCGATTCCGTTCAGGTCTACAGGCATTTCGATATAGGAAGCGCCAAACCTACCCGGGAGCAGAGACGTGCAATCCCCCATTTCCTGATAGATGTTGTGGATCCCGATGAGGATTTTAACGCCGGAACGTACATGAAACTTGCCCTTGACCGCATCGGAAAGCTCGTTGAGGAAGGTAGGAAAATAGTTGTGGTTGGGGGAACTTTTCTTTATGCCAAAGCTCTTCTTTACGGGCTTCTCGAAGGTATTGGGACTGATCGGGAGTTCAGAGAGCACCTCGCACGACAAAAAGACGCAGAAGGGGTCGCATCTCTTCACAAAAAACTTGAGGCTTTAGATCCAGTGTCCGCAGGCCGGATAAATCCGAACGATTACGTGAGAATCGAGCGTGCACTTGAGGTTTACCACATAACGGGAGAGCGAATATCGGATCATCAGCGCCGCCACGGTTTTGCAGAACACAAGTTTAACGCACTTAAGATAGGTCTTTTCCGGGACCGGGAGCGGTTGCGCCTCGACATAAGCCACAGGGTCGACGCGATGATTACCCGCGGTTGGGTTGAAGAAGTGAAATCCATAAGGGCCATGGGATACGGACCGGAGCTGAAACCTATGAAGTCCATAGGCTACAGGAGAATAAACGAATTTCTGGATGGTCTACGGGATTTTAACACGACCGCGAAAAGCATAAAGACGGACACCGCGAGGTTTTCCAAAAGACAGTCCACATGGCTTCGTGCGGATGAGGAGATTAACTGGTTTGATCCTGCAGAAGGGAAAGATTTGCTTCTTGGTGCGTGTTCCGGATTTTTTGACTGATTTTCTCCTTAATCAGCTTAATTCGTGTGTATCATGAATTTTTCATGTTTTACCCTTTTCCTTTATTGTTTTTGAGGATAGTGATCCAATCAGTGGGGGTGAGCCACACGGCCATGCGTCGCCGTCATCCCGCACGGCCGGTCTCCACCCAGCGGATGCGAGTGCCGATGCGATGAACTGTGGCCAGTCGGGGTCGGCAACATAAATCCGGCCACCAGTGGTTGCCTTCTTCAACGGTGACTTGGATGGGAGACGGGTCTTGATCAGCTTGTTCATGCCGTACTATTTCTGTTGGTTTTTTGTGCACTTTTACACTCTCTAGGAGTCTGTTGGACTTTAGCGGTCATTTAATGTTAAAACAACGGTATCAAGATGTCTGAGAAGGAGAAGACAATGAGACGGAGGTTTGTATCAGCAGACCGCAAGACGCCGCAGATGTTTCCGCCTACAATAGAAGAGTATCTGCCCGAAGACCATCTTGCCCGGTTTGTGGTGGAGATAGTTGAGCAGCTGGATCTGAGAAGGCTGACGGAAGCGTATTCGGGCAGGGGGTCGGCAGCGTATCATCCGGGAATGAAGGTGGCTCTTCTGTTCTACGGATACGCGACGGGGACATTCTCTTCCCGGAAGCTTGAGAAGGCAACATATGACAGTGTGGCGTACAGGTATATATGCGCTAACAGCAATCCGGATCATGACAGCATAAACAGGTTCCGCAAGAGGTTTGGCAAGGAGCTTGGGGTATTGTTTGTACAGATACTGCAGATAGCGGGACAGATAGGGATGGGCACGGTGAGTGTGGATGGCACGAAGATAAAGGCTAATGCGAGCAGGCACAAGGCACTGAGCTGGAAGAGGGCAAGGAAGATAGAAAAGCAGCTGAACAAAGAAGTGAAGGAACTGATGAGACTTGCACGGGAGGCTGACAACTCTAAACTGCCAGAGGATATGAATGTTCCCGAAGAACTTCAGAGACGGGAAGCGAAGCGTGAGATACAGGAGCGGGCAAAGCACAGGTATGAGCGGGAGTCAGAAGTGTACGGGGAGAAGGTAGAGAAGCGGGAACAGTATGAGAAGCAAAGCGGGAAGAAGGCAGGAGGGAGCAGACCGAGGGATAAGGATCAGGTGAATCTTGTGGACGGAGATTCGCGGATAATGCCTTCGGGAGGGGGATTTGAGCAGGCATACAACGCTCAGGGTGCAGTGGATGTGGAGAGCAGACTTATAGTGACCAGGCATGTAACGCAGAACACAAACGACAAGCGTGAGATGGAGCCCGTGCTTGAGCAGTTAAAGGAGAATGAGCAGAGGCTTGGCAAGGCTGAGAATCTGCTTGCCGACAGCGGATATTACAGTGCAAGCAACGTTAACTTATGTGACAGGGCGGGGATAAAGCCTTATATATCCAAACGCAGGGAGAAGCACAACAGACCGTTTTGGGAGAGATTCGCACAGTGCAATGAGGAGGAGAAAGAGCCGGCAACACCGGTTGAAGACATGCAGAGGAGGCTTGGAACATCCGCAGGCAAAAAGATGTACTCAAAACGCAAGTCAACGATAGAGCCTGTGTTCGGAATAATAAAGCAGGTGATGGGATTCCGGCAGTTTATGGTGCGGGGGCTTGAAGCTGTGCGCGGAGAGTGGAATCTTGTGTGCATAGGGTACAACCTGAAGAGAATGTATGCGTTGAAGGGCTGACAAAGAGGTGAGAGAGCAGAGAATATTGGGGATTTGAGGTAAAAACAGCTCCCCGAAGCTTAGCTGAACCTCCAAAATCAAGGATTTTTGCCGATATGACTTTCACCAGCTCTGAATCAGTTGGATTTCCCCTCAATTGTTCGCTAAGAGCGACAGACTCCTAGGGAAGAAATAACGCACCGCCCCGTTGGCCCCCAAAACTTCAGGGAGCGTAGTGCTGAAACTCTTCCCCACAGTCAAGTTCAAGGTCGAAACAGGATTGTCCGGCCGTAGCTGACCGTGGGCCAACACGCTAGTGAAGAGCAAGATCAATGTCGAAACAGCGCAAACGGTGGTTTTCATTTCTCCCTCCTTAATGTATGGGCAAACCAAAACGAGTCTAATCCGATTATAAGTCAATTGTCTAACCCTTGTCAACGAAAAATGTAGGGAATTATAGCGATAATTAGACAAAGCCCTAAAAGCTTTTTCTAGAACCTTGGTATTTTCTCTATTTTAGTTAATATATTAGACAGGTAAATAGAGTAATTAAGGAGTGTTAGGAATGTCTGAGAGGAAGTACAAGGCCCCTGGAAGGTTTCACAGAAAAGGAATAGGGGTTATGGAACTGCTTGAGATGTTTCCCGATGAGGGATCTGCGACAAAGTGGTTTGAGGATCAGCGCTGGCCGAACGGGCAGAGGCATTGTCCGCACTGCGCAGGGACTCGTACTGCCGGGGCGAAGCATAAAATGCCTTATCACTGCAAGGATTGCCGAAAGTATTTCAGTGTGAGGACTGGAACTGTAATGAGAAGCAGCAAGACGCCATTGCGCAAGTGGGTGGTGGCTTTGTACTTGATGACAACAAATCTTAAAGGCGTGTCCAGCATGAAGCTTCACAGGGATTTGGGGATAGCTCGGTCAACGGCATGGACTTTAGCTCAGAAGATAAGGCAGGGAGAAGATAAGGCAGGGATGGATAAGGGATGAGAAGCTGGGCGGAGCGGTGGAGGTGGACGAAACCTATATGGGCGGGAAGTATGGCAATATGCACAGGTCGAAAAAACCCAGGATGATGGGGGCGGGGACTCAAGACAAGATAGAGGTGGTCCCCTTTTTTAGACAGCATTTTTGTTTTCTTAAGTGTATTCCCACCAACGCATAACCATCTTTAAGACTCCCAAAACCATAAACTCTCTGCTCTGTTTGTCTCATTGCTTCAAGCCACATTCTTCTGTGCTGTCCCAAGACCATAGTAAACCTCATCCGGTGTTTTCATTCCAAGCCCCTGATGTGGTCTTTTTTCATTGTAAAAATCTATCCACTTCCCTATACCTGCCTTTGCCGAGGCAACGGATTCATATGCCATCAGATACACTTCCTCGTACTTAACACTTCTCCAAAGCCTCTCCACAAAAACATTGTCTCTCCAGCTTCCCTTGCCGTCCATGCTTATCTTTATATCTCTGTCTTTAAGAACTCCCGTAAACTCTTCACTTGTGAACTGGCTTCCTTGATCGGTGTTGAATATCTCGGGCTTATCATACTTGTAAAGCGCTTCTTCCAGAGCCTCCACGCAAAAACTGCTGTCCATTGTGTTAGACACTCTCCAGCTAAGAACCTTGCACGAGTGCCAGTCCATTACCGCACACAGATACACAAAACCCCTGCTCATCTCTATATACGTTATGTCTGCCGCCCATACCTGCCCGGGAAGCTCTACAGTCTTCCCCCGCAGCAGATACGGGTATATCCTGTGCTCTGCTCCCCCTTTCTTTGTAGTCTGGGGGCCGGGAGCAAGCCCTCGTATCCCCATAAGCCTCATAACACGCTTTCTGCCCACCTGTACGCCCTGTGCCTTAAGGGCGTACACCATCCTTCTTGAACCCTTAAACGGATACTTAATGTAGATCCTGTCAATCTTCTTCATAATCTCTTCGTCCTGCGGGGATACCCCCACAGGTTTGTAGTAAATATTTGAGCGATTTATATCCAGCAGTTTGCACTGCCTTACCAAAGAAAGTGCCCGGCCGCGCACTACCAACTTCTTGCGCCGCTGCCGACCGAGCGCCTTTGATAAAAAATCGTTCTCCAGCGTCAGCTGGCCCACCTTGGATTCAAGCTGGTTTACGTACTTGCTCTCGCCCGCCGCCTTGCTGCCCGCCCCCTGGCCGAACACTTTGTCCGCGGCGTTGCCGAGCTGCTTCTTCTTCCACATGCTTATCTGATTGGGATGAACCTCAAACTGCCGGGCAAGCTCCGCTACTGTCTTGTCTCCTTTTACCGCCAAAAACGCTACCTTTGCCTTGAACTGCGGTGAATGATTACGTCTTTTACTCTTCATTATGTACCTCCTGTATACTCTTTTAGAATACCAAGGAAATACACTTAAGATGCTGTCTGATTTTTGGGGTCCACTTCTAAATATAAACTTCCTCTTTTTTCCTTTAAAACACGTATCAGTGTAACAATTCGTGGTTTCAAGTTCCCTGCCCGCTGTGAAGTATTTACACCGCCCGGCAAGCCCCGAGTCCTTCCCGAACAGCTTGTCAGCCATCCGTTCACACTTTTTTGTTTCGCTTGTCGAGGCTTCGGTCAGACTGAACGCAACCGGGCTTGTAAGGCAGTACTTCCCCAAGGAAATGGACTTTGCAATACTGTCACAGAAAGATGCTGACAGAACTATGGAAAACTGAAGCAGACTGAGACAATGACAATGCCTTGCCCTCAAAGCCCTGAATCAGGTATTACTTGGCAATGATCCACCTGTTGCGGCTTCTACTTATAAACAGGCTCAATTAATTAATCGCGCTTCACAGCTTCATTAAAGGTTTTATCGCAGGCGCACGATACGCGGAATCAGTCAGAAACAACGCTGCGGTTCCCTTCTCCCGCAAGCACACTGAGCGTCTTTGCGCTTGACTTAAGTTCCATGAATTCCGGCTGCTTTATCGTATCCACGTATATCCATTGAGACTGAGCCTTTTCCGGGGTAAAACTTACTATCATATATCCGTAGTCATATATGTTAGAGTAGACAAGGTCGTCGACCAGCACTTCCAGACTTCGGGCAAGTTCTCCAGACCTTTCTGGATCGGATCCAAGTCCGAGAATAACTGCAAGCCCTTCTGAGGACACAGCCGGACCGGCAAACTCAACGCCTACCTGGTTGCCATTTATATCTTTTAGGTTGTTCGCCCATCCGTTATGCGAATCTCCGGAAAGAACCACAAGATTTTTATCCTCACTGTAAGCTGTTCCGAGCACCGCTTCCCTCTCTGCGGGGTAACCGTCCCAAGCATCAAGGTTATACGGAAGCCCGAAGCTTACACGCCCCCGCTCCGTTTGAGTCACGGAAGGATCACCTTGAAGCACCCTCTCTTTAATCCCAGCCAGCTCATCAACAATATCCACTACCTGCGGTGTCGGATTGGCAAAATGGGAAAGCAGTTCAGCGGGAACGTTCATTCTGCCCATAAGCACCTGCTGGCCCAGAACCTGCCAGACAGAGGTTGAGCCGACAAGGTTTTCCTGAAGCCAAAGCAGCTGCTCGGAACCAAGTAGCGTTCGGTCCACAGAACCGACATCCTGAGTGAAACACAAAATGTTAAAACCGGTTTGGTCGAAATAATCTTCGTAAGCAAGTTGTTTTTCCCGTCCGGCAAGTCGGGTGTCGAGCATAAAAAGGTCAACCAGATTTCCGAAGGAAAAACTGCCGTAGATACGTTGGGAATCATTGTCTTCTGCGGGACGAATCGGCATCCACTCGTAATAGGCCTGAAGCGCAGCCTGCTTTCTGGCATCGAAACTGCCTTCACCCTCATTATGGTTCAGTGCACCACCAGCATAAGCGTTATCTGCGACCTCGTGATCATCCCAGACAGCGATAAACGGATGCGCGGCGTGAATGGCCTGAAGCTGCGGATCGGTTCTGTATAGAGCGTAGCGACCCCTGTAGTCATCAAGCGTTATGATCTCCCCGCTGCCTTCCGGAAAATCCCTTTCTGCTGCTTCGGGATTGTCGTCTCCTGAACCCGGGGCCCTGCCGTACTCGTAGATATAATCGCCCAGATGAACCACGGCATCGACATCTGCCTCCGCCGCATGGCCGTAAACGTTAAAGTAACCACCATGGGAGAGAGGATAGTTTGCACATGAAACCACTGCCAGCCTGACCAAATCCACATCGCCCCGGGGCAAGGTCTTGGTACGGCCGATAACGGACTCAGCCTCGCCTGAGCGGAACCGGTAATAGTAAACCGTCCCGGGCGAAAGCCCCTCGGCATCAATTTTCACGGTGTAGTCGCTCTCGGCTGTAGCCTGCTTAGCGGAGCTGTAAACGATGGTTCCAAACTCCTTATCCGAAGCAACTTCGACTTTTACACTGACTGTTTCCTGAGATTCCTGCGGAGTGACTCTCGTCCAGAGGATAACCCTGTTCTCCAGAGGGTCGCCGCTTGCGACTCCATGATCAAAACTCACGCGCTCCTCCGAGTCCGAGCTGCAAGAAAGTGAGAGCGAAAAACCAACAGCGACAAGGAAAAAGCCAAAAAGCAGTGCGGTTGAGACATTAGCAAAATATTTTATTAAAGACAAAGATTCAATTCCTCCCGTGCAAAGCAGTCTCACAATTGTACATATAAAATCAGCAGCAGTTAAGGGAAAAACTGTCAGGACGGAAAAATACCGGACCCAAGCTCAAATGTACTACCCGTTTCTCCACCCCGCCTGCTTTTTGACAACCAAAGCTTTGCAATTATTATCTTGACGTACTTTCAGCCAAATGGAATCCCGGTGGATATGGACATGGAAAAACTCAAGTTCAACGAGCAGGGTCTTCTGCCCGTGATAGTGCAGGAAGCTTCAAGCGGGCAGGTACTTATGCTCGCATATGCAAACAAAGAGGCTCTTGAAATGACAGTAAAAACCGGAAGAACCCATTTCTGGAGCAGATCAAGAAGAAAAATCTGGAACAAAGGGGAGGAATCAGGCCACTTTCAGGATGTAAAAGAAATCTTCATTGACTGCGACTCAGATACGGTGCTGATAACAGTAGAGCAGACCGGAGTGGCCTGTCACACCGGAGAGCCGACATGCTTTTACAGATCGGCAGACATGCAAGAAAATGCTGCCCCCCTGTTTGAGGAATCTTCACTCACAAAAGTATTCTCCGTAATAGAAAACAGGAAACGCAACCCTACGGAAGGTTCCTACGTAAGCGCCCTTATGAAGGGCGGGCTTGACAGAATACTTAAAAAAATCGGAGAAGAGGCGGGCGAAGTGGTAATAGCCGCCAAGAACGGAGATAAAGACGAACTCGTCTACGAACTTACCGATTTGTGGTTTCATTCCATGGTGCTTCTATGTGAAGCGGGCCTCAGCCCTCAGGATATATCGGATGAACTTGAGAGAAGGTTCGGCAGGCGCAAGGAAGAATACGCACAGAAAAAATAGCAGCATGGGAAGGGATAGGGAGGACTAGACGGCCCTTACTCTTTTCTACCCATGGTGGGCCTGTGCTTCTTAGGCCTGTCCTTTTCCTCTATATAGTCTCCTACGAAAGTTCTGTTTCTTACCGAAGGCGGCAGGTTCGAAAGATCGGGCTTCGGCATATCGGTTGAAAGGTCCCTGGTAAAAGCAAAAGTCGATATAACTTTCTCCACTTTCTTTTTCTCCCCGCAGTAACACTTTACGTTTTTCTCGTCTCCCTCTTCGTATATAAGCTCGGAGAACCTGTAGTTCCGCATATTGAAAAGCGCAAGAAGAGTTCCGTCATTAAGATAGAAATCGTTAAACACGGAGTCTTTCCCCTTCCTTCCGTGCCTTGCAACTATCTTTTCGGACTCAAGGTCAATAATTTCTATTGCGTAAATATTTTCATATTTCTCCACAAGGTTTTTTACGGTTTTCTTGTCCCGCTTTTTCTCAAGAGCCTTGAGTGATCTCTCAACATTATCTCTGCATTTGGCACATTCAAATTCATAGAGGGGCATTTGCGTCTCCTATCTATTGAAATACTGGTTCAGGTGATCCTGCCCGACCCAGTCGCTCGCTATTTCTTCGTCCTTTTGCTGCTTGTATTCAAGATGCCATCTAAGTTCATCCCCCGGACCCGGAGCTCTTTTGCTCTTGTCGTCAAATATGGCCTTGAAGGTGGAAAAAACCCTTCTCACAGTATCCGAACCGTCGCAGAGAGGGCATCTGACTTCATCCTGGTCGTCATCCCCATACACAAGGTGGTTGAAACGAAAATCCTTAAGCTCAAGGTAAAGAACCTTCCCGTTGTCAAGCTTGTAACGAAACCTCCTCGCACCGCCTACCCCTTTCTCTCCCAGTTCAAAAAACAGTTTTCCGTTTTTGTCACTTGTTACTTCAGCGTAACAGAAATTAGGGTTCTGCTTGAAAACCTTCTTTGCGTTTGTCTTCGTAAGCTTGGCAACCAAATTGTCTATATCCGCATTGTAACTCTCCATGCAACTGTCGCATTCATATTCGTATAACGGCACTTTATGTCTCCGGAAAAATCTCTAATTTAGGAAATTATAAACAATATAATCTGAGTTTAAAGCCCGAAGCCGCCTTAACGTCTGAAACATTGCTGAAAAATACCGATTATGGTTCATAATACAGAAGATAATGAAAAAGGGCAGAAAGACGGAAACACTAGGCGGACAAAACGGAAAAATCGATCTCCCTACGATTAAAAATCTGGATTTTGTCGCCGTTGACGTCGAGACCGCCAATTCAAACGTTTCAAGTATCTGTCAGGTGGGAATCGCCGTGGTCAGAGAGGCGGAAATAAAACAGGTCTGGGTTCAATTTATTGATCCGCATGATTTTTTTGATCCTCACAATGTCGCCATACACGGCATAGACCATAACATGGTAAAAGGCTGCCCCCGGTTTGAAGATATATGCGACAGAATCGCACTATATCTGGAAGGAATCGTCATAAGCCATACATTTTTTGACCGCAGGGCAGTCTCAAAAGCATTTGAAGAATGCGGAAAATCTCTTCGTTATGAAATCTGGATTGACAGTGCGCAGGTAGCGCGACGCGCTTGGCCGGACAAATACGCTCTTAGGGGTTACAATCTCGGGAATATTGCCTGCGATCTCGGTATTAACTTCCGCCACCACGATGCCGGAGAAGATGCAAGAGCCGCAGCGGAAATTGTTTTGAGGGCACATGCGGATACTAAACTCGGAATAAACGGGCTACTGAACCTGGGGGTCGGTCAAGAGTAAAAGAAGCGATAGCAGAGATCGGACTCGCCAGAACCCGCTGATTGCGGTGAATTTATCCGTGGTTTCAAGTTCGAAACGCAACTTTTTATGAGATACCTTTACGCCGATACTAGTTAGCGTCTCTTAATTGTTCACAGAAAAATTAAAGAGAAATTAACCTTGAAGGGACTGCTGTATCCGCGCTTGGTCGGAAATGGCGATTCTCAGGTGAATCGACGCTGAGTTGTGTCTGAATCGGCCTGGATCAGGCTATCCGGCTTTGAAATTGCCGGAATACCCCCCCCCGCTACGTTATTCCAAAAATCTCAAACCCCGAAAAACCCTTTACTACGCAAATGCTTCGCTTGACCTGTTGTGACTTTAGAAAAAACCGGTACGTTATTACTTTATTTTTCTTTAATCCGATTCGCTAGAGTTGCCACAAACACCATGCTGAAAAGTCATAATTTTAAAATCTCGGTATTAAAGGGAGTCTTTGTTTGCGTACTGGTATTCATATGCGTTTTTTTTCACATGCATTCGGCCTCGGCCCACGGCAAGCATGCAAATGCCAGTAAAGAAACTGTAACGGCCGACAAAGCAAGAAACAGCCGAAGTGCCATAAGGGAATTTGTACTGCACGCAAAAGCGCACTGGGAGCTTCAGGATCCGCACGAACAGAGCCTTGATCTATGGCAGAAGATACTGGGAGAAATATATTTTCATGAGGACTGGAAGTCCGGTTCCAACTACCTGATTTTAGTTGACAAACAAGGCAGATCCGTAGCTCACGGATATTATGAATCGGCAACCGGCACCGACATAAGCACTTGGCGGGACGCAAAAGGAACCGACGTAGTGCAGAAACTTATCAACGCCGCTCAAGCAAATAAACGGGGAGGATTTGTTGATTATTACTGGGATGACCCAAATGATCCATCAGACAGCAACACCTTGCGCAGGTGGGCTTACGCAATCAACTGTTCAGTCTCTGCGCTTGGAATTGAACTTGTCCTGATCGGGGGTCTTCATCACGATGAAGTGGTACCGACCGTGCCTGAAATCGTGAAAAGATACGCGCCCGAAGTGAGAGCAGATTCGGTAAAAGATCCCGACACTCTGAAGAATTTTGTGGAGAAAGCTGCCGAATTCTTAAGTCACGTTTATGAAATCTCTCAGGGCAAAATGGACATCACAAACCTGCTGACGGCAAGCAACAAAAACAAAACTTGGAAATACAATGAAATTTATCTCTTCGCCTTCACAAGGCAGGGTCTAGTAGTGTTTAATGGTAACGATCCGAGCCTCCTCAGAACACCCACTTATAATTTAGTAGACGAAAACGGCGTTGAGGTTGGCAAGGAAATGCTCAGAGTAGCAGAGCAGGGGGGAGGTTTTGTTTATTATCTGTGGGACAATCCGGCGATTGAGGGAGATGAAATTGATGAAGTCGGCAAGGCAAAGGGAACTTCATTCAAGGTAGGCTATGTTAAGAAGGTAACACTCGGTGATGATATGTATGTTCTTGGCTCGGGTTTTTACCCAGAGGAAGGAGAGGCGTACCTAACGGAACCGAAAAGCAGAATTATACGTGGAGTCATTACCGTATGTATTGTTTTACTTTTCATATTAGGGGTAATTTGGTGGAAGATGCGAAGTAATAAGGAGCAATAACTCCCCATCTGTCCGTTCCGTAATTCCGTAAAAGCAGGCAGGATAGCCAGAATACTTAAGAGCAGCAGACCGGTAAATTCTGGAATGGCCCAATGCTCAATACAGAACAGAAGTCATTCTGCGTCTTTGAGCCACCTGACAAGTGCTTTGTCAGGATCGGAAAGTTCTTCCACGGAACCATACAAGTAAGCTTCCCAGCCATACTCAGGCATGCCTGCAAACAGCATCAGATTAAGCGGATAGACTTCACTGTCAGTGCATCTGCGGAAGTCGTCCCTGAACAGAAATACAGGCTTATCCCAGGCAAGAGCCATTCCCAGTTCCACCATAACTCCTTCATCAGGCGGACATCCGTTTACAACCGCAAACAACCCATCGGCCTCACGCACATCCCTAAGATCCGACTGTCCAACTCGGTAGGCCCAACCGGCAACCGCCTTATCAATCTGATTATTCCGGGAAAACGGCTCCCATACTTCAGCTCCCACCGATTCCAGGACCCCGACAAGAACCGCCAGAGGTCCTTCGCGCTGTTGTGCAGAAAAACCGTAGGGATTAGCCAGATAAAGGGTTTTTCGTTTCGTCATAAATGCCTCCGCCTGAAAGTCAGAACAACTTCGGGTCTTCTACCGCAGTCGGACATGGACGCCTAGAGCGCCAATTGTTATCCTCCGTCCGTTGCGGATCCAAAATTTCCTACTTCTTCAGGTTTCTCACGAAATTCTGTTTTTTCATAATCTGCTTAAGCCGTGTATTAACTCTTACCGTTAACTTCTCCCAGACCCTAGGCGGCCGCGATGCTCGGGAAGATGAGATCTTCCGAAAATCTAAAGAACCCTCACCATCATCTTCCACTGTTTTCCCTTTCCAATTGCTATGCCGAAGGCATAGTATTAATATCTAAACTGATGAAATATATAATAATATCTCTATGATCAAGAGCGAAGAGATTCTCGTAAAAACCGAAGATTCAGTCTGCACCCTTACTATTAATCGACCTCGGAAAAGAAATTCCCTCACCCCCGAAATTCTAAAATCTTTAACCGAGGAATTTTTACGGCTGGGAAAAACAACTGAAATCAGGTGCGTTGTTATAACTGGAAGCGGTAAAAGAGCTTTCTGCTCAGGATACGATATAGCCGCAATATCCGAAGAAGAAACTGCAATAGAAAACAGTCATCCCCTGACCGAAGCAATGCGTGCAGTCAAATCCTACCCTCTTCCCGTAATAGCAATGATAAACGGTCATGCCTTCGGGGCCGGACTTGAACTCGCAGTTACTTGCGATCTGAGAGTATGCGCCGATGACGTAAAACTTGCAATCCCGCCCGTAAAGCTCGGAGTCACTTATCACTACAGCGGAATAAAGCAGTTCCTCAACCTGGTAGGTCCCGGCTTCACCAGAGAGCTTTTTCTCACCGGAAACCCGGTTAACGCCCAAAGAGCTTTGGAAAAAGGGCTCGTCGACCATATTGTGAAAAGACAAAGCCTTGAAGAATTCACCTACGGGCTTGCCGACGGAATAAGCACAAACGCCCCGCTTTCCATGATCTCGATAAAAAAAATGATAAACATCTGGGAACAAGGAAGGCGACTATCAGAAGAGGATGAAAAACTCATAAAGTCTGCCTTCGCCGATGTGAGGCAAAGCAGCGACTCCAGGGAAGGGAAAAAAGCTTTTCTTGAGAAAAGAAAAGCTTTTTTTAAGGGAGAATAAAGACTCTTGCGGTTCAGTTTCCGTAACCGAATTCATTTATCAGGAAATCGCTCTGAGTCCAGTTCTCTTTAACCTTAACCCAAAGCTCAAGGAACAGCTTAACTCCCAGAATCCTTTCAATATCAACCCTGGCCTCAGAACCAATCTGCTTTAGCATTGCCCCGCCCTTTCCTATAAGAATCCCCTTATGACTTTTTCTTTCAACATAGATTTCCGCGCTTATCCTGATCAGATTCCGTTCCGCATCCTCGCTGAATCCCGAGACCACCACCGCCACTTTATAAGGAATTTCCTTTCTCGTAAGGTTAAACACCTTCTCCCTTATGAGTTCGCTTACGTAGAAAATTTCAGGCTGATCCGTGAAAATGTCGTCGGGGAAATATTTAGGCCCTTCGGGTAGGTGTTTTTTTAAAAGCTGCGTTAGCTCTTCCACTCCGTCGTTGTTAAGAGCCGAGATGGGAACTATCTCGAGGAACTTCTCGGAAAATCTCTCGGCAGCCGAAAGTATCGACAGGAGTTTTGATTTTTTCATCTTGTCGATCTTGTTTACAACAAACAAGGAGGGCTTTCTTAGCATTTTCAGTATGGATTCATCAGCCGCTCCGAAAGGTTTTTCAACATCTGTAACAAATGCCACCAGATCAGCGTCTGAGAGAGCACCGTTTACCGCTCGGGCCATGGATTTTCCAAGTCTGCTTTTCTCCCTGTAGACACCCGGGGTATCAAGAAAAACCAGCTGGGAATCATCAAAAGTCTTCACTCCCAAGATTCTGTTTCTGGTAGTGCTCGGCTTATCTGATACTGCCGAAACTTTTTCTCCGACAATGGAGTTCACAAGGGTGGATTTGCCCACGTTGGGCCGTCCTATCACGGAGATAAATCCAGATCTGAAGTTATCTTTTAAGTGCTCATCCGGCATGAAAAACTACTCCTCCCCTTTTTTTTGCAGACAATTCTGCTCTTTATAAGTCCTGCTTTCAAATTTGAAACTACCGAAGAGCGAAACAGCTTTATCTTCATTATCCGAATAAAAGCTTGATTCTCAAAACGCTAACCTTGCCGGAACTGAGGAAAACTAAAAAAAAGGCCCCGATGCGAGGCCTTTGGTTCTCCTTAGAGATTGCCTACGAAGCATTTGCTTCTTGTTATGAATAGCAAATTCGTGGCACATTCAGCCAGTTTTATAAACCCCTTGTGTTATGCTATAAGAGCATAGCTGAAAAAGCAACCAGAATTCAGAGTCTGAGGTCAGAAAATGAGTACTAAAGGATGTAAATTGCCAGAATATGTTATAGGACTTGACGTAGGAACAAATTCGATTGGCTGGAGCGTTATAGAAGAAAAGAATAAAGAACCCGTGAAATTTATTGACTGCGGAAGCCGTATATTTATCAGGTCCATTGAAGACAAATCTTCTACCCCAAAGAACAGGAAACGAAGAGAATCGCGACTTCAGAGGAGGCAGATACAGCGCCGCAACAGACGTAAAGGCCGCATCAGAAATTATCTGATTCTAAAAGGTTTTCTTCCTGAAGAACTTAAAAACAATCTCTCTCCAGAAAAAGAACTCAACAGACTTGGAGACCCCTACACTATAAGAGCAAAAGCAAAAGCAAGAGCAAAAGCCCAAGGAGTCTGTCGCTCTTAGCGAACAATTGAGGGGAAATCCAACTGATTCAGAGCTGGTGAAAGTCATATCGGCAAAAATCCTTGATTTTGGGGGTTCAGCTAAGCTTCGGGGAGCTGTTTTTACCTCAAATCCCCAATATTCTCTGCTCTCTCACCTCTTTGTCAGCCCTTCAACGCATACATTCTCTTCAGGTTGTACCCTATGCACACAAGATTCCACTCTCCGCGCACAGCTTCAAGCCCCCGCACCATAAACTGCCGGAATCCCATCACCTGCTTCATTATTCCGAACACAGGCTCTATCGTTGACTTGCGTTTTGAGTACATCTTTTTGCCTGCGGATGTTCCAAGCCTCCTCTGCATGTCTTCAACCGGTGTTGCCGGCTCTTTCTCCTCCTCATTGCACTGTGCGAATCTCTCCCAAAACGGTCTGTTGTGCTTCTCCCTGCGTTTGGATATATAAGGCTTTATCCCCGCCCTGTCACATAAGTTAACGTTGCTTGCACTGTAATATCCGCTGTCGGCAAGCAGATTCTCAGCCTTGCCAAGCCTCTGCTCATTCTCCTTTAACTGCTCAAGCACGGGCTCCATCTCACGCTTGTCGTTTGTGTTCTGCGTTACATGCCTGGTCACTATAAGTCTGCTCTCCACATCCACTGCACCCTGAGCGTTGTATGCCTGCTCAAATCCCCCTCCCGAAGGCATTATCCGCGAATCTCCGTCCACAAGATTCACCTGATCCTTATCCCTCGGTCTGCTCCCTCCTGCCTTCTTCCCGCTTTGCTTCTCATACTGTTCCCGCTTCTCTACCTTCTCCCCGTACACTTCTGACTCCCGCTCATACCTGTGCTTTGCCCGCTCCTGTATCTCACGCTTCGCTTCCCGTCTCTGAAGTTCTTCGGGAACATTCATATCCTCTGGCAGTTTAGAGTTGTCAGCCTCCCGTGCAAGTCTCATCAGTTCCTTCACTTCTTTGTTCAGCTGCTTTTCTATCTTCCTTGCCCTCTTCCAGCTCAGTGCCTTATGCCTGCTCGCATTAGCCTTTATCTTCGTGCCATCCACACTCACCGTGCCCATCCCTATCTGTCCCGCTATCTGCAGTATCTGTACAAACAATACCCCAAGCTCCTTGCCAAACCTCTTGCGGAACCTGTTTATGCTGTCATGATCCGGATTGCTGTTAGCGCATATATACCTGTACGCCACACTGTCATATGTTGCCTTCTCAAGCTTCCGGGAAGAGAATGTCCCCGTCGCGTATCCGTAGAACAGAAGAGCCACCTTCATTCCCGGATGATACGCTGCCGACCCCCTGCCCGAATACGCTTCCGTCAGCCTTCTCAGATCCAGCTGCTCAACTATCTCCACCACAAACCGGGCAAGATGGTCTTCGGGCAGATACTCTTCTATTGTAGGCGGAAACATCTGCGGCGTCTTGCGGTCTGCTGATACAAACCTCCGTCTCATTGTCTTCTCCTTCTCAGACATCTTGATACCGTTGTTTTAACATTAAATGACCGCTAAAGCCCGACAGACTCCTAGGAAGATTGTCAACTCTATTACTCCGCTAGGGCTCTCGCAATTGCTGCAAGCAGAGGTTCTATCCAGAGCATTGACTCGATTCAGGCCCTGCTGGAGAAAAGCTCCCTGGAAATCAGGGGAGATATATTTTTATGTGATCACCTATTCGGGTAGACAATTTGTGGTTTTTAACGGACTCAATGCTGAATTTGAGGATTCAACAGTGCGTCTGTATGACGGTTGCATAGACAGAGGTGGTCCCCTTTTTTAGACAGCATTTTTGTTTTCTTAAGTGTATTCCCACCAACGCATAACCATCTTTAAGACTCCCAAAACCATAAACTCTCTGCTCTGTCTGTCTCATTGCTTCAAGCCACATTCTTCTGTGCTGTCCCAAGACCATAGTAAACCTCATCCGGTGTTTTCATTCCAAGCCCCTGATGTGGTCTTTTTTTATTGTAAAAATCTATCCACTTCCCTATACCTGCCTTTGCCGAGGCAACGGATTCATATGCCATCAGATACACTTCCTCGTACTTAACACTTCTCCAAAGCCTCTCCACAAAAACATTGTCTCTCCAGCTTCCCTTGCCGTCCATGCTTATCTTTATATCTCTGTCTTTAAGAACTCCCGTAAACTCTTCACTTGTGAACTGACTTCCTTGATCGGTGTTGAATATCTCGGGCTTATCATACTTGTAAAGCGCTTCTTCCAGAGCCTCCACGCAAAAACTGCTGTCCATTGTGTTAGACACTCTCCAGCTAAGAACCTTGCACGAGTGCCAGTCCATTACCGCACACAGATACACAAAACCCCTGCTCATCTCTATATACGTTATGTCTGCCGCCCATACCTGCCCGGGAAGCTCTACAGTCTTCCCCCGCAGCAGATACGGGTATATCCTGTGCTCTGCTCCCCCTTTCTTTGTAGTCTGGGGGCCGGGAGCAAGCCCTCGTATCCCCATAAGCCTCATAACACGCTTTCTGCCCACCTGTACGCCCTGTGCCTTAAGGGCGTACACCATCCTTCTTGAACCCTTAAACGGATACTTAATGTAGATCCTGTCAATCTTCTTCACAATCTCTTCGTCCTGCGGGGATACCCCCACAGGTTTGTAGTAAATATTTGAGCGATTTATATCCAGCAGTTTGCACTGCCTTACCAAAGAAAGTGCCCGGCCGCGCACTACCAACTTCTTGCGCCGCTGCCGACCGAGCGCCTTTGATAAAAAATCGTTCTCCAGCGTCAGCTGGCCCACCTTGGATTCAAGCTGGTTTACGTACTTGCTCTCGCCCGCCGCCTTGCTGCCCGCCCCCTGGCCGAACACTTTGTCCGCGGCGTTGCCGAGCTGCTTCTTCTTCCACATGCTTATCTGATTGGGATGAACCTCAAACTGCCGGGCAAGCTCCGCTACTGTCTTGTCTCCTTTTACCGCCAAAAACGCTACCTTTGCCTTGAACTGCGGTGAATGATTACGTCTTTTACTCTTCATTATGTACCTCCTGTATACTCTTTTAGAATACCAAGGAAATACACTTAAGGTGCTGTCTGATTTTTGGGGTCCACTTCTTTAAGGAGCGTGGGGGCAGCAAGATCAGGGCAAAAGTGACTAGGCCGGTATCGAGCATCACACTTCAACGCATGGTAGAGGAGGCTGTGAAAGAAGGTTCTACGGTATACACCGATCAGAACAGGGGGTATATGGGTCTTGGGAAGAAGAACTACAGACATGAAGCGGTTAATCACAGTGTGGGAGAGTATGTAAGAGAAAAAGCCCATGTAAACGGCGTGGAATCCTTCTGGGCTGCTTTGAACAGAGGGTACTACGGAACTTACCATCACATGAGCGAGAAACATCTGGACCGCTATGTTACGGAGTTTGCGGGCAGGCATAATGCAAGAGAGATGGACACTATAGAGCAGATGGCGCTGTTGGCCAAGGGGTTGGTTGGCAAGAAGCTTCCCTATAAAGAGCTTGTATCTTGAATTGCTGTTATCATTGCCCTGAGAATGAAAAACACCCTTGGGTAAGAATCATGAAAAAGAACAAATCCCGGATTAAAAATCCCCGAGGCAGACCCGAGATCCGGAAGATACCCCGCATAGACACAACGCCGGAGGAACTGGCAAAGGCAATCTTCCGCAATGCGGACAGAGACCTTCAAGCCTCAAGAAAAATCAAGGTGAAGAAATAGCAGTCCCTTAGCTTAGCAAATGACCTCCTGCTAAGTTTGTCTAATTATCGCTATAATTCCCACATAAATCAATACACCAAAAGTTGCGTTTCAGGTTTGAAACTACCAAATGTAGAGTAACAAAATTTCTGCAAAAATGCAAGAAAGAAAGGCATTTGCGTAGTAGGGGGTTTTTCGAGGTTGAGATTTTTGGAACCACACAGCGGGAGGGGGTATTCCGGCAATTTCAAAGCCGAATTGTCTGATTCAGGCGGGATTCAGCGCCGATCTCCCTAAATGAATTGCCAGTTTCGACCAAGTGCGGACGCAACAATTCCTTCAAACGTTACCTTGGTATAAAGCCCTCATTAATGTGGAATACAAAGCAGAAGTGGCGGAGAGAGTGGGATTCGAACCCACGAAGGGGCTTTCACCCCTTACTCGATTAGCAATCGAGCGCCTTCGACCACTCGGCCACCTCTCCCCGTTCGGTGAAGAAATGATAACTCAACGGAAACCATAGTCAAAACTCCGTCCTGCCCGTTTTTTTCAACTCCTGACGAAGAAAATCTCAAGAATGATCAGGATATTATCTGTTTTGTTTTCGACAGTGCAGTTCGCTCCGTTTTCAAAAAAAACGGTCTGTCCGGAAGCCAGTTCATGGCTGACCTCCTTGCTGATTATAAGGGCCTCTCCCTCGAAAACCACCAATAACAAGTTCTCAGAAGAGGCATTTTCTGTTTTCGCTGATTTTCCGGGAAAAACAGTTGTTTTCATCACTCTTGATAGTTTTCGTTTTTCAACATCTTCCCTGCTGCCCCAAGGATAGTGAACTATACTCGGATGGCTTGCCTCACTCCTTCCCTTTCCCTTTAATTCATTTGCAAATTCGCCCGCCTCGCTTGAGCGTTCAAGACCAGAAACAAAAACGCTGTCGGGAGTTTCTATTACCGCAATGTTGCGCAGACCTGCTGCACAGACAAGTCTCGAACTACTTTTTATAAGAGAAGTCTCAGTGTCTTTCAAAATTACGTCTCCCGAAAGCACATTGCCCTCGGAGTCTTTTGGGAAAAATTCATAGAAAAGCCGCCATGACCCTATGTCGCTCCAGCGAAAAGAAGACGGCAGCACGGCTCCTCGCAAGGTTCTCTCCATTACAGCCCGGTCAACTGGAACGGAAGGAAGCCGGGAATAGATGTCCCTGTCGATTTTACCGCAGGAAGCTTTGCGTATCGGCTGATACACATCAGGGCAAAGAGCCGCATATTCCTCGACCATGGTACGGGCCCGGAAAACGAACATTCCGCTGTTCCAGAAAAAGTTCCCCGAAAGCAGGTATTGTCCTGCAACTTCGGCGCTGGGTTTTTCGACGAATCTTTTTATCTTAAGCCCGCCTTCGCGAAGGGGTTCTCCTCCCTCAATGTAGCCGTATCCGGTCTCAGGGGCGGAAGGGGTTATCCCGAAACACACGATGTAATCGTCTTCGGCAAGGAAAACTGCCCTTCGTATGTGATCACAGAAATCATCGTCGTCTTCAAGGAGATGATCCGAGGGGAAAACCATTATCACCGCATCTTCGTCTTTCGAGGAAATCCCGAGTGTCCCAAGCAGAATCGCCGGAGCAGTATTTCTGCCGACAGGCTCGGTCACAATTTTTATCTTTCCCAAAAAATCCGTGTCGGCAAGGTTCTGTTCAATAAGCGGGCGCTGTTTTTCCTCAAGCACGACCAGTATGTTTTCTTCGGCGACAAGTCGGGCGGCACGCTTAAGCGTTCCAAGCAAAAGAGTCTCGTCTCCGTTTATGCTGAGAAACTGCTTGGGCAAAGATTCTGTTGACAGAGGCCAGAGTCTGGTTCCCCGTCCCCCGGCAAGGGTAAGGCAGTAAAGATTTTCTTTAGACATTTTGAGAACCAAGTTCCATAGAACAGTTTCTGATTTTAACCTGCTTGATGCGGCTCCTTTAGAAGATCCCATACAGTTTTCACAGGATTAAACGTTGTAGAAGCAACTTCCACGAAAACCGTTATCCATCCGGACATGGAACCGTTCCACAGCCCTGGGAGTTCAAGCGTTTTTATTTTTACAGTACCGAATGTCTTTTCGGTTATAATCCCGGCTTCGGAATCAACAAAATCAGGCAAATTGAATTTCTCTGCCTTAAAATTTTTCACTCCGCAGACAATATCCACAGGATTAAAATGGGTTGAACTCTCCCATATACGTCTCTGGGAAGAAGAGCCATGATCGACCTCAGCGCTTTCAACTATCTGAAGAGATTCCGTTTCTTTTTCTTGTACCCAGAAAGGACCGCCGCCCGGTTCGCCGAGGTTCTCCACAATCCCGCATACCCTTACGGGTCTGTCAAGCGCCTGGAGCAGGTGTTTGCTTCTTTCGGCTTGAGAGAGCCCTGAAAGATCCATTAAAAGCTCTTCCCTGCAGAAAGAAACTATTTCCCGCTCAAGCGATTCTGAGGTCCGGCCGCAAGAAAGGGCCTCTGCATATCGGAAAATCTTTCTCTGGATGGAAAGCAGAAGTCCGCCAAGGGTCTTTTTCCACTTAACCGTATCGGGAAGAAGCGCCTCTTTTGCCACGTTATCTATGTTTTTTATAAAAATGCAGTCATAGCAGAGTTCGTTCAGATTCTTGAGCAGCGCTCCATGTCCCGCAGGCCGTCTGAGCAGAGATCCGTCGGTGTCTGTAACGGGAGTGCCGTCCATTGCGACCGCAATTGTGTCCGTTTCGGGATCCTGAACCGAGTAAGTCACATCAAACGAGACCCCCTCAGAGGAAAAAAAAGATACAGTCTTCTCCTCTTGCTGAGCAAACTGCTCGGCAAATGCGGGAGAAATAGTAAAATGCATGGAAGCCGTGCCACGCGAACTTATATATTCAAGGGCTTCTTTGAAATGCTCACAAAAAGCCGTTCTCCTCTCCCCGCCGTAGCTGTGAAAAGGAACAAGTCCTTTCGGAGCGTTTCCATAACCCATAGCGTCGTTTCCCAAAAGCGTGTCAACAATGGACCTGAAGTCCCCCGAACAGACAACCTTTTCAAGGCTTTTGCCCAGCTTCTCTTCAAGCAGATCCGCAAAAGGAAATCTTGTTACGTTTGAGAGTAATTTATCAAGTATTTTTTCCTCTTCGGAATTCATAACCGCTCTTTTTGAGGAAAAAACTTCCTGAAGCACACCAAGATCCCGGAACATTCTCGAGGCCGCTCCCGATGCCGGAACAAACTTGCACACACTCATTTCGGAAAGAGAACTGTCGTATTCCCGCTGAAGGAACCGGGATTCTTCCTCTCCCAGTTTTCTTATGCCGTCGCCTATTGTCGCAGGGCGAAGGAGCCGGCGAAACGGGTAACCCGTTTCGAACCGTTCAATCTGTTTTTGAATATCCAATGATATGAATTTCCCGCAACGGAATCTAACGCGAAAACTATACACAAAAAAGCTGGAACCCCACACACACAGCTCCAGATTCCGTGCAGTTTTTCAATCGGGGTGGCGGGACCGACGGGATTTGAACCCGCGACCTCTGGCTTGACAGGCCAGCGTTCTAACCAGGCTGAACTACGGCCCCGTTTAAATCAATTCAGATGGTGGGCGGTACAGGATTCGAACCTGTGACCCCCTGCTTGTAAGGCAGGTGCTCTCCCGCTGAGCTAACCGCCCGCAAAAAAACAGGCAATCTGTATAACCGAATAAAAACTCTTTGTCCAAGACTTTTAAGACGCGAAACAGTTAAAGTCCATGCTCTTCTATGAATTTCTCCGCGTCTATAGCCGCCATGCATCCGCTTCCCGCCGCCGTTATAGCCTGTTTGTATCTTGTATCCTGTATGTCTCCGGCGGCAAAAACGCCGGCAACGCTCGTCTCAGAGGTGCCGTTATTAGTCGCAAGGTAGCCGTTATCATCCATATCAAGCTGTCCTTTGAAAATACCGCTGTTGGGAGTGTGCCCGATCGCTACGAACATACCCTGGCACTGCTTGACATGGCTCTGCCCAGTAACGATATCCTTTATCTGTACCCCCGTTACTCCGTCCTCTTTTGACCCCAGCACTTCTTCAACAACGCTGTTCCATATAAAATCTATTTTTTCATTTTCCTCGGCGCGCTGCTGCATTATTGCCGACGCCCTGAGCCTGTCGCGCCTGTGAATCACCGAAACCCGAGTGGCAAACTTAGTAAGGAAGACGGACTCCTCCATAGCGCTGTCTCCTCCCCCGACAACCACAAGCTCCTTGTCCCTGAAGAAAAATCCGTCGCATGTGGCGCATGTGGAAACCCCGTAGCCCACAAGCTCGCGTTCGGAAGGCAAACCGAGCATCCTTGCCGTGGCGCCCGAAGAAATGATGAATGTGGAAGCCAGTATCTGTTCGTCTTCAGTCGATATGCGAAACGGCCTTTGTGAGAAATCGACAGCCGTTACAGCCTTGTGTACGCACTGCGCGCCGAAACGTTCGGACTGTTCCCTCATAAGATCCATAAGTTCAGGACCCATGATTCCGCTTGGAAACCCCGGGAAGTTCTCAACATCTGTAGTCGTGGTAAGCTGCCCTCCGGCTTCTGGACCTTCAAATACAAGCGGCTCAAGATTCGCCCGCGCCGTGTAGAGGGCCGCGGTCAGTCCGGCAGGGCCGGAACCCATTATGACCACACTGTAGTTTCCTTTCAATTCTTTCACTTAACACCCCTGCAATTTCTTTTTGGAACAGGGGCTTTATACTACATTCAGGCATTGGTTTTTCAAGAGACAAAACAAAGCAAGGAGGCGGCAAAAAGCTCCTCCGCAAGTGCTTACGCCAATGGAATCCGCAAAGAAAACTCCGCTTTATGACAGACACGCAGCCCGGGGAGCTGTGTTCGGCGAGATTGGAGGTTTTTTTCTTCCGAAAAGCTACGGTGACCCGCAGGGAGAAGCAAAAGCCGTAAGGGAATCTGCAGCCGTCATAGACATCTCAGACAGAGGAAAACTTATGCTGTCCGGAGCCGACCACATAAAATTCCTGCAGGGGATGATTACAAACGACGTAAAGGAAAAAATTCCCGGCACAGGTGCGTACGCCGCAATACTCACTCCCAAGGGGAAAATGACTTCAGACATGAGAGTGTTTAAAAACGAAGACTCAGTCTACATTGATACAGAACCGGACATGAGCGCTAATATAGAGAAACTTCTTTGCAGATTCAGACTTTCATACAAAGCCGAGATTGCTGACGTTACTGAAGATTACTGTGTTTTTCATGTGTGCGGTCCCGGATGTGTGGAGTTAATCGAAAGCCGTCTCAGCGCCAATGTTAAACATATGAAGGAATATGATCACCGCACTTGCGGCGAAGCAATCGTAATGAAGGTCAACAGAACCGGGGAAACCGGTTTTGACGTTCTTTTTGAAAATCGCAGTGCAGATAAAATCTGGGAACTTCTTATTGAAAATCCGCCTGTTCCGCGGCTTTGCGGACATGAAGCCCTGGAGACCCTGAGAATAGAAGCCGGCATACCCGTTTACGGAAAGGATATGGACATCTCCACCATACCGATTGAAGCCGGCATATGGAATGCCCTTGACTTTGAAAAGGGCTGCTATGTTGGGCAGGAAGTAATAGCGAGAATAAAGTGGAGAGGAAGGGTGAACTGGCACCTTGCGTATTTCGAGATGCAGCAAAACGGCAGTGCGCTGCCGGGAGACACACTATGGATTGACAAGAAAAAAGTGGGGAGAATCACTTCTTCGACATACTCCCCCTCTGCGGGAAAAAACATCTCCATCGGCTACATAAGGAGGGGATTTTCCGGTTTTCGTGGAGAAATATCTGTCGGAGGGAAAGACCAGGCAGAAAAAACTCCCAACGCCGTAAAAATAGCGGAAAAACCCTTTTATAACCACTTTGAATAATTCAAAAAAAATGTTATCCTTTAATGTTAACTGTACTTAGTTATTATTTGCCTAGTCCAAGGGTTCACATAGCGGGTATTTGAAGGTTTGATCATGCTTTAACTTAAAAGAATTGAGGTAACTGTAAACAATGGTACTGGATAAAATTTTAGGATTTTTCTCAAGAGATCTGGCAATTGATTTAGGAACTGCAAATACCCTTGTATACCTCAAAGGCCACGGGATAGTGTCTAACGAACCCTCCGTGGTGGCAGTCCAAACTCTCCCGGGACACCAGTCAAAACTCATCGCCGTAGGAAAACAGGCCAGAGAAATGGTAGGAAGAACCCCTGAGTCTATTAAAGCCATAAGACCTCTTCGCGACGGTGTTATCGCCGATTTTGAAGCGGCGCAGAGAATGATCGAGTACTTCATAAAAAAATCCGGCGACAGCAAAGTAAGCCTAATCCGCCCCAAAGTAATAATATCGGTTCCCCTTGAGATCACAGAAGTAGAGAAAAGAGCTGTAAGAGAGTCGGCCGAGGCGGCGGGAGCAAGGAAAGTATATCTCATTGAGGAAACAATTTGCGCCGCAATAGGGTCTGGGATAGAGGTGGACAAACCCTCGGGCAGTATGGTGGTTGACGTAGGAGGCGGAACCACGGGAATAGGCGTTATCGCACTGTCCGGGATAGTTGTGAGCAAATCAATCAGAATTGGCGGAGACAAAATGGATGAAGCCATACAGCAGTGGCTGAGAAAAAATCACAACGCAATAATCGGATCTAGGACAGCAGAAGAGCTCAAGAAAAAGTTCTCTGCAAACCCGGACTTAAGCACCGCCAGGAAAATGCAAATAAAAGTAACCGGAAGAAACAGTATTTCCGGTGTTCCTTCAATGATTACAATTGATACCGAAGAGGTCGGAGAAGCACTGGAAGAAACTATAAATCAGATAGTTGATGCAATTTTACAGACTTTGGAGAGAACCCCGCCGGAACTCTCTGCAGATGTATATGAATCGGGAATCATGCTGGCCGGAGGCGGATCGCTTCTAAGAGGACTGCGCAGACGCATAGAGCAAAAAACCGGCATAAAGATAAAAAGGGCCGAGCAGCCTCTTGACTGCGTAGTCAGGGGTTCCGGAAAAGTTCTTGAAGATACAGATCTTCTGAACTCAGTTGCCATATAAATTCTACAATATCGATTAAGTGCTTCCGTAAGTGCTTCCGGCCGCAAAGAAAACTTAATGAAGAAGTTCTTTAGCAAGAATCAGCTCTTTCTGTCCTTTATCCTAATAATCGTTCTGACTCATCTGTTGCCCGTAAGTTATGACTTGGCGAAAAGAGGAGATGTTTACACTACAAAGCTGATGCTTAGTGTTAATTACGGTTCCGGCGCCTTGGCAGACTACGTGAAAGACGGAATAAGATACTACTGGGACCATTATATTGATCTTGTCAATACAAGCGTTGAAAACTCCAATCTGAAGACTCAGCTGCAGCAAATGGAAGCAAAGAATCTTATGTTAACGGAAATACAGCTTGAAAATGAAAGGCTGAGAACTCTTCTTAACTATAAAAACTCTCTTGAGGGAGAAATTGTTGGAGCAAGCGTTATAGGGAGCAACCCTTCTCTGGTGGGGCCAGGGTTTCTTATAGTGGACAAAGGATCATCTGTCGGGGTAAAGGCGGGGTCGCCAGTGCTTAATAACGTCAGGGCCATAGGAACCGTACACTCGGTAAGCGAAAAAAACTCCATGGTAATGCTGATGACAAATCCCTCAAGCGTGACGGATGCGATTGTGCAGAGGAGCCGCACACGGGGTATAGTCACCGGAGCAGGAAATCTTTACATTATGAAGTACATTGAGCAAGAAGACGACATCATAGTCGGAGACAAAATCATATCATCCGGAAAAGACAACGTTTTCCCAAAAAATATGGTTATAGGAACCGTAACGAGAATTGAGCCGGACAGAGGACTTAAAAAGGCCTTTATAAAACCGGCAATGGACGTAGGCAGGGTTGAAGAGGTGCTCATACACCTCAATTAGCTTTCCCCAACTGAGTCAGTTGGAATATGGTTATAATAAACCTCTCTTTTCTTTTCTATCTGTTCTGCTCTTTTCTGTTCATAATTATCCAGACATCGGTAATCCCGACATCTTCTCTGGGCAGTTTCACCCCTGATTTCAATCTGATCCTGATAATCTGCATGGCAATCAGGGCCAAAATACCCTATCTGTTCACACTTGCCATGTTGAACGGGTTTTTAATGGATATTTTTTCAATTGGGGCTCTGGGACTCTACACGCTTACAAGATTCGCCGTGTTTGTGACTCTCAAAATGGGCATGCGCAATTTTAATTACAACAGCGAGAACATCTTTTTGCTGCCCCTGACATTTTTTACGGGAACCCTGTTGATGTACCTGCTGCTGTTTGTATTGTTTCTGTTCAAGCAATACAGCGTACCGCAGATAGGTATTGAACTGGTTTTGTATCAAGCTATCACTAATGCAGTGGTAGGGTTTCCTATAATAATGCTTCTGAGAAAACTAGATGGAATTTCTGAAACCTAGATTAACAATAGCCGCTTACCTGGTTGTGCTGTTTTTTGTCTTCTTCTCAGCAAGGCTGCTTTATCTCCAGATATACAAAGGCGAGGAATACAGGAGTTTTTCGGAGGAAAACATCCTGAGAGAACTTGAACTTCCCGCACCCAGAGGACGCATTTTCGATAGAAACGGCGAAAAAATTCTCTACAACAAACCGTCTTTTAACATACTGGTGTTTCCCAGAGAAATAACAGATGCCGGAAAGCTCGCAAACCAACTTGCCGAGGTGGTAAACGTTCCAGAGCAAGAGCTTCTAAAAGAACTCGACAAAGCAGTAAAACTCAGAAGTTTCCATCCCGTTACAATCGTCAAGGACATAAGCAGAGAAGAACTTCTTCTGGTCGAAAGGAACAAGGAAGCACTAAAGGGGGTATTTCTTGAAATTGGGTACAAAAGATTCTATCCACATGGAGAGGCAGCCGCCGTTTTGCTGGGACATACGGGAAGCGCCGACGCAGAGGAAGTAAGAACCTTCAGCTGGGTCAAGGCGGGGGACATAATCGGGAAATCGGGGATTGAAAAGATCTTTGACAGCGAATTGAAAGGAAAAAACGGTCTTGAATACGTCATGGTAAACGCGTACGGAAAGACAATCTCAAATTCTGTTAACACACTGCTGCCAACTCGCAATAACAGGGAAATGGTTTATGGAGAGGATATACAACTCACTATTGATGCACAGCTGCAAAAGGTCGCCTATGACGCTTTGGGCGAGCAGAAGGGGGCCATAGTAGCGATGGACGTAAGAAGCGGAGAGATTCTGACAATGGTAAGTCGTCCGTCTTATCTCCCCGAGCATGCATTGAACAAGCCGTCTGCTGGGGAAAAAGCAAAAAAGAAAGGATCTTTTTCCTTTTTAAACCGCTCAACCCAAGGAACTTATCCGCCCGGATCAGTATTCAAAATAATCACGTCCTATGCTTTTCTAGAGGAAGAAATTGCCAATACGGAGTCGTCTGTATACTGCCCGGGTTATTATATGATAAACAAGAAACGTTTTAACTGCTGGCGGAAAAAGGGTCATGGTCATATGAACATCCACAGGGCTATAGTCGAATCCTGTGACGTATTTTTTTACAAACTTTCCTTGAAGCTTGGTGTTGACGGTCTCTATCCTTACCTGAAAAAATTCGGACTGGGAGAAAAAACCGGCATAGGGCTGCCTGAAAGACGGGGAGTGAGCCCATCGAAGGCATGGAAAAAAAAGCACCTAAAAGAACCATGGTACCTAGGTGAAACTGTAATCCTTGCAATAGGACAGGGATACCTTACCACAACTCCTCTTCAGATAAGTCTTATGACTTCAGCAGTAGCAAACGGAGGCATTATACTCAAACCGAAGATAAGAAAGACAGATGAGGAAGAATTATCCAATACAACCGACCCGGCCCGGCGGCTTGACAAAAAGTCAGTATCTCTCATCCAAAAAGCACTTTACGGCGCTGTAAACGAAGATAGAGCTACCGGAATTTATGCAAGATCAAAGATCACGTCAATCTCAGGTAAAACAGGGACGGCCCAGGTTGTATCACTAGAAAACAAATCTACAGAAAAACGGTTCCAAGACCACGCCTGGTTCACATCCTATGCGCCATCGGATTCGGCAGAGATATCTGTAACCGTTCTAGTTGAAAACGGGGGGGAGGGAAGTATTGCCGCCGCCCCGATAGCAAAAAAAATCATTGAAACCTATTTCACGCTCAAAAAACAGCGAGGTGAAGCTCGAATTGCCAAATCTGAGTAAATATTTCTGGCTGTTGCTGTTGACCGTTTTGGTTTGCTCGGCAGGGCTCATAAATCTCTACAGCATCTCTTTGCCAACCGGGTTAGGTGTATTCAAAAAACAACTCATATGGGTCCTCACGGGTTTTTTGACTTTAGTAGCTATTGGCAGCCCAAAACCCTCGACGCTAAGAAAGTTCCCGTTTGCCTTCTACCTGTTTTTCCTAGTGCTGCTGGTGTTGATTTTCGTATTCGGAAAAACGGTATCGGGGTCCAGAAGCTGGTTCCAGATAGGACCGGTTTCGGTTCAGCCTTCAGAATTTATTAAGATAGGAATAATAATGGTCCTTGCTGATTACTACGCAAAAGAGGTGTCCATCAAAAAAAATTACAACCTGATGGAAATTCTCAAACCTGCAGGCTTGCTGTTTGTTCCTGTAATGGCGGTAATTGCTCAGCCCGACATGGGAACCGCGATTACTATTGTTCTCACGGGGGCAAGTATTATCCTGCTTATGGGAATCAGAAAAAAAACACTGTTTAAAATGATTATAGTAGTGCTGATATCCATCGTGCCTGTCTGGTATCTTCTGATAAAAGACTACCAGAAAGAAAGAATATATTCCTTTATGGATACTTCTTCTGACCCTTATGGCATAGGCTATAACTCCATTCAGTCCCAGATTGCTATAGGTTCCGGCATGGGTTACGGAAAGGGCTTTTCTCTGGGTTCGCAATCCAACTTGAACTTTCTCCCCGCGCATCATACAGATTTTGCATTCTCGGTAATTTCCGAGGAATGGGGATTTCGGGGTTCGGTGTTTGTCCTCCTTTTATATTTCTCGATAATTCTTCTTATTCTCAATACCGCAACATCCCTAGAAGACCGATTTGCGATGATTACATGCCTTGGAGTCGGGGCCATGTTTTTCTGGCACACCGTGATAAATATCGCTATGGTAATGGGACTTATGCCGGTCATCGGCACTCCTCTTTTTTTCATCAGTTACGGTGGCTCGTCAACTCTTACGGCCTTTATCGGAATCGGTATAGTTCTTTGCATGAGGCAAAGCAAATAAACGGAGCTGGAGAACTCAAATAAGGGGAACCCCGGATTCTTGACAGAGAATTAACATCAGATAGAATCTACGCCTACTTGAGGGTGCATAAGGGAAAAATTTTCCTCACATGCGAAGCCTAAAAACAGCTATTTTCATTTAAAAACCAGCCAGAATCGGCTCCTTTTCATGTGGAGGTTCATCGTTTTTCTAAGTGTTATGTATATGCCAAGTACGGTTCCGGCTCTTTTCACATCAGACGCTCAGGCGCTTTCTAACGTAAACGACGTAGAAAAAATAGGGTTTGATGAGAAACTTGCGTCTTCAATAGACCTTGAAACAGAATTTCGTGACGAAAGAGGCGAAATGGTGAAGATTTCCTCGTTTTTCAGCCAGAAAAAACCGGTGGTTCTGAGTCTTGCCTACTTCACATGCCCAAGGCTCTGCCTTCTTGGAACGGATGGAGTTCTGGAAGCTGTAAACCAGCTGGAAACTTTCAGGCCGGGCAAGGACTACACCGTCCTGACCGTAAGCTTTGACCCGGAAGAGCCCTTGGACGTTATCGCAGAGAAATCCGCACGATACGAAAAAGCGCTTGCGGGAGGAGTGGAGGAAGCCGAAGACTGGCACTTTCTAACAGCAACTTCGGAAAACATACTGAGACTTACCGATTCAGTCGGATTCCGTTTCAAAAAAGACGGAGAGGAATTCGCTCATCCTTCGGGAATAGTCATAATCACGCCGGATGGTATAATTTCGCGATATCTTTACGGAGTTCAGTATGATCCCCGCAACTTCAGATTATCTCTAATAGAGGCTTCTGAAGGAAAGATAGGTTCTTCGGAACTGCTTAACAAAGTGCTTATGTTCTGTTACCAGTTCGACCCTGTGGGGAAAAGATATGCGCTTGCCGCTCTTAACGTCGTCAAGGCGGGAGGAGTGGTGACTCTTACGGTTCTCGTAGCATTTCTCTGTCTGATGTGGAGAAGGGAAAGAAAGACCCATTAAATTGCGGAGGTTGTAAATTATAAATGTCCACTTGGATACCGGAATCGGCTTCAAATCTTGCCGCAAGTGTTGATAACATAACCCTGTTCGTAACGATCATATCAGTGTTTTTCTTCGTACTGATTTCGGCCGTACTCGTAGGTTTCTCAATCAAGTACAGGAGGAAGAGCGAGGACCAGGAAACCGCCTACATAACTCACAACCCAATCATTGAAACCATCTGGACCATAATCCCCACCATACTGCTTATGGTCATCTTCGCATGGGGATGGATAGCCTTTAAGGAACTCAGAAACTCTCCTCCGGAAGCAATTGAAGTCAATGTCGTGGCAAAGCAGTGGCTTTGGGAGTTTGAGTATTTCACCGGAAAAAAATCGCTGAATGAACTTTTTGTCCAGCAGAACAAACCCGTAAGGCTCATAATGAGATCAGATGATGTGATTCACAGTTTTTTCGTACCGCAGTTCCGGGTAAAACAGGATATTCTTCCAGGCACCTATCAGCAGCTTTGGTTCACCCCTACAAAGGTCGGAACCTTTGACCTTCTGTGCGCGGAATACTGTGGTTCCGGACACTCGCAAATGCTTGCCAAGGTAAATGTCCTGAGCCCAGAGGCGTTCACAAGATGGGAAAAAGGAGATGAACTTGAAGAAGCTTCCTCTGTGATGGCCGTCAGCGTATCGCCAGCGGAGAGAGGAAAAGACCTGCATTCACAAAGAGGGTGCGTCGCGTGCCACAGCATAGACGGAAAGCAAGTCATAGGACCAACTTTTAAAAATCTTTACGGGAAGACGGAAGATCTTGCAGACGGTTCCTCTGTTCTTGTGGACGAGAACTACCTTAGAGAATCAATTTATGAACCCCAAGCGAAAATGGTAAAAGGGTATCCGCCGACCATGCCCTCGTTCAAAGGTATATTATCCGAGGATGAAGTAACAGCTCTTATCGAGTATATAAAGACTTTGAAGTAGCAATATCAAGGAGAAAAAGATGGCAAACGGAGGCATGGCGCAAACCCAGCATATACCGTATTTAGCCCAGAAAGGTTTAAAGTCGTGGATTTTGACAACGGATCACAAACGTATCGGGATTCTTTATCTCGTTACGATCTCGTTTTTCTTCATGATTGCCGGACTGACAGCTCTGGGAATGAGGTACGAGCTTATGACTCCCGAGCTCGATTTTTTCAGAACCGCAACGGAGTACAACGTAGCTTTTACTCTCCACGGTTCCCTGATGGTTTTCTTCTTCATAGTCCCGGGGATCGCAGCGAGCTTCGGCAATTTCCTGATACCGCTTATGATCGGGGCCAGAGATGTGGCGTTTCCCAGACTCAACCTGCTGAGTTTCTGGATATACCTTGCAGGGACGGCAATACTGCTCTTTGCGCTTGCGCAACCGGCCGACACGGGCTGGACTTTCTACACGCCCTACAGCATTCAGACAGGGGCCAAGGTGATATTGATAACCTTGGGAGTCTTCGTTCTCGGTTTTTCATCGATTCTCACAGGAATGAACTTCATAGTGACTATACACAAGCTTCGGGCACCTGGAATGACCTGGGCAAGACTGCCGCTTTTCATCTGGGCATCCTACGCAACCGCAATACTGCAGCTGCTGGCGACCCCGGTTGTGGGAATCACGCTTCTTCTTCTGATAGCTGAAAGAGCATTTGACATAGGCTTTTTCGATCCGGCAAAAGGAGGAGATCCCATACTCTTCCAGAATTTCTTCTGGTTTTACTCCCATCCCGCAGTCTACATAATGGTTATTCCCGCCTTCGGAATTATCTCCGAGATAATTCCTGTGTTCGCAAGAAAACCTATCTTTGGATACAAGGCAATCGCATATTCAAGCTTTGCGATAGCAATAATAAGCTTTTTCGTCTGGCTGCACCACATGTTCGTAAGCGGCATATCGGAAACGGCGGCGGCTATATTCTCATTTCTGACAATGCTTGTGGCCATCCCTACTGCCGTAAAGGTGTTTAACTGGACCGCAACTCTGTACAAGGGATCAATAGAGTTTCATTCATCCATGCTGTACGCGCTGTCATTCATAGTGCTTTTCACAGTCGGAGGGCTGACCGGTGTTTACCTAGGAGCTCTGGCCGTTGATGTGCATCTGCACGACACATACTTCATAGTAGCTCACATGCACTATGTGATGATAGGAGGAACTGTGATGGGGTTTTTCGGAGCCCTTCACTTCTGGTATCAGAAATGGTTCGGAAAAGTATTTAACGAACTGAATGCAAAAGCCGCATGGTTTCTGATTTTTGTAGGATTTAATGTAACGTTTTTCCCGCAGTTTTTCATGGGTTTTCAGGGTATGCCCAGAAGATATGCGACTTACCCGGAAGAGTATGTATCCTATCACGCCCTTTCAACCTACGGATCATGGATACTCGGGCTTGGAATGTTAATAATGACCGTGAATCTGCTTATGCCGTTTATGAAAAAAGGACAGCAACCCGAATCCTCAAATCCCTACGGCTCCCTTTCTCTTGAGTGGCAGGTTCCTTCTCCGCCCCCACATGAGAACTTTAAGGAAATACCAACTGTAACTGACTGGACTTACGCTTACGGGAAAAAATAGATCGGAGGCTAACGTAAAAAATGAGCAGCACAGCTGAACACGCTGAAAGCCACGCGCACGGACACGGGCTCGGAGAGACTGTAACGCACAACGCGGCAAAATTCGGTATGTGGCTTTTCCTCGGAACGGAAATTCTTCTTTTCGGGGGACTCTTCGCGGCGTACGCGCTTTTCAGAGCCAAGTACCCAGATCTTTTCTATGAATCGCACAAGAAACTGGACATTTCTCTGGGCGCCATAAACACCATAGTGCTCATATTCAGCAGTTTCACAATGGCTCTGGCAGTTCTAGCCTCGCAGAAAAGAAACAGAAAATGGCTGATGATATTGCTTTCCGTAACTTTTATATGCGGAGCGGCTTTCGGGGTAAACAAGTACTTTGAGTACAGCGCCAAGTTTAACTACGGCATATTTCCCGATACGAACATATTCTTCGCCCTCTACTTCATGATGACCGGACTTCACATGATCCATGTGTTTTTGGGAATGGGTATAATCTTCGCTCTGATAATAATGGCCAAGCAGGGAAGATTTAAAGAAGGAAACAGATATACCCCTGTTGAGGTCGGAGGACTTTACTGGCATCTGGTTGATCTGATCTGGATATACTTGTTCCCGCTGTTGTATCTAATCGGGTAGATGGAGAAATAAAGTGAGCACAAACGATCACACTGAGGAACATCACACCGGTATTCGGGTATACGTGGCTGTATGTCTTGCGCTCTTCGTCCTGACTGCAGTTACGGTCTACATAACAAAATTTGATTTCGGCAACTTCAACATCGTCGTCGCCATGTTAATAGCGTCGATAAAGGCAGCGATTGTCGCCCTTTATTTCATGCATCTTAAATTTGAAGACAAGCTCACGTGGATATATGCCCTGTATCCTCTTTTTCTGCTTTTCCTGCTAATCGGTTTTACCTTGATGGAAACCTTTACGAGGGTGCCGGTAATAAAGTAGCCACACACGACAGGCATGCTTGCAAAAACCGCTCTAGGGCTTCTGTTCATACTTCTTATATGGGGAAATGCTGTATCGGGACTTAAGGCTGGACTCGCCTGTCCGGACTGGCCTCTTTGCCACGGGGAGGTAATTCCGCCTTTCAGATGGGATATATACGTCGAATTCTCCCATCGAGTAATAGGCGGCATAACGTCCATAATACTTTTCATCCTCTGCTACAGAAGATTCCGAACTTACGCAAAAAACTACAAAATATTTCCCCTGCTCGTGGTTGTGCTTCTTCTGTTTCAGATTGTGCTTGGAGGAATAGTGGTTCTTGCCAAGCTTCCCGTAAACCTGACTACAATCCATTTTTCAAACGCCATAATAATTTTTTCGATTACCCTTTACATGGTGTACTTCGATGGCATCACCAGAAAGCCCGATCTTCGCTTCTCCGGCCCTGCAGGACTTTTTTTCGCACTTTTTCTGCTTGTATTTATCCAGGCTTCCCTAGGGGCTTACGTAAGACACCTGGGAGCAGGGCTTGCCTGCCCTGATTTTCCGACGTGTCTGGGCTACTGGATTCCCCCTGAGCTGTCAGGCAAAGTGCTGGCGCACTTTACACACAGAGCTGTCGCCTACCTGCTCACGATAGCATTCATATTCGTGCTGATTCTGTCCGGAAGATCCGAAAGACTCAAACAAGCCCGAAAAAACATGTCTCGGGCGGTAGCCCTGCTCCTGCTTCAGATCGGACTTGGATTTTTAGTGGTAACTTCAAAGCTTCTTTTTTACGTCACCGCCGTCCATCTCGCAATCGGTCTTTTTATACTTTCCCTCTGCCTCCTCACTTGGTTTACGTATATAAGTAAAGACGCTGTCGCCGAAAAAACTTCTTAGCAATGAGCGAAACGCAGAAAAAATCCGTGGGAAACATGGCGGTTTCAGCCGTTATTCTCTCCAAGCCCGGAATAATAACGAGCGTAGCATTTACAGGCCTTGCAGGAATGGTGGTGGCCAACCAGGCCCTTCCCTCATTACAGACAGTTGTTTTATGTGTTGTCTCTCTTCTTCTTAGTGCCGGCGGAGCTGCAATTCTCAATAATCTGCTCGACAGGAAAATCGACAAAAAGATGAGCCGCCTTAACAAAAGGGTGGAAGCACTGAGAGTTCTCGGAGATCAAAACGCATGGATAATTTCGATACTTATGATGGCAGTGGCCTTGCTGATTTCGTTTTCTTACTTCAATTACATAAACACGGTGCTTATTCTCCTGGCAATTCTAAGCTACACGCTTATTTACACCCTTTTTCTCAAAAGAACTTCCCCTTTCGGCACAGTACTGGGGGGAATACCCGGTGCCCTGCCCGTTCTTATAGGCTACACAGCCATAAAACCCGTTCTGCAGCTCGACACGATGATAGTATTCATATTCATGATGCTCTGGCAGCCTCCCCACTTCTGGGTTCTCGCGCAGAAATACAGAAAGGATTATGAAAAAGCCGGGATAAACGTTCTTCCTGTCGCCCTGGGCACAAAGTACACCAACATGCTGATACTCATCTACTCCCTCTCCCTTATACCTCTGACTTTCACCCTCTGGCTTGCAGGAACAAACACCGTCTATTTCGCAGTCTTCGCCGCGATATCGGGAATATACTTTAATTACCTGGTGGTAAAGAGTGTTTTTGCCAACCGAGGCTACGGAAAAGCATTTTCGGCTTCAATTATCTACATGCTTCTCATAATGCTCGGCATAGTGGTTGACATACTGGTTAAGTCGCTCTCCCCCGTGCAGAGAGTTATCGGGAACCTTATGTAGCAGTAACCGAGGGCAGAAGCTCTTTTAGCTCTTCAAGAGGCCTTGAGAGGGTAAGAATCGCCTCTTTCCAGAAATCTTTGCTCGTTATATCTTCCCCGACGGATCTTTTCACCGCCCCTTCCGCATCATCTGAACCGGTCAGAGAAAGGAACTCTTCATAAACCGGAATGAATTCCTCCCCGTGCCGCCTGAATTTCTCGAAAAGCGCCCTGCTCAGCAGGTAACCAAAAGTGTAGGGGAAATTATAGAAACTGACGCCGGTTATGTAAAAATGAAGCTTTGAAGCCCAGAAAAACGGGTCGCATTCCAAAAGCACATCTCCGAAAATCTCCTTCTGAGTCGCGGTCATAAGCTCCTTTAGCTCGCTCACCGTCAATTCCCCTTCGGCACGCCGTTCATAGAGTTTCCTCTCGAACTCGTATCTTACGGGAATGTCAAGAAGGTATATGGCCCCGTGGTTTACTTCCGCATCCCTCACAATCACCTTGTCCTCAACGCTCGTTGAAGGATCTCGCAGCAGTCCCTCGGCAAGCAGCATTTCCCCGAAAGTTGAAGCGGTTTCGGCAAGCGTCATAGGGTAGAACTGCGCATAGGGACGAAGTTTCCTCATCACGTGAGAGTGAAAGGCATGGCCCGCCTCGTGAGCAAGCGTAAGTATGTCTCCTACCCCGCCGTTATAAGTCATGAATATCCTTGACTCTCCGGTCAGAAGAGAGCCCGTGCAGAAACCCCCGGGTCTTTTCCCTTCCCTTACTTCCCAGTCTATCCACTCGCTTCGGCACATGTGATCAAAAAACCCGCCGAGGCTCGAGTAGGCAGCCGAGAAAGAATCGGAGACCGTGGATTTCGCACCGCTCCAGTCGACTGCGCCCGTTTTGCCAAGATTCATGGGAGCTCCCAGGTCGTACCATGAAATTCCGTCAAGACCCAGCGTCTCGGCCTTGAGAGCGAGGATGTTCCTTGGAAGCTCGATCGTCTCGCGTATTGCCTCCATCATGGAATCCAGAGTCTGTTTTGAGACAGCCGCATCAAAAAGCGCTACGTCGAGAAAATGAGGGATATCCCTGTGCCTGTAAAGCGTGTGCCTAGTTCCCGATATGGCGTTTATGGCACCCGCTGCAACGTCTTCAGAATTCTCCCAAGCCTTGTTGCCCCCGTAAAAAGCGGCTTTTCTTATCTGTCTGTCCGGACTTTCCATAAGCGATCTTCTCTGGGACATCGGAAGCCTTTTTTTCGTCCCGTCGGGGTAGACCATCTCAAACGTCATCTTAGAAGATACGGTGTCGTAGATTCTCCCCCAGGCGCTTATCCCGTCGACTCCGAGTTCCGAGGCCAGAATTTCCTTAGGAGCGGACATGGTGAACCGTGAGTTTTTCCAGACGCGCCTTACATAATAGGAAGCCGAGGCGATATCCGGAAAAGAGACAAACTCGGAGATCAGATCTTCGTCCGCATCCCGAAGCGCTCTCTGCAGCTGAACCTCAAGCTTTTCAAGATCTGAACCGAGAAGGGAGATCGACGCTTCCTCGCACAGATAATCCTCCCTGTTGGAATCAGAAGCACTGAGACATCCGACATAAGAACGAATATGGGAATACCAGCTTATCAGCCTCTCGGTTTCAATCAGAACATCTTTCCAGAACGCAAAGTTTTCCTTGGATAAAGGTTCAGAAGCCGATGCCTTCTCATCGAGATTCTTTATCCCTGCTGAAAGATTCTCTTTGAATTTTTTATACTCAACTCCCTGAAATTCGGGAAAGTAAGAAGCCAGGTCCCAGTTCATATCAGTATTTTCATTCTGCATCAAAAACGGCCAGCTTCCGTATGCAACCACTCCTCAGGGTCACAAATAATACAACATAATCTGCTAATTGAAACAGACAGGGTCCCAGCCTTGAGCAGTCCGGAACCCATTACGTTAATCTCGGCGGCAGCAGAACATTTGACATTGCCACAGGCGTATATATTTTAACCCCCTGAACAATGAAAAAAGCTTACCTCGCGCTAGAAGGCGGAAAAGTATTTGAAGGCACAAGCTTCGGAGCCCGGAAAGAGGCACCCGGTGAAGTTGTTTTCAATACCTCTCTAACTGGTTACCAGGAAATACTCACAGATCCTTCCTACAACGGTCAGATCATAGTAATGACCTATCCCGAAATAGGAAACTACGGAATCAACACCGAGGATTTTGAATCGGAAAGACCTCACCTAAGCGGTTTTGTCGTAAAGGAATACTGGGATCGCCCGAGCAACTGGAGATCAAAAGAAAACCTCGACAGTTTTCTTTCAAGGCATGGAATACCCGGCATACAGGGAATTGATACCAGAGAACTTACAAGGATCATAAGAATTGGCGGAGCCATAAAGGGGATTATCTCAACTGCCGAGACAAGCCCCGAGACTCTTGCCGGAAAAGTGGACTCCTCGCCCGGAATAGTCGGACGCGACCTGGTAACAGAAGTAAGCTGCACCGATCCCTACGTATGGGATGAAGGAACGGGAAAATGGCGCCACAGCAGGGACAGAAACTCCGAACCTTCCAGAAAATTCAAAGTCGCCGTCTATGACTTCGGAATAAAGAGAAACATTCTCAGGGAACTTCACGACCTTGGATGCGAAACGACGGTTTTTCCATCGAAAACGGACTCTAATGAAATACTGGCTTTCAAACCCGACGGGATTTTTCTCTCAAACGGACCCGGAGACCCGGCCGCGGTTGAGTATGCCTCGAAGAATGTAAGAAACCTCATCGGAAAAAAACCCATTTTCGGAATCTGCCTGGGACACCAGATACTGGGTCTTGCGCTCGGGGGAAAAACCTTCAAACTCAAATTCGGACATCGTGGCGGAAACCAGCCGGTTAAGAATCTTGAGACCGGAAAAGTGGAGATAACTTCCCAGAATCACGGTTTCGCAGTTGATCCAGATTCGCTTAAAAGCAATGTCGCCGTCTCTCATGTAAATCTGAACGACCAGACCGTCGAGGGACTGAAGCATAAAGATTATCCCCTCTCCTGCGTCCAGTATCACCCCGAAGCCTCACCCGGGCCGCATGACTCCTCTTATCTTTTCAGAAATTTCATCGAGATGATGGAAGATTTTTCAGTGTGAACACTCAGGACAAAGACGCAATTATCCGCACACATCTTTTTTGAGCAACCCAACATACTTGTCGGCAACCCTCGTGGGTTCGGGAATCCTGAGACCGCGGGAACACTCAAGGGCAATCATAACTGATGTATCAAGATCGGTTCTGTTTCCAACAGATACGAAAACCGGCTTAACGCCGTCTCTGGTTCTTAGCGCGGCACCGACAACTTCACCGTCAGATCCTCTTACAAGCGTTGTTTCGCCCTTTTTAAGAGAAGTGGACCCCAAAAATCAGACAGCATCTTAAGTGTATTTCCTTGGTATTCTAAAAGAGTATACAGGAGGTACATAATGAAGAGTAAAAGACGTAATCATTCACCGCAGTTCAAGGCAAAGGTAGCGTTTTTGGCGGTAAAAGGAGACAAGACAGTAGCGGAGCTTGCCCGGCAGTTTGAGGTTCATCCCAATCAGATAAGCATGTGGAAGAAGAAGCAGCTCGGCAACGCCGCGGACAAAGTGTTCGGCCAGGGGGCGGGCAGCAAGGCGGCGGGCGAGAGCAAGTACGTAAACCAGCTTGAATCCAAGGTGGGCCAGCTGACGCTGGAGAACGATTTTTTATCAAAGGCGCTCGGTCGGCAGCGGCGCAAGAAGTTGGTAGTGCGCGGCCGGGCACTTTCTTTGGTAAGGCAGTGCAAACTGCTGGATATAAATCGCTCAAATATTTACTACAAACCTGTGGGGGTATCCCCGCAGGACGAAGAGATTATGAAGAAGATTGACAGGATCTACATTAAGTATCCGTTTAAGGGTTCAAGAAGGATGGTGTACGCCCTTAAGGCACAGGGCGTACAGGTGGGCAGAAAGCGTGTTATGAGGCTTATGGGGATACGAGGGCTTGCTCCCGGCCCCCAGACTACAAAGAAAGGGGGAGCAGAGCACAGGATATACCCGTATCTGCTGCGGGGGAAGACTGTAGAGCTTCCCGGGCAGGTATGGGCGGCAGACATAACGTATATAGAGATGAGCAGGGGTTTTGTGTATCTGTGTGCGGTAATGGACTGGCACTCGCGCAAGGTTCTTAGCTGGAGAGTGTCTAACACAATGGACAGCAGTTTTTGGCGTGGAGGCTCTGGAAGAAGCGCTTTACAAGTATGATAAGCCCGAGATATTCAACACCGATCAAGGAAGTCAGTTCACAAGTGAAGAGTTTACGGGAGTTCTTAAAGACAGAGATATAAAGATAAGCATGGACGGCAAGGGAAGCTGGAGAGACAATGTTTTTGTGGAGAGGCTTTGGAGAAGTGTTAAGTACGAGGAAGTGTATCTGATGGCATATGAATCCGTTGCCTCGGCAAAGGCAGGTATAGGGAAGTGGATAGATTTTTACAATGAAAAAAGACCACATCAGGGGCTTGGAATGAAAACACCGGATGAGGTTTACTATGGTCTTGGGACAGCACAGAAGAATGTGGCTTGAAGCAATGAGACAAACAGAGCAGAGAGTTTATGGTTTTGGGAGTCTTAAAGATGGTTATGCGTTGGTGGGAATACACTTAAGAAAACAAAAATGCTGTCTAAAAAAGGGGACCACCTCTGTCCATGAATCTTTACTCCGCCAAGTGGGATTGGACCAATACACCGCCGCAGGAAGTCCTTGCTGATACCACGCTGGTTTATTCATCTGAATACGGATTTTCTAAGCAATGAAAAATAGTTTCAGAAGATTTAATTCAGTTTTTTTAAATTTTTTCTTTACAGAGCGCTCCCCTCAGAATCTGGGAATATGCAGATCTGCGTTCTACGGGATTATTTTCTGTCTTTACCTGGGAAAAGATTTTTCCCAGTGGTCCAAAGTCCCCGATGTTCTCTGGCATCCAATATTTATCTTCGATTTTTTCCATATACCGGTTTTCTCAGAGAACATTCTTGGATTCTTGGGGTTTTTGTGGATTGCAAGCCTTCTGTTAAGTGCTTTCGGACTTTTTACGCGTATCAGTGTTATTTGCTCTTTTACGGTGGGTTTTTACCTGCTTGGCATGGAAAACAGTTTCGCGAAAACACATCATATGGAATCGCTTATGCTCGTCATATTCTGTGTTATGTGTTTTTCTTCCTGCGGCGACGGTTTTTCGCTAGATGCCGCGTTTAAGCAAAGGTGCAGGTGGTGGCCGTTTGGGCAGAGCGCAATAAGGGCAAGCTCCGCGTATCAATGGCCTGTAAGGTTGATCTGGGTAGTGATAACTTTGGTTTTCTGCGCGGCTGGCTTGTCGAAGCTTAGAAACTCAGGTCTTGAGTGGGTTACTTCTGAATACATGGCGACTTTGTTCACAAACAAAGGGCTTGCGGGTGACAGGGCAGACCCGCTAATAGAATTTCTGCCCTTCTGGTTAGGTAGCAAGGTCTGGCTGTGTTCTGTTTTGGCGGGCTTAAAAGTATTGCTTGAATGCTGTGCGCCTTTGGCTCTGGTTAACAAGCATCTGAGAAGAGTTATAGTTCCGGGCCTGTTTTTCATGTTGTTGGGTTTCGGGATTGTTTTGGGAACCCCCTTTCCGCAGTGGCTTGCGGCGTTTGTCTTCTGGATTTCGTGGGACAGTCTCCCGGTCTTGAGAGCGGGTTTTCTCGGAGACGATGTATGTGTTAAATCTGGCTGAAAAGTTTTTCGTATCTGGAGATCATCTTGTCTACCGAGAAGTTCTCCGCCCTTTTTTCAGCTTCTTTTCCTAAGTCTCTTCTCATTTCTTCGTTTTCCAGAATCTCTATAATCGCATCCGCCATTTTTTGCGGGTCCCCCACGGGGACGAGAATTCCGCTTTTTTTGTTCTCGATAATTTCGTCTGCACCGTGTTTGTGGTCCGTGGATACTATCGGCTTTCCTAGGGCCAGAGCTTCGAGGATAACATTTGAGAGTCCCTCATATGATGAGGAACACACAAAGATGTCGGCTTTGGCAATATAGGGAAAAGGGTTAGGAACCGTGTTGAAAAAGTCTGTTTTGTCTCTTATGGAGAGTTCTTCAGATATTTTTTCCAGTTCTTCCTTGTTGCCGTTTCCGATGATTATAAGTCTTGCGGGTTTTTTCCTGTTTACGATTTCAACAGCTTGGAGTAGAAGGGGAAAATTCTTCTGGTCATGTTTGTTAAGATAACCAATAGCGAGTATCAGGGGTGTCTTGCTGCCAAACCACTTGTGCTGACGTTTTTCTTTTGATTTCTTTTTTATATGTTCAATGTCGATTCCGTTATGTATTACGGTTACGTCAGAGTCAAGACAGAAGACTTTTTCTACCTCGTGACCGAGGCTTTTTGAGTTGGTTACCACCTTATCCGAAAGCTGTGCGCATAGTCGTCTGATGCGAAACAGCAGTGGTCTTCTGGGCAAAACAAGAGAATGCACAAGGTTGTTTCCTTCCACTGAAACCGTTTTGATTCTCAGGATTTTTCCTATGATGACTACTGGTATCTTAGGCCACTGCCTGCTGTATAGCACATCCGGTTTTTCAGCCAGAATGACCCTGAGGAGCTTGATTGTCCCATAGACGACCCATAACACTTTCAGTCTTTCCAGAACCCTTATGCGGGAGGAAAAAAATATTTTTATATTTTCATCAAGATAGTTTATGAGATCTCCTCTGGCATAGAATAAAAAAACCGAGACTTTATGCTCTGTTTTGTGCAAACCGTTAGCGATGTTGATTAACTGCCTCTGAGCTCCTCCAGCCGCCAGGTTCGGGGATACGAAAAGAATTTTTTTTGGGTGCTTGCCGGTGTTCTCGTTCATGTCTTGACTAAGCATATAACGGTCTGGGCACTCGGACAACTAGGCGCAGTTTTTCCACGGGTCTATTTATATCAGCGCGGACTGATTCGAAAATTCTTTTGTAAAAAGGCGTAACTCGTATTGAAACCACGATTTAAAATGTATTTTTACTGGACAGCCGAAATTATAGGCGGGTTTGGATTTAAGAATCTTCAGTGCTAAGGTTAGAATAACGCCGCGTTCACTTGCAAATCCACATCCTCCACTCTGCAGGCAAGTTTTTCTCCCGCATGTCTGTAGGGGCTGTAAATCTGGGAACTGGGGAATAAAGTTTCATCACGCATGGAAAGATACGCAGGACTTAGGGCTCTTTACGTTGGGAATCACCCGCTTTTTACCAAAGGGGCGAGTGCTATCCACATTCTTAAGATGTGCCAGGCAATGGCAAATCTCGGAATTTCGGTGGAGTGCGTTCTGCCTGGACGAGTAGAAAAAGAAAAACTCTTTGAATATTACGACATAACCACCGACTTCCAAGTCTCCTCAATTCCAATTGCCGGTGGACCTGCCCGACGTCCTCTGCATGGACTGCTGAGCGCATTTTACGCCAGAAAAAAAAGAAAAGACTACGATTTCGTTCTTACAAGAGATCTTATTTTTTCTTATTTCTCTACGAAGGTTTTTGGTATTCCGACCGTTTATGATGCTCACCATCCACCGGTGAACAGGCTGGCTGCAGAAATAATAGGATCTTTTTCCCATTCTCCTAATCTGATTGGAATGTCCTTTAACTCGGACGGACTTCGCAGGATATACTCCAATCTGGGCATAGCCGGACAAAACCCTTTTGTGGCGCCAAACGGCGTTGAGCGGAAAACACTGGAAGAAAAATATGATTTGTCCTCATTGCGAAAGAACCTGGGTCTTCCTCTCGGGAAGAAAATAGTCTGTTACTGCGGAAACACATACAGGGGCAGGGGACTTGAACTTCTTGTCCGTGCTGCAGCCCGAATGCCGGATGTCCAGTTTCTTGTTGTAGGGGGCAGAGAGAGGGATAATCTGCTGTGGCGCGAAATGGCTGGAGATTCGGGAGTGGGAAATTTCAGAATGGAGGGGTTTGTACCGCAGCGAGAAGTTTCAGACTACCTTCGATGCTCAGATATTCTGGTTATGCCCTATTCGTCCGGTGTGACCATAAGAGATGGAACCGAGGCAAGCGAGTTCACGTCTCCGCTTAAGCTTTTTGAATATATGGCCGCCGCAAAGCCTATAGTTGCAACCGCAGTCCCGTCGGTTCTTGAAATACTCAGACACGGAGAAAACTCTGTCTTGGTCCCCCCCGACAATGATGACGAGTTTTTTCAGGCTCTTGGGCTTGTGTTGAGTGACCAGAGGCTTTGTGAGCGGATATCCAAAACAGTTAAGTTGGATGCGGCGGAGTACACTTGGGAAAAAAGGGTGGAGAGGATAATTGACAGCATTGAGGTTTGCGTCACATAAATTTTCAGCCGGCTCTGTTTCCATACATCCATTCGAATCTGCTACAGAAATTGGCCGGCAGGTTCTTTTTCCGTAACCGAAATTCTTTCACACGGGGACTCTGATAACTCCAGCGCGCTTATGTAGACCAAAATGAAGTTGTATGTTTAATGGTACCCGGCATCTCGACAGCCTGTCTTTTCGAAAGAACCTGCCGGCCAATTCAAAGCGACAATCTCAGAATACAGGTGAAGTTGCAAAGGATGGATATACAGCTGCAGGGAAATCCGTTAGGAACTGAACTCTGCAGGACACGCTCTCAGAGTCGACCGGGGCACCGAAGTGCTTGTTCAGATTCTGTAATAAAGTGAGGCATCGGATATCTGGACAGATTAACAGGCATGGTTGCTCTTGCTGTACGGCGTGGCAGAGAAACCATGCTTAGAGCATGATCAGGAAAAAGGACATTTAAGGGGTGGAATCTCTGGCAAGAACTGCAATGCTCACTTGTCGTAAAGAAACTGTATTTTGTGTGCTTTCATTATGTTCTTGCGTTTTATCAGGAAGTATCTTTTGTGTTTGCTGTAACGTCCTCTGATCCTTATCTTGCTGCCTTCCTCTATTCCTTCCACAAATCCCCTTGCGTAAACATTTATTCTTTTCTCCGGACTGTCTTCAAAAAGCTGAAACAAGGTGAATTTTCTTCCGTTCCCCATTTCTTTGAATTCCAGTTTTCCTACCTGCCCTTCAAGGATGATTTTTGCTTTGTGAAACTTGTCTGCAGAAGAAATGACTTCAGAGATGGTTAAAGACGGTTTCTCGACTTCTCCTATATCGGTGTATGTCTTATAAGTTTCTTCTTTTGCGTAGGAAAAAACCGAGAATGTGAGAAAAAAGCAAAATAAAAAGAAAATTTTTTTCATTTTCCAGATCTTTCTGAAGACGAATATTATGAATTCAGTCTGCGGAGCAACTCTAAGGAATTCACATATGGCAGAGCGAAAATCAAGCCTTGGTCTTCTTTATTCATACCTCAAGGCGTCTATTGGATTAAGCGCAGCTGCTTTTTTTGCCGGATATATCCCAAAGACGATTCCAACTACGGCCGAGAACAGAAAAGCCACCAGTATGGATAACACTGATATCTGGGTCGGCCAGCCAGTAAAAGCCGAGGCAATCTTTGAGATCAGTATTCCCAATACTGTTCCTGCCGCACCCCCGACAAGAGACAGCAGAACCGATTCAATCAGAAACTGTACCAGTATGCTTTTCTCCTTAGCTCCTACCGCGAGCCGAATTCCTATCTCCCTTGTTCTCTCCCCGACCGAAACCAGCATTATATTCATTATTCCGATTCCTCCGACCACAAGCGAGATTGATGCTATGCTTCCGAGGAGCACGGTTAGGATTCTTGAAACATTTTTAATGGTGTTTATCTGGTTCTGCTGGGTTCTGACAAAAAAATCATCATCCATTCCGTCCTTTATTCCGTGTGTGCGGCGCAGGGTTTTCTCAATTTGTTCCTTGGCGTAGTAAAGATCGTAGGCGGGGTCTGCGAAAACCGTGATTCTGTTAAGCGACTTTGCACCGACGATTCTTTTCTGAACGGAAGTGTATGGCAGCAGTATTATGTCGTCCTGATCCTTCCCGCTCGGGGTGGGGCCTATCGGAGACATTACCCCGATAACCCTGTAGGTGTACCTGTCGATCCTGACATTTTTCCCTAACGGATTCTGGCTTCCGAACAGATTGTTTTTTACGGTTTCTCCCAAAACGCAGACAAGGGATGCTTCTCTCACGTCAAGATCGTTAAAGAATGTACCTTGCTGGGGGAACCAGTCGTTTATGAAGATAAAGTCTTTTCCTACTCCGACCAATGCCGTGAAGACGTTTCTGTTTCCCGAAACCACATTCCCTGTGGTGTTCGATATTGCCGAGACGTACTTTGCAGCCTCTATCCTCTTTATTGCCTCGACATCCTTTCCGGTAAAGGGTTTTATGTTCCCGGCAACGTTGGTTTTTCCGCTCTTGGTTATCTTTCCGCTTTTAATCACAAGCGAGTTAGCGCCGAGAGACAAAAGCTGGCCCTCTATCATGTTTTTGGCTCCTCCGGTTATGGACACCAGTGAAATCACGGCCGCAACGCCTATGATTATGCCTAGGGTGGTGAGAAACGATCTTACCTTGTTGCTCCTTATCGCCCTGTATGATATATCGATCAAAAGAAGCGTATTCATTAGGCTAATTCTAACTGATTGGTACGGGCGTAAGACCGGGCAGGTCTGGGCTTAAGAAATGAATCTGGTCTAGGCAAACAGCCCGAAAAAAACTTTCTGGCCGGGTAAAAACAACCTTGCCAGGCCATTTTTCGCTAAATTAAGGAAGTATGCGACGGTGTATATTCAGAAACCGACAAACACTGTTAGAGGTGGTCCCCTTTTTTAGACAGCATTTTTGTTTTCTTAAGTGTATTCCTACCAACGCATAACCATCTTTAAGACTCCCAAAACCATAAACTCTCTGCTCTGTTTGTCTCATTGCTTCAAGCCACATTCTTCTGTGCTGTCCCAAGACCATAGTAAACCTCATCCGGTGTTTTCATTCCAAGCCCCTGATGTGGTCTTTTTTCATTGTAAAAATCTATCCACTTCCCTATACCAGCCTTTGCAGAGGCAACAGATTCATAGGCCATCAGATACACTTCCTCGTACTTAACACTTCTCCAAAGCCTCTCCACAAAAACATTGTCTCTCCAGCTTCCCTTGCCGTCCATGCTTATCTTTATATCTCTGTCTTTAAGAACTCCCGTAAACTCTTCACTTGTGAACTGGCTTCCTTGATCGGTGTTGAATATCTCGGGCTTATCATACTTGTAAAGCGCTTCTTCCAGAGCCTCCACGCAAAAACTGCTGTCCATTGTGTTAGACACTCTCCAGCTAAGAACCTTGCGCGAGTGCCAGTCCATTACCGCACACAGATACACAAAACCCCTGCTCATCTCTATATACGTTATGTCTGCCGCCCATACCTGCCCGGGAAGCTCTACAGTCTTCCCCCGCAGCAGATACGGGTATATCCTGTGCTCTGCTCCCCCTTTCTTTGTAGTCTGGGGGCCGGGAGCAAGCCCTCGTATCCCCATAAGCCTCATAACACGCTTTCTGCCCACCTGTACGCCCTGTGCCTTAAGGGCGTACACCATCCTTCTTGAACCCTTAAACGGATACTTAATGTAGATCCTGTCAATCTTCTTCATAATCTCTTCGTCCTGCGGGGATACCCCCACAGGTTTGTAGTAAATATTTGAGCGATTTATATCCAGCAGTTTGCACTGCCTTACCAAAGAAAGTGCCCGGCCGCGCACTACCAACTTCTTGCGCCGCTGCCGACCGAGCGCCTTTGATAAAAAATCGTTCTCCAGCGTCAGCTGGCCCACCTTGGATTCAAGCTGGTTTACGTACTTGCTCTCGCCCGCCGCCTTGCTGCCCGCCCCCTGGCCGAACACTTTGTCCGCGGCGTTGCCGAGCTGCTTCTTCTTCCACATGCTTATCTGATTGGGATGAACCTCAAACTGCCGGGCAAGCTCCGCTACTGTCTTGTCTCCTTTTACCGCCAAAAACGCTACCTTTGCCTTGAACTGCGGTGAATGATTACGTCTTTTACTCTTCATTATGTACCTCCTGTATACTCTTTTAGAATACCAAGGAAATACACTTAAGGTGCTGTCTGATTTTTGGGGTCCACTTCTGTTCAGGTCCGTCCCCAATCCTCATAATGTATGAAAAAGCCTGAATCAAAAGCGTTAAGGGGAAACGGAATCATAGCACGCAAGGTTTTCCGTCTTGCTTTTTAATTGGTATAAACTGTAAACTAACTCTGAAATTATAAACCACATGGAGGTGTGTAATGAGAAAGATATTTATGTTTTCTATATTGGCGGTTTTGTTCATCGGAGGAGCGACGGTTGCCTCGGCAGACTGCGGGTCTTGTGATGAGAAAAGAGATTGCCCCGGAAAGGCTGCTAAAATGGATAAGATGTTTGAGAAAAAAGATGCAAACTCAGATGGTGTTATCTCAAAAGCCGAGTTTATGGCCCACGTGGAGGAGAAATTCGCCAAGATGGATGCTGATGGCGATGGCAATCTCACAAAGGAAGAAGTAAAGAATGCCTGGGCTGCCAAGAAAGAAAAGCACAAAGAGAAGAAATAAAGATTCCGGGCAGTTGCACTGGCATATAGCGCACAAATACCAGCAATCAAAGGCGCTTTGTAGCTGCGGTTAAATGGAAGCGGACAGTACCGACAATTGAGCCTGTATAAAGGTTGGATTTTCTAAGGGTTCTGAATTCGATTCCATCGCATCCCGCTCACTGAGCGCCTTGATTGTTTGTTTTGCCGCTCGGGAAATTTATAACGCCGTTTGCGGCCAATTTGCAGGCGTTTTTCAGTTCTTCACATTCAGTTTAAGAATCTTCCTCAATATTACTTCCCATGCTCAGTCAGGAAATAATTCTTGAAGCCGCTGTAAAAACCGGCATCGTTCCTGTTCTCAAATGAATCAGACCGTCTTTCGTTCCTTCTCAATTCGGTCGTAGGCATCGTTTATGACCGCGAGTTTATCGTTTGCCGTGTCAATAAACTCCTGGGGAACACCTTGGGCGATCAGGTTGTCCGGATGATGTGCGCGGACAAGTTCGCGGTACTTGCTTTTAAGTCCGCGATCGGAGATGTCTCTTGTCACTCCCAGAATGAGATACGGATCCGGCTTGTCGACGCCGTGTGCGGCGCGGATGCGCCTAAACGCCGCTTCGTTCAGTCCGAATATCTTTGCTATGCTCTCAAGATACTCGTTTTCCTTGGGATGGTAGACATTATCGGACTTGGCAATGAGGAACAGACAGTTTAAAAGTTCCTCAAGAACCATGGGGTTGTCTCTGAACATCTCGGCAAGCTGCTGTGCGTAGGACTCAAAACCTTCCGGGTCTTTCTTGGCGATATCGAAGATGCGGGCTACCTCGGCTTCTTTTACTTCGTCTCTCAGGATCGGATGAAACACCTCTCGGAAGGCCAGGATTTCCTCTTTGCTCACTACCCCGTCGGCTTTAGCCATTTTGGCCGCCAGCACTATGACTCCGGCCGTGAAGGCAACCTGCTTTCTCGAGCGCTTGTCGGTCGGCCGTTTGCCGGTACCGACAATCGCATGGCCCGCCATGGCTCCCAGCAGCGCTCCTATGGGACCGCCTAGAGCAAAGCCCGCAGCGCCGCCGATTATTGTCCCCCATATGCTCATATGATTTTCTCCCTAACTAAAGAATGTACCAGAAAAATTCCCCTTGGAATCTTTGAGGACACAAAAAATAGGGACTTATATACATTCGGTTGGTGATACTTAAAAATCATGTGATGAATTCCGCAAAATACGGGCTCATTCTGTGCCTATCACCCGGGCGGTAAACCAAGTGGCGTAGTCAATGTAAATCAGAAATATTATTCACAATAATCATTCCATTCGTAATGTTCTAAATATGACCAAGACCATTCAAGAACTACTCCGAGATGCGCAGAGAAAACTGGTCGATACCGGTACGCGAAATCGTTTAATCCATGTAAACCGAGAAAGCCGCAGGGGCAATGACATCAAAGTGATTAACGAACGTACGAAAGATATTTTCGAGATCTTGCGGATCAATGGCAGGTCTATGAAATTTCTGGGTACGGCCCAGGACGACAACCAAATAGATGACGATATGCACATCTCGCCCGATAACGAGGTGGATGTTTCCCGTTACCGGGATAATGTTCTGGAAACACCCTTAGGACCCGAAGTGTTGTACCGCAAACTGTTAAAACTCTACAGAGATGCCCGCACTGCGGAAGAGGAACAGGGAGTCAATATTCTCTACCTTGCGATGGGTTTTTTGGAATGGTACGAGGATAAGTCGTCACAGATTCCGCGTACTGCTCCGCTGATTCTCCTGCCCGTGAAGCTTGTACGAAATGACGGTGACGGCAGCTTTCGGCTAAGTTCATTAGATGACGATATCTCCACCAATCTGCCGCTGCAGGAACGCTTGAAAAAAGACTTCGGAGTCAGGTTTCCCGATATTGACGACAGTGCCGACTGGTTTCCAGAAGAATATTTTGCCGCCGTCAAGGCCGCCATTGCCACCCAACAGAGATGGAAGATTGAATCAGACGGCATGCAGCTGGGATTTTTCTCTTTTGCCAAGTTTGCCAAGTTCTTGATGCTGCATGACCTTGATCCCGAAAATTGGGAAGAATCCAACTTGCAGGAAAACAAACTGCTGCAGCGCCTCCTGCGAGATGGTTTCCCGCACCAGCCGTCATTACTGCAGGATGGAGAGAGGCTTGATTCAAAATTCAAGCCCACAGACCTGATTCAGGTAGTGGATGCGGATGCGTCCCAAACTGAAGTGATTGAGGAAGTACGTGCCGGCATGAGCCTGGTGGTACAGGGCCCTCCCGGAACAGGCAAATCGCAAACTATTGCCAACATGATTGCGGCCGCAGTGCATGACGGCAAATCAGTGTTGTTTATAGCTGAGAAGATGACAGCCTTGCAGGTGGTCCATCGTCGCTTGCACAAAGTCGGTCTTGCGGACATATGTTTGGAACTGCATTCTCGCAAGGCAAACAAAAAAGCCGTCTTGGAGGAGTTAAAGAGGACTCTGGATGCCGGCTACGTAAAAACCGCAGCGTCAGATGAGCCGGACAAGTTGCATGCGGCAAGACAACGGCTCAACGAGATTGCCGATACCATTCATGAACTCCTGCCCGAACGAGACTACAGCCCGTTTTCGGTGATGAACGATATATCGGGATTTATCAGTCGAGATGTCTCCGCACCCGATTTCAAAAACAGCAGCCTTGCAGACCTGTGCAACTCCCAGCGAGACGAGATAGTTAACGTCATCGAATCCTTTCTGAGCAAACGCCGCAAAGCAGGCGCGGTGAACAAACACCCTTTTTTTGGAGTGGGCGAGCTTGCTTTGCAACCGACAGAGTTGCAACGACTGGAAAAAGAGCTGACTGATGTCATTCAGACAGTCCGGAGCCTTGTCGATACCGCCGCCGAAGCTGCCCAGCGTCTTGTCTGTCCTCACCCTGAAAATATCTCCGAAGCGAAGCGGTTACATATTCTGTTGGGCATGGCGATATCCGCACCGGACATTCCGGCAACACTTGTAGAAGCATTTCTTGCCCGCAGAGACGAACCCCGTCTGCCGCAAGCTTTGGAAATCGGACAGCAGTGGCGGCAAGAACACTCCAAGGTTCAGAACACATTCCAAGAAGCAGCATGGTCAGCCCCGATTGATGACATTCGCAGCAATATTGCCCAAGGTGCAGGTTCGTTTTGGTCTCGACTTTTTGGCCGTTATCGGAGTGCTTCGAATGAACTTGCCACATTGCTTCGTATCGCACTTCCGAAGCAACCGTCTGAACGGTTGGCTCTGGTGGACCAATTGCAATCCGTCCGCAGACTGCGCGCAGAGCTTGCCCGGGAAGAGGAATACCTCCGCACAGTTTTGGGGACGGAATGGCGCGGTGAAAGTACAGCTTTCAATAACCTGATCGCAGCCCATAAGTGGGTAGGTGGAGCTCTCGCCGCCGCGCCTGAAGTCAGTCATGAAACGATCTCGATTCTCTGCTCCATTAAGCGGCAGGCCGGCGATATTCACCAAAAACTTGAGTCTGTCCTTGCGAAAACTGAAGACGTCTTGCAGTCAATATTCAACCGTCTGGATCTGGATGCCAGGCAGTCCGAAGACAGGAGCCAGCACTCTCTTGTCCCTTTGCAGAAAAGATTTGAGGATATGCATTCATCCATGGAACGGTATTCTGAGTGGGTTGATCTGATGAATTCCGTAAAGGCGCTGGACAAAGCCGATCTGATGCCACTGATCACTGCTCTGCAGGAAGGACGTCTTGCGGAAAGCGCGATGGTGGATGAGTTCAGATATGCCGTTGCCGAAGCCCGTTGGGAGTACGCCCGTACCGTCAAGCCGGAACTGAACGATCTCGCCAAACTTAACCGCCATGATCTGGTCACTGCTTTTCGTGAACTTGACCACACCAGGTTTGAGGAGGTGCGTGCCCTCATTCACGCACAACACCAAGGGCAGTTGCCCAAAGGTGCTGACGGTGAAATGGGGTTTCTGCGCGGCGAGATGGCAAAAAAACGCAAACACAGGCCGATTCGCAAGATTATAGAGGCGGCTCCAACGATGATGCGTCGGATCGCCTGTTCTGCTCATGAGCCCTATTTCTGTGGCTCAGTTCCTCCCGCCAGGCATATTGTCTTTTGATCTCCTCATCATTGACGAAGCCTCCCAGGTGAGGCCGGAAGATGCGCTCGGTGCGATTGCGCGGGTCAGTCAAATAGTTGTGGTGGGTGATCAGCAGCAGCAGCCGCCCACTAATTTTTTCAACAGACTGGCTGATGATATTGATACTGACGAGGACACAAGCGAACTGGCCACGGCCAAGGCGACCGAACTCGAGAGTATTCTGACACTTTGCGAGGCACGCGGTGTGAGATCAAACATGCTGAAATGGCATTACCGGTCAAAAGACCCGTCGCTGATCCGAGTATCCAATGAAGAGTTTTACAAAAACAGCCTGATCATTCCACCTTCTCCACTGCAAATCGATCCGGAGTTTGGTTTGAAATTTACCCCGGTGTCCGGGGTCTATTCCTCAAAAAGTCAGGGCGGCGGACGCGCTGGAACCAACCGTATTGAAGCCGAGAAGATTGCTGAAGCACTGGCGGCACATGCACGGAAATTTCCCACATGGTCGGTTGGTATTGTTGCTTTCTCCAAGGCCCAGAGCGAAATGATCACAGAAGTTCTGGAAATGCATCGGCGAACCGACAAAATCCTGGATGCATTTTTGCGTGAAGGCAAAGAAGAAGATGTGTTCGTCAAGAACATAGAAAATGTCCAGGGCGATGAGCGCGATGTCATCATGATCAGTGTCGGCTACGGACCTCACAGGGCTGATGAACGCCTGTCATCGATGAATTTTGGTCCCATCAATGGTGAGGGAGGAGAAAGAAGGCTCAATGTTCTGTTCACCCGTGCGCGGTTGCAAAGTGAAATTTTCGCATCATTTGATCCGGCGGATATCGATCTCTCTCGTACCAGCAGGGAAGGTCCCAGGATCTTAAAACGTTTCCTGCAGTTCGCCAAAAGTGGTGAACTGGAGGAAAAAATTGCTACAGGACAAGGAGCTGACAGCCAGTTTGAGGAGGATGTCATGCGCATTATCGAGGATTATGGGTATCATGCCGATCCACAAGTCTGCAGTGCAGGCTTTCGAATTGATATCGGTGTTCGTCATCTGAATCGCCCAGCCCAGTATATTCTTGCGGTGGAGTGCGATGGTGCAACCTGGCATTCCTCGCTTTGGGCAAGGGAACGGGACCGTCTGCGACAGGAAGTTCTGGAAGCTTTTGGCTGGAAATTTCACCGGATTTGGAGCACGGACTGGTTTTATCGCCGACCGGCGGAAATCAGCCGATTACACGCAGCACTGGATGCCGTTAATTCACTGTCAACTCCCGCTGATGTCATCAGGGGCAGCAACGAAACTAAAGCAACCTCTAACCCCGGCACGTCCCCTCCCAGTCCTTTAGTGCCGGCGGAAGTCTTGCCGGACAAGCCCCCCGGCATCCAGATGCCTCCCTATCAACAGACCAAGCCATTGCCGGTTCTTAAAGCTGAGCCTGAAGAAACTGACACCGACAGAATGGCTGAAATCGTTGCTGACATTGTAAAGACAGAAGGCCCCGTTCACACTGATGTAGTAGTGCGGAGAATTGCTGAAGCTTGTTCCAAAACAAGGCTCAGTTCGGCGGCACGGGACAATATTCTTTCCGGTCTTGATCGAGCTTCAAATCACGGCCGTATTTTTCTGGAGTCCTATAATTTTTGGATGACCGCAGAACAAAAAGAGAATCCACCGGTACGAGACCGTTCCGCTGAGCAAGGCTCAATCAAGGATGTGAACTACATTGCTCCACTGGAAATTCTCGCCGCGGCAACCATAGTGGATAGGGAAAATGGAACCATGGAACGGGATGAAAAAATTCGTGCTGTATCCCGTCTTCTCGGATTTGGGCGGACCGGAAATGAACTGAAGCAACGGATTGATTCAGTGCTCACTAAAGCGTTTGGGTGAAGTGTTGTTGTCCTGAATCTACGTTTCTGCCTTAGGGACTAAACGCAGGTGCTCGGATACTGTGTCGATCAGGTCTGCTGTCTGATCGACAATAAAGATCTTGTCTCCTGCTTAATTTGCTTCTTACATTGATTTAAAATTTCTTGACAATTTTTTTAGAAATCGTTATTCTGACTGACGAGTCAGTTAATGAGTGAGAAATATGGTTCAGATCAGTAGCGTTGCAAATTCAAGTACGCCAAGTTCGAAAGCATCTAGAAGATTCAGGCGCCGAGATGAAATACTTCGGGCCGCAACCAATCTTTTTTTCGAGAAGGGCTACCACGAAGTCACCATGGAGGAGATAGCGGAGGAGATGGGCGTATCTAAGGGAACCATCTACAACTACTTTTCCTCCAAGGAAAATCTGTACCTCGAAATTCTTAAGGAAAGCTTTGAAGCCATAGAGGCGCTCCTGCATGAAGAAGTGGAGGATTCCGACCCGGCCGTGCTTAAGCTCCGCAAGCTGCTTGCGGCCATATTCACTTTTTACAGACAGAACCTGAAGGTGCTTCGCATATTGAGCCGGGATGAGACTCATCTTCTTAAGGAGCATTTTGAGCTCACCGAGAAATGGAGAAGCCGGCGGGTGAGACTCTACGAAAAAATAATAGAAAAAGGCATACATGAAGGAAGCTTTGTGAGACAGAATCCGAGACTTCGCGCCCTGATGCTCTACGGGGCCGTGGGCGCGGTAATGGTTCATCATGATTTCTCAATGGACGCAGAAGAGGTGGCCGATGCGGTTTTCTCGCAGCTTGCTTCAGGACTGCTGATAAACAAGGATCTTTAAGTTTTTTGAGAAAAATTTAATGGAGGAAAGGAGTTATGTCATATAATTACAGTTCACGCACCTCGCACTTTGTTCCGCCCAAGCAGTGGGCGAGCATGAGGGTAGCGAGGGAACTTGAGAAGAAAACGGGCAAGAAGATCATTCACTTTGAAAAGGGTGATTACCGGGGACCCGATTTTGATACGCCGGAGCATGTTCTTGACGCTACGGAGAAGGCGCTTAGAGACGGCTACGTAAGGTATGATCCGGGACCGGGACTCCCCGAGCTCCGGGAGGCCATAGCGGAGAAGATGGCTGAGCGGGGAAGACCGACGGAACCTGATGAGGTAATAGTGACTGCGGGAGCCAAGCACTCCCTTACTATGAACCTTCTTACCTTTCTTGGGGACGGAGACGAGGTGATATTTCCGAACCCGGGATATCCCCCCGATGAGGTATGGGCAAAGTACGCAAACGCTGTTATAAAGCACACCCCGCTTACAAAGCCCGACTGGCAGTTTGATGTTGAAAAACTGGAAGAACTCATCACCCCGAGAACAAAGCTTGTGATCATAAACACGCCGCAGAGGCCGAACGGCCACCTTGTGGAGAACCCTCAGGAGATAGCCGACATGCTTGAGCGCCATCCCCAGGTGATGATCATATCCGACGAGATATTTTCCCAGGTAACCTTCGGAAAGCCTCATCTGTCGATCTCGTCGATGGAGAGCATACGAGACAGGGTGGTCTGCATAGATACGTTCTCAAAGACCTGGGCGATGACGGGGTGGAGAATAGGCTGGACAGTGGCTCCCAAACCGGTTGTCGATCAGCTCTCCATATTCCTTCAGGACTCAATCACAAACGTGGCGGCGTTCATACAGAAAGCGGCGCACGCCGCGCTCACGGGACCGCAGGAATGGGTCGATAACAAACTGGTTCTGCTTGAGCAGAAAAGGGACCGCATGGTTGCCGGACTCAACAGTGTTCCGGGCATAACCTGCGATACCCCAGACGGAGCGTTCTACGCTTTTGCCGACATCTCCGGAACGGGACTTACATCCCAGGAGTTTACCGACAGGCTGGTCGAGCGCGCGGCGGTTGCCGTGGTTGCCGGTACGGCTTTCGGCAGCCAGGGGGAGGGTTACGTAAGGGTCACCTACGCGTGTTCTGACGACGATATAGACGAAGGCATGAAGAGAATGAAGGAAGCGGATCTTTCCTGAGATCACTTTCACAGAAGGCCAGGGGTTTTTACCTGCATCCGGGCTCGCAGTCTTGCGGGTCCGGGGGGATTAGCGGAAGTTGAGATCGATACTTAAAGGAGGGATTCTTTTTCCGGCCGGCGTTCTGCTCTTTGTGCTCGTCATTGCTGCCTGCGCAAAGGCTCCGATTACCAACAGGACGCAGTTTATAATCCTTCCGCAGGCCTTCGAAATGCAGCTCGGCGCAAGCGCGTACGTAAATCTGCTCGAGACCGAGAGGGTCTCGCGCAATACTTACTACAACAGGGTCGTGACTAGGGTCGGACAGCGCATAGCCGCCGTCTCCCACACGCCCAACCTCAAGTGGCAGTACACCGTTTTTGACAGCAAGCAGGTAAATGCCTTCGCGTTTCCCGGGGGAAAGATCGGAGTTTACACCGGGATGCTGCCCGTTGCCAGAACCGAGGCGGGACTCGCCACAGTGATGGCCCACGAGGTTGCCCATGCGACGGCGCGCCACGGAGGGGAGAGGCTCAGTCTCGGAATTCTGCTTGAGATAGGCTCTGCGGCACTTGCGTCTTCCATGGAGAAAAAAGACGAAAAAACCACGTCCAGGGTTCTTGCAGCCTACGGAGTGGGGACGGCACTTGCGGTCGCTTTGCCGTTTTCAAGAAAGCAGGAATCAGAGGCTGACAGGATAGGCCTCATATATATGGCAAAAGCTGGGTATGATCCCCGCGAGGCTATTCCCTTCTGGCAGAGGATGGGGGCTGCGGGAGGAGGCGCTCCGCCCGAGTTTCTCTCTACCCACCCCGGGTACAGAACCAGGATAAAAAACATCCGCAGGTGGATGCCCGAAGCACTCCAATACTACGAGATGAGCGAGAAAGCTCCCAACAGATCCATCATGATTCCTTAAGCGCCACTGCTGCCGGTGCAGATCAGATGCCCCCTTTTTTCTCGAATTCTCTTTTTACCTTTTTTTAATTCCTTCTTAACACCTGCTTAACCTTTCGGGGTTTAAATTAAGCAAACTGGCTTTATCTGGTTTTCTGCCATCTCAAGGAGGATCTCTGTAATGGAGTATTTGAGTGTTAAGTCGAGTTCTGTACTTTTTGCAATCGTTTGCGCTTTTGCTTTCGGCCAGGCTGCCGGAGCTCAGACTGTTAAAGTTGACCCGGGCATACCTTCCTACACGGAGGTTGCCGGTGTTTCCGGAAACATAAACAGCGTGGGTTCGGACACTATGAACAACCTTATGACGTTCTGGTGCGAGGGGTTTGCCAAGTTCTACCCAAACGTTAAATGCCAGATAGAGGGCAAGGGCTCAAGCACTGCTCCTCCGGCACTAATAGAGGGTACGTCACAGTTCGGACCCATGTCCAGAATGATGAAATCAAAAGAGGTAGACGCCTTTGAAAAGATAGCCGGTTACAAGCCGACCGCAGTTCCGACGTCAATTGATGCGCTTGTGGTTTACGTTAACAAGGATAATCCGATCAAGTGTCTGTCGATAAAGCAGGTCGATGCCATTTTCTCCAAGAACAGGAAATGCGGCGGCGGAAACGATATCAGCGTCTGGGGAGCCGCGGGTCTTGACGGCGACTGGTCCGGCAAGCCGATAAGCATCTACGGAAGAAACTCCGCCTCGGGAACCTACGGGTACTTCAAAAAAAAGGCTCTGTGCAGAGGCGACTACAAAGACACCGTTAAGGAGCAGCCGGGATCTTCCGCTGTTGTGCAGGGAATCACCGAGGACCTCCGGGGTGTCGGCTACAGCGGTATCGGCTACAGGACCTCGGGAGTAAAGGCGATCGAGCTTGCCAGGACTGCTGAGAAGGGTTGCTTCGGACCCGATCTTGCAAACGTCGTCAGCGGAAACTATCCGCTCGGAAGGTACCTTCTGCTCTACGTTAACAAAAAGCCGAACGAAGCTCTCGACCCGCTTCGCCTTGAGTTTCTGAAATACGTTCTGAGCAAGCAGGGGCAGGAAATAGCCATAAAAGACGGTTATCTTCCGCTTCCGGCAGCCAAGGTTTCCGAGCTGAGAGCCATGATAGGCGCTGACTGACAAACTGATTATGCTGTATTTCTCTGTTAAGGTAGCCTCCATTGCCAAGCGATAATCCCGACCCGCTGGGAATAACCGAAAGTTCAAAGCAAAAACAGATACGAGGAAGAAAGTTCTACGACAAGCTGGCAAAGCATGTTGTTTTTGTCGGCGGCATCGGAATCATTTTCTGCATAATAGGAATGCTTTTCTTCATAGGGATCGAAACCGTTCCTCTCTGGAAAAGTCCGGAGAAAAACCTTGAAAGCGTCTCGAAAATGGAAGACGAATTTGTTTCCGAAACATCGGCAGGGCATGTTGGAATTTTCGCTCTGGGGGTTGATGAACACAGGGAGCAGATCTTCACCGTAGACTCCTTTGGGTCGGTCCGCTTCTTCACACTCCAAGAAGAACCGAAACATCTTAAGACCCACACGATTTCACACAGAACATCCGGCTACACGTCCCTGTACAATTCTAAAACCAATACGTCCTACGCCCTCTCGGACCGCGAAGGCAATGTGGTTCCTTTCAAAGTCGTCTTCAGGGTCGAATTTCGCCAGGGAGCCCAAAGAACCATAGTGTCTGAGGTTGTCGAGGGGGATGCTGTACGGATAACCGATGAGCCGATAGAGATCTTCGCCTACCAGAGTTCGCCCGAAACGGGGTTTCCGGTGGCGGCGGCCTACACGGCTTCCGGACGCCTTGTGGTCTATGTGGAAACCGAAAGCGAAGGAGGATTTCTGGGTGAGAGCGAAACTGAAATCTTCACGACTGATCTTGCCGGGCAGCTTGGCGGAGCCAGGGTCACCGGGGTGCAGGTTGATTCCTCAACGCAGAACCTCTATGTCTCCACGGCAGACGGAAAGCTTTATCACTGGTCCCTCTATTCACCGTCTTCCCCCGAGTTGAAATCGGTGCAGGATGCCACCGGGGACCCCAAAGTTCCGGTTACCGGGATGGGGTTTCTTCTCGGCCAGCGCTCGCTTATCGTCGGCGATGCCGCGGGAAACGTAAGCGTGTGGTTTGAGACCACAGGCGGCGGCAAGCAAAGCAGGCTAACTAAAGTGCACATCCTGCCTCCGCTTCCGGGGCCCGTGGACAAGTTCTCCGCATCTCAGAGGGGAAGGGGATTTCTGGCTTCAGACACATCCGGGAACGTCGCCCTTTATCAGGCGACCTCCGCGGTAAAGCAGATTGATTTTCCGGGCGAGGGAAGGCCTTACATGGGCCTTTCCTTTTCTCCCAAGGCAGACGGTGTAGTGGCCGTGGATTCCGACATGGTGCTTTCAAACTACCATCTTGACAACCCGCATCCCGAAACGAATTTCCGCTCCCTTTTCGGAAAGATATGGTATGAGGGTTACGACAGACCCCGGCACGTCTGGCAGTCAACCGGGGGAACGGACGAGTTCGAGCCCAAGTTCAGCCTGACGCCGCTTGCCTACGGCACCTTAAAGGGGGCCATATACGCGATGATGCTCTCGATTCCGCTTGCCATACTGGCTGCCATCTGCGTCTCGCAGTTTCTCCATCCCTCCATAAGGAACGTGGTGAAGCCCGTTATAGAGGTGATGGCGGCGCTTCCGAGCGTCGTGCTCGGATTCCTGGCGGGTCTTTGGCTCGCGCCGCTGCTTGAGAAGATTTTCGTCGCAACGGTCATAATGCCGTTTATAGTGGTCGGGCTGACGCTGCTCGCTCTTTTCCTCTGGCACCGTCTTCCCGTTTCTTTTTCCGGAAAATTCAGAGTGGGAGCCGAGCTTTTCACCATAGTGGGGGTTATAGGGGGCGCGGTAGCGCTTTCCCTGTGGCTAAACACTCCGGTTGAGAGTCTTGTCTTCGCCGGAGACTTCAAGGACTGGTTTTTCAGGATATTTGATCTTCGCTATGACCAGAGAAACATGCTTGTTGTGGGATTCGCTATGGGCTTTACTGTGATACCGATCATATTCACCATATCCGAGGATGCGCTGTCAAGCGTTCCTAGGACACTGTCGGCGGGCTCCCTGGCGCTTGGGGCAAACAGGTGGCAGACCGCTATGAGAATAGTTGTGCCTTCGGCAAGCGCCGGCATATTCTCGGCCGTGATGATAGGTTTCGGAAGAGCGGTCGGAGAGACGATGATCGTGCTCATGGCCACCGGCAACACGCCGGTTATGGACTGGAGCTTTTTTAACGGCTTCCGGGCTCTTTCTGCAAACATCGCCGTTGAGCTTCCTGAGGCTCCCCACGGCGGAACTCTCTACAGGGTGCTTTTCCTCGCGGCGATCCTGCTTTTCCTGGCCACATTCGTGCTTAACACCCTGGCGGAAATTCTTCGCCAGAGACTAAGAAGGAAGTACGCTCAGTCCGATGCCTAGACTCTGGAAACCGGGCGACGCATACGTGTGGATATCGGGGCTTGCCCTTATGGTCACGCTCGTGATGATAGGGGGGCTGCTGTTTCTTATAGCCACAAAGGGTCTGGGTTCTCTGTGGCCGGTTGATATCGGGCACTACACTCTGAGGGACGGCTCGGCCTACTTGGGACAGTTGCGCAGCAGGGAGTCTGTGCGCGGAACCGCCGGGGTGAAAAGTGAATCCGAATTCCGCGTCAAACTGAAGATTGGAAACAGAGACCTTTACGGACTTGATTTCAGGTGGATAGACGAGGCGGACATAGCTTCGACTGACTATCCGCGCGACGCCCTGATCCTTGAGCGGCGCGAATGGGGCAACTACCACGGCTATCTTAAAGAGATAAGAAAAAACGGTCAGGTCATACCGGGCGGGAGCCCCGAGGCTTTTTCTCTGCTGGACGATCTCATACACGATGCAAACAAGGTGCACGACAGGATACTTAAGATAGAAAAAGGCGAGATAGGGGACATAAATCACGGAATAGAAAAACAGCGCCTCAAGCTGCGGGGTCTTTCCATGCGCGGCGAGGACAACCCCTCGAAGCAAGCCGAGCATCGTCTGAAAATAAAGGAGTATGAAGCGCGCTACAAGACAAGCAAGGCGAAGCTTGAAGAGCTCTACACAGAGCTTGACAGAAACGAGGTGGTCATGCTCTCCTCGGGGGGAGAGGAAAAGATTATGCCGCTTGGAAATATCGTCACGGCGTTTCGCCCAAACGATATGGGGTTTGTGCAGAAAGCTGGATTTTACGTCGAGCGGTTCTGGGGATTTATCGCTGATGAACCCAGAGAGGCCAACACCGAAGGGGGAATCTTCCCCGCCATTTTCGGCACGGTGCTCATGGTGCTCATAATGAGCATAGTTGTCATGCCGTTCGGCGTCATAGCCGCTCTGTACCTGCGGGAGTACGCAAAGCAGGGGCTGATGGTGAGGATAGTCAGGATATGCGTCAACAATCTTGCGGGCGTTCCCTCGATTGTTTTCGGGGTTTTCGGAGTGGGGTTTTTTCTCTACGGCATAGGAGGCATAATCGACTCCGTGTTTTTCAAGGAAGCTCTTCCCAGTCCGACTTTCGGCACGGGAGGCATACTGTGGGCGTCGCTTACCCTGGCACTGCTGACTGTTCCTGTTGTGATAGTTGCGACCGAGGAAGGGCTTGCGTCGGTTCCGAGGAATATAAGGGAAGGCTCTTTGGCGCTTGGAGCCACGAAGTTCGAGACCACATGGAAGGTGGTTATCCCAAGCGCTCTTCCGGCAATACTTACGGGTCTTATCCTTGCTATCGCCCGGGCTACCGGAGAGGTTGCGCCCCTTATGATAACCGGCGTCGTGAAGCTGGCCCCGGATCTTCCCATAGACGGCCACTTCCCTTTCCTTCACCTGGAGAGAAAATTCATGCATCTCGGTTTTCACATATACGATCTTGGCTTTCAGTCTCCAAATGCGGAGGCTGCAAAACCCATGGTGTTCATGACGGCTTTTCTGCTCATACTGATAGTGGTTATACTCAACATAACGGCGATAGTGATAAGAAACAGGCTGAGGAAAAAGTATGCGACTTCGGCGGTATAATAGTAAAGTGACGGCAGTAGCGGGAGGAAGATTAAATGGCATCCGGAGAACCGATGGTACAGCAGCAGGGGCTTAGCACCCAGGGGACAAACGGCGTTTCCCCGAAACCCGATTCCGGAAAATCGGAGAAGGCCAAAACCGTTCCGAACCCACTGGTCGAAGTGGAAGGCTTAAGCCTTTTTTACGGCACAAAGCAGGCTCTTAGGGAAATCAACATGAACATACCGAGGAGAAAAGTAACGGCGTTTATCGGTCCTTCGGGATGCGGCAAGTCAACTCTGCTTCGCTGCTTTAACCGCTTAAACGACCTTGTTGACGGCTGCAGAATCGAGGGAAACATATCCATTAACGGCAAAAGCATATTTGGTCCGGATGTCGACATCACCGATCTCAGAAAAAGGGTCGGCATGGTGTTTCAGAAATCAAACCCTTTTCCAAAGTCGGTTTATGAAAATGTTGCCTACGGAGCCAGGATAGCAGGCGTCAACAAGAGATCTGTTCTTGATGAACTCGTTGAGAAAAACTTAAAACGCGCGGCCCTGTGGGACGAGGTGAGCGACAGGCTGAATGACAGCGCAATGGGGCTTTCGGGAGGCCAGCAGCAAAGACTGTGTATCGCAAGGGCTATTGCCGTGGAGCCGGATGTGCTCTTGATGGACGAGCCGTGCTCGGCGCTTGACCCGATAGCCACCGCGAAGATAGAAGACCTCATAACTGAACTGAAAGACAGGTTCACGATAGTGATTGTTACCCACAACATGCAGCAGGCTTCCAGGGTTTCGGATTACACAGCCTTCATGTACATGGGGGACATAGTTGAGTTTGACAGCACGGAGAAGATATTCCTTAATCCCGCCAGAAAACACACCGAAGACTACGTCTCGGGCAAGTTCGGCTGAGCGGTCCCGGAGGAGCAGTAAAAGATGATAAAGTACCAGGGCGAACTCGTACTACTTAACAAGAAATTGCTTGAGATGGCGTCGCTTGTCGAGAGCCGCATAGCAAAGAGCATAAAAGCCCTTCGCGAGGGCAACATGATTCTTGCCCAGGAAGTTATCCGCACGGACGAACAGGTAAACGCCATGGAGATCGAGATAGATAATCTCTGCATCAAGATACTGGCTCTATACCAGCCGGAGGCCACTGATCTTCGCGCGGTCACCATGATAATGAAGGTCAACAACGATCTTGAGAGAATAGGCGACCATGCGTCGAGCATCTCAAGAATGGCCCTTTTCATGGCGGATTATCCCCCGATAAAGCCCCTTGTCGACATCCCCAAGATGGCCGACAAGTCGATGGAAATGCTGCGCGGGGCTCTGGACGCGTTTATAAAGCAGGACGAGGAGCTTGCCGTCGAAGTCTGCCGGAAAGACGACGAGGTTGATAATTATGAGCCGCAGATAGTGAGGGAGCTTATAACCTTTATTGTGTCGGATCCTTCGGCTCTTAACCGCGCTCTTCGCTACATTTACGTCGCAAGACACCTTGAGAGGGTGGCGGACCTGGCAACCAATATAGCCGAGAATGCCTACTATATAGCCACCGGAAAGATGTTGAAGCACCACCACACTTCTGAAATAAACTGACCTGACCGCCAGAGTGATTTCACTGCTTCGCCCGCGGAAGCTCGATTGTGAAAGTGCTCCCTTCTCCTTCAGCGCTTCTCACGGCTATTGTTCCTCCGTGCTGTATTACTATGTGCTTGACGATGCTTAGACCAAGTCCCGTTCCGCCTATCTTCCTTGAGCGGTTCTTGTCAACCCTGTAGAATCTCTCAAATATCCTCTCATGGTGCTCCTTGGGAATTCCGATCCCGTCATCTTCGACTTCTATGCGCAAAGCACCGTTTCGGGCCGAGGCGCGAACTGACACCGAACCGTTCTCATTTGTGTACTTGGCCGAGTTCTCAACAAGGTTGATCAGCATGCGCTCCATGAGAAACCTGTTTGCCGTGCAGCAGGGCAGACCGTCTTCGATCTCAAAGCGGAGATTTACTCTTTTTCTCGACAACAGGGAGTCGAGTGATCCCACAGAGCGGATTATGGTTTCACTTATGTCGATCTTTTCGTATCCTTTCTTTGAATTTTGAGGATCTGTTCCTCCGCTTTCAAGCTCTGAGAGCATGAGCAGATCGGATGCTATTGCTATGAGTCTGTCGGTGTTCTGCTCTATTATCTTGAGAAATTTCTTTTTTTCCTCTTCCGTGTCGTAGCTTCTGTCAAGGAGCGTTTCGATGTATCCCTTTATTGACGTGAGAGGGGTTCGCAGCTCGTGGGAGACGTTTGCCACGAAGTCTGCTTTTATCCTCTCAAATTCCCTGAACTCGGTTATGTTGAAGATGACTACCACGATCTCCCTGTAGCGGGGACTTACGCGGACGCTCACCAGGTAAGATCTTTCCCTCGGGTAGAGCACGGAAATTTCCTGGGTGGCAGATTTTTTCTTCTGCTGCATCCTCGAGATGAGTTTCTGCAGGTCGGGGTTTCTCACGGTCTCCATGTAGGGACGGCCGATTGCTGCGTCGTCGATTCCGAGCATTTCTTTTGCCGCATCGTTTACGAGTATAAGGTTTTCTTCCCTCGATATAACTATTACCCCTTCCCTCATCGACTCGATTATGCTCTTCAGCTGGTTTTCCTCTCTTTCGGTTGAGCGCATCTGAAGAGATATTCTCTCGGAGAGCTCGCTTATGGAAATCGAAACTCCCGTGTCGAAGTCGCTTACCTTGCGGCCCGTTTTGCGGGCTTTTTTCTGTTTTTCCGGCAGAAGTTCAAGCGCTTTGGATATCCTTGAGAAGTCCTTGAGAATGTCTCTTTCGATTATCCACGAAAAAGCAAATCCAAAAGCAACGAACACGGCCAGGTACATAAGGTAGGCCGAGACCCCGCGCCCGGGCAGAACCACCACTGCAAGCAGGGCTGCCGAGGCGCCGAGGCAGAGAAGGTGAAGAAAATATTTTCTGAATATCTTCAAACCGGCTGGATCTCTTCTAGCTTGTAACCGATTCCTCTGACGGTCTTTATCATTTTGCCGGCGGAACCGAGCTTTTCTCTCAGGTTTTTTATGTGAACGTCTATAGTTCTGTCAAAAACCACCCTTTCGTCTCCCCACAGGGTTTTTCTTTTGAGCAGCTGATCGCGCGTGAACACCTTTCCCTCCGCCTCTGCCAGGGTTTCAAGTATTCTGAATTCGGTGGTGGTAAGGTCGATTTTTTCTGAGTTGACCGACACCCTGTAGCTTGCCGGGTCTATTGTGAGTGCCCCGATCCTGAGAGCCCCGTCTGCCGGATCCTTCATCGCGTACCTTCTCATGATGCTTTTTACCCTGGCGACAAGCTCCCGGGTTCGGAATGGCTTCACTATATAGTCGTCGGCGCCGAGTTCCAGACCCACCACTATGTCGGCCTCGGAGGATTTCGCGGTGATCATAATTACAGGTATGGATTCCGTCGAGGGCTTGTTTTTGAGAATTCTGCAGAGTTCAAGGCCGTCCATTCCGGGCAGCATGATGTCAAGCAGCACCAGATCCGGCGGGACGGAGTTTATGTAGAGCAGAAAGTCGTTTCCGCTCTGAAAAGGCTTTACCTGATATCCCTCGCGCTTTAGGTGGTGGGTTATCAGACTGAGTATGTCTTTTTCGTCATCTACTACCGCTATGATCTTTCTCATCAGTGTTCCTTAGACGGGACCCCGGAAACTGAACAGCATCTTAAGTGTATTCATACAGCAGAATAGAAACAAGTAAGGGGAACTATATCGATCGGTTTACAGACATAATCAAGGGAGATTCGCAGGTCTGCGTGAAATGCGGATATGCCGGACGGGTCATCAGGCAGGAAGACTACGAGAAGGGGTATTGGAGATGGGTTGTCGGAGCTTCTTAAGCGTTTTCACCAATATACCACTTGAGCACAATAGGGTTCGGGATGGACGCAAAACATCTTCAATAAAGTTAAAGAACAATTCGGAACACAAATCAGTTCCGAGAAAGTTCTCCTTGCAAAAGCTGTGCCGGTTGTGTTAGAGTCGAACCTGGGTTGGTTGTGTTATAAGTTTTATGATCTGACAAAATGCGGTACCGTGAATTAAGCAGAGATCGGAGCCTAGCAACTGAACGCTTCGATGTCCGCCGTTTTCCTGACGGAGCGAACATTTATACCCCCCCCGCCTTTGCAGAGGCTCGATTAGCGCGTTAACCTCCGGTCTCCGCCGTGCGGCCAAATCTTCTGCTTTTCTTTCTTCCGGCGCTTTTGCCCGTACTTGGGTGATGCTGTTCATGCTGGCGATGCTCGTTTTTGCCGCGACACCGGCCTTTTCTGCGACTCTGGTCTCCAACGCAGATAAGTTTGCCAACAACGCCAACGAATCCAACGCATTCTATGCGCAGAGTTTCAGAACCGGTTCGCAGGGTGCCACGCTCTCCGACATTCAGATTCGTCTGGGAACCAGCGGATCAAGCATATCGGTCAGGCTTCGGGAGGACAATGGCAGTGGCCAGCCGAATATGAACGCCAGCGGTCTGGTGGCCACGCTAACGAATCCGAACAGTCTTGAAGGCAATAAATTGAACAAATTTACCGTGCCGACCAGCAATACAGTGAAACTTGCCGCAGGAACAACCTACTGGATAAGCGTTCATGAGGGAATTAGTAATGCCAAAAAGTTTTTGATCCAGAACAATAGCGATGATGAAACAACGGCCGAGACGGGTTGGAGCATTGATGACACAAGCCTGCTTCGGAGTACTGATTCAGGCTCATGGTCGACCGATCCAGACGGATTAGTAATTGAGGTCAACGGCACGCTCAACAGTGCTCCTACGGTGGCGAACGAGATACCGGATCAGAGTGCGACTGAGGCAATGGCTTTCAGCTACGCTTTTCCGGAGAATACCTTTAGCGACAGCGACACGAATCCCACCGACACCCTGACATACAGTGCGGTCAAGAGTGACGACAGCGGTCTGCCTGCGTGGTTGAGTTTTAATGCCACCACCCGCACTTTTTCGGGCACTCCGACGGGTTCGGATCTTGGCACGGTTTCGGTAAAGGTGACAGCTGACGACGGCTACGGCGGCACGGTGAGCGACACATTCGATATAGCGGTGACGGCAGACACCACAGCTCCGATGTTGTCTACGGCTGAGGTTAGCGATGACTCACTTACGCTCACGTACAATGAGGATCTGGATACAGGTTCCACGCCTGCAGCCGGGGACTTCACAGTGAAGGTAGCTGGCAGTTCTGTCAGCTTAGCCAACACCAACCCTGTCGCCATAAGTGGGAAGACGGTGACGCTTACGCTTGCAAGCGGGGTTACCCATGGTCAGATGGTAACGGTATCCTATACAGCTGGCACTAATCCGATTCGGGACAAGGCCGCCACTCCGAACAATGCCGCCAATCTGAGCGGCGAGTCAGTAACCAACAGCACTCCGGACACCACAGCTCCGATGTTGTCTACGGCTGAGGTTAACGATGACTCACTTACGCTCACGTATGATGAGGAACTGGATACGGGTTCCACGCCTGCAGCCGGGGACTTCACAGTGACGGCAGCAGGCAGCACGGTCAGTCTGGCCGCCATCGACCCTGTCGTTATCAGCGGAGCCGTAGTGACGCTTAAGCTTACAAGTGCTGTAACGAGCGGTCAGACGGTGACGGTTTCCTATACACCCGGCGCTAATCCGATCCAGGACAAGGCCGTCACTCCGAATCCTGCCGTCAACCTGACCAGCCATGCGGTCATGAACAAGACCGCACCGAAGTTGACTGGTGCTGAGGTAAACGGGGCAAAGCTTACACTTACGTACGATGGGAATCTGGATGAGAGCTCGGTGCCAGCAAAGACGGCCTTTACGGTGAAGGCAGGTGTCTATGTGCCGCCTGGAGCCAATCCTTCCTCCGTTACCATCAGCGGGAAGGTGGTGACCCTTACCTTGGCAACAGCTGCTAGTCATGGTGAGACTGTAACGGTTTCCTATACACCCGGCGCTAACCCGATTAAGGACACCTCCGGCAATGCTGCCGCTGGTTTTACCGGCAAGGGAGTAACCAACAGCACTCCGGACACCACAGCGCCGACGCTGCTTCCCCAGCCCTTGGGGGCTGCGGTTAACGGTGAAACACTGACGCTTACGTACAATGAGAATCTGGATGAGAGCTCCGTACCGGCAGATTCGGCTTTTACGGTAAAGGTGGACGGCAGCGAGGTAAACCTTCTCCCCACGCCCAGGACTCCTGTAGCGATAAGCGGAGCGGTGGTAACGCTCAGGCTTATAGGGGGTGTGAAACATGGTCAGAAGGTAACTGTTTCCTATACTGCACCTGACACTGATCTGATTCAGGACATAGTCGGCAATAAGGCAGGCGATCTTACCGACCGGGCGGTGATGAACAGAACAGCGGACATCACCGGTCCGAAGCTTGCGGGGGCGGTAGTAACCGACGCGGTGCTGAGGCTTACATACAATGAGAATCTGGATGAGAGTTCGGTGCCTCCGGCAGCGGATTTCACGGTGAAGGCGGACAGCAATGTTGTCCTTCTTGCCAATACCAATCCTGTGAGCATAAGCGGCAGGGTAGTGACGCTTATGCTTGGAAGGGTGGTCACCAATGTTGAGGCTGTAAGGGTGTCCTATGTAGTGCGGGGCGATTACCCGATTCAGGACACATCCTACAATGCCGCCGAGGATTTCACCAATCAGAAAGTGACAAACGGCTCCACCCCGACATTTACGGGGGCAGAGGTAAACGGCGCGACACTTACGCTTACATACAATGAGGAACTGGATACAAGTTCTGTACCCGCAGCCTCTGCCTTCACTGTGAAGGCAGGCAGCAGCACAGTCAGTCTGGCTGCCACCAACCCTGTTGTCATCACAGACAAAGTGGTGACGCTTACGCTTGCAAGGACGGTCGGGAGCGGGCAGACGGTAACGGTTTCCTATGAAGTACCTGACACTGATCCGATTCAGGGCACATCCGGCAACAAGGCTGTCAATCTCACCAGCCGGCGGGTGACCAACAACACGGAGGTTGCCAACCGTCCTCCGACGGCAGCAAACCCGATACCGGACCGGGAGGCGACAACCGGGACGGCATTCAGTTACACATTCCCGCCCGACACCTTCAGCGATCCGGACGGCGACACACTCACATACAGAGCGGTCACGCCTTCTTGGCTGAGGTTTTTTGCCGACGACCGCGCTTTTTCGGGAACTCCCGGAGCAGACGATGCGGGAACGGTTTCAGTGACGGTGACGGCAGACGACGGCAGAGGCGGTTCTGTGAGCGACACGTTTAATATCACCGTATCGGCTGAGCAGACCTCCGTTTCCCCTCCGGCCGTGAACAGTCCACCGACGGTGGCGGAAAAGATACCGGATCAGAGTGCGACGGAAGGACTGGAGTTTGGCTACACATTCCCGGACAGCACCTTCAGCGATGCCGATGAAGACACTCTTACCTACAGTGCGGCTGTGAATGACAACGGCAGCTTACCCTCATGGCTTACCTTCAATAACACTGCCCGAACTTTCTCGGGCACTCCGTCTGCAGAAGACGTGGGAACACTTTCTGTAAAGGTGACAGCAGACGACGGCGGGGGCGGCAGTGTTAACGACACATTCAATATCACGGTGGCAGCCGCGAACAAAGCTCCCACGGTGGCAAGCCAGATACCGGATCAGAGTGCGACGGAAGGATTGGAATTTGGCTACACATTCCCGGAGAGCACCTTCAGCGATGCCGATGAAGATACTCTTACCTACAGTGCAGTCACGAATGACGACGGTGCTCTGCCCTCGTGGCTTGGCTTTGATAACAGTACTCGTACATTCTCCGGCACTCCGTCTGCAGAGGACGTTGGAACACTTTCTGTAAAGGTGACAGCAGATGACGGCAGAGGCGGCGCTGTTAGCGACACATTCAATATCACGGTGGCAGCCGCGAACAAAGCTCCGACGGTTGCAAACGAGATACCGGACCAGACTGCTATGGAAGGTTTGGAGTTCAGATACAGGTTTGAAGAGAACACCTTTAACGATGCGGATAACGACACTCTTACCTATATTGCTGTAAAGGGAGATGACGGCGCTCTGCCCGCATGGCTTGGCTTTGACAGCACTGCCAGAACTTTCTTAGGAACTCCGTCTGCAGAAGACGTGGGAACGCTTTCTGTAAAGGTGACAGCCGATGACGGCAGAGGCGGCAGTGTGAGCGATACGTTTAATATCACTGTATCAGCCGCTCCAGTGGTTCCTGCGGCACAGAGACGGGCTCTGAAGAGAGCCATGGCCGCATTGGGAGCAAGCACCGTTGCGGGAGCTCTGGGCAATATAAACACACGTTTTGCCGACTCGGTACCTCAAGACAGTCTGACACTTGGAGGACAGCCGATACAGTTTGGCAGTGCAGGGACGGAGCACGGCAGTGTCTGTCTTGGTACGGACATGGAGGAGTGCGAGCAGAATACCTATCACCGCAGTATAGAAGCAGGCGATCTTCTGTACGCAAGCGATTTTTCGCTTGCTGTGGGAGAGCAGGAGGGCAGACCGTTTATGTGGTCTGTGTGGGGCAGGGGAGATCTGGGAACATTTTCGGGCAAGCCTGAAACTGGTATGGGATACGACGGAGATACGCGTACCGGCTGGCTAGGAGCTGACGTGAGAGGAGCGAAGTGGGTAGCGGGTCTTGCGGTGAGTCACGGCAGGGGAGAGTCAGACTATCACTTTGATGGAGGGGACGATCCCGGGGAGAGGGGCAGTATAGAGAGCACTCTCACAGCGCTGTATCCGTACGGGAGCTTGACGTTTGGCAATGGACTGGAACTCAAAGCGGTGCTGGGAGCGGGATGGGGAGAGATGAAGCACAAATCAGAAGATATAGAGGAGCAGAGCGATCTTTTCATGTGGATGGGATCACTTGGGTTCAGGCAGCAGCTCTCACAGGTGGCAGGGATAGAACTGGCAGCGAAGGGGGATGCAACTTTTGCGAGGATATCTACAGGTGACGGCAAAGATATAATTGATGATCTCAGCGCCGATATCTGGAGGGGCAGAGCGGGACTGGAGATGTCCCGTGGTTTTAAGTTTGGAGACAGCGAAGTGACACCGTTTATGGAGGTATCTGCAAGAAGGGACGGAGGGGACGGACTTGCGGGTACGGGGCTTGAGCTTGCAGGAGGTCTCAGATACAGTGCGTCACGTCTGGAAGTGGAGGCACGTGGCAGATGGCTTGCTGCACACACGGAGTCGGGAGCGGAGGAGAGCGGATTGAGTTTCACAGCGCGGCTTGGAGCCGGGGAGCGTGAGAGGGGGCTTTCGTTTGCGCTCACTCCGAGATGGGGAGGGAGCAGCGACAATACAGAAGCGCTGTGGCGGGAAGAGCTTCCGGATCCGGCAGGAGTATCTCTTGGCAGTTCGGCGGAGCTGGATGCTCAGATGGGTTACGGCATGTCTGTGTTCGGAGGAGGGTTTACGGGAACTCCCAATGTGGGTGTGGGGCTTTCTGAAGACACACGCAGGCTGCTGGTTGGCTGGAGGCTTACGCCGGCGGAGCCTGGCGAGTACGGTTTTGAGCTTGCAATAGACGCTACACGCAGCGAATATGCAAACGGAGACGCTCCGGAGCACGGAGTTGAGCTTCACGGTACGGTCAGGTGGTAGGAGCGGGCTGAACACAAACTCGTCCACTGAGTTTCCAGTTCGGCTTCCAGCAAGTGTGCGGCTTGGTGATCCAGTTGTAGAGCAAACCGAAATACAGAAGTGACACATCAATCCTCTGTCCGTCCAACCGTTTCGGAAACCGCGCTTCCGGCTCGACTGGTCAGCCGCGGCCGGTGAAGCATGTGTTATGCTGTTGTTCGAATTATGGCCGATTTTTTGCTCAGTTGCAGGTTGGAAAGATTCTTGCACGCTGTCAAGTAGGCAGGCGGCGAACACAGAGAACCAACCAGCTGCAACACCTGCCTGCATGTTCTGCTTACATGCAAGCCAGATCCTGAAATGGAAAAACCAGCTGCTCGAAAAACCAAAAACTGGTTGCCATACTTAAAGGGATCAAGAAAGACAGAAGCAGGACAGTACATAAAACTGCTAGTTCCTCAGGCCGAGCGAGGAGAAAAGAAGTTGATAAAAACCTCGATCATGATCTGATCTTTCTAAAACAGTGTGGGCTGACTTAACAAGACTCACGAGGAAAAAGTGAAACTTATGAAGTTCATTGACCTTATATGTTTTGAGTATCCGTTTAGAATGTTGTTCAAGGCTTCCGAATCCGCTTCCGGCAGCACACTGCATACGTGTTAATCGAGCGTACATCAATCCGGTGCCTGGTGCTCTTGACATAGAATTAACAATTCGTTTATTTTGAGTTAATCATTCACGCATATCATTAGGCTAAAGTGAGCAGTAAATACATTAAGGAGGACGTTAAATGAGGATTTTTGCAGTTTTAACTGTTTTTTTCGTGACGTTGCTTTCCTTTATGTCTCTTCCCGCCCAAGCTAGTGACGACCGCAGCATCAGGGAACAGATCGAGGAACTGAAAAAACAGATAGAAAGGCTCGAAGAGCAGAACCGGCAGATAAACATGAAGATGTACGAAGCCTCTGCAACCAAGTCTTGGTACGACAAGATAAAAGTCAAAACCAAGAAAGGCGCCGGTCTTACCTTCCAGACTGCGGACAAGAACTACAAGATGAGAATGAGACTTCGCGGCCAGTTCCTGGCTGATTATCTGAATTCTGAGGGAGATGATAACGAGAGTCTCGGTTTCAGCGTAAGAAGGCTCAGGGTAACGTGGGACGGCAATGCTTTCGCTCCCTGGATGAAATACAAGGTTCAGTACGATTTCGGAAGAAACGGGGAACTCAAGGATATGAAGCTGTCGTTTGCCATGAACAGGACTTTTATTCCCACGGTGGGTCAGTACAAGGTCCCGTTCAACAGGGAGATACTTAACTCCTCCTCCGCCCTTCAGCTCGTGGACCGCTCTATTGTAAGCGATTACTTTGAGTACGACAGGGATATAGGTGTGGGCGCTTACGGTTTTCTCGGCGACGGCATGATTCGCTACGAAGCGGGTGTTTTCCAAGGTCTGGGCACCAACGTGAAAGGCGATACGGATAATACAGGCGTGCTCTGGGCCTCCAGAATTCAGGCGTCTCTTGTCGGAGGAAAGGCAAAGAGAGTAAAAGAGAACTTCGCCAAGAGGCCAACGCTCATGGTTGGAGCCGCTGTTGCGGGCATAGATGTTGAAGAAGGCAGCGAAGATACCAATATCGGAATTCACGAAGATGAAAGAGATTTGTCGGCTGGCGGAACAGTGGTATCGTTCAGCGCCGATATAAACTACAGGAACCCGAGGTTTAATCTTACCGGTGAGTATATAGGGAGGTCGGTTGATTCTGATGAGGCCGGAGTAGACACTGCCCTTGATCACGGTTTCAGAGTTCAGGGCGGTTTCTTCTTGCTTCCGAAGAAGATCGAGATTGCATCAAGGTACGCAATGGTTCTTCTTGATGACGACGCGGCAAATGGTCTTGACAATATATGGGCGGTTACCCAGGGAGTTAACTGCTATCTAAGCGGCAACCACAAGTGGAAGATACAGCTTGACTATACCTTCCAGAGGGAAGAGGAAATCGGTGGAGCCGAGTCTGATGAGTCGATTGTAAGAGCGCAGGTTCAGGCCTACTTCTAGGAGCTTGCGTGAAGGGTCAAGTCTTTTCTCCTTCTTTATAATCTGTTAGGCCAAAGACCCTTGCTCCGGACGGTGGAAGGGTCTTCTTTTATCCGCGCTCGGATACGGTTAATTAATTCCGCTTCATCGGTTAGGATTAACCGCGGATGACTAGAGTAAAGATATGCGGAATAACCAATCTGGAAGATGCGCTCTGCGCAGTGCGGCTGGGAGCAGCGGCGCTTGGTTTTGTTTTCTACAAAAAAAGCCCGAGGTTTATTAGTCCCGAAGAGGCGGGAGAGATAATAAGACATATCCCCCCGTTTGTGACCAAAGTGGGGGTTTTCGTAAACGCCGAAGCGGACTACCTGCGGGAGTCGGGAGTCGTTGCGGGCTTTGACGTCTACCAGTTCCATGGAGATGAGACGCCGCAGTTCTGTGCCGCATTTGGGGAGAACTACATAAAGGCCGTAAGGGTCAGGGACACGGGCAGTCTTGATGCGGTGGAACTCTATGATACTGACTCCTTTCTTTTCGATTCCTACTCGCCGGATGCCTACGGGGGCACCGGAGAGAATTTTTCGTGGAACATTCTCTCCGGACGGAAACTGGAAAATGAATTCGTTATACTCTCCGGGGGACTTAACTCAGATAACGTTGGCGACGCCATAAGGGCTGTGAACCCCTACGCCGTTGACGTGAGCTCCGGGGTTGAGAGTTCCCCGGGTATAAAAGATCATCTTAAGCTTAAGCGGTTTATGGAGGCCGCAGGTTATGGGCAGAACTAACCGGAAATACAGCTACCCTGACGAGGGAGGTCATTTCGGAAATTTCGGCGGTTGCTATGTCTCAGAAACTCTGATGCCCGCTCTGATCGAGCTTCAGCGGGCCTACGAAGAGGCTTGGGCTGACAAGACTTTTCACGAGGAAATCGATTACTATCTCAAGCATTACGCCGGCAGGCCTACCCCGCTTTATTACGCCCGTGCGATGACGAAGAGTCTCGGCGGCGCCAGGATTTATCTTAAAAGAGAAGATCTTGCTCACACCGGTGCGCACAAGATAAACAACACGATAGGCCAGGGGGTTCTTTGCGATAGGATGGGCAAGGACAGGATAATAGCTGAGACCGGAGCGGGACAGCATGGGGTCGCCACGGCCACGGTTGCTGCGCTTTTAGGCAAGAAGTGCGTGATATACATGGGGGAGGAGGACACGAAACGCCAGGAGCTTAACGTTTTCCGCATGAAGCTTCTGGGCGCTGAGGTAAGGTCTGTGGTCTCTGGCACCAAAACCCTAAAAGACGCCATGAACGAGGCTATGAGAGACTGGGTGACCAATGTGAGAGACACCTTCTATATAATAGGAAGCGTCGCCGGTCCCCATCCCTACCCGATGATGGTAAGGGATTTTCAGTCCGTGATCGGCCGCGAGGCAATGGAGCAGATACTCGCCGCGGAAGGCAAACTTCCCGACACCCTGGTTGCCTGTGTCGGCGGAGGCTCAAACGCCATGGGTCTGTTTTTCCCTTTCATAGAGAAATCAGGGGTAAGGAAAATCGGCGTTGAGGCGGCGGGTCATGGTCTTCAAAGCGGCCTTCACTCGGCGACCATAACCGCCGGCTCAGTAGGGGTTCTTCACGGAAGCAAAACCTACCTGCTCCAGGATGAAGATGGCCAGATAAAGGGCGCCCATTCCGTCGCAGCAGGTCTTGACTATCCCGGCGTAGGTCCCGAGCATTCGTATTTTCAGGATGCGGGGGAGGTGGATTACGTGTCCGTAACGGACGAAGAAGCGCTCTCGGCGTTTTCCTACCTGTCGGAGGTAGAGGGGATAATACCCGCGCTTGAAACTTCCCACGCGGTAGCTCACGTGCGCAAAATTGCTCCTTCCATGTCCCCGGAGCAGATTATAGTTATCTGCCTGTCCGGCAGAGGGGATAAGGACATACATACCGTCTCCTCTCTTGTATGAAGCGGTGTGAGCCGCTTTTCCTTTTCCGCTGGCCGCTTACAATGCCCATATGCGTGTATGCATATATACGGCCTCCTAGGAGTCTGTCGCTCTTAGCGAACAATTCCTTCCGCACTTTTGTAACGTAAGTACCTGATATTACACAAGCGGGTTCCCGCTTGTACACTACACAAGAGCTTTTAAGATGTTTATTAGTCAGCCGGGAGTCCCCGGTCTGTTTTTACCAGGAATCCGCAAGCATGGTCTGCCTGCTGAGCACCGCTCCCACAGCGGAGTAAAGAGATCTCTGCTCCGTGGTGCCCTGAGAAGGTATCAGATACCTCTTATTGGTTCCCCTGTCCACCACCAGGGACGCCTCAACCCTGCCAAGTTCTGACAGTATGGCCCCTTCACTCATCGGTTCCTTTCCCCCATGATAACAGTTGTGCCTGAACCTCAGTATGCGAAGCAGTACGAATGCCGTAAAACAGATGGCCATGTGAGCCTCCACTCTCCTTTGAGTCCAGTGAAACACAGGCCTTACAGCCATTGTGTGCTTCATGACACGAAACCCTTCTTCTATCTTCCATAACTCCCCGTAACAGTCGTATATCCTGGAGGCATCGTATTTGTCAGCAGGAAGACTGGTCCATACCCCGTGAGGACCGTCAAACTTCTCATCCCTCTCCACCGCTTCGGTGTCTACAGACACGGCCCCCGCTTCCACCTTGATGAACCTGCCCCTGCGTCCATTGCCCTTTATCCCCCCTGCTATCCTTCTCTCAAGTTTCTTTAAAGCCTCTTCCCTGTCCTGCGAGTCTTTCCTCGCTCTCTTCTCGCAGTGACGCAGAACAAGCCTCCGTCCTCCCACTTCCATATCCCCAAGTCTTTTACCTTCCCCTATCTCTTTCCAGTCACTGTGTGAGAATACCTTCTCGCTGTCCTCCTCGGACATCCCCCGAAGCCTTGCCGCTACAACCCACTCATACTTATTGCGCTTTAAGACCTCAAGATTCTTTTTGCTCATCATCCCCGCATCCCCCACAAACACCACCCTTTCAAGCTTGATCCTCTTCTTTAACCCCTCTATAGCAGGCTCAAGAGTGCTTACATCAGATGTGTTCCCCGGAAACAGCTCATAACCCAAGGGAAGTCCGTCTTTGGTCTGAAACAGTCCCAGCACCACCTGAACCCTGTGAGGCTTCCCGTCCTTGCTCCACCCCTTCCTTCGAAGATCGTCTTGCGTGTCGCTTGCAAACGAAAGGGTTGTAACATCGAAAAACACAACTTCAACCTTTCCTTCAAAAAGTCCCATAACTTCTTTGCTAACAATGCTCTGAAGCTTCTCAGTACGCTTTTAGAAGTGGACCCCAAAAATCAGACAGCACCTTAAGTGTATTTCCTTGGTATTCTAAAAGAGTATACAGGAGGTACATAATGAAGAGTAAAAGACGTAATCATTCACCGCAGTTCAAGGCAAAGGTAGCGTTTTTGGCGGTAAAAGGAGACAAGACAGTAGCGGAGCTTGCCCGGCAGTTTGAGGTTCATCCCAATCAGATAAGCATGTGGAAGAAGAAGCAGCTCGGCAACGCCGCGGACAAAGTGTTCGGCCAGGGGGCGGGCAGCAAGGCGGCGGGCGAGAGCAAGTACGTAAACCAGCTTGAATCCAAGGTGGGCCAGCTGACGCTGGAGAACGATTTTTTATCAAAGGCGCTCGGTCGGCAGCGGCGCAAGAAGTTGGTAGTGCGCGGCCGGGCACTTTCTTTGGTAAGGCAGTGCAAACTGCTGGATATAAATCGCTCAAATATTTACTACAAACCTGTGGGGGTATCCCCGCAGGACGAAGAGATTATGAAGAAGATTGACAGGATCTACATTAAGTATCCGTTTAAGGGTTCAAGAAGGATGGT